>CALUKD010000004.1 GCA_944321125.1 Candidatus Butyricimonas faecavium | reverse complement strand
AAAGAAAACCGCAATAAAAAAGACATTTTATCACGATTTTCTTTTAAAAATATTTGCAAGAGACTTAGAATTCAGCCCCTTCCATTATATTTTTCATACTAAATTTTATCCAAATCTTTAGCGATATTTTCCCCTAAGAGGATTCATGCTTCAAATACTACTATTGAGTAAAATTCTCATAAATTCACCATAATTGATTTGCTTCTGTTTGAGAGTATTCCAATTCCAACAATCCTTTTTTAGCATCAAGCCCACCCCCATAACCTGTCAGTTTGTGATTACTTCCAATTACCCGGTGGCAAGGTACAAAAATAGAGATGGGATTGGTGGCATTTGCGGATGCAACTGCACGCACAGCCTTTGGATTATGGATGCGACGGGCAAGTTCGCCATAAGATATGGTTGTTCCATAAGGGATTTTCATCAGTTCTTTCCATACAGTGCACTGAAATTCCGAGCCGGTAAAAACAATTGGGAGATCGAATGTCTTACGGTGTCCAGCAAAATATTCTTCGAGTTCCTCGATCGCCCTTTCGATAGTGTCGGAAGTACCCTCTTTATACTTTGCATTCAAATGTCGCTGTATGCGGCGATCAATCGTACCTCGACGCTTCTCCACTGCCCAATCACAAATACACAACTTATCACCGTAAGAACCAACAAGCATCTCGCCCACAGGCGATTGATACCGTGTAATCTTTATAATTTCCATATTATTCTTTTTATTGTTACAATATTTTTTCATACATATTTTGCACAGTCAATTTACTTCAATAATTTATGTCTCTATTTCTTACCGCTTTTCTCTTTTTCTCCTGCTTTCATTGTACTTATTGCTAGTCGGTGCATAATCTTCCATCCCTTCTATTGCTCCTCCAGCCACAGCCCAAAGGTAAAGGCTTGCAATAGAAGCATAAGGAGAGAACCGCTTTTTATATCGGTCAAACAATTGCTTGTTTATTACTTTATGATGATAGACCATACGCATCCCCCGCAGGAGTGCAAGGTCTCCGAAACTCAATATATTACGGCGTTGCATGGAAAAAATCATAAGCATTTCGGCAGTCCAAGTTCCTATGCCGTCTAGTTCTACGAGTTTGGAACAGACATCTTCATCCGACATTGTTCTAAGGGATTCAATGTCGAGTTCACCCGATAAGACTCTCTGTGCTACCGATTTAATGTATGTCGCTTTTTTGAACGTAATACCGAATTGCTGTAATTTCTCTTCGCTTAATTCATTGATAACATGGGGTGTTATCTTGCCAAGGGCAGTTACCATCTTCTTCCAGATTGTTTTATGAGCTTTTGTCGAAATTTGTTGCCCAACGATTAAATTGATCAAAGCTACAAATATATCGGGAATAACCTCCCGCTCTATCGGCCCAACCTTTTCTATTACCTCAGCAAGTCTTTTATCTCGCTTTTTCAAATAAGACACCTCTGTCTCATTATAGACAAAAATATTATAGTCAGTCATCAACTTGTTTATTGTAGAAATATTCATTAGAATCCGCTGGAGCCTCATTACGGTTGGAATCATCATATTCCCTTATGATGGAAGCAACTGTGATTCGGTAACTTTCAAAAAGTCTTTTACGCCCTTCCCATTGGCTCATGCGGTGATGAAGTTCATTACGCCACTTTTTAACGGCTTCTTCATTCTCCCATACATTCAAAGACAATAACTTACCTTCTTCATTCAGGCTACAGAACCGTTCTGAGCGAATAAAACCTTTCGCGTTTGAAAGCAATGGTTTTAATTGGGAAGCAAGTTCAAGATAACGCACCTTACCCTCTGCCGTAGGCGTTACTTCAAAAAGAACAATCACTTTATTACTATTTTTTATATTCTTTACCATCTGATCATTATATTTTTAGTTGGTTATTTTCCTATGGTTCTTCTACAATCTTTATTATCATTTTTCGAGCGTTTTTTAAATCACCGGCAACGATGTATCTCAATAACTTCTCATGAGAAGTTTGTGAATTTACAAAGCAATTCGTACCACTATAAATACGATTGAATTCAGAAAGCAGATGAGCAGAAGCGGAACGGTAAATATCTGCTAATATTCGGTTATGAGTAGCATCGGCAATAGCGATATGAAAATTTAAGTCAGCTTCGATACATTCTTTCAACAAACCATTTTTTGCCTTTATTTTTCTAACTTCAAGGGAAGAGCGCATTCGTTCTATATCCTTTTCAGTTCTTCGAGCCACAGCTTTCTCCACTATTGCAATATCCAATATTTTCCTTACTTCATCAAGCTCTGTCCGGTTTGCGTTATTCATTTTTATGCCGACATCATCATTTTCAGATGGATCAGCGACAAATGTCCCCGAGCCTTGCCGGACTCGAACAACGCCCTTGTTTACTAATAATTTTACAGCTTCACGGACACTAGACCTTCCAACTTTGAAAGTTTCCATCAATTCTGGTTCAGTCGGAAGTTTATCACCTATTTTATAAACCCCTTCTGCAATCTGTTGTCCCAATTGCTCGGCTACCATATCTGCCAAAGATTTCTTCTGTATAATCATACGTCTATTTTTATTCATCATATCATCAGATGATTTGCAAAAATAAATCATTCCATTTTATGAACAAAATATTTAATGATAAAATTTTGAAGTATTGACATTTTACACGATGAAACGCTAACAAATAACCTGATCATTTAAACAGGCTGTTAACTATATATCCTGAGACTTAAGTTGTTTCTAATAACATATTAGTTTGACGGGATATATTAAAAAGTTTATTCACCAATCGGTTAAGTCAAACCGATGAAAATCTAAAATATAATCTATATTTTTGCGAAAAAGAATTCAAATGATCAAAACACAATACAATGAGAAAACTATTATTTTTATTCATGCTGATCTGTACCATGCAATTACACGGACAGACAATCAAGGAATGGATGGGGCTACCTCCCGTCCCGGTAGAGTTTCCGGCTTTTGGGAACATGAAAAACGTAGAAAACAAAACATTTTCCCAAGCGGATTTATTAACTCTTTCTACATTTAACATCGAGAACTTAACCCCTGCTGTGGGCGAACAGGAATTACAATATCACTCCCTAACATGGGAAACATCAACCGTGAATGATAACATTGTTATTTCCAAAAATAAAAGTGCTGTTCCGGCTATCGGATTGTATGCTGTTTATGCAGAAAACACGCAATGGATGAGCGGAAAACTGCAATTCTCATTTTACGGAAATGCTGAAGTCTACGTGGATGGAGTGAAAAAAATCTCGTACTCTAGCCACAAGGGAACCGAAGCCGTAAATCAAGAATGCACTCTGCAATGGGTTCCGGGAAAACACTCCATCATTGTAAAAAGCCTGCAAACAAAAGAAAGTGATAAACTATTTTCAGCTCAATTTATTGCAGATTCCGATTTCAAGAATACCCCAGTAGAATTCACCTTATCCCCTAAACGCGGAAAAAATATACTAGACGTGCTAAACGGTCCTAGAATCGGTGGAATCCAAGTTTCTCCCAGCGGCAAATACCTCATCATGGTAGAAGGTGAGATTATAAAAGGCAAAAGCAGTTCCATGACAAATGTGTACAGAATTGCCGACAAAGAAATCGTGTACACGTTTTACGGCAACAATGTTAATAACTTGACTTGGATTCCCGGGGAAGACAAGCTGTCGTACCTAATAAAAGAAGGAACGGGAAATTCTCTATATACTTACGATATTGAGCAACAAAAGATGGAACGTTTGTTCAAGGACGATCAAACGATCAGTTCTTTCTCGTGGTCACCGGACCGAAGTTATCTTATCTATTACAAGAATGAAAATTACGCACCGAAAGAATGGGAACTTCGTAAACTCGATGGGATTGAAGATAGACAAGCTTACTACCGGAATCGGTATTTCTTATGCAAATATGATTTAGCCACGGGTATACATACTCGCATGACTTGGGGAAATCAAACGACCTCCATCATGGACATCAGTCATGACGGTAACCAAATTCTGATCAGCACCGGACGACCGGACTATAACGAATACCCGTACCGGAAACAATCTGTTTACCTGTTGAATGCACGTACAAATCAAATCGACACGCTTTGGAAAGATCGCTTAGTTGATATTCAATGCGTCTTTTCTCCCGATGATTCAAAATTGCTAATTGCCGGAGCTGCTGACGCTTTTGGACAAATGGGAGTAAAAATCAATAAGGGACAAATCGTGAACGGATACGATACACAGCTATATATTTATAACTTAAATTCAAAAGAAGTAACTCCAATTACAAAAGATTTTAATCCTGCCGTATCTAATTACATATGGCATACTGATGGAAATATCTATATCGTGGCCGGAGATACTGACTACGTTTACTTGTTTCGGTATGGAAAAGATGGGAAAATCACGAGAATAGAATGTCCGGGTGATCTCGTACAAAAAATCAGTTTAGCTCAAAACGGGAATACCGGGGTTTACACCGCCTCAGACGAGAGTTATCCGACCCGGGTCTATTCCTTGGACTTGACAACCCTCAAAGCACAAGAATGGGCTAATCCACAAGGCGAACAATATAAAAATATAGAATTCGGGCAGGTGAAGGATTGGGACTACAATTACAAAAAAGGAACCACGATAGACGGACGCTACTATCTTCCGGCAAACTTCGATCCCAAGAAAAAATACCCGATGATCGTGTATTACTACGGAGGGACAACTCCGGTAGAAAGAACTTTTGGAGGAAGATGGCCTTTCAATTTATACGCCGCAAATGGATATGTCGTATATGTAATGCAACCCTCTGGTGCAACCGGATTCGGGCAAGAATTTTCAGCCCGTCATCAAAATAACTGGGGTAAAATCACGGCAGACGAAATCATTGCCTGCACGAAAGCATTCTTGAAAGCACATCCTTTCGTGGATGCTCAACGCGTAGGATGCATGGGTGCCTCTTACGGAGGATTCACAACCATGTATTTACAAACCCGCACGGACATCTTCGCTTGTGCAATTTCCCACGCTGGAATTTCTTCCATTTCCAGCTATTGGGGTGAAGGATACTGGGGATATAGCTACAGCACGAACGCATCGGCTCACGCTTTCCCGTGGAATAGGAAAGATATTTACGTGGATCAAAGCCCGCTATTTAACGCAGACAAGGTAAAAACTCCCATACTTCTATTACACGGTACAGCCGACGTAAACGTACCCACGGGCGAAAGCATTCAGTTCTACACTGCGCTAAAACTTTTGGGCAAAGATGTGGAACTCGTCTTGATCAAGAATGCCGACCATGCCGTGGTGGACTATAATCAACGGATCATTTGGGGTAACACGATCATGGCTTACTTTGCCAAATACCTAAAAGGTGAACCTGCTTGGTGGGAAAATATGTACAAGGATAAAAACTTATAAATAATTTAAAATTTAGAATGTAGAATTTGAGATTATTAAATTCTACATTCTAAATTCTACATTTTAATTAAAAAAATGGCTCTAGAAATTGAACGTAAATTCTTAGTGAAAGGAGATTTCAAACCTGAAGCATTCAAATCTACCCGCATCACACAGGGATATCTCTCCTCTGTGCCGGAACGTACGGTTCGAGTGCGCATCAAAGGGGAACAGGGCTTTCTCACGATCAAAGGAAAAGGAAATTATTCCGGAATCAGTCGTTACGAATGGGAAAAAGAGCTCCCTTTAAATGAAGCAGAAGAATTGTTACAACTCTGCGAACCCGGTGTCATCGACAAAACCCGTTACCTTATAAAATTCGGGGAACATACTTTCGAGGTAGATGAATTTCACGGGGAAAACGAGGGACTAATCCTCGCCGAATTAGAACTAAAGACTGAAAGCGAAAGTTTTATCAAACCATCATGGTTAGACCGAGAAGTAACCGGAAAAGCCAAATATTATAACGCCATGTTGGCGAAACATCCCTACTCGAAATGGTAAATTATCCTCAACACTCCCACAACTTTTGACTTTACGGACTTTTACCCCCTACAGACTTTACTAACTTATACTTTGATTTCCCGACAGAAAAGCATACCTTTGCCGAAAATTTAAAATTTTCATCAAAAAAATATAGGCATGGATAAGATCCTTAATCGAGCAGCGGACAACATCCGCATCCTTTCAGCTTCTATGGTTGAAAAAGCCAAATCAGGGCATCCGGGAGGTGCAATGGGTGGCGCTGATTACATTAACGTGTTGTATTCCCAATTCTTGAACTTCGATCCGGATGATATGACATGGGCAAACCGGGATCGTTTCTTCCTTGACCCGGGACACATGTCTCCGATGTTGTATTCTATGTTGAGTTTGATCGGCACGTATAGCATGGAAGACCTGAAAAATTTCCGTCAATGGGGAAGTGTAACCCCCGGACATCCGGAAGTGGATTTTAAACGAGGCGTGGAAAACACCTCCGGTCCTCTCGGCCAAGGTCATGCCATGGCAGTCGGAGCCGCTATTGCAGAGCGTTTTCTCGTAGCTCGTTTCGGAGAATGGATGGCTCACAAAACGTATGCTTTTATCTCTGACGGTGGTATACAGGAAGAGATTTCACAAGGAGCCGGACGTATTGCCGGAACATTAGGATTATCCAACCTGATCATGTTCTACGATGCAAACGAAGTACAGCTATCTACACGTGTGAATGAGGTGACCCACGAAGATACCGCTGCCAAATACCAAGCTTGGGGATGGAACGTGATTACGATCAACGGGAACAACGCTGAAGAGATCATCAAAGCATTACAAGCTGCCAATGCCGAAAAAGAACGTCCAACATTAATTATCGGTAAAACTTTGATGGGCAAAGGAGCCATGGGCGCTAACGGGGAAGATTTCTCAGACAAGGTATCCACTCACGGACAACCTTTAACCGGAGCCGGAGCTTCTATTGAAAAGACAATCGAAAACTTGGGTGGCAATCCACAGAACCCGTTCACGATATTCCCGGAAGTAGCCGAGTTCTACGCTAAAGTACTTGATGAAAAACGAGCTTATGCCAAAGCTAAAAAAGCAGAACAGGCTGCTTGGGAAAAAGCAAACCCGGAATTAGCGGCCAAACTGCACAAATTCTTATCCGGTAAAGCTCCCGAAATCGACTATAAAGCAATCCAACATAAAGCAAACATTGCTACACGTGCCGCTTCGGCTGACGTGCTAGTAGCTTTGGCGCAACAAGTAGAGAATATGATTGTTTCCTCCGCCGATTTGAGTAATTCTGACAAAACCGATGGATTTATCAAAGGTGGAGCCCGTAATCTTGTGAAAGGAGATTTCAGTGGTGCATTCTTCCAAGCCGGAGTTGCAGAATTGACCATGGCTGTAATCTGTAATGGTATCGCTCTCCACGGGGGAATTTTCGTGGCTTGCGGAACCTTCTTCGTGTTCTCCGATTACATGAAACCTGCCGTACGTTTGGCTGCCTTAATGGAAGTACCAGTAAAATACGTTTGGTCTCATGATGCCTTCCGCGTGGGAGAAGACGGACCGACCCACCAACCGATCGAGCATGAAGCTCAATTACGTTTAATGGAAAAACTAGAGAATCATTCCGGAAAAATGAGCTTGCTGGCCCTGCGGCCCGCTGATGCAGCCGAGACTTCCGTTGCTTGGAAAATGGCCATGGAAAATACCTCTACTCCTACCGCACTAATCCTGTCCAGACAAAACATCGCAGATCTTCCGGGGACAGATCGTTATGACGAGGCCTTACAGGCTGAAAAAGGTGCCTACGTGGTATGCAAAACAGGAGAAAATCCGGATATCGTGCTAATTGCTTCCGGTTCTGAAGTTTCGACCCTAGTGGAAGGAGCTAGACTTCTTCAAGAGCGGAAAGGAATTACCTCACAAATCGTATCCGTAATCTCCGAAGGTTTATTCCGCCACCAAGCACAAGCATATCAAGAACAAGTTATTCCGGCTAACAAACCGAAATACGGACTGACAGCAGGTTTATCCGTTACACTGGAAGGTTTGGTTGGATGCAATGGTCGTATCCACGGTGTTAATCACTTCGGTTATTCTGCTCCTGCCAAAGTATTGGATGAGAAATTCGGATTTACCGGAGAATGTGTATTCAACGAAGTATGTGAGATGCTGGGAAAATAATTTTCTAACACATTAAATATCAAACGGAAGCAACAATTGTTACTTCCGTTTTTCTTTTATCTTATGCCAACTAATTTTAGTTATTCTAAAAAAAGAAAGAAATACTTGCATACACGATAAATATACACTATCTTTGCAAATGCAAAACAGAGATGTTTTGACTGACATTGCGGGATGGAGCAGTTGGTAGCTCGTTGGGCTCATAACCCAAAGGTCGTCTGTTCGAGTCAGGCTCCCGCTACAAAAAAGGATCGAAGAATCGATCCTTTTTTATTTGCAATAAATTCATGAATCCAATTAACACTATACCAGACTGAAATTTTCTGACAATTTATACACAGATATACTCTAAATAAAGAACAGATAAGTTCCAAATAATACCCATTACTTTATGTTCATTCGAAACTCAAACGTTGCTCATCCATAACGGTATGCCTAAGCTCTGTTTAAGCTCTGAATGATCTACAAGAAAAGGGTAGTTTCTCCACTAGATCTCCACCTTTTTTCATCGGGTTCTTATTAGAAACAATCAGTTATGTAATATAATTATTGTAACGGATTAACAAATAGATTCGACGTGAATATTAGAAACTTCATTCTCCGGAACCCAAATCTCGTAAATACCTTTTTCCATCATTTTTAAACCGGAAATGAGATATTATCGATTTTCCCTGTAAGCCACCTGTTTTATTCGCTCGATAAATTCCTGTAAACGATCAGACTTCTGGTTCCCCATAATCCAAAGGTTACCAACCTCCATATTTTCATCATAAGAGGGTTGCATATAAGTCTTATCGAGAATCTCATACCCATTTCGACGATAATAATTTACCCTACGAGTAGTCATCTCATCCATGGTCGGTTCTACTTCCAACAATCGCATACCGGTTAAATGTTCCGCAATGTAATCCAACACCTGTTGTCCGATTTTCAGATTACGCATCGGGGGAAAAACAGCTAAATGTTCAAGATAATAAAAATCCCGCATATCCCAGTAGATAAACAACCCAGCTAAAACACCAACCGTCTCGATAGCATTAAAATGCATCTCCGTTTTTTTGCTTATCAGCCGTTTTAATTGATCAATATTTCGTCTCTCCTCCTTTGGGAAAGCCTCCTCGTAAAGAGGAATAAGTTTTTGTAAACGAATATCTGTCGGCTCTGTTATTCTAATTAAATTCACCATAACACGAATCTTTAACTTTATCTTCTTATTTTTATAAATGCCGGGATCAAACGTTTCACGGAAAAATATCTCGGTTGACTAGCCAAGATCACGATAAACACGGCAATCAACACAATACCCACTCCTAGTATCTGTTCAATTCCGAAACGTTCCTCTAGAAACAAAACTCCCATACTCACTGCCGTCAGAGGTTCCATACATCCCAGAATGGCAGCTGTGGTCGATCCCACGTGTTGTATTGCCAGTATTAACGTCAAATCGGATACAAGAGTTGGAATTAAAGACAATAAAAAGATATGCACCGCAGCATTCACACTAGGCATCATATCCAATCCCTGCCCTTTTACCAAAATATTCACTCCAAAAATAATCGTACAACAAAACAACATGTAAAAAGTCATCTTCACTCCTTCCATGTGACGTATACAGGATTTATTTACCCCGACAATATATATCGCATAGGTAACAACAGTTGACAAGACCATAATAAGTCCTTTCAAACTGATCAAGCCCTGCCCCTCACCACGACTCAACAAATAGACACCACCAATAGCTAATACAGTTGCAATGATTACAGAGAAGGATATTTTATCTTTAAAAAAAACAATCATAATGGTGGTAACCAACACCGGATAAAGAAAATGAATCGTCGTGGCCACTCCGCTGGGAATGTACAAATAAGACGCAGTTAGAAAAAGCGATGTGGCTGCATATGCCCCTCCCAGCAGAAACATCGTTCCAAACTCCTTCAAAGTTATCCGAAGGTCCACACGCCGTAAAAGCAAATAGGCACCCACAAACACCGCAGAAATAGCAAAACGATAAAATAACACGGAATCCAATCCCACTCCCTCTTGCATTGCCGGAAGGGCAAATAATGGAATCAAGCCAAACGTGGATGATGAAATCATCGCCAATAGTACACCTTTTAATTGCCGCATTTCATTTTCTGTCTTTAAAATTAACGGCCACAAAGGTCTGTAAAATTCCAGACTTTTCAATTTACATATGTAAAAAATAGAAAAGCACTGAATTTGTGTGGTTAGAATTTAAAATTCAAATTCTAAAGTTACTGAATTCCAGCCCTGATTCTACTTAATGACACTTGAGAAATCCCCAGAAATGATGCAATATGACGAAGCGGAACCTTTTTTAGGATCTCCGGCTCCTGTTCAACCAATAAATGATAGCGCTCCGAGGCTGACATAAAATAACGTTCCATAAATAATTTCTCGAATTTCAATATAATCCCGTCAGACATCCGTCGTCCCCAATTCGCCAGTTCTATATTGGAAGCAAATAAATGATTCAAGGTTTCATTAGATATTTTCAACAGATCACATTTTTCCAACAATTCCACGTTCTCGTACCCAGCAGTTGAAAACATATACCCGTTCATAGATAAAAGGGACATTCCATCGGAAGCAAACCAGATCGTAATATCCTTATCCTCCTTATGGAAAAATCCACGTGCAAATCCTTTTATAATAAAATAGGTATGTTTTGCAACAGTCCCCTCCCGCATCAACAACTCACCTTTAGGAAGAACGACTCTTTCCGTGTGCCCGAGTAATAAATGAACTGTATCATCCGAAAGCGGATAGGCCTCTCTTATCTTTTTGATAAATATCTCCATAATCTAAACCTTTTCAGCAAAGATAGTGTAAAATTAGGCAGACATTTTAAATTAAGTACTCACATATATAATTTTTTTATAAAAGAAATAAAATCTATATTTTCATACCCAATTTTGGTACACCTTTTGTCTATTCGACATTGTGCCGCCTTGTAAGGGCATTTTGGTATTATATATTGAATATAATTAATTAAAATCTAGCATATGAAAATTAAAAAATCTATGATTATTTTGTCTCAAAGGTTGATTGTTATTATGTTAGGGACTACTCTTTTTGCCTGTGGCAACAAGCAAGCCGGACACCAAGCAGCAGTTCCTGAATATGCAGTCATTACGATCGAACCCAGCGTATCAAAGTTGAATAATTCTTATCCAGCAACAATCAAAGGATGTCAAGACGTTGAAATTCGTCCGAATGTGAGTGGATTCATTACGAAGTTATGCGTGGATGAGGGATCGGTAGTAAAGAAAGGCCAAACGTTATTCGTTATTGACCCCGTACAATACGAGGAAGCCGTAAACGTGGCCAAAGCTGCTGTTAAAGTTGCAGAAGCAGGGGTTGCGACAGCTGCACTTACCGCCGAGAACAAAAAAATGCTGGCACAAAAAAACATTATCAGCCAGTATGAATTACAAACGGCAGAGAATGCATTAGCACAACAGAAGGCTAATTTAGCCCAAGCTGAAGCTCAGTTAATCAATGCAGAAAAGAACCTTTCCTACACGCAAGTCTCCAGCCCTGCAGATGGAGTTATCGGAAAGATTCCCTATCGTGTCGGTAGTCTTGTTAGCCCAAGTATGGCAACACCGTTAACCACGGTATCAGATAATTCTAAAATGTTTGTCTACTTCTCCATGAACGAGAAAGATCTTCTCAAGCTGACCCGCCAAAGTAACGGAGCCACCCAGGGAGTATTAAACCAGATGCCAGCAGTAGAATTACAATTAGTTGACGGCTCAATCTATTCTGAGAAAGGTAAAATAGAAACGTTAAGCGGAGTAATTGACCAAACGACAGGTTCTGCCAGCGTACGTGCCACCTTCCCTAATCCAAACGGAATATTACGTAGCGGTGGATCAGGAGTTATCCTATTACCGGAGGAATCAGACAATGCGATCATTATTCCTCAAAAAGCGACCTCGGAAATCCAAGATAAGAAATTCGCTTTCGTAGTAACAGACAGCTCTGTTGTAAAAACCCGCGAGATTACCATATTACCCATTAACGACGGGAAAAACTATGTTGTTACTTCCGGACTAAACATCGGAGAACGTATCGTGGTTGAAGGAGTGGGTACATCCGTGAGAGATGGTATGTCCATTAAACCAATCACTCCGGCTGAATCGGCAGCCAAACGCCAACAAGCTATCGCCCGATAATGGAAGAACATAAATAAATGACTTTGAATGAATTGAAATTATGAAATTAGATAATTTTATTAAACGTCCCGTTCTTTCCACGGTGATTTCTATCATCGTCGTGATTTTGGGTATCTTAGGGTTGGTTTCCATACCCGTTACACAATACCCAGATATCGCACCCCCTACTGTTCGGGTAAGTACATCTTACACCGGAGCAAACGCAGAGACAGTGCTAAACAGCGTGATTGCTCCATTGGAAGAACAAATCAATGGGGTGGAAAACATGATGTACATGACTTCTACTGCAACCAACACGGGAGACGCCTCTATCGAGGTATATTTTAAACAAGGAACAGACCCGGATATGGCCGCAGTAAACGTCCAAAACCGCGTGGCCAAAGCTCAAGGATTCCTACCTGCCGAAGTAACTCAAGTGGGTGTGATCACCAGTAAACGTCAAACCAGTATGTTATTAGGTTTCACTGTTTACAGTACGGATGATCGGTTTGACCAGACGTTCCTTCAAAACTACATGAAGATCAACTTGATCCCACAAATCCAGCGTGTTCCCGGTGTGGGGGATGTGATGGCATTCGGTGCAGACTACTCCATGCGTATTTGGTTAAAACCTGACGTGATGGCACAATACAAGTTAATGCCCTCCGATATTACAGCTGCACTAGCCGAGCAAAACATTGAAGCTGCTCCCGGACAATTCGGAGAAAGTGGAGATCAATCGTTCCAATATATTATGAAATATAAAGGACGTCTCCAAACAACAGAAGAGTTCGAAGATATAATTATCCGGGCCACTTCCGATGGAGAAATCCTACGCTTGAAAGATGTTGCCCGCATCGAATTGGGAGGATTAAGTTATGGGTACTCGAATAGCGCAAACGGTCATCCTGGTGTTACTAGTATGATTTTCCAAACGGCAGGGTCCAATGCGACGCAGATTATTAAAGACATTGAAGCTCTACTAGAAGATGTCTCTAAAGATTTCCCGCCCGGTGTAGAATATAGTATATTACTAAGTGCCAATGACTTCTTGTATGCTTCTATACATGAGGTGTTGAAGACATTAATCGAGGCATTCATTCTCGTGTTCCTAGTTGTATTCATATTCCTGCAAGACTTCCGATCCACGTTAATTCCCGCTATAGCAATCCCGGTTGCCTTAGTTGGTACTTTCTTCGTGCTCTACTTGATCGGATTCAGTATGAACTTGTTAACACTTTGTGCCCTTGTTTTGGCCATCGCTATTGTGGTTGACGATGCCATTATCGTGGTAGAAGCCGTCCACGCTAAACTGGATCAGGGATACAAATCACCGCTTAAAGCCTCCATTGATGCAATGAATGAAATTTCCGGTGCTATCGTGTCTATCACACTCGTGATGATGGCCGTATTTATTCCGGTAAGTTTCATCACCGGTACTTCCGGTACTTTCTATCGTCAGTTCGGTTTAACTATGGCTATTTCTATCGGGTTATCAGCCATCAATGCATTGACATTAAGTCCCGCCTTGTGTGCTATTTTTCTGAAACCTCATGAAAAAGGTGAAGATCACAAGAAGAAAGGACTTATCAACCGATTCCATGCTGCTTTCAATGCTGCTTATGATGTGACACTAAACAAATACAAAAAAGGGGTTAGCTTTTTCATTAATCACAAAGTAACTACGTTTATCACTGTTGCTGCCAGTATCGTAGTTCTTGTCTTATTGATGCAAAAGACCCCAACCGGATTAGTACCCAATGAAGACACAGGAACATTCTTTGTTATCGTAGACCTCCCACCCGCCACGTCATTGGAAACCACAGAAGCCGCCTTGGCGCAAGTAGATAGCTTGATTGCCAGCAATCCAGCCGTTGCTGATCGTACAGAAATTGCCGGATATAGTTTCATTGCGGGGCAAGGTAGTTCTTATGGTACATTTATTTGCCGTTTGAAACCGTGGGATGAACGAAGCAAAGGACAAGACGTAAACAGCGTAATTGGACAATTATACATGCAAACCCAAGGATTAATCAAAGATGCTCGAGTGCTGTTATTCGCACCGCCAATGATTCCGGGATATAGTTTAACGAACGGTTTCGAGTTTAACCTTCAAGATAAAACGGGTGGTAACTTAAACGACTTCTTTAATATTACCCAAAATTTCTTGGAAAAACTGAACGCCCGTCCAGAAATCGCTGCAGCTCGTACCTCGTTTAATCCGAACTACCCGCAATATATGGTAGACATTGACGTGGCAAAGTGTAAAGAAGCCGGGTTATCTCCCAACGTCTTGCTTTCCGCATTACAGGGATATTACGGTGGTCTGTACGCCTCCAACTTTAACCGGTTTGGAAAACTATACCGTGTCATGATTCAAGCAGATGCCAATTTCCGGGCTAATCCCGAAACCTTAAATAAAATCATGGTCAGAAACGGTAATGAAATGGCTCCTATTACGCAATTCATTACATTACGTAAAGTATACGGACCGGACAATATTAAACGATTTAACATGTTTACAGCCATTAGCGTAAACGGTTCTCCTGCCGACGGATACAGCTCCGGGCAAGCCATCAAAGCTATCGAAGAAGTGGCAGCTGAAACATTACCTACCGGTTATGGATACGAATTTTCTGGTATGACCCGTGAGGAACAAAGTGCCAGTGGAAATACCACCGCTTTAATATTCGTACTATGTCTTGTGTTCGTGTATCTGTTGCTAAGTGCCCAATACGAGAGTTACATTCTGCCTTTAGGTGTTATTCTCTCTGTTCCTTTCGGTTTGATGGGCAGTTTCATATTTGCTCAATTCATGGGAGTTGAAAATAATATTTACATGCAAATCGCCTTAATCATGTTGATCGGTTTGTTAGCGAAAAACGCTATCTTGATCACCGAGTTTGCCCTTGAAAGACGTCTATCCGGAATGAGCATCGTTTCTGCTGCCGTGTTAGGAGCCTCTGCCCGTCTCCGTCCGATTTTGATGACCTCATTGGCCATGGTTATCGGTTTGTTACCGATGATGTTTGCCAGTGGTGTAGGTGCTAACGGTAATAGTACGCTGGGAACTGGAGCTATCGGAGGTATGTTTATCGGTATGATTTGCCAAATTTTCACTGTACCTGCCATGTTCGTTGCATTCCAGTATCTGCAAGAGAGAATTAAACCCATCGAATGGCATGACACGGATAACACAGAACTTGAATCTGAAATAGAACAATACACAAAATAAAAAAAGATGAAACAAGTTATTATATACACGATATGCATGGGTGCCTTGTTAAGCAGCTGTAACATTTACAAGAAATACAACCGTCCGGACATCGATATGGAAGGATTATACCGGGATCCGGTTTCTGTAAATGACACACTGGTATCGGATACCGCAAACATGGGGAATTTACCGTGGGAAGAGGTATTCACAGACCCTCTGCTACAAAAATTAATTCGCCAAGGACTGGAACAAAACAGCGATCTGCAAACGGCCATTTTAAAAGTGAAAGAAGCTGAGGCAGGATTAATGTCCTCCCGTTTGGCATATTTACCTTCCCTGGGATTGTCTCCCCAGGGAACAGTGAGTAGTTTTGACAAGACAGCCGCTACACAAATATACTCGCTCCCTGTCGTTTCCAGCTGGGAACTTGACCTGTTTGGTAAGTTAACCAATGCCAAACGTGGTGCTAAAGCTACTTTATTGCAGAGTGAAGCGTACAAGCAAGCCGTTCAGACTCAAGTGATCTCGGCCATTGCCAATACTTATTACACCCTGTTGATGTTAGACAAACAATTGGCTATCACAGAAGAAACAGCCATTCTATGGCAGAAAAGCGTGGAGACCATGAAAGCCATGAAAGAAGCTGGAATGGTAAACGAGGCTGCCATCGCACAAAGCGAAGCAAACAGCTACATGATTGCCGCCTCTATTCCTGATTTGAAAAAAAGCATTCGGGAAGCAGAAAATTCACTTTGTCTATTGTTGAAACAAGCCCCGCAGCATATCGAACGAGGCAAACTGGAAAATCAATCCTTTCCTACCTTATTAAATGTCGGCATTCCAATTCAATTATTATCGAACCGTCCGGACGTGAAGTCAGCCGAAATGGCATTAGCCAGTACGTTTTACAACACGAACCAAGCCCGTTCCGCATTCTATCCGCAAATATCAATCAGTGGAACGCTTGGTTGGACTAATAGCTCTGGCTCGTACATCACGAATCCGGGTAAGCTGATTGCTTCTGCGGTGGGATCATTGACACAACCAATCTTCAACCGGGGTGCCCTCACCGCTCGTTTAAGAGTTGCCAAAGCACAACAGGAAGAAGCCTTAATTAGTTTTGAACAAGCAATATTAAATGCAGGAAGCGAAGTCAGTAATGCGTTGGTACAATACCAAACTGCACAGGACAAGATCCAACAACGCGAAAAACAAATATTTTCTTTAGAAAAATCAGTGGAATATACGCAAGAATTACTAACTTTAGGGACATCCACTTACTTGGAAGTACTCACAGCGCAACAATCTTTGCTTAGTGCCCAACTCTCCGGAATATCCGACGAGTTTCAACGTATTCAAGCTGTTGTTAACCTGTATCACGCTCTGGGAGGTGGACGAACCGAATAACTTTAAATATAAAACTTATGATAAGTCCACTAGCTTACGTTAATCCCGATGCAAAAATAGGAAAGGATGTAACCATACATCCTTTCTCCTATATCGACAAGAATGTCGAGATCGGAGATAACTGTACGATCATGCCGTATGCCAGCATCTTAAGCGGTACACGCATGGGTACGAACAACACTGTCTACCAAGGAGCCATTATCGGGGCTACTCCACAAGATTTCAAATTCAAGGGAGAAGATACTCTTTTAAAAATCGGGAATAACAACACGATCCGAGAGAAGGTTATCATCAACCGGGGAACCAACACAACGGATTGCACAATTGTTGGGGATGGCAACTTCCTGCTGGAAAGCGTGCATCTGGCACACGACACCCATCTCGGAAATAACTGTGTGCTAGGAAATGCAGCCAAGACAGCTGGAAATTGTATTATCGATGACTATGCAATCTTGGGCAGTGGCGTAATCGTAAAACACGGGTGTCGCATCGGCACTTGGGCCTTAGTAAAAGATGGATGCCGAGCCAACAAGGACGTACCTCCTTATATCGTTGCCGCTCATAACCCAATCGCCTACTACGGGATAAACGCTTACATTCTGCGTAAAGAGCAAAAACTCACGGAAGAAATCATTGATGATATTGCCAAGGCCTACCGCCAAGTGTATCAATGTGGAACAAGCGTTGAAAACGCCTTATTGAGAATCAAGGAGACCATTACTATAGGGCCAGAAATTCAATGTATCATTGATTTCATAGAACAATCCACGAAAGGATTGATCGGTACAACCATGTGACACTAACACTTTTCTAGCAAATAACTATTCGGGGTTGCCAATTCAAATTAGCAACCCCGAGTTTATAGAACCTTTATAGATGATAATCAGCTCAATTATTCATAAATTTTTACTACATTTTCATCCCCCTAGTATTTTCCACATACCATACGCCACAAGCACAACTAATAACAAAATTCCTAAAAAAGTAAATGTGAAGCGAGTATAGTATATTTTTTCATCATACTCTCTCGTCTTTATATCTCTTTCAATTCGTTCCATTTCTCTTTCCGACAACTTATCCGGATAATCTGTTAAAGACTTCTCGTTCATTTTTTTGATAAGATCTTTCGTCCGATCGCGATGACCTTGAAGCATTTTTCGATTCTGCTTCGTGCGTTGAATCATATCAAATATATGTCCTTCACCTCCCATGACGTTCACAAATTTAATTCATAATATTATTTTTTAAATATATGAAAAATAATTATAATAATCAAATGTTTTGCAAACATGGTCAAGAGAAATTTCATTATAAATCAACTGTTATGAAAAATACTTACTCCGTTTTATTTATAAAATTTAGTTATATTTGCACGAAACGTGCGTATTATGAGAAATAATAACCAATGTGAATCCGGTCTTATCTACAATGAATTTTCCATCATTCTGATACAGACTTTTACCTCTGCGGGAATTGAAATTCCCCTAACACCCGAAACGAATTTCTTCATTAAGAAAGATGATGACGGGCATTTTGATGATCAGTTGTTTACCCACTCGGATAAAATAATTAACCGTTATCGTTTGAAAGGGTTCGACATATGTATTGACATTGATGGAAACTCTCCCGCTAGGTTATGGGGACATGTACACGTGCGGGCTGCCGTATTTTTCAACAAGACGGTTGAAATCTCTTATCGAATAATCGTGAGCCCAACGGGAAGGATTAACGGAACCAAATTTTGCCAGACAGACGTTCCGTTCAACACGGATCAACTGATTGCAGTATCAGGGATCGTTCAACATGTAGAGCATTGGGTATACAATAACAAAAAGAAAGGTCAAGAAATCGATGGTTCCTTGAAAGTTGTTTCAATTAGCGACTTACACATTGATGAAGAATCACAAGTCTACACGACAACCGTGAAAACAAAAGGTGTTACTTTCGATGAAATACAAAAACGTTACCGCTATTTCTTTGACAGGCAAAGACAAAAAGATTCAAGTAAAAACAAAGAATCCAAAGAATTCGAATATGGATGGCATAATTACATCTTTCTGGATATTTGGGAAAGTATCGGTCACGAAGGACAAATCCGTTTTGACCAGATGCGAGAAGACCAAGTTATCGAACATATCGAACAATGCCACAAAGCGGAACTCGTGGGCCTCATGAGTCTCTACCCCGAAGAATGGCCTTACCGTATGGATTCTAGTTTCGACGATATTTGTGGGAAAAACATTGCTATCGACACCGATGATCTTGTACTGGCAAATGAAAACATGAGTCTCGTTATCGGCACGTATGGAAATCGTGGAAAAGAAGCTCCCACCGACTGGAAAAAACACTTGGCGCGACGAGATCGTTATCACGTCAGCTGGCCGGAATATCTTGTATTAGTCGAAATTCTATTAGCTAAAAAGCACACGATCAACTATGTGCTAAATAAATATATTTTCAACTCCCGACAAGCAATCAGGGACAATAGTCACCCTGAATCAAAGGATGGACAACAGGGATTCACAATCATCAATGACAAGATTCTAGACATGATCGAGCAGAATGCCCGACTAAGCATTAGCTTATCCGATGTGATCCTGCAACTCGATTCGGTGCGTTATCTACGCTATATGTCACACAAACATATGTACCACGAAACAAGCCAAAGACTACGAATTGATATCGACGAACAGCAATTAAAGGACATCACGGAAAGAGTAGATAAATCCCTGACAAACGCCAATAATATTGCCGATCTGAAAGAAGCCAACAGTACAAAAAACATCCTTCTTTTCATCTCTATAGCTTCTCTATTTGGAGTCTTGTTGGAAGGTAATGGCGAGGCTCCTGTGTTCTCGATGATTTCCAAGGAATTTGGGGTATTCACGGCTGTAGTACTAGTTATTATTACTTCTATTGGCATATATTTCAGTATGAAAATCATGATTCGAATAATTATTCACTATCTTCGCAAAAAACATAGTAGAAGAAAATTACAATAAATTTACACATATGATAACAACATATTCCATCGCTTACAGAACTCAACTTTGTGATTTTTTCTCCCGCATTATAGAGTCTCACAAAGCCTATATTTCCCATGGAGAGCTACAAATGGGAATTGCTCTCGATAGTAATGAACTTGCTCCTAATTACAAGGAAATGTGGCTAAATTATCTCGATCGGCAAGTAGAAAACCCGGACAACACACTCTTACTTTACCTAAAGAACGAAAACATTATCGGGTTCGTCCTATTCGGCATCACAAATGACGGAGCCAAACCTTATGGGATTATCTTTGATCTCAGTGTCGATCCTGCATTCCGGGGAAAACGTATCGGTCAGGAATTATTACAAAAAGCAACAGAAAGTTTCCGAACAAATGGGATACAAAATTGTTATCTCGAATCGGGTGTCAATAACCATTCTGCTCATCAATTTTTCAAGCATCACGGTTTCAAACAAGTATCCGATATTTTTCGGTTAAAACTATAGAAAAATCACATTAGCAGATTAACTTTTTCAAAGGAATTTCGGTTGTGTTGATTGTTTCAAGATTCTTGATTGCCAATTGACACCACGTTTCCCATTTGTTTTCGATATTGAATTGACATTTCCAATACTCCTGCAATTCAGCACAATCTACCTGTTGAATAAATTTTTTTATTGCAGGTAATTCTCGGTAAAGTTTCCCGATCACCTTTGAAACACCCGGATAACTCTCCCCGTTTTTCGTGATACATTCCCTCCCTCCAGCCGAGAAAACATCTCTCAGATTCGGACAAACAATTCCTTCTTGAGTGGCAAGCCAAACAGCCATTCGATTAAATTTATCTGAATGATTACTTAATAACTCGGGGAAAAAAATAAATCCTTTAATTTGGTATGTCTGTTTCTCTTGTGGAGATAAAGAACTCCACATACGAATCACAAGGTTAGAAACCCTTGAATGGTCATTATCCAACCACCATAATTCTTCCCCCTCCTTAAGTCGGGAACGATAGTAATCAAGAATAGTACGAATCGGATTCGGTTGACAGCGTAATTCATCATAAGGAATTCCCAACTTATCGAATATCGTTTCTCCTTTTGATAAACTCATGTCTACCAGATAACGAGGCGAATGGGTTACCACAACTTCCGACAAACACTCTTCGTAAGGCTTGCAGGCAAAATGAATCGGTTCACACACTTTCCCAAACAAAAGGTACACTCGCCCCACTCCTTCAACCCGAGTCCCCTCGGCAACACTACTTCCCGTCGATTTCCAATGATTCGCCTTTGTGGTTTTCACCTCTATTCCATAATAACCACCGATAACAATATCCGGAAAACGTTGTCCGGAGTATTTCACAATCTGATGCTCAAAACGAGTTCCAACAGCACATTGTTGTAGTACTTCAACAACTTTATCTTCTAGTTTACTACCCAACAAACCAGTATACATCTTCGGAAATTCCAATGCTTCCCGATTCATAAAGTCTATTATTTTTGTCAATAGCCCTTCGAAAGCAATATCATCTTGCATTTGAAAACTAAATAACGACTTCATCAGTGCCAAAATAAAGATTCCACAAATTCTCAATTCGTTTCCCTATATGGTATGCCAACAGAGGGGGAACTGCATTTCCTATAATCTTATAGGCAGCCGAAGGACTTAGAATATACCTCTGTTTATTGTCCTTATGAGGTATCACAAATTCATAATCAAGAGGAAACGTCTGTATCAATGCACATTCTCGTGGAGTTAAACGACGCTCTTTCAATCCCTTTCTCAATTCCTTGTCAATAACACCACCATGTTCTTTCGACAACCGTCGGTATTCTATATTACCATGATGTTCGGCCCGAATTGTCGGCCCGATCCCATAGACATTCACTTCTGTTTGACCTTGACAATGAGTTCCCATAAACTTGGCTTTAGAATAAACCTTTTGTGAAGGATCAGCGCTCTCTTCCGGTTCCTTTAGTCCAGCCAACATCCTTCCCACTGTCTGAGGTTTCATCAAACCTTTGTTCTTAACATGATATGCATGACTGGGGAATGGGTAAGGCACATATTCATCGGGGATAGTATCACGAGTCAAAGCTTCACGAGCTACAGGAGTTAATGCAGATTTACGAATACCTATAAAAATCACCCGCTCTCGGGATTGAGGAACACCGTAATCTGCTGCATGTAACACACGAGGCTCTAACACGATATATCCATCTTCATCTGCCCGAGAAAAATCCCGTTGAATAATTTCCTTCACATTAGAAAGATTTACCAAACCTTTCACATTTTCAGCAATAAATAATTTGGGTTTAGTGATTTCAATAACTTCTTTCATCCACATATATAATTTACCACGGGTCTCCTCCGAAGCAATCTCCCCATTAATAATTTTTCCCTTATGATCTTTATGAGAATTAAACCCATTACGTTTCCCCGCAACACTGAAATCTTGACATGGGAAACCTCCTGTAACCACATCTATTTCCTCCGGAAAAATCTTCCCCCCAGCCTTATGCTGTTTCACAAGATCCACGATACTTTCTTCCCGATAAACATCAGGCGGGTAACCGTACTTGGCGAAATAACGAGTCCAAGCTGTCCGGGCCTCTTTCAAAATATCATTGGCAAAAACAAGTCGAAAGTGAGTAGAACGCAATTTTACCAAATTACCTTTCTCTTGCTTTTCAATAAAATCAGGATTACTTTTCTCGTTAATACATCCCTTATGGATCAAGAATCCTCCTTCCAATCCTAAATCCATTCCACCACAACCAGAAAATAAAGATAATACCCGAATCGTTTTAGGTGCCATTTACATATACATTTTACACCTACAAAAATAACAATATTTATCGGGTTATTGACACCGTTCAGAAAATTTATCCGCCCATTTATCCCTTTCTCGGTTAACCTACCACTTAACCAATTTCCCCAAGTTTACAACGTCAAATCTGTTACAATCCTCTCACATTCATTCCGGTGAGAGCCTCACCAGCAGCACAGTCAAAGAAATGAATCAACTCCGCAAAACCAATCCACATGTAAACTACAATACTAGTGATAATGACCAGTAGCAGAACCACGATTACCATTTGATTCCATTTAGTTTTCATCTCACTTTTTTTTAAAGGTTACTAACTTCAAATCAAACTCTCGCTCCTATCATTGCTCTCTGTAAAAATATAACATTATTTTATATTTTCCAAATATTTTCTTAATAAAATCATAAATTTAACATTTCATGAAATATCGTTTTCCATTATCTCAAGATTAATATCCGAATCACCCATTGTACACTGTAACAATGAGATAATAATTCAGTATTTTACCAGTTATATCGATAGAATCACCGTTAATTACGCCATATTTTCCAAGGCCTGGGCCAACTGATCGGGACATGAGGTCGACTTTTTCCCACAACATATTCCCCGCAATCGGCGAATAGCTTCATCCCTTTTCATTCCTTTCAACAAAGCAGACACCCCTTGAGTATTCCCAGCACATCCTTTCTTAAAACCGACTTCCACGATTACATCGTCTTCTAACACGATATGAATCTCTTTCGAGCAAACCTCTGCCGAGGGGGTATATGTAATTTCTTTTCTTGGCATAATTAATTTCCTTAAATTCAATGCTACAAAGATAGAATTATTTCAAAAACCTCTTTTTTCATAAACACTAAAAAAGGAGAAATCCTTTTTACCAGAAATCTCCTTTCACTCTTATACAATTCGTATTATTTTTTCATTAACGTATGTCCCAGCCTTTATAGGATCATCACCTAAATCTTCTTCAAGAGCACTAGGATCATAACGATCACTAATTTGTTGCCGTCCATAACAGTAGTAAGAATCTCTCGCTTTCTCGTCAATCCATTTTTCAGCAATAGCAACTTCTTCCCACATATCTTTGGCCTGAAGAATTGGGGTATACAACCACTTAATAATAGCATACTCACATATACTCCCTATTCCGGGGAAGTCAATCTCACTCCTTTATCTTCAAGTTGTGCCACATAAAATTAAAACGAGCATAATCCATAATGGAAGCCGTTGTTCCATACTTACGAGTGAAACTCATCGAACGCAAAAATCGCTTGCCCAAGCCTTTTCGTTCTTGCGATTTACCCCGGATAAAATCAACTCCTCATCTATCATTTCATCTAAATTTTCATCACCCAAAAAATAAATATACGAAATAAGATTGAGAGTCAAACATAAATAGTGATACCCATGATTCCACTTTCACTCATATAAACTAGTCCTAGTCCCAACTCCCCTATCACCCAAACATATCTCACCCGATAACAAATATACCTCACCACATACCCTAAATCCAAATAAAATTGTCTCAAAAATCTATTTAATCGAAGATGAATGCAACATGAATGCAGGGTGAATGCTTCGTGGTCTAAATGAACTATCAATTAACTATAAGGAGAATCATAATAAAAGTTAGCCAAACCTTAGTTCAAAAGCGAAATAAGCCATGACAATGTTATCCTCTTTTCACGGCCGGTAATTCAAATACCGCCCCATCATAACACAAATCCGTGTTTGGAAAAATCTCACGTGCTTGTTCCAACAAAGGAGTCGGATCGGGATAACGGGACGAAAAATGTCCCAGCAGAAGATGTTTTGCCCCGGCAAGTACGGCCATTCGGGCGGCTTGACCTGCGGTACTGTGAAAAGTTTCCTTGGCCAATTCTTCAAACTCGTTCCCATAAGTAGATTCGTGATAGAGTAAATCAACTCCTTTCACGTATTCGGCAAAAGTTTCCCGAAAAAGCGTGTCCGTCATGTAGGCATAAGAACGAGGAGCGGGTGGAGCCATTGTCAACCGGCTATTCGCAATTACTTCACCATCAGGGGTAATAAAATCTTCTCCCTTTTTCAAACGATGCATGAAAGCCACGGGAACTTGAAAAGCGTCCGTCATCTCCCTTTTAATGTTCCTCTCTTTTTCTTTCTCGGCAAATAGAAAGCCGGTCACGGGAGCCTCGTAACGATGTTTCAAAGGAAAAGCATGAACTGTCATCATACGATCCTCGTAGATCAAACCGGGTTCACGGTCTAGGTGATGGAATATCAACGGGTAATTTAGACGAGAATTCATCACCTTTAACTGGAATTCGATAATTTCTTCCAGACGCTTGTCTGAATAGATATGCAATTCAGCCCGACGGTTCTGTAATGAAAAACTAGACAATAAACCAATCAGTCCGAAAAAATGATCCCCATGTAAATGGGAAATAAAAATATGATTAATCTTATTATAGGGCACTTTAAAACGTCTCAACTGTTGTTGAGTACCTTCACCACAATCAATAAGAAAGTACCGCTCAAGTACATGAAGTACCTGAGCGGCAGCATTTCTTTGAAGCGTGGGTACGGCAGAACCGCACCCTAATATAGTCAATTCGAATTTCACAAATTAATTGTTCTTTTCTTCCTCTTCTTTAGCTTCCATTTGGTCTTTCAAAGCAGCCAACTCGGTGATGTCACCTAAAGTTGTTTTTTCCAATTTCTCTTTTACTTTTTTCACTGCTTTTTTAGTAGCATTGGCTTCATCTTTCTTCTTGGCATTGTCGGCAGCTTTTTGCTCATCTTCGAAAATACGAGAGTGAGAAAGAATAATTCTCTTGGCCCCCTTGTTAAACTCGATCACCTTGAACGGTAATTTCTCGTCAACTTTAGCTTGAGTTCCGTCTTCTTTTACCAAATGGCGAGGAGTTGCAAATCCTTCTACACCATAAGGCAATGCGATAACAGCACCCTTGTCAAAGATTTCTGTAATTGTTCCTTCATGAATTGAATCAACGGTGAAGATCGTTTCGAATACATCCCACGGATTCTCTTCCAATTGTTTGTGACCCAAGCTCAATCTTCTGTTATCCTTGTCGATTTCAAGAACTACTACATCAATTTCAGCACCAATTTGGGTAAATTCTGCCGGGTGTTTTACTTTCTTCGTCCAAGACAAGTCAGAGATGTGGATCAATCCGTCAACACCTTCTTCAATCTCTACGAATACACCGAAGTTCGTGAAGTTACGCACGATAGCTTTGTGTTTGGTACCAACAGCGTATTTTTCCTCGATATTTTGCCACGGGTCGTTTTTCAATTGTTTGATACCCAAAGACATCTTTCTTTCATCACGATCTAGGGTAAGAACAACAGCCTCTACCTCGTCTCCCACTTTCATGAAGTCTTGAGCTGAACGTAAATGTTGAGACCATGACATTTCGGATACGTGGATCAAACCTTCTACTCCCGGAGCGATCTCAACGAAAGCACCGTAGTCAGCCATAACCACTACTTTACCTTTCACGCGGTCACCCACTTTCAAGTCTGCACTCAAAGCATCCCACGGGTGCGGAGTCAGTTGTTTCAAACCAAGAGCAATACGTTTCTTCTCGTCATCGAAGTCAAGAATAACAACGTTTAACTTCTGATCCAACTCTACGATTTCATTCGGATGATTTACACGGCCCCAAGAAAGGTCAGTAATATGAATCAATCCATCTACGCCACCCAAGTCAATGAATACTCCGTAAGAGGTGATATTTTTAACAGTACCTTCAAGTACTTGTCCTTTTTCCAATTTAGAGATGATATCTTTTTTCTGTTGTTCCAACTCAGCTTCGATAAGAGCCTTATGAGATACGACAACATTCTTAAATTCTTGGTTGATCTTAACCACTTTGAATTCCATGGTCTTACCAACGTAGATATCATAATCACGAATCGGTTTTACATCGATTTGAGAACCCGGTAAGAATGCCTCGATACCGAATACATCAACGATCATACCACCCTTCGTGCGACATTTAACGTAACCCTTGATAATTTCGTCGTTCTCCAACGCTGCGTTAACACGATCCCAGCTACGTAAAGCTCTTGCTTTCTTATGAGAAAGAGTTAATTGACCTTTCTTGTCTTCTTGAGTCTCAACGTAAACTTCTACTTTATCTCCCACTTTCAATTCCGGATCGTAACGGAATTCGTTTAATGAAATGATACCGTCCGACTTGTAACCAATATTTACAACAACTTCTCTTTTGTTCATTGAGATAACAGTACCTTCAACAACTTCTTTTTCTACTACAGATGAAAGAGTCTCGGCATATCTGTTAGCCAATTCTTCTTTTTCTGATGCGGGGATTACATCATCATTTGCATAAGCTTCCCAGTCAAAATTCTCGTCAGCCTCAGCGCTTGTTGTTGCTACGGGAGCAACTTTCTTAGTCTCTTCTTGCGCAAGTTCTACTTGCATTTCTTTTTGTTCTTCTGCCATAATAAATAATAAATGCTTATCTCCTAATAAATTAGACATTATGTTTTTATAACACGGGCGCAAAAGTACAAATAAATATCAACCCACCAAATAAAATGCACTGAAAAATAACGAGAAAGGAATAAAAAACGGGGAAAACTCCCCGTTTCAACACTCTATTGTAAATTCACGTTATACAACGAATTCGGACAATAAATCAATCCATCTTTTCCCATCGGTTCTCCTTCTCCTATAGCATCATAAAAACCTTCTTTAGGTATTCGGAAAATAGAAATATCCCCCGTTTTCATATAGCTATCGAAATCATAAACATCGGATATATTAACCAACTCCTGAGGATACAAAAACCAATCAACTCCACAAGGTTCCTCTTTCTCGTTACAATAAATATACTTATCATAAATTCTAGTGAATATCAATCCATAAGGTCTCCCTTCTTGGTTAAGACATATCGGATTATTCGTAATTGCATATAATCTTGTCCCGCCATCTACTTCAATAAACCAATTCACGGCACATCTAAGATCATTACTCTGTTTAGCCAACTCTTTCTGATACTTATATTTACCATTATTAATAATTACCTTTTCTTTGCCAGAAAAAGTATTGATAAACCCTTCTTTCCCCTCAAACAAATCTTTTCGACAGTCCTCGGCCACAATGACCTCATTCACACTTGAAATATTACCATCCATTTTCTCAAATCCCAATTTAATCTTTTTAGAAGATCCTAAAGCAATTGGCTGAACCGCTACCGTGTAACTATTTTCCCGAATACTCCAATTCACGTGTATAATCAAGTCATTGTAGTCATAATCTCCTTTTCGACTATCCTCAAAAGCCACGACCTGCCAAGCGTTTAAGACGCCTTGATGATAATTATTCTCATTTTTGATATTTTCAATCGTGATCGGACTATTTTCAGAAGCCCGACTCAATTCTGATGCCCAGAAAGTAGGAACTGAAATTGTTGTTGAATAAGTACAAATCGCCAAGGTATCATTATATAATTTGACAATCGAGGCGTACCCCTCCGGAACAATGATCTCTACATCCTCGTATGGTTTTAACAGATTTAGATCTATATCCGGAACCTTGTACACGTCTTTATTACTACAGGATAAAAACAGTGCAATACAACTTAAAATATATACAACTTTTTTCATACACAAAGAATTATTTTTCACAAAGGTATGATTATTAATCCACACGACAAAGGAAATGTTATATTTTATATATTCAAAAATACAACTATATAGCAAACACAACAACTACAAATTTATTCATAAAGAAACTCAAAGCAACGCTCTTAAACTATCTATCATAGTAACACATAGACACAGGAGTAACTCTTCCTTCGTTGTTATTTCATGTAATACACCAACAAAATCTAAAGCAGCAATTTGAGCTATCCGCACATCAAGTAAAATATAATCCCACCACGTTATTATCGTTTAGTCATCAAGCAAATCCGGACGTAAGGCCTTTGTCCGCTCCAAGGCCTGTTGTTCCTGCCATTCATCAATCAAAGCATGATTGCCAGATAATAAAACTTCCGGAACCCGCCACCCATTAAATTCAGCAGGGCGAGTGTAAACAGGCGGAGCCAATAGATTGTCTTGAAAAGAATCAGTCAAAGCAGAGGTTTCATCCCCCATAGCCCCCGGTAATAAACGCACAACGGCATCCGTCATAATACAAGCAGGTAATTCGCCACCCGTTAACACGTAATCCCCCACAGATATTTCCCGGGTTACCAAATGTTCACGCACCCGATGATCCACACCCTTATAATGTCCGCAAAGAATCATAATATTTTCTTTCAAAGACAACTCGTTCGCCGTTTTTTGATTAAAAACAGGAGCATCCGGTGCCGTATAGATAATCTCGTCATAATGTCGCAGAGAAGTCAATTCGTTGATACAGTCAAAAATCGGCTGAACTGCCATCACTAACCCAGCATCTCCCCCGAAAGAGTAATCGTCCACTTTCCGGTGTTTATCTTTCGACCAATCACGAATGTTATGAATATGAATTTCCACGATTCCTTTTTCTTTTGCTCGTTTAATAATCGAGTGATTCAAAGGGCTTTCCAGTAATTCCGGCACTACACTTAATATATCGATACGCATGGCTAAACAATTGAAAGTTGAAAATTGAAAATTGGAAATTGAAAATGACCTTTCAAATCCGACACAAAGATAGTAATTTATCATTGTATACATGAAAAAGTATTTGGCACATTCTTTATTTAAGTGTCTTGCAAAATAAAAAAGCACGATTATCTTTGTCTTCACATTTAAACATGAGAAAATGGTTATTGAAAAAGGAGTCCCCGAAGATGTCGATAAACTGGCACGATTATACGATGATTTAAATGATTTTCTCAACTCGGATATAAATCATCCCGGATGGATCAAAGGAGTATATCCCGTTCGACAAATAGCAGAAGCCGGAATTAACGAACAAAACCTTTACGTGGTAAGACGGGAAGGACAAATTATCGGTTCGATTATTTTAAATCACCATCCTAAACCGGCATACGATAAGGCCGTTTGGAGTATAGAATCGGATTACAGCAAAATATTCGTAATTCACACTCTCGTGGTTCATCCTGATTTTCTGAAAGCCGGAATAGGAAAAAAATTAATCTCTTTCGCCTGTGAGCTGGGGAAAAAACTAAACATAAAAGCAATTCGACTCGATACCTACGAGAAGAATATTCCCGCCATTAAATTGTACGAAAAATTCGGCTTCAACCATATAGACACTATTGATTTAAGTTTAGGAGAATACGGGCTACACAGATTTCGTCTCTATGAAAAGATACTATAAATGGAGGGGTGGTAAAATCATTTTGCCATCCCTCCATTTCCAATTACTTCAAATAGTCTTCGAAATAATTCGTCACTTTTTGCATCAAATGAATCCGATCCCGTCCCATTACGTTATGCTCGGCACACGGATAAGGGAAGTAATCCACTTGCACGTTGTTCTTAATACACTCTCGGATAAAACTTAAACTCTGTTCCCAAACCACAACCGGATCAACGGCTCCCTGACAAATCAACAATTTACCTTTCAAGTCTTTTGCCTTGGCAATCAAACTTGTTTTAGCATATCCTTCCGGATTTTCCTGCGGAGTATCCATATAACGCTCCCCATACATTACTTCATACCATTTCCAGTCGATTACAGGTCCCCCAGCAACGGCAACTTTATAAATATCTGGATAATTAGTAATTAACGAAATTGTCATAAAACCACCATAACTCCAACCGTGAACTCCAATACGGTTCGCATCTACCCATGGGAAAGATTTCAACCACTCGATTCCCTTTACTTGATCCTTCATTTCAACCTGTCCGCACTGGCGGTGAATAATGTCCTCGAAAGCCTTACCACGGTTCGGTGTACCGTGATTATCGATCACGAATACCACGTAACCATGTTGAGCCATATACATCTCCCACATCCGCAACGAAGCGTTCCACGTATTGGTCACTAACTGCGAATGAGGTCCACCGTACACGTAATGAATCACCGGATATTTCTTGTTTGGATCAAAATTCATTGGCTTAATCAAACGATAGTATAAATCACTACCATCATCCGCTTTAATCTTGCCCAACGTAATTTCCCCGAAGTTATAATCCTTATTCGGATTCACCACTTCCTGCAAACGACGCACAACTTTACCAGTATTCGTTGTCAAATCCACATTACGAGGCACTTTGATACTACTATAATTATCTACAAAATAAGCACAGTCACCACTCATCGTGATGTTATGCCATCCCTCTTCTGTCGTCAGACGGTTTTTCTTCCCGCTTTTCATCTCTACCCGAAAAAGTTGTTTCTCCACAGGAGAAACTTCCGATGAAAGGTAATACACGTATTTTCCGGCAGCATCAGCAGCTACGAACTCCACATCGGCATCCACATTCGTTAAACGACGAATTAATTTACCGTTCACATCATGCAGGTAAAGGTTCATGAAGCCATCCCGGTTATTCGTAGAGTAGATAAATTGTTTCGGGTTATTAGCCAAGAACACCAGTCCACTTTGTGGTTCCACGTAGGTATCGGATTTTTCTTCGAATAAAGTAGCGATCAATTTACCCGTTGATGCATCATATTTATTCAAACGCATATGGTCCTGCCCCCGGTTCAACACTTGAATATACACCATATCAGATTCCGGAGCCCAAGTGATACCTGTCAAATATTGCTCCCTGCCAAAATCATTCACATCCAGAAAAGTCGTCTTAGCAGAAGCTATATCATAAATTCCAAGACTCACCATCTCGGATTTCATTCCCGCCATCGGGTATTTGATTTCCTTTAATTCTCCCGTACGAGTATTGATGTCCAGCAGCGGAAAATTCGTCACCTGACTCTCATCCTTACGGTAAAATCCCAGTTTTTTCCCGTCCGGCGACCAAAAGATACCACCCGTGATTCCGAATTCATTCCGGCTAACAACCTGCCCGTTCACAATATTCTTATCTTCGTCCGCAGTAACGGTATAACTATTTCCACGCTCGTCCATGTAATATAAGTTATTACCGATCGTGTAAGCATACATATTGCCCGCTTTAGAATAAGTCTCGTTAGCCGCCCCCTTCGGGAAAGTAAATTTCTGTTTTACCTGCTTCTTAGCAACATCAATGTGATAAATACTTCCCTGACGAGCTATCACCAGTGTATTGGCATCCAACCAAGAAAAATTAGGGAAACCTTTCAATTCGGCCCCCAATATTCCATTCAGTTCCGCCACAGTGAGTAATACTCTCTTTTCACCTTTATCGGCAGATTCACTCATTAAACCTTCCCGATCCAAATAGGTCAACTGATTCTTGTCGCCTTGCCATTGAATATACTTAGACCGGGGATACAAATGATACCCAACCACGGCCTCTTCCATGGTTAAAACCTTCTTTTGCGCACTTAAATCGAACATCATACTCAATCCGATTATTGCCAAAAACATCCTTTTCATGCTTTACTTTTAGCTGTTATTATTAATCTTCAATTGTAAATTCATCTCTATCTTCCAACACGGGAAACTTCTGTCGAAATTCCCGTAAAGCCTTCAAATCAATATCCACCTGTTTCACCTCGTCTGCAAAAGGTTCACAAGCGACCAGCACATCCCCTTTAGGAGAAATAACCGCCGAATCACCGGAATAATTCAATCCTACCCCATCTTCACCCACTCGATTCACCCCGACTACATAACATTGATTTTCTATTGCTCTAGCCCTTAACAATATCTGCCACGGTTGTCTTCTCGCCTCTGGCCAGTTGGCCACATACACGGCCAAGTCATACTCGCATGTGTTACGGCTCCACACGGGAAAACGCAAATCATAACAAATGAAAGGCGCAATTCTTACCCCTTGGTAATCAAATACCAGCAATTCGTTTCCTGCTTTAAAATGCTCTTTTTCCTCTCCCATCGTGAACAAATGTTTCTTGTCATAATGCAAGATTTTACCATCCGGGAAAGCCACCAGCAAACGATTATAGTAATGTTCATCCTCGAAATAAGCGGTCGATCCCATAATCAACGCATTTTTTTCCTTGGCCCATTCCTGCATACACTGGTAAACAGCCTCGTAAAAAGGTGTCACCCGTTCTTTCCCTTTCATGGTAAATCCCGAGGCAAACATCTCGGGTAGAACGATCACGTTTGCTCCTTCTATCGCTGCTATCCGCTTGTTAAAAAGCTTCAAGTTCACCGGCACATTCTCCCATTCAAGGTGTGCTTGTACAATCGCAACATTCATATATATTGTATTTATATAATTAATTTTTTTAATCACCCGCAGAAAAGTTTTCCGGGTGACGCGGGTTCACATCCTTATAAGTTGACATGATATATTTCAAATCTGCATCCGGATCACCTGTTGGTTCAAAGCGAGATCCCCATGTACAATATTTATCCTTGTAATCAATACGTCCTAAATATACTGGAACTCCCGCTTCCTTGGCAATTACCAGAAATCCCTTTTTCCATTTCTTCCGTTTTTTCCGGCTTCCCTCCGGAGTTATAGTCAAATACATAACATCTCGTTTTTTGAATTCCTCCACCATTCTCTCCACGATATGATTCTCCTTATTCCCTCGATCAACCGGAATCACGTTCAACGCTTTCAATATCGGTCCTAACGGAAAAAAGAAAAACTCTTTCTTCATTAAAATATAAGTAGGAACCCCTTGGCTTATAAAAGTCAGCTTTCCCCAAATAAAATCCATAATAGAAGTATGTGGTACGGATATAACTACTGCCTTTTTATCCGCAGGCAAACCTCCCCTAAGTTTCCACCCGAACACCTTCAATATCAGCCGTGCAATATGTTTCATAACCATTCTGTTTTCTGAAATTCCGTCAAAGTTAGTGTTTTTTGAGGAAAGATAAAATTATTGATAAAACTTCAATAAACTATTGGTTTGTACGAAAACAATTACTACTTTTGCCGAGCGAAAATTTAACCTCAGGGGTACAACAAGCGGAAAACCCACCCCACGGTATTAACTTAAATAATGAATAGAACAATGTACGCAATTGTAGAAATCGCAGGACAGCAATTTAAAGTTGAAAAAGACTATAAAGTCTATGTTCACAGATTGACTGCAGAAGAAGGCACTCAAGTTGAATTCGACAAAGTGCTTTTAGTAGACAACGAAGGTGACATCAAAATCGGAACTCCGGTTGTAGAAGGAGCCAAAGTTACCGCAAAGGTACTATCTCATGTGAAAGCTGATAAAGTGATAGTTTTCAAGAAAAAGAGAAGAAAAGGATATTGTAAGAAAAACGGTCATCGTCAATGCATGACTCAGATTCAAATCGAAGCTATCAACGCTTAATTTATTTTGTAACTTCTAAAATTTAAAACGATATGGCACACAAGAAAGGAGTCGGTAGCTCTAAGAACGGTCGTGAATCAGAAAGTAAACGATTAGGAGTAAAGATATTTGGCGGACAATTTGCTAAAGCAGGTAATATCATTGTTCGTCAAAGAGGAACAGTACACAACCCGGGATTAAACGTGGGTATCGGTAGAGATCATACCTTATTTGCATTAATCGACGGAAAAGTTGTTTTCAGAAAAAAACAAAACAACAAATCTTACGTTTCTATCGAAGCTATTGCTGAATAATATAGAAAAATGAACATATTTAAGCTCCTGTCCTTACAAAGTACAGGAGTTTTTTTTATTTTTACGCCTCGAAACAAGAACATCCATGTTCCCGTTTCGATGATTTAAAATTAAGATCTAAAATTTAAAATTACCAGAGATGCTAAACCTTAAATTTATTCAGGAAAACAAAGACACGGTCATTCGGAAATTAGCCGTGAAAAACTTTGATGCCAAGGAATTAGTTGAGAAGATTATCGCTCTCGATAACGAGAGAAAGAATTTACAAAAAGAATCGGATAACAAACAATCCGAAATGAATAGCATCTCTAAACAAATCGGCTCTTTGATGAAAGCAGGGAAAAAAGAGGAAGCCGAGCAAGCGCGGGCTAACACAATCCGCCTGAAAGAAGAGATTGCAGCTTTGACTGCCCGACATAATAGTACACAGAACGAATTGAACTCATTAATCGTTCGTCTACCAAATTTACCACACGAATCCGTACCTCCCGGAAAGAGTGATGCGGATAACGTAATCGTAAAAATCTGCGATAATGTGCCTGCTCATGAAGAAGGCCAACTTCCCCATTGGGATTTGGCAAAAAAATATCAGTTAATCGATTTCGAGGTAGGTGTGAAGATCACGGGTTCCGGATTCCCTGTCTACAAAGGTTTGGGTGCCCGTTTACAAAGAGCCTTGATTTATTTCTTTTTGGAAGAAAACATCAAAGCAGGTTATCAAGAAGTAATGCCCCCGTTTGTTGTTAATGAGGATTCAGGTTTCGGTACCGGCCAGTTGCCCGATAAAGACGGACAGATGTACTACGTAAACGAGGATAAATTATATCTTATCCCCACGGCAGAAGTACCCGTAACCAACCTTTACCGGGATATGATCGTGGATGCCGATCAATTACCAATCAAAAACACGGCTTATTCCGCCTGTTTCCGACGGGAAGCCGGATCATACGGGAAAGACGTACGCGGGTTGAACCGTCTGCATCAGTTCGACAAAGTAGAAATCGTGCAAATCACCCGTCCAGAAATGTCTTACGAAGCTCTTGACGGCATGGTGAAACACGTGGAAGGATTACTAATCAAACTAGGTTTACCCTATCGTATCGTGCGTCTATGTGGTGGTGATCTGAGTTTTACCTCTGCCCTGACTTTCGATTTTGAAGTATATTCAAAAGCACAGGATCGTTGGCTGGAAGTCAGCTCTGTTTCCAATTTTGAAGAGTATCAAGCAAACCGCCTGAAACTACGTTTCCGAGATAAAGGTGACAAGAAAACGACTATGGTACATACGCTAAATGGTAGTGCTTTGGCATTACCGAGAATCGTGGCCTCTTTGCTGGAGAACAACCAGACACCGGAAGGAATCCGGATTCCGGATGTACTCCGTGGATTCATGGGTATCGACTATATAAGGTAAAAACTGAAAACTAAAAGATAAAAGTTAATTCTTCATGAATCTTTTATCTTTTAGTTTTTAACTTTTAGTTTATAATATGCGATTTATATACAACACTACATTCAGTATTGACGAAAACGTTGCAGGAGAGTTCATTCAAGTCGTCCGAGGCGGCTACATTACTTATCTTAAAAGCAAAAACCTTTGTAATGACATCTTATTTACTCGTGTCATGATTCGTGAAGAGGAAGGTCTGTCCCTATCTTTGCAACTTATATTCCCTTCTGTCGAAGAATACACGATTTTCATTGAAGCCTACAAAGATAGATTACTGCATATGCTGGCAGATGTGTTCGGAGAGAACCTTTTATATTTCAGTACGACACTCGAAGAAATAGAATAAATTGATATTCAGGCAGATTTTTCACTATATTTGCAAACTAAAACTAACAAATGGAAAAACTAATCATGGGGATAGACCCCGGTACAAACTTTATGGGGTATGCAATTCTTAAAACAACCGGAAAGAATTGTAAACCGGAACTCGTCGTATCGGGAGTTATTGACATGAAAAAAATGACCGATCCGTACCTCAAACTACAAAGAGTATTTCAACGCACGCTGCAGGTCATTGATTCTTATCACCCTGACGAACTGGCCATCGAATCACAATTCTACGGTAAAAACATCCAATCCATGTTAAAACTCGGACGGGCACAAGGGGTAGCCATTGCTGCCGCTCTCCAACGAAATATTCCCATTTTCGAATACGCCCCGAAAAAAATCAAAATGAGCATCACAGGCACAGGAGGAGCTTCCAAAGAACAAATCGCCCTTCTACTAGGTAAATTCATGACGATACCAACCACCATTTCCACTTTAGATGAAACGGATGCCATCGCTATCGCTTATTGCCACCACCTACAAGGTAACTTACCTACCACGGGAAATCCTAAATGCAAGGACTGGAATGACTTTATCAAACAAAATCCAGATAAAATTTTGTAAAACTATTGTTTTACAAAGTCATATACTACAAGTTTATCATAACCCGCAATTTTGTATGTAGTAACAAATCGGGCCGTAACAGAAGCTACGGCCCGATTCAAAGCAAAGTCAAACAATTTTAATCAACAATATCCAAATAAATACTTTCTTGAGCATAAGGATAAAATTCTTTATCGGTACTTGCCATCTCCTTCAATTGCGGGTCAAGTTGTATAGCTTTCTGTAAAGCAACTGCCATTACTTGTACATTCTTTACTCTCGCAGCAGCCACAGCCATCATATAATATTCATACCCTTCTGTCAGATTCAACTTCTTTAATGTTTCCAAAGCGGCACGATTATCATTAGCCATCAGCTGAGCATAAGCCAAGTTTACATCCGGCATGGCTTTCAAGTAAGGTATAGCCTTATTATACTCTTTATCTTTTAATAACAACATTCCCAAATTATATTTCGCTTCATTCTTTATAGAAGCTTTCGAGTACATATCCTTAGCTTGAGTATTATTCCCTTCATTTTGATAAACAATTCCAAGATTATTCAGTACTTCCGGCTTTTGATTAATTACTGCTGCCGATTCTAATAACTTTTTAGCTTTCCTGTAATCTTTGTTTCGAATAGCGATAACAGCTAAGTCATTCAGCAAGTTTACATCCGTACGAGCAGACAAAACTGAAGTTTCTTGTAATTGAGGCACATAATAAGCCGTTACTTGATCCTCCACTTGCATCACTTCAGGCACGGTATAGAAAACATAGAAATCAGCTCTACGCAATGTCGGAAGAATCACCTCTTTCAATTCCGGTACAGTCTTAATGTATGATTCTAACACTGCTTCCCGTTTCTGCAAATTCGGGGCACTCTGTAAATCTTTTACTATTTGTGCCTTATTCTTCAAGTTGGAATCATTCAACAACATATATAACCCTTCCCAATTCTCGCTCACCGTGTTGGAAACGATAAATTTAGCATTTTTTGCCATCGGAGTATTAGCTAACCCCAAATCTTTCATGAAATAAGCCTTAGCCGTATTGAAACGATTCGTTGTCAAATTCTTATTCAACCTTTCAGGTCCTTCCGGCGAACTAGAAACGTACATCAGCATATTAGTGATTTTAGCATTCTTTTCTGCCAATATTTTCTTCATTTCTTGTGCAGCCTGTGTCATGACAGACGATTTTTGTTGTGCATCCGTAATCACAGATTTAGATAACGGGAACAACACGTAACCGCTGATGATTCCCACGCCCGTTGCCGGAACATCTTTCACGAAAGTTTCAGTAAACAGGGGAATAGCATCCGGATTATTCGGTAGAGAATACATGTATGTTTTCCACTCTTTTACTCCATTCGTATTCAAAATAGCCGGAGTAAATTCAACGGTTTTGTTACCCATAATAGCCTCTATATCAGCTATAAGTACTCCTTTCTGCATACCGTCACGATAAGGGAACGATAAATTATAAGTTCCCAACGTGTTACCCTTGTATTCCACCACCGGATAATTGGTTCCCTTCACTTTCTCTCCCTGGAAATAAAGCGGTTCCATCACTTCTTCCCCACCGGGATATTGCATTTTAGGAGTCACTTTCAAAATTAACTTTTTATAAAACTGCTTGGGAGCAAAAGCAACATTATAATTAAAATTCACAACCCCATCCACCGCAGTCAACTGCTGAGGAGAAACTTTCCCCACAATTGCCGTTTCAATGGCCTCTCTCTCCAATTTCTTCATGGTATTACACCCCACCATCAAGAAAGAGAGCATCAAAATAACTCCACTCGTTATTAAAGATAATTTTCTCATAGTTCTCTTTTTTTGCGTTTAACTTATTCTATCCATTAAAAATGTTCATATTTTTCAATTCATATCCTCTCTAACGAATTTTATTGAATAAGGTTTTTTATCTTTGTCAAAAGTTTTGAAACAAGGAGATTCAATTCACATTTATTATGGAAGAAACTGTTAAACCGATATATATTGAACAACTTTTCAAAAGTAAGAATCCGAAGTTAGCCCGTTGGATTCCAAAATTTGTCTACTCATTTTTAAAACGTGTGATCTGCCAAGACCAGATCAACGACTTCATCTCTAAATACGGGGATCAAAAAGGCTTGGATTTTGCCGAAGGCATTTTGGAATATCTTGATATTTCTTACCATATCGAAGGTAAAGAGAATTTGCCAGCCCCCAATGGACGTTATATTTTTGCTGCTAATCACGCATTGGGAGGACCTGACGGTATCATTCTGATCTCTTTCTTGGGGAAAATATATGAAAAACTTAAATTCCCTGTGAACGATCTGCTGATGAACCTTAAGAATCTGAATAATATATTTTTACCAGTTAACAAACATGGAGCTCTAGCCAAAGAAGCCGCAGTAGAATTGGAAAACGCCTTTGCCTCCGATGCCCAGATCATCACCTTCCCTGCCGGAATGGTAAGCCGCAAAGTTAAAGGCGTAGTTAAAGATTTGGAATGGCAAAAAAGTTTCGTGGTTAAAGCTGTTAAATACCAACGGGACATTATTCCAATACGGGTAAAAGCGGAAAATTCAAAATTCTTTTATAATTTAGCAAACTTTCGTACCAAAATAGGACTAAAAGTTAATCTGGAAATGATGTATCTCCCCAAGGAAACATTTAACAAGAAAGGTTCAACTTTTACTCTTGTTATCGGGAAACCCATCAAATGGGAAACCCTAGATAAAAGTAAAACACCGAAAGAGTGGGCGGAAGAAATAAAGAATATTGTCTACCAATTATAGATCTATATAAACTATGCAACCAGTCATCTATCCCGTAAATAAAGCAAAATTATTAGCAGAACTGACAGAAGAAAGATTCATTCGTAAAACCAACAAAGGCGGAAATGAGATCTATTCGTTTAATGCTTTCAACAGTCCTAACCTGATGAAAGAAGTAGGAAGATTACGGGAATTAACCTTCAGAACAGCCGGGGGCGGTACTGGAAAAGAGGTAGATATAGATCCATTTGATGTTGACGAGCAGGTTCCCTACCAGCAATTAATCGTATGGGACCCGAAAGAACAGGAAATCTTGGGCGGGTACCGGTATATTTTATGTGACAACCTTCCTTTAAATCAAGAGGGAGAACCCAACTTGGCCACCACTGAACTTTTCCGTTTTTCCGAGGCTTTTAAAAAACAATATCTCACTAAAATGATCGAACTTGGACGTTCTTTCGTACAACCCTTGTATCAATCCACTAAAATGGGACGTAAATCCCTATTCGCTTTAGATAACTTGTGGGACGGACTGGGAGCTCTTACCGTGGAAAACCCAGGTATGGAATATTTTTTCGGGAAAGTGACCATGTACACCAGTTTCAATATAGAGGCCCGTGACATGATCTTATTCTTTATGCGGAAGTATTTTAAGGATACGGAAAGACTTGTCGAGCCGATTACTCCGTTGGAAATTCATATTGATGATAATAAACTCGGGAAAATACTCTGTGGAAATAATTATGACGAGGATTATCGAATCCTTTCTCGTTACGTCCGGGAACATGGAGAGAATATCCCTCCTTTAGTAAATGCCTACATGAGCCTGTCACCTTCCATGAAATCCTTTGGAACAGCCATAAACCCGGGCTTCGGTGGCGTAGAAGAAACAGCAATTCTGATCAAGATTGCAGATGTATACGAAACCAAGAAAGCCCGTCATATCTCGACCTATATCCCTCGAATACTTCGGTTAAGAAAATTTTAATCAGACTGTTACAAAAATTAGACTGATTCCAATGGCCAAATAGACCAATGATTCGATGATATGCATAATCAAAGAGAATCGAACATTTTGCATCAATCTACGTGACAGCCGGTCTGCCAACAAAGCGACCAAAGAGAATATAACAACAGCTTGCGCCATAAAAAGCAATCCCAGTATCAGTAACTCACCTGTCGGATTTTTCGTGGTAGGACTTACAAACTGGGGAAAGAATGCAATAAAGAACAACAGCACTTTCGGATTCAGTATATTCATCAGAATCCCCTTGCGATACAGTTTATATTCCGCCCCGCCAGAAGTCGATAAAGCCAACGAATTTTCTTTTCGATGGATAAAAGATTTCACCCCCAGATAAATCAAGTAAGCCGCTCCCATGTACTTTAATACGCTGAATGCTACCGGAGAATTATATAAAATTAAAGAAAGTCCCAAACTCACAGCTGCCGTGTGAGCGATTAACCCCGTACACAGGCCGCAAGCAAAAATAATCCCCGCTTTCTTTCCCCGGGTAATACTTTGAGTGATTACGAATAAAATATCTGGCCCCGGCATCAAAGTCAATAATATAGCCGCACTTAAAAAACCTAGAATATTCACTTGAAAAAACTAAAAGTTGAAAACTAAAAGATAAAAATTTAGACCAAAAGATAAAAGCTAATCACCTTGAATTACAAAACTTTTAGCTTTTATCTTTTAGTTTTTATTTCTATAGCAAGTTACTTGCTACTTCTGCCAAATAGCTTCTCTCCCCCTTCTCCAAATGTACATGGGCAAAAATATCCTGTCCTTGCATACGGTCAAACAAGTGCGACAAACCGTTCGATTGCCTGTCCAAATAAGGAGAGTCAATCTGATCAATATCCCCCGTAAATACCATCTTTACCCCCTCTCCCGCACGAGTAATTATCGTCTTTACTTCATGTGGTGTAAGATTCTGCGCTTCGTCCACGATAAAAAAAACATTTGACAAACTTCGTCCCCTGATATAGGCCAGTGCAGAAATCACTAGACGCTCATCTTTCAACATATCTTCAATCAACCGATTTTCCGGGCTGTGCATATTATAACGATGCTTGATCACGGCCAGATTATCAAACAAAGGCTGCATATACGGACTAACCTTCTCGTTCACATCCCCTGGCAAATATCCCAAATCTTTATTTGATAAAGCCACGATCGGACGTGCTAGGTAAATTTGTTCAAACGCCTTATTTTGTTGCAAGGCTGCAGCCAAAGCCAACAACGTCTTTCCCGTCCCGGCCTTACCGCTTAATGCAACCAACGATATATTCGGGTTCATCAAGGCATCCAGAGCAAACGCCTGTTCCGAATTCTTCGGGTAAATACCAAAAGTATTTAACTTCTCTACTTTCCGCACTACTTTTCGTACTGGATCGTAACAGGCCAATACTGAATTACTACCATTCTTTAATATATAATAATTATTTCCTTTTATCTCTTCTTTCGGGAAGAAGGTTTCCACAGGAATCCCCGCTTCACCACTCTCGTAAAGCTTGGCTATCAGTTCTTGAGAGAAATTCTCTTTTGTTTCTATACACTTATTTAGCGATAGCTCCAGATCTTTTACCTGATCGGTCTTGTAATCCTCTGCCAAAATACCTAGAGATCTCGCTTTCATCCTCAAATTCATATCTTTCGACACCAAAACGACCTTTTCTCCTTCTCTTTTCTCTGTTATATATTCGGCAATAGCCAATATCCGGTGATCGGGTATATCCTCGCTAAAAGAAGCATTCATTTTAGGAGAAAAAGGTACGCCAGTCTGAATAAACAAACGTCCTCTTCCCTTACCTAACGGGGCTCCTTTTAGAAAAAAATCTGACCCGGAAATCTGATCCAGTTCCCGAACAAACTCACGGGCATGATAATTAATCTGGTCATTCCCGCGTTTAAACTTGTCTAATTCTTCCAATACAGTAATTGGAATAACAATATCATTATCCTCGAAATTGTAGATGGATCTGTAATCGTGTAAAATCACATTCGTATCTAATACAAATGTTTTCTTATTTTTAGTTTTAGCCATAATGTAATTTTTTTAAACAATGACAAGTTACAAAATATAATAACAAAAAAAAGCGGCACATGCCGCTTTTTTTAATGTATGAACCGGAACATCCTGTTCCAACGTATCTTACCTAGGAAAGATTTATCTTTATCTAGAGAAAGCCAAATAAAATAAGCTTTTCCAACAATATGATCTTCAGGAACAAATCCCCAATAACGGGAGTCTGCCGAATTATGACGGTTATCCCCCATCATCCAATAGTAATCCATCTTGAAAGTATATGTATCCGCCGGAGAACCGTTAATATATATAACAGAATCCTTTACCTCCAGTTTATTCTCCTCGTATGCTCCGATAATACGGTCATAAAGCGGTAAATTTTCCAATGTCAATTCGATTGTTTCCCCTTTCTTCGGAATCGGTAAGGGTCCGAAATTATCACGGGTCCACGGGTAATTTGGACTATACGGGAATATCTGCCCGTCATCCTCCTGATGATTCACAGACAGGACATTTGGCATTTTCTTGATCTTTTCCACCATTTCAACCGTTAGAGGTAACACATAATGATTATTTCCCATATAACCACCATTAATATCCTCCATGGAAATTCCCATCTCTTGCAACTTTACCTTGTTAAAAGGAGTATTCACAATAATATCATAATTATATTGCATCTTATCTTTGTCTTCTAACTTTTTCCCGTTCACGTAAAGTACGGCATCCCTCATTTCCAAAACATCACCCGGAATCCCAACGCATCGCTTGATGTAATTCTCCCGCTTATCTACCGGACGAGCAATAATTTCGTTCTCTCGCCAGATCTGTTTACGAGCGATAGACCAAGCCTCTTCCGGGGTTACACTCAATCCCTTCTCTTGTGCCACATACTGAATAGCAGCCTCCTGTCCCCTAATCTGCGAATAATAATCTGGATTTTCCCTTCCAACAACAACCGTATCCCCCGCCGGAAAGTTAAACACGACAATATCTTCACGTTTGATTTCTCCTAGCCCGGCAATCCGTTTGTATGGCCAATGAATCAAGTCTGAATAAGCCTTTGTTGACTGGGTGAAAGGTAAGGTATGATGAGTAAACGGTACTGACAACGGGGTGTTGGGTAATTTCGGCCCATAAGCCACCTTGCTCACAAAAAGATAATCCCCGACCAACATGGATTTCTCCATAGAGGAAGTCGGGATCGTGTATGCCTCGAAGAAAAACATCCGGATTAATGTTGCCGCAATAACTGCAAAAATTAAAGCATCAATCCATTCCACCGTTTTGGTCTGTTTTTCCACTCCCTTTTTCTTCCAGAAAGCCCAATGTACCTTCTTCGTAATATAAATATCGAACAATATAGGCACACCTAACAACAGCCACCAGCTCCCGATCCATAATGTCCAAAGCAGATACACGAAAAGAACACACCCGAATTTAAACCATTTATTTGTCAATATCCAACTCATATATTTCTTGATTTATTAAGTTAAACTCCCCCGTTAGCTTCGCAACCATCTCCTCTATAAACAGAGGGAGTTCCCAAAAGGAAGAAGAAGTTTGTTATTTCAATTTTCATTCTAAACTTTTAACAAATCCTCCATTCCAAATACTCCTTTTTTCCCCATCAAAAACTCTGCTGCCATCACAGCCCCTTGGGCAAAGCCATCCCGGGAATAAGCGGAATGGTGTATCTGAATTTCATCCACGCCCGATTTATAAGTAACCGTATGAATCCCCGGAACTTCACCTTCTCTTTTGGCTTTTACAGGTAACTTTCCCGTTTCAACCGTTCCTTCATCCAGCACCCAAGACGAATATTCCGGATGCTCTTTTAAAATATCTTTTACCAAAGTAATAGCTGTCCCACTAGGGGCATCCAGCTTATGAATATGATGGGTTTCCTCGACAGAAACTTTATAATCGGAAAATCGAGCCATCGTCTGTGCCAACCAACGATTCAGATGAAAAAATATATTCACCCCGATACTATAATTAGATGCGTAAAAGAAGCCTCCATCCAGTTGCTCTCGTGACATCATCACTTCGTCCCATCTTTCCAACCACCCCGTAGTGCCGGACACCACCGGAACGTGATTACGAAAACACCAATTATAATTATCAACTGCCACGATCGGGGTTGTGAATTCAATCGCAACATCAGCTTGCTTCAACTGATCATCCGTACACATCGCCCGGTTATTTTCATCCACGATCAACACGACTTCATGCCCACGATCATACGCTAAACGCTCTATCGTTTTCCCCATTTTCCCGTATCCAAGTAATGCAATCTTCATTATATTGAATTAAAAAAAATAATGTACCACTGTTTTACAAAGGTAATATTTAAAAATAAAAAAAGGCCACCCGAAGGCAGCCTTTTCTGATATTTTATAATTACTAAGCTAACTCTTTCACTTTCGCAACGATTGCTTTGAAAGCTTCCGGTTGATTCATTGCCAAATCAGCCAGAACTTTACGGTTCATGTTTACCTCAGCTTTATGAACTAAGCCCATAAACTTGGAGTAAGACAAACCTTCCATTCTAACAGCGGCATTAATTCTCTGAATCCACAACGCTCTAAATTCTGATTTTTTCTTCTTTCTGTCACGGTACGCGTACGTTAAACCTTTTTCATACGTGTTTTTGGCAACCGTCCAGACATTTTTTCTTGCACCAAAGTTACCTCTGGTTTGACTTAAAACCTTTTTTCTACGTGCTCTTGAAGCAACGGCATTTTTAGCTCTTGGCATAATCTTTTGTTTTTTGAATGTTAGCGTCCCTCGAAGAACTTAACTAGCATAACATCCTGGTTAATTACTGTTTAAATTTCTTAGATACAAAGCATTTTTCTCACTGTTGCGTCGTTAGCTCCGTCAACGATAGCAGTATGAGTCAAATTTCTTTTTCTCTTGGTTGCTTTCTTAGTCAAAATATGACTTTTAAAAGCATGTTTTCTCTTGATCTTCCCGGTAGCAGTCAAAGTAAATCTTTTCTTTGCGCTACTTACACTCTTCATCTTTGGCATTTGTTCTAATTTTAATTTGTTTCAGAATATATGTAATTATAAAATATTCCTTATCGATTTTAGATTTAAAGATCTTAAATTTCAGATTGAAAAATCCAACGATCAAATGATTTTAGATTTACAGATTTATTCATTCTAAATTCCAAACCTTAAATTCTAAATTTTTATTATTTCTTAGGAGCAATAACCACGATCATTTTCTTCCCTTCAAGCATAGGTGCTGATTCCAGCTTCCCATAATCTTCCAATGCATTGACAAAGCGTTCCAATAAGTCAGCCCCCTGATCTTTAAACAGAATTGAACGACCTTTGAAAAACACATAAGCTCTCACCTTTGCACCTTCTTGTAGGAATCCAATCGCATGTTTCAACTTAAAATTGAAATCATGATCATCTGTTTGAGGCCCGAAACGGATCTCCTTTACAACGACCTTCACGCTCTTGGCTTTAATCTCTTTCTGCTTTTTCTTCAACTGATACAGGAACTTGCTGTAATCAATGATCCTACATACAGGTGGGTCGGCATTGGGGGATATCTCTACCAGATCAGCTCCGGCAGCTTCAGCCATGGCTAAAGCCTCTTTTAAAGAATAAACACCCGCTTCTACATTTTCACCAACTACTCTCACAGAAGCAGCCCGAATTTGTTCGTTCACTCTGTGCTGTGGCTTGTCATTTTGACCTCTGCCCCTAATTTCCATTGTTCTTGCTATAATTAATCCTCCTTTTATTATTATTCATTATAGATAGAGTTCAACTGAGCTTCTACCTCTTTATTTATCATTTCAGCAAATTCTTCTGTTGTCATAGATCCTTTATCGCCCTCTCCCTGACGACGAACAGAAACTTTATTTTCGTTCATTTCCTGTTCCCCAACGATCAACATGTAAGGAATCTTTTTCAACTCATTATCACGTATCTTACGACCTATCTTCTCGTTACGATCGTCTAAAACGGTGCGAATGTCGGAATTATTTAAGAAATTTACAACTTTTTGAGCATAATCGTTGTATTTTTCACTAATCGGAAGTACGACAACCTGATCTGGTGTCAACCATAACGGGAATTTTCCTCCCGTATGTTCGATCAGTACGGCCACGAAACGCTCCATACTTCCGAACGGGGCTCGGTGAATCATAACCGGACGATGTTTTTGATTATCGGCACCCGTGTATTCTAGCTCAAAACGTTCCGGCAGGTTGTAATCCACTTGAATCGTTCCTAACTGCCATTTCCGACCGATGGCATCTTTCACCATGAAATCCAGCTTCGGGCCATAGAAAGCGGCCTCTCCCAACTCTACCGTTGTTTTTAATCCCTTCTCGGCAGCAGCCTCGATAATAGCACTCTCGGCTTTCTCCCAGTTCTCATCAGTTCCGATATATTTCTCCTTGTTATTCGGGTCTCTCAAAGAAACCTGTGCTGTAAAGTTTTCAAAACTCAGTGCTTTGAATATTGTAAAAATAATATCGATTACTTTTTTGAATTCTTCTTTCAGTTGATCGGGGGTACAAAACAAATGGGCATCATCCTGCGTGAACCCGCGAACCCTCGTCAACCCATGCAATTCCCCACTCTGCTCGTAACGATATACAGTACCAAACTCTGCAAAACGAATCGGTAGATCTTTATAAGACCGCGGTTTGAACTTATACATCTCACAGTGATGCGGGCAGTTCATCGGTTTCAGCATGAACTCTTCTCCCTCTTGCGGGGTCGTGATTACTTGGAAACTATCTTTACCATACTTCTGGAAATGCCCTGAAGTCTTATACAGGTTCACATTACCAATATGCGGAGTAATCACCTGCTGGTAACCATATTTCTTTTGTACCTTACGTAAAAAAGCCTCCAGACGGTCTCTCAACATGGCTCCCTTCGGCAACCACATAGGAAGCCCCGAACCAACTGCTTGCGAGAACATAAACAACTCCATTTCCTTCCCGATTTTACGGTGATCACGTTGTTTTGCCTCCTCCATCAATACCAACCATTCGTCCAGCATTTTCTGTTTCGGGAAAGTGATACCGTATATACGGGTTAACATCTTGTTATGTTCGTTCCCTCTCCAATATGCCCCGGCAACAGAAGTCAACTTAATAGCCTTGATATAGGATGTATTAGGTAAGTGTGGTCCTCGGCACAAGTCCGTGAAATCTCCTTGACGATAATACGTAATTGTTCCGTCTTCCAAATCGTTGATTAACTCTACCTTATATGTCTCGTTAAGCGATAAAAAATGATTCAACGCTTCTTGCTTACTAACGTCTATCCTGCAATACTCCTCATTCTTTCTCGCTAATTCCAACATCTTCTTCTCGATCTCCACCAAATCTTTCTCTTGGATAGCAACACCTTCTCCCGGATCCACGTCATAGTAGAAACCATTTTCAATAGCCGGGCCGATACCGAATTTGATATTCGGATAAATAGCCTGCAAAGCTTCTGCCATAAGGTGTGCAGATGAATGCCAGAAAGCATGGCGTCCCTCTTCATCGTCCCATGTGTATAGCTTAATCTCAGAATCTGTTGTTATACCACGCGTCAAATCCCACGTGACGCCATTTACAGATATAGACAACACTTCCTTAGCCAGCTTATGGCTAATCGACTTAGCTATGTCCATGCCGGTAACCCCGGACTCGAACTCTTTTACATTCCCATCGGGAAATTTAATCTTTACCATTCTGCTTTCTTTTAGTTATTACTCTTTGTAATTTACAAACTGCAAAATTATAAAAAAACATCGGAATATCAAAGAAAAAGCCCGGTTTAAACATACTCTTCGCCTTGAAAAAGAAACAAGGACAAGGTATATCATATACAATTCTAAACTATATTTAATAAATATTAATTATTTATCATGTTATATTTATTTCAAGTATTTATAAGCCACTTTGTAACAATTCACTCTGTATTACAGTAAACTTTTTCAGGATAATATAGGATGAATATCTAAGGTAATCATTGGATAATCATAGATCACCTTCGGTACAAAGACGTTTCAAACGTGTTTGTGAACGTCTTTGTACCGAAGATGATTCGAAGTTGATACGTCTTTAATCCCTAAGTACATCGAATATACAACGGGTAAACACCGACTCTTACCCTAAAAAAACTTAAGGTCAACCAGAAAAAATCTATACTGAAATTGCCCAAAATATATTTCGGAGCAAAGCAGTATATAAACACTATAAATAGATCACCTATTAAATAGATAATACTTTCATGAAACAATGGTTACAATCAAATTCTAACCGGAACCGTCCCAAATTGTTAGAAAGATATAACGGAAATTTCAACGCCCTATCCTTCCCTGTTTTACGGCACATTCCTAACTCAAACAACAGGCAATATCGAGTGGTCATCACCTCCCGACCGCCCATTTTATTTCCGATTTCGAACCCTGGTTCAACCGTCTCTACACCATGTTCCCGGTAAAACTCTGCCGCAAGACGGTTTACCACGTTCAATCGCCAATCAATACTTCCAGTATATTTCACGTCCCGGTTCAAAGGTTTCTGCATCCATCTCTCCCGTTGCACCTCCCGTTCCCTACTCAAAGCATCCAGTAATTGCCGACGATAACCATTCACCACAGAAGAAGGTATAAAAAGCACTGTTTCATCGTGATACTCTATCTCATAACAATCGTACCCCGTATCCCCACTCTTCCGCAGTTGTCCAACAACACGTTCCACCTGTGCAGGATTCGTGGCCACTTCGAATGTCTCGTCACTTCGGACAGTCACCGAAACACCATTTTCATCCGTGGCCACCAACACCAACCGAGCATCCTCCGTGTACACATCAATTTTTACTTTAATTTTTCTCACGGAAGTCCCTTTAACAAGGTGTGTTACGAATTCATGGTCATAATTCCGGTATAACAACATTCCCGGCTTCACGCTCAGTCTCTCGTTACACGTCAGTAGATCCTTTTCGGCCGTGTTCACCTTTATCCCCTGTAATTCCCGACCGTCAAAGTAACACAATCCATCAGCGTTATGCACGGGTTCCAGCAGTTCCACCCACATTTGGTTTCCCTTCACCCGTTTCACCATGGCCACCTTTTTGCCCATCGATTTCGGAGAATCCATGTTCACCATACCCGGTTTTCTCTGTACGAAAAAATAATCTGTGTACCCTCGATTAAAACTCCGCTCGGGATCAGCCTCGAACCCGGCCTTCACGTATCCGGCCCCCACACGCGCCAAATCCTCATAACGAGACACGATTTCATTCAAACGGCCAGAGTAGTAATTCGTAACATTTGCTACGTAATCCGCTTCTTTCAAACGTCCCTCGATCTTGAAAGAATCAATACCCGCTTCTACCAGTTCTGACAAATGAGCCGATAAGTTCAAATCTTTCAGTGAAAGCACGTATTTATCTTTTAACACCACCTTTCCCGCATCGTCCTCCACTCGCCACCGCATCCGGCAGGCTTGAGCACATTCGCCCCGGTTAGCCGACCGATTCATCAGGTAATGAGACATATAACATTGCCCGCTTAAACTAACACACAAAGCTCCGTGGACAAAGTATTCCAACTCGGCTTTCACCTCCCGACGAATCTCTCGCAACTGCTCTAACGATAACTCCCGCGCCAACACGATACGTTGGAATCCTAATCGATCCAAGAATTTGATTCTCTCCAAGTTATAATTATGCATCTGCGTGCTGGCGTGCAGTGCTATCGGAGGTAAATTAAGTTTCAGTACGGCCGGGTCTTGTACGATAATAGCATCCACACCAATCTTGTAGAGGTTATGAATCAAACGTTCTACCTCCGGTAACTCTTCATCGTAGAGAATCGTGTTCAACGTGACAAACACCCGGCAATAAAACCAATGTGCATATCGTACAACCTTCTCGATGTCCTCCAGACTGTTTCCCACCGCTTTCCGGGCCCCGAAAGCCGGACCGCCAATATACACGGCATCCGCACCGTTATTGATAGCAGCAATCGCCACGTCACCATTCTTTGCCGGGGAAAGTAGTTCCACTCTTCTCATCTCCTAGCCTCCAACGCTCTGACATCCACGTCCGGGTAATCGTTTCCATGCACCACGGGTACCTCGATTAACGCCGTTGACGGAAAATATTGTTCTAGATAATGTTTGAATATCGTAATCGAATCATTCGTGATCCACTCGCTGTCGTTCGGGAAACGGTTATACACAAGGCAAGCCACCTCGATTCCCCGCATCCGGCAGAGTTCCAGACTCATCAGCGTGTGATTAATACTCCCTAACTTAGAAGAAGCCACAAGAATCAAGGGATACCCATGCTCTTGAATATAGTCAATCGTGAAGTAATCCCGGGTAACAGGCACGTATAGTCCCCCGGCTCCCTCCAACAACACCATGTCATACAAAGCATCCAACTTACGGGTTGAAGCTGTAATTCGTTCCATATTCAGCGTCACCTTGTCAATCTCCGCTGCCAGATGAGGCGATGCAGGATATGTCATCACGTAAGGACATGTCGTCCCATCCTTATCCACGGGCTGCAACTCAATCCCCATAATCTCCCGATGCTTCAGAATATCCTCCGATATTCCGACCCATCCAGTCTGTATAAATTTCTGGGTAATCACGTTTACCCCCCTCTTTCTCAAAGAGCGAGCCAGCAACCCGGTTACCACCGACTTCCCAGCATCCGTATCTATTCCGCTTATAAAATATACCACCTTATTGATTTTAGATTTTAAATTCCAACCAAACAAAACCTACGTTTCTAAATTTCCTATTTTCAACTTTATGAATCTTATGGACCTTATGCCCCCCCTCATTTCTTCCTACATACAAAATAAAGCGGATGGTAGGTTAAAGCGACCTTCCCTTCAAGGGCAAAGCGGGCATTATAGTCCTTAATAAAGCCATCCACCCGTCCTTTCGTCCAGACTGTCGGATCACCCGAAACATTCACCCCTGTCTTCTTCAGATGTTGGAGCACTGCTAACGGGCTATCAAATTCAAGCATATGAAACTCTTCTTCTATTAATTCAATTTTAAAGTAAGGTTTCAGCATCTTTTCCAGTTCTTCCTTACTCCGGTAGTCAAGTCCTCCACCCGTGGTCAATCGTATCTCCCGTAAGTTAAACTTCCCAAAGGTACTAAACACCAGCACTCCATTTTGTTCCAATCGCTTAGATAGTTTCTTAAACGTCTCTTCCGGAGTCGTAAACCACTGAAAAGTGGATGCCGAGACAATCAGATCAAAACTAAGGGGTAGAAATAACTTCTCCACATCCCCCGGGAAACAATGTGTCAGCGACACACGGTTAATAGTTGCCGCATGATAACACAACTCTTCCACTAGATCGTTCAAGTACAACCCGTCACTCGAAAAAGTTCGTTGCAGTTGTGAAGTCAACAAACCAGTACCGCAACCAATCTCCAATATCTTTTCCGGCACATGTTTCACGGATGACAAAATCATGGGAACCATCCGGTTAACTACCATTTTCTGCACCCGGGCATTGTCGTTATAACTGACTCGACTCCGCCTGAAACGTTGTTCTACCTCTTCTTTATTTATTTTCATATCTTTTCCCAATTATCTAGCGCATAAAACGGATAATGCCCCCCCGATAGGGTAATAATTTCAACACGATTCCTCCACCAATTCCATTGGTTTTCCACCGGAAAGATAACATCTCCCTTGGAAACATAAACCCGATCCCAATGCATTTCGGACATTTCCCGTGCCGACTGCTCCCGGATAAGCCGCAACTCGTCCCGTTGTTCATCTATATCCCTGCAAGGTTTGTTTCCCTCGAAACGTTCCATCTCCTCCTTCCCCGAAAGCATACGGGCAAAGAATTTGTCTCTTCCTTGCTCGGTCATACCTTGCTCCGTCAGCAAATATATCTTAGGATGAATCCCGTAATGCTCATCTACCGGACGTTCGGTTCCGTTGATAGCAACCCGGTAGGAGACCGGAATATTCCAACGACTCAACAATACCGATGCCGCCCATACACCCATCGACCAAGCCACAACACGCACACTTTCGTACCCATCGACCTCCGGTGCTTCCTCTTCAGAAATATCCCGGTAATCGCAGAACAAAAGCAAATCTCCCTGCCCCCTCATATGTTGCACAGTACGCTCATCCATCCCCCAACCACAAAAGAATAACGTGAGCACCTGACCTTCCTCTTTACTAATCCACTTTCTTTTCATAGAAACCACCTTTGGCTAGTTACAAATTTCAAATTGAGGATTCAGTTTGCGCAACTGGAATTTAACGTCTAAAGCCATAAAATCTAAAATTATTAAAGACTAACTTCTATAAACTCCATCAAACAATCGTAATCCTCCTCCGGTATCGCCGCATTCAGCGAAAAGCGGATGCGAGCCTCGTTTTTCGGTACGGTCGGGTATCTCACGGGCAACACGAAAAAGCCGTTATCTTGGAATAATTCAGACATATAAACACTATTTTCGTTACTTCCGCACAAGAATGGCACGATATGGGAATCACCCCGTATCTCAAATCCTCGGTTTGCTAGCGTCGAACGTAGTCGCTCGGCGATACCCGACAGTTTCATGCGGTAAGAGTAAAAATCCGGCATCCGGTTAAGGATAAAACGAGTCCATGCCACGTTCACCGGAGGCAACGCCGTGGTGAAGATTAAGCTACGCTGCGTGTTCACCAGAAAATCCCGGAACATCTCGTTACAGACCACGAAAGCCCCGTAGGATGCAAAAGCTTTCCCGAATGTACCCACGATAAAGTCAATATCGTCAATGCATCCCTGTTCCTCACAACATCCCAACCCGTTCGTACCACGAACTCCGACAGCGTGTGCCTCGTCCACGTACAGGAATGTGTCGTACTCTCTCTTCAAATCGCACAACTCCTGCAAGTCCGCCACGTCGCCATCCATACTGAATATGGATTCCGTCACGATAAACACGTTCTCGTATTCATCCCGGTGATTAAACAGGATTTCCCGCAAATGCCCATAATCCAAGTGACGATAACGTAACATCTCGGCCTCACTCAACCGCAAGCCGTCGATAATACTGGCGTGCACCAGCTTATCCGCTACGATCAAGTCCCGTTTTCCCGTCAATGCAGGTAATATCCCAATATTCGCATGGTAACCGGAATTCAACACCAAGGCTGCCTCTTTCCCGTATAAGTCACTCAAATCATTTTCCAACAAGTTATAGTACTCGTGATTCCCCGATAACAAACGGGATGACACGGCACTATACGACAGCAATTTCACGTCCGTCTCCTTGCGGAAATCCTCGTACAACACAGGATTCGATGCTAACCCCAAATAATCATTCGACGAAAGATTCAGCATCTCCCGCTCATTATAATGTATCAGAAAACCGTTATGCTGCACGTCTCGCAACACCCGGTAATTCCCCGATTCCTTTATCTTGTTTAGTTTATTAATATATCGTTCCTTATTCATGATGTTTTGCCTTCGGCAAAGTTACAGGTTAATAAGTTGCAAGTTCTTTCATCTCTCAACTTTAAACTCTAAATTTCAAACTTTTATTTTTCATTTTCAATCACTTCAAGTACGAGATCACGTGTAATAAGGCAGATGTCAGCCTTTGTAGTTCCCAGTCACGGATGATGAAAGGTGGCATGATGTATACCAACTTACCAAACGGACGCACCCACACGCCCTCTTTGACGAAAGCGGCTTGAATTAATCCCATGTTCACAGGTTCTTTCATCTCCACCACACCGATAGCACCCAACACCCGTACATCTTCCACATTTGGGAATTCCCGGGCCGGAGCAAGCTCTCTTTCCAACTGTTCTTGAATCCGTCCAATCATGGCTGTCAAATCATAACTCTTGATCAAATCCAACGAGGTGTTTGCCGCAGCACAAGCCAACGGATTACCCATAAATGTCGGCCCATGCATGAACACACCGGGATCTTTCGTACAGATCTGGGTGGCAACCTTTTCCGTCGCCATTGTAGCGGCAAAGCTCATGTACCCGCCTGTGATCGCTTTCCCAACACACATGATGTCCGGTACTATCCCCGCATGATCTACACCCCACATCTTTCCCGTACGTCCAAACCCCGTGGCAATCTCGTCACAGATCAGCAACACGTCGTAACCGTTACATAACTCCCGCACCTGCCGTAAATAATCCGCCGAGTAAAACCACATTCCCCCAGCACCCTGCACAATAGGTTCCAGTATCACAGCGGCAAGGCGATTATGGTTATTTCGCAGACTTTGCTTCAATTCCTCAATATGCTCCGGCAGGCAAGGTTCACCGTAGCGGGCTTCCGGTCGGTGGATAAAATACTGCATGGGTAACGATCCCCGAAATATATTATGCATTCCCGTCACAGGGTCACACACGGACATGGCGTTCCACGTGTCCCCATGATATCCCTTCGTGATCGTCAGGAAATGGCGTTTATCATCTCTCCCGGCAGCGTACCAATATTGCAGAGCCATCTTCATCGCCACCTCCACGGCAACTGACCCGGAATCACAATAAAACACTTTATCAATCCCATTGGGAGCCAAGTCCACCAACTTTTCTGCCAATTCCACCGCAGGACGATGTGTCAATCCGCCGAACATTACGTGTGACATATTCTTTAATTGACTTTCAATAGCGGCGTTAATCGCTGGATGATTATAGCCATGAACCACACACCACCATGAAGACATTCCGTCAATCAGACGTGTTCCGTCTTCCAGTTCTATATATACACCTTCCGCCTTCTTTACCGGGTAAACCGGAAGAGGGTTAACCGTTGACGTGTAGGGATGCCACAAATGCTCCCTGTCAAATTTCAATAATTCTGCCGTGTTCACTTTATAAAGTTAAAAGTTAAAAACTAAAAGTTGAAAGGTTATTTTCTGTCGTAAAACCTAGTCTTTTCACCTTTTCCATGTCCTCCATTACCTTCGAACCTATCGTAGTCAAAAGATCACCCACGATAGCCGAGTTAATCCCTGCTCGGATAGCATCTTCCTCAATATGGGCAATCAATGCCCGTCCCCCGGCAAAACGCAAGAAGGCATCAGGATTGATGAAACGAAAAACAGCCACCGTCGTCAACACCTCCTCGTCTGCCAGCGGCGCCGCATCCTCCAACGGGGTCCCCGGAATTGGATTCAATACGTTCATTGGAATAGATTTCACACCTAACTCTCGAACGGTCAGCGCCAAATCTACACGATCCTCCATTGTCTCACCCATTCCAATAATACCCCCGGAACAAACCTCCATCCCTAGCTCAAACGCATGGCGAATTGTCTCGATCTTTTCGTCCATAGTGTGGGATGTACAGAGAGTAGAGAAATAACGGCGAGAGGTTTCCAAGTTACAGTGATAGCGGGTTATACCTGCCTCTTTTAGTCTTTTCAGTTGCTCTTTTGTCAGTAATCCCATGGAAGCACACAGGTTTATCTTCATCTCCCGTTTAATCTTCACTGCATACTCACACAACTTGTTGATATTCTTGTCCGACAAGGAGCGTCCACTCGTGACGAACGAAAACTTGTTTACCCCGTATTTAGCATTCAACAGAGCCAATTCCATGCAACTTTCCTCGTCAATAATCTCGTACTCCTGCACGTGCGTTTTGAACACAGCCGACTGTGCACACCATTTACAATTCTCGGAACAACGTCCCGAACGGGCATTCACGATCGAACAAGTGTCGAAATACCGCCCGGCAAAACGATCCCGAATCATCCCGGCTGCCTCGTACAAGGCCTTCTTGTCTTCCACTCGTGACAAGGCCAACGCCTCCTCTCGGGTGACTTGTCCTCCCTCTTCAACCTTTCGCTTTAATTCCTCTATAATATTTTTTTCTCTCATTTCCAATTCTCTATATATTAAAAAAGGTACCCTGCCCTAGGACAGGAATACCTTCAATTCAAATTATGATAAGAATTACTGAATGCATCTTCCATTCCAGCACGAATCGACAAGAACTCACATCCCACTCGCTTCATTTTTTTCTCGTACTCCTCGAACGATCTCTCCAACCGTTTGAACACTTCTGCCAACTCCACAATCACACCTTTCCTCGACGATTTTCGTAACGACATTTCACAAATATGAATAGCCAATCTCCCGATTCGGATGTTCCGCCCCAGCGAGGCAAAAATGGCGTATCCTTTCCTGTTCCAGCGGGAAAAACATAACATCAAACCTGATCGTATGGCACGTTTGTTCATATTAAATGTTACCGTTATTATAAAACGTCGCAAGTTAATAAAAATCTTCTAGTTTTTTAGTTTTTAACCTTTATCTTTCTCTTGTCATTTCGCCAACAAATCTTTAGTTTTGTACAAAACAAAACACCATGGAAAAAATAGACTTGAACAAAATATACAAACGGAAAAAGAGCGACCGAGACATATTTCAGGAACTCATGCCTTTTAAAGTCAAAGAAATATTGCTCATCGCCAACTACTACGACTCCTATACCATCGAACGGGAAGGACAATTCTCCGGGAAGATATTTGGTGAATATCTCCAACTAAACCTTTTTGCTGCACCCCGTTTCACCTCCGTGGCAAACGAGGAAGGAGCCTTGCATGAGCTGAAAAAACGCCATTTCGATTTAATCATTATTATGGCAGGACTGGATAAGGAAACTCCGATCCTCACCAGTCGTCACATAAAAAAACTTTATCCCGATATCTGCCAGCTCATGCTGGTCAACAATAACGCCGATCTCTCCAATCTGTTGCGCTCGGAAAAAGAGATCAGTGAATCCATCGAACGAGTTTTCGTGTGGAACGGCTCCACGAAAGTGTTCCTTGCTATGGCCAAATACCTAGAAGACAAAATCAACCTGGAAGCTGATACAAAGCTCGGGGACGTGCGGGTAATCCTCGTTGTCGAGGATTCTGTCAAGTATTATTCCCGTTACTTACCCCTTCTATACACCGAGATCATGAGTCAAACACAAGCCATCATCGCAGAGGAACCCTCCAATGATGAAATGGGCATAATCCTCAGGATGCGGGTGCGACCAAAACTAATCCTTGTCAGTAACTTTGAGGATGCCGTGGGTATTATCAACAAATACCGTAACAACATCATCGGAGTCATCTCCGATGTCCGTTACGCCCACAACGGCGTCGAAGACGAGGATGCCGGGGTCTGCCTCATAAAATACGTACAGCAACTTGACAACAAGATTCCCTGCCTACTTCAAAGCCATGAGGCTGGGAACGAACATCGTGCCCGGGAAGTAAACGCCCACTTCATTAATAAAAACTCTCTTACTTTGGCACGAGAAATACAGGACTTCATCAAAAATCAACTCGGTTTCGGGGATTTCATCTTCCGGGACCGTAACGGAAAAGTTATCGACCGGGCACACAATATCGAGGAATTCCGCCAGAAACTCATGACCATTCCCGATGAATCGTTGGAATATCATGCTATTCGCAACGGAATTTCCACTTGGCTTATGGCTCGGGCTGAAATCAACCTAGCCAAAAAACTACGCCGATACAGTTTCAGCTACTTCAAAAGTCCAGATGAGATACGTCGTTTCATAGCAAACGTCTTCGAAGCATCGAAACTCAAAAAACTACGGGGACGTATCATTAAGTTCAACCCAGAACTCGTGAACTCCAACCGCTATATCACCCTGCTCGGTGACGGATCGCTAGGCGGTAAGGGGCGAGGACTAGCATTCCTCTCCAACTTCATCGAGAACGTCTACCTTAAAAAACTTATCCCCGACTTACGCGTGGCCATTCCCAAAACGGCTGTTATCGGCGTGGATGAGTTCGACAACTTCCTAGAAAACAACAATCTATACGATATCATCTTCGAAGACAAGGAATATAATCATGTTTTGGAAGCTTTCCGCACTGCACACCTCTCCGAAAAACTACGCGACAACCTGCGAAAGTATCTCCAAGTTATGACCAAACCACTAGCCGTACGTTCCTCCGGACTTTTCGAGGACTCGCTTAATCAACCATTTGCCGGAGTGTACTCTACCTATCTACTCCCCAACAATCACCCAGATTTCGAACGTCGGCTAGAAGATGTTGAAAACGCCATCAAACTTGTCTTTGCCTCTATTTACTCTCCGGAATCACGGGCATATTTCAATGCCATCGACTATATGATCGAGGAAGAGAAAATGGCAGTCATCATACAGGAAGTCATCGGTAACGAGCATAACGGACGGTTCTATCCCGAAATCAGCGGCGTGGCCCAGTCCTACAATTTTTACCCCTTCTCCTACATCCAGCCGGAAGACGGGTTTGCCGTCACTGCCATCGGATTAGGAGCCTACGTCGTGGGTGGAGAAAAGACACATCGTTTCAGTCCTGCCTATCCCAAGCTACAACTGGCCTCCACACAGGACAAAATCAAAGCATCGCAACGTTATTTCTATGGCGTCGATATGCTCGCACGGGATTATGATCTCTACCGGGATGGAGAAAACGCCGCTATCAAAGCGTATGATATCTCGGAAGCCGAACGTGACGGTACACTGGAATACACTGCTTCTGTCTACGATTTCATGAATGACCAAATTACCTATGACTTTTCCACCAAAGGGCCCCGTATTGTAGATTTCTCCAAAATACTCCAGTATGATTATTTCCCGTTAGCACCCACCTTGCAAATCCTGTTGAATATTTTCTCACAGGCCATGGGGTCTCCCGTCGAGATTGAGTTCTCCGTCAACTTCGAGAACGGCACTCCCGTCTTCTATCTTTTGCAGATCAAACCGCTGATAAAAAACGAGTATAACATCGATATAGATGACCTTTCCATCGATCCTACACACGTATTGTTGAAAGCCAACAAAGGTATGGGAAACGGGAAATTGCAATACATCCGAGATGTCGTATACGTTGACCCCGCCAAGTTTGACCGACTACGAACTGAAGAAATCGCCGAGGAAATTAAACGTCATAACTCACAGATAGCTCGGGAAGGCGACAAGTATCTGCTTATCGGACCGGGCCGCTGGGGAACACGTGACCCGCTCACGGGGATACCTGTACAATGGTCCGATATCGCCAATGCCAAAGTCATCGTAGAGCAGGGACTTCCCGACTTTCCGCTAGATGCCTCCCTTGGCTCACATTTTTTCCACAATGTGACTTCCATGAAAGTCGGTTACTTTGCTATTCCCTTCCAATCTGCCGACGCTTTCATTAACTTTGACATTCTTCATCAACAGGACACTATCGAGGAATTCAAATACTCTCGCCATGTACGATTCAAGGCTCCTTTAACCGTGTGGATGGACGGTAAAAAACAAACGTCTGTAGTCACGTATTAGCCCGTACTAGTTCATAAGATTTATAGACCTTATGAACTAGTACAGCATTTACGAACCTACTTTCCAAAACCATTCTTCGAAATAAAATAATCCAAAACAGCTGTAAATTCTATATATAAGGTTTAAATTATTAATTTTGTCCATGCGTTAAACCAATTAAAATATTTGAAACATGACGATTGAAAATTACATACAAGCCGGCTTGCAGCATTTAGGTGTCTACTCGGAAACTATTTCCGATATCATCTATTTCCTAGCTCTGCTTGTAATTATCGGTATCATCAACTGGATCATCCATGTACTTACCCGCCAATGGTTGGCACATATCGTACTAAAACTGACTAAACGAACGGCAACAAACTGGGATGATCTCATGCTCAATCAACGATTTTTCAATCGGCTAGGACTACTCATTGCCCCCATAGTAATACAAATTGTATTCAAGGAATTCGAGTGGACCCAATTCGCTTTCCTCATGAAACTGATCAACGTTTGGATCACGCTTTCCTTCCTGCTCATCGTATCGAGCATACTTGACGGTATCAATCGGATATATGACAGTTACCCGATGGCTAAAGACCGACCTATCAAAGTGTTTATCCAAGTGATCAAAATATTCTTCTACTGTGCTGCCACTATCATCGTAATTAGCATATTGATCGACAAAGATCCCGTTGCTCTACTTGCCGGACTGGGGGCCATCTCTGCAGTCCTCATGCTGGTATTTAAAGATTCCATTCTTGGGTTTGTAGCTGGTATACAGCTAATATCTAACCGAATGGTAAATATTGGAGACTGGATTGTCATGCCTAGCAGTAACGCTGACGGTGATGTGATTGAAATCAATCTCACCACCGTGAAAGTACAAAACTGGGACAAAACCATCTCGACTATCCCTACTTACAAACTCGTTTCTGAATCATTCACTAACTGGCGAGGAATGCAGGAATCCGGAGGACGACGCATCAAACGTTCCGTCAACATTGACATTTATTCAGTGCATTACCTCACAAATGAAGACCTTGAAAACTTAAAACAATCCGCTCTATTAAAAAGTTACATAGAGGGGAAAATGAAGGAATTAAATGAGTACAATGCCAACGTGGAGAATCCACTTGACAAACGCCGTCTGACTAACATCGGGACTTTCCGGGAATACTTAGAAGCATGGCTTGCCGCTAACCCCAATATCAATCTCGATATGACCCACATGGTACGACAACTACAACCTACCCCGACGGGAATCCCCTTGGAAATCTACTGTTTTTCGGCACGTAAAGAATGGGTAATCTACGAACGGGTGCAAGCTGACATCTTCGATCATTTGTTTGCTATCCTTCCGCTCTTCAAATTGAAAGTATTCCAATATCCAACAAACATGGATTGGATGCAGGAAAACTAAAAAATAAAAGTAAAAAACTAAAAGGCGGAGGCCCGTGAATGACTTCCAACTTTTAGTTTTTTACTTTTAACCTCTTAGTAGCAATCCCAATGATACAACACCCGGCTAAAATCCCGTTTAGCTAAGTTCTCCGGACGGATAAAGAAATTGCACACACCGGAATCTCCCCACATAATCTTATAATCGTCAGTCTCTTCCGAATCTAACTGGAATAACAAGATTGAATTTTCCTTTAACTCTTGATGATATTCCCGCGGATCAAGTTGCGTAAAGAAAGGATACCCACCGATGCGATGTCCTCCCATATCCAATTGATCATAAACCTTATCCAAATCATCCTCCGGGGCTCGATCTAAAGAAGGAACTTGAGCATTGGGATTCGCCTCATTATATGCATCAAGTAATAACTTATCGAAACGATAATCACCGCCACCCATCGGCATAGATGACTTCTCAAAATTCAACTTCAATTCGCTATCTACCGGGAAACCATCCGGGTATTCCACGCCATCAGTCGGTAAAACCGAAAGCAGGACGGATTCATCTTCTACAACCTCCTCATGGTAGATCACCCGAAACCCTTTCTGCTCTTCCGGGTTCTCGAAATTCAATCCATGAGCATTTTTCCCCGCAATATAAAACTGGAGAATTCCCTTTGTTGGAAAACCTTCTAACGGTGGCATCTCGCTAAAATTCACCTGTGCTAAAAAACGCAAAGGTAACAATTTTTGTTCCTCTACTTGCTTGACAGTCTCTCCCTGAACCGCAGAAGGCATAGCAGCAGTTCTCCTGTCTAACCCGGCAAACGGCCCAGCCGCCACGTTTGTAGCCATCACAGGGGGTTGTCCTTCCGTCACAATCGTATTTCCGACCTCTTCGTAAGGATAGTCAAATCCTTTCGGTATATAGGGTATTCCCCCGATCTTACTTTCCCAAGGTCTAGTCGCCTTCTTTTCCGGAATCAGCTTCACGCATTCCGTCATTGTTTTTTCCTTGATAATTCTCAGCATTCGATCTGCCGAAGTCTCCTTCTTCACTTCAGTTTCCCCACCTCCGAATATTTTATTAAAAAATCCCATAATATTGTCTTATTAAATAATTTCCGAACCAAAAATACAAAAAAATACAAACACTCCACACCATCTTAACGAATCTCTAAATACAGATAAATCATATCCACGCAAGGTATTCCGTTATCAATAATCGGTTCTGGGTAATTATCCGTGAAAAAATTCTTCACCACGTGATCCCGTATAAAACCATAACGTTCATAATACCCTACGCCACTCTCACTCGTGCCCACCCACAAACGGGAAAAATGGCCCTTATAATAATTGACCAAAAAAGAAATAATATACATCCCGTACAACTTTCCCTGATATTCCGGTAACACAGCTAAATTCTTGATCTCCCCCATTCCATCAACCACCGCTTCCCCAATCACTAACCTGTTTTTCTCCAAAACGAACATATCACTTTTTTCTAAATAACGATCGATCATCGCTTCACAAGGGTCTGCATCCAACAAAAGGGGAAGATAAGCTTTCTTATCATCCGTCACTTTTACCATTCGCTGCGGAGAATTCTTCAAACGCAAGTACAAGATCGGGTAAGGTTTCCCACAACCATCCGTTTCCGTACGATGTTCTACTTCAAAGCCCATCCGGGCATAAAAACCCACAGCCTGCCTATTTTGCTCGTTCACGGCAACAGTCTCCGCATGAACATCCTCAATTGCCCACTCAACAAGGTCACGCCCAATGCCCTGCCCCCGATAATCCGGATCCACAAAAAGCATCTCAATAGAAGTCATATCGTAACCTAAAAAAGCCACAATATCGTCTCCTTCATAATGAAGTAGTAATGGTAACTTCTCGCAATTCTCACGTACAAAAGGCTTATAAAAATCTATATCTCCTTCAACCAGAAAATCATGGGTAGCCCGCACTGAAGCTTCCCACAACTCCACACATCGTTCTACGATCTCAGTCCTATTTTTCTTTTCTCTCACTGTACATTTTTTGAAATTATCTCCTTACATCCCCACTCGTTTCTACCCTCGAACAAGCCTATCACAAAAATCGACACGATATCCGTGGGCTAGGTAATCACTATCTGGCAATACATTAGAGCCAATTCTATAACTCGGTCTTCTCATAATGCATATACTCCAAATCTTAATATCTACTTCGACAAATTTAACACTTAATCCAAAACTTGAAACATCTATCGCAATAATCTATAAAAAAGATTCAGGTCTCAGCCATTTTCATGACTAAAACCTGAACCTTCACAGACTGTATACTCCTTTACTTCATCCGCCTCATCACCCAAATTACACAACCACACACCACAATCAATATCGGACATATCCAACGCAAGAATATCTTAATCCAAGCAAATCCTCCCGGAGTCAAGTATGTGTCATTATCTTTGGCTGCCGGACGACTGACATCAATAGGATATTCGTCATAAACAAGCCAACGAAACATTCCATCCGCAAGCGCATAATTCGAACGACGGAATTCCCGCATTGCCCCGAGTTCCCCGTTACTGATACAGTCCGCATCCCCAAGTACGAAGACACGCTGTTCTTTTTCTTTCACGTCACGACGTAAGGCATAGCCAGTCACATAAGCTTTTTCTTCCTCTCCTAATGTAGGGTTCAGAGTGGGTTCTTCAAGAGAAAAATTCTTTGTTTCCAGTTCATTCCAACACCCGGTTGCTTCAGTTGAAAACACGGGAATCACCTCGAATCCCAAATCTTCTGTCTGGCAAATAGCCGCCGCAGAAGGCATCGTAAGTACATTACCTAACTCTTGCATACGGGTAAAAATAGGCTCTAACTTTGCTCCTTCTGGCGTGAATGTCGTCCAAAGATAGTCAGCAGCATATCCTTCACGAGGTTGTACCAACACTCCCGGCACAAAAGCAAGTCCCAATTGTTCCAAAATCGGAGCCATATACTCTTGACGACGCGGCTCTCCTATCACCACTAAATTACCACCACGCTCTATATAACGCTTTACTTGAATCAGTTCATCATCCGTTAAGGCCCTTCGCAAATCGGCAATAACAAGTACATCCACATCAACTGGAATGTCTCCCCCAACTGAACGTGTGAGTGTATATGGCGTATATCCTTGGTTGATGAGAGCACTACGAGAATCAAGAATTGTCGTAAAAGAGGTATAGTTAACCCCGGACTTATCATAAATATTACGTTCACCATGCCCTCCCAAGAAAGCAACACGCGGACTACCAGATATCATCGTTTTCAACACAGCAGAAATCTCTGCCTCGGAAGGATAACGCCCTTGATCGTCAAACATACGCAAATAAGCCTTTTGACCATTCTCCCGTTCCACAAGCCTCACATAGCGATATTCCTCTGACGAAAGATCTATTTTTTCACGTATTTGTTCCGGTGTAAGAATGATTTCAGGATTGATATCAGAAGTCAATACAAGACGTTCAATAGCCTTGTCCATCTCCTCTCGGGATTGATTTGATCCAGCAACATTATCGTAATAATAAACGCTTTTCATCTTAATTTCCGGTTTAAAGCGTATAAATTGTTCAAAAACACGCCGATCATTGGCCCAATTAGAAGGCATTCCCAAGTAACCATTTTTATCAAAAAGATTTACATAAGAAGTGATTGTAAGCCCTCCGTCCACTTGTTTCAATATTTCTTGACTATTCGGAGTAATCGTCCTGTCTTTATTCGCAGTAGCATCATAAAAACATTTAAGCTGAGGTATTGTTGATATATAACCAAGTAAGGCCACACAAGCAACTAATCCCACATACTTACCAATTTTCACGCTTATAGAACAACTCTGACGGGCAAATTGTAATTTAAGAATAGAAAAACCGAGAAACATTGCAGAAACAAGGATGAAATAAAGCATGTCTTCACTGCATATCAATCCGCGAATGGATTCATCAGCACGTCCTTTAAGCGAGAACCAATACATAATATCACGTACCCCCTCAATATGCTGCCACAAACTACCAATAAAGTTAAGGAAACTAATAAGAGTTAATGTTCCCAAAGCCGCCACAATCTGGTAAGAAGTCAAAGTTGACATAAAAAGCCCAATAGCAGCATAAGTAGCCATTAACAAATAAAGCCCTAGCCACCCAGAAAGCACTAGTGTGATATCAAAATCCTTAATAGAAAAATAAGAAACAATAACTAAAACTAGGACACTTCCCATCATAACGAACCCGTAAATCAACATAGAAAGATACTTCCCAAAAATAATTTGTAAACTACTAATCGGAGAAGAAAAAAGTAATTTTATAGAACCACTGCTATATTCCCGACTCATAAGTCCCATTGTTAACAGGGGAATATAAAGATAAAGAGTTGACTGAATGGTTGTGTAAGGAGCAAAACCACCTATAACGAAAAGCATGTAACTCTGATACCCTTGCATTTGCCCGAGGGTTTTCGCATTAACGGTATATTCTAACAAGTTTACAAAACTACCAAAAACTTGAAATACAAATATTACTAATATTAACCAGGCTATCGGAGAATAAAAAAGGGTACCTAACTCCGATTTTGCTATTTTATATATTGCTCTCATAACATTTATTAAAATTTATCTATCAACCTTTTTCCTGACAATTGAGCAAAAATCTCTTCTAAAGAAATTCTTTCCAACGTAATCTCACACAATCCCCAACCGCTACAAACGCAAGCATTTGCCACGCTCTCTGTTATATTTTCTCTCTTCTTGTCAAACTGTACTCTTAAAGTATTTTTATTCAAATGTTTAAGACGTAATACCCCAGGGATAGCAAGAATATCTTCATCTACAGGAGGATTATCGAGTTTTACGATAAATGTATCCGGTTTCACGTAATTATTAAACTCTTCTAACGTACCGGAAAAAACAAGATGCCCATGTTCTATCATCTTGATATCATCACACATCGCTTGAACTTCCGATAGGATATGCGTGGAAAGCAAGACAGCATGATCTATCGCAATCTCTTTAATAAGTTTGCGTATTTCAAGAATTTGATTCGGATCCAAACCATTCGTCGGTTCATCCAACACCACAAACTTCGGATTATGCACAATAGCCTGCGCTATCCCCAAACGCTGCTGATATCCACCCGAAAGATTACGGATAAGTCGCTTACTGAAATGGACAATTCCACAACGCTCTTTGGCTATTTCAACCGCTTGCTTAATCTTTTTGGGATCCATAAGTCTCATTTCCGCTGCAAAAGTGAGGTATTCATCTACCGTGTGATCTGAGTACAAGGGTGGTTTCTGAGGAAGAAAACCTATATTTTTTTTTGCTCCAACTGAATTTTTACGGGTATCAATACCGTTGATATACACGGTTCCATCAGTCTGATTCAATACGCCGCAAATAATATTCATTGTTGTCGATTTCCCAGCACCATTGGATCCTAATAAACCTAATATACCCTTACGGTTTACCTCGAAATTTATATCTTGAATAGCCCAATCCACCGTATAACGATGGGACAAATGTTCTACTTTTACAATAGATTCCATGATTTTTTCTGTTTAAAAAATTACTATTTACCCCTTCTCTTAAACCATACTAAAAAATACAGCAATAGTATCACAGCCGGGAAAATAACAACAAATACTAGTTTCAAAGTTCCTCTCGATTGATATGATAACTTTATATGATTATCCGGTTGGGCAGGACGAGGAAAATAAGTCGGGTATTGATAATCGGTCATCCAGCTACACATCAGTGTTGTCAATTGTCCATTCGCCACCCCATAAACTCTCTGTTTACTAAATTCACCCGTCGTCATCCAGTCCGCATCCCCAAAAATCATGATTCGTTGTTCTTTACCATTTATTTGACGAGTTAACGCTAACACCACGGGTAATTGCTGATTGGTTTCCCCCACTTTCGGGTTAAAAACCGGAGTTTCTCCTGCAAAATCTGTCGTTTCCAATTCTGTCCATGAACCCACAGGAGAAACAATCAGTGGTACAACATTGTATCCTTTACCTGTCGTATAATTTAAGGCTACAACACCTGTCATACTCAACGGATAATTTCTACTTGCCCAATGTGCAAATGTCGGATTGAGCATCCCGCTTTGAGGGGTAAAAACAGCATTTATATTTGTAGGATCTTCATCTTTACGAGGTAAAACTAGCATACCAGATAACGCTTGCACTCCAAAATCCGCAAGTAATTCACTCATCACATCTGAACGATTGACATCCGTGGCTATAATTAAATGCCGACCACTTGCCACGTAATTTCTTATTTTCTCTAGCTCTACAACCAAAAAAGCTTCTTTCGGATCTATAATTAAAAGAATCTGCACGTCATCAGGAATTTCCAAATCTTCCGTGAACGGAATACTTACCGGATCAAATCCTTGGTTGATTAATGAACCTCGACCAGAACCATTAGTAAAAAGCCACCCTATCTCCCGATCACCATTCTTGTTCATTTCACGTTCTCCATGCCCATAAAGAGCTCCCATTTTTACAGCTCCCTCTTTCATTCTTAATAAGGCAACTGAAATCTCCTGTTCGCCCGGATAAGGATTTAAATCGTTAAACATACGCAAATAAGTCCAGTTTCCTTCACTATCTTCAAGTATACGAACAACTTGATTATTCTCACCACTCAAATCATGAATTTTCCGCATTTCTTCGGGAGAAAGTACATCATCAAAATCCAATCCATTCACTTTAGCTTGTTTACGTGCCGCTTCCTCCAAATCTTCCCCCGGAGCACAACAAGAATGTCCGTTCAACACGTGATCATAATAATAGATATATTTAAACTTCATGTCCGGTTTGAAACGATAGTACTTACTGAATACGGACATATCTCCTATTCGATTTCTCGGAAACAATTTAGCTGCCATATGCTCGTCCATAATATTGACATAAGTTGTCAACGTCAATTCCTGTCCATCATAACGTTTCAAAATTTCACGACTCTTAGGTGTCAATGTCAATTGTTCATCACGCGAAAGATCCGTAATACATACTGTTGTCCGACGAGAAGTTACATAACCAATGCTCACAATCACAGTGATCAAAACCAAATATTTCACCACTTTCACATACCACGGTTTACTCTGCCTTGCAAACTGTAATTTCATGATAGACATACCGATAAACAAAGCAGGCATCAAAATGTAATATAAAACATCACCGCTATTTATCAATCCCGCTATTGGCCCATGAGGACTGCTACAAATCCAATAAGTTATATCTCTCCAAAAATCAACTCCTTGTAATACACCACCAATTACTTGTAAAATAGTTAATGCAGCAAAAGTACCGATAGCCGCAACAACCTGATAAGAAGTCAAACAAGAAACAAATAATCCAACTGCAGAATAAAGACACATGATTAGGTAAATCCCAATTAAGCCAGTGATAGCCACAGGATAGTCAAAATCCTTCAAAACAAACATGTAGAAGACCACATAAACCGTAACTATAGCTAACATAATTAACCCGTAAAACATCATGGAAAGATATTTACCAAACACTATTTGGGTACTGGTAATCGGGGAAGAGTACAATAATTTGATCGAACCACTGCTATATTCCCGACTCATCAACCCCATTGTCAATAGAGGAAAATAAAGGTACAAATAAGAAAGTACACTTGGAAACAATGGTGACCCGAAACCGGAAAGTAAGAAATAGACCGTCAACCCATCTTTCTCTCGATTGTTTATCACAAAATCTTTTAATTCCCATATAATCCTGTCCGTAAAGGCCATACTCACCTGAAACGTGAATATCACCAATACCAACCAAGCTATCGGCGAACAAAACAAAGAGTTTAATTCTGATTTCGCTATTCTATATATTGTTTTCATACACTATAACATTAAAATTTATCAACCACTCGCTTTCCCGATAACTGGGCAAAAATCTCATCCATAGACACTTTTTCCATTTGAATTTCACTTAACCTCCATCCCCTGTTCACACAAATTTCTGCCACACGTTTTGCCTCTTCTTCGCCTTCTCGTTCAAACTGAAGTCGGAAAGTATGTTCATCCAGTTTTTTTACTTTAATAACACCTGGAATATTCTTTAACTCACCTTCCACCGGAGCATTCTCCAATCTAACTATACAATTATTGGATTTAACACTATTATGAAACTCATCTATTGTCCCGGAGAATATCAAATTTCCATGTTCAATCATTTTAATCGAATGACAAATAGCTTCCACTTCAGACAATATATGCGTGGAAAGCAGAACAGCATGATCCTGCGCAATTTCCCGAATCAACTCTCGAATTTCCAGTATCTGATTCGGATCCAATCCATTTGTAGGTTCATCTAATACTACAAGCTTCGGATTATGTACAATCGCCTGTGCTATACCTAAACGTTGCTGATACCCTCCCGAAAGATTTTTCACCAGACGTTTACTGAAGTGGGCAATTCCACAACGTTCTTTTGCCAACTCCACGGCAGCCTTCACCTCACTATCAGCCATTAGTCGAAGGTGGGCACAATAGGTCAAATATTCATCCACATTATGATCTGTATACAAAGGAGGCTTCTGCGGTAAAAAACCGATATATTTTTTAGCTTCTACAGGTTTTTGACGGGTATCTATTCCATTAATGTAAACAGTCCCTTCTGTCTGGTTCAAAACGCCACAAATAATATTCATCGTGGTTGATTTACCGGCACCATTAGAACCTAAAAGCCCTAGAATTCCTTTTTGATTTATCTCAAAATTTATATCTTTAATCGCCCACTGAACGCTATAACGATGAGATAAATGTTCCACTCTTACAATTGGTTCTTCCATAAATTTCTTTTTACAATGACTTATTTTATACACAACACTCCCTCAGAGATTGTTTTTACAATCCAGTACTAATTTGATTTCCAATTATTTTCACATGAGGTAACCATAACGGTTATCCCCATGTGAAAAAGAAACTATAACCTTGATTCCTTATTAAAAGTATCGCTATCCCCATATTTATATTGGATATCTACAATACGTCCCAAACCGTCTGCTTTATACAATACTTTCTCTTTCTGACCGCTTATCGCCTCATAAGAAGCATCTAGAATGTAGAATTCTCCATTTTCCAAACCAATAGCAATCTCTTCTCTATCATCACCATTAGCATAGCGTTCAATGTCAATGATTTTACTTTGGAAGGTGTAAAATGGCTCCATCTTATTTATTCGATTCCAATAATAAAGTACATTGTCCGCAGTAAAATAAAAATAGGAAGATCCATCCATACAGTATTTAGAATCATCATTTACGTAACCATTTCCAACAAATAACTCCTCGTTCCCATCAAAGGCATACATAATAGAGGAACCACTTGTGGAAGTAATTTTATAAGTTTGGAAATAATAATCCATTCCTTTTTTTATCACTTGTACAAAATCCCGCCCTTTTGCACCTTCAACATTATATGAGCCAATAAATTTAACTTTCGTTCCTTCTCCCATATCATCCAAAGGAGTGAAATTTTCCGAATTAACGCCATCCGGATCCATTCTCACGTTGATAACCATACCAGTATAGGCCTGCGGTTCATCACAAATAGCAACCATTTTGTGATTTAACTCATCATACATATAAATGTATCCTAAATAAGCACAGTAAAACATTTGTTCAATTCGGGCATTACTGAATGCAGGCAACGTATTATATTGGCATACTTGAAAATTTCCATTGGGATTAATACGTGTATAAACCTTCCCATCCGTACCCAATATCGCTTCCAAACGACTAGCGTATTCTGCCTGTTTTGGAGAAAAACCTTCAGGATATACCCCTCCAATAAACTCCTCTCGTGTTGTAATTGCTTTTGAAAAATCTAGACCATTAATTTCCAATGCTCCACTTTCTTGAAGCACTAAAATCTGATCACTTTCTCTCGAAAAATGTCTCCCCAACCGGAACGGACCAGTCCCTAACTCATCCCCTCGAAGAGATGTATAAATATTCTTGAAAAGATTATATTTTATCTTTTCATCTTCTTGATCTATACGGATATAACTTAATATTGATTGATTATTCTGATCAGATAGAATCGTCCATCCTTTAGAATAACGAGAAGTACTTCCTATATATAAATTCCAAGTTGTCAATGCTCCTGTCGGTTCATGTTCCACAATTAAACAAATATTATAACTTGCCACCTCTGTGAAGGTATATCGTAATATTTTCTCTCGAGAAATCGTATCACTCCATTTATCCTGTATACTACTCACCCAAGTATACGCAAATTCTGTAGAATCTATTCCCTTATAATCAATTTCGGGCCTAAGCACGTATTCTTCACCAATCGCAGGAGTCGTATATGAAACCTTGATCTCCACCGTTGCCAACTCCGATTGATCATAATTTCCTTCATCATCGAAACAGGCACATAGCAGTATCATTGCTATAAAAGATCCTAAAAATAATCGTATCATTTTCATATTAGTTTTCATCAATTTACAATTAAAACTCTTCCTCTAATCCCAGTACAGGAACGGTCATCGGTTGTCCATCATCTTCGATTGTTTCTGGCTCTCCTTTATGATCAATCAAATACCTTTTAAATTCCAGTGCAGCAGCCCTTATTTCACTAACAGTTGCATCCGTTAAATCGGCTCCCGTCACTTCTAGAAATAATAAAAATTTTTTCTGTGAATAGGTTCCTAAATAATAAGTTTCCACATCAGAATTCCACCATACAGGTTGTTCTACAGTATTTGAAAAAAGAACAACAGCTACTGAGTTTTCTAATTTGCCAACTGGCATATCGGACGTCCCAACCAAACGAAGTACTAATCTCACGGATTTACTATCCAAATCTTCCGTTTTATTCAAACGAACATAACACGTATCATGAAACATTCCTTGTCGAAAAACCATAGATTGCGGCAACGCATAATGTTTACTCTCTACTGTAGAGAGTTCTTCATCCACAACAATATTATATGTCATATCACGATCAGCCACATCTCCAGCTAATTTTACACCAACAGGTAAATCGTAATAATCATCATTCGGATAATATATAAATGTAAAAATCGTAGAATCCGTTGTTGCATTTTCAAATTCAATATAATGAATTTTAGTATCATACGTTGGAATTTCTCTTCTATCACAACCTACCCATAATAAGATTGATACTGTTAACGTAAATATTTTGTTTTTCATAGATTTCATTTTTTATTGTATAATATTTTCACTATCTGGAAGTGGAATAATATATTTACCAGTCATGTCTATCGGGTATTCTCCATTATACATATCCTGGTTTAATCGTTTATACAAGTAAAATGTTTGTCCTTCAGCTATAAACTCACGAGTAGCATCTTTATACAAAGCAGTTAAAAAAGCATCCCGAGTCAAGGTTGTTCCCACCTCTTCAGCTCCTCGTGCTCTTTTCAAAGTATTTAATAAAGAGATCGCTTCTGTTAAATTATGGTCTGCCAAATATTCACACATGATATAAAACACTTCACTCATACGGATAATCGGTAAAAGCGGATACTGGTATTGTACATTCCATAAAGCACTAGCATCTTTCACAGGAACCCATTTTAATGAGAAGTTTGAACTAGTTGTATTAGAAGCAATCATATAACGAAGTCTAAAATCTTGTTCATCATTTGAAAATAAATTCTCCCAATTTTTAATCGGCATATAATTACCAGTATAATAGAAATGATTTTGAACATAAGTATCATATATGTCGTATATATTCGTATTGTAGAAAGCTAACAAAATATCTTCAAACAACTTACACCTCCTATATTCCGTGTTCGTATTATTCAAATTACTCTCTGAAGTGAAACTATACCAGTTTTTATCGGAATAAAACCGGTACACTTCCTCGGCATATTTATAAGCACTAACATTATCTCCTTTATACTGGTAAGCCCTAGCTAGTAAAGCCGTTGCTGCTACATAATTCATACGAGTTCCTCGATAGGCAAAAAATTCTCCTCCATTAGCGTCACCAGTTACATTACCGTCAAAACGCATACTAGCATTTCTCATCATATCAACATTATATAACGTATCATTATACGCTAGTAATTTCTGGGCTTGTTTCAGATCATAAATTATACTATCTAAAACGACCGACGTTGGTAAATGTGTTGGATGAGAAGTCAGATAATACGATACGTAAGGCACATAGGCTGCATCATCACCAGTAATAGGTGCTGGAGCAAATAATCTCAACATATCCAAATGCAACAATGCTCGTAATCCCTTGGCTTCCCCTATCAAAATATTTCTTTCGTTTTCACCTTCATTAAAAAAATCATCACCCCTCTCTTCTGTATTCTGTATAAGAATATTACAATTCGCTATCGTATTAAATGCTGTTTCCCAAATTGCTTCAATAACACTCTTCACATCTGCATTTTCATAATCATATTCCATTATACTACCAGAAATATCGTACATGGCAATCCATGAAGCCGGATTATAATTTTGTCCCAAAAAACTAATAAATCCCCACGAAAGATTATTTCCATATAGAGATTCTCCTGATAAATTACGATAAATTCCATTTAACGCCGTTCTATAACCATCATAACTTGAAAATAGATCTTCTTTGGAAATCTCATTTTCTGGTTTTACCTGAAACCAATCTGAACAAGATGAAAGAGAAAATAATAACAACGTGGATAGGATAATACTATAATTTTTATACGTTTTCATAAGCAATCATTTTAAAAACTAACACTTAAACCGAAATTAAAAGTTCTAGCAAATGGATACGATAAACCTCTTTCTTGCTTTATAGAAGAAAACGTTACCAAATCATTCGTACTCGCCTGAATTCGTAATACATCTAAGCCAATCCGTTTCACCCATTCAGGGTTAAAATCATAAGATAATGATATTGAATTAATAGAAAATTCATTATTATCTTGTACGAAACGGGAGGTAGATTGAGTTGTTTGATTACGGTTAGCGATATTTTTCAATGGTGTAATATCTCCAGGTTTTTGCCAACGTTGACTCAAAACACGTTTGTCTGCATTTGACTTACTCAAATCAACACATTCCACATGACTCAATAAAGTTGAATTATATTCTTGCGCTCCAAACGTATACATACAACTAGTATACAGGGTGAGACGCTTCCATCGAATATTTATGCTTATAGCTCCTTGCCCTTTCGGCTCCGTATTCCCAATGATTTGTTGTTGTGATGACGACCACACACTAGTAACATTACCAGAACGATCTAAAAATAACTCATTTCCATCAGCCGGATTAATACCTAAAGACTTCATCCCATAAATTGCAGTTAGCGATCCCCCCTCTTCATATTTCAAAAATGGAGTAGATTTCTCTGCTGCATTAGCATATTGCGTATAATTACCTAATTCCAAATATTCATCAACCCGATCATTATACGCTTTCAAAGCTTCAGATATCTTCATTAATGTTCCTTCATTATGAGCAAAATTAACGGAAGTATTTAAACCAAAATCTTTATGATTAATAATCGTAGCATTAAAACTAACCTCATATCCTCGATTCCTAGTTTCTCCCATATTGTCTTTATAAGAAGTAAAACCAGCGGAGGAAGGAATAGTCATATCCGTGATCATATCCACGGTCTGGCGATTATACCACGAAAAGGAGAGGTTATACTTACTTTGAAAAATACTAAGATCAAATCCTATATTGGTCGAATTAGTCTTTTCCCACACCAAATTTTCATTACCAATACCTTGTAGGGTTGCACCTATACCTGTAGAATACCAATCATCAAATAAAACACTGTACATATCTCGAGCTGCATATGGCGGGTAATTTACTTTACCTGTAGAACCATAAGTTCCGCGAACCTTCAATGAATTAATCCATGGGAGAGACTTCATAAATTTGAAATTATGAATATTGACACCCGCTCCCAACGACCAGAAACTTCCCCATTGTGACTCCGATCCAAACTCAGAAGAACCATCGAAACGAATGGAAGCATCAGCTAAAAAGATATTATCCCAAGAATAGTTCCCACTAAGAAATATACCCATCAACCGAGTTTTATTATCTTCACCAGAAGGTTTCTCTACAATCTCCTTCGCATGACCTATCGAATGCAATTCTGCCGAAGGAAATCCTCTATAATGAGAAGATAAATTACCACTTTGAGTTTCTTGAGCATTAATACCAAGTGAAAGATTTATATAGTTTTTTCCTATGGAATTATTATATGCCAAAAATGCATTCAAATTCCAATTAAAATTATCCGTCGTATTCACATATAAATCCCCTTTAGTAAAAGGGTCCTCCGAACTACCATAATCCATTGATAACGGATCTGTAAAATCCTTATTTTCAGATTCACTTTTCGTTATTGCGAATTGACTCTGTAATTGAAGATGATCATTAAAGTACCAATACAAACTTAAATTGTTGGTCAAATTATAAGATTCTCCTTTAGCAAAACTACCCAACGATGCCTCATAAAGAGGATTTTTAACACCAATATCCAATTCTTGTTTGAGTTTACCATCTTCATCATATATTGCATAATAAGGTTGTTGACTAGTGTAATCACTAAATGAACCGTAAGGTGAATCAGCTGATTTAGAAAGATCATAAGATACATTATTTCTAATCTGCAATTTACCTACCCGATAATCAACATATACGCCAACACTCATTCGATTACGATAGGATCCTTTCATTACACCACCTTCATGCGCATAACTCAAATCTCCTCCAAAACGAAACCCTTCCGTACCTCCTGACACATATAGACTATGAGAATGATTAAATTGGTTTTGTAAAGGTTGAGCTAACCAGTCTGTATCTACCCCACTAGTAATATAATTTTTCTTTTTGGCATAAGATAAAACATCATTAGGCTCGTTAAGATCATATAACCCGGATAAGACCTCTGCTTGTAATTTTTCCTTTGCATTCATAAGATTATAATCCGAAAGATCTGGAGCAGTTAAAGATGCCGTAAAAGAATAAGATACTTGTAATTTCCCCAATTCAGGCGTTACCGACTCTATCACAATCACTCCATTGGAAGCACGAGAACCATATATCGCTGTTGCTGCCGCATCTTTCAATATTGTAATACTAGCAATTCGGTTTGGGTCCATATCATAGATTTTCTGAACTTCAACCTCATAACCATCTAAAATAAAAACAGGAAGATTCGGATTTGTTGTCAATGAAAATTTCGACATACTACCACCTTGTTGTGCCTCCATTAAATCCAATTGCTTTACCCCATCCATTCCAGTACGTCCTCGAATATAAAATTCTGGTAACGTATTAGGGTCGGATCCCATCTCGTTATTTTTTACCATACGTAAAGAAGGATCAAAAACTTGCAATACATCGATCACATTCCTCGGAGAAATTTTCAGAATCTCGTCCTTTGTTACTGTCGTAGCAGCTCCCGTGAAACTTTCCTTCCGAATATTAGCATAACCCGTTACAATTACTTCATCCATTCCGACAGCATCCGGATGCATAATAATCTGCATAGGTTTAGGATGAGGTAAACCAATTACTTTATGAACCTGTTTTTTCATACCCAAAAAGGAAAACTCAAGATAAATTTCATCATCCATAGGTACAACCAGTTTGAATTTACCACCCACATCTGTAGCCACACCTATCGTTGACCCTTGCAATACAACCGTAGCTCCAATAATAGGCATGGAATCCCGTTCCATGACAATTCCCTCAATTGTCACTTCTTCTGCCTTCTTTTTCGCTTTCTCTCGCTTAACCACAATAATTTGTTCTCCCGAGATTTTATAAGTATACCCCTTACCTTGGAACACTCTTTCCAATACCGCCTCTACCGTCTCGTTTTTTACGTTAATCGTAATCTTCCCCATCTCTTTCTCCTGCGTATCATTGTAAAAGAATTTGAAAGAAGTCTGATTTTTTATTTCCTGAAATAATACAGAAAGAGAAACCTCTTTCAGATTCAAAGTCACCCGCTGGGGGGGCACCGGATCACCTTTTGCTGAAAAGCATAAGAAACTTGTCCCTAAAACTGTCATTAAAACAACCCGATAGAGAAATTTTAATGACAAAGACAACGAATACTTGTTTTTTTTCATAATTTTGTCATGTTAAGTTTATAATAAACAAAGCCTAACGCAAAGGGCATCCAAAAAGTGTTGGTCGCACGGGATGCTCTTTTTGTTATCTTTTCAAAATAATTCGATCTTTATCCATCGTATAAGTAATATTCAAATTTACACACATCGTTTCTATTGCAGCCTGAATATCTTCTCGATCAAACTCTCCACTAAAAGATTGAGTAAACACAAGGCCAGTTTCATTCACGATAGACACACCATACCAGCGTTCCAATTTCCAAATTACATCTCGAAATGACTCGTTATCAATTATCAGAATACCATCTCTCCACATTACTTTCCGAGCCGCATTCACTTCTACCACGTCCATTTTCCCATTCTTCGTATTAAATACAAATTGTTGATTAGGTTTCATAACAACAAAACGACTTCCCACGTTCACCCGCACACTTCCTTCCACTAACGTAGTACTCACCTCATCCCGGTCCCCATAAGTATTCACTTCAAAACGAGTTCCTAAAACCTCTGTTCTCAATTCTCTGGAAACGACCACAAAAGGCCGAGTCGAATCCTTAGTAACCTCAAAATATACATTTCCTCTAGCTTCAACTTCCCGTACATTTTTACCAAAATATGCCGGATAACGTAAAGAACTTTCAGAATTAATCCATACTTTAGTACCATCCGACAACCGTACAGAAAAACGTTCTCCTGCAGGAACAATAATCTGGTTGTAACTTAACTCATCTTCTTCGATAATTACCGAATCTCTAACATCATACGTAATTCCTCGTAGATCTGTTTTATTAATCGTCACGATCTCACCAATCTCCCCTAGCAAATATAACGAATCAGATAATACATTAATTTCTTTATTATTCGCAAGTTTCAAAATCACTCCTGCCACCGGACGCTCTTCCTGCTTTTGATTTAAAGAATCAACCATAACATCTTTTCGCATCCACAAAATAGAAAACAACACCATCAACAACACTGCTGCGACAGAACCTATTTTCCTAAATAATCCAATATTTCGTCGAGATTTCAAAGAATTCTCCATAAATAAACGATAATCTTTTACTCCCGCTTCCAACATTTCTTTATTAGCATGAATACCTGCTGAAAGATTCCATAACTTTTTGAATTTTTCAAAAAGCATTCGATTTTCCTCCACCCCAATCCACTCTGAAAAGTATCGAATTTCTTCAGTATTCGCCCTTTCCTCTAAAATATGGAGCAATATCTCTTCTATATTTACAGTTTTATCATCCATCTTTATGTTTTTACACTCTAAAGACAGTTCAAAAAAACTTTACCCCCAATGAGAAACTGAAAAAAATAAAACAATTTGTAAAAGCCAATCCAACTCGTCTCTTAACTTACTTAAAGCTATTGACATATGCCGTTCTACCGTTTTTTCAGAAATACCTAATTTTTCAGCAATTTCCCGATTTTTTAATCCTTCAATTTTACTTAAGACAAAAACTTCTCGACATTTTTCCGGTAAAACAGTAATGGCTTCCTGAATAGCCTCCTCTATATCTGACTTCCATAAAGTCTCTTCTGCTTCTGGGGATTGAATTATTGTGGAAAAGTAAAAATCAGACAATTGCTCTTGTTCATACTTTTGAATATTCTTTCGGTGAGCAAGCGTATTCAAACTACCATGATAAACCGATCTAAAAAGATAAGCTTTAACAGAAAGAGAAATATTTAATGTAGCTCGGTTTTCCCATATCTTATAGTATACCTGTTGTACCACATCCCGAGCGGTCTCTACATCGTTCAACAAACGGTCGGCGTAATTTAACAATGCATCATAATACTTGGTATAAATATCCACAAACGCAGAAATCTCACCATGTCTCAATAACATTAACAACTCCCTATCTTCTGAATAATCCAAGACCATCTACATTATATTCTTTATGCAAATATAAAAGATAAAATCTGACTTTTAATTAAAAGAATTAAAATTATATCCATTTAAAAAAGAATGTAAAAACTGATTATTAAAACCAAGGGGTCATTTTATAAAAATGACCCCTTGACAAAAACATAACATCACACACTATTTCTTCTTTCTTACTGGCTTTTGTGCTAGATTTTTGGGACGCATACTGTATTCTTTTGCTCCAAATTCCGGTTTATCCATGACAGAATTCGGAAAAACTTTCTCTGCCCCTGGAGTCAAACGAATCAAACGTTCCAACAAAGCCGCATACTCTTGATGAATATATGGATCTTGACGATCGTCACTATTATAAGCGATATATTGTAAGTAAGAAACACACTTACTCAACCATTCTACCGAAGTATCCGGAGACCAGTAACCACCACGCACAATAAAACGAAATTGCTCTATAAAATCTTGCTGGTTAATAGATGTATCCGCCATTGTCTTACGAATCAATACATCAGCTTCATCATATTTCTTTTCCCGAACTAAACTATTTATTTGTATCAAATACCTATTCAGAGACTTACCTTCAAATTCAGGTAAACGATTTAACTCCTCTAAAGAAACATTACGAGTTTCCATATATAATTTATTATCAACAGCCTCCTTTCCTAGGATACTCAAAAATCTATCATAGTTTTTAACTAGTTCTTGAAAATAAGGATTATTTGTACCTCTTATATTCGCTTCAAATATATTCCATACATCTAAATCCGTTAATTTGGCACCTTGCTTAATCAAAATATCAAAAGCTTTTTGTACATTTTCTCGTTCATAAATCGAAGCATTATAATTAATATAATTCTTCAAAAATTCTCGATCATTTTTTCCTTTTGCGAAGTTCTCAATCAAATAATCAGAGCGTAATTCTGGTATCAAGGCACTTTTTCCCGTGGTAAGAAATTGTTCAGCATCTTGACGAGATTTACTTCGATGAACGACTTCTTCATTCGATGGATCAACAAAAATATAAGTAGGATAAGAATTTACACCATAACGTTTGGCTAATTCCACTCCTTCACCATTCTCTGCATCGATTTTCATATTCACAAAATTTGTGTTATAAAAATCACCAATAAAAGGAAGAACGAAAACATTCTCCGCCATATTCAAGCAAGGGCCGCACCATTTCGTGTAAAAATCCACAAATATCAATTTGTTCTCAGTTTTAGCTTTCTCACACGCCTCCTTCCAAGTACCATGATAAAATTGAATACCATAATTAACTTTGGTTTGTGCTGAGATATTAATACCTAATAAAAGAAATATTACATATAAAAACTGTTTCATGACTATCACTCTTAATATCCAGGATTTTGTTCACATGCTGAATTTGCATTAATTTCTGAAGTCGGAATATTATAAATTTTTCTCCATTCTAACTTCTGCATAAACGCTTTTTCGAAACTGTCTCCTCCCTCTTCTTTATCTTTTTCTCGTTCGTCTTCCAACTGCTCTGCTAAACTCTCATTCATTTCGAGTAAACGATCAAATCGTTGCACAGCAAACCATTCGTGCCAATTCTCAAAAGCCATTTCAATCCACCATTCTTTAAAGATTTCGTCCATTAATTCATCGCGACTAGCTGGCTCTGTAACATCAGCACCAACACGATTACGCAATTCCTTAATCGGAGCCCAAGCATCTGCAATGGATGCACTACTACGAGCCAATGATTCAGCTTTAATTAAATATAACTCGGCTGTACGTAAAAATATAACAGGAACTCCATCATCCTGACGTAATATCTTCTTTACCGTATTAACATTGTAAGTCGCTTTATTATAAACCACATCTTTATTCTCTGTTACTAAATCTTTCCGAGGATCCCCTTCAATCAAATTCATATAAGTATCAGTTGGTCCCCACAATCCTTCCGTTCCTGAAGCTTTATTCATTAGATAAAATACATCAGATTTTTCCTCCGTACCAAACGCTCTACAGAAAATAACCTCTTTTGAAGTTTCTGTATTAGTAAATACATTCGAATAACTAGGATCTAACGGGTTTGTAGAAGTAATCGCTTCATCTGCTGCAATGGCTGCCTCACTATACTTTCCCTGATAAAATAATATAACTGCTTTCAACGCCTTCGCTGCTTGTACAGAAGCTTGAGTTGAAGTTGTATATTCAGGTGCTTGTTCTAAAGCTATTTTCAAATGACTGAAAATTTCCTCATAACTCTGAGCTACCGTAGCACGAGCCTTCACGGCATTAGAAACCGATGGTATTTCATTCCGGATAATAACCCCGTAACTACTATTTTCATCCCAATATTCTCCGAATTGACATAACAATCTAAAATAAGCCAATGCGGTAAGAAAATGACACTCTCCAATAATTTCCGCTTTTCTTCCAGCCTCAAACTCACTATCATCAATTTTCTCCAAAGCACCTAACAAATAATTGACATTCTTAATGATATTATAATCACAAGACCATTCATCATCTCCAAAAGAACTATAAGAAAGAGTGGGCAAATAACGTTCTGAATAATAAAGAGCATTTCCTGATGTCACGAAATCTTGCCGCAACATAGCTCCCGACATAAAACTACCGCTCAGTGTAGGGAATAAATAATTCGTACTTGTTGCCGGTAGATAAGCATAAGTACCAGTTAAAGCTAATTCTGCCATCTCCGGAGAAGTTATTGCATTATCAAGATCTAATTTATACATCGGATCTTGCTCCAACACGTCTACCAATTGACAATTGGTAAGACCTAATATAATCGAAAATACAACCAGTATTTTTTTCATATTCACAATTATTAGAAATTAAGTTTAACGCCAAAAGAGAATGTACGTGAAGATGGGTAATTCCAATTCTCGTAATTCGAACCATAATTTGAAACAGCAGAACCTATCGTACTCGGGTCTTGTCCTGGATATTTCGTAATTACAAAAAGATTACTTGCTGTAAAGTAGATTTCTCCAGAATTCAAATATTTACCACCCCATAACTTCGGAATATCATAAGATAAACGAAGTTCTTGCAAACGAAGATTAGACGTACTAAACAATGACAAAGAAGTTGTTGAGGCTACACCATCACCTATATACATCGCAGGCCATTTTGCATCCGGATTATCTTCACTCCAACGGTTATACAAATTATAATCGACTAATCCTGTCAATTGATTAGGCAAATTCTGTAATGCTTTATTAAACAGCTTTTCTCCACCTATCTGAAAACCAAAGTGCATATATAAGCTCAAACGCTTATACGTTAAAGTTGAGGTTAATCCTCCTATTAAATCAGCTTCAGGAGAACCAATTATCATTCTATCTTTATTGTCGATATAACCGTTTCCATCCACATCCCGAATTAATAAATGTCCCGGACGCAAACCAGACCCATTATAAGTACTTTTACCAGCAGCTACGGCTTTTGCATTCAACTCATTAATAGTAGCTTGATCCTGAATAATTCCATCATACTCATAACCAAAGAACGATCCCATTGCATATCCTTCTGCCAACACTTGATTACCAGAACCTTGTATTGTAACCCCCATTCCATTGTCAGTTTCTCCTTCCTCAACTAGTTCCAATACTTTATTTCGGTTATGCGAAGCATTTAATCCTAACTCCCAACTCCAATCTTTGTTTCCACGTAACAAATTAGCACGAAGAGATATCTCTATACCTTGGTTTCGTACAGATCCCACATTTGTCGGAATAGGATCAACTGCCAAACTTGAAGGCGGAGTATAAGTCCAAATTAAATCATCTGTATTTTTACGATAATATGCTATACTACCACTTACTAAAGAACGTAAAATAGAAAAATCAAGACCCAAGTCATATTGCATTGTGGTTTCCCATCTGATATCCTTATTTCCTAACTGGCTATGATAAATAGAGGGATTATTCAAATAGTTGCCTGTCGAATATAAATCTTTATTGGCATAACTTCCCAAATCAAAATTCTGAACCCCCGTTTTACCAACACTAAATTTAATCTTCAAATCATCCAGGAACTTAATATTTCTCATGAATCCCTCGTCACTAATACGCCATGCAATAGCTCCTGACGGAAAGAACCCATATCTATTATTAGAACCAAAAGAAGAAGACCCGTCATAACGTGCTGTAAATGTAAACAAATACTTATCAAACAAACGATAATTTAAACGAACAAAAGAAGATTGTAGCCCATATACAGTTCCATTCCCGCTTTTACTTACAATTTCACTAGCATTGGTAATTCCCGTCAATACTTGATCCATTGGATAATTTTTTGCATTCACACCAAAACTACGATTCTTCGTACGTTCAAAAGAAATACCGACTACAGCATCCAATGCATGCGCATCACTAATACGCCCTGACCAAGATAAAGTATTATCAAATACAGTTGTAAATGAACGACTTGTTGATTCAGAACCACTTCCTTTTCCATCTGATGTCAGATACGTTGGAGTATAAGATTCTGAATAAGACATATTCTGATTTAAAGATAATGATGTTTTTAGTATTAAATTTTTCCAAATATTCAATTCCAAAAAAGAAGTGGATAAAATACTATAATTATCACTATATCTCTTTGCGTTATTTTGAGCAACTGGATTATAAGAGGTTCCTTCTTTATAGTAAGTTCCATCTTCATTATATATCGGATAATCAGGACGGAATCCAATAGCCGTATACAAAGACGTACCCGGGGAACTTACATCCGTGTATCCCAACGTGGTAGATGTTCCAAATTTCAAGAAATCTGTAATATCATAATCCAGGTTAATACGTCCCGTATACCGAGAAAAATCATCGTGTTCAACCATTCCTTGATAATCCAAAACTCCTAAAGAAATATAATAACTTGAATTTTCACCACCACCACGAACAGATAAATTCAAATCATGTCTATGAGAAGGACGTTTCAATTCTTTGTACCAATCAGTATTAGCAGACTTTAATTCCGTACTACCCTCTTCTAAAATAGAATTGGCCATCTCATTAGAAGGATCTACTTTAAGAGTTTGTTCTGCCACATAACGTACATAATCTCGAAACTCATCTCCATTCAATGTTGAGAAGTTATTAATTCTAGAATCAACGCTAAAGGCATAACTTACATTCAAATCAGGTTTACCACTTTTACCACGTTTTGTTGTCACAATAACCACACCATTAGCACCCCTAGAACCATAAATAGCTGCAGCCGAAGCATCTTTCAACACATCCATAGACTGAATATCCGACGGAGAGATTGAACTCATCACATCTGACGTTACCGGCATACCATCCACCACATACAACGGCTCATTATCACCTGTTAAAGAAGCTTCTCCACGTACCCGTACTCGAATTTTTTCACTCGGATTAGACGAAGCTAAAGATACAACAACTCCAGCCGCTGCATTTTGCAACATAGTCTCCACATTCGTTGCACTCTTTTTGCTTAATTGTTCCTCATTCAAAGAAGCCACTTGTCCTGTTAAATCTCTTGTTGAAGTAACACCGTATCCAACAACAACAACTTCGTCTACACCAACAGCCTCATCTTCCATAACAATCTTCAATGGAGACGGATCAGTCAGCCCCTTCACTCTTATCACCTGCTTTTTCATTCCTACAAATGAAAATTCAAGCTCAATACTTTCAGCACTCGGTACTGTTAATTTAAATTTACCATCCAAATCTGTTGCCGCTCCTAAAGTTGTGCCTTTCACCAAAACGGTTGCCCCTATAATAGCCATTGAATCTTTATCCACCACTTTCCCTTCAATGACAATTTCTTTCTTCTGCTCACTCTGCAGGGGCTGTGCCGGGCTAGATTCACAAATCACAATAATATCCCCCTCGAACTTGTAGGAAAGCCCCGTGTTCGCCAAAACACGATTCAAAACACTTTCCACAGACTCTTGCTTTGCCTTCACTGAAACCTGTCCCAAATTTTGAGTCAATTCCATATTATACACAAAAGACAAGGCTGTCTGTTTTTGAATCTCTCCAAACAATGTCCGGATAGACACATTTTTTAAATTCAAATTTACTCGTTCTTGCTGTGCACTTGTATTAGCAACAAGGGTGAACGAGAACACAAAAATAAACAGTGCAGTCAACTTCATAACTAACCATTTTTTTTGTCCTCTATGTCGCAAAAAAAAGGACATAATTGATTTTTTTTTCATAACTTTGAACATTATAAATTTTACTTAGAGATAAGAAATGCGCCAACATGACTTATCAAGGTTATCAAAATATCCGGAAGGTCTCGAACACCTTCCGGTGTTTTTTATTTAGAAATACAAATCGTTCTATCTTTTATTGTAAAAGTGATACCAACCGCACTTTTAATTGCTTTTAAAATGTTATCAATCTGTTCATAACGTTTTACATGTCCCGTAAAATGTAAATTCTTTAATTGCTCGTTCGCATAAAAAATATCCACGTCATACCACAAAGAAAGCGTGTTCATGATCTGCTCCATAGTTTGATTTTCAAACACGAAAAAGCCATCTTTCCAAGCAATATAAGGTTCAATATCTACCGTCTTCACGTTCACGGATGCATCCGCCCGTCTGTATTCTCCCAATTGTGAAGGTTTCATCCGGTATTCCGGTCCCCCTTTTTCAGCGCTCAATCCAATCGATCCTTCAACCAACACGGTCTGCACTCGTTCTTTATCATGCGTATTCACGTTAAAAGACGTCCCGTACACTCGAATTTTGATCCCGTCTGCAATCACGTAAAAAGGACGCTTTTCATCTTTCTGCACTTCAAAAAAGGCCTCCCCCGTTAAATACACCTCTCTTTTCTCTTCATCAAACACCACCGGAAACTTCAATTGAGTGGCAGAATTCAATTGTACCATCGAACCGTCTGCCAACGTGATTTGGTACTCCCCACCCCTAGGAGTCTGTAATACATTATATTGCAAATTCCTCTTCTCACTCCCATTCGTGGAATACACGATTCCCCTACCCGAATTCTTCGCATTCACCCCCTCTCCCACAACGATATCACGGGTCGTATCATGTTCTAACACCACAGACTTCCCATCCGCCAAAATCAAAGTTGCCTTCGTTTCACCCGGAAGAATATCCACGGTAGCAACCTCCACGGGTTGTTCTCGTTCATTATTTCTTAGCAGCACGAAGATCGAACCCAAAGGAAGTAATAATATCGCTGCATATTTCAACCATATCCGGATATTCCTTCTCTTTATACCGACACGTTTTTCACAACGCTCGCAAGCCACTCTATGGTCAATTTTCTTGTACATTCTATACTTGTATAAAATATCCTTTCCCTTACAAATCCGGTCAAACATGACCCGGTTCTCTGGTGCTGCATCCAACCATTTTTGTAACTCCTGCATCTCTTCATCCGTAATTGCTCCAGACAGATAAAGATGCATCATTTCAACCATTCTAAATTTACAATCATCCATTGCTTATTTTTTTCTATAATTAGAACAACAACCTACTTCAAGAGAGGTACAAAAAATAAAAGAAATTTCATCCAAAAAGTAATATTCTTTACGGATAACTCATTTTCAATAGATTACAAAACAAAAAATCAGATTATTCCCAATGACATCATCACGAAATACACCCGTCCTAAACGTTCCCGAATATATGACATTGCCCGTTTTTTCTGTGTTTTAACCGTTAATATGGATAAATTCAACAAAAGGGCAATTTCCTCGTTCCCTTTTCCTTCCAAATGCAATAAAAAGATATTCCTACATTTATCTGGAAGTTCATCTATCGTCTTAAACAACAAACGATACAACTCCTCCTCCATCATTTTCAAATCAATATCATCCCCTTCATCCTCAAGGTTCAACGAGGCAAGGTACTTCTCTTCCACGTTCTTATGTTTCAGATAATTCAAGCTAGCATTCTTCACTGAATTATAAAGGAAACTACGAAAAGCATTGTAAGTCGGATATTGAGCATCCCGTTCCCAAACGGCAATAAATACCTCTTGCACAACATCTTCCGCCACGTCTTGCTGTACGACAAACCCCATTGCAAAAAGAACCAGCGAATTATAAAATTCACTGAATAATTCACGAAAAGCTTCTGGCTGCTTTGCGTTTATCCGTTGTAAGAACTGTTCTTCCCTCTTTGGCATCAATACAATTTTCAATCCAATCACAAAATTAGAAATTCAAATCAATAAACCTATGAATCATAAAAAATAAAATCATTATATAACTCTTACTGTAAAATTGTATATAAACTCCAAAATAAGGCTGTCAGCACTAACTTTATTAATTTTTCAATTACCTTTGCAACTGCAAATAACAGGAGAAAAGAAGATCATGAAAAAAGCACTTGTTTTATTATCCGGAGGACTGGATTCCACGACAGCCTTATACGTTGCAAAAGAGCAAGGATTTGATGAATTATATGCTATTACCTTCGAGTACGGGCAAAAACACGACAAAGAGATAAAAGCAGCAAAAGCCATAGCAAGAGCTGCGGGAGTAAAAGAACACAAATTCGTGAAAATCATGCTGAATCAATGGGACGGCTGTTCCCTTACGGACGAAAAAATGGACATTCACGACGGGAATATAAACCGGACGACTATCCCAGACACGTACGTTCCTGCCCGAAACATGGTATTTCTTTCCGTGGCGGCCTCCTACGCAGACGCTCTCGACATCACCGACATCTTTATCGGGGTTAGTGAGGTGGATTATTCCGGGTATGTGGATTGTCGGGAAGAATTCATCCGTTCCATGGAACAAACGATCAACTTGGGAACCGTTCTCGGTGCCGAGAAAAAACAAAAGATTACCCTTCACGCTCCTTTCATGCACATGACCAAAGCCGATGAAGTACATCTCGGCAATCGTTTAGGTGTTGACTACAGCCTCACTTGGACCTGTTATCGCGGCAATGAAAAACCCTGTGGCACCTGCGATAGCTGCCTTCTCCGAGCAAAAGCATTTGAAGAGGCAGGAGTAAAGGATCCATTAGTTAATTGAAAATGGAGAATTAAAAATAAAAAAACGATTCAATTTATGATTTATGAATTACAGTTTTGTGGATGCACAATCTAAAATCAGAAATCAAGAAATTAGTAGGATCTAAAATTTTAAATCACTAAATGTTAATCAGAAAGTTATTCAAATTCGAGGGGGCACACATTGTGCGGAATTGTTCTTCACACCGTTGTCGGGAGAACATTCATGGCCATTCATATATAGTGGAAGTATTTATCACGTCCGATAAGCTGGATCGGGGGTATATGGTGATGGACTTCGTGCTACTGAATAAAGTAAAGGAACTCGTGGATAGTTTCGACCATACTTACTCGCTGTGGCAGGAAGAATCCGACGAATTGAAGTCTTTTATTTACAAATACAACCGTCGGGTGGCTGAAATCCCCGTCTCCCCTTCTGCAGAAGGATACGCTTTGTTATTTTTTTACCTGATCGACAAAATCCTGCGAAACACGGAGTATAAAAACGGAGAAGGAAACGTACAGCTCTCTTCCGTTCGGGTACACGAAACGGCAACCGGATACGCTGAGGCTTTCCAAGAAGACCTGAAACTCGTCAACTTCAACGTTCATGACATTTGTTTTTCCGAGGCTATTCGGGAAGAATGGAAAGATAAACAATGGTGGGAGGAAATAAGAAACTAAAAAGCTCATGTATGTTGCATTTGGCAAAAGATGGTATATTTCCTATTACGAAAGACAAGGATGGAAAATTGCTAAAAAAATTACCAGCCTCGGGATTACACGTGTCAGGAACGATTCAGGGTGAGGGGAAATTAAACGGTATACCTTCCTTGTTTATCCGGTTAGCGGGGTGTAATCTCCATTGTACGTGGAAAACACTTGTCGGGAATACTTGCGAATGTGACACGGCATACGCCGCTTTTAAAATTGAGGATACATTTTCACTGCCCATAAAAGAGTGTGTGCAAATTATCGATCACAACCGGGGAAACATAGATCATATCGTGATCACTGGTGGTGAACCATTCTTGCAAGCGGATAAAGTCTGGGAATTATGTATACAATTAAAAAAAGAGGTCCATTTTCACATTACCGTCGAAACCAATGCCACGATTTATGTAGAAGAGTGTGCCCAGATGATCGACTTTTTCAGTCTTTCACCCAAATTGTCAGGCTCTGTTCCTCCTGCCCCTTATGCGGACCACCATAACAATACCCGTATTAATATTCCGGCCATACAATCATTTATCACACACGCACGCGAAAACAAAAAAGACTTTCAACTAAAATTTGTTTACTCCGGAGAAAACGATATCATTGAAATCCAATCATTTTTGGAGCAGCTAGACGGATGGACAAATGAAGACATCTTGTTAATGCCCATGGGTGCCACTCCTGAAGAATTAAATCTTTCAATCCCTAAAACTCTGGAACATTGCATTCGGAACGGGTGGCGTTTCTGCGATCGACTGCATATATCTCTTTTCGGAAACAAACAAGGAGTATAAATCAAAAATCTTTCTGATTACTTCTAATTGTTCATCTCCATTCCTTCTCTTGTACATGTGCGTTATGTCTTTGTTATATCCTCGTTATCTACCCGCTCCTAGGAACGAAGAGATAACAAAGACATAACGATAAAATAGACAAATGACGTAAGTTAAAGAGTGGAAATAGACAAATTCTAACACAAAAGAAGGAAAGTCCTATTTGATGTAATCAGCATACTCTTGATCCCCCATCAAATTCTCTAATTGATCTCTTTTCAAATGACATTTGTATACCCAAACTTGATTCGCTTGCATATCGTAAGGAGTTTCAATCATTGGATTGATCCCTTTAACCACTCCGGCACATGGCGCATATAACTTTGTAGAACCACTGGAACCTTCTATTTCTGCCAACAATTCACCTTTCACGAAAGTTTCATCTACCGCCTTAGCCGGAACAATAAAACCAACAGCCCCTCCAATAACTCTCACATGATCGTAAGAAATCCCCACCTGTATAAAATTATCTCCATTCTTTAACCAAGTATGATCTTTGGTATAACGGTTACCACTCTGTTCCAACTGTGAATAATACGCCTGATCCCGAGCTTGTGAAGGTAGTGAAGACATCTTCATATTACCAGCCTCTATTCCCCGGTTCCCCCCGGAAAATAGAACCATTAAAAATAAAATTTGAATAAAGAAAAAAACTCTTTTCATGCCCCTTGATTTTTTGATTATTAAATAAAATGCGTTTACACGCTGTCAGCAAAGTTAATAATTGTATTCAACATCATATCAGATTCTTATAAATTATTCTCCAAATTTTAATGTTGCCTGTTCTACTACACTCGTTTTTTATAAATAATCGCAACAGGTCTACCTGCAATATTATGGTATTGACCAATCAAAGTAGAAGTCTTCACATCGTAAACATATAAATGCCCTTTCAAAGTTTCCGTTCCTTCTTTTTCGTACAAACCAACATATAGCGATGTCCCATCCGAATTCATCGATAAACTAGTAATTTCCATTCCCACGGGTATCGAAATAACAGGTGTTGTTGACAACTGTTTCTTCAAATCCCAATAATATACACCATCCTCACACGTGTAATACAAACAACTACATGATTTACTTCCGGCAAACAACGAATTCCGGTTAACTTTTAGTGAAACCGGACTATCATAGAATTGAAGAACTGTCGGGTTACCTAAACTGAAAGTTGTTTGGGACAAATAAATATAGGAAGGCATGGCTTTATAAGTAGCTATAACGTACACGTTACTCCCAACAGAACAAATACCCTCAATATTAAAATCAACATATCTGTTTAAAGAGCTATTTACCCCTCCAAGCGAGGGAGAATAAAACATGGATGTTTCATAATTAACAAATACAGGTCGGTCCACTGAAACTGCCGCATCAACATCCAGATCTTTAAAATATTCTGTCAGCATTAATTCATCTAAAACGTAATCATACACGTAGCCCCGCCTGTCACGTGACACGAGATATATGTTATTATTAGCAGAGACCCCGGCAAACTTCACAAAAGCACATCTTGGATATAATTCCTTAAACGAAGTCATTCCTTCAATATCAAAAGTCCGGGAATCCATGTTATAAATCCTTCCCGTCTCACCAGAACAAACCAATAAACGATTATTTACCTGCACCATATCGGTCACATCTGCCATTTCCGTTCCCGGGTTAATCAGTTCCATGATATCCGTTCTAAACACAGGTACTTTCCCGGTATTAATTTCTTCCCTTGTAAGTGTTCTCATAAAAGAAATCCGTCCTTTTCCATCCCCATCCCGACTTAAAATCGTTATCCCTTCCGAAAACTCGGTATCTACCTGAAGAACAAAATATTTATAACGGATAGTTTCCCCGTTATCAACCCTCAATCGCAACCCGAAAGTTCCCAATTCCCGAAAAGCATATTTCAATTCCGGATCGTGCGACACGACATGTAACGAATCCTTAATCGGATAAGCCACCATCCCATCTTCATCCATATTCAACGTTCCGTAACTCCATTCATAAACGAGAGGTAACTCTTTCCCGGACTGTTCCACGCTCAAATGGCTTACCACAAATTCCTCACCGAAATAAGCCGTCAACGTGTCATAAGGCGCAGAAATAGTGATTTCCGATAACACCCGGTCTCCCAACGAGGATTGATCATCCAAACAAGCTACCACCCCAAATAAGGTAAAGCACAAGACCCCGATAACATATTTCGTTTTCATCTCCAATAATTTTTATTTGATTAGCGAATAAAACGATCCGGATTAACCATGGCAAACCCTTCGTACGTATTCACCGGATCACGATAATACTCGTAAGCAGGCTTAAACACGTATTTTATCCAAATCATATTTCCCGGCATTTGGAAAAAGGCTGTTGGGGCATTTTCCAGAAACTTCCCGTACTCCTTCTCTTTTTCGGCATAAAACACGGGTTTTAACTCTTCCAAAGCCCAAAAGTTCTCCAATATTTTCAAATACAATCTATCATTATTATTGCTATATTCTCCCAAATAATAGCTAGTCCACCAAGCCGGTTTCGCTAGTTTTCCATCTATGATTGAAAGACAATAATGATCCCCTTCCATCGGCTTGAAATAATCGTTCTCCCGAAACTTCAAATAAAGAAGAACAGGGTGACTCATCAAATCTTCCGTCCGCTTCAATTTTAAGGACAGTATTCCTTCCACTTCATTTTTAGGAATGGTCAAAGTACCGAACTCGTAATGTTTTCCGAATATTGCCGTCGTCGAATCCTCCACGACGTCTAATTCAAAACATTGATCCTCATCGACAGGCATTCCCATACTCTTCACCGGGATATGATATTCCACCTCCTTCTCTTCATAAATTGCAAAACTGAAAAACACCGTATCAGGAATCATGTTAGAAACATATTTACTAAGATCCCAATTAAAATAAATACTTCTCTTCTGATCTGGATTATAATAAATAGCTTTGTTCGAACAAGCTCCTAACAAAAGAAATATTCCTGTATATATCAAATACTTTGTAACCATATGCTTTCTGTGTTTATAATTTAACGAGGATCAAGTTCTTCCGTGGGTAAAGGTAAGGTGTAAATTTTATCACTTCCTTTTAAAGTTGCATCTAACGCATGAACATAAATATCCCAATTTAATCTTTTTAAACAAAACCACCATTGTCCCTCTCCAAACAACTCTTTTCTCCGTTCATTCATAATGTCCTCCAATGTAATATCTTTACCCGTATCCCGATCTGCAAATTTGACTATACCTCTAGCTGCCACCACGGCATCCAAATATTTCCGTGCCTTTTCTTTATCTCCCTCTTCTAGTAACGCTTCTGCCATAATATAGTACATTTCTGGAATACGAATCATACTAAAACCCAAATATGCTCCTCCGGTATATTCAGAGGCATCATTTGATTCATCCATAATTTTGACACAAATATCTTTTGAATTTCCCATATTCTCTTTAGAAATAAACCAAGCAGACAACCGTTTATCTTCACCAAATTCCTGATATTCATCATTTTTATATAATAACTTCCAATCATTAGCAAGACTCATCAACGTTTTCGCCATATGTTTATCATACAAATACGAACTAATCTTTGTCGTATATAATCCCCAAATTGTCTCTAACAAAGAAATCCGTCTCTTCATAAATGTCGACAAATCCTCTTGATCTACAAATTGGAATTTCTCCGATTGAATCACCTTATCTGCATACTTTTTTGCATTTTCCAAATCCCCTTTCATCCAATACACCCTAGCTAACATTGCTTGTGCAGCGTACAAATTAAAATGTAATTCTCTGGCACCCGTAAAACCTTTTTCTCCACCTTTACGAATCTTCGGCATCAAAATCTCATCTTCAGCCAAACAAGTTTCTGCCTCTTTCAAATCTGCAATAACCTTCTCATAAACCTCTTCCACAGATGAAAAAGGAGTCACTTTAAATGTGTATTTTGTTACATAGGGAATAGCCCTTGCTTTTGCATTCTCATCCTTTGAATTTATATGAACAGCAAACAATCGCAACAAATCAAAATGTATAACAGCTCGTAATCCTAAAGCTTCCCCCCGATATAAATTGTAATTTTTAAAATCCTTTATGCTTTTTCCATCCAAATTTTCCAAAATGTTATTTAAATAACTAATCACAAGATAACTAGCACTCCATATTGTCCTAACAGTCTTCCGTGTATCAGCATTTTCTAAGTCTAATCGAGATAAAAAGATCAAATACCCATCATCCGTAACAAAATTCTGTCCCAGTAACTCCGGTATCAGCACCGACATATCCCCACCATACATATCCTCCTTCACCATCGACATATACACTCCATACAACGCATCCTCCACACCTTCCGCCGTACTGAACATATCATCGTTTACCACCTCCGATTCAGGATTAATATCCAAGAAATTCCCACATCCCAAGAAAAATAAAGAGACACACGCCAGTAATACTATTTTCTCCATCATCTTTTGCCTTTAGTCGTTATCAAAATGTCGGTCTAAATGTGATATGAAAACTCCGTTGAAAAGGATATTCCGTACCTCGTTCCTGTTTCACGGAAGAAAAACGAGCAATATCGGCAACACCAATGCCCAGATTCAATCTCTTAATCCCAATCTTGCGAAGATAACCGGGTTTAAACTCGTAATTCAACATGATACTCGTTATCGTAAACGTGTTATCCCGTTCCACGAAACGCTCAGAATAACGGTTCTCATCGCTCACGTTTTCCGGAATTCCCAAGAAACGGACCAAGTCTCCCGGTTTCTTCCATCTTTCGGTGAAAGCCCGACGATCCACATTTCCGTAAGGATCGATATACTCCACTTTATTCGCCAATGTCGTGTTGTAAATATCACCGCCAAACTTGTACGCCGCAGAAACATTCAACGTAAAACCCCGGCACGATAAACTTGTGAAAAGACTCCCCTCCAACACGGGATTCGTGTTCCCGACCTCTACCCGCTCATTCTTATCATAAGTGAACGTGTAATTCCCATTCTTTTTGATATACACCTCTTGCCCGGAAGCAGGATCAATCCCCGCAGAACGCATGGCATAAATACCAAACTGAGATCCCCCTTCCACGAACATCGGCTGAGGTTTCACACCATAGTAAGCCGCCATATTCTCCGCCTTCAACGCATCCGAGATACTAGTCAACTTATCGAACACGTGCGATCCGTTCACCATTACCATCCAAAACAGGTTACTCCTCTTCACCACTTGTGCAGAAACGGAAAACTCGTACCCCAAATTCTGTAACTTACCCATATTCACCAATACCGAGGAAACACCGACAGAAGACGGTAAGGTCAAAGGCATCAAGGCATCCTTCGTTTTGTTTACGTAATAGCTAGCCTCCACGTTCACCCTTTCCTTCCAAAAAGCCGCCGTCAACCCCCAATTATACTTCCAAGTAACCTGCCATTTCATATCAGGATTCCCCATCGTGATCGGTACAGCTCCTATCCCACCATAATGAATCAGGTCAGGATCATAAAGATAAGTGGTCAAAGCCTGATAGGGTGTAAAAGTCACGTTTGCTGTTGAACCGACGCTAAAGCGAAAACGTAATACATCCAACCAATCGAAATTCATAAACCTTTCCTCATGTAGATTCCAACCGATTCCTGCTGACCACACTGGAGAAAAACGATGTTTACTACCAAACTTTGACGAACCCGCTGTCTTATAGGAAGCATTGATAAAATATCGTCCCAGCAAATCAAGACTACCATTTGCGAAGAACCCCACTTCCGCCGACTCTTTCTCGCCTCCCACGGGACGAGTGGTCGCATATTGCGAGGCAAACTTAATGTCTGTCATCTTGTCCTTCATAAAACCTTCCGCTTTCACCTGTATCGAGGATGACTTATCCTTCCCTATATCCGTACCTGCACTCAGGGAAAGAACCGAATTTCCCTCCTTATTCAGTGGCAAACGATAATTTAACACAAATTTTCCAGCCCAATCCGTCTTCTCGGTTGAAAGTGCCGTGTAAGTTCCTTTCTTGTTTTGAGGAATCTCCTGCAAGGTAAAACTCGCATCTTCCGGCGAAACATACACTTTATTCCACGCATCACCCTGTCGCACGCTCACGTTTCCTGTGATAAACAAAGCTTCATTCACATCCCAACGTAACGACAAATAATTCGTCACCGCTTTATTCTGACTCTTCGAAAAGCTCGCCAACGTGGCATTGTACAACGGATTCACCTGCCGTTCCATTGTCTGGTTCACTGGATCAAAGTAATAATTCCGTATATATTCTCCCTCCTCGTCATACACCGGGTTATAAGGATTCAGCTTCGTGTACTGCACGAAACTCCCATAAGGACTATTCTTTCCCTCGGTCATGGAATAAGCCAACTGATAAGTTACCACCACATCCCGAGCAAACCGGTATGACAAAGAGACATTCACCCCGTAATTCCGACGATAATCACCTTTCATCACACCATGTGTATCGGACAACCGTCCCGTCACCTTGTACTCAATTCCACCACCCCGCCCGGTCATCGTGGCGGAATGACTCTGCGAAAAAGCATTCCGCAGAGGTTTCGTCTTCCAATCCGTATCGACTCCTCGACGAATATTCTCCAACTTATAATCATAAGCCGGGTCAAGACTACCGTTCACTCGATCATACAATCCCGCCAATCGTTCCAGTTCTAACTTTTCCTCCGCATCACACAAGCGAAGAGAAGTCAGATCGGGAAAATTAAATATCGGTGTAAAATTATAACTGAATCTAGGCTTATCCGACTTTCCCCGCACCCGCTCTACTAGAATCACTCCGTTCGCCGCTTTCTCCCCATAAAGCACCGCCGCAGAAGCATCCTTCAACACCAGTACCTGTTCTATATCATAAATATCCAAATCATACAAATCCTCCACTGAAATCTCCACCCCGTCCAACATAATCAGGGGAGCATTCACCCCCTCTTGCCCTTTTGTCATAATCGAACTCGCCCCACGAATCAAAATTTCAGGCACTACATTCGGGTCTGATCCCGCCTCATTATTCTCAACAATCCTTAATCCCGGTGTTAAGATTGCCAACGCCTGCAACAGATTGGTCGGAGAAACCTGCAATAAATCCTCTCCCTTAATCTGGGTAATCTCACCCGTAAAAGCATTCCTCGCCTGCGTGTAATACCCCGTCACTATCACATCGTCCAACTCTTTCATATCTTTCACCATTGTCACCCGAATATGCCGAGTTCCAGTAACCATGATTTCTTGATTCTTCATCCCGACAAATCGAAAAAGTAATACCATCTCCTTTTGTTCAGGGAATTCCAGTCGGAACTTCCCGTCCGTATCCGTGATACATCCCCAAGAAGTTCCTTTCAAGACAACCGTCACTCCGGGAAGCGGTTCTCCGTCTGCATCTATCACTTCTCCCGTGATTACGATCCGGGAAGAACGTAATTCACCTGCCACTGGAATTTTCGGAAAACATACACAGCAGAGTAACAGGACACACTTCACGACACCACATAACTTGCCTTCAAACCCAAATACCAAGTCTATTCTCATTTAATTTGTTCTTTAAATACCATACATGCAAAATATATCCACCACCTTATTTCCTAAACATATTATTTTGCACCCAATATTATTCATTGCACCACACGGTACAAACCCGTAAAATACATCATCGCACCATCATTGTTATCTAACGCAAACTCTCAATTTTATTCATTCACGTTCAAATATTTGATTTACATATTATCCCTGTTTTCTATAACTATTTTAAAATAAAAGAGAACAAAAGTAATAAAATAAATAAAAAACTTCAATCAAGCAAGAACTGATTTTGGCAAGTTGCAAGATTAGGAAAATAGAGATATAAAGTTTCAATTTCACAAACAAAAACGACACAATAACTCTCTTTTTGTCTCGAAAATAAGACAAATATACGAATCATAAATCAATGACATAGAATATTGCAAATAAACTATCCTCTAAAAGAAAAACCGGAGACACCACTGATACGGTCCCATATTTTTGCGAAGTTGTTTTAACGCCTCTCCCTTTTTGTTTTTAATCGTCTGTTCGGAAAGATTCAATTCTTCCGAAATCTCCTTGGTTGAATACCCTTCCAAACTCATCGCCATGATTTCTTTATAATCATCCGCTAATCGGGTAATTTCAGCCCAGATAATCCGTTTCACCTCATGTTCTATGATTTCCCCCTCAATATCAAGACTAGATGCCTGCTGCAACAGGACTTTATTTTTTATATCCAAATGCCGCAACTCATTCAGACAAGCATTTCGTACGCAAATATACAAAAAACTAATAATCATCTGGAATGAGGTAAACTGTTTCCTTTTCTCCCACGCTTTAATAAAACTCTCATGCACGATGTCCATGCAAACATTCTCTTCATACAAAAAACGTCCCGCATAAACTCCCAATGTTGCAAAATATTGATCGTACAACAATTCTAAGGCTTTTTCATCCCCTTTCACAAAACGCTCATATATGGAAGATTCAGCCAACATTACCATCAGATTTATAAAAAAACATCATATTCCACACCTTAAAGATATTTTTTCAAATGTACCTCAAATAGTAGAAACAACAAAATAGAACATGTTAATTTGTCCTTTTCATCTCAAAAAAGATAAGAATTTATCGTGCGAGAACAATGACTCCCGCTATTATTTACGGGAGTCACCTCTTTATCCACACACATAACCTACATCATTTCGTCTTATAAAATACTCTTAACGGCCGATCGGCAATTCCCCCGTAGGACTCGATCAATTTACCATCATTCGCATCATAAATGTCAATTCCACCCTTCAAACCATTTCTCTCGCTATCCACGTAGCAAACATAAATCAGCGTTTTATCCGGATCCATAGCCACAGCCGTAATCTCCTTTGTATCGGGAAATGTAATAAACGGGGTTTTCGGGAACTGTCCGGTACAATTCCAACGATAAATATTATTCCCATAATTGTAGTAAGCATTCTTATAAGTTTTACTAAACATGATCGTCGAGTTCTTATCCAGTTTCAGATCCGTACCGTCAAACTTAATCAATTCTGTTAACTTGGATAAAGAACCGCTTGTCTGAAATACTCGACCTTGTGTAGGATCTTCTTTCAAAACGGCAATCGTGTAAAGTTTCGTGATCGTCCAAGGAACCATCCCGATAATATTATAGTCTTCGAAATAATTGGAAGAAGAAGTCGCTTTGTTTCCGGTCGGAGAATAAATAATGGATTTATCGTAATCTATAAAATACTGATATGAAGCACTATATCCAAAGAAACAAGCATCATAGCCATAGCCGATGGCATTATCAATCACCAACACTTCATCGAAAGTAAGTTCGTAACGATACGCATTCCCATTTTCAGACAACATCCAATTCTTTGCCCCACTTCCCATCAACTCTTTACAAGTAAAATCCGGAATAATATCCCTTACTTTGTTCTTATACATCACTCCAAAAGTCTTGGCATTCAATTTATAGATTGCCCCATCCTCTCGTGAAGCTAATAACAGATAGGAACCAAACTGTGCCAGATCTGTGCAATTTTTAATCGTGTAGTCCGGGTTCTCCTTTGACAGAACATCCGTAATAAATTCCTTCTTCACCCCAGATTCTATTTCCTGACGAGTCAACGTTTTCATAAATGAAATCCGGGGATTCCCCGCATCATCCTGGCTCAAAATCGTAATCCCTTCATCATAAGGTGTTGTCACGTTCAACATAAAACCTTTAAACGAGATTGCCTCCCCATTATCCACCTTCAACCTTAAATAATAAGTACCCAATTTTCTAAACGTGTAATGTAACTCAGCCTCATTAGATATGATTTTTAAAGAATCTTTGGCCGGATAATCACTTTCATCTTTCGTGTTATAGGTTGCGTACCCCCATTCATAAGTCAATGGCCTCTCCTCCCCACTTTGAACGACATCCACCTTGTAAACAAACTCCTCGCTCAGATTCACGCTCAACGTATCGTATTGAGAAATAATTGAAAGTTTGGAAAAATTCGGATCCGCCAAGCTAGTATCATCACGAATACAAGCATCCAGTAAACAACTTACTAGGATGGCGAAGACTATGTAATACATCTTTTTCATTGCTCTTCAATTTTTATTTAAATCATTATACTGGAGATTATATCAAACAAATTTATCAGGATTCGGCATATTCACTCCTTCGGTAGGATATGCCTGGTAATATTCGTACACCGGTTTCAACACATATTTCACCCAAATACCAGGATAATTTCTAGACCAAAACCACTCCGGGGCATTTTCAAGCAACCGCCCGTAATTCTCTTCGAAATAAGCATATTCCACCGGACGAAGTTCTTCCAATTCCCAGTATTTTTCCAATATCCGTTTAAACAAATCGGAAGAGAACGTTCCCAAATCTGCATCTTTCCACCAATCCGGTCGGGAATACTCCCCGTCAGCTATCGACAAAATATAATTATCATCGGCAATCGGTTTAAAATACTCATCCTCTGCAAATCTCAAGTACAAGTAATATGAATGTTCCTTCATATCCCCCGTTTTGTTCAACCGAATGTTTAGAACGCCCCGAACACTATCGGCTGGAATCACTACATCTCCCATCACGTAATGCACATTCTCCTGTGCCGTTGAAGAATCGGCAACAACCATAACCACTGGATGCTGTACTTCCTTCACGGGTTTACCAATTACCCGGATCGGGATCTGGTAATCGTAGTCATTTCCTTCAACTGAAACAAAAGAGAAAAAAATAGTATCCGTCTTACTTTCCCGCTCAAAATAGACAGACCTTTTCTGATGCACGTTATACATCAAGTTATCGTTCGAACAAGAAAACGCAATCCAAGCTAATCCGATGACGAGACTAATTAATGTTATCTTTTTCATATCTTTCGTTTTTAATGTTAACGGGCACTCATTTCCTCTTCAGGAACAGGCAAACAATAGATATTGTCACTTCCTGGCAGAGTTACCGCTCCTATGATTGAATATACATCCCGATTCTGCCGTTTCATGCAAAACCACTCTTGGCCTTCCCCATAATACTCCTTACGGCGTTCCTTCATAATATCACCAAGCGTTAGTTGCCGAACCGGAACCCGATCTTTAAATCCAACCATTCCCCGGGCTTCCACAACTATATCCATGTAATCCGTGGCCAAGTCAATATTCTCTTCCAACAAAGCTTCCGCCATGATATAATACATTTCCGGAATCCTGATCATGTTCACACCTAAAATAACGGGGGCATTATATTTATTGGGGTCAGCCAAAAATTCGTAGTTAATCAATTTAAGGCAAGTCGTGGCATCTTTATCAGGATCCACGTCGAACCAGAATCTCCTGTAATCCACTCCCTCTCCCGAGCCTTGATCATCCAAATACAAATCCTCCCAATCCGGAGCTAGATCTATTCCCGTACTTCTAATAAACAAATTCTTCATTGAAGTTCCGAAATCCCGAGTATAGATACCCCAAATCGTCTCTTTAAAAGATAGTTTACTCTGTACCATACTCTCCACTTCCGTTTTATCCACCAACGGGAATTTATGTGAATCGATTACCTTTTGCGCATAGATCCTGGCATTCTTCAAATCACCTTTCATCCAATACACACGAGCCAACGTGGCCTCCGCCGCATATAAATTGAAATGAGTCTCTCGGGCTGAAACGAAATCCACAGCATGACCCGTTCTTTCAGCCTCCATCAAACTTTTGTCATCCACAAGAAGAGTAATGGCCCGTTCCAAATCCTGAATAATCTTATCGTAAACATCCGTTACCGAAGAGAATGGTGTCACGTAAAATTCATAAGTCGTGACATAAGGAATAGCACGAGCCTTAGCCGCCTCATCTTTTGAAGTAATATGAACAGCATAATACCGCAACAGGTCAAAATGTAAGTAAGCCCGAAGTCCTAAAGCCTCTCCTAAGTAAATATTATAATGCTTGAATGCATTCTCATCTTTCTTTTCCAAATTTATAATAATATTGTTCACGTAACCGATCGTCGTATAGGCCTGTTTCCACATTTTCATTACATCCGACTCCAGCATAAGATCACCCATGTTCAGTTTTCCGATTTCCGTTCCCTTGATTCCGTCATCCACGAAATTCTGTGCAAATAGTTCCGGGTAATACACTGACATATAATTACCATACAAATAACCATTGGACAAGGCTGAATACACGCCATACAAGGCATCCTCCACACCCGAAGCCGTGCTGAACATATCCTCGTCAATTACCTCTGCCTTGGGATTTACATCTAGAAAGCTATCGCAGCTCCACTCACACAAGGCGATCAGCAGTATATATATTATCTTTTTCATAGTCATACGATTACATTATTTCACTAAAAGGTAGGTCTAAGTACGAAATTAAAACTCCGGCAATAGGGATAGGAAGTACCTCTTTCAAATTTAACTGTAGAAAGCCGCCCGATGTCCGATGCACCGATACCCACGACTAAACGTTTCAATCCGAACAGTTTCAACTTTTCAACATTAAACTCATATTGTAAGTTAATATTCGAAATCGACAATTCGTTTTTACGTTCCACGAAACGTGCTGAAAGATAAGTAGCCCTCCCACTTTCCGGGATACCCAAGAAACGAGTTTCGTCTCCGATCTCTTTCCATCTTTCCGAGAACGCCCGTCGATCAACATTCTCCCGAATATTTATATTCTCCACCTTCTTCGCCAGTGTCGTGTTATAAATGTCACCTCCCAACGTATAAGCGGCAGACACGCTCAAAGAAAATCCTTTATACCGGAACGATGTGAATATACTTCCCTGTATTGTCGGGTTTGTATTCCCCACAACGACTTGATCGTCGTAATTATAATCAAACGTATATTCTCCATTTTTATTTATAAACACCTCCTTACCCGTGGCCGGATCGATTCCTGCGGAACGCATGGCATAAATCGCATATTGGGATTCTCCCTCTTTGAATTGAATCTTGGGAGCGTTCCATTCATCCGAAGACGTTGTTTCCGAGTTTGTCCGTTGTAAAGCATTACTGATCTTCTCGATCTTGTCATACACATGCCCGCCATTCACCGTCAACATCCAATTCCAATCCTTCTTTTGTATAATCTGCCCAGAAATAGAGAAATCCAATCCAGCATTTTTAGCCGAACCCAGATTAATCTTCACGTTATCCACTCCCATGGAAAGGGGTACATCTATCGGAATCAACATATCTTTCGTCTCCTCCACGTAGTAATCAAATTCCACTCTCAACCGGTCATTTAGGAATCCACCGGTAACCCCATAATTCATTTTCAACGTCCGCTGCCACTTTAAATCCATGTTTCCCATCGTAATCGGTAAAGCCCCAACACCTGCATAATAACGGTAATCATTACTGTACTTATATGTCGTGATTGCTTGATAAGGAGAAAACCCGGCATTACCCGTGTACCCGTAGCTTACCCGAAAACGTAGTGTATTCAACCAATCACATTTCAAGAACTCCTCGTTGTGAACATTCCACCCGAAACCAACAGACCAAAAAGGAGCAAAACGCTGATTTTTACCAAACTTAGAAGAACCGGAACTCCGGAAAACCCCGTTAACAAAATACCTGTTGCGATAGGAAAAGTCTACATCACCGAAAAAACCAACTCTTGTTGATAATTTCTCGCTCCCGCTGGGTGCCTTGTCATCATATTTCATCGCATAACTCAAATCGTCCAATTCGTCCTTTAAGAACCCCACGGCAGTGATCTGGCTACTTGTGGTCTTCTCTCTTGAAATTTCCGTCCCGGCATGAATACCGAATACACTACCATGTTCATCTAAAGGGATAGTATAATTTACAACCAATTTTCCCGTGTACGAATTTCCATCAGAAATACTTTGCCGGTATTCCCCTCTTTGCGCAAGATCTTCTGGAGAAGTATAAGTTTCGTATTTCGAATTCTCCGGTGAGGTATATTTATCACTCTTCGAATCCGACAAATTCAAATCGAATTGTCCATTCACGAAAAAAGATTTGCTGACATCCCAGCGCAAGGATAAACTATTCTTGATCGATTTACTTTTAGATTTAGAAAAACTAGAAAGTGTGGCGTTATACAATGGATTCTCTATTTTCTCGTTACGGGATGGATCGAATTTATTGAAATAATAATTCTGGATATACTCACCATCCTCATCGTACACCGGCTCGTAAGGGTTCAACTCGGTATACGTTGAAAACTGACCATAAGGTGAATCTTTACTATCTGTCATCCCGAAAACAAACTGATAAGAAATCGTCAACTTGTTTGTCATGTGGTAAGCCAATGAAAAGTTAAGACCGTAATTTCTTCTGTAATCTCCCTTCATAACCCCGTAAGTATCTTTAAAAGAAGCGGAAGCCTTGTAATCCATATTACTTCCCCGACCAGCCACCCGCAAAGAATGGGAATGACTGAAAGAATTTCTCAAAGGCTTGGAAATCCAATCTGTATCAATTCCTTTACGCACATTTTCCAGCTTGTAAGCATAATTTCTATCCGTATTACCATTAGCCGAATTATACAACCCGGCCCGATATTCCAATTCCAACTTCTCCGAAGCATTACACAAATTCATGGAACTCAAATCGGGAAAACTAAAATCTGGAACAAAATTATAACTAAACCGCACTTTATCATCCTTCACATAGGCCCGTTCCACCACAATCACACCATTGGAAGCCCTCTCCCCATAAAGAACTGTTGCTGCCGCATCTTTCAACACGTTCACACTCTCTATATCGAACAAATCCAAATCGTAGAGTTCTTCAAGCGAGATCTCAATTCCGTCCAAAATAATTAAAGGAGTGTTGATACCCGCCTCATCACTAGTCATTAAAGAATTAGTTCCCCGGATAATAATCTCCGGCACGGCGTTAGGATTCGACCCCTGCGCATTATTTTCCACGATTCTTAACCCCGGTACCAAAGTACTCAAAGCCTGAATCAAGTTGGTATTGGATACCTGTACTAACTCTTCCCCCTTCACGGTAGTCACGGAACCCGTAAATGTGTTTTTATTTTTCGTGTAAAAACCATTAACCACAACATCGTCCAAAGCCGTGTCTAACATCTTCAAAACTATTTTCAAGTTAACATCATGAGTCACCGGGATCTCCTGAGAAGTCATTCCTATAAAATTGACCACGAGAACCATTCCATCATTTTCCGGTAACTCCAATTTAAATTTCCCACTCACGTCAGATGCCACACCAATCGTTGTACCTTTCAGCATCACGGTCGCTCCCGGAAGTGGCTCGTTTCTCTCGTCGAACACAGTCCCGGTAATCGTGATCTTTTTCTGATCCTTCTTCATCTCTTTCTTTTTAATCACGATCACGTCATTCACCACGGAGAAAACATACTCCGTACCACGCAAACAGTAATCTAGAATCTGGGGTACCGTCACTTGCCTAAATTCTTTCGTGATAAGCGGAATTCCCTTTATTTCCTCGTGATTATACACGAAATTCAAGGCGGTCTTCTTCTTCAACGTATTAAGAACCTCCAACATGGTTGATTTCTCAAATTTTAAATCCAGCTTGATAGAATCATTCACCACGTGAATGTCCGAAGCATAGATACCCATAGAACTAAGCAAAATACAGCCCATCACGAGAGACCATCTTATCAATCCCCTACATTTCTCCCTGTTTAACACTCGATTCATTTTCATGTTCATATAATTAGTTGTTAATAGGTATTTTTTTTCGGGAGACCGGAGATTTTCCCCGCCTCCCAATATATCATTCGGCTTTAAACGTCTTCTCAATTTGTAAAATCAATGCCCGGTAATGAGCTTTCGTGTCCTTATCTGTCATGGGTAATTTATCTTCCAATAATTGTTTCACCCGAACCAACATATCCTGCAAGTAAACTTTAGAATCATCGATTGCCGTAGTAGTCACTTTCCTCTGCCAGCCGTACCCGTTTCCAATATTATTAAGGTGAGTAGCCACAAAACCTCGTCCGTATACCTGTTCAATTTCTCTGAACTTGTCCAAATACCTACTCACCATCCCCGTCTCATCTAGACCATAAGCATTGATTTCGTCAACGGAAGGTGCAAAAGCATCATCCGAAAACGAGTAAAGAGCCTCGTCCGTCAAAAACGGTAAACCTTTCTTCTTTCCTTCCATCCCCTCTAACGATACTTCAACAATCACCCGTTGTAACATCTTCTCGCTCTCGGAAAGTTTCCGGTTATTCAAGGTCGAAGCCCAAACCTCATTATACAAATCATCAAAAAACTCTCTTACCGTATAAGGATCACGAGACACGTGAGCGGAAAGGATAACATTCTTGTACAATTCGGCAATATTCTTCGCAGTAGCATACCGTACTGTTTCTGCCAAAGAAATACCTAAAGCAAACTTTTCCGTCAATTCCTTATCAACGAGCCAATTTTGAGTTTTTAACTCCCGAATCACCCATTTAAGTGAATTCTTTTGAACTTCCCGGGGAACAGAAACAAAACGTTTGCCTAGAGTCCCGTCCTTCACCTCTGTAAGGTAAATCCCTCCCACGTTATACATCACGTTTTTCAAATAACGATAGTATTGATTACCGATAGCTTGGTATATAGCCTGACGATGTTGCCCGTCGGGATCATCCTCTAACCACTCGTTCAAGTGGCTCATAATATACTTCAGATTCTGAATCCCATACTCTCCCGCTTTCATCGGATCATTCCCCAAATCTTCTTCTAACGCACTAGGATCGAACCGAACGGAAACCTGTTGTTTTCCATAACGGTACCTAGGATCCCCAGCCTTTTCATCTAGCCATTTCTCCAGAATAGGAACTTCGGCCATAGCGTTTTTCAGTTCCGGTAGTGGCGTGTACAACCATTTTATGACAAACTCATCGTAAACCCCCAAATCCGGTGGAGTCAATCTCACCCCTTTATCTCCTGGTTGAGCGACATAATTATAGCGAGCATAATCCATAATGGAAGGCGTGGTCCCGTAAACCTGCGTGAAACTTGCCGAACGCAAGGAATCAACCGGATAAGCGGCAGAAGCTGCCATGTTGTGCATCAGCCCTAACGTGTGGCCCACTTCATGAGCAATCACATAAGCCAGCGACTCTTTTACCACGTCATCTGGCATCTTCTTTGCCCGAACACGGGGATCAACTTGAGCTGTCTGCACGAAACGCCACCTATTGATCAACCGGATCACATCATTATAGATCAACACACTAGCATTAATGATCTCCCCAGTACTTGGATCCACCCACGAGGGGCCCATTGCATTCGCCGTTGTTGACGGGATATAACGAACACAAGAATATTTCAAATTATCGGGATCAAATTCGGGATCATCCAAGGGAAAATCTCGCACTTGAACCACGTTCTTGAAACCGATTTTCTCGAACGCAGCATTCCATCTTAAAATCCCTTCTCTCAAAGGTTCTTTCCAAGATTCTGGGAACGTGTTATCCAAATAATACACAATCGGTTTCACCGGTTCCACCAATTTCCCTTGTTTCCATGCTTCCATGTCTTTCGGTTCCAACCTCCAGCGATTAGCCACTGAATATTTTTGAATACCGTCTTCTTCCATAGAAACGTACACTTTATTCCCTAAAAATATACCTAATCGAGAATCTGTGATCCGAGGACGCATTTTATTTTCCGGCAAAAGCAACAAAGTACAGGTAACATGGGTGGTCAAAGGATCATCTTTCTTAACCGTGAGCATACCCATCGCTTTTGTCGTCACCAAGTAAGATAAAATGGATTTAATGCTTACATTATCTTCAAAAGCTTTGATTTCGGTTAACATAGATCCCTCCTTGTTTAAACTAGCTGAGTGGCTGAGTACTCCACCCGTGTTGGGCATAATTGGGGACAAAAAAGATTCATCCTTCGTGAACATATCCGTCATATCAAAAACCACCGCAGAACTATCCGGCGTGTATGCCAATACCCGATAAGATTCAACGATAGGATCCCCAAAATTCTTCTCCATCGCTTCTTTCAGTCCGGCCTGCTCCTTGTCATAAGTTATTTTCGAGTTGATATTTCTCAAACAGACGATACTATCTAGCAACGTGAACTTAATGTGCCGGGGAGCCCTCGGTTTATAGCCCACAACACAGATACTATTATCCGTCGCGGAAGTCACTGTGGAAGCCAATAAGAATTCCCGTCCCATATACTTTAACGGCATTTCAAAAAACAACTTACCGTCCACCTTGTGCAAAGTCATAAAACCACCTTTCGCCACCACGTGAGCCTTATTCTTAAACAACTTATCATATTTACTAAGTACGACTTTAGTTGATTTAGGCTGAATCTCTTTCTTTTTCCTATCAATTCCCTGAGCTGAATAAGGACATAACGCTATCACGAGCATTACCGCAGCCAGTATACTCCATTTTTTCATACATTTAAAATTTATTATACGACACTCCAATGATTAATTTAGCTGGCCAAGCTTAAATCAATGCTTTATAATTATCACTTTTTTATCATTTTTTCGAACAAAACTTACATTTGCCGATTGCTCTAATATCTCAAACAAATTAGTTATACTCTCGTATCTAGGTATAAACCCAGAAAATTTATAATCCTTAATCTCATCATCATCAAACAAAAACTCCACGTCATACCAACGGGAAATTTTTTTTAACAAATCCTCTAGGCGTTCCTCGCTAAAACTAAACTGGTCTTTTGTCCACGAAATATAGGATTCCACGTTCACCTCCCGGGTTGTCACTTTCGAATTGGCCACGGTAGCCATCAAGCCGGGTGTCAACGCAACAATGGTGTTTTCGCACTCGATATTCACCCGTCCCTCGACTAACGTCGTCATTGAAACTTCATCATTCCGGTAAGCAGAAATATTAAACGTAGTACCTAACACTCGTACAGCATATTCCTCACAATGCACGATAAAGGGCTTCGCAGAATCTTTTGCCACTTGAAAAAATCCCTCTCCTTCCAAATATACCTCCCTTGTGTCACCCGAAAAAAATTGCGGGAATTTTAATCGGGAATCAGAATTCAACATCACCTTCGTGCCATCCGACAACTGCAATGAATAAGCCCCGCCACGAGGTATTTTCAGCGTATTGTACACCAAAGAATCTGCCGTTCGAGGGGTATGATAAATCAAAGTTTCTCCGTTATTACTCACGAAAGGTAATTGCTCGTCAAGCGTGTCCGTCACTCCCGGGACAATCAGCAAAGTATCTCCTCCTGGCAAGATCAGTGAGGCTCGTTTCCCGAAAGAGAAATGATTTGGCGATTCTACCCGGACCACGGGTAACACTCCCTCCCGATCCGTCGAAAACATCAGGTAAAAAGATATACACAATAACACGCTAGCTACTACTGCCACTCTGCGATACAAACATCGGGTAAATTCTCTCTTCTGAATACCCTTTTTGACCGAAGGCCACGACCGACGAGCATTAAATTGCTCGTATAAAGGATATTCCGTATGTTTCTCGTATTCACTTTCCAATCGTTCATACAACTCCTCATTAGCCTTGGAACGTACTTTCCAAGCTATGAAGAAAGTCTCCTCCTCGGGAGATAACTCCCCTTGAAGTCTTTTCACAATCAACTGGATAATATATTCTGTTTCCTTTTTCATTTCATATTATTTTACCTTATAACACTTCACGAAGAAAAAGGTACCGACAAATTCGAATCTTTTTTAATAACTCGTAAACAAATCCCTAGTGAACTCCCCAATACTCAACAGTAACTTGTACCTATGTCTCGTTAATACACAGATTATTTTTCAAGAAAAAAGTTTACACTCTGTATAGTCAATACACCAGTGATCTATCGTTAACCTACCAGTGAAATACCTAAAAGACAACGAAAAAAGTATAACACAACCACACTTAATAAACCTCTAGAATTTCCCCGTTAACCCTAGTTCCAAAGTTGAAACATAGTGAATTTTTCCTTCATCCAGTAATTTCCGAATTTGCTCAACCACTACTTCTTTGTCCTCGTCTAATTGACATACCAACTCCCGGATATTCGTATTTTGTTTTGCAAGCACCTGTAAGATCTGTTCTCCTAAGTCTTTTCGCTCTCCTCGCTGCAAGCGTTTCTTCTTCCCGATACAGACATCACATACCCCGCAAGGTTTTTCTTCTTTCTGTCCGAAATACTCCATAAGCAAAAGCTGGCGACACTTTTCATCGTCCCGGATATAACGGGCCATAGCCCCGATTTTTGTAACAAACAATTCCTTCCTGTTCTCGTAGGCATCCCGTCCGATCGTGATATAAGACAACGGCAACCGGGGCTGGTAATAGACGATATAAGGTTTCGTATCCCCCGGCACGTAGCGAATAATCTTATGTTTTGCCAGAGAAACAAAAGCATCGTACAGCACCTTGCGTGTTACATCAAGCTGATCAGCCAGAAACCCTTCATCCACGTAAGCATCCTGCACAAAAATACCAGCATAATTTCTCATCAAAAGCACCATAAGCTTTTCTAGCAGGGGATCACCCGTCTCAAACTCGTACAACCGATCCCGCAACACGGTAAACATCACCCGGGAACGGGAATTGATATCTGTCGTGTAACCCAAGAAACCGGCAACTTCCAAAATACTGATAGCAGACATCACTCTTGCCTCATTGAGTTTAAAATTACAGGCAAATAGTTTCAAATTGAACTCAAACGCACGACCTTGTCCTTCCCCCTCTCCCAACTGGTAATAATTCGCCAAAGCCTCGTACACCCTTAATATATAATCTTTCGGTGGGAAAGCATCATCAATTCGTTTTTTCAAACCGCCCAAAGCTGCACGGCTGGAAAGTAGCACGGCGTAGGCACGTTTCCCATCCCGTCCGGCACGTCCCGCTTCTTGAAAATAGGCTTCCGGACTATCCGGCACGTCATAATGTATGACTACCCGCACGTCTGCTTTATCAATCCCCATTCCAAAAGCGTTTGTCGCTACCACCACGGGAACCTTTCCACTTTTCCACGCTTCCTGCCGACGTGCCCGTTGTGCTGAAGACAACCCTGCATGATAAAAATCAGACTTGATACCCGATTTATTTAGAAAAGCGGCAATTGAAGAAGCCTTCAACCGAGTTCGCACGTACACGATTGCTCCTCCCTGCACCTTGGATAAAATATGGTATAATTCCAAAGGTTTGGACTCCGTATTCCGGACCACGTAGGAAATATTTTCCCGCCGGAAACTCTTAGAAAGGACATTCGGAGTTGAAAAATGCAGTTGTTTTTGAATATCTTCCACGACTTCCGGAGTTGCTGTGGCCGTGAGTGCCAAAGTGACCACCCCGGGAAAAAAATCTCGCACCTCCGCTATTCGCAAATATGGGGGACGGAAATCATACCCCCATTGAGAAATACAATGAGCCTCGTCCACAGTAATCAAACACACGTTCATCAACCTCAATTTCTCCCGAAAACGTTCTGAGTACAATCGCTCGGGTGACACGTACAGGAACTTAACCGTATCATATATACATTTATTAATGATCGACCCCACTCGTTCACGCTCCATTCCCGTGTAAATCGCTTCGGCCGGTATCTGTCTGTTTTTCAAATCCTCCACCTGATCTTTCATCAAGGCAATCAAGGGAGTTACCACCAGACAGATCCCCTCCATCGCTAACCCGGACACTTGGTATGTGAGCGACTTTCCTCCACCCGTGGGCATAAGGGCAAGAGTATCCTTTCCGTCCAGCACAGAACAGATAATCTCTTCCTGCAAGGATCGAAAATCATCGTATCCCCAGTAAATCTTTAATATCTCCTTTATATCACGGGTCATTATTCGAATTCTATTCGCAAAAATACAAAATAGACGAAAAAACTCTTACAAACTCGTATATTTAAATCGCTTTTTATTATTTTCGCCCAAATATTAATCGCATAAAATCATGAAACTACAACATATACTGATTTTTATCCCTCTCCTATGGGCCTGTAACGACAAGTTTGTAAAAAACGAGCAACCCGTGGCAAAGGTTTTCGACAAATACCTGTTGAAATCGGAAGTTTCCAGCTTTATCCCTCAAGGAACACCCTCGAAGGATAGTCTCATCATGGCACAAAGTTACGTGCGAAACTGGATTACCAAAGAATTGTTATTGCACAAAGCCACCCAGAACTTGAGCGATGAGGAAAAAAATATCCGAAAACAAGTAGAGGACTACTCCTCTTCCATTTTAATCCATAAATACAAGGAGAAACTGATTTCCCAAAAACTCAACCGAGAAATAAGCGAACGTGAAATCTCGCAATATTACGATGCCAATAAATTCAATTTCGTGTTAAACACACCGGTTGTAAGAGCCTTATTCGTGGTGATTCCCAAATCCGCCCCGAAAATCGAGGATGCCCGCAAATGGTTTCGCTCTAAAGAAGCCAAAGATCAAGAAGCACTGGAGGAATACTGTATTACTTCGGCCAAAAAATTCGACAACTTCAATGACCAGTGGATTGAGCTGCGTAACCTACTGAATCTCTTACCTATTACATCGGCAGAATGGGAAAGCAAGTACAAAAACAAAGAATCCATCGAAATCGAAGATGACGAAAATTACTATTTTCTTAAAATCAACGAGCTGCGCCAAACCCATGAAACGGCACCTCTCGGTTACGTAAAAAAAGAAATTGAAATATTATTATTAAACAAACGTAAAATCTCCTTCGAGGAGAATCTGGAAAAAGACATTAACTCGGAAGCTCTCCAGAAAGATTACGTCAAAATATATTAACAGGATTAGAAAAATGAAAATAAAAATGCGAAAACAAGCGGATTATTCGCGGATTTGAAGAAAAAGTATTAGTTTAGAGCGTTTTTATTGAGTATAACCTTATTCATAAATTATGAGATATTTATCACTGCTTGTATTGTTATTTTTAGCTAGTTATGCCTCGGCACAAAAAAATGTGATCGATAAGATCATCGCAGTCGTGGGAGAAGAAATCGTGTTGAAATCGGATATTGAGAACCAATTCTTACATGAACAATCCCAAGGATTAGTAAATTCTTCCTCCGACTCACGTACTAGAATATTAGAAAATTTATTGGTTCAAAAACTATTAGTAGCTCAAGCTAAGATAGATAGTATCACAGTTACCGACACGGAAGTGGAGAATGCCTTGAACTCCCAGTTAGAACAATACGTACAACATATCGGTTCTCGGGAACGTCTGGAGACATATTTCGGTAAATCATACGAAGACATCAAGAACGAGATGCGTACCCCGCTTCGCGAGCAAATGATCACGCAAAGGATGCAAGCCAAAATCGTGGAAAACGTTCGGGTAACACCCTCGGAAGTCAGGTATTTTTATAGAAAACTCAACAAGGATAGTCTTCCGGAAGTACCTGATAAATACGAAATTCAACAAATCGTTATCAAACCGAGAATCAGCGATACAGAGAAAGAACGTATCCGTAATCGGTTAAGAGAATTCCGTGAAGAAATTCTCTCCGGCAAACAAACATTCAACACGTTAGCCGTATTGTATTCGGAAGATCCCGGATCTGCTGCCAAAGGTGGAGAATTAGGTTATCAAACCAAGAATGCGCTAGCCCCGGCATTCGCAGAAGCTGCATTCAGTTTGAAACCCGGCAGAGTATCTAAAATTGTGGAAACAGAATTTGGTTTTCATATCTTGCAATATATCGACCGTCAGGGAGATAAAGTAAATGTACGTCACATCCTACTCCGTCCCCGTATCTCCGATGAAGAACGGCAGGAGGCAATCCAGCATTTGGACACCGTGTTGACTTACATCCACGACGGGAAAGCCACGTTTGAAGAAGCTGCAGCCTATTTCTCCATGGACAAAAAGACCAGAAATAACGGCGGACTGATTTTCAACGAAGAAGATGCAGATTCCAAACTACCTAGAGAAACCATTGAAGGAGAAATGGCCCGTCAGGTAAATAAGTTGAAAGTGGGAGAAATATCTTCTCCTTTCTTGGATCAGACCCGTACTGGCGAAGAATACAAAGTGATCAAAATCAAAGCTTACTATCCTTCCCACACGGCCAACTTGGACGATGATTGGATCAGTTTTGAAAACGGGTTAAAAAATAAAAAACAACAGGAAGTACTTGACAAATGGATCAAGGAAAAACAAGCAAATACCTATATCCATATCGATGAAGATTACAAGAACTCCAAATTCCATTATGATGGATGGTTCAAGTAATTGACAAGTAAAAAAAATTACAAGTAAAGATTGATGATTATTCCGCGATGAGAGTAGGTTTATGGGTTGGGATATTATGTATTGTATGGGGAATGTTCCCTTTACAGACAGTTGTAGCACAGGGAAATAAAAAAGCAAAAGTAAAGATTGTTAATGCGGATAGTTTGCTAGTGGGAACACTGGGTAACCCCTCTAGATTTATCGGTAACGTACACATGACACATGAAAACACACTCATGTGGTGCGATAGCCTTTACCAATATGAACTACCCGACTCTAACTATCTCGAAGCATTTGGTCACGTACGAGTGATCAAGAACGATAGTATTCGAATGTCAGGTGACTACATGTACTACGATGCTAACAAAAAACTGATTCAAGTCCGCCGAAATGTCACACTGGAAGATCCCCAAATGATCTTAACCACTGATTTTCTAGATTATGACGGATTATTCGACATCGGATATTATTTCAATTGGGGAAAACTGCAAGATAACCAGAACACATTGGATAGTAAAAAAGGAAACTATTTTACCCAGACGAAAATAGCCCTCTTCAAGGATAGTGTAAAAGTCAATTCTCCTGAATATTTAATTTTCTCGGACACCTTGAAATACAACACGGAAACCAAATTGGTTTCTATTCTAGGCCCTACGAACATATACGGAAAAGGAGAAGACAATAATACCCTCTACTCCGAAGATGGATGGTATGATTCCAACTTGGGACATGCCGAACTATACAAGAACAACCGGGTTACCCACTTGAGTTACGAGGGTGTGGCCGATACCATGGTAATCGACAGTATAACCGGAATGGCCAATCTCTACTGGAACGTCACGCTCGTGGACACCGTGAACAACGTGATAGTGAAAGGTGAATATGCGCAAATGGACCGGGAACAAAACAAGGCATTTGTCACCGATAGCGCCCTGTTAATCATGGTCGGAAAACAAGATTCTCTTTTCGTACACGGAGACACCCTCTTCATGGATCAGGACTCTGCCAAGAACCAGATTTTACGGGCTTATTATAAAGTGAAGTTCTTTAGTCAGGATCTGCAGGGATTATGTGACTCTATGGTCTACCTTTCTGTCGACTCCACCATCACTCTCTACAATGAGCCCGTGGCATGGGCCAGCGGAAACCAAATGACCGCAGAAAAGATTTCCTTGCTCACAGGAAACGGAACGATTAAGGAATTCTACTTGAATACCAAGGCTTTCATGGTCTCTCGAAGGGAGGAAACCGAAATGTACGACCAGATCAAAGGGCGAAATATGACCGGTTATTTCCGGGATAACGAGCTATATATGGTATATGTGAACGGTAACGGGGAAACAATCTACTTCCCCGATGATAAAGGAAACGTGATTGGAGTCAACACCGCTAACAGTTCCAACATTCGTATCATGATCGACAAACGGAAAGTCACGGACATCATCTTCATCAACAAGCCCGACGGGGAACTCAATCCCTTGTTCTTGGCCGATCCCGAAGAAGCCCGTCTGAAAGATTTCCGCTGGTTGAAATACATGCAACCATTGAACAAATTCGACATCTTCAAAGAAACCAAAGAACCCGAACCTGTCGAGGAAAAAGAAGAAATTAAGTAAGGACCACTCTCACCTAAAATTCTCATAATCTTATCAGAATTCCCTGATGCTGTTCATAACATATTTTTTACATTTGTGAAAAATAAAACGATATGCAGCTCCGGAAAAACCTCACTCTTTACTTATCAGGTATCGTGGTCTTCACGCTGACCTTGCTTTTATTATCAACGGCATTCATCCTCGACGAGAGTTTGGGTAACCGGGTAGCTAAAATTTTCTGGTTCTACAAAGTCATTATCGTGGCCGGTATAGCCTGCATACCGCTGGCATGGATGCGTCCTTTCCGTTTTTCGACAACTGACCTGCTGGTTCTCCTTTACGCAGGCTACACCCTCTGTAATGACTATTTCGCAGGGACAATCGCTCCCGCCCGAACGAGCCTCTTCATCTTGATCATCGTCACGTATTTCATATTCCGGCGGCTGACAACATTCGCCCCGCTCAGTTTCATCCACACGGCACTTCTTCTCTCCGGGGCAATAGAAGCCATCTGGGGACTCGCCCAGTTATACGGTTTCACCCCCTCCCAACATAGCCGCTTCGAATTGACCGGATCATTCTTTAACCCCGGCCCCTATTCCGGCTTTCTTGTTACCATTCTACCGATAGCCTTACACTACACGCTTACAGGCCACCGAATCGCCCGGATCCTGTCGGGAGTAGTTCTCGTACTTCTCCTACTCGTCCTACCCGCCACGTTAAGCCGCGGGGCATGGTTAGCCGCCATCACGGGATGCGGTATCGTACTAAGTAACTACTTCCATCTACATAACCGATTGAAAGCCCTGTTTCAAAAACATAAACTCACGGTCTCCATCACAACCATCTGTATATTCTTTCTTGTAACCGGGACACTCATCGGGATATACCGTTTAAAAAAAGAATCAGCCGACGGACGCTGGCTCATCTGGAAAGTCTCCTCCACCCTCGTTACCTCCCACCCAATAACAGGTGTCGGATTCGGGCATTTTGCCGGAGCCTACGGGGAAGCTCAAGCCGCCTATTTTGCTGCAGAGGAACGTCCCGCAGGAGAAGAACTCGTGGCCGATGCTCCCGAGACAGCCTTCAATGAATTCGTGCAAATCACGACGGAAACCGGAATCATCGGTTTATTACTTTTCCTGACAATCATTATTGAAGCCTTCAATGTTGCCCGGCACTCCAACAGCAAAGCTGCAACAGGCATGGTCGGTTCGTTAGCCGCCTTCCTCGTTTTTGCCTGTTTCTCCTACCCGTTCAACGTGTTACCCCTTCTTGTCCTCTTCACGTTACTCTTGGCCCAATGCACACCCATGCAACCGGGTTCCCGCTGGCTTTCCGGCATTTTCTACACGTTCCTGTTTCTCCCCGTCTATTTCCTCGCCACGGGACAGCAAGAACGGGAACAGGCCTATAAACGCTGGAAATCCGAACAAATCTACTTCAACATGCAAATGTTCGAACGCACCGTCGATAATTACAAAAAACTCTACCCTCTTCTGAAGGACCAACCCGCCTTCCTTTTCGAATACGGGCAATGCCTCTCCCGCACGGGACACCCCGAAACCAGCAACCTCATTCTTGAAGAGGCCTCCCAACTATCAGCCGATCCGATGCTCCGCAATATCATGGGCAAAAACTACCAGACCATGAAACAATATCCCCAAGCTGAATCCGCTTTCCTGAAAGCCTCCCACATGGTCCCTAACCGCCTCTACCCGCTCTACCTGCTCGCCAAGATGTACCACGAAAGCGGCCAGACCGACAAGGCTATCGCCACCGCCCGCCTTCTACTCGAAAAAGCTCCCAAAGTCCCCTCTTCCGCCACCGAGGAAATGAAACGGGATATGCAAAAATTAATTAAAGAAATTCAATAGAGATTCCTTTCGTTTTACATCGCACTCATATTTATCGCACTTATCACTAGAATAACGGCTGGAATCTTTGTCAGTTTATTCATCATTCCCTTGTTTTATTACTATTTAGAACGTATTTTTATCTCAAGAAAAAAATGAAAAAAGTAATTAAAGCCATATTCCAGTACGTAGGAGCCATACTGTTAGCCATCGTAATTGCCGCCCTATTGCGCTTTTTTATCGTGGACTTCTACAGCATCCCTTCCGACTCGATGTACCCCACCATCGAACCGGGCGATTTTATCGTGGTGAACAAAATGTACATGGGAGCCCGCTTTTACAAAAACTTCGACTTTCTGGACGGCGCACACCCGGAAACTGTGCGGGTACCGGGATTTTCTTCCCTAAAACGTAATGACGTGATTGTTTTCAACTTTCCCACGCATACAAACGGTCGTTGGGACATGGATTTAGGGACATTTTACGTGAAGCGATGTATTGCCCTGCCGGGAGATACGCTATCGATCATCAAGGGTATCAATCACGTCAATGGCAAAACAGGATTCGGGAATATGGAAGAACAGCAACGCCTGCATTATTACCACGGGGAGTACGCCCCGGGTATTTACAACGCTTTCCCTTTCGATTACTGGCACCGTTGGAACATCCAAGACTTCGGTCCCTTATACCTTCCCGCCGCGGGAACTAACGTCCTACTCGATACTCTGAATTTCTCACTCTATCGCCATCTGATCGCTTACGAAACCCAAGCTCCTGTACACTCGCAACAACGCCAACTCTACATCAGAGATTCCCTGATCCGGGAATACACGTTCCAAAAAAACTGGTACTTTGTGGCCGGAGATCAAGTCTTCAACTCCCGGGATTCCCGCTATATCGGTCCCATCCCCGAAGACTTTATCGTGGGCAAAGCCTCGTTTATCCTCACGTCAAAAGACCCGAACACGAAGAAATACGTGTGGCAAAGATTTTTCAAAAAAATAAAATAAGGGATCCGCATAATACAGATCCCTCACACACCACGATTACTCTTTGTTTACTTCACGACAAAAGTGTACGCATCTTCCAACACTTTACTATATCCTTCATTTGTTAGTCGAACGGAAACTACATACTTTCCCGCCGGAGCCTGAGGCTTTATCGGATAATACATCGTCCCTCCTCCAATAATCTCCAATTCTGCCTTAAACAATTCAGCATTTCCCCCCTCACTAGCTTTCACGTCCTCAATGGAGAAAGTTATGGGATTCGTACCCAAGACTCCTTGCATTTGTAACGTAACCCAAGGAGTTCCCAATTCAAGGCGTTGACTTTCTACTATCGGATCAATATCTTCATACTTGGGTATCTCCATGAAATTGGGAGAATATTCAGCTCTGGAAATATCCAAAAAACCCACTTCTTTGTCATCACAAGCAAAAAGCAACATGATCAACAAACCATATATCCATTTCGTACTCATAATTTTCAATATTTATTATAACGAACCAAAAATATAGTTATAACTCAATGAATGAACCACTCCATTCGTTGGTTGAATATTCGAGGAAGCTACATCAGTAGAAACATTTCCCTGCAAGTAAAGAATTGCAGCCCCAGCATGAAGCTCTGCCCCATCAGATAAGCGATAACGATAAATCCAAATCGTCTTACCGGATTTAGCTGTATACTCCTTTCCTCCTATCCTTTCCTGATTTTTAAAATCACCTTCAGGAATCTCATCTCGCAATAATTTACCCTCAAACACACAATCTAGAATTTTCGTTTTGATCATTTCTTTATCTAACCCCTGAATTGATTCATACCCATTGTTATTCATCCATTTTCGGATCGATATATTAGTAGGACCAAAGAGAGTGATTGCTTCACTTCCATTAAACAAATCCACCAATCCGGCATGTTCAACCATTACCCGTAACGAATCCCAATCGTAACGATTACTTTTAAAGTATTCGTACATAGTTCCGTCAAAGTGTTCTTTTGCCAATCCAGTATTTACAAAATTCCAATCTGTGGAACAACTTACTGTAATAAAAGCTATTATAATACTTAATAATATATTTTTCATTGCTATTCTTGTTATAATTACCATTTTGCTAACCAATAAGGATTTCTCCGCATTTTATTGTTTCTCGTCATCTCAGAATCTGGAATCGGCAGATACAAGGCCCCATTTCTCACATCTTCATCTGTCAATGCAGCAAATGTAGATGAAATCATCTCTGGCAAACGCCAATATCCGTTACGAACAATATCAAAATAGCGCTCTCCATCAAAAAACAATTCCTTTTCTCGTTCCCTAAAAATAGCCATTTGTAAACCCTCTGTATCTTTAACAGAAGGGTAAGTATTTGCATGGGCACGATTTCGAACAGCATTCAAATCACTTTCTGCTCCAGCCAATCCAGCCCGACAACGAGCTTCTGCCCGCAATAAATAAATTTCTGCCAAACGCCAAAACATTCGGTTACCCACAACATTAACCATTTCATTCCACGAAGGATCTATCAACGGTGTTCTCCAAAAATACGGATAAGCATATCCCCCTGTAATATCTACATTCTCTTCACACATCTGGTCAAAATTCCAAAAATAAGCCTGACGTCTCAAATCTTCTTCTCCCCAAATCTCCTTCACAGTTTCATTTTTAAGCAGATATAACGAATAGATTTGATTATTTCCAACAACAGAATTCGGATTTAATGGATAACCTCCATAGCCATAATTTTCCCCTATATGAAAATTAATTCCAGTATGATAACGCCCGGTTGTTAAACCTGTTTCGAAATCCTCATTCAAATTTAAAAGTTCAAAGACAGATTCACAACTCATACTTTTATGCAAACAAACATCTTCTGGTGTGTCTTCAAGTTTATATACACCAACTTTATTTTCAATAATTAAAGTACAATATTTCTCTGCTTCTTTATATGCATCCATATCATTAAATATTCCGCCTTTCCAAGCATATATATTTGCTAAAAGAGCCGCTGCGGCACCTTTATGTGCGTAATATTTAGAAACTGTTTTTCCATTAACATCCACGGCTTCATCATACTTTGCTAAAAGGTTATAAGCTCTCAATGCATTTGCTGCAGCCGTATCCAAAACAACAGAAGCCTCTGAACGACCTAATGCTTCACTACTTTCCGAATCTATTGGAATAGGAGCATTCCCCCAACGACGTGCAATTTCATAATACATCAATCCTTTCACAAAATTAGCATGTCCAACATAAAAATTCTCCCGATCTTTAGAAAGATGCGCCCGATACAAATTATCCAACATGAAATTTGCTTGAAAGATCGCATCGTAATAAGCACGCCATGAAATGAGTAGCGATTTAAAAGCAGATACTGATAAATGCTTTAATTCTTCTTCATATTCATATGGAGAAGTATTTTTAGCATCATAACGCAATCCTATTTTATCTTGAGGTTGCATCGTAAAGAAACCATAATATACATCTCGCAAATTAGCATACATTTGCACGTACACACTATGCACATCATCCTCGTTTTGGAAAAAATTCTTGTATGTTACCGCATTCTCCGGCTGTACATCCAGAATATTGTTACACGAGGTGCATAGTAACAGACCGTAAATCACATATAATAATTTTTTCATAACCATCTTGTTTAGAAATTTAAGGTTAATCCTATTGTCCATTTTCGGGCCAAAGGATAAGTTTCAAAAGCATCATTTCCACTAGCGATATTTACAACTTCAGGATCTACCCCTGAATAATTCGTAATCATAAATAAATTTTCTCCCGTGACAAAAACTCGTATACCAACTCCTAACTTTTTCCTCCACTCCTCCCGTAAAGTATAACCTAAAGTCAAGGTTTTTAATTTCACATATCCAACATGTTCAAGATTAGACATCACATTTCCTCCTGCCGAATTTATTGACCCTAAACGAGGGTACTGGGCATCATCAGGATTCTCTTCCGTCCAAAATTTTGCTTTATCGGTATTAATATAGAGTGCCTGTCCTCCAAGAGAAGAGTGTGCATTCAAAGAATTTATTGCATAAGTCTTAAACATATCCCGTCCAAAAGTATAAGTAAACATCATATTTAGATCAAAATCTTTCCAATGCAATTCATTCATCCACCCTCCTGATACTTTAGGAACTGAAGTACCTGCATACACAAAATCTTCTATCCCAATTTTACCATCTCCATTTACATCCACTAATCTAGGATCACCAACTGTATACGGATTTATTCCGGCCATAAGCTTTTGTTGAGAACCATCCGGTTTGTAATAAACAGGTACATCCCCTTCCGAATCATAAAATCCGTTATCTTTATACAAATCTATTCTGTAAAGAGGCTTTCCTATGATATAATTATCCTCATCCATACCTGAATAAGACTTTTCAAATCGATTCCAATTACGAGACAAGGTTAAACGTGTTTTCCACTTTACCTGAGTTTCCCGAAATATATCCCCGGTAACCTCAAATTCTATCCCCTGATTTGAAACTTCCATTGCATTCCTCCAAAGAGTACTTTGTCCTCCATATATACTACCATTATTCGGTAACTGCACTCGCCAAAGTTTATCCTTTGTATAACGATAATAATAATCAAATTTGAACTTCAAACGATAATTAAACATATCTAAATCCAAGCCCAAATCATATTGATCTGATTGTTCCCATCCTAAATGACGATTGATCAAACCGTCAGATTGCATTCCTTTTTCTCCGTTATACGAGGCTCCAGATTTAATCACCCCAAGCGCTAAATAAGGTTCATCGAATTGTACACCGGATTGTCCCCAGCTTACCCGAATTTTACCAAAATCCAATCCATTAAATTTCAAAAAAGACTCATCCGAGAAAACCCATCCAAAAGCAACAGAAGGGAAAGTTGCCCAACGATTGTCTTCACCAAACACGGAGGATCCATCCCGACGTACAGTTGCTTCAAACAAATATTTTTGTTTATAATTATAAGCAATACGACCAAAATAACTGACATTTGTTTTTTCCAATAAATCCGAACTTGCAAATAATCGAGATTCATAATAAGCGATACCCCAAGAATCCGTTACGCGTACCGGATCTATATTTTTTATATATTGAATATAATCACTTGCAGTTCCACTTGCCCGATCTTCATTACTAAATGCCTGAGCTTTATCTGTCGATGCCCCTAATAAAATATCAAAATTATGTTTTTCCTTTATTGTAAAATTATAATTTAAGAGCGATTCTCCTAAAATATAGATATTTCGAGTAATACTTTCCTCTATATAATTTTCATTCCGTCCCTCAACAACATCTAACTTCTTCGGTCGAAAAAAATGCCTATTTTGTTGATTAAAATCAACTCCACCGTTCAATTTTAAAGTTAATCCGGGAATAAACTCATATGCCAACCCTATATTAGCTGTAAAACGGTAAGAGTTATTCTTTTCCACTTGTAAATTTAATTTTTCCAATAACTCTTCCTTAAAAGATCCGGAATTTATTGTCAAAGAGCTTGCTGTTCGGGGATCTACAGTTAATCTCTCCATTCTATATTTTGCACTACTAGCATCACTTCCTCCTCCCCGACTACGATCCGTATAGGCCGCATAAAGTCGGGTATTCAAACTCAATCGTTTAGCTGGTTGAACATTTAATCCCACATTAACATTAATTCGATTAAAATCACTCCCCGGCATAATTCCTCGTTCCTCATAGTATCCGGCACCTATCATATACTGAAGTAATTCCGAGCCCCCGCTTGCTTGAAGATTCACATTATATATTTTACCAGTACGAAATGCTTCCCGATACCAATCCGTAGCATTATTATAGAATGGATTCAAACTATCCTGCAATACTCGAAGAACATCCGTCGTTGTCAAATTATTACCTTTATTCCAAAAATAATCATATATTCCATCCGTCAACGATTTACTTTCATCATAAGATGTAGGATATTTGCCCGTAAACATACTTGCAGAACGATACCCTCTTAACGCAGCGATATTGTAATCCCGTTCCATCCTTCCACCATAATGCTTTGGTGCTTTCGGTAACATAGAATAAGAATAAGATGCATTTGCAGAAAAACGAGATTGTCCTTTTTTTCCTTTCTTTGTCGTGATCAAAATTACCCCGTTTCCTCCCCGAGAACCATATATTGCTGCCGATGCAGCGTCTTTCAACACTTCTATAGATTCTATAATCGAAGGGTCTATTTCTGCAATTGTATTAGTACCAGTTTGCGGAGAAGTAAAAGAAAGCATAGGGATTCCATCTATCACGTAAAGAGGAGCATTACTATTAATTTCGTTTAATCCTTCCAATTCAAAAGTATTATATCCCCGAATAAACACGAGATTTCCCCCACCCCCGGGAGCTCCAGATTGATTTACGACCTCAACTCCAGCCATACGTCCCTGTAACAAGCTTTCAAAACTTGCCGTTGGAATCTCTTTAATATCATCTGCTTTCACAGAAGAAATAGCCCCCACCACGTCTCTTGTCTTACGTGTACCATAAGCAACCACTGTTACCTCATCCAACTCAGATAAATCTTCTTCCATTACAACCAGTACTTCTTTTCCTTGGTGAAATACCACCCTTTGCATCTTGAAACCAATATACGTGAATAACAAAATTCCTGTCGAATCCTTCACCGGTAAAGAAAAATTACCATTTACATCAGTCGCTGTACCTATTGCAGTTCCAGCAATTACCACGGAAACTCCAACCAAAGGTTCTCCTTTTTTATCCTTTACCATACCTTTAACTATTGCTGCCGTCTCCTCAATTCTATTTTCCCTACCTTTTTTAGCAATAATTATCGTGTTCTCTTTAATCATGTATGATAAATTCGTTCCATCCAGACATTTATCCAGTACGGTAGCCAACAATTCATTATTTACTTGAATAGTAATTCTTTTTACTGTTGACACAATATCCTTATTGTATAACATCCGATACCCGGATTCTAACTCTATTCTTTTTAATACCTGTTCCAACGTCATATTCTCCAACTTGAGAGTAATCCTTTCCTTTGTTTGTCCAAAAGAAGTAAAGCTAGTTATCATACTGAAAAACACCACGATAAGTATATATAAACACTTTCGCAGAAGAATACACCTCTGGCTACACGATTGTAGCCGCCAATCGTTCAATTCATTCATATAATCTAATTTTAATAAATAATGATTCTTATAATCGAGTTATGCGTACTGTTTTTGAGTCTATAATTGTAAAACCTATCAAATTCGTGCATTTCAGCATATCCAAAACCTGCAAAATATTTTCATGTCTTTTGATACTCCCATAAAAAACGAGTTCTTTCATTTCCGGTTGCTCAAATTCAAAAGTAAGATCATACCAACGTTCTAATTTTTTCGCAATAGAACCCAAACTCTCATCATGGAAGGTTAGGAACCCCTCATGCCAAGCCACGTAAGGAGTAATATCCACTTTCTTTTTTTCTATTTTTGGGACCCCTGGCACGAAAACGGCAATCTCATTCGGAAGCAAAGACACGCTTTCTGTATCCGAACATTCCGGACAACACACATCAACAGAACCGGTCACCAACGTGGTCTGTACCATTTTTTCATCTGGATAAGCCGTAATATTAAAAGAAGTCCCTGTAACCTTTATTTCCAGTTTTCCACTATTTACAATAAAAGGTGAAGAAGTATCTTTCACTACCTCAAAATAAGCTTCTCCGACAAGTTCAACTCGTCTTATTCCCTTAAAAAACTTCACCGGAAACTTCAATCGAGAATCGGAATTTAGCCAAACTTTTGACCCATCGGATAACGTCAATAGATACTCTGTACCCCGGGGAGTAATCACCGTATTATATATAATCTCTTCCTCTTGCAAAATATTCTCTTGTGTGTTTTGATAAACAATTCCCGCACTGTCGTTTGTTGCCACACTTTTTCCATCTATTTCCTTTATTTCCAATACATTATTCAAAGAAATAGTCTTTCCGTCAGAAAGCTGCAACTGCGCACCAGAACGATCAGGGGAGGCAAGAGTTATCATGGAATGTGGTCCTCTTTCACTTATTCCCCGCTGCCACAATATTGTACATGTAATCACGATCATCAAAGAAGCAGCCACACTTCCCCACACAACCCACCGCATCCGAGTAACTTTCTTCTTTCGGTGTATTTCGATTTTCTGAGAAACACGATCGAACCCTTTCTCCACATCTGTTTCTCCATAGAAATGCATATCCTGAACAAAACGAGAAAAATGCTCGTAACTTTTCAAAAGTTCCCGATTACGTTCGTCTTCTGCCAACCAAATCTCTAGTTCGGCTTTCTCGGAAATGCTTAACGTTTCTCGATAATACTTAAAAAGTAATTGTATAATACGATATATTTTCTTGTTCATGAAATCTATATTATTTGTAATAAAGACACATGAAAAAAAAAAACGACTAAATAGATCTCAATTTTTTTTCAAAAATTATCATCAACAACAAATCTTTTTTACTTAATTTATTCCTAAGTAACTGAATAGCACGTTGTTTATGAGCTCTTACACTATTGATAGAAATTTGTAAATTATCCGCTATCTCTTGGTTCTTCAATCCTTGAATATATGCCATACGAGTAACTTCACGGCATTGGGCCGGTAAAGTTTCTATAGCTTGATAAATTCGGGAAGAAATTTCAGACGAAACGATGGCATTCACAACATCCGTATCATCAAGTAATGAAAATTGATTTTTAGCCTGATACTCCTTGACAATATTATTGTGTCTAATTTGATTAAGACAAAGATTTTTAGCAGTCAAATATAAATAATTTTTTATAGCGATTTCATGTTGACTCACATTCTCTTTTTGATTCCAAAAATTTACAAAAGTATCTTGAGCAATATCCTCCGCCTCTACTCGGTCACCTACAATTTGAAATGCAAAATAAACAATTCTAGCATAATAGGTCATAAAAATTTCCTTAAAAACGATATTCCCCTTTAAATTATCCTGTAATAAATTCTTCATATCAGCCAGATTGTTTTATTTATACACCAATAAACGTTATAAAAGGTTTACAAAATTACAAAAATCACGGATAAATCAAAGAATGCTTGCGAATCTTGAACAAGAAGTAAAATATTTTGATTCCCAGATCAATCTACAATCATTTTAGACAACCACTACTAGAATTTTTCGAAAATAAATAACGGCAACGAGAGTTGCCGTAACTAAAGTATCCCACAAAGTCCCATAAAACTTATGGACTTAAAAAACTCATTTCATCCCCAACTCTTCCCGCAGAAAAGGAGCCGTCACGGATTCTTTATTCAGAGCAACTTCTTCCGGTGTTCCGGTGCAAACGACAGTACCACCCATTTTACCTCCACCGGGTCCCATATCAATAAGATAATCGGCAACTTTAATCACATCTAGGTTATGCTCGATTACAATCACGGTATTTCCTTTATCAACCAGTTTTTGTAACACACCCAACAATATATTTACATCCTCGAAATGCAGCCCGGTTGTAGGTTCATCCAGTATATACAACGTACTTCCAGTATCTTTTTTCGAAAGTTCGGCAGCCAATTTGATACGCTGAGATTCTCCCCCGCTTAATGTAGTACAAGGTTGTCCAATTTTAATATACCCTAACCCAACATCCTGTAACATCTTCAATTTCGATTGCAAGTGAGGCAGATTTTCAAAAAATTCTACCGCTTGATTAATCGTCAAATTCAACACATCCCCGATAGATTTTCCTTTATAGCGGACCTCCAGAGTTTCTTTGTTGTAACGTTTACCATCACAAGCCTCGCAATGCACATAGACATCCGGGAGAAAATTCATTTCGATAGTTTTCACTCCCGCACCTTTACACACCTCGCAACGTCCACCACTCACGTTAAAAGAAAAACGTCCTGCCGTGTATCCCCGGATCTGTGATTCCGGTAACTTTTCAAATATCTTTCGAATATCAGTAAACAATCCCGTGTAAGTAGCTGGATTGGAACGAGGACTTTTACCTAACGGGCTTTGATCCACCACGACAACTTTATCGATCTCGTCCATCCCTTTAATCGATTTATAAGGCAACGGTGTAGCTAAAGCGTTATTAAAATAAGCACTCAATATTGGATGTAAAGTACCGTTAACCAAAGAAGATTTTCCACTACCACTCACCCCCGTCACACATATCAATTTTCCTAGAGGAAAATCAACATTCACATTTTTAAGATTATTTCCAGTACAGCCTTTCAAGGAAATCTTCTTTCCATTTCCTGCACGACGTTCTGCCGGAATAGCAATAACCTTCTCCCCCTTCAAATATTGTGCCGTCAGACTATTACTTTTCAGAATATCGGAATATTTCCCGATAGCTGTGATCTCTCCGCCTTTTCTTCCCGCCTTGGGTCCCAAATCCACAATATAATCGGCATTCTCCATCATCTCCTTATCATGTTCCACCACGATCACCGAATTACCGTTATCCCGTAATTCTTGTAAAGAATGAATCAACTTCCGGTTATCCTTCTGGTGCAAACCGATACTCGGTTCATCCAATATATAAAGTACATTAACCAACTGTGAACCGATCTGCGTCGCCAAACGAATACGCTGAGACTCCCCTCCCGATAATGTCATGGACTGGCGATTTAAAGAAAGATACTCCAAGCCGACATCAAGCATAAACTTCAGACGAGTCCGGATCTCCTTCAAAATCTCCCCCGCAATCTTTTTCTGTTTATCTTCCAGATGTTCCTCCACATTACTGATCCACTCGTACAAATCAGATAATTCCATATTAGCCAACTCGGAAATATTCTTCCCGTTAATATAGAAATGTAGAGCTTCCTGATTCAACCGTTGACCGTTACATACATCACAGGTAGTCACGGAAATAAACTGTTCCGCCCATTTATTCGCTTTTTTGGAAGTCGAATTTTCCTCTTGCATGGTGACATACTTCAATATACCCTCGTACGTCGTGAGAAAATTGGACGACACCCCGATCTCTGTATTCTCCAAGCGGAATTGCCCCGGATAACCGTACAAAATATCCGTCAAGGCCTCTTCGGGCAAATCCCGAATCGGTTGTTTAATATCAGCACCGTGTTTTCTCAAAATCGTTTCGATTTGGTAAAAAATAAGGGAAGCCTTATATTTTCCAAGGGGCAGAATTCCTCCGGCATGAATCGATAATGAATTATCCGGGATAATCTTTTCCATTGCCACTTCGTTGATAAATCCCAATCCCTTACATTTCTTACAAGCCCCGTGAGGAGAATTAAAAGAAAAAGTATGCGGAGCCGGATCTTTATAGGAAAGCCCGGTATCCGGACACATCAAATGACGGCTATAATATTTAATTTCGTCTGACTTGTAATCTTTTACCATCATCACACCCTTACCATGTTTCATAGCAGTAGCCACGGAATTTTTCAAGCGTTTTAGATCTGCCTGATCCATGACAATCTTATCCACCACGATTTCAATATCGTGCATCTTGTAACGATCAACACTCATCCCAATCGTTATTTCCTGCAACTCCCCGTCTACCCGTGCCGAGATAAAACCATTCTTCCGTAAATTCTCAAATAACTCCCGGTAATGCCCCTTACGTCCTTTTACCACGGGAGCCAACAACAAGATACGCCGTCCAGCAAAATCACGCTGCAACAATTCCAATATCTGTTCATCCGTGTACTTTACCATCTTACTACCCGTGGCATAAGAATAAGCCACCCCGGCACGAGCGTAAAGCAAACGCAAAAAGTCATAGATTTCGGTGGTTGTACCAACAGTAGAACGAGGATTTTTATTCGTAGTTTTCTGTTCTATTGAAATCACGGGACTTAATCCGGTAATCTTATCTACATCCGGACGTTCCATTCCTCCCAGAAAACGACGGGCGTATGCAGAAAAAGTTTCCAGATACCGACGCTGCCCCTCGGCATATATCGTATCAAAAGCCAAAGATGATTTTCCGCTCCCGCTTAACCCGGTAATTACCGTCAGCTTATCCCGTGGAATCGTCAGATCTATATTTTTCAGATTATGCTCTCTAGCACCAAATATGGCTATATTGTTATCTTCTTCTTCTCTATACTCCATGAATTCCTATTCCTTAAAAATCAACTTACAAAGATAGAGAAACTATTTCGAATGAAAGAAAAATTTATGATTTATGATTTACAATTTACAAATAAAAAGTGTAAACTTGGTACAGTAAAAATCTAGAATCAGTAAATCTAAAATTCATGGAGTAATGTGTGGTAGGAATCTAAAATCGGAAATCAAAAATAAAAAAGGAGGGATTTCCTGTAGTGTCTTAAATGGAATACATTGGGACTGACGAAAAGATGTTGTATGTATGTGTGTGTGCGTGCGTCTGTGTGTGGTGTGTGTGCGTGGTGTCCCGTAGGATATATTCCAGTACTTTTAAGAACTCTGTCAGAAAATCAGCTTAAACCCTAGTCAAAGCTATCCCCTCTCTTTATGCTAGATGATTCAATCTAATAACAGCTAAAAATAAATCATAAGTTCATCATCTATTTTACTTCTTTAACGTTACCGCTAAAGAAAGGTTTCGTTTTTCTCGAAAAAAAATCGAGAAATTTTATTTTTCAATTATTCAAATAACTCTTCAGTTTTCAAGCATCAAGAAATACTTCTTGATTGTGAATACACAGAGTATAACGGGAATTGTTGGGATAGGTTACATTTTTAAATAAAAAAATCATGATTTTTTTGTTCTAATGAAATTTGGTGTAAGTATAAAAAAATTACCGCCTCTAACTTTCCCTGTGTAAGGGGGAGCTCTGGAGGGGGTAATTTCCGAAGAACAAAAAAGAGCGCCTCTCGACGCTCTTTCTTATATGAAGATTTTAAATCTTACTTTTTCACGGCTTCTTTCACCTGATCATTAGGAACCATTTGTTCCTTAAAAGTATAGGCACCGGTTTTTGGAGATTTTACCATTTTGATAATTTTTGCAAATCCCCTACCATCTGCTGTTTTAAGTGTTGCAACAACTTTCTTTGCCATAGCTTAATTATTTTATTTCTCTGTGTAAAGTTACTCTTCTCAGAATCGGGTTGTATTTACGCAACTCCATTCTCTCGGGGGTGTTCTTTCTGTTTTTGGTAGTGATATAACGAGACGTACCCGGCATTCCGGATTCTTTGTGTTCCGTACACTCCAAAATCACCTGTATTCTGTTTCCTTTGCTCTTCTTTGCCATCTCTTCTTACTTTATACGTTCTTAATTAAACCATTGGCAGTAGCTTCTTTCAAACAAGCACTAATACCTTTCTTGTTGATCAGACGCAATCCGGCTGCAGATACATTCAAACGGATCCATCTATCTTCTTCTGGCCAATAAAAATTCCTCTTAAACAGGTTGATCTCGAATGTTCTCTTCACTCTTCTCTTTGAGTGAGATACATGGTTACCAACCATCGCTTTCTTTCCAGTTATTTGACAAATTCTTGACATCTCTCAATATTTTTATAAACGCTTTCCAAACAGGATGCAAATTACGCACTTTTTATTCAAACAATCAAATGTTTCGGTAAAAAAGTTTCAAGTTTTTTTTACCTCAATATAAAATATAATATCACAAGGAAGATCACCAAAGCAATAAATTCCCGGATTATCTTTTTTCTTCTTTCTGAATTAGCCTTTGTATCGGCCTTTCTCAAAATATCCAACAACGCCCCAGTCGGACAAAAATAGTTACACCAAGGACGGGCAAAGAACACTGATAAAAGTAAAAATATGACAGCCAAAGCGATTACCCACCCAGTAGCCGCAGTCAATAAAAATGCGGAAAAGGGTTCTAACGATGCTAATTCTAAAGGAATACCCCACAATAACAGTGCAAGAATCACCATAAAATAAACCACACGAGTATATTTAAATACATTTTTCCACACACCCTCCGGGGCTATTTTTTTCTTACGCACTTTCCCGACCAACTCCTGTGCTGCCCCAAAAGGACATAAATACGCACAATAATAAGCCTTATTTAGGAACAAAGGGCAAGCCAAAGCCAACACGGCAATTACAGGTAACAAGATACGCGCTCCCCATGGAATCCCGTTCAACAACCAATTAAACAGCAATTCGAAAGAAACAAAATACCCGGACCAAAAACCAAGAATTAACACGGAAGAAACTTGCAACACATAACGCCAACGCTTCATCCGACTTCCCCAGAACATACTGGCTAACGCCAACAAAACCACAATTCCCCCCAAAACGTGTTGCAACAATTTCACCCAATCCACTTCAAAACCTCCCCCATCACGTTCCAGATGAAACTCCAGCGCCCTTTTCACACTTCCCCGGATAGCATCACTCGACATCGTGGCTCCACTCACCGCTTCCACGTTCAATTGTTCAGCCTCCTCCAATGTTTTACCATCCCATGCCGATAACAGATTCTTTTTCTCCAAACGTTTCAAAAATCCGGGTGACTCGCTATTATTCAACAAAGTAAGTCCCAATATTACATCTTCCTCGGAAACAGCCAAAAACAAAGGTACATTCCCAGCATAACCGATCAAATCGTCCGCGATCGGGGTAGTAACAAGTAGTTTACCTATCTCCTCCCCATCCGCCTTCACGACATAACAAACCTCGTTCACTTTTTCAACACTCGTACAGGTCGGAAAATATTTTTTCACCGCATCCAGAGGAACAATGTTCGTAACTTCAGCTTTCACCTTCTGATTCTTCGAGGTTTCGTTGGCTGTCCTGAAATTCAATGAAATCAGGTAAATAATAACACACAACAAAATCACCTTAGGTAACTTCGTGACAAAAGTTGCAACATTATCTTGTATATTCATATCAATCTTGTCCATATTGAAAGCCACAAAAATAAGGAGAAAATCATTTATTTGTATATTCTGCCCGACTTAATTATATTTGTCGTATTCTAAAACCAAATAATGAAATTTAAGATGAAAAAAGTCACTTACTTAGTTTGTTGCGTAGGACTAGCGCTGCAATCCTGCCAATCAGGGCAAGTGAAGAATGAAAATCCATTTTTCAACACGTATGAAACCCCTTACGAGGTTCCCCCTTTCCACTTGATTAAAAATCGACATTATCTTCCTGCTTACGAGGAAGGGATTAAACAACACCAAGCGGAAATCGACGCAATCATTAACAATCCGGAAACACCGACATTTAAAAATACGATCGACGCACTTGAAAGTTCCGGTGAATTACTAAACAAAGTAGCTTCCGTGTTCGGTAACCAACAAGGAGCAAACACGAACGACTCGATCAAAGCTATTGCCAAAGAAATTACGCCAAAACTCACCGCTCACTGGGATGCGATCAACTTAAATGACAAACTCTTCGAACGAATCAAAACGGTATATAATAATAAGGAAAAAGAAAATCTGACTCCCGAACAATTAACCGTACTCGACAAATATTACCAAAGCTTCGTCCGAGGGGGAGCAAACCTTTCTCCCGAAGATAAGGAAACATTCAAAAAATTGAATAGCGAGTTATCCATGCTTAGTTTGCAATTCGGCGAAAACTTGTTGAATGAGACCAATAGTTTTAAGTTAATCATTGATAATGAAAAAGATTTATCCGGCCTTCCTGAGAATGTGATCGCCACGGCAGCAACCACAGCTAAAAATGCCGGACTGGATGGGAAATGGATATTCACCCTTCACAATCCAAGCATGATCCCATTCCTACAATATGCTGATAATCGAGATTTAAGAGAAAAAATCTACAAAGCTTATATTAACCGTTGTAACAACGACAACGAATTCGATAACAAAAAAATTATATCCAAGATTACTTCCCTGCGAGTGCAAAAAGCCCAGTTACTCGGTTACGATACCCATGCGGCATTTATTCTCGACAACAACATGGCCAAAACTCCGGAAAACGTGTATAACTTGTGTAATCAAATCTGGAATGCCGCACTCCCGATTGCTAAAAAAGAAGCTAAAGAACTTCAAGATATGATTCGAAAGGAAGGCAAGAACTTCAAATTGCAACCTTGGGACTGGCGTTATTACGCGGAAAAAGTAAAGAAAGCCAAATACGGGTTGGACGAAAACGAACTTCGTCAATACTTCCCGCTGGAAAATGTCAGAGAAGGGGCTTTCTACACGGCCAATAAGTTATATGGAATCACGTTCACGCAACGTACCGACCTCCCCGTTCCCCACCCAGACGCTTTAGCATTCGAAGTGAAGGAAGCAAATGGAGACCATATCGGGATTCTCTACATGGATTTCCACCCGAGAGAAAGCAAGCGTTCTGGAGCATGGATGAACGCTTACCGTAAGCAATCTGCACTAGGCAAAAAAGTAACCCCGATCATCACGAATGTGTGCAATTTCACCAAACCCACCGGAGATATTCCGGCATTATTAAGCTTCGACGAAGCACAAACCCTTTTCCATGAATTCGGTCATGCACTTCATGGTCTATTGTCACAATGTACATATAATAAAGTATCAGGAACTTCTGTTCCTAGGGATTTCGTAGAACTCCCATCCCAAATTATGGAAAACTGGGCCGCTGATCCCGAAGTATTGAAAGTTTACGCCCGTCATTACAAAACGGGAGAACCTATCCCACAAGAGCTTATAGACAAACTGGAAAATAGCGGACATTTCAACCAGGGATTCGTTACAACCGAATTTATGGCAGCCGCCCTATTGGATATGGCTTACCACACACGTAACACGACCGATCCAGTAAACCCGAATGAATTCGAAAAAAACACGCTGGAAAAAATCGGCCTCATACCGGAGATCACAGTACGTTATCGCAGTCCTTACTTCCAGCACATATTTGCTGGAGGTTATTCTTCCGGATATTACGCTTATACATGGGCAGAAGTTCTTGACGCTGATGCCTTTGAAGCATTTAAAGAAACCGGGGATATCTTCAATCCTGAAAAAGCAAAAGCATTCCGGGAATACATTCTTTCCAAAGGAGGTTCCCAAGATGCCATGACTCTTTACCAAAAATTCAGAGGCCAAGAACCTTCTATTGATCCATTACTAAAGCGTAAAGGATTAAAATAAAAAAATAGAGGATTGCTAATCACAATCCTCTATTTTTTTTATTTCTTCACGCAACCTTTTCAAAAATCCTGCATCTAATAAATGCACACTAAGTAATAAAAATGGGTTTATTGTAAGAAAATGGATGCTCGAAGTAGTTCCAATTTTAGGGTTAGTAGTAAATAGTGAAAAAGCTGTCTCTCGTCAAGACAGCTTTTTTTGATTATATCTGCACCATTCAGAAATTCCGCACTCTTCACACTTCGGTTTTCTTGCCACGCAAACATACCTTCCGTGTAATATCAACCAATGATGAGCCGTGGATAACCATTCGGCAGGAATATTCGCCACAAGTTGTTTTTCCGTCTCCAATGGTGTTTTAGCCCCAGTTACCAACCCTATGCGATCAGCAACCCGGAAAACGTGCGTGTCAACAGGCATGGCCGGACGCTTAAAAGCCACCGCTTCCATGACATTCGCAGTCTTACGCCCTACCCCTGGCAATGTTTGCAGCAACTCGAAATCATCCGGGACAACGCCATTGAAATCCTCCATCAACTTTTTTGCCATCGCTGACAAATGCTTGGATTTATTATTCGGGTAAGAGATAGATTTTATTAACTCGAAAATCTCCTCCACGCTTGCCTTGGACATGGACGCAGCATCTGGAAATTTCTCGAACAAAGCGGGGGTCACCATATTCACCCGTTTATCGGTACATTGTGCCGACAAAATTACCGCTACCAACAACTGGAAGGGATTTTTGTACTGTAATTCCGTGTCAGCTACCGGCATACGTTCTCGGAACCATGCTAACACCTTATCGTATCTTTCCTCTAATCGCATAATATTAATTTCTTTGCCTACAAAGATAAGAAAGCTGAAAATTAAAAGCTTCTATTTCACCTTAATTTTCTCCCTTTTTAAATTTTGAGCGCACAAGCTCAGCCACGAATTGCTCCGTCTGCAACCACAATTTCCGACAAGCCTCAACATCAAGAGCTGTTTTGGGTAATCCCACCTGACGTTTATTTCTGAAAAAACCTCCCGATATATTCACGTACCGATCGGAAGTTGCCAAGAGTATAGCTGTCATCGCTCCTCGTTCAGGAGATTTAATAAACGGACGAAAAAAAATATCCGCTAAAGGGTCATACCACTTGTGCATAGTAATCATACCCGTATTCACCACTCCCGGATCAACGGCATTTACGGTAATCGCACGCCCCTGTAACCGCCGGGCCAGTTCAGTAGTGAACATCAGCACTGCCAATTTTGAGTTGGGATAAGCCTTAAAACGACGATAATGTTCTGGATCCAATTTAAAGAAGTGATCCCCGACTTCCCCCATCTTACAAGTAACCGATGACGTGTTTATAATTCGAGCCCTTCCACTTCTTCCCATATTCGGAAGTAACCAATTCGTCAACACCCAAGTCCCCACGTAATTCACCCCCACTGTCGTCTCCACCCCATCCTCCGTTGTCGAAAAGTCTCGACACATGATTCCAGCATTATTCACCAACACACTAATCTCCCGTCCATTCAACCCGTCAACAAAAGAACGAATTGAAGCGATCGACGCTAAATCCAATTGATGCAACTCCACCCGCCCGTTTCCTGTCTCCCGCACAATTTCATCCCTCACCCCTGCCGCCCGTTCAAGATTCCGACAAGCCATAATCACGGGAACCCCTGTCCCGGCAATCGTCCTCGTGATTGCCTTTCCCATACCGCCATTGGCCCCGGTGATGATAAACAATCCTTTGTTCATTTTAGATTCTATGATTTTAAATCCAACTAATTTATTGACTTATGATTTTAGATTAGGTGATTTCCCACCCACTAACAGACTCTTTTTTAATCGCAAATCATAATTCATAAATTAATTGATTCTTTCATTTTCAATTGCTCTTTTCACCTTCTTCATCGTCCACCTTACTACCCCATAAGGCAAAAAGAATAGGAAACCGATAAAAAAGTAATTAATTACCCCCGGAATCATTTGGGCTCGGTGACGAAACATTCCATTAATTGCACGATGAGCAAGTGTGTCTGGTTTCATCATTACGCCGATTCGTACGGCCAACCGTTGCAAATGAAGGGGTAAATTATATAAATCGGTAGCAACCGCTCCCGGACAAACCGTGGTAACGTTCACCCCGTAATCAAGCATCTCCAATCGAAAAGCCCGGGAAAAGCTTTTCAAAAAACACTTTGTGGAAGCATATAATGAAATTCCTGGATAAGGAAACCAAGCCGACATAGAAGACATATTGAGGATATATCCTTTTCCCCGTTTCCTCATATCCTCCCCAAAATAACGACAAAGCAGCACAACCGTATTCATATGTAACATCAACATAGTCTGCACAACACTTACAGAAAGATTCACGATATGTTCAAACCGGAAAATACCGGCATTATTCACCAGCACTTCCACCTGTAATCCCAATGCCACACAGAAACCATGCAAATGTTCCGCTGCATCCGGTAGTGATAAATCCATGTAAAGAGGCCACGTCTGCACCCCGTACGTTTGCGATAGCTCTCCGGCACATTGCGTAAGGCGTTCTTCTTCGTTACTGACCATCACAACATCATATCCCCGGGCACATAACTCCCGGGAATACGCCAAACCGATTCCCGAACTGGCTCCCGTAACAATGGCAACCGGATGAACGCTAGACAGATTCTGTACTTCCATAGATTACCACATTTCAATTTTTCTTTGAAACAGATTCCAATTCTTTCAATAACTTTTTGGGTAAATCCGGAATATGCTTATGACAGGCCATCTCCCGGGAATACATACGGGCAATACAATAATTCGCATGTTCACAAGCATTCCGGGCATTCTCCTCCCTTGCCATCCGATTCACGAAATCCGGTTCATTCAACAAGGCACGAGCCATAGAAACCCCCTCAAACCCAGCGTCTAGCACCATATCTATCTTTTCCCTAGAAAGCAATCCACCCACATACACGAGAGGTAACTTTACGGCTTCCCTGAACTTCAACGAATCTTCAAAAAAATAAGCTTCTTTAAACGGTACCGTCGGAATCATCATATGTCCGGCAATCCGAACTCCGATTGGTAACCAGAATTGTTTCATGTAATATGTCAAACTACGGATAGGCATAGCTCCCCTCATCACGTACATTGGAGCCCGGCTAACGAAACCGCCACTCAAAATCAAAGCATGAGCTCCTGCCGCTTCTAATGCCTTGGCCACCTCTATACACTCCGGCACTTCCATACCTCCCCGGAATCCATCCCGGGTATTCACCTTCACCAACACAGCCATATCATCCCTTGCCGCTTCCATCACCTCCGACATCACCATACGCATAAACCGCATCCTGTTCTCCAACGATCCCCCGAACTCATCCTTCCGATGGTTCGTGTAAGGAGAAAGGAACTGGCTGATCAGATACCCGTGCCCAGCATGAACCTCCACAGCATCAAAACCCGCTTCCCTAGCCATATTCACGGCCCGTCCAAACGCTTTTGCCATCCCCACGATTTCTTCTTTCTTCATACCCCGCACCAATGTCGGCGAATATATATTAAAACCACTTGAAGCAGATATAGGCATGCAACCACAGATACCCTTATGCGACATATTCCCACAATGTCCGATCTGGATGGATACAGCCGCACCCGTGGCATGTATATCATCCGTGAGCTGTCGCAATTCCGGAAGGATTTCCGGCCTCAACCACAATTGATGAGGAAACGATAAACCGCTACGAACAACAGCCGCATAAGCAATCGTGGTCATCCCGATTCCTCCTCGGGCCACTGAAAGATGGTAATCATGTAACATTTCCGAAGGTGCATTTCCCGGACACATCCCCTCGAATGCCGCTGCCCGTATTGTTCGGTTACGCAAAGTCAGCGGTCCGATTGTCAATGGCGTGAATAACTTGGATTCTCGTGTCATATTCTTAATATATAAAAGGAATCACTCGTTTAAGACGACGTTTTTTCACCTCGTCCCCGAACATCCCTAAATATTTGTGATAAATTGTATTAGCTCTCGGTACTAAATTAGCGAACGTCCAGATGGCAAAGACGGCTCCGGAAAGTGACCACGTGAGAATTGCAAAACCGATCCATTCAACAATCTCGCCAAAATAATTCGCGGAAGTCACGTAACGAAACATCCCGCCCTTGGGCAAATAATGCCCCGTATCACCAGGACGCCGCAAATGACGAATGATATGGTCCGATTGGATATTCATGTACATCCCGATAAAAAACAATATCGTTCCGATAATAAACTGCGGCGATGTCAGCCACCCCGGGGTATAAAGATCCGATGGAGCAAAATAGAATATCCATCCCCCCTGCATACACGCATTCAACACGTTAAAAGTAATTCCCATCAATATGATTCCCAACGGCATTTTTCCCTTTCCTTTTAATAATAACGGGAAAATAAACGAACGTTGCATATAATGAATCTCGAAAAAAACAAAGAATATCAACGGCACCAACTCACATCTCCTATCCGAAAAATACCAGAAGAATGCCATCGCAATAAAAACAGGTGCTTCCATCAATACCCAACCCATCCGGTTATCTATCGGTCGTCCCCACTTGGCATCGAAAAACATACCATAACCCGCTTTCACGAAATACAAGGCTACGAAGACAACAACTGCCATTCCGGTCATCACGGCTAGAAAAATATGAAATACATCCATCCTACAACTTTATTGATTCCACAAGTAATCAACAAATATCATGCCAACAAACAATAAATGTTAAGAACGATTGAAAAAATAAAATCCAATATAAAATATCTTTTCATGGATACTCGCATATTTAGGTTCGGAAAACGAGGTTAATTCGGGAAAAGCGAAATTCCAAATAAGGTAAAATAACGTTACTAATCTTGCATCAAACTTTTATCATATTGCGAGCCGCTCCCATTCCGCTCCTATCCTCTTCCTACTCCGCTCCTATTATAAATGCAAAATATTGTAATCAGATATTAGGTATTTATAATTTTATAAGTACATGATACCTACTTTATAACATGGTCATAGTTATATCGAGAACAATATTCTCCAGATGAGTTAATTTACAGATTCAGATCATTTTACTTTATCCCGTCATGCGGTCCCGGTAACCCGTCCCGGAAACGAATACTCACGTGTGTCCCGTCACAGAAAGGCTTGTTCGATGAAGCCCCGCAACGACATAATGTGACCCGGTTACGAAGCTCATACCTCACACCCTCCGTATCATCAATCGGAATTCCGCCCCGCACGCACAAAGGACCGCTACAACGCTCTTGCGGATCTTCCAACAGTACTAACGATGGAGCCAGTTTATTTTCAATAAATTCCCATTTATCTTTATCCCAAACCTTCAAACGCCCCGCCGGACAATAATTAGCCTCCCGAATTGTCAACTCCCTAGCCTCCGAATCATCAGATTCCTCCACTAAATTCCAAACCTTCCCGTAAGCATCACAGAAACGGGCAAAAGCACAATACTTCTCGTTATCCGTCAACTCAAGCGTGGGCCCATCAACGACATCAGCATCTTTCAATAAAGCAATATTATCGGCAGTCAACGAGGGGTTCCAATTCGTATTCAAGTGTGCCCCGTCACAATACGGTTTATTGGCAGAAGCCCCACAACGACATAAAGCCGTGGGTTCGTCATTCATATCATACTCACTCCCATCCCGGTACGCCCACGAATTTCCTTCTTCATTCTGTACGATAAACTGTTGCTTTAAAAGTGGATGACCATACACCAGATAAGGTCCTTTTCTATCAACTACAATGGAATACTTTTTATTGATTTCGGGTGTTCCCGGTTCTATCTCTCGTTCTTTCATAGGTAAACCAGATTAATTATTACACGATAGATATACCTGTAAAAGACCTTTTTTGTTTCTTTCCGAACCAAATATTTTAGAAAAAGTTACAGACTGGGAGGCAACATGAAATATGTACCTGCAACTCTTTCCGTTTTACTTCCTTATTCGGGTAAAGAAATAATGTTCCTCGTCCGAGAGATCAGAGTTAAACGTATACCCGTCCCAATTGAAAGCTTTCAACTCTTCGGGTTCCTCGACACGGTGCATCACGATGTATTTCGTCATCGTGCCCCGTGCAATTTTGGCATACGTGCGAACTGTCTCGTATTTACCATCCCGCCATTCCTGAAATTCCGGTGTAATCACCCTCACCTCTTTCCTCAGCTTGTCCATCTTCAACGCTCCTTGAATATCCATACTGGCTAGATTTACCATAATCCCTCCAACCTTACGCACGTCTTCCAATAATGGATTAGTCAACTTCGATTCCCAATAATCATACAGGTTCCTCCCGTCCAACTTCACGGCAAATGCAATCCGGTAAGCCTGAATCAAATCCAACGGACGCACCAAACCATAAAGCGTCGAGATTATCCGAACACGATCTTGGGCATACTTCAAATCCTCCAAAGAAAAAGAAGCCGGATCAATAGCTTTGAACACACTCCCGTTATAAGCCAACAAAGCCTGTTTACGAGGATTCGAAAGCAATCCGAATCTCTGATAACGTTCGTAATTCTCTGCCGCCAGCTTAGGACTAATCTTCAACATTTTCTCTAACTCAGACGCAGAAAAACGTCGCATCTGATCTGCCAAATATTCCGCCTCTTCCGCATACTCCGGGGTAGTACCCGGAAGCTCTTGTCCCACCACAGACATATTCATGGTCTTGGCCGGTGATAAAATAACCAACATAGCCTATCTGAATTCTTCAATCTTATACCCAGCACTCTCGAAGGCTTTTCTGACCGAATACGTATCTCCGGTCTTCAGCATAACAGTCAGTACCTTATCCGGATGTTGCAAATCCACGCTCCACTCCGTCACATCTCTCAAACTGTTCAAAAATGGAGTGACTTTCGATACACAGCCACTGCATTTCAATGTTGTCTTAAATTTGAATTTCTTTTCCATGTTGCTTTCTTTTATTGGTTTATATAATAGCTACAATTTTTTCCATTTAATCCTTAAACTATTAGTCACCACGGACACCGAACTGAAAGCCATAGCGGCTGCCGCAATCATCGGATTGAGTAAAAACCCGTTGATCCCGTACAACACCCCTGCCGCTAAAGGAATACCAACTATATTGTAAATAAACGCCCAAAACAAATTTTGTCGAATTGCCCGCACCGTTTGATGCGAAAGTGCGATAGCACGAGGAATCACGTTCAAGTCGGAAGTAATCAAAGTCACTTTTGCCACATCCATGGCAATATCCGACCCTTTTCCCATGGCAATACTCACGTCAGCCTGTGCCAATGCCTGCGAATCGTTAATTCCATCTCCCACCATAGCCACCACTTTCCCCTCATGCTGCAAAGCCTCCACGAAATTAGCCTTCTCTCCCGGCATCACCTCAGCCTTAAAATGACGAATACCCACCTGATCTGCCACAGCACGAGCCGTCAAAGCATTATCCCCGGTCAGCATATAAACGTCGATTCCTTTTTCATGTAACGTCGCTACCGCCTGACGAGAACTCTCCTTAATTTTATCGGCAATGGCAATCAAAGCCAAAACCCGTTCCTCTCCGGCAAAAAAGACAACCGTTTTACCGTCTCCTTCCCACCGGACAGCAAGTTTCTCGTTATCATCACCTAAAACGACATGGTTCACATCCAGCAAAGTCCGGTTCCCGACAAGATATATCTTATCCCCAACTTTTGCAGTCACCCCTTTACCGGTCTGATTCTCGAAATCCGAAACTGATATTTCGTCCGTGGCACTCCCCTTGAATTTCTGTACCACGGCATCTGCCAACGGATGTTCCGAACGTCGTTCGATCTCCAACAGGATGGATCGATAACGATCGTTCTCCGATTCCTCTGCCCAATAAATATCCGTCACGACAGGTTTTCCCTCTGTGATCGTTCCAGTCTTATCCAGCACAATCGCATTCACCCGATACATCAGTTCCAAACTCTCAGCATCCTTGATCAGTATATTATGTTCCGCCCCTTTACCTATCCCGACCATGATCGCCGTTGGCGTAGCCAACCCCAACGCACACGGGCAAGCAATAACCAATACCGTAATGGATGTCAGCAAAGCATGAGTGAAAGCAAGGTCACCTCCTATCAACATCCACACGATAAACGTAATCAGAGCAATCCCCATCACCACCGGAACAAAAATTCCGGCAATACGATCCACCAGCTTCTGTACGGGAGCTTTACTTCCCTGCGCCTCCTGCACCATCCGGATAATATTAGCTAACACGGTTTCTCCCCCAACCTTATCGGCACGGAAACGAAAACTTCCTTTCTCGTTTATCGTCCCGGCATATACAAGTTGCCCTTTCACCTTCTCCACGGGAATTGACTCCCCGGTAATCATACTCTCATCGACAAAAGAACCCCCTTCCGTCACTTCTCCATCCACCGGAATTTTCTCCCCCGGTTTCACAACCAAAATATCCCCTACTTCCACTTCACGAATCGGCACCTGCTCTTCGCTACCGTCGACAAGGATTTTAGTCACCGTTTTAGGCTGTAACCCCATCAATTTCTTAATCGCCGTCGAAGTACTGAATTTGGCTTTTGCCTCCAGCAAACGCCCCAATAGAATCAAAGCAATAATCACCGCCGCAGCCTCGTAGTACACGTGAGCCTCCAGTCCCCGACTCGTCCAATATTCCGGCCAAACCGTATTGAATAGACTGAACAAAAAAGCCACGCCTGTACTAACTGCCACCAACGTATCCATATTCGCACGCCCGTGTTTTAACTGCGTATAGGCATGAACAAAAAAGCCACGCCCGAAAAATACCATTACCGGAATGGTAAAAGCCATCATAATCCAGTTACCATAAGGCATATGCATAAAAAACATACCGATCACGAACACGGGTATCGCCAAAACAATAGCCCCAATTGTCTTTCGCTTTAACGCGAGAAACTCCTCCCGTTGCAAACGATCTGCCTGATCCGTATCCTCCGTATTTTCCACTACTAGCTCGTAACCGGCAGCCTCCACGGCTTTTTGAAGTTCCACAGGGGTAATCACCTGCGGATTATAATCCACTAAAACAGTTGAACCGGCAAAATTCACCTTTGCCTCGTAAACCCCCTCTTGAGCCCTAAGTGTTGTTTCCACATTCAAAGCGCAAACAGCACAACTCATGCCCAAAACTTGGAAAGTCTCTTTCATATGAATTTCTTTTCCTGACATTTCACATTATTTGAATATATGTTTACGGAATATCATAACATTTAGTTACAACCTTCCCCTGAACAATACTTGAGTTGCATCAAATCCTATACCAGCAATATGTTCTATTTTAACATTTTTACAAGAATAACATTAAAATCACCTGTGCCATAATAACTCTCACGAACATCGTCAACGGGTAAACCGTTGCGTAAGCCACCGAAGGAGTGTCACTATCCACCGTACTATTCACATAATTCAGCGCCATCGGGTTTGACATACTCCCGCACAACATTCCGGCCACCGAACCGAAATCAATCTTCATCCATTTAATGGATACAATTGCAACAAGGATCACCGGAATCACCGTAATGGCAAATCCCAAACCAACCCACAATGCACCCTCCGGACGGAACACGGTTTCGAAGAAATGAGTTCCCGCATCAAGTCCCAAACAAGCTAAATACATAGAAAGTCCCAATGCCCGTAACATCAGATTGGCACTTATTGTCGTGTAAGTCACCATGTGAATTCGAGGACCGAAAGCCCCCACGAGAATTCCCATCACGATAGGTCCCCCGGCCAAACCTAACTTTACCGGAAAACTAATGCCCGGAATCGTCAAAGGAATTGATCCCAACAACAAACCCAACACCATTCCAATAAAAACGGCCACCAAGTTAGGTTCGTCCAAATCCTTCACGGCATTCCCCACCACGTTCTCGACTTTCGCGATGGCAGACTCCTCCCCGACCACCGTCAATCGATCACCCAACTGCAAAGTCAAATCTGGCGTGGGTAATAACACGATACCAGCCCGGTAAATGCGGGTTACATTTATTCCATATTGATTTCTCAAACGCAACGCCCCTAATCGCTTCCCGTTAATTTCCGACCGGGTAATCACAATCCGGTGGGACACCAACTGACTATCAATAGCGTCCCAGTCAATATCCTCCTTATTCCAATCCCTCGTATCCCGCTTTCCAAGCAACATGGTCAATGCCTCTACATCCCCTTCCGTCGTGATCATCAGCAAACAATCCCCCTCTTTTACCATCGTATCGGACGCCGGAATAATCACCTTCTCAGCCCTCCACAACCGGGAAACCACGAACTTCTTGGACGATTGTTGAGCAATCTCCTTAATTGTCTTACCAAATACACCGGGATTACTCACAAGAAAACCCATAACTACTGTCTTCTTGTGACTATCTTCATCACTTTTCTTGAAAAATATGCTGGAAGCAAAAAGTTTACGTACTAAAATAACGGCAAGAATCACACCCACCACTCCCAACGGGTAAGCCACGGCACACCCCAAAGCCAAATCCGATTGCTGAATAGCGGGATCATTCAACTGTTTCAAAGTCTGCTGGGCTGCTCCCAATGCAGGAGTATTCGTCACTGCACCACTCAAAATTCCCACCATATCTGGCAAAGATACACCCGTGGTCCAATGAAATCCCAAGGTCATCACAATTCCCAACAAAACCACCAACATGGCCAGCATATTCAATTTCAGTCCCCCTCTCCCCAAAGAAGAGAAAAAACCGGGTCCCACCTGTACACCCAAGGCATACACGAAAATAATCAGACCGAAACTCTCCGCATAATTCAACATTTGCGGATCAATCGACACCCCGAAATGCCCTGCCATGATGCCCACGAAAAATACGAAAGTTACTCCCAACGACACGCCCCACATACTGATTTTCCCTAAAGCCAGCCCTACCGCAGACACCAGAGAAACTACTATTACGGCTTGAATCACTGAATGTTCTGTTAATAAACTAGTCAACCATTCCATAATCTTATCTTTGAACGCCAAAATTAATTAAAAAAGGAATACGTATCTAGGGCTATTTTGTTTTTAATTTCACTCGTTCTGACTTTATAAACAATCAAAATTAGATTATGGAACGTATGCAAGATTACAAATAGAGTAACCTTATGTTTGAACAAATATATCTGTTTAGCCTCACCTGCAACCGGATATTGAACTATTGGGAACGCAAAAAAGTTTAGAACAACCACACGTATCAATATCTTGCCGACAATCAAACTTACACATCATCGGGTAATCCCGGCCCGAGAAGAATGGTCAGAACTCATCCTAACCGACATCCCGACTGATCTGCATCAGTCATTCTACCTATTATAAAATATCCTAAACCTTTCTTTTGCCTTATCTAACTCCGCCCCATCGACATTTATCCCCGGAATAAAAAATGAAGATTCTATTTCGAATTGTTTTTTCTTAGCAGACTTATTCCAATTCCCGATAATTTTCCCATTATACAAAATCACCGGATAGAAAATACCAAAGGTATTAAAAGCTTTTCTGTAATACTCCGGTGCCAGTACCATCGAACGATCTTTATAACTGATGAGATATTCATCATACGAAGGCAACAAATGTACAATCCGTTTCGCACGTACATTTCTTGCACACGATTCATGAATCAACCAATCCCTCTCTCCTATTCTTTCCGTGATCAGTTCCGAATCAATCAACCTAATCGCCTGTTTCGCCTCTGTTATAGATAATCCTGACCACCAGATAAAATCTTGTAAACTAGCAGGGGAATGACTCCTGAAATATTTTATTGCCAATTTCACCAAAGCCTCTTCCTTGTGCAATTCCTTCATAGAGGGAACCCGTTCGTCCAGTAAAGCATAAGTTCGTTTATTCCCGTTATCCACTCCATTACAAATAACACCGTCTACTTCCGCCCTCCCCAAAAAATACTTCACCAAATCATCCCCCACGACAACTCCCGCCCGATTCAATTCCTCGCCAATCTCCTGCCGGGTCAAATATCTATTCCCTTCCAAAGCCCTCACGATCACATCATGGCCCCTAATATACAACTCTTCCGATATTCCGTGATTCTTCCAATACGAATCATACGCCTGCTTCATCCGTCTGTTCGACAGTTTTAACATCCATCGAATATCCTCTGCCACAACCAGATGCCAAGTCGGACGTAGCACATGAGTCCTCAATATCTCCCCCTTCTCCAAAGCCGCCTCTACCTTCCGAATATCCGGCTTTTTCAACCGCAAACCTATAGCCCATTTCGCCATACTATACTCCTGTCCCTGCAAAGCGCCCATCCACGCCACAAGCTCTTTTAGGATCATTAAAAGCCGGATCCACCAACTGCTGACTTCTCAAACGAATATCTGTAATCATATATTTGCATTTTCTAGGACAACATCTTCATCCATTTTTGTCAAATATATAAAGAACGTCCTAAAAAACAGCAGGATCAGCGAAAATAATCATTACTTACCCTGTTCGAGTTTATTGTACTCTTCATCCGTAACCGGTTCGAGCCACTCGTTAGAGGTTTTCTCTCCGGGAATCTCAAAGGCCAAATGAGCGAACCAACTATCGGCAGCAGCTCCATGCCAATGTTTCACGTTAGCAGGAATATGGATGACCGTACCAGGCAAAATCTCCACGGGAGCCTTACCTTCTTCCTGATACCAACCACGCCCGGCAACACCGATAAGCATCTGTCCTCCACCTTTCGTTGCACGATGGATGTGCCAATTATTACGACAACGTGGTTCAAAAGTGACATTGGAAATCGCAACTTGCTCACGAGAAACCGGAGCGAGATAACTATTCCCAATAAAATACTTTGCGTATGCTGTATTCGGCTCACCGATAGGGAAAATCATTTTGCGTTGGAAAGCCGCCTTTGCATCATCACCAGTTGTGTCTTCCGCCCACACACCTTTTGCCAAATTAAATGCTGCCCACGCTTTCGGCCAACCGGCATAAAAGCCTATATGGGTAATAATCTCGGCAATTTCGGTACGGGAGATTCCGTTTTTTTTCGCCGACTGAAGATGAAAAACAAGCGAATTATCCGTAATTCCCTGACTAATAAGGGAAGTAATCGTCACTAAACTACGGTCTCGTAAACCAAGTTTATCAGTACGACTCCAAACTTCACCAAAAAGGACATCATCATTGAGTTCCGCAAATTTAGGGGCAAACTCCCCAAGTTGGTTACGCCCAGCCGTTTGTACGATCTTTTCTTGTGCCATAACATTTAATGTTAAAATACTGAATACTGAAAATAAAAGAAATTTATTCATAATCATTTTATTTATTGAATGAAATTATTGATTTGGTTGGCAGGATTAAGTGGTGTCTGATCAGAGAGAGTCAATTTCTTGACCATGTGCAATGTTCCCTGTTTATACTTTTGAAAATGTTCCGATGCAATATGTAACTCGTACGCCTTTTGGCTTGCATAAGTTTCAAGAATAGTTACCATACAGGGATTTTCCTTTTCGCGGACAGCATACATGGTTAACACACCTGGTTCGGTACGCAGGGAAACTTCACCCACTTCAGTCGCATACTTCATATACTCATCAAGATACTCCGGATAGACCTCTATTTTTGACAGGCGTACGATACCATCTGCCGCCATCGATTGTTTAGCACACATACCGGGTTCTTCATCCAAATTCAGGCATTTGCCAATTATTTCTCCCGTGGCAAGGTAAGAATAGGTTGGAAACTCAAACAACACGGGCTTTAAACGGGTATAATCGAGTTTACCATTGCTACTGAGAACATCAGGACTTGCATAGGTATTGACCACCGTGCAAATAAAATTATCAAAACCTTCAGTTTCGTAAATATCCACCACGTTACACTCCATCGTCAAAGGTGACACGTCAATAACAGGCGTACCATTCTCCCCAATATGAAAAGCAAACACGTGCGACTTATCAACCGTTTCCCCGCTCACGCTTCCCACAAAATCCACTTTAGGCAACATCTCACGATTAACTAGATTAATGGAAAATTTTTTCAATTTTTTGATTCCCTGATTAGAATAATGCTGTTTACTCATACTAACGAGTATACGGTCATGACCGATAACACCCGTATGTCCGACAACAAGCCAATTTACTTTCCCGTCCACCTTCGTACCAACAACTGTCAGCGGTTTCGGATAGAGAGCCAATAAACTCCCGAGATTTTTCTTCTCTATTTCCATGATATTAGGTTGATCAGTGTTCTCTTTTACTATCGAGCTGCATGACAGCATGACAAGTAATACAAAACTCGATATAATTTTCAAAAGATTTCTCTTATCCATAATTTGTGATCTTCTACTGTTAAACTTCCAATAGCAAATTTATGGCAATAAAACAAGTGGGTTTGTATATGATTTACGGATATTCATACCAAAATCCTCGATTCTGTAATCGGATGAACATTTTAATTGTTCTATTTTATTTGAAAGTTATCCCCCAAATTATTAACTATCGTAACTGCAAGCATTTGATTGAGTGTTTTTACCATTATCGTGAAATAAACGGATTGTAAAAGAAAATATCAAAACTCATTTTTACATGAAAAACTCCTTTTATAATAAGGTATATCTAGTCTATCTTTCCTTAATCATTGCCCTAGAACACCTACAAAATTCAGACATAACACTAACATATCATATACACATATCAGTATTCATACTATGTACATGGTATGTTTATGCTATGTTCATGGTCAAAGGAAAGGATAGCCTAACCATAGCTAATCATCGGACAAGGTGTCAAGTTTATAACACCAACTTCTCAAATAATTTTTCAATAATTATCTCCCGGATCTAGCGGAAACTTAAATGTAAACGATAGGTCTAAATAATCATGCCACACAGGTTGTCCGTCCCAAAAATCATGCAACATCTTCAGTTTACTTCACCTTTCACAATCAGCTGGATCATGGGTTGACGGGGATCATTACAAAAAAGGGTAATAACTTTACGTTGTTTACCGTTCCGTCCTGCAGAGTGGAAAATGACATTCAACTCCATTTCTTTGTCAGGAAGAAGAACACGCTGACTGGGGAGTACTGCAGTACAACCACAAGTGGTTTCTATTTTACGGATAATCAAATTACGTTTCCCCCTATTCTGTATTTTAAAAACCATCTTGGCCTCCTCTCCTTCCCGAAGCGTTCCAAAATCACGTTCCGTCGAGTCGACTGTAAAATGAGGAGCTTGTGCTTTTTCCTCCTCGCTCCAACGCTCAAAATCCTCCCGTACAGGCACATCAATCATAAACCCGTAATCATAATCAACTTCTCCATTTATCACGAAACGCAACACATTATAGTAATTACCTAACATAGATTCATTTTTGATACACAACGTTACAATTAATGTGTCGCAAGTTCCAGGTTCTACAATATATCCTCCTAAACTCCAATCCTGTCTGGAATGGCCAATCTTCCGACAAGAGATTTCAGGGAAATGATTAAAACTTTCCAAATGAATTCCCGTTTTCGTGGGATTGTATACCAATACCGTGTCAGAATACTCTTCATCCATATACACTTCTTTCCAACCAGCCTTTTCCTTGCTAAAGAATAAATCTCCTGCCGGGTAAATACACTTTTTAGAAGGCTTGTCTGAAGAACAAGCACTCACCAAAAGAGCGATAATGATTAACCCATATATTTTCATCCTCATATCATAAATCATTCACAAATTCAAAATTACTATTTAATTCTATTTTTTCTTCTTATACATGAATTTTTAATGCTAAAACGTATTTTTGTCCTACAAAACAACATCAATAACTGAAAAAAGGCAATAATTAATGATTTGTTAGCAGATTATTTATCGATCTGTTTACCCTTGGAGGATAAATTTGTTGATGGTAAAATGAGTTAAAATCATTAATTATAAATATCAGTTCACTATGAAAACAAAACATCTATGCATTGTATTCATTTTGTCCCTACTCGCTTTTCAAGCTTGTACGACAGATGACGTATCATTTACCGAAGACTCCGGTCCGGATGACAAAAGCAATCTTTATCCCATCAAAGATAATGCTTTCGGGGAGTATTTAAAATACCTGAAAGTTACAGGTGTTTATTCTCAAACCACGATGGAAGACGGAAACGCAGTGACCTCATATGTCATTGATACCGTAGAATCCAAGAATTATTCAGGAGAAATCAACTTGAATAAAAGCGGTACTTTTATCAAAAAATTAGAAACAGCTGGACTGACTACCGCAGCAAACAAAATCACAAATTTAGATGGCATTCAATATTTCCCGGGAGCCACATCCCTCATCCTTATTTCCAATGAATTGACATCTATTGATTTAACCAATCTAGTAAACCTAACAGAATTAAACTTGAATAATAACTGGATCGGTACTTTAGACTTGACAAAAAATATAAAATTAACGACATTAAGTTATAATGCCAGTTCCAAGGCCGGAGAAGAGCAAAGATTGACGAAAATTGATTTGACGAAAAACACCGAACTAGTAACCCTAACAATGCAAAAACACGAGTTAGAAAGTTTGGACCTATCTAAAAACACAAAACTAAAATCTGTTGATTTAAAGGGTAATACACCAAGTCCGTTAACTATATCCCAAGAAATTTTTGATAACCTAACTACTGCCATCGGCGTAATAGGGGGCTCTCCTTCCATTCCAGAAGAAGGTGATCTTTATGTAATCAATAATAAAGTGTTAGGAGAATATTTGAATTACCGTCTAAAAAACCTGAATATCATTACAGTTGAGGGTAATACTTATAAAATAGACAAAGAAAAGGCTGCCTCATATACGGGAGAACTAAATCTCTCTAAAAACGGGGATATTCCAAACGAATTAGAGGATGCAGGATTAAGTACTGCTAAAGATAAATTAACTGATTTGGATGGAATACAATTCTTCACAGGGATTACATCTTTAACATTAGTAACGAATAACGTCACGGAAATTGATGTATCTGCATTGGTAAACTTGGAAACATTAGATTTAAATAATAACAAAATAAGTTCTTTAGATGTCACAAAGAACACGAAACTAAAAACGTTAAGATGTAAAGCAAGTACACAAGCATCTGATTCCCAAAAATTAATTACAATAGACTTAAGTAAAAACCTAGAATTAACAACTCTTGATCTCGTAAACAATAAACTGGAAAGTATCGATTTATCAAAAAATACTAAATTGACTTCCATTAAATTAAGCAAGAATCCTGGAGCACCGTTTACAATTCCGGCTGAAATATATGATAATTTGTCTACCATTGACGGTGTACAAAAATAATTACAATCATGATTTATATAGGAGCACTTATATCCATTCAATTCATCGCCCTGACAGCTTACTGGCTGTTTAAGAAGTATCACGCCCAAGCGGTATTACTTTTCAGCGGGCTGGCCATGTTGACCTTGGCTTTGATCCTAGGGTTTGACATCCCGGAACTGAAAAACGCCACAGGACTGAAAGAATTCGATCTGTTCAAAGTGATTCAAGAAATATTCAGCGAGAAAGGTGCGGGAGTGGGCTTGATGATTATGACCATCGGGGGATTCGTGGCTTACATGAAACAAATCAAAGCAAGTGATGCATTGGTGTACGTTTCCATGCAACCGCTATCCATCTTCCGAAAATATCCCTATCTGGCAGCATCGTTAGTGATCCCAATCGGACAACTTCTGTTTATCTGTACTCCTTCAGCCACGGGTTTGGGACTATTACTCGTAGCATCCATTTACCCCGTATTGGTAAGCCTAGGAGTCAGTAAACTATCTGCCGTATCAGTAATTTCAGCCTGTACAGTATTCGATATGGGCCCGGCATCAGCCAACACGGCCCGGGCATCGGAACTCGTGGGAATGAATAACGTGATGTACTTTATAGAACATCAAATGCCACTGACAATCCCCATGACAATACTGCTCATGATCGTGTATTATTTCAGTAATCGCTATTACGATAAAAAAGACGCATTGAAGAAACAAACAGAAGAAGTAAAACAGGAAGATTTCAAAGTTGACGTCCCGTTAATCTATGCCATTCTCCCGGTATTACCTCTGATCCTGTTGATCGTGTTTTCCAAATATATCCAGCTATTTAGTTTCCCGGTAGAACTCGACACGACAACAGCCATGTTAATGTCTTTCTTTATTGCGATTATTTTTGAATTCATTCGTCAACGCAATATCAAACAAGTATTTGCATCCATCAAAACATTCTGGGACGGGATGGGAAAAGTATTTGCTACCGTTATCACGCTGATCGTGGCAGCAGAAGTCTTTTCCAGAGGATTAATCAGCCTTGGATTTATCGATTCTCTCGTGATGCTTTCCCAACACATCGGTTTTTCCGGTGCAGGGATTGCCATATTGATGACATTACTCATCTTCGCGGCCTCCATGCTCATGGGAAGTGGTAACGCATCTTTCTTTTCTTTCGGTCCGCTCGTGCCGTCTATTGCAGCAAAAGTGGGAGTTGAAGGAGTTCACATGATCCTACCCATGCAGTTGGCCTCCAGTATGGGACGGGCAGCCTCCCCCATCGCAGGAGTGATCATTGCTATATCGGAAATTGCAGGCGTATCCTCATTCGATCTGGCCCGCCGGAACCTGATCCCATTATCATTCACGATGGTTGTCATGCTAGTTTATCACTTTTTTATTGCTTAAAATATGAATATAACAGTCATAAAGCACGCAAATATATACGCCCCAGAAAAATTGGGGATAAAGGATCTGCTCGTATGTAACGGGAAAATCGTTATGATTGACGATCAGATAGACTTAACGGGTGTAAAACACTCCATGATCGATGCCGGGGGCTTGATCGTGACTCCCGGTTTCATCGATCAACACATGCACATTATCGGTGCCGGAGGGAAAAGCGGTTATTTTTCCATCACTCCGGAAGTGCAACCGAGTGAACTGATTCGCTGTGGAACAACTACCGTTGTCGGGATGTTAGGAACGGATGGGATCACGAAAGAATTAACCACGCTCTATGCCAAGTGTAAATCGCTAGAGCAATATGGTATCGGGGCATATATGCTCACAAGTTATTTTGCAGTACCACCCAAGACTATCACGCAAAGCATTGCAGAAGATATGTTGTTTATCGACAAGATCATCGGTTGCAAAGTAGCCATCAGCGACGAACGGTGTTCATTCCCTACGAAACAGGAGTTACTGCGCCTAATCAACCAGGTACACGTGGGAGGTTTGACTTCCGGTAAAGGAGGAGTTCTCCATATTCACTTGGGAGCTTTACCTTCCCGAATGCAGCTTCTCTTGGAAATTGCACGGGAATACCCGACTTTGGTAAAGCATATCTCCCCGACTCACGTAGGACGGACGGCTGCACTTTTCGAAGAGGCCATCGAATTTGCTTCTTTAGGAGGAATTATCGATATATCCACGGGAGGAACTAAGTTTGATGAACCGTACAAAATTCTATTGCACGGACTGGAAAAAGGCGTGTCTATCGAACAAATGACTTTCAGTAGTGACGGAAATGCGGGAATGAGTAAAAAGGACCCGGAAAACGGAAATCTTATTTTCTATAAAGCTCCCTTACATCTGAATTTGCTACAGGTTCAAAAACTGGTAAAAGAAGGCGGTATGTCCATAGAAGATGCCATTCGCCCAGTCACATCGAATCCGGCTAAAAACATGACACTACGAACAAAAGGACGTATCGCTCCGGATTATGATGCAGACCTATGTTTCTTTGACAACGACTTGAATCTACAAAACGTGATCGTGGGCGGTACCGTGTGGATGCAGGAAGGGAAATTAGTCAAAGTTGGAAATTTTGAATAGATAACTTGAAATTAACGAGATGAAAAAATATAAATTCATAACCATGCTGTTTATCTTGCTTCTGTGGTTCCCCGTTTTTTCTCAAGAAACGGATTTCGAAGATGTTGACACAGAAACTTTAACAGCAGATTCCGATGCAGCCAAGATCATCGTGAATAAATACCGTCTGGGAGATGGGATTACTTTCTCAGCCCCGGATGGTGGATATAATATAAACTTGAGAGGTTTCCTGCAAACCACGTTTGAAACCCGCAAATACGAGGGTGACGACCAGTTCTATTCCCGTTTTCGTATGAGACGTTTACGCTTACGCCTCTCTGGAGATGCGTGGGGTGGTAAAGTTAGCTACCGCTTGCAAACCGACTTTGCCCAAGCCAATGGGGGTGACGGTGAATTAAACGGTATGCTATTGGATGCCTTTATCTCTTACAAACCCGTGAAAGGACTCACTTTAAGTTTCGGACAAAAATCCACGCCAACCGATAACCGCGAACTCGGAATAACTTCAAATACATTACAACTCGTGGATCGAAGCAAACTATCCTCTTATTTCGGTTCCATCCGGGAAGTCGGTCTTTTTGTTGACGGATCGTTCCGTGTTGGTCACACGGCATATCTTCGCCCCTCTATCGTTATCACAGATGGTGACGGTAGTGCCACATTTACCCGTCGTCACGGAGGACTCAAATACGGAGCACGCATCAATTACTTACCTTTCGGTTTATTCCGGGCATACGGGGAAAATCGAGGCGGAGATATGGCAAGGGAAGTTACCCCGAAACTCTCTGTCGGTACTACCTTTAGTTATAACGTGGGTATCAGTGACCGGAGAGGCCGGGAAAGCGGATCCATCCTTTACTTAAATGACGAAAACAAAGAAGTCCTACCGGATTACATCAAATTCGGTGCAGATTTCCATTTTAAATACATGGGCTTCTCCGTCTTGGGAGAATTCGTAAAAACTTGGGCTCACGTTCCCAGTGAAATCACCCAACGGGTAAGAAATGACGGAAGTACATCCACTGATTTTGGAGGAAATATGAAAGATTACGTAAAAGCCCGTATGATGTTGGGAGCCGGATACAATATTCAAGCCGGGTATATGTTTCAGAACCGCCTGTCTATTGATGCTCGTTACACGCATTTTGACCCGGATAAAAACTCGTTCTTGCATAACGAACTCTACTTTAACCGCAATAACTTCTACGAATTCGGTATTTCCAAATACCTGACCAAATCGTACGCGGTAAAAGTACAGGCCTCTGTTGTATTCGTGGATGCCGAGCCGGGAAGTAAGAACGTGAATAGCATCGTAACGGAAGGTAACGAAACTTTATTACAAGCTATGATTCAATTCTCATTCTAAAAACTGCAAAAGATGAATACAATGATAAAATACTTATTTACATTATTGATTCTCCTACAAGCAGGTGCTTTATGGGCCCAACAACCTGCCAAAGTGGCCAAAAAATTCTTTGCCGATCCGGAGATGGATATTCATACACCGTGGTTCCAGAAAGGAAATGCATGCACGACTTATGACGAAATGATGTCTTATATCAATAACTTGATTACCCGCCACCCGGAGACAGCAAGTTTGTCCTTTATTGGAAAAACCCAGAAAGGGATAGAAATACCTGCCGTAAGAATTGCCGGAAAGACCCGGAATGTCAAGTTACGAGTTCTGTTTCTTGGCCGGATACATGGAGATGAACCGGGGAGTACGGAAAGTATGCTCTACACGATGGATCGCCTGTTAAATGATCCCAACATGGCTTATCTGTTGGAACGTTTGGAAATCACTATTATTCCAATGGTAAATATCGACGGGGGAAGTCATTTGAAACGAGTGACAGCCAACACCTTAGACTTGAACCGGGATCAAAGTAAACTAGCTACTCCCGAGGCTGTCGTATTGAGAAATTTCTACAACCAATATGCTCCTCAGGTCGTTGTCGATTTTCATGAATTTCAACCACTTCGTGCAGATTACACATTAATCAGTACGGACAACATCACGAATTCATTCGATGCCATGTTTCTCTACTCGGGTAACTTGAATGTTCCCCAAGAGTTACGGAACCTGACCGCCCAAACATTTGTCGGTAATGCTCGCAAAGCTCTGGATGCAAAGCAACTGCGACACCACGACTATTTCACGACAGTCAAAAAGTTTGGAGAAGTCATTTTCAACGTGGGCGGAATCAATCCCCGATCAACAGCAAATACTTTCTCTCTTGGGAACTCCGTCGCTATTTTAATGGAATTGAGAGGGGTAAAAATCGGTAAGACCTCTTTAAAAAGAAGAGTCTGTACGGCATTCACTTTAGCAGAATCTTATTTGAAAACAGCCTATGACCATGCCGATGAAGTAATGCGTGTCACCCGACAAGCCGAACAAACCCGGAATGACATTGTCGTTACCAGCACACCCAAGAGCGTGGATGACTACGTGCTACCGTTTATCAGTATGAACACGAACCAAATGGTGAACGTAAAAGTATGTGCTAATTTATCTTTAGAGTCCGCCCCTACCCTCGTTCGAAAACGTCCGGAGGCTTATTTTATTTCAGCTCTCCAACCGGAGATCGCCCGAAAACTTCAAGAACTAGGAGTAAAAGTTGAAACATTGACTACCCCCATGACAATTGATGTTGAAACTTACACGGTAGATTCTTACAAAGAAGAATATTCACTATTTGAAAAATTCTACCCGGTAAAAGTTAAAACTACCGTAAACTCGAAACAAGTCTTCTTCCCTGCCGGAACATTCGTGGTTCCCATGAACCAAAAAAATGGAAACGTGGCAGCCTCAGTTCTCGAACCGGAAGCCGCAAACGGATTTATCAATTACCGAATCTACGAAACAAAACAAGGAGAAGAATTACCGATCTACCGAAAAATGAACAGTGACAAATAAGGGAATAACAGCATTATGAAAACATTATTTATAACAATCATAACATTATTATCAGTAACCGCAGCTGTTGCACAGGATAATAAAAACACGGCCAAATTCGAATTAGGCAAAGGACTTGACATTAACTTGAATGATGGCGAATACAACTTTAATCTTAACGGTTTTATCCAAGTTTACGGTGCCTACCGGAATGAAAAAGACGGCGAGGATGAATCATTATTCGGCGTGAAGAATGCTTTCTTCGGATTCAAAGGGAGTGCTTTACACCATAAATTTACGTTTATGCTAGAAGCTAATTTTGCCGATTCTAACCCACTTATGGATGCTTGGGCTGCTTACAATCTAAAAGATTACCTGACCATTACTGTCGGACAAAAACAAACATTCACCAATAACCGGGAAATGATCATGCACGAAAAAAACCTAAGTATGGCAAACCGTAGCATTGTAAGTCAATACTTCTCTGGTACCGGACGTGAACTGGGACTCTTTTTTGAAAGTAAACTCCATCTCGGGAAAATAGCATTAAAACCTTCTATCGCCGTCACCACGGGAGATGGAAGAAATTCCTTCGGTTCCAGTTCTATTGACATCGATATGGGTGGTTTAAAATACGGAGGACGTTTAGACGTACTTCCACTAGGAGAGTTCAAATCAGGTAATGACGGTGTAGGTGCAGACTTTGCCAGAGAAGAATCACCAAGATTATTAGTTGGTGGAGCCATGAGTTACAATGACGGAGCAAGTAACAAAGTTGGCGAAGGTCATGGTGATTTCGTTCTCTATGACAAAGACGGAAATTCTAAATTCCCAGCACTTCGCAAAATCGCTGCCGATCTATTATTCAAATGGCAAGGCTGGAGCATTATGGCAGAATATGTCAATACATCAGCTACTGATTTAAAAGGTATTTACACGAAAAGCACGGGAGACCAACCCCTACAACCGGAAGAAATCGCCAATTACTTAAATCTTGGAAACGGATATAACGTACAGGTGGGTTACCTTTTGAAAAGCGGTTGGGGATTCGATGCCCGGTTCAGCAAAGTGAAACCAGAATTCAAAGAAACGGAGACCTCCCCGCTTTGGGAAACCAATGAGTATGCAGTAAGCGTGGCAAAATACTTTATCGACAACCGTTTGATGTGTCAAGGAGCTTTTACCTATCTGAAGAACCCAAACTTCAAAACGGCAAACGAAAAGCTTAGCGCAGAATTTTCAGTTCAAATTATCTTCTAATTTCAAATACGATGAAAACCAATTTAATCATATCATTATTCATAGCCCTCTTCCTATACAGTTGCGAATGGAAAAGTGACGTGGATGATCAGATTTTAAACAAATTGGGTACGGGTCACGGGATTGTAACTTACACGGATTACGAGCCTTTAAAAGCAAAACCCATCAACCTGCATTTCTACATCCCGGAAGGAGACATCAAGACAATGCCAATCGTGTTTATCCTACCCGGAACTGGAAGAAACGCCAACGATTATCTGGCAGCATGGATGAAAAATTTCAAAAGTAAGGAAATCATTGCCATCGCCTTGGAATTTCCACAAGAATACTATTCCACCAGCGAATATATCGAAGGCAATATGTTTAAAAAGAACGAGGCTCTTCCAGAAGAGCAGTGGTCTTTCTCCGTAATCGAGGCCATATTCAGTTACGTAAAGGCAGAAACCGGTAACCAGGTCACCCAATATAGCTTGTTCGGTCATTCGGCCGGAGCTCAATTCGTACATCGTTTCGTGACCTTTAAACAAAACTTGCATTTGAATAAGGCTGTTGCCGCCAATGCTGGCTGGTACACGGTTCCCAACATACAGATAGAATATCCCTACGGGTTGAAAAACTCCGGTTATACAGACGATACGACACTTTCCCACTTGTTCGGTTCGAACCTTATTGTCGCATTGGGAGATCAGGACATTGACCCCAATGATAATTCCTTGCGTCATGATGAACAATCCGATGCCCAGGGATTGTACCGTTATGCCCGCGGAGAATATTATTATAGCGAAGGTGAACGCATTAGTAAAGACAACAACATGGTATTCAATTGGAAGAAAGTCATTGTCAAAGGCGTGGCACATGATTTTGAAGCTATGATGGTTCAAACCATAAACTACTTACTCTAGACTTTTTGCAACCAAAGTCTATCTGAGACTGCTCGGCATCCTTTTATTTGCCGGGCAGTTATTTTTTACTTTTGATTTTCGTCCGCAAATACTATATTTGCAGGACATGAAAAAATCAAAGAAATATATAATTGTAACAAACAACTATCTCACACTATATAGACTATGCGTGAGCGTTTTAGTTATATTCCTGCTTATTATTTCCAATCAAATCACTTTATTCGCACAAACGAATAACAGCGAAACAGAAAAGAACGACACTATTCCGGCAGATAAAAACCGTTATATTTACTTGAAAAAACGCCTGCAATTAGATTTTGATATTTTGCTGCAACCTCAACAACAAATTTATTTCGGACCTATCTTACAAATCAAGTCCAATGAAAACGAATATTATAACGTATTTCTCGACTATCGCCGGGGAGAATTACAACAACTCATTGTTTATTCGAAAGAAAACCTAAGGAAACTTCCCATTCCCCAATTTAAAACAACATTCGGAGAGCAAGAAATCAATATCAAGCTGACACTCTTTCAACAAAAAAAAGAGTTCACCATTCAACTCGGGGACACGTTATATACCATCAATAACCTCGGTTTTAATCCTAAAGCCGGGTACAAATTTGCTTTCACAGCAGATAAAGAACAAGCGCTTGACCCTAGCGGAAATCCCGCTTTACAAATCAGTAATATCCGGTTCATTGAAACGACCGACAAACATATACCTAAAACTATATGGTACTGGTTCGTGTTTATCTTGATTATCGATTTACTGATATTTAGCGGAGTTCATATCCGAAAGAAATTATTACGCCGTAAACAAACGGCCTCAGCTGTCCAGTTAGAAAACGAACTGGAGACCACTTCAGACAGTTTGCCGGTCTACTCTCCCCGCACCACAAATGCCATCTACCTATTCGGAAGGTTTCATATCTATGATGCAGAAGGAAATAACATTACCAAAAAATTTACCCCTCTCTTGAAAGAGCTGTTTTTATTGTTAGTGACTCACACTCCCGAAAAGGGAATCACTTCGGAACGTTTAAAAGAGATCCTTTGGTTTGATAAAACCGAACAAAGTGCCAAAAATAACCGGGCCGTCAACATTGGAAAGCTCCGAAGTATCTTAGATACCCTCGGAGAAAATGAAGTGAGTAATAAAACCGGGAGTTGGGAATTATTCTTAAACCCGGAAACCATATATATCGATTATTATAACTATTTGACACTTTATAATAAAGGACAACTTTCTTCTCGGGAAGACATTTTGAAACTGCTCCAACTCACCCGTCAAGGAGGTTTTCTCTCGGATGCCGGATATGAATGGTTAGATCGTTTTAAAGCCACCGTGTCCGATTATATCATAGACACCCTTGTCAGTTACTCGACAACTTCTGTGAATACCACCACAGAACCTGATCTAGCATTACAAATTGCGGACTCCATATCCGTGTTTGACCAACTTAATGAACATGCTCTCCAACTACGGATAAACGCCTACGCAGCTCTAGGTAAACACTCTTTGGCTAAAAAAAGTTACGAGAAATTTACCAAAGAATACCTAAACGCATATGGAGAAAAATTCAACAAATCATTCACGGACTTCAGATAACACCTTGAATGACGCTTTTCTATCAGTATTTCCTATTTCTCGAAAAACTCAAGAAACACAGACTGAAGGAAAGAAATCTTGAAAAAACGAAAGAAAGAGGCGGGATATAGATAAAAAAATCCTAATTTCGTGCCAATTTACATGACACAAAAATGCGTAATTACGATTATATCATTGTCGGGAGTGGTTTAGCGGGTCTTTACACGGCCTATCGTGCATCTGCCTACGGGAAAGTTGCACTATTAACTAAATCAAACATTAGGGAAAGTAATTCTTATTTCGCCCAAGGAGGAATCGCAGCAGTCACCGGAGAAGATGACGCCCCGTTATTTCACTTTCAAGACACGATCACGGCTGGAAGAGGTCTATGTGACTACCCCGCAGTGAACGTACTGGTAAATGAAGGGCCTGCCCGCATACAGGAGTTAATCAATGACGGTATGCACTTTGACACGGAAAACGGGGAACTGGCCCTAGGTTTAGAGGGTGGCCATCACCAAAAACGAATCCTTCACGCCGGTGGAGATGCCACCGGAAGAATGATCACGAATTTTGTCATTGATAAGGTAGAACATTGTCCTACCGTAGAAATATTCGACAATCATGCTGTTATTGCCTTACTACAGGACGAACATGGATGTTACGGTGTCAGATGCTGGGATTTTAACGAGAACCGGGAAGAAGTATTCTCGGGACACAACGTATTCTTGACTTCCGGAGGAACTTCGGCCATTTATAAACGTACAACCAATCCTCACACTACCATTGGTGACGGTTTGGCCTTAACCTATAATGCCGGATGCGAAATCGTGGATATGGAATTCATTCAATTCCATCCCTCCGCTATCTACACGCCTACCGGAGAAGCATATCTGGTAAGTGAAGCGGTGCGCGGTGAAGGCGCCCACCTATTAAATCAGCAAGGTGAACGCTTTATGGTCGGAAAACATGAACTGGCAGAACTCGCCCCACGGGATATCGTGGCCCAGTGCATATTCCAACAAATGAAAGAACACCACGAGGATTATGTTTTCTTGTCGTTAAAACATCTTGATCCGGAAAAAATCAAGAAACGTTTCCCGAATATTTTCGAAAAATGCGCAGAATTAGGTATCGATATGACAGACCGTATTCCGGTTGCTCCTGCTGCACATTACACCGTGGGCGGGGTGAAAACGGACCTCACGGGACGTACCAACATCCCACACCTATACGTGTGTGGAGAACTCGCCTCGTCCGGTATTATGGGAGCCAACAGATTAGCTTCTAACTCATTAATCGAATGTTTGGTATTCGGAAAACGTGCAGTGGAAGACTCCATACGTAACCGACGGGAAGCCCCTATTCCGGAAACCATGCCTTTATTCTCTCTAGATCAAAAGAAATTAGATACCTACTTGTCTTTAAAAAACAAGATAGCCGACATCATGACCCAAGAGGCCGGGATTATCCGCACAGAAAATGGATTGCAGAAAGGATTGGAAAACCTGCTTCATTTGGAACAAACCGAAATATTTGAAAAGAACGAATACTATTCACTGGTAAGTAAAAACCTACTTACCGTCGCTGAATTAATCATTCGTTCCGCTCTCTTCCGTAAAGAGAGCCGCGGAGGTCATTTCCGTTCCGACTATCCCACCCCGAATGACAAATATGTGTGTCACATCATTCAGCAGAAGGGCAAAGAGATCAAAACAACACCGGTAATCAGAAAGCTAAAAGATAAAAGTTAAAAAGACCCTGTAATTGGTAACCTGCCAACCTGTAACTCGCCGAAGGCGAACCTTGGCCGGAATCTAAAATTTAAAATCTAAAATTAATATGTACGATTCGCTCATAAACAGACTCATCGACCTTGCAATTGAAGAAGACATCGCAACGGGAGATATTACGACCAACGCCATTATCCCAGTACACGCAAAAGCTGTTGCCGAAATGAAAGCAAAAGCCGACGGTGTTATTTCCGGACTGGAGATTGCGAAACAAGTATTTGAAAGATTTGAAAAAGATATAGTATGGGAACCTCTCGTTACTGACGGAACCACAGTAAAAAAGGGGGACATTATCCTGCGCATAGAAGCCAGCTACCGCACATTACTTTGTGGAGAACGGTTATCATTAAATATCCTGCAACGGATGTCCGGTATCGCAACAGCCACCTCTCACTACATGAAAGAGCTGGCAGGAACACATACCCAACTACTAGACACCCGGAAAACTGCACCCGGTTTACGAGTACTGGACAAAATGGCTGTACACCACGGAGGAGGAGCCAATCACAGGATGGGACTTTACGATATGATTATGTTGAAAGATAATCATATCAAGATTGCCGGAGGTATTCCCAATGCCGTAAAAGCCGTGAAACAAAACCTTCCACTAAGCATTAAAGTGGAAGTAGAGACAACGACTCTGGAAGAAGTACAACAAGCCATTGATGCGGGCGCAGACATTATCATGCTTGATAACATGAGTAACGAAACTATGGCTGAAGCAGTAAAACTCATTGCAGGCAGGGCAAAGACAGAAGCATCCGGAAACATGAGTATCCCCCGCCTCCAAGGTGTTGCTGCCACTGGGGTTGACTACATCAGTGTCGGTGCACTCACTCACTCAGTTACGGCAATGGATATCAGCATGAACATTAAAATGAACTAAAAGATAAAAACTAAAAGATAAAAGTTGAGGATTATAAAACTTACTTTCGTAAGTTTCAATCTAAAATTTAAAATGTAGAATGAGGGTACATCCTAAATTTACATTCTAAATTCTAAATTAATATTTATCTTTGAAGTCTCAAAAAACAAGGTTATGACGCAGACAGAGATTATCGACAGGATAAAACAACTCAAAAAAGAGAAAAACGCTATCATTTTGGCGCATTACTATACCCGTCCTGAAGTACAAGATATTGCCGATTATTTAGGAGACTCCCTAGGACTTTCCCAAATGGCTGGAACCACGGAAGCCGATATTATCGTCTTCTGCGGTGTACATTTCATGGCGGAAACAGCATCCATCATCTCTCCCAACAAGAAAGTACTAATTCCCGCAGAAGGAGCAGGTTGCTCCTTAGCCGAAAGCGTAAGCGGGTATGACTTGAGAGAATGGAAAAAAGCAAACCCGGATGGCCTCATTGTCAGCTACGTGAATACCACAGCAGAAGTAAAAGCTTACACGGACTATTGTTGCACTTCTTCCAATGCCTTGAAAATCGTGCAAAGCCTGCCGAAAGACAAAAAGATACTTTTCGTTCCCGATAAGAATCTGGGAGCCTATATACAAAAGGTCACCGGACGTGAAATGGAAATTTGGAACGGAGATTGTTGCGTACATGACAAAATTAACACCCAAATGGTACTGGATAAATTGGAAGAATATCCTGATGCCGACGTGCTGATTCATCCCGAATCCAGTTGTTCGCACGATGACCGGATATTAAACCATCCCCGTACCTTCATGTATTCCACGGCAGGAATCATCAAACATGCCAAGGAATCCCCGAAACAACGATTTATCATTGCCACAGAATTGGAAACCATTCACAAACTTCAGGCAGATAATCCAACTAAAGAATTCATCCCCATTCACCCGAAAACGATATGCGGACAGATGAAAAAAGTAACTTTGGAAAAAGTACTCGAATCCCTTGAAAAAGAGCAATACGAAGTACGACTCCCGGAAGACTTAAGAGAAAAAGCTTGGTTGCCCATTCAACGTATGTTAGACCTTAGTTAAGGGACTCGAAAATTATCGTTTGTAAATACGGGCCTGCACGGCCAGAACCTAAAATTTAAAATCTAAAACCTAAAATTAAAATATGAACGTATCACTGAACTGGTTGAAAGACTATCTAAAGATAGACCAAAGCACTGAAGAGATTTGCAAAATTCTGACGAGTATCGGACTGGAAGTTGGCGGATACGAAGAATTTGAAGCAATAAAAGGGGGATTAAAAGGATTGGTCATCGGTCATGTGTTAACTTGCGAGGCACATCCCGACTCTGACCACTTACACGTGACGACTGTTGATTTGGGTACGGGGGAACCGGAACAAATCGTCTGCGGAGCTCCTAACGTAGCCGCAGGACAGAAAGTAGTCGTTGCCACCGTAGGAACAACCCTTTACAAAGGTGACGAAGAGTTCGTGATCAAGAAATCAAAAATACGAGGTATAGCCTCTAACGGTATGATTTGCGCTGAAGACGAAATTGGCATCGGAACCGATCATGCCGGAATCATGATATTACCTGAAGATACCCCGGTTGGAATACCGGCTGCGGATTATTTCAACGTTTACCGAGACACGGTTATCGAAGTCGATATTACCCCAAACCGGATTGATGGTGCCTCTCATCTCGGTGTAGCCCGTGATCTGGCCGCTTATTTACAACAAACACAAGATATTCACTATACTCTTCCCTCCGTAGAAACTTTCCAGCCAGACAATACGGATGCTAAAATCTCTGTACGAGTGGAACGTCCCGAAGCCTGCCGTCGGTATGCCGGAATATGTATCGAAGGAGTAACCGTAAAACCTTCTCCTGAATGGTTACAAAACCGGATGAAAGCCATCGGATTACACCCGATCAACAATATCGTGGACGTAACCAATTACATCCTTTTCGGTCTGGGACAACCTTTACACTCTTTCGATAAAGACAAAGTAAAAGGAAACGAGGTTATTGTGAAAAGTGTTGCCAAAGGCACCAAATTCACGACCTTAGACGGTGTAGAAAGAGAGTTACACGAAGATGATTTAATGATTTGTAACACCGAAGCCCCCATGTGTATTGCCGGAGTATTCGGTGGACAGGAAAGTGGAATTTCGAACACAACAACAAACGTGTTTTTGGAAAGTGCTTGTTTCGATCCGGTATTTGTTCGCAAAACAGCTCGCCGTCATGGTTTGAACACGGATGCCTCTTTCCGTTATGAACGAGGTACAGACCCGAACATCGTGATCTATGCATTAAAATTAGCTGCCATGATGATTAAAGAAGTGGCCGGTGGTAAAATTACTTGTGCACCTATCGACATCTATCCGGAACCCGTGAAGGATTTCGAAGTGGCTATAAAATATGCTCACGTAGACCGGTTAATCGGTAAAAAGATTGACCACAAGGTGATCAAAAACATTCTCCGTTCTCTTGAAATAAAGATCGTGGAAGAGTGCGAAGAGGGACTTTTATTGAATGTCCCCCCCTACCGTGTCGACGTACAAAGGGAAGCTGACGTGATCGAGGATATTCTCCGCATCTATGGTTTCAATAACGTAGAGGTTCCCGCTAGCGTGAGATCCACATTAAGTTATTCCGAAAAACCGGATGACTTCCAATTGAAGAATATCATCTCAGACTTACTAGCAGCAAACGGATTCTGTGAAGTAATGAATAATTCATTGACAAAAGCCAGTTATTACGAAGACTTCAAGAGTTTTGATACAGCAAAAACAGTCATGTTATTCAACCCGCTTAGTACAGACTTAGGGGCCATGCGCCAATCTTTGTTGTTCGGGGGATTGGAAAATATTGCTTATAACATCAACCGGAAAAATCATAATTTAAAATTATTCGAGTTCGGTAAAGCTTACACGTTCAATCAAAAAGAAGGTATTGACAACCCGCAAAAACAATACAAGGAAGACAATATGCTCGCCCTCTTCATCACAGGGAATAAAAACATGACAACTTGGAATGTTAAAGAGACGAAAACAGACTTCTTCTACTTGAAAGCGTATTGCGAAATGATATTAAACCGTCTTGGACTTCACCCCGATAACCTGAAAATTGATGCCAGTGACAAAGACATATTCCGGGAAGGATTGACGTACAAAGCCGGGGATAAACACATCGTATCCATGGGTATACTGAGCAAAGCCCCACTGAAAAAAGCCGATGTCAACCAAGAAGTTTACTACGCTGAATTCTCGTGGGAAAACATACTGAAAGCCATCAAGAACCTCAAAGTAACCTATATCCCGCTACCGAAATTCCCTTCTGTAAAACGAGACTTAGCCTTGTTGCTCGACAAGAGTGTCACGTTCAAGGAAATCAAGGAAACGGCATTCCGTACAGAGAAATCATTGTTGAAATCCGTCACATTATTCGACGTTTACGAGGGTGAGAAACTCGGTGCAGACAAAAAATCTTATGCCGTTAGTTTCACACTTTTGGATGAAGAAAAAACTCTCACGGATAAACAAATCGACAAAATTATGAACAAGTTGATGGGAACCTACAAGCACCTGTTCAACGCCGAGATCAGATAGTTACAAACTCAGGCTACAAGTTGCTATTCAACTTGTAGCCTGCTTTTTAATTTTCAATTATATGAAGTCACTTCTCCCCTCCTTTATCCTTATTCTTCTATACTTTATTGCCGAAGAATTTTTTGGCCCGAAAATCGGTTTAATAGCCGTAATCGTGTTAGGAGCCGGAGAGTTTTTTTATTCATGGATAAGGGAGAAGCGTATCAATAAAATGACACTCTTCAATACCTTGTTTTTTATTGTCTTGGCAGCTGTCAGCGTGTTGCTCGAAGGTACTTCATTTGAAAGGATACAACAAACCATAGTGGAAGCTGCTATGTGTATGCTAATTGGGATATTTGCATTTTCAAAAGCAGACATGACTCAGACATTACCCGAATCATACCGCAAGACATTGCAGATTACCCCAGAACAGCAAGAAGCCATGCACCGGATGTTACGCCTGCTATTTTACCTGCTTGTATTGCATACCACCCTAGCTTTCGCTTCTGCTTTTATCTTCGATGAAGAAATACACCAATTCATAGAAGGACCTCTATTATACATTCTGATTGTCCTCTTCTTCCTCACACTATTTGTTAAAAACAGACTACTTGCCAAAGCAGCGAGTCAAGACGAATGGTTACCTATCGTGAACGAAAAAGGCGAAGTTGTCGGCAAAGCCACCCGTAGAAGTTGTCATTCCGGTTCCATGCTCCTGCATCCCGTCGTGCATCTTCACCTGATTAATGAACAAGGGGATATTTATCTGCAAAAACGCAGTATGAAAAAGAACTTTCTTCCCGGTATGTGGGATACAGCCGTGGGGGGCCACGTCGCATTAGGAGAAAAAATAGAAGATGCCCTAAAACGGGAAACTTTCGAAGAACTGGGTATCACGAAATTCAAAGCCCGTTTCCTCGGTTCTTACATATGGGAGAGTTCCCGCGAACGAGAACTCGTGTTCCCTTTTCTTTGTACTTCTCATGACGCTATTCACATCAATAATGACGAAGTAGACGAAGGGCGTTTCTGGTCACGCAAAAAGATAGAACAAAATGCTGATAATAACATCTTCACTCCTAACTTTTTACACGAATATAATCGTCTTTTGAAAAAGATCAAATGACCTCAATCATAACCACGTAAACCTGACCTGCTTGGTATTTAACCACCCGCACCCCTTTTCCTTTTTCGATAAAAGCACCCGTATCCGACACGGCATCATATATCTCGTTTTCAATCATGACCTTTCCCGCCGGGCGTAAATCCGTGAATGCGGTTCCCTCCTTACCGATTTCCTCTTTTACCGCCATATCCACACCCACAAAACCATCTTCCACTTTCTGTTCTGCATGAAGGGCAAAATTCAATCGCCGGGAACCAAACAATTTTCGACTCAGCCAAATACTCCCGAACAGCGAGAGCAATGAACAACTCACCACGAAAAACAACGAGCGAACAATAGCACTTGTAAAATCCGCTAAGAAGTCAAACGTGAAATCATCAATTCCTGCCAATACCAGCGATGCTACCACACAAACAATTCCCAGCACACCAGTAACACCGAAACCCGGTATTACAAATATCTCTAGCAATAACAGAATAATCCCCACCACAAACAGGATCATCTCCACATAATTCGCCATTCCCTCCAAATATAACGGGGCAAAATACAACAAGCACGCCGTTATTGCTGCCACCAACGGGAAACCGATTCCCGGCGTCTGTAACTCGAAATAAATTCCCCCGATAATAATCATAATCAAAATCCCCTGCACGATCGGACTGATCAAGAATCCTATAAACCGATCCATCGTTGTAGGTTTATACTCGTGCAACTCGTAATCCGTAATTCCTTCTTTCTGCAACACCTCCCCCACGTTCTCTGCTATTCCGTCACAGTATCCGTATTGTATCGCCTCGTGCGGGGTAAACGTCACAACCTTCCCGCTATCTGTCAGTCCCTCAACCACAACCCGTTCGTCCACCATAGCCTCAGCAATCCCAGGATCTCGTCTCCAACGAATCACCGTCTGCCCGTTCTTCGTCACGGTATCTTTTCCGTGTGCCTGAGCCGTGGCCCGAATCATTGATCGCATATACGACTGATACTTGTCAGGCATAGCCTCCCCCGTCTGATTCACGACTGTTGCCGCACCAATATTCGCCCCTTCCCGCATGTAAATACGATCACAAGCAATAGAAATCAATGCACCTGCAGAAGCGGCATTATTGTCGATAAACACCCACACCGGTTTCGGATAATTTAATATTAAACTACGCAGGGAATCGGCATACACGACCATTCCCCCGTACGTGTTCATATGCACCAAAATAATATCTGCATCCTCGTCCGTAGCCCGGTCAAAAGACTTTTTTACCAATCGCCATATACTAGGACCAATTTCGTCCTTAATATCCACCTTATAAACTAGTTCCCGCCTCTTCCCTAACTCGTCTTTTCCCTCTCCGGCAAATACCGACAGACTTCCCACTAACAAGATCAAAACTACCAGCCACTTTCTCATCATGTAATTCTTTTATTTTTTAATATTTTCCTCTTTCAACTGTCCCGCTACAACTACTGTCCCCGCTATAACTGAAAGCAATGACACAAAACTGCAAACCACAATACTCGCCCACGGGATCATCAACGACAAAGCAAACACCGTCCCGATCGCCGTTACCGTTCCTGCATTACGTTGCATATAACGTACGCTTTCCTTCACCCGGAAACGCTTTCTCTCCACGGCATAATCCATGAAAGCAAACCCGTAGAAATAAGCCCCAACTCCAAAGGTAAGTATAGGCATAACCAATCCTGCCAAAGGAATAAACGAACCAAAAAACAACACGATAGTCACGAGCAACTGCAATATCATACAACGCAACGAAATTGCAATACCCCGCCCAATTTCCCAAATCAATTGTTTCAGGTTAAACGGGTACTCCCGTCCCGACAAGATTGCCTCCGTTCGTTCCGAAAGCCATGAGTAAACAGGTGACATCACCATCATTACCACATATCCTCCGAACGAGATAAACAATATATAATACAAGAAACGGGTCAGTAACTTTGCCAGAAAGCCAGCTACTCCCGACACCCATTCCAGCCATGTTATTCCCTCGATCCACCCCGTCACTTTTGCCTCGATCACCCCGGAAAGCCCATCACCCAAATACCCCACGGCATAATTACCAGCCACGAACAATGCGATAACCACCACCACTGGGAAAAGCATAAAATACCACAATTTATTGGAGAACAATAAATTTATCGCTTTCCCATATGCTTGTAATCCTCTCGAAAAATCCCGTGCAAAACCCATAAAGCGTGTATTAAAATCCCTGTAAATTTAAACATTTTTTCGCAAACATCAAGGCTACGACGTTGCTTGAGAGTTCGCAAAGTTCGTAAAGTCCAAAATCACGAGTGTCCTTCCGACAAATACTATCGGAAGCTCCAGCTGCCGTAAACAAAGTGTCCTACTAGGGGCCACTGACTTTATAAACTTTCCAGACCTTATGAACTTTACGAACTATTTTGTACTTTCGCGCAAGGAAGTGAGTTCCTTGATTTAACAATAACGTGAAAAACAAATAACATATGCAAGCATTAACAGCAATTTCGCCGATTGACGGCAGATACAGGGATAAAGTAGATAGCTTGGCAAACTACTTTTCCGAGAGTGCCCTGATTCGTTACAGGGTAATGGTAGAGGTTGAATACTTCATCGCTCTTTGCGAGTTACCGTTGCCACAATTACAGGGATTCGACCATGCGCTGTTTGACAACTTGAAAGAAATATACTTGGACTTTACCATAGAGGATGCCCAAAAGATCAAAGACATCGAGAAAGTAACCAATCACGACGTGAAGGCCGTGGAATACTTCATAAAAGAACGGTTCGATGCGCTGAACCTTCACGAATACAAAGAATTCATCCATTTTGGACTGACTTCACAAGACATCAATAATACGGCAGTACCCTGTTCTTTCCGTGATGCTATTCACGACGTATACTACCCCGTGATTGATGAACTGATCGCCAAGCTCGAAGAGCTGTCCGAAGAATGGAAAGACGTACCCATGCTGGCAAAAACACATGGACAACCGGCATCCCCAACCCGACTAGGTAAAGAAATCCGAGTATTCGTTTACCGTCTGACCAAACAACTGGAATTACTGAAAAAAGTAGCCTGTTCCGGTAAGTTCGGCGGTGCCACCGGAAACTTCAACGCTCACAACGTAGCCTATCCGGAAATCGACTGGACGGCATTCGCCAACAAGTTTCTCACCGAAAAACTGAAAATAGAACGGGAACAATACACCACCCAAATATCCAACTACGACAACTTTGCCGCCGTGTTCGACAACCTGCGCCGTATTAATAACATTGTGCTGGACTTGGATCGTGACTTTTGGACGTATATCTCCATGACCTACTTCAAACAAAAAATCAAAGCCGGAGAGGTTGGTTCATCGGCCATGCCCCACAAAGTAAACCCGATCGATTTCGAAAACTCGGAAGGAAACCTAGGAATAGCAAATGCCGTGCTTGACCACCTTAGCAATAAACTGCCGATCTCCCGCCTGCAACGTGACCTCACGGATTCCACCGTTTTACGTAACATCGGAGTACCTTTAGCTCACACGATCATCGCCTTCAAATCCACGCTGAAAGGATTGAATAAACTGATCATCAACAAACCAGCTATAGAAGCAGACCTCGAAGATAACTGGGCCGTGGTTGCCGAGGCTATCCAAACCATACTCCGCCGCGAGGCTTACCCCAACCCGTACGAGGCATTGAAAGCCCTTACCCGTACTAACAGTAAGGTAACTCAAGATTCCATCGCCGAGTTCATCGACACCCTTGACGTATCTGCCGAGCTGAAAGAACAACTAAAACAAATCAGCCCGTCAAACTACACGGGGAAACTATAAAACAATTGAAAATGGAGAATTGAGAATGAGAATATTCATATTTCAATCCTCCATTCCAAATTCTAAATTTTAAATTCAAAATTCCCCTCAATGCGTGACTTTATACAAATTCTGAAGAGATTCATCCCTCCCTACAAATCCAGACTTGGGAAAAATATATTCTATAATATTCTTTCCGCCGCTTTTGGCTCTATTTCGTTTGTGCTACTTGTACCCGTGCTAAACATCCTTTTCAACGTGACGGAAGAAGTAACAGAACCCGTTCCCTTCGAACTAAACAAGGAGAGCTTGATGACGAACTTCAACTATTACGTTACGCTATCGAAACAATATTTTTCCGCATCAACCACCCTACTATTCGCCGGTGGTTTCTTCGTATTAGCCGCTTTATTCAAAACCGGATTCTCCTACCTCGCCTCCTACGAAATCGTGTTTATCCGGAATGGTGTCGTGCGAGATATCCGCAGGAAAATATATCAAAAGATATTATCTCTACCCCTCCCCTTCTTCTCTGAAGAACGCAAGGGTGACATTATCGCCCGGACCACGGGTGACGTGCAAGAAGTAGAGAACTCCATCATGAACTCGTTGGAAATGTTTTTCCAAAACCCCATCATCATCTTGATCTACCTCTCCGGCATGATCTTCATGAGTTGGCAATTAACCGTATTTGTATTGGTATTATTACCCATCATGGGAACATTGATCGGTAAGGTAGGAAAGACCCTGAAAAAACGCTCCAAAGAAGGCCAGGACAAAATGGGTGAAATCCTATCCAACATCGAGGAAACCCTTTCCGGACTCCGCGTGATCAAGGCATTTAACGCCGAGGATAAAATGGATAAACTCTTTACCACTCATAATGAACAATACCGCCAAATCATGAACCGTCTAATGTGGCGTCGTTCACTCGCCCACCCGATGAGCGAATTCCTCGGAACCATTGTCGTGGTGATCGTTGTATGGTTCGGTGGTCTTCTTATCCTTGGACATACTCCGCTCATGGATGCCTCCAGCTTTATTGCCTACATCGCCCTCTTCTACTCGATCATCAACCCGGCAAAACAATTCTCCACGGCATTATACAGCATCCAGAAAGGATCTGCCGCCATGGACCGTATTGACCAGATATTAAATGCCGAGTCAACCATATTGGAACCCGAACAACCGAAACCGTTAAACGGATTCAACAAAGAGATTGAATACCGTAACGTAAGCTTCGCTTACCGTCCGGACCGCATCGTCTTAAAGGACGTAAATATCAAAATAGCAAAAGGACAAACCGTTGCCCTCGTCGGACAATCCGGCTCCGGGAAAAGTACCTTTGTCGACCTCCTTCCCCGTTTCTACGACGTGATCAAAGGTGAAATTCTAATCGACGGTATTAACATCAAGGACGTATCGTTACATGGCTTACGGGAACTTATGGGTAACGTGAACCAAGACCCGATCCTCTTCAACGATACAATCTTTAATAACATCGCCTTCGGCGTGGAATCAGCCACCCGGGAAGACGTAGAACGGGCAGCCCGGATTGCCAACGCCCACGAATTCATCATGCAAACCGAAAAAGGATATGACACCTGTATCGGAGACCGTGGGGGCAAGTTAAGCGGGGGACAACGTCAACGCTTGAGCATCGCCCGTGCCGTATTAAAAAACCCCCCTATCATGATTCTCGACGAGGCCACTTCGGCACTTGACACCGAGTCGGAAAAACTCGTGCAGGAAGCCCTTGATAACCTGATGAAAAACCGAACCTCCATCGTCGTGGCCCATCGCCTCTCTACGATCCGTAACGCTGACATGATCTGTGTTTTCCACGAGGGTAAAATAGTAGAACGGGGACGCCATGAAGAACTGCTGGCTTTGGATGGTATCTACACGAAATTATACAATATGCAAAACTTCTGACCATGAGTATTGAAGCCAAAGTCCTCGGACAACAAGTCGCTTACCCGACCGATTATTGCCCGTCAATTCTCGTTCCAGTTCCGCGTAACTTGAACCGGGAAATTTACGATATTCACGCCCCGGAAGAACTGTTCCAAGGGTACGACACTTGGCATGCTTACGAAGCCGGATTCTTAACCCAAAACGGTTTACCCGTATGCGGAGTTTTAAAACTGGTTTACCCGGCTAACAGCCCGTGTATAGTGGAAAGCAAATCGCTGAAACTATACTTGAACTCTTTGAACATGACCCGTCTCGGGGAAGACATTCCCTCCGGTATAAAAACATACCTCCAAACGGTGAAATCGGACCTCGAACAAATACTGCAAACCCATATAGAAGCCACGTTTTTCCAACAAGCTCCCGAAAAACCGTATTTCGACTTTCAAGATTACACGTTGTTGGAAACCACGCCCGGCATAGAACGGGAAACCTTCACCGAATACAGTGAAAACCCGACATTACTTGAAAGCCAGACAACTGGAAGTGGGGAAATCAAAGTATGCAGTCACCTGTTACGAAGCAATTGCAAGATCACGAAACAACCCGATTGGGGAAGCATTTACATCCACATGCAAGCCAATCGCCTGCCGGATCATACTTCTCTCTTGAAATACATCGTCTCCCTGCGAAACGAGAACCATTTCCACGAAGAGATATGTGAAATGACCTACAAACGCTTGTGGGATCTTTTCCATCCGGAAATCCTTGCCGTATCCTGTCTCTACACCCGACGCGGGGGTATTGATATCTGCCCCTCCCGGGCCAACAAAGCAGGCTATCTCCCGGAATATCTACACGCCCCGCAAATATTAACCCGAAAATTATTAAGACAATAGCAAAAGGACTGTCTAAATATAGTTTAGACAGTCCCTGCAACCAGTCCCCACTTTTACGGGTCTGACAACCACTTTACACTATCATTTTTTGATTCGTTAAACGAACCTTTTTTGATATTACAAATGTAGGTATTTTCTTTTAATAACCAAAAAAGTTTTATAAGGTTTAATTTGTTTGTAATCAATTATTAAACTAGAATTACTACTTGCGGTGTCCGACTTGTCAAACGTCGTTTTGGAGAATCTCTATAAACCTTCGTTAAATAATATTTGAAACAAATCCTAAATTCATGCTTAAACCAAGCTATAAACCTCAAAATCAAACGTATTAACAATTCTCAAATAACAACACCATAAATACACGACAAAAAAGAAGGTGTCCAAAAAGTATTCATCTGCCGTATTCCTGCTTCCCAAAAATTAGGTCACGTACTTTAACGCTCCCTTATCTTCGTAAATCAGCGTCTTACAGCTAAGCACTTTTTAAACAACCTTCCAAAATGAAAAAAAGGTTGTCTAAAAGTAAATAGACAACCTCCTTTTCAGTACAACTTACCAATCTCACATCGTGACATTGATAAGTTACTATATTTCAAAGACAACCACTAGAATTTCCAACCGGCTGATAACTGGAACACCCGGTTCTGGTTATTACCACCGAATTTATCTTTCTCAATCACATTCGTCAATCCCAAATTGTAACGGGCAGAAATGACCAATCCCATATTGAAATCGTAAGACAATCCCATAGCAAAACTCAAATCCACCGTGTTCAAATGGTCTATATCCGTTTTTACTTCCGTATCACCGGATTTTGTTTTACTCTTACCATTCAAAGCAAAACCCAATTGCGGTCCGAGATCAACACTAATCCCTTCCCAAACATAGAATTTAGCCAAAACAGGAATATTCAAATAATTCACACGAGCCCATGTCTTCACTCCTCCGGATTTTTCCTTATCTCCCTGACGAGAATAAATCAATTCCGTTTGTAAACCAAAAAGATCATTAAACTTGAACTCGGCAAAAGCTCCCAGATGGAAACTAAACTTACTCTTGTTTAGACCATCACTAATACTTGCCACGTTAAACCCGAACTTCGGACCAAAATAGAACTCTGTTCCGGTTAAACCTTCCACTTTGTTTTTAAACGCTGTTTGGGCCTGCACGCTACCTAATATGACCATAGCAAGCACCACTAAGAAAAACTTCTTCATTCCACTAAATTTAAGGTTAATTATGGTAGAACTGAAAAACTCGTTTTCCAGTTCGATTACAAGTTAACAAATTACAAGTTACAGATTGAAATACCCTGCACACACCAGAACCGTTAACATCAATAAACACTCGCAACAAAAAACGGACCAAAAACATGAATCAAAAAACATTTTTTTTAATTTAGTTACAAATCACGCCAAAGGCGAGTTACAAACCCACAGGTTACAAATTCCAGGTTCTTTCAACTTTTAGCTTTTAGTTTTTAAATTATCAAGTAACGGGACGTTACTTGATAATCTTTCCATACGTCCCGTCATGCAATGCTTTCACGGCAGCCTTCAATATCTTATTCTCCTCGTTAGAAATTCGGTACAACTCGTTCATGTTCCAAAGATCACGGGCGATCAACGACTTCACGAACAACTTGATTTCCGGCACAACCGGGGTAAAAAGTTTCTCGTCCTTCTTCACGCCTTGCTTCTCGCCACTTTTCACGATTTCATCGACCATATCATTGGTCACTTGGAAATCCTTCCGGAAAGTCTCAAACTTCGGGTATTTCTTTTGAAGCGACTCCCGGTTCTTGTCCACGTAATTCAACACGTATTCATTGATCACGCCCTTTGCCAACAAACGATTAAAATAACTATAATTGATCCCCGTATCGATCGGTACAAACACGTCGGGAATGATACCACCCCCACCATAAACCAAACGATGATCCTTCTTCGTGTAATATTTTGTAGAATCCGTCAGCTCGATGCTATCAGCACTGAACATCTCGCCACTGTTATACCGTTCGAACACCTCAGCTTGATAATCCTTCCCCTTGTAAGGCTTCTGGATACACCGTCCCGATGGTGTAAAATAATGCGACACCGTAAGACGAACCATAGAACCGTCCGTCAACGGGAATTGCCGTTGCACAAGTCCCTTACCGAAAGAACGACGCCCCACGATTAACCCGCGGTCCCAATCCTGCACCGCACCTGACACGATCTCACTGGCAGAAGCCGAATTTCCGTCAATCAACACGACTACCCGCCCATCTTGAAACAATCCGGCTGGAGTGGACGATTCACCCATACGCCCGAAAGCAGGACTATCCGTGTACACGATCAATTTCTCCCCGTCCAACAAATGATCGGCCAAACCGATGGCAGCACCCATGTAACCGCCCCCATTCCCTTGTAGGTCAATAATCAGGTCTTTCATCCCTTGAGCCTTCAACTCCTTCACGGCCTTCTCGAACTCTTCCACCGTTGTCGCGGCAAAACGAGCAATCTTGATATATCCGATATTCTTATCGATCATGTAAGAAGCATCAACGCTATAAATCGGAATCATGTCACGCGTGATATTAAAATCAATGATCTCGCTGCCTCTCTTCACCTTTACCCTCACGACAGACCCCTTCTCGCCTTTCAACCGCTTCCGAACATCCGTGTTGCTAATCCCAATCCCGGCAATATTCTCCCCATCAACGGCGATAATCCGGTCACCAGCCAACAATCCCACTTGCTCGGACGGTCCTCCGGCAACCACATCCACGACCAACAAAGTATCGTTAAGCACATTAAACTGAATTCCAATCCCGAAAAAGCCCCCGTCCAACGGTTCATTAGCCTCCTCAACCTCTTCTCTGGAAATATACACGGAATGCGGATCGAGATCCGCCAAAACCTTCACGATAGCATCTTCCGTCAATTTTTTCAAATCCACGGTATCCACGTAAGCGGCATCAATCATTTGCATCAAACGCTGGTACTTAATCGCTTGTTCCTGTACCTCACGGGGTTTCCGTTGAGCATCAGCATTTTCCCAACTTAAACAGGCGATTAGCAACGCTACCGCCGATAGTAATACTCTTTTCATACTTTATTATATACTTTATGTTCTTCCTTATCTACGTGTAATCTGTACAAATGTAACAAACAGAAAGCATTAAATGTCCTAATAGACTCTTAAATTATTTATTTTTCCAATTCAATCAATTCAAGGTTTTCAATCCGGTCCCCGTTAATCTCGAAACGAGCCGCAGTCCGTACCGTGTGGAACCCGAATTTCCCGGCTGCCCCCGGGTTGATATGCAGGCATCCCAACATCTGATCATACTTTACCTTTGCGATATGCGAGTGACCGCACACGAAAAGTTGCGGGCGTTCCCGCCGTAACGTCTCTGCAATCTTCCGGTCATAATGCCCCGGGTAACCACCGATATGAGTGATGACCACCTTTACGTTCTCGCAACGAAACACCTCTTTCTCCGGAAATATCCGGCGCAATATTCCCCCGTCAATATTCCCGTACACGGCGTGTAACGTGAACCGTTTCGCCAGCTCATCCGTGATCGCCACGTCCCCGATATCTCCGCAATGCCATACCTCGTTACAATCTTTGAAAAACTCCACTATTTTCGGGTCCAACCACCCATGAGTATCTGATAACAAACCAACTCGTACCATTTTAGATTTATGATTTTAGATTTGACCTCCCACCTCATTCTACTAAATTCTACATTTCAAACTTTAAATTCTACCACGCTCCCCCTTTCCACCGTGTTCTCCACGAACAAACACGCCGGCACCTCCTGCTGCATTTCCTCGACATGGGAAATCAACCCGACCACCCGATTCTCTGCCCGTAGGGATTTCAAGGTTTCGAAGACCACACTCAGCGACTCCCGGTCCAGCGAACCGAACCCCTCATCCAGAAAGAAAAAGTTCTGGTTACTCCCCGTCAAGTGTCGGATATTATCCGTCAAAGCCAATGCCAGTGACAGAGAAGCCTGAAATATCTGTCCGCCGGAAAGCGTACGGGCACTCCTCACCCGCCCCTCATTCATGAAATCACGCACCACAAAATCATTTTCCTCGCTCAACTCCAGTTTCAGACGCTGGCGGGTCATCCGGTAAAAACGCTCGTTCGCCGCGTTACAGAGATTCTGCAAATAAATCGACGAAACAAACTTCACGAAATCATTCCCTCGGAACAAGCCCTTCAACACTTGCAAATTCATCAACCGCGACTCCAAACCTTCTAACTCCCGCCCGATCTTCTCCCGGGCTGCAACACGGGTTTCCATATCCTTGATCTGATTCCCCAAAGCCCCTTGTTCCGCCAGCATCTCCCGTTCCCGTACCAATGCGGCTTCCACCCGTCGACACAGAGCAACGTGCTCCTCCGCGTTATAAGACACTCCGGCAAGCAACACCTCCAACTCCGCTTTCCGAACCTGCACGGCATGCACCTGTTCCCGGTAACGGTTAATCTCTCCCCGAACCATAGGCAAATCCAGCTTACCGGACAAAACCTCCCGGACTGCCGCCAGATCAAGATAAGTCGAATCCTTCAATAAACGTTCCAACTCCCGTCCCTCTCCCTCTAATTCCTGCTGCAAACGACCTACCTCCTTACTTTTCTCCTCCACGCTTCCCTCCCACTTCCGAAAGTCCGCTTCGATCACCTGCAACCGTGCGGCATCCCGCTGATAATCCCGCCCGATCTGCTCGAAACGCTGCCTACACCCTTCCAACTCCTTGCCAATCTCCGTGTCAGACACCTCCTCGTACCCTCTTTCATCGAACCCCGCCTGCTGCTCCCGCAACAACCCGGCCTGTGAATCCCGCTGCACGATCTCCCGGTTAATCTCGTCAAGTCGGGCGACATACTTTTCAAGATTCCCCCGTTTCTGCTCGATGCTTTTCTCCGTATTTCCGCGCATCGCCTCTAGCTCATGTTTCTCCTTGTTTAAGAGAGCCACCCGGTCCATCTCGTCCGTCAGATGTTGCATATTATCAGGGACAAACCCCTCCCACGTGAAACGGTTTAAATGTTCCCGCAACCGTTCCTGCAAAACAAACTGCTGACGGGTAATTTGTTCTTTCCGCTCACCTGCCGACCGCAACCGTTCCCCGATCACAACCAAACGAGACACCATCCGGTCCAACAACTTCCCTTCCTCTTCCAAACCTGCCATCCGGTCGGCCTTCTCCTTCAACTCCCCCTCGACCTCCGCAGTACGCAAGGGCATAGGATGTGACAAAGCCCCGCAAAGGGGACAAGGTTCTCCCTCCGACAATTCCTTGGCGAAATCCACCAACCTCTGGCGAGTGTTCAAATGCAACCATTCCTCCCGAGCCTTCTCCACGGCTGCGGCAAGTTGTTCCCGCCTTTCCCGGCAAAACTCCTGCAATACCTTGCAGGTAACACCCTGCAACGCCTCGAACGCCGGATATTCCTGCCGTACCGCCTTAATCTCCTCCTCTTCCCGGGTTATATCCTTATCCACCCCGGCCAACTCCTCCTGCAAACGGGTCAATTCTTCCCGAATATGCTGTTGTATATTATACCATTCCCGAATATCCGATAACATCTTCATATCGGGTATCGACTGGTTCAACCGTCCTAACCTCTCCTTTTGCTCTTGTAAATGTTCCTGCAACAACTCGATCTCCTGCCGGGTCGCCACCACGGTTTCTTCCCCTTTCCGGTGTCGTTCCTTCAACTTATCCCGCTCCTTGCGTATGGCCCGTAACTGCAATAATCGTTCCAGCTGCCTGGCACGCTCTTTCAGCCTGTCCCGCCCCTCGTATGCCTCCTTCAAACGGGAAAACAGCTCGGAAAAGCGACCAAGTTCCGCCTGTTTAGTAGCCAGCTGTTCCCGGTAACCGGACAACACCCGCGTGGACTCCGCCAATCGTCGCCCCGTCTCATCATACCGACTCAACGGCTGCTGGAACTGTTGTAAACACCGTTCGTACTCGTCCACACGAGCCTGCAGACCTGCCACGGCCTCCCGCCGCTCCAATAACTTTCTTTCCTCTTCCTGCCGTGCCACCCGCTCGTCGGCCAATTGTTTCACTTTTTTCAATTTATCCACTTGCTCCTGCCCTTCTCGAATATCTTTTTTCACTTCGGCAATCTCTTCCTGTAAAGCGGCATAACGCTGTTTCCGTTCAACCAACCGTTCTCTATCCACCTCACCCAAACCCGTGAGCTGCCCCCGCAAATCAATCACCTGCCGGGTCGTCTCCCCCTCCAAGTAAGCCACTCGTCCCCCCAAATCATAACGCCGTAACTCCCCGAAAAGCTCCATCATCATATCCGTCCGCTCCTTGTCCCGCAACATCAGAAACTCTTGAAACTTCCCCTGCGGGATAATCACCACCCGCTTGAAATTCTGAGCCGTCAACCCGATTGCCCCCACCACCTCTTCCCGTGTACAAGGCAACCATCCGTCACCCTCCCACACGTGATAAAGGTACTTCGGCGAACTCACGTCAGCGAACCTCTTCCTGTTCCGCCTACATTCCACCGTTGCCCGGTACAACCGTTCATCCTCTCCCGCTCGGAACTCGAAGTCCACGAATAAGCGGTCGGATTGCAAGTTCATCACGTTATATTTCACGTCATTATTCAGGCGGTCAATCGTACCGTAAATGGCATAAATCATCGCTTCCAGTATCGTTGACTTACCACTACCCACCGAACCGAATATCCCGAACAACCGGGCTTCCGTCAACCGGGTAAAATCTATCGTCTGACGCTCCCGGTACGAATAAATACCTTCAAGGGTTAACTTAACGGGCAACATAGGCAATTGAATATTGAGAATAGGGGGGATAATCTACAAACTTTCATCTTTTAGTTTTTAACTTTTAAATATCACTTTTCCTCGAACCGCCATCAATCGACAACGCCTCGCGGAAAAGTGACATGATTTCTTCATTCGGTTCCTGTCCCTTACGTTGACGGAAATACTCCGCGAAGAGAGCGTTAACGTCCGAGCGCAAGTCGTGGATAGAGGCCACACGATCATTCACGAGGGAAGCATCACGTACTTCCGGGATAATGCATACAATACCATCATGTGCCGCGTGCAAAGACCTTACCTCTTGTGCCGTGAGGAAAGTATCCGTGACAACGGTCAACTCTACCCACGTGTCGGGATGTTCCGCGAGCCATTGCAAGGCGGCATCCACCCCTTCGAAACGGCCACGCACCAAGGGACGACCGCTCGCCAACCGACGTCTCGTAACACGGGCAGGCTCCCCCGGCTCAAGGTCCACGAGCGTCACGTATTTATCCTGTTCAGCCTCACTGAAACTGTAACTCAAGGGACTGCCGCTATATACCACGGGACAAGGTGCCACGTCCACCGTTTGCCAACAGTGCAGGTGTCCCAATGCCGCGTACTGCACCGCGGGGGGAATCAGCGACGTGTAGACAGCATCGGCACCACCGATATTAATCGGTCGCTCGTCCTCCGGTTCCTCGGGCAAATCTCCGCCCTCCCTCGCCATGAAAAGATGAGCAACCAACAGGTTCACCCCGTCCGCATCGCAATATTTGTCGGCCATCCCCGCCCAATGCTCCCGTAAGAAAGCCCGCACCCCTTCATCGGTATCCTCCGCTCCCATGTACCGTTTTACCCGTTGTCCGTTCGTGTACGGGGTCAGTAGCACCCGCAACGGGTAATCAAATCCCGGCAAGCGGAATTCAGCAAACCCCTCGTCCGACCGGACCAACGCCACCCCGCCCTCCGTCCGTGTTTCCCGGGACACGATCATCGGGTTACCGGCAAAAAAAATCCCGCTCTCCCGTGCCAGCACGTCGGGCGAATCCACCCGGTCCGGAGAATCGTGATTCCCGGCGATGGCTACCACCAACCGCCGTCCACCCCGTGCCAAGCGATGCAACGTGCGATAAAGCAACTCAATCGCCTCCACGGGCGGATTAAACGTGTCGAACAAATCCCCCGCCACGATCACGACATCCGCGGCTTCCTCGTCGGCCACCCGCACCATCTCGTCCATCACGGCCACTTGCTCCCCAGCACGCTCCCGGTCATTCAACCGCTTTCCAAGATGCCAATCTGAAGTATGTAATATTTTCATCTTCTATTTAATTAGAGCCTCCACGTTCCGGAGTCCCTCGTCAATACTCTCTTTCACGCCGGGCAAATCCCTTGCGTACTCTTCCGCAATCTTGAAATACTTCCTCGCCCGGGTCAACACGGTTCGTGTCTTCCGGTTATAATTCAACAGGAAAACCGCCTCGTTATAGTACGTCACCACCATCACCTCCTTATTTCGCGGGTTAAAACGGTTCGCCCGCCGGGCAAAAAGTATCTGCCGTTCATCCCTCGGCAAACACCGGAAGGCCACAATACTATCCGTGTAATTATAATAATCCTCCCGTTCACCACCCGCCAAATTTCCCTCGATAAACGCATCCATGGTGTACGGCCTGTCAGTCAACTGCCACGCCGGGTCAGCCGGCATATGAGTGGTCAGAAATTGCTCGCCCCGCGTCAACACGTATTCCGGCTTCCAGTGCCGTCTGAACACCCATTCCCCCGTCACATTCCTCCCCAACGCTCCCACGGCCCACATCATATCAACGTGCCACCACTCTCCCGCCACCCGCACGACATTCCACACGTGATTCGTCCGGTAACACGTTTCCCCGCGCTCCCGGCCATCTTCCTCCACGTACCCTTCCACCCGCTCGTTCTCGATCCCTAACCTGTTGCATAACTCCCCGAACAACCCCGTGAAATCCCCGCAAATACCCTTCCTCTCCTTCAACACCTCACGGTAATCCGCGTCGGGCCCTCCCGCAAGGAACTTCCCGGCATCAATCGACATATACTCGCGAAACCACCCCGCCAGCACGATCACTTTCTCCCGTTCCGTCCGTCCCCACCGGGCCACGCTGTCTACAAGCGCCTCCACGCTTATCTCACCGGGGAGACGCCCTCCCCGTTCAAGTATACCTTCTTCCTCCGGTAAGACTTGTGCCGCAAGGGATACCCCCGAAAGGACGGCCACCGCCGTCAACAACCATTTCACAGACATACGCACCGGTATCATTTCACGAACCCCTTCAGCATCCGTATTTCCTCCGGCCACAACGCCTCGTCCGGGGTCTCCAGAATCAGCGGTATACCGTCAAACCGCCCGTCCTCCATGATCCACTTGAAAGGCTCGATCCCCAACGTCCCTTTCCCTAGACTGTCGTGTCGGTCCACCCTTGAACCGAGTTCCTTCTTGGCATCATTCAAATGCATTCCCCGCAGGTACTTGAACCCGATCACGTTATCAAAATGCTCGAATGTCTCGGTAAAACCTCCTGCCGAAGCCAAATCGTAACCCGCCGCGAAAGAATGACAAGTATCGATACAAACACCGACCCGGCTTTTATCTTCCACCCGATCAATAATATAAGCAATCTGCTCGAACGTATAACCAAGATTAGACCCCTGCCCCGCCGTGTTCTCGATCACGGCCGTCACACCGCGGGTCTTATCCAACGCCCGGTTAATCGACTCCGCGATCAACGTCAAACATTCCTCGTCGCCAATCTTCTTCAACGTGCTGCCGGGATGAAAGTTCAATCGATCCAACCCCAACTGCTCGCAACGCTGCATCTCGTCAAGGAAAGCCTCCCGCGACTTCTCCAGCGCATCCGCGTCCGGATTACCGAGATTAATCAAATAACTGTCATGCGGCAATATCTGCCGGGGCGTGTACCCGAACTCTTCACAGCGTTGTTTAAACAAATCGATACTCTCTGCCGTCAGCGGTGCGGCCTTCCATTGCCGCTGATTTTTAGTAAACAAGGCAAAAGCCGTTGCCCCGATCTCCCGGGCATTCAGCGGAGCGTTCTCCACTCCTCCCGATGCACTCACGTGCGCTCCTATATACTTTTTCATAGCTTGTTTTTTATATTATATGCAAAACTACGATAAAGAATTGAAAGTAAAAATTCACTTCCCGCGAATTTTTCCATTTTCAATTCTGAATTCCTTTTCCTATCTTTGCACCCGCTAAAAAAACACGTAATCAGCATGGGTTTCAAGGAAGAAATATTAAAACGACGCACGTTCGGAATCATCAGTCACCCCGACGCGGGTAAAACAACCTTAACGGAGAAATTATTGCTTTTCGGTGGCGCCATTCACGTGGCCGGAGCCGTAAAGTCAAACAAAATCAAGAAAACGGCCACCTCCGACTTCATGGAGATCGAGCGACAGAGAGGAATCTCCGTGGCCACATCCGTTATGGGTTTCGAGTACAAAAACGTGAAGATCAACATACTTGACACCCCCGGTCACCAAGACTTCGCCGAGGACACCTTCCGCGTGTTAACGGCCTGCGACAGCGTGATCATCGTTGTCGACTCGGCAAAAGGCGTGGAGGCGCAGACCCGCAAACTGATGCAAGTGTGCCGGATGCGCAAAACCCCGGTCATCGTGTTTATCAACAAGCTCGACCGTCCCGGCCATGACCCGTTCGACCTGCTGGACGAGATCGAAAAAGAGCTGCAAATACAAGTTACCCCGTTAAGCTGGCCCATCGGTAACGGCGACCAGTTCAAGGGTATTTACAATATACATCGCGAGAATCTTTGCCTCTACTCGGCAAGCGTGCAGACCATTCAAGATGGCATCGAGATCAACGATATCAACTCCGGCGAACTCGACGAGCATATCGGAGAACGTTCGGCCAACAAGCTGCGGGAAGACCTCGAACTCGTTCGGGAAGTATACCCCGCCATCGATCGCACGGCATACCTTGGCGGGCAAGTGGCCCCCGTGTTCTTCGGATCGGCTCTCAACAACTTCGGTATCCGCGAGATGTTGGACTGTTTCATCGAGATCGCTCCCAGCCCGCTTCCCCGCGAGACGGACGAACGCCTCGTGCAACCGGACGAAGAGAAGTTTACCGGTTTCGTCTTCAAAATCCACGCCAACATGGACCCCAATCACCGCGACCGTATCGCCTTCGTGAAAGTATGCTCCGGGGTATTCCGCCGCAACACCAATTACCTGCACGTCGGGCTGGGCAAGAACCTTAAATTCTCCACCCCCACCGCGTTCATGGCATCCAAGAAATCCATTATTGACGAAGCCTACCCCGGTGACATCGTGGGTCTTCACGACACGGGTAACTTCAAGATCGGCGACACGCTGACGGAAGGCGAAAAACTCCATTTCAAGGGTATTCCCAGCTTCTCGCCGGAACTCTTCAAATACATCGAGAACGCCGACCCCATGAAATCCAAGCAACTGGCCAAGGGTATCGACCAGCTTATGGACGAGGGTGTGGCCCAGTTATTCACGAACCAGTTCAACAACCGCAAGATCATCGGAACCGTCGGTGCGCTCCAGTTCGAGGTCATCGAATACCGTCTGCTGCACGAGTACGGAGCCGCCTGCCGCTGGGAAAACATCAATCTTTACAAGGCTTGCTGGATCGAGGCTCTCGACCCGAAGGAATTAGAGGATTTCCGCCTTCACAAAGCGCAATACATGGCCAAGGATAAATGGGGCCGTGACGTATTCCTCGCCGAATCGCAGTACATGCTGCAAATGGCACAAGCGAACTACAAGAAACTGGTATTTCACTTTACATCGGAATTCTAAAGTCTATAAAACAAAAAAGGTGTCCAAAAAGTACTTGCATCCAAACACTTTTTAAACAACCTTCTAAAATGAAGAAAAAAAAGGCTGTCTAAAAGTAAATAGACAGCCTCTCCCCTTATTCTGCCGGATACAGGCAAATGGAAGGCGATGCTTTCTTCTTCGTGCGGGTTCCCGCGAAAACGTAAACGAAAAGATTTTCTTTGTCCCACCATTCAGGCACGCTAAAACTCGTCCCGCCACTTTCACTCCGTTCTCTCAGCAACATGAACTCGGCATCCTCGTTTACCCCGTCAATAATCAACGCGTAAACCCTGTCATTCGGGTTGGCACGGGTTCCCCCACGCGAATCGGCCTCTTGCGTGAAGGTAAAAACACCGGTAGCCTTGTCAAACGCCACGGTCACATTCGCCCGGAGAAGATTCCCGGCAGCCACGACCATCTTTTTGAAATCATACACCCTTACCAACTCGCCCTTCTCGTTTTTCGCGGACTTGCACAGCGTCTTGGCGTTATACTGCATGAATTTCCCCAACGGTTGCTCCCCTCTTTTCTCCCGGGGGAAACCGATCTTGATCGCGTCATTCACAACCGAGGCGAAATGACCGCTACCGCCATATCCTTTCATGCGCGTATCACGATCATCCCTGTCTTTCTCATCAACGAAAGTTGGCTCTTTCGAGGGCGGGGTCACTAGGATTTTACCCGTGGCAAGGGTACGATACAACTTATCTCCAATCTTTCCATGGAGTTCACTTGCTAAGTCTGACTTCATTTCAGCCATAATTCTTCTTTTTAAATTAATTTTATTCAATTTGTCCCACCCCCGAAAAAAAGGGGATTGTTAGTAGGTATCAAATAATGATAATTATGTCATTATTTACATTTGCAATACTACAACTTTATAATAGCAAAACCAAGGAAAAACAAGAAAATTTTTAAAGATAATTTATAATTATATTACATATATTACAACTTTGGAGTATATTTTTAACAATCCAACGACAGAAAAACAATTAACATATTGTAAAAGCATACATTCCCTACCATATCTCATCCCACGCCGCTCCTACAATACACTAGAATCGTACTTAACCTTTTTGCTCTCCACCACTCCTCCACCTGTTCATGATCACTCCCTCACCTGTGATATACAGGTGGAGAGGTTGTGTAATAAATGTTAATTAATAAAAATGCGAGAGAGGAAATAATACATCATCCAATAGTAGAGTATAAAGATCCAATTATGGATACAATTGTTAAAAACCATTATTTTACTATATAGGTATTATTTTGAAATATTAATCTCAAATATTTTGTTAATAGTAAAAATAATATTATACTTGTGAAAATTAAAGAATATATGAACCAATCTTTAATCTACTACCTGCTCGCGAGCGGAATGAAAAGCATACGTGTAGATAACCTTATTTTCTTTTTGAGGATGGGAAAAGTTTCTTATCGCAGGGTCACTGATGCCACCTCCGGGAAAAACTGGGAACGCACGGAAAAGCGGATCAAATCGAACGGTGATTTTTCCGGGGCCAGATACATGAGTTCCCACATGAAAGAGGCTTATGAAGGGCTTCCCGTGTGGAAACACGCCGCCGAGTACCGGACGGGAAATAGCCAAACCTCCGACAGCTACCGCCACCGGATGAATCACGGGTGCGTGAATAAACTGGGCGAGGTGGAAGATTTCAAGCATTTCATGGTCAGTGACGGTTCACTACTGCTTCCACTCGACATGACGATGACCCGACAAGAGAACGTTATCACCCTCGCGTGGAACGACAAACGGAACTCGGCATCGGCACTGCCATCGGACATCATTCACGTCATGGTTATCGGCACGACACGCCCCGACGCGCTGATGCTCCTTCACGGAACGTCTGCCACGAGAGCCGGGGGCACGGCCTCCTTCACGGTTCAGGCCAAGGAAGGCGAAACGTTGCACGTCTACCCGTTTTTCGGCAACGTGACGAACAAGGCATTCTCCCCGAACGAGTATTTCCTCGCTCCCGCTAAAATCAAAGAACCGCATAAATTGTTATTCCCATGAAATTTTCTATCTTTACTCCCAAAATACAAAATACGTATGGACGAAGCGTTACAGGAATTTTTCGAAGAAGTGTACGAGATCACCCGGCAAATACCGCGGGGGAAAGTGCTCACGTATGGCAAGATCGCCGCGCTGGCGGGACGACCGCAATATGCCCGGTGGGTAGGCCGAGCGATGGCACAATCCCCGAACGATGACACGCTACCCTGCCATCGGGTCGTGAACAGTGCCGGACAGACCGCCCCGGGATGGCCCGGACAACGTACTTTGCTCAAACGCGAGGGCGTTACCTTCCGGGTTAACGGCCGAGTGGATATGAAAAAGCACTTGTGGGAAATTTTGCTCGTTCGCGAACTGTAACTTGTAACTTGAAAAAGAACTTACCCCCAAAGACAATTTAGAATTTTCAAAAAAACGAACCCCGTGCTAATTTTAAACTTTAAACTCCAACTGCACGGGGTCAACGTTTTAACTTCTCTCTGTATTGATTTTGTTTTTTATTTCCAAACTCCTCTGGCAGCAAAGCTGACGGAGGGGTTTTTATTCTACATTCTACACATCTTGAATGTTGCTCGGGTTAAACTGCTTATCGTAGTTCAAAAGGAACTTCACCAACTCCGGGTCACGGTGCGACCAGTGGAAGTCGACAGGTTTGTCGAGCGGACGGATGCTTTCAAGGTCTTCCGGCGACAGGGTAAAATCGAACACGTCTAGGTTTTGCGCCATACGCTCAACGTGAGTACTCTTCGGGATAGCGATAATGCCACGCTGGATAAGATAACGCAAAGCCACTTGTTGAACCGTCTTCCCGTGTTTCCCGGCCAAAGCTACCAACACGGGATTCGTCAACAGGTCCGGGTCTCCTTGCGCCAACGGTCCCCAAGCCATGAGGCGCGTACCGTAAACCTTCATCTCGGCTTCGGCATCCCACTGTTGGCTGAAAACGTTCGTCTTCAACTGGTTCACGGCAGGCTTGATTTCGGCACACTCCGCCATATCCACGAAACGGTCGGGGTAAAAGTTCGAAAGCCCGATGGCTCGTACTTTTCCGGCCTTAACGGCTTTTTCCATAGCACGCCATGTCCCCGGGTAATCGCTGAAAGGTTGGTGGACGAGTAACAAATCTATATAGTCGGTACGCAATTTGCGAAGGGATTCGTCAATGCTCCGGGCGGCCTTTTCTTCCCCGGCATTCGTAATCCATACTTTGGTCGTGAGGAAAAGCTCGTCGCGAGGCACACCGCATTTGGCAACAGCATTGCCCACGCCTTCTTCATTATAATAGGCCTGTGCCGTATCGATCAACCGGTACCCCACGCCAATAGCATCGAGCACGCAACGTTCACATTCTTCGGGAGACACCTGAAAAACACCGTATCCCAATACCGGTATTTCAACGTCATTATTCAATTTTATAGTCTGCATAAGATTCTGTTTTTAAGTTTAATATCTATTCGGGTGGTTTAATCATGGATTTTGTGCAACCCGATTCCTTTCACGGTCTGCAAGTCCATATCATCGTAAATGGGGCTTTTGCCCGTTTCCAAAGCAGCGATGGCGCTCATTTCCTCCCCGGAGAGCGTGAAATCAAGGATATTGAAGTTCTCGATCATGCGTTCCACTCGCACGGATTTGGGGATCACCACGATATTACGCTGGTTTAGCCAGCGAAGGATAACGGCACTCACGCTCTTGCCATGTCGAGAGGCGATCTCTTTCAGCACCGGATGATTGAATATATCATTTTTCCCCTCGGCAAAAGGCGCCCATGCCTCGTGTTGGATACCTTCTTGCTGCAAAAAGGAATTGGCTGCCTGTTGCTGGAAAAACGGGTGGGTTTCCAACTGGTTCACGGCAGGTTTGACCTCGTTATGCAGGAAAAGGTCTTGCAGGCGTTCACTAGAAAAGCTCGTCACACCGATGGCACGAACACGTCCCTCCTTGTAGAGCCGTTCCATGGCCCGCCACGCGGCATAGTAGTTCCCGTAAGGTTTGTGCATCAAGTAAAGATCGAGGTAATCCAACCCCAGTTTCTTCATCGAAAGGTCGAAAGCCCGTAGCGCGTCGTCGTACTCGTAATCCTGTACCCACAATTTGGTGGTCACGAAAAACTTCTCCCGCCCGATCCCGCTCCGGCGGATCGCGTTGCCCACTTGTTCCTCGTTGAAGTAAGATGCCGCCGTGTCGAACATCCGGTAACCGACTTCGATCGCATCCGTCACCACCCGTTCCGTTTCGTTCTCAGGAATTTGGAAGACACCGAACCCGATGGCCGGCATCATCACCCCGTTGTTTAATCTCACGTCTTTCATATGATTTATGGTTTTAATTTCTAATACAAAATTACCGCGTATCTGTCATTTTATTATTACATAATTCGAGGTGATATTTTCACTTTTCGTGGTTTTTAATTATTTTCGCATAAATCAACAAGAGGAATGGAACAGGTAGAATTCGACGGTATCATTTTTACCGACACGTTACAGGATTATAACTCCTTGCAGTACGCGGGACGGATCACCCATATCCTTTGCCAAGAGGGTAACATGGGATTCACGTTTCAAGAAACCCGCTACAATATCGCGACAAAGGATTATGTCATCCTGCCCAACCCGGCTCTCGTGGCGGGATTCACGGAATCTGACGATTTCCGGGGCATACTGATGAGCCTTTCGGACGCGTTCGTAACCTCGATCGCCATCCGTAGCAATTATGGTATCATCGGCCACTTGTCGCTCTTGCAGAACCCGGTCATGCAACTTTCCTCCCGTGATTTCCACGTGTGCCGGGAAGCCATGTTGTATATCCGCAAACGCTTGGAAGATAAAAAACATCTTTTCCGGGAAGAGTTGCTGGGTAGCCTGTTGACAGCACATATCCTCGACCTTTACGACATCCACGCACGGGGAAAAGGGACCTTGCAAGTATCGGAACACACGGCCTCTTTGTTACGGAAGTTTATCGAGCTATTATATAAAGGTGAATATACCCGGAACCGCGATCTTGACTTTTATGCTTCCGAACTTTGTATCACCCCGCATTACCTGTCGGAGATATGCCGGAAAGTAAGCGGTCGACCGGCCAGTTACTGGATTGATCGTTTTACTCTTCAAGAGATTATCCGCCTGTTGCGACGACAAGAACTCTCCCTGACGGCTATTGCCGAACGGTTAAACTTTTCTTCCGTCTCCTATTTCAGCCGTTACGTGCAAAAAAGATTGAAACGAACTCCCTCGGAGTACCGGAAAGATTTTTAGTATTTGTATAGGGAGGAATTTAGAAAAAAACGAACCCCGTGCTGATTTTAGATTTCAAATTCTAAATTCCAACCGCATAAGGGCTACGTTTAACATTCAAGAAAATCAAGCAACAGAACTTTATTTACTGAAAATCCCTATTCATAATCCTCGTAACGATTCATAATTTCAATGATGTTGCCGTTATCATCCCGGATGGTGTCTCGCACCCATTTACCCGGTCTACGCTGAATGTACGGGATACGAATCTTGTTTTTTTCCGCACGGGATAGCTTGTCGTAATCCTTAATACCCATGTAGTGGCCGAACGAAACGTGAAAAACGGTCAAGTCTCCCCAGAAATAGACTTTCGCGGAAAAATCGGTATAGAATATCTCTTCTTCCTTGTTATAAGGATATTCCACGGTGTAAAACACTTGTCCCGCATGGGCCTCTATAAGCTCTGGAAAAAGATCACTCCATGCTTTAGATACTCGCCTGTACCTGATAACAGGTTCCCGGTATTCCCGGTAATACTCCGGTCCATGCTTCAACACGACCTGCTTCGCCAACTTGATCAGTTTCTTGTCAAGTTTCATTTTCGCGATGCTGTCCTTAATGATTACCGTGTCTTGTTCTTGAGAACATGCCATACGATTGATTCCCAAGAGACAAAGCACGATGAATGATATGAATTTCAGTTTTACCATCTTTATATATTATTTGCGAAATTTTCCACCTTCACGCCGAAAACACGAGACGGGCATGGGAATTTTACCGGTAAAGCGCACGAGATCACCCGGCAAATGCCTCCCCTCATTCAGGAGGCTCCTCGTAACGATTCATAATTTCAATGATGTTGCCGTTATCGTCCCGGATGGTGTCTCGCACCCATTTACCCGGTCTACGCTGTATGTACGGGATTCGAATCTTGTTTTTTTCCGCGCGGGATAACTTGTCGTAATCTCTAATGCCCATGCCGTGGCCGAACGAAACGTGAAAAACGGTCAAGTCTTCCCAGAAATAAACTTTCGCGGAAAAAGAGGTGAAGAATCTCTCTTCTTCCTTGTTGTAAGGATATTCCACGGTGTAATACACTTGTCCCGCGTGGGCCTCTACATACGTCAGATGAAGATCGTTCCATGCTTTAGATACTCGCCTGTACCTGATAACAGGTTCCCGGTATTCCCGGTAATACTCCGGTCCATGCTTCAACACGACCTGCTTCGCCAACTTGATCAGTTTCTTGTCAAGTTTCATTTTCGCGATGCTGTCCTTAATGATTACCGTGTCTTGTTCTTGAGAACATGCCATACGATTGATTCCCAAGAGACAAAGCACGATGAATGATATGAATTTCAGTTTTTCCATTTTTATATATTATTTAAGGTGCCGGACAAACCGCTCCGGGTGGACGGAACAACGGGAGCTGCTGAAAAGGAAGGCGTCACTTCCCGTGCCAACAGGCGTGTAGACATGAAAAAACACCTGTGGGGAATCCTGCCCGCACCTCATTCAGGCTCCTCGTAACGATTCATAATATCAATCACGTTGCCGTTATCATCCCGGATGGTGTCCCGCACCCATTTACCCGGTCTACGTTGAATGTACGGGATACGAATCTTGTTTTTTTCCGCGCGGGATAGCTTGTTGTAATCTTTAATGCCCATGCAATGGCCGAACGAAACGTGAAAAATAGTCAAGTCTTCCAGGAAATAGACTTTCGCGGAATAATCGGTATAGAATCTCTCTTCTTCCTCGTTGTAAGGATATTCCACGGTGTAAAACACTTGTCCCGCATAGGCCTTTACATACTCTATATGAAGATCGCTCCATCCTTTAGATACTCGCCTATACCTGATAACAGGTTCCCGGTATTCCCGGTAATACTCCGGTCCATGCTTCAACACGACCTGCTTCGCCAACTTGATCAGTTTCTTGTCAAGTTTCATTTTCGCGATGCTGTCCTTAATGATTACCGTGTCTTGTTCTTGAGAACATGCCATACGATTGATTCCCAAGAGACAAAACACGATGAATGATATGAATTTCAGTTTTTTCATCTTTATATATTATTTAAGATGTTGCTCTTCTGTCCGGACCATAAACATACATTTGTATCGGATTATTCCATCGGAACTGGATTGTAAATAATCCATGAAAGCTTTCCCTATCTTATCCCATTTTTCTATTTGCACGTCATGCCCATGTAATCGTCATTACAAGATAAGAATATGACCAAAATAAAAAAAATACTGGACCTTAAATAACTAAAAACGACCTTCCTTTTCATAACGTTGATTTGAATACAACAAAATTTCTAACAACTCTATAATCGACAATATCAAAATTCTATTTTTGCAACTTCCAAAACTTATGTTATTTTACTAATCGTATTGACACCCCTCCTGTATCACCTATTATAGTATTTTATGATTGTATTATTTTTCCACAATTTAAACATATTTCTATAATTAACAAAAACAAACCTACATTTTTTTATGTTTCCTTTTTAAAAATGTAACCCGCTACTTTTTGAAGTCAGTCATTGCAGGTCTTAAAAATTATCCGTAGTTTTGTCGTGAAATATTCTGAAGGGGTGCCTAAGAAGCAAGGGATTTTTCCCGACACTTCTGCCTGCCACGAGAACGGCAGGTTAATACAACGGGCTGAGATTATACCCATGAACCTGATCCGGGTAATGCCGGCGGAGGGAAAGAGTTATAATACAAGCTGAATTTCGTTTTACAGACTTCCCGGAAGATTATTTTAGAATTTAGAGCGGATGATCCCTTCTAATCTCTCTTTGTGTAAGGGGGGATGGGAGGATAAAAACTAAAAGATAAAAGATGAAAGAAGCTGTAACTTGTGACCTGCCAACTTGTGATTCGTCTTCGGCGATGCAAGTTTTCATAAACGACAAAGCCTTCGAATGTGCCCCCGGCACGATGCTTCCCGAAGTGCTGGAAGCCAACGCCATCCCGACGGACAACGTTGCCATCGCCGTGGACTTCAACGTTATTCCCCGTGCAGACTGGGGAAAAACCGTGCTTCAAGACGGTAGCAAGATTATCATTATCAAGGCAGTACAGGGAGGGTGAATAAAATGTAGAATTTAGAATGGGAAAACTATTCATTCTAAATTTAAATTGCAGAAACATAAAATTCAACTAAAATAAAATGAGTCAAGAATTTACCATTTCAAGCGGCCCGCTACCCGGGTCGGAAAAGATTTACGTGAAGGGCGAGATGTTTGACATCAAAGTACCGATGCGACGGATTAACCTTTCCCCCACGATTGATACCGACGGAACGAAGATCGAAAACGAGCCTGTCGTAGTCTATGACACATCGGGACCTTATACAGACCCGAATTATACCGTTGATTTACACAAGGGATTGCCCAAGATTCGGGAACAATGGATCGCCGACCGGAATGATACCGTGAAATTGGAAGGATTGAGTTCCGAGTACGGACGGGCACGACAGAATGACAGGTCGCTCGATGCCCTGCGTTTCGAACACGTGAATACCACGCCGAGGGTGGCGAAACCGGGACATCGCGTGTCACAGATGTATTACGCCCGTCAGGGAATTATTACCCCGGAAATGGAATACATCGCCATCCGCGAAAACCAGATGGTCGATAAAATCCGGGAAGCCTACAAGAAGGAGAAAGGCGAACCGTTGGGCGCAAACTTCCCGGAATATATCACCCCGGAGTTCGTGCGTCAAGAGGTGGCTGCCGGACGGGCCATTATCCCCGCGAATATCAATCACCCGGAGAGTGAACCGATGATCATCGGGCGCAACTTTCTCGTGAAGATCAACGCCAATATCGGGAATTCTCCCATTACTTCGTCTATTTCCGAGGAAGTGGAAAAAGCCGTGTGGGCTTTCCGCTGGGGTGCCGACACGATCATGGACCTGTCAACCGGGAAAAATATACACGAAACACGCGAGTGGATTATCCGTAATTCGCCCGTACCCGTGGGAACCGTACCGTTGTACCAAGCCTTGGAGAAGGTGCGGGGCAAGGTGGAAGACCTGACATGGGAGATTTACCGCGACACGCTGATCGAGCAGGCCGAGCAGGGCGTGGACTATTTCACGATTCACGCCGGACTGCGTTGGCACCACGTACCCTTGACGCTGAAACGCCTCACGGGAATCGTGTCTCGCGGGGGAGCTATCATGGCACACTGGTGCACGACCCACAAGCGGGAAAGTTTCTTATACGAGCATTTCGAGGATATCTGCGAAATACTCGCCAAATATGACGTCGGGATATCCATCGGTGACGGTTTACGCCCCGGTTGTATCGCCGACTCGAACGACGAGGCACAGCTTGCCGAGCTGAAAACGCTGGGAGAACTGGCACGGGTAGCCTCCAAGTATGACGTGCAGGTGATCATCGAAGGACCGGGACACGTGCCAATGCAGAAAATACGGGAAAATATGCGGTTGGAACAGGAATGGTGTGACGAGGCCCCGTTCTACACCCTCGGACCGCTCGTGACGGACATCGCCCCCGGCTACGACCACATCACCTCCGCTATCGGCGGTGCCATGATCGGTTGGTACGGGACCTCCATGCTCTGTTACGTGACCCAGAAGGAACACCTCGGACTGCCGAACCGGGAGGACGTGAAAGAAGGCGTGATTACTTTCAAGCTCGCCGCCCATGCTGCCGATCTCGCCAAGGGACATCCCGCCGCTTACTACCGGGATTACGCCATGAGCAAGGCCCGCTTCGAGTTCCGCTGGAAAGACCAGTTCCACCTCGCGCTGGATTCAGAAAAAGCCCTGCGCTTCCACGACGAGACGTTACCCGCCGAGGGACACAAGGAGGCACATTTCTGCTCCATGTGCGGTGAACATTTCTGTTCCATGCGTGCCAGTGAGAAGTTGAGAAAGAAATTAAAATAATGTAAAGTTTAGAATGTAGAATCCAAAATGGAAAACTATTCATTCTACATTCTAAATTCTAAATTAATACCATGTTAATCATCATTACCCCTCCCTATTCGCTGCCGGATGAAGGGCGTATCGTGAACAGGCTCTTTGAAAACGGCTTGCACCTGTTACACCTGCGAAAGCCGGGGGCAAACCGGAACACGCTAGAACGCTATATCCGAGACATCCGTCCCTGCTTCCGGGAACGCATTGTCTTGCACAACCACTTCGAACTGGCGGAAGAGTACGGGTTAAGAGGGATTCATTTGAAATACAACGAGGCGGGGGCGTTCACCGGACGGGAGCGATTCGGGCACGTGAGCGTGTCGTGCCACTCCTTCGAGGAAATCGACACCTTGCCTTTCGAGCCGAACTACGTGTTCCTAAGCCCGATATTTGACAGTATTTCCAAACCGGGGTACCTGTCGGCATTTAGCCCGGAATTCCTGAAGGAAAACTTGCAAAAGAGACAAATACCCGTTATCGCCCTAGGGGGAATCACCGGGGAAAAAGTGGCGGAATGCCGTCAACTGGGATTCCGAGGTATAGCCTTGCTAGGATACGCGTGGGAAGAACCATCGGAAACCGTTGCCCGGTTTACCGGCATATTGCCCGATGAGGTTTTAAGCATCGCCGGATTTGACCAAAGTTCCGGGGCCGGGGTGACGGCAGACATCAAAACGTTCGAAAGCTGCCGGGTATATGGACTCGGAACAAGCAGTGCAATCACCTTTCAGAACCAAAACACGTATCTCGGGACGAAGTGGCTCACGCCGGGAGAAATCATCCAGCAATGCGACGTTCTGTTCCGGGAATTTAACCCCGCTTACGTCAAGATCGGGTTGATCGAAAGTTTCAACACGCTGGAAGAAGTCGTGAAATACCTCCGGACAACGCTCCCCAAGGTTAGGATTATCTGGGACCCCATACTGAAAGCCAGTGCCGGATTCCAGTTTCACAACGGGGAAAACCTTGGACAGTTGCAGGATATACTTCAGGAAATATACTTGATTACCCCGAACACGGACGAGCTGAAAATACTTTTCGGGAACCATACGGATACGGCAAATTTGCAAGCTCTTGCCCGCACCTTACACCTCAATATCCTCTGGAAAGGCGGTCATAACGACGGGGCGTTGGCCACCGATCGGTTGATCACCCCGGACCGCGTGTATTCCTTCTCGGTGGCACGGGCAAAGCACGGGAAACACGGGACGGGATGTGTCCTCTCCTCGGCCATAGCCTCGTATCTCACGCTCGGCTATCCCCTCCCCGACGCCTGCCGGCTGGGACAGCATTACGTGGCGAGATTTATCCGCTCCAACGATACGAACCTAGGGATACATAACCGCGTGGAAAGTACTGCCCCGGAAGTAGACTTGTACCACATTCCCTTGCAATATATCACCGACTACAAGGAAGGAGTTTCTATTCCCGAACAGGTGGAGGCCGTGTGCAAGGGAGGATGCCGCTGGGTGCAGCTACGGATGAAAGAGGCCGACCGGGAAGAGTTTATACGCACGGGACAGGCCGTAAAAGAGATTTGCCGACGGTACGGGGCTTTGTTCCTTGTCAATGACAACGTGGATATCGCCTTGGAGCTGGACGCCGACGGGGTACACTTGGGAAAAGAGGACATGAATCCCCTCGAAGCCCGCCGGATTCTAGGTTATTCGAAAATCATCGGTGGTACGTGCAACACGTTTGAAGACGTGGTAGCCCGTTTTCGTCAACAGGTAGACTACATCGGTCTGGGACCGTTCACGTACACCACGACGAAAAAGCGTCTCAGCCCGGTTCTCGGTCTTGAAGGTTACCGGAGAATCATAGACGCCTGCCGGGAAGAGGGCATCTATCTCCCCGTACACGCTATCGGAGGTATCCGGGAAGACGACATTCAACCGATACTAAACACGGGCGTCACGGGTATTGCCCTTTCCTCCCTACTTAAAAACAGCGAGGATATAACAGCAAAAACGAAGGAAATAATGAGAAAATTGAACACAGGAGGAGTTAGAGGGGATAGTTAAAGCGTTGGTCCCGTGCAGCTGGAATCTAAAATTAAAAATCTAAAATCTAAAATCAAAAATGACTTTAAAAATAGCAGACAAGGAATTTACCTCACGCCTATTTACTGGAACCGGTAAATTCGCATCCAATCAATTGATGGAGGACGCCATTTTGGCATCCGAGTCACAACTTGTAACCGTCGCCCTGAAACGTGTCAGCCTAGACGGTAAGGACGATGATATTCTGGCCCACTTAAAAGCGCCTCATATCACCTTGCTTCCCAATACTTCCGGCGTGAGAACCGCCAAGGAAGCCGTGTTCGCCGCACAACTGGCGAGAGAGGCTCTCGGTACGAACTGGCTGAAACTGGAAATACATCCCGATCCCAAGTACTTGTTGCCCGACCCGATTGAAACCCTGAAAGCCACCGAAGAATTGGCAAAACTGGGATTCGTGGTATTACCCTACATTCAAGCCGACCCGGTACTTTGCAAACACCTTGAAAATGCCGGGGCCGCAACCGTGATGCCATTAGGTGCACCGATCGGTACGAACAAAGGACTGGTGACCCGTGACCTGCTAGAAATTATTATAGAACAAAGTAATGTCCCCGTTATCGTGGATGCCGGAATCGGTGCCCCCTCCCACGCCGCTGCTGCCATGGAAATGGGTGCTGCCGCCGTGTTGGTGAATACCGCTATCGCCGTATCGCCGAACCCGGTAGAAATGGGACGGGCCTTTAAACTGGCCGTAGAAGCCGGACATATGGCATTCGAGGCAAAACTCGCCAAACAATACCGCCACGCCCAAGCGAGTTCTCCGTTAACGGCATTTTTGGATTAAATGAGTTCATAAGGTTTATAAAGTAATGCCCCCCGGGAGGGAGTTCACTTTATAAACCTTACAAACGTTTAAACGTTAAGCAAATGACTTCATTCTACGATACTTTGAAAACCTACGACTGGAATGATGTGAAACAAAACATCATGGATAAGTCGAAAAACGATGCAATTGCGGCAATTAATAACCCGCATCGCACGTTAGATGATTTTATGGCGTTAATCTCCCCGGCGGCAACCCCACTGCTGGAAGATATGGCCGTGGAGGCCAACCACTTGACCTTGGAAAGATTCGGGAACACGATCCAGTTGTATATTCCCTTGTACGTTTCCAATTACTGCACGAATTTTTGCGTGTATTGCGGCTTCAACCACGACAACGATATTCACCGGAAGATGCTTACCCTCGAAGAGGTACAGGCAGAAACCGATGTCATTACCGGATGGGGGTTCAAACACCTGCTACTCGTATCGGGCGAGGCGCCTGCCGTGACCACGGTGGACTATTACGAGAAAGTGATTCGTGCAGTACGGGACAAATTCTCGCAGATCGCTCTTGAAGTGCAACCTCTCGACACGGCCGACTATGCCCGCCTGCATGAAGCGGGGTTAAGCTTCGTGTGCGTGTACCAAGAAACATATAACGAGCAACAATATCCCAAGTACCACCCCAAGGGACGAAAGGCCAATTACCGCTACCGTCTGGAAACTCCCGACAGGGTATGTACGGCAGGAGTTCAAAAAATGGGTATCGGGGCATTGCTCGGGCTGGAAGACTGGCGTACGGACTCTTTCTTCACGGCCCTGCACTTGAAATACCTAGAAAAGACCTACTGGCGTTCCAAGTACTCGATTTCTCTTCCCCGTTTACGCCCGCACGCCGGAGCTTTCATGCCGAAAGATCCGATCAACGACAAGCAGATGGTGCAACTGATATGCGCCTACCGTTTACTGGATCAGCAGGCTGAAATCTCCATATCCACACGGGAAAGCCGGGAATTCCGGGATCACGTAATGCACTTGGGAGCCACGTCCATGAGTGCCGGGTCAAGCACGGAACCGGGCGGGTATGTTGTTCCCCACAAGGAATTGGAACAATTTGCCATCAACGACAACCGTACCCCGCAAGAGATGGTAGAGGCCATCAAGGCACAAGGGTATGAGCCAGTCTGGAAGGATTGGGACGCATGGATGTAGTTAACAATAATAAGGTTTGGTAGTATCCCAGACCTTATTATTATATGTTTGATAACTTCTTTTAACCTTTGAAAAACAATAAATATTCTTCTCCTTTTGTTACGTTTGTCTTTTTAATACTTTAAAATCAATTTAATTATGGTAGTTGCATATTTGCGAGTCAGCACAAACAAACAGCATTTGGAGAACCAGCAGGAGGAGATCAAGAAATTTGCAGCCCACCGGGGACTTAATATTGACAAGTGGTATCATGACGTTGTCAGTGGAAAAGTACATAGTAATGACCGAAAACTAGGCGATCTTCTGGAATCTTTGCAGGAAGGCGATTGTCTCATCGTCACGGAAGTATCTCGACTAAGCAGGACATTGATCGACATTATGAATATCATCAATACTTGTATTCAACGTAAAATTGTTCTTCATAGTACAAAAGAAGGATACACTTTCGAGAATAATCTGAACAGTAAAATCCTCGGGTTTGCTTTCGGATTAGTCGCAGAAATCGAACGTAACCTTATATCCATCCGGACAAGAGAGGCTCTCGCGGTAAGAAAGGCCGAGGGAAAAAAGCTGGGGCGCCCGTATGGCAGTTGCCCGCAGTTGAACGTGTTGATACAAAACAAAGAGAAGATTATTGAACTCATGGATAACAGCGTGCCTTACAGGAAAATAGCCAAAAAGTACAAAGTATCCATCTGCACGGTCAACCGATTTGTCAAACAACACATTAACGAAAACAAGTAATAGGAGTAGAACAAATTAGAATTTTCATTACAGATGCCACTGACCCATCAAGAACAAGAACGTTATAATCGACACATTATCCTACACGACATTAGAATTCAAGGACAAGAAAAAATTAAGGAAACAAGCATACTGGTCGTGGGAGCCGGGGGATTAGGCTCACCTATATTATATTACCTCACGGCAGCAGGAATCGGCCATATCGGTATCATGGACGATGATGTTGTTTCAGAATCCAATCTACAACGCCAAATATTATACGACACGACCCACGTGGGAAGTCCGAAAGTTACCGTCGCCGCCACGAAATTAAAACAATTAAATCCATTCACCCGGATTACACCATATTTTACCCGGTTATCATTAAATAACGCACTGGAAATCATTTCCGAATACGATATTGTCATGGACGCAACAGATAATCTTCACGCCCGTTACCTGATTAACGATGCTTGCGTGAAGTTGGGAAAACCGTTCGTTTATGGTAGCATATGCGAGTTCAGCGGGCAAGTGTCCGTGTTCAATTATCAAAACGGCCCCACTTACCGGGACCTTTTCGAGTACAATGACGAAATCGAGAATTTCTCGCAACCACTGGGTGTCATCGGGGCATTACCGGGAATTGTCGGATCTTTACAAGCAAACGAGGCTATTAAAATCATACTAGAGAAACCCGGCGTACTTTCCGGGAAATTATTGACCATAGATATATTGAATAACACGTATCTTACTTTTACTATCCGAAAGAAGGAACGGGAGGAGGAATCCTTGTTCAAATAAAAAATGAACTGGCAAGGCCAGTTCATTTTTTATTTTCTCTCGTACCCCGGCTTACCAAGTAGCATGAACATATTGTTCTTGTAAGCCTCCACACCCGGTTGGTCGAAAGTGTTCACACCGAGGATGCCGCCGGAGATGCCACAAGCCAATTCGTAGAAATAGAACAGTTGGCCCAAGTAATACTCCGTCAGTTCCGGGATTATGACCCGGATATTAGGTACTCCCCCATCCACATGGGCGAGTTGGGTTCCCAGTTCAGCCATCTTGTTTACCTCATCAATACGTTTTCCGGCCAGATAATTCAGTTTATCAAGGTCATGAGCATCACAAGGCACTTGTAACTGATATTTCGTTTTATCAATGGAAAGAACCGTCTCGAAGAGAACGCGACGTCCTTCCTGTATGTATTGTCCCATGGAATGCAAATCAGTGGTAAAGTCAACGCTGGCAGGGAATATTCCCTTATTTTCCTTCCCCTCGCTTTCCCCGTAAAGCTGCTTCCACCATTCGGCAACATAATGTAGTTTCGGATTGAAGTTTACCGTAATCTCGATAATATATCCCTTCTCGTAGAGGGCATTCCGAACAGCCGCATAAGTAGCGGAAAGCTCGGCCCCGTTAGCTTTGCTATACGCCCGCATATCCACGGCCCCCTTGACCAGAGCCCGAATGTCAAAACCAGCAATAGCCACCGGCAGCAATCCCACCGGGGTTAGCACGGAGTAACGTCCCCCAACATTATCCGGAATTACAAAAGTTTCATACCCTTCCCGATCTGCCATCGTCCGCAAAGCTCCCCTTTTCTCGTCGGTAATAGCAACAATTCTCTCCCTTGCCACGGCAAGTCCCTCCTGCTCGATCAATTGATCTTTCAGCAAACGAAAAGTCACGGCAGGTTCTGTCGTGGTTCCCGATTTGGAAATCACGCATATACCGAATCTCTTATCTTTGAGGAACGCTTGTAACTCGTACAAGTAGTCCTCGCTCACGTTATTTCCTGCAAAAACAACCTTCGTACCGGAATAAGCATCGAAACTACCGGACATGGCCTCGATCACGGCCTTAGCTCCCAAGTAAGATCCCCCGATTCCCACGATGACAACAACATCGGTTTGTTCCCTTAACTTACCGGCACAAGCGGAAATACGATTCAATTCATCATCCGTGATGTGTACGGGCAGGTCAAGCCAGCCCAGAAAGTCACTTCCCTTACAAGTTCCGTCTTCCAAGCTTTTTAGAGCCTTTATTGCTTTTTCTCGTTGCACGGCAATCTCTTGTTCCCCTACAAACGATAACACCTTCGAATAGTCAAGTTTTACGCAATCCATTATTTTCATGTTTTATATATTAGTCCTCTTTCCTAGCTTTCAGCATGTCTCTGAAACGAGAGGCACTCTCGTAATCCTCGTTTTTCACTGCCTCATCCAGTAAACGGGTTAATTCTTCTACCGTAAAGTTATACTCGGTTGTTTCGGGTTTCTCCGGTTCAACAAGCTTTTGTCCGCTAAATTCTCCCGTAACCAAATCAGAGATCGGAATGGCAGTCTTGGCGATCACGCTGGCCGCAATGTAAATCGGACAATTATAGCGTAAAGCCAAAGCGATGGCATCAGAGGTACGCGAATCAATCTTCAGAATCTCATCACCATTCCTGAAACGCAGTTCAGAATAGAAGATACCGGATTCCCAACGATATATATAAACCTCCTCTAAAACCACTCCCAGACTATCCGCCAAACTTTTCACCAAATCGTGCGTCAAGGGACGCTGCGAGTGCAGGTGTTCCATCTGTATGGCAATGGATTGAGCTTCAGCGATCCCGATAATGATAGGGATTCGGAAAGCATCATTTTCTTCCGCCAAAATCAGCGCATATGCACCGGTTTGCGACATACTAGTATAGGATAATCCGAAAACTTTTAACTTAATCCTGTCCATAAGCCTTGTATAACGTTAGGTCTACGATTTTCTATTCTTAGTTGTTACAATTAATGTACCATTCCGGTTTGACATCTCCGGATTCAATGTTACGATTTCTTCAATGGAGCCCTGTATATACGAGCCAAACCGCCCAAACTTGTCTCGCGATACTTGGCCTGCATGTCACAACCGGTCTGCATCATGGTTTCCACCACATCATCGAAAGATACCTTGTGCCGACCATCCGAGAACAAGGAATAGATGGCACACTCCCGTGCTTTTTGAGAGATAAAGGCATTTCGCTCGATACAAGGAATTTGCACATAGCCGCCCACGGGGTCACACGTCAAACCCAAGTTATGCTCGAATCCCATCTCCGCGGCGTATTCAATCTGCATCGGAGAACCTCCCAATATCTGGGCCGCCGCACCAGCTGCCATCGCACAAGCTGTTCCCAGCTCTCCTTGACATCCTACCTCGGCACCGGAAATGGAACCGTTGGTTTTCACGATGTTACCGATCAACCCGGCTGTAGCCAATCCTTTTATAATCCGCTTATCACTAATATCCTGATCGTGTTTCAAAAAGAATAACACGGAAGGAACGACCCCGGCAGACCCGCACGTGGGAGCCGTCACGATCTTACCTCCTGCCGCATTCTCCTCGGCAACTGCCAAAGCGGCAGCAAATACCATTCCCATGTGGCGTAGGGTTCCTGCCGATTGTTGGGCTCGCACGTGGTAAGAACAAGCCTTACGTGCCAACCGCAAGTTACCGGGTAATACACCCTCGTTTTCCAACCCGTTGTGAATGCTGGCAACCATCACTTTCCAAACTTCTTCAAGGTAATCGAAGATTTCTGGCCCCTCGTGTAGTTCCACGTACTCTACGAAAGAGCGTCCCTCGGCCTTACACCAGTCCAATATATCCGTCATTTTTGTATCAGGATAAATATCGTCTTCCTTAAAAGTTCCCAGTTCATCCCATAAAGCACCGCCACCGACACTGTATACTTCCCAACGATCAACGATCTCCCCGTTTTTCAACGCCTCGAACAACATCCCGTTCGGGTGATGGGGCAGGGATTTCGTGGATTCCCATATAATTTCCGTGTCATCCGGTCGATTAATCATTTTCTGGATAGCGACATCCGTTCCGTGGCCCACTCCCGTTAGAGCCAAACTCCCGTATAAAGTCACCCGGTAACGCTCGGCATCCGGATTCTTTTCCTTGAAATAATGTGCTGCACGTCCCGGTCCCATCGTATGACTGGAAGAAGGCCCGTACCCAATTCTAAATATTTCTCTGATTGATTTCACGTTCTAAATTATTGTTATAGATTTTACTAATTTCTTGATTGTAGATTGATGATTGTAGATTTTCACCCGTAAGATTCACGCTACTAAAATTTACTGCTTTCTACTTTTATCTTTCAACTTTTCGTCTGTTATCTTTCCGACTCCCCCTCTAACTCCCCCTTGCACTTGGGAAGAATGCACGACATTGTCACCCTAGAGCATGCCCTGCGTATGTTTTTTCTCTCCTATGCAAGGAGGGAAGGGGGGAGTCGTTTCATTTTCAATTCTACATTCCCAATTTGTAATTATAAAAAAGGCAGGCCTGTAAGCCGGGTTCTGTACCTTGCGGTTTCTATCATTTATCTACTCCGCGGATCACTCCACGGCTCTAGCGACCTACCCCCTGGCATCGGTCGGGCAAACCTAAGCGCCAGTGTACATGGTCTTGCAACTCGTGAGGTGTACGGCTACCCCGATCGCCCGGGGTACCGGTGAGCTCTTACCTCACCTTTTCACCCTTGTTCCGCTAACGAAACGGTTATTTTCTGTTACACTACTACCCCCTTCCGGAGATCTTCCCGTTAAGAAGCACGATGCCCTGTGTTGCCCGGACTTTCCTCTCTCCCTTGCGGGACAGCGATAGAACGGCCTGCCTTTATTTATTTTAGATTTAATGATTTTAGATTTTAGATGCCAACTGCACTCGTTCCCGCTTTTTCATTCTAAATCCTAAACTCTTCTAAATCTTCTTCTTTCAATTAATTCAAAATCGGGTCTTCCGGGAAATTCGCCCACAACTTGTATCTTCCCCCCAAAGAACTCATGGCTTGTTCCCATAATCCCTCGTTCGGGATGGTAAACAACGTGTTGGTAGGAATTGTCCCCACCATCCAAGAATTCTCCTGTAGTTCATTCTCCAACTGGCTATCCGCCCAACCACTGTATCCTGCAAAGAAACGAATCTCTCCTTCCAATATCTTTCCGGCTTTCAACATTTCTGCCAAAGCCTTAAAATCACCTCCCCAGTATATTCCCTTAGCGATCTCTTCCGAGTCCGGTATGTCATTTCTCCGGTGGATGTAATACAACTGATTACGCTCCACGGGACCACCAATGTATACAGGAAAATATACTCCTTCGAGTTCTTTTACCAACTCTGAAGTCGTGTAAGGTAACGGCTTATTCAATACGAAACCCACGCTCCCGCTCGAATCATGCTCCACCATGTATACCACGGAACGGTTAAAATATTTACCCTCCAGAAAAGGTTCTGCAATCAACACCTTTCCCACCTCAACACGGTCATCATTGTGACATATCTGAAACAGATCCTGAAATTCCTTTTCCACTAATTAATATTTTTACAAGTCAAATATATCTACTAACTTTGTATTGATAAAGCGTTAATGCAAAGATATACAAAATGTGGAAAATATTTGTCATATTACTCTTATCTTTATTTATTAACAGCTTTGCAACCGCGCAGAGTGTTGTTCCGTCCGTGATTATGGGTAAAGATACCGTACCTCATGTTCTTCTCCATGAAGTAGATGTGGTTGCCCGTTTGAAGAATCCCCGGAAATATGCCCGTCAGCAACAACGTAACTTAAGGATGGTTTATAACGTGAAGAAAGTGTTCCCGTATGCAAAAATAGCCGCCGCCAAAATCAACGAGATTGAATATAAACTCGCACAAACGGATTCCGAAGCCCAACGGAAGCAGATTATCAAGAAAGAGTACAAGGAACTCATGCATACGTTCAAGCAACCGTTGATGAAATTAACCGTCACTCAGGGAAAGATTCTCGTTCGTCTAATCTATCGAGAGACGAACAACACGTCGTTCAATCACATCAAGGAATACAAGGGAAGCGTGAATGCCTATTTCTGGCAATCACTGGCCCTGTTGTTCGGGAATAACCTAAAAGCGGACTATGAACCAAACGGACGAGATCGGGAAATCGAGCAGATCGTGTGTTCAATCGAAAAAGAACGCCCTTCTCACATCACCCGGCGATAAATCCTGTTCCCGGCGTTAAAATTACCGTTCTTTGATATGATCGGAATTTAAAGTTTATTACTTTTGCCTTATGAAATACGAAGAGATAGTTGCAGATTTAAAAGCAGGGAAATATGCCCCGATTTACTTTTTATCGGGGGAGGAGTCTTATTTCTTGGACGATATAGCGGCACGGATCGAAAAAAATGCCCTCACGGAGGACGAAAAGGCATTTAACCAGACCATATTGTACGGGAACGATGTCTCCATGACTACCGTGACCGACACTGCCCGCCGTTTTCCCATGATGTCACAACGTCAGGTTGTTATTGTCAAGGAAGCCCAGAATATCCGGGACTTTGAGAATTTACTGCCTTATATCGATCATCTTCAACCGACAACAATTCTCGTGTTTCTCTATAAAAATAAGAAACCCGATAAGCGTAAAGGGGTTTTCAAAAAATTAAGTAGTTCTTCGCATTGCGTTTATTTCGAATCAACCAAACTTTATGACAATAAGATTCCGGACTGGATTATCTCATACTGCAAAGACAAGAAGTATATGATTTCCCCGAAAGCCGCAGGTATTCTCGCTGAAAGTCTGGGTAACGATTTGAGTAAAGTAGCCAATGAACTGGACAAGCTCATGCTCTTGCTTCCCGGAGGCGGCGAGATCAAGGAGAATCTGGTGGAAGAACACACGGGGATCAGTAAGGAATTCAACACGTTCGAGCTCACGGCAGCCATCATACAAATGGATCACCTGAAGGCAAACCGTATCGTGAATTATTTCGAAGCAAACCCTAAGAATAACCCGCTAGTACTCACGATCAGTATGTTGTTCCGGTATTTCTTGAACCTACTGACCTATCATTATCAAAAGAAAAGTACACCTAACCAGCAGGAAATGGCCCGGTTGCTGGGAATTAATCCCTATTTTCTGAAAGATTACACGGAAGGAGCTAAAAGATATAACGCCATGAAATGTGCCAATATTATTTCTTGGTTAAGGGAATATGACCTTAAATCAAAAGGTGTCGGCAATGCTAACATTTCTGACGGAGAACTATTGAAAGAGCTAATATTTAAGATAATGCATTGAAATTCAATTGTGAGGAATTTCAAGTTACAAGTTGAAAATGAAATAAAAAACTCCCTTCCCCCTCCGGGGTACTCCCTCTATAAACCGAGGGAATGTTGAGTTACTCTCCACCTTGGGGAAGACTCACCAGTACCTCTTATAGAGGAGGTAGCAGTAAAGCTAGCGGAGGAGTTTAATTTAAAATTTAAAACCTAAAATGAAAAAGGCTATATTTTTGGACCGGGACGGAACCATCAATTCTGACGAAGGACATTATTACATATACAAGGTTGAAGACTTTGTTTTCAATCCCGGTGTTATTGACGGTATTCGCCGGTTAAATAAGGCAGGTTATTTGGTTATCGTTGTTACCAATCAAGGCGGGGTCGCTAAAGGAGAATACACGGTCGAAGACGTAGAAAAACTTCACTCGCATATGTGCAAAGAACTGGAAAAGCACGGGGCTCACGTGGATAAAATATACTACTGTCCCCATCACAGCAGCATTGCCCCTTGCAAATGCCGGAAACCGTCACCTTATATGATCGAACAGGCTATCCGGGAGTTCGACATTGACAAATCTGCCTCGTGGTTAATCGGGGATGGCTCACGGGACATCGAAGCGGCAGAAGCTGCCGGAATAAAGGGAATTAAAATACCGAAAAACAGCGATTTAACTCCCGTTATTGACTCTATCCTCAAGCAATAAGAAGATAAACGATACGTCATGTTCGAAATCTTGTTTGCCTTACTGCCTATGGCCATACTGATCATAGTCATGGGAATATGCAAGTGGCCCGGAGATAAGAGTAGCTTGCTTACTCTTGTTATTACTATTACATTAGCCACGTTCGCTTTCGGTACTCCTGTACAAGAGATTGGTTCAACTTTGATAAACAGCACCGTACGAGCCTGCATTACCATTCTTTCCGTAATTTGGATGGCCGTGTTTAGCTACAACATCTTGTTAGATTCCGGTAAGATTGAAGTATTAAAAGACCAGTTGGCAGCTATTTCCACGGATAAAAGTGTACAAGTATTGCTAATCACGTGGGGATTCGGCGGATTACTGGAAGGGATGGCCGGTTACGGAACTTCGGTTGCCATCCCGGCCGCCATACTTGTAACCCTTGGGTTTCGCCCGTTGTTTGCCGTACTCGTGAGCCTCATCGCCAACAGTGAACCCACGACATTCGGGGCTGTTGGTATCGCAGAAACCGTCCTCATGGAAGAAACCGGCTGCCCGTTACCGGAATTATGCACGGCAACCATCCGACAATTATATCCTTTCATATTCCTGATACCAATCACCTTAGCTATATTAGCCGACAGATGTCGCCAAGCTTTATTAAAGAATATCTTACTAGGCACGCTTGTTGGAGGGGTATCTTTTTTAGCTCAATACGTTACAGCCGTGTATCTCGGTCCGGAAATGCCGGCCATTCTAGGTAGCGTTTGTTCCATCATCGTTATTATCGCATGGAGTAAATGGATTGGAAAAAGCAATACAATTGCCACGAAGTATTCGTCCCGACAGATATACAAAGCATGGAGTGTTTACGGCCTTATCATTTTCTTTATATTACTGGCCATTCCTTTCAACTTCAGAGCAACGAGTTTATTACTTTTTGCCGGAGCTTTTATCGGGGGACAAATACAGGGAATAACGACAAGCAGGCAGTTTATATTATTAGGCCAAACCTTCGTACAAATCCGCAGTACCATCATTATGGTTATTGCCTTAGTCTGTATATCCGCACTCATGGAAATATCCGGCATGGTGCAACTACTAGCTGACACGCTCACTTTCCTTTCCGGAAAGTACTACGCTTTCTGGTCTCCTTTGGTTGGGGAAATAGGAACATTTATCACGGGTAGCGGTACTTCTGCAAACATTCTTTTCGGAAAGTTGCAAGCCGGTATCGCTGCCAACATGAACATAGATCCCTCTTGGCTTGCCGCTGCCAACACGACAGGCACTACCGCCGGAAAAATCATCTCCCCTCAAAGCATTGCCATTGCAGCCTCTGCATGCCAGCTACAAGGTCAAGAAGGGAAAATCTTGAAACAAGCCTTCCCTTATGCATTCGTGTACGGAATAATACTGGGAATTATTGTCTTTATCGGGTGATTAAAAAGCCGCTAGTAATAAATCAATATCTCTGGAAACCAAACCATAACGATCAGCAATCACCCGTTTAGTCAATACTCCGTTATAAACATACACCCCATGCCGCAATCCCTTATCATTTTTTATAGCGGCATTAAAACCACCTACCCGGGAAATCTTATCAAATAAAGGGGTAAATAAATTACTATAAGCAATAGAAGCCGTACGAGCCACTCTTGACGGAACATTCGGGACACAATAATGAATCACCCCGTTATATACATAAGTCGGATTCTCGTGGGTAGTAGGACCTGACGTTTCTATACATCCACCATGTTCGATGGACATATCCACGATTACCGCCCCTTGTTTCATCAATCTCACTTGTTCTTCAGACACGGTAATCCCCAAATCATCATCAAAGAAGCGTAAAGCCCCGATCAACACGTCGGCAGACAATAACGCTCGTTCTAAAACCGGTTTGTGAAAAACAGAAGTATATACTCGTTGTCCCAGACAATGGTTTATCCGGCGTAAACGTTCCAACGAATGATCAAATACTTTCACCTCCGCCCCTAAAGCCAACGCCGTGCGAGCCGCATATTCACCCAAGGTCCCGGCACCTAAAATAACCACCTCAGCGGGCGTGATCCCCGTCACTCCTCCTAACAAGATCCCTTTCCCTTCTCTGGAATTGCTCAGGTACTCACTGGCTATCATGATAGCCGAACTTCCCGAAATCTCACTCATCATCTGTACCACTGGATACACCCCGTTCTCGTCTTTCAGAATATCAAAACCGACGGCCGTTATTTTCTTCTGCATCATCTCGACAACAGCCTCTTTGCGTAATTCGAAAAGCTCGATAGGTGACAATATGACCTGTCGATCATGCATCATCTCCACATCTCCTTGCATTACCGGAGTCGGTTTAAGAATAATATCCGCCGTGTACACTTCCTCGCAAGTATCTACCATCTGGGCTCCTGCATCAACATATTCCCGATCATGGTAATGTGCCGCTTCACCGGCTCCCCGCTGTAATATTATCGTGTGCCCCATATCGACCATAATTGCCACGGCCTCCGGGGTTAAACACACCCGATTTTCCCGTCGCTCGGTCTCATTCGGTAAACCGATTGTCAATCGTTTCTGTCGGTATTCTGAAAATACCTCTTTTTCTTGGTATAAAAACCATTCCCGATTAATCTGGGCGCCCAATAATTTACCCGAGTTATCCATAAATCTATACTTTATAGTTTTTCTTCAATCACCAACTCTCTCCGGCCATCTGCCAATTCGGAGAATTTGCAGATCAACGCATTTTCCGGCAACAGAGACTCCACCATCTCCGGCCACTCGATAAAGCAACGATTTCCGCTATAAAAATATTCCTCGTAACCGAAATCCATTGCCTCCTCAATATTCTTTACCCGATAGAAATCAAAATGAAAAAGCGATTCTCCCGTTGCCGTCAAATACTCGTTCACGATAGCGAACGTAGGAGAATTTACATCATCCTCTATCCCCAAACACTCGGCCACGGCCTTCACAAAAGTAGTCTTTCCCACTCCCATAGGCCCATATAGAGCATATATCGTGTTGTTCCCGGTACTTTCCAGAAACTCCTTTGCTACCCGATTCAGATCATCAACACCGTCAATTATCCAACGCATAAACTTTTCTCTATTTTATAAATCGATTAATTATCTTTGTCATATACTCAATTGAAGTATACCACAAAGGTAGTTATTAGTAAACGAAAAAACGAAACTAAAAGTTAGAATATCCCTATTTCTCAACTTCTTCAATGATTTCACTGTTGTTCTGCTTCCGTGGCAGCTTTCCTTCGGGAAGGTTGGCAAATTCAGTCCCTGCTCTGTTGAACAAATCATTCTACGGGGAAACCGATTTCATCACCACTGAAATGAAGATGGCACCTTATTTCAAGATTTGTACTTTCCCTTCCTCCCCGTTTTTTTCCCAGAACTTAAAAAAAGTAAACAACTGGAATAAGGCTGCTATCCTGTCAGTCTTTGTATTAATGACTCGTCTAACATCAAAACTACACGAATAAAAGATGAAGCTCAATTCAAAATCGTTAACAAAGAACTCCATTACTAACTAAGGTCATTTGTAACACATTAAATATTATGTTCAAAAGAAAAGTAATATCTGTATTGATAAAAAAGAGGACCCCCAAAGTAAGACTTTGGAGCTCCCTTCTTTTTATATCTCTATCTTCCTCTTCTTCTCAACCAAATAAAGATAGCTATCAATAATAACACTCCTGGATACCCCCAGATAAAAGCAATCCGAGCCCCATTCACGGCCTGTTGACTTAAACAAATAGCATCGTCAGGCGGAACAGGACGACGAATATCAATCGGGGCTTCCCCATCCGACAACCAATAAAACACTCCTGCTATCAAAGCAAAATTAGATGCCTTCACTGTCTTTCTATAAATACTGACTTCTGCATTACTAATACAATCTGCATCCCCAAGAATTACGATTTTCTGCTCTTTGTCCCCAATCTTACGTGATAAAGCCAAAGCCGTAGGATAAGATTTCTCGACCTCTCCGATAACGGGATTCAAACACACTGAATCATCAATAAAATTCATCGTTTCCAATTCATTCCAACTTCCAACCGTATCACTCATCAACATGGGAATCACTTGAAATCCTTTATCCTTAGAGTAAGTCAATCCCGTACATCCTGGCATCGTGATACAACGATTCTTCTCCAATAACCCCTCAAACACATATGCCAACTCACAGATCTCTGGTGTAGGATGTGCTTTTATAAAGTTTGGCAAGAAATTTTCATTTCGTTCCACCAAACATCCCGGCATGAAAGAAACTCCAAAACGTTTCACCAACGGATTCATATATTCTTGTCGATTCGGCTCTCCTGCTATCAACAAATTTCCTCCACGAGCCACATATTCATCCAGATTCTTCATCTGTTCATCCGTGATAGAACTTCGTAACTCGGCAATCACCAAAATAGAAATATCAGCAGGAATCTCATTTTCCAACGAGATATCCTCAAAAGCAAACCCCTGATTAATCAACGAATACCGGAACGGTTTATCCTGAGCAATTCGATTATAATTTCGATCCCCATCCAACTTACTATCTCTCTCTCCATGCCCCGTCAGGAAACCCACTTTCGGCATATTTGTAGTCACCAATCCCTTCAAAGCGATAGAAATCTCCGCCTCAGAAGGTAGACGCTTATTATCATCAAACACCCTCAAAAAAGTCTTCTCACCACTTTCTCGTTCTATCAGGCGTACAAAATGATTACCTTCCGAAGAAAGATCTATTTTTTGTCGAATCTGTTCAGGGGTAAGAAACATCTTGAAATCCATCTCCAAACCTTTAGCCAATTCTCTCGCTCGCTCCTCATCATTCATATCTGGATACCGCTTATCTAGATTATCATTTTCTACTTTATCATAATAATAGACATATTTCATTTTGATATCCGGCTTAAATCGAATGTATTTCTCGAAACGTTCTATATCTATATTAATAGCATTCGGCAAAGCAATCCAGTAATTTTCATCCAACAAATTCGTGTAAGTAGTAATCGTCAGTCCCCCCTTTAATTGACTAACAATCTCTTGGCTATTAGGTGTCAATGTATTTACTTTCGTACAAGTTACATCATAAAAAACTTTAAAAAACGGACGTGAAGAAAAATACCCGATCAGTACGACAACCAAAAATACTCCAACATATCTTCCCACAGTAACCCTCAGCTCCTTCTTCTGCCGATCAGCTTGTAACTTAATAATACTCCACGCAAGAAATAAGATGACCACCATGATAAAATAAAGTACATCCTCGCTGCATATCAGTCCATTAATAAACTCTTCTACTCTCCCTGAAATAGATAACCAATAAGTCACGTCTCGTACAAACATAATATCCTGACTAACCGAGCCGATAAAATTCAAAATAGACAAAACAGCTAGCGTACCCATTGCAGCAACCATTTGGTAAGAAGTAAGACAGGACATAAACAAGCCGATAGCCGCATAAGCACAAATCAATAGATAAATTCCTAATAACCCCGAAAACGTCAAAGCTAAATCAAATGATTTTACTGTACACGCCCCGAAAATAACATAAATTAAAAGAATCCCAACTAACACTAAAGCAAAAATCATCATCGCCAAAAACTTTCCTAACACGATATGCGTGTTCGTCACCGGTGACGAATACAATAATTTAATCTCCCCACTACTAAATTCTCGGCTCATTAATCCCATCGTCAGCAAGGGTATATACAAATAAAGGTATTGTTGAACCATGGAAAAAAGTCCCCTCAAGCCTCCAAAAATATTTTTAGTCACGCTTTGTAACCCGTACCCTAACTCCTGACTTTTCACTAAATCACTCATCACCCCACTAAATCCCATACTCGTCTGAAACGTGAAAATCACAATTATCAGCCAAGCAATCGGGGAATAAAATAAAGTCTGTAACTCTGTTTTAGAAATTTTATAAATCATACTCAATGTCTTCATCCCAATATTTTTAAACGTGATCATATCCTACTTTTGACAATTCGGCAAAAATAGTATCTAACGAACTCTTTTCCAGACGAATTTCTGTCAACTCCCAATCCCGGATCACACTGGTTTGCACAATGCGATTCGTGACATCCCGTCTATCAGTGAAATGTATTCGGTAATCGGAACCACCCAATTCTTCTACTCTCAGCACCCCCGGAATGGATGTTAATTCTCCCACCGGAGGAGAGGCAGCCAAAGAAACGAACAAAGTATTCGGAACAATATAATTATCGAACTCTCTCACAGTTCCGGAAAACACCAACTTACCTTGTTCAATCATCCGAATATAGTCACACGTGGCCTGTACCTCTGACAGAATATGAGTGGAAAGAATTACAGTCCGTTCCTCGGCAATCTCTTGGATCAAATGCCGGATCTCCACAATCTGATTAGGATCCAACCCATTTGTCGGTTCATCCAAAACTACAAACTTCGGGTTATGGATAATAGCCTGCGCAATCCCGATTCGCTGTTGATACCCACCAGACAAATTTCGGATTAACCGTTTACGGAAATGTGTAATATTACATCGCTCCATCACAACCTTTACCGCATGAGAAACCTCAGCCGTCGGAATCCAGCGTAAATTCGCAGTAAAGTTCAAGTACTCCTCAACCGTCAAATCCATATTCAAAGGTGGTTTTTGTGGTAAAAAACCAACATGTCGTTTAGCGTCAACTGGATTTTCCGCTAAATCAACTCCTTGAATATATACTTTTCCTTCCGTCTGTTTCAATACCCCACACATAATGTTCATAATCGTAGACTTACCAGCTCCGTTAGAACCTAGTAAACCATATATCCCGTTCTTCGTAATCTCAAAATTAATATCCCGAACAGCCCATTGCACATTGTAACGATGAGACAACTTTTCTACCTTAACAATCGATTCTCCCATAAATAAATAATTTGTGATTCCATACTATGACAACCCGAACACCATGCCTTCGACAAGGCAGGTTAAAATTTGAAATTTATCAATTTATAACCTGCTTTTTTTCAGTATCTAAACAACTCTCTAATTTTCCCTCACGAATTTAAATACCAGCGTAAAATCCTGTTTCATTGGTTCCTTACTAAAAGCGGAAGAAACTTTTCTATCATTATACGTTCTCTGTAAAAAATCTGTCGGTTCATAATCAAAAATACGCAACTCCAACGTCATCCCACCATCCAACACCCGAAACCCGACTTGAGCTTTACGTAAATTCACATTCGTGGCAGAATAATTCACATTAGCCTCGCTCATTTCCATCGTTAGCACGGATTCGAAAGGTGGATTATCTCCCATTTCATACAAATACTCCTCTTCCTCTTTCACTGACGTCAAGTCACAATTTCTTAAATAATGAGCTAAATCACCCGTAATCAAGCTAACATCCATTCGATCCGTAATTCCCGACGTAAATACCAACTTATCCGTTTGCGGATTATTCTCTGGTAAATGTTCTAAATCGGATTTATCTTCATCAAATACAGAATTCTTCACGTGAGTAAGACTTGTAAATCCATCCATCCGCCACGTTCCCTCCAAATCCTTGAACGTTGTGGGACCATCAATCGTGATTGTCGTCCGGTTTCTCTCCCCAGCCAAGTAATGCAAATCATTATCAAACATACGCAGCACGATTTTATCCTTACCCTCCTCTTTTTTCAAATATTTAATTTTTACCTGTGCGGACGTACCCTTCGTCGGCATCACCAACTCCAAGTCTCCACCTTCAATCTCAAAATGTGTACCCAACACGGCTGTCGAAGAAGGATCTATCTCAAACGGAACCGTAATTGGATAAGAAGGATTCGTATAACTTGCTCCCCCGATAAACAGATTCATAGAAACCGTCAAAGAACTCTTCAAGATATATGCATCAGCCGCAAAAGAAGTTGTAATCACCTCCTTCGTTTCAACAGGAATCAAAACAACCCGGTAATTACCAAAAGCATACCCTGGCACATCTGCAAGTTCCAAGCGAATCTGCCTGTCCGAATATACGTTATCCAAAGGAGCGATCACCACCTTAGCCGAATTTTCCCCTTGTGGAATCACAAACTCATGAGCCGATAACAAATACTCTTCCCCTTCAACAGCCGTGCCAAAAACTTCAAAAGGAACAATCAATTTTTGTTCTGCCACTTCGGATAGCCCAATTTCAACTTCTATCGCTTGATTAGAAGATAGTATATAAACAGCCCTTTTAAAAGAAACTGTCCGAACATTATCGTCATCCTCAGAACAAGCCATGAAACATACGATCACCGAAAACAAAGCGATCAATCTTAATATATTTTGCATAATCATCTCATTTACTAATTACTAATAGAAACATCCTGCACACCAATAGCTTCTTCGTAAGCCTGTTTTTGAGCAGCGATAATATCTCTTTCCGCATCCGTCAACCGAGGTAATGCCGGAAGAGTAAAATTCATATCATTAAATGCCTCTTCACGGGGTGGCAATTCATTCGGTTTTTCACATCCCCAGCAAAAAAGTATACATAACATTACACAACAAAAATATATTTTTTTCATAACTTTCATTTTTAAAGATTTTCATATCCAGGATTCTGCACCAAATTTTCATTAGCAATAAGATCGGCTTTTCGGAGTGGAAACGTGTAAAGGTACTTCTCTGTCGTGTACTTCACGAAATTATAACCAACCCAAAATTCTGGAGAACCATTTCGTTTTAACTCAAACCAACGATCCCCCTCCATAAACATCTCCTTTCTTCGTTCGTTCAAAATAGCCGCTATCAACGGGGTTAACTTGGCTCCCGTTGCATCCGTCTTTATCACATCACTCTCGTTCACAGCAGGTAACGTGGCTATTGTATAAGGAACATAATCAGCAATCCGCTTGGAACGCAACAAATTCAAATAGGTCAGAGCATTATCTGTATCTGACAAATGAGCATAACTCTCCGCAAGGATCAAACACATCTCAGCCGCACGAACACAAACTCGAATTCCTTTCGTACTAAAAAATTTAGAATCAAAAAATGTCGTGTAACGAATATCCTGTTCTTTTTCTGAAAACAGATTAATCAAAGACATATTCACCGGACGAGTTTTAACATTTTTTAGATTCCGATTATACGCCGTTAGCGATCCTGTAATAAATGTGCGAAATAGCATATTTCCTAGCTTTCCTTGTGGAGACTGAATCATTTCTTTGTATTCATCCCCCTCGACAAGAGGGTATTTATCTAAAACTTCTTTTGCTATCTTTATTGCGTTCTTCCAATCCTGAGCCCAGAAATAAGTCCGGGCAAGATAAGCACGAGCAACATCCACCGTAAAACGATACTGTTCATCCGTTTGATTCATCTGAATTGCCGTTTTCAAATCTCGAACAATAAAATCCACCAATTCTTGAATATTTCCTCTTTCTGGTTTAGCTTCTATATCAAAATGCTCCACATTAGGAACCCCCATGATTTCTGTAGCCCTATCCTTCTCGTATGCCTCGCAACACTCACGCATCAAGTTAAAATACATCACCCCCCTCATCGTATAGGCTGTTGCCAGAATCTTCTTCCCGAACTCCGTATCCCGCCCTTTCAGATTATCTATAATAATATTATAATCCTTAATAAGGCTATAATAATTCATAAACCTATACTGCGCCGAGTTAACATTTGTACCAACATAAATATATGATAACGCATTACTTGTCATCAAACTAGCATTCAGATTATCAGAATAACATTCCAACTCAATCATCCAAGCAAAAGACCCCAGCATATTTGCAGCCCCAGCAGTCCCTTTATCTATTGCGGACAATTGATTATTGATCAGCGTGGCATAATCCTCATCAGTTTCAGGCAAAACCTGTCCGTAATTCTTCACCTCTAGATATTCATCACAAGAACAACATATTCCTACAATCAACACCATCATATATAACTTCAAAACTTTCATAGACATTGTTTTTAATAATTTCAAAACTAAAAACCAACACTTAAACCAAAAGACATTGAACGGGTAACCGGATAAGTCGCTCCCGGAGTTTCCGGATCTATTCCCGAATAGCTTGTAAACGTGAAGAAATTATTCATCGTGAAATACATCATCAAAGAAGATAATCCAATCTTTTGTAGCATCGACTTCGGTAAATTATATGAAAAAGTAATATCACGGATTCTCAAATAAGAATTACTTTCGTAAAAAGCTCCATTCACAATAGAGGCATACATCGCATTATAAGTCCCCAGCGACAAAGATTCTCCTAAATAATCCACTATTCGCGGATACTTCACCCCCGTCGTACGCTCTTGAGTCCAACGATTTGTCACATCTTTACTCACGTTTAAGTGATTACGATACAAATCACTGTAAGCAGATTGAGGCGTTTCGTTCCCATACCAAGCCACTTTATCATAACTTGCCGGAGAATCCATCAAACTATTGGTCTTTCCTCCACAAGCATAAGACGCCCCCACGTTCAACCTCAAATTCTTATACGTAAATTGCACGTTAAAACCACCCGTCACCGGAGCATTCTGTGTCCCGATATAATAACGATAATTCTTTACCTCGTTCAAATCGGAGGTCTCCTTAATCTCGGCATCCGGTCTCAACTTGTAGAGATAAAGTCCAGTCCAAGGATCAATACCGATCAACTTTCCCCCATAAATTCCATCCTGCGGATAGCCTTCAAACCTGCCATCCACCAACGTCGCACCATTAGAAGTTCGGAAACGAGCCAATTTATTATAATTCCAAGCAACATTCCCCCCCACATCAATACCAAAATCACGAATCTTCAACGCCGCCACCCGCAATGTACCTTCAATACCTTTATTCACAATATCAGATGCATTATAAACAATTGATTTAAAACCGGTCGTACTTGAAAGAGCCGAATTAGAAATAATATCAAAACTTTTCCGGTAATATCCTTCAACCAACCCACTCACCCGGTTATCAAACAACCCAAAATCAAGAGCTACTTTCATATCTCTTGTTTTCTCCCAGCGTAACCGAGGATTTGGGGCTTTATCAATACTACCAATTTTTTCCCCGTTCCAGTAGGAAGAACCGTATTTAATGACCAACTGTTTATATACACCTTGAACGACATTACCCGTATATCCTCCAGCCACTCGCAAAGTTAACCGACTAATATAAGGTTGCAATGCTGCCATAAAATTCTCCTGATCCAAATGCCATGCCACCCCCAAGGACCACGTCGGGTTAAACTGCTCCTTACTACCGAAATTATTTGAACCGTCCATGCGGAAAGCCGCATTCAAAATATAGCGATCCCAAAACGTATAATCCAATGAGGCATAAAAAGAAGCATACGTATTTTCCTTAATCGACTGTCCAGATAACTCATCCATTAAATTAGCATAAGAAGACGCATCCGATGCATCCGGATCCGGATTCACAGGGGTAGAAAAATTACCAGTATCAGGATCATACCCGTAACGTTTCGTATAAAAACGCTTAGACTTATTTCCTCGTAACTCCGCTCCCCCTAATAGCGAAATAGTATGTTTATCCCAAAATGTATCCATATAGGACAACTGAACCCGAGTATCATAACTATCTCCAGAGGAGGTAGTTTGCGTAATAGAACCGTAAGGAGTCCAGTTTTCATTCATCCGGTCAAAATAGAGCCGATCCGAGAAAGCCGCATAAGTATCTTTACCAATCACGTCCTCCGATTTATTATGATCGTACGAGTAAGAAACTAATCCAGAAATAGCCAACTTACTAGTAATGTTATACTTTAACCCCAGAGAACCGGAAGTTGTCATCTTGTCATTCTTACCTGACGTTTCATCAATCTCCCGCAAAATATTAAACCCATTAGTTGGGAGCAACTCCGTACCGATATCACCATCATTGATTGCCGATAGATTCTGGTAAGTCATATCCGCCCGGTAGCTCCCATCCTCATTATAGGGACGCTCATAAGGATTAGCAAAATAAGCGTAAGAAAACGGATCAACACTACCGGAATAAGAACCCGAAACCAAACGAGCCACCTTAACAGTTGCATCAATCGTAATCTTAGGGGAAGGCATCATATGTAACTTCAAATTTAGATTGTAGCGGTTATAATCGGTTTTACGCACCAAACCCTCTTGGGAAACGTATCCCATAGAAAAATAATACGTGTACTTTTGGTCACCACCGGAAAGAGACAAGTGATGATTCATCTCGAAAGAATTCCGGAACAACTCGCCAAACCAATTTGTGGAATAGGATGCCAAATCATTTAAATAGGCATCCTGTTCAGCCACACTCATCGCTTCGAATCCTTCATCAGTCCAAAGTTTACCGTCTCGTCCTAATTTGTTCGCCCGGACCATTCCCGTTATCCCAACAACCGCCACGTGAGGGGCTCTGGCAGCAAAAGCATCCGCAGAAAACTCGTCCCACAACTCTTGTTCCCAAGCTAACTTCTCTCTTGAATTCATCAAATTAGCATCCCTTTGAGGTTTTAATCCCATCGTTAAACTCATCGAATAATTCACCCTCATCTTCCCAGGACGTCCCTGTTTCGTCGTGATCACAATCACACCGCCTGCAGCCCGTGAACCATAAATCGCTGCCGCAGCTGCATCTTTCAATATCGTCACATTCTCTATATCGTTCGGGTTAATTCCTGCTACTCCGTTCACGAAAATCTGGTTCAAATTACCAGATTTAATCTGATCGGTATCAATTTCCGGAAGGTCATCCTGCAACGGTACTCCGTCAACAACCCACAAAGGTTCTGCATCTCCCTGAATCGTATTTATACCACGAATTCTGATCTTCGACGACTCACCAGGACGTCCGGAAGTAGCTTTAACGGCAACCCCAGCAACCAATCCTTGCAAAATATCATCTACCGAAGTCGGAATCTTGTTTTCGAAAGCATCTTTCGTCAAAACAGCCACAGATCCAGAAGCTTTACGTTTCGTAGTCTCGCCATATCCCGTGATAATCACTTCTTCTAGTTCGTCCGTTTTCTCCCGCATCACCACATTTATCTCACTCTGAAAATCGGTAATCTTGATCTCCTGTTTTTCCATTCCGACAAACGAAAACACTAATACACACCCCTTTTCTTCTGGGAGAGTAAGAGTGAAACGACCAGCAGTATCTGTCACGACACCCATATTCGTTCCTTTAATTAATATCGTTACGCCCGGAAGAGCATTACCATAAGTATCGAACACTCGCCCCTTCAAATGTTCCTGCTCCACCTTACTCTGAGAAATTTTCTTCGTTCTAACAATGGCAATAACTCCATTCATTAATTCGTAAGTATATCCACTTCCACGTAATATTCTCATCAACAAGTCATCCAGTTCCACATCCATCAAATGTAAAGTAACACACCCAACTCGTTCCAACTCGTTCCCATTATAAAAAAAACCCTTCCCTGTTAATTGCTCCACCTTTTCTATACACATTTTTAAATTTGCATTTTCCACCTTATACTCCGCAATCCGTTGGGCTTTTACCTCCGAAAATCCATTTAAACCGAATGCCATAAGCAAGATAATCAAATACTTCATGGCAAGGAATATCCTATTCCTTTTTAAAGGAATGATCAACTCCCTACATTTTGATTTTTTTTTCATAAATTTGTAGAGTTTATTTTGTTAAACATCATGCGAGATTGGCAGAAGGTTGTGGTTAGCTGTTCTGCCAATCTTTTTTATTTATCTATATAAATCATTTCCCCTCTTACCTCAATTTTCAAATCGGACACTCGTTCTATCAAATCTATGATAATCTGAAAATTGTCAAAACGAGGCAATTTACCTGTGAAAAGTTCCTGTCGAACTTCCATGTTTGCATAAAAAACCTGTATATTATACCATCTTTGTAGGATCGTAAAAACCTCATCCACAGTATTATTATCAAACCGGAAAAATCCTTCCCGCCAAGAAACAAATACGTCAACATCGACCTCTCGAACATTCATCTCCCGATTATCCCGATGAAACGACAACTGTTCACCCGGTAAAATATCAATCTCTTTGCCCGGGACCCTCCGGTCACTTAATCGCACATGTCCGCTACAAAGCGTAGTATAAGCCAACGGGGAATCTGAATAAGCTGAAATATTAAAAGAGGTTCCCAATACTCTAACATTAAAATCGTCTGTTTTTACGATAAACGGTTTAGCTTCATTTTCCTTCACTTCAAAATAAGCTTCCCCTTTTAACTCGACTTCCCGAGTATCTCCCCCGAATGTCACCGGATAACGTAACTCAGACATCGCATTTAACCAAACTTTCGTACCATCTGACAACATTAGGGAATATTCTCCCCCTAAAGGGGTACGAATCATGTTGTATTCGTTGACTGTCACACGATCTGTTTTCTCTTGATAACAAACCACATTCCCTTCTATTTGAATATTGGAAGTCCTTTCCTGAAATTTCATTTCCATCCCCTCATACAAGTCTACCTTCTGACCATCTGCCAAAATTAATTCTGCATATTTCCCACCTGCAGACAGTACAACTGGATCCTCCTCCTGAATTTCTCCTGAACGATTCATCAAAAAACAAAAAACTCCACCAAATAAAAGAAATACAACCGCCGCATAGGGCAGAATCCTTCTCATCACTCTATATTTTGACACACTCAAAACATGTTGATTTCTCCGGAAAGCTTCCACCACATTCACGTTCTCATATTGCTCATATTTATGTTTCAATCCAACAGCAGAAGATAACTTTTGATAGAGAACCCAATTCCGGGCATTTTCCTGAAACCATTCCTTCAATACAAGATTTTCCTCTTCCGTCAAAGTCCCCAAAACAGATTTAACAATTATACGCTTAATATTCTCGTTATCTATATTCATATCACTCATTATCTACATTCATATCATATCATTATACATACACACAAAACAGAGAAACGTGCAAATCACTTCCCTATTTTTTGGAAAAAATAATCTTTATTATTTATCACGACAATCAAAATACTAATTTACAAAAAGATAAACCCGAAATTTATATAAAAACACATTATTTCCACAAATTCTACGAGTAGAAAATGTTAAATACAATTAAATTCTTGTTATCGTGTTACCCGCTCTCTCATTCTTACTCCGTTCCTATATTATAACAAAATATCATACTTGCATAGCAAATATTAACATGATAATATATATATAGCAATAACTTGATTACATGATACACACGATTTGTAAACTTTATCAAAATAATTTGGACGTTTATCCTCCTATAAACCTCCAATAGGAAAAGATAAACTCAAAAATAACATATTAATCCCAAAATATAGAAACTGATAACACTATTTTGTAGTAACTCTTTACCTCTTCTTAACTGACTCCTGACGGTTTCCTCTGATATTTGAAGCATATCAGCAATTTTTTGATTTTCTTCCCCGTCTAGTTTCAATAAAAAAATCTGGCGACAACGTTTAGGTAGTTTTTGGATAGCAGCATACAACTCTCTATACACTTCTTCTTCCATCATCTCGCACAAAAAATCCTCATCAGACTGTTTTTCAAACCCCTCAATAGACACAGAATGGATATCCCTTAAATAATTTAATGAACGATTACGCACAGAACTATAAATATAAGCATAAAAGGACTTGCCATTTACCACCCTTTTGCGTCCCTCCCACAAACGACAGAAAAAATCCTGCACAATATCTTCCGAAGCATCCCTATTCTTCGTGAATTTTATAGAATAAAGTAATAAAGGAGTGTAAAATTCATGAAATAAAGCCGCATATGCCTTTCTATCTCCATTTGACATCTGCCTTACTAATATTTCCATGGACTCTATCATAACCTTTAATTATATCACACCTATCATTAAAATTGGGGACTGTTCCCCCACCCCCCCTATTCATTTTAACAATTTACGGATGTAAATATCAAATTTATAAATAAAAATAATAATTCCTATATATAATGGAAAATAAATATCCCCTCCCCAAAAATAGGAAGAGCTCATATTTCTATATAGAACAACGAACCACTCCTCCCGGAGTGGTTCGTTATCTTTTCATCTATCTGAATAAATTAATACTCGTCTTCGTTGAAGAAAAAATCATCTTTACTCGGATAGTCTGGCCAAATATCTTCAATACTTTCAAATATTTCCTCATCATCCTCGATATCCTGAAGATTTTCGATCACTTCCATAGGTGCCCCGGAACGAATGGCGTAGTCTATCAACTCATCTTTTGATGCTGGCCAAGGTGCATCTTCCAATTTTGAGGCAAGTTCTAGTGTCCAATACATAGTTATATCGTTTTTAATGTAATTTCTTATTTTTGCCGCGAATATATAGTTTATTTCTAATAATGCAACTTCTTTTTTCTAATAAGAAGTTATTTAGACACATTAAATCTAATGTATCGCCACAAATAACGCAAAACGATCTAAATTGTTACATTAAAAACTATTCATCATCAGAGAAATGAATCAACACTTTTCGATACGTGTTGAATATCTTAGCCTTAGAAACAAAACCAACATATTTATGATCTTGAAGAACAGGCAGATTCCACGCTTTTGTGTCTTCGAATTTTTTCATGACCACCTCCATCGAATCATTGATGTCAATCACCACGGAAGGTGTTGTCATGAAATCCCGCACGTAAGTTTTCGAATACAATTCCTGATTAAACATCACTTTACGAATATCATCCAACAAGACAATACCCAACAGCTGTTGATTGGAATTCAAAACAGGAAATAGATTCCGACTCGACTTGGAAACAACTTTTACCAAATCACCTAATGTTGCATCCACCTCTATTGTCTTGAAATCCGTTTCCACCACCCTATTCAATTTCATCAAAGTCAACACGGCTTTATCTTTGTTGTGAGTTAGCAGGTCTCCCTGCATGGCCAAACGGCGGGCATAAATAGAATAAGGTTCCATCCCTTGGCTAGTCAGGTAAGAAATAACTGAGGTCAGCATTAAAGGCAGGAATAAAGCATAACCTCCTGAAATCTCTGCAATCAAGAACATGGCTGTTAACGGAGCCTTCATGACTCCGGACATCGTTCCTGCCATTCCTGCCAAGACAAAATGACTGGGTTCCACGATACGGATTCCACTCATGTTAATTAGCATCGCTAACAAATAACCGGCAACACCACCCGTGAACAGACTTGGCGCAAAAACACCTCCAACACCCCCACTGCCATTGGTTAAAGCCGTGGCAATCACTTTGACAAATATTAGACCAACCACGAAAAGGATCATCATCCATGTACTATCCCGAAAACCGAAGAAATAAGTATTATTCAATAATTTATCGGAATGCCCAGCCATCATGGCATCCAAAGCTGTGTAACCTTCACCATATAGAGGGGGAAATACGAAAATAATGACACCTAATAAAGCTCCACCGATAGCTATTCTTTTCCATGTTTGTTTGATACGCCCTAGAAATTGCTCCACCCGGAGATTCATCCGAACGAAATACACGGACAATACCCCTGCAAAGATTCCCAGTATAACATAGTAAGGGAAATTAGCCATCACAAATTTATCTGTGATCTGGTAAGAAAATACAAAACCATCCCCCATGAGAAAGAACGTGACCACATACGAGGTGATGGCCGTAAACATCAACGGCACCAATGAAGCCATCGTTAAATCAAGCATCAACACTTCCATCGTGAATACAATTCCGGCAATTGGAGCTTTAAAAATCCCGGCAATGGCTCCTGCCGCCCCACAACCGATCATCAGGGTCATCACCTTGTAGTTCATCCGGAATAAACGTGCCAAATTCGAACCGATGGAAGCCCCTGTCAACACGATGGTGGCCTCCGTTCCTACCGATCCTCCGAAACCAATGGTCAGAGTACTGGCAATCATCGAAGTATAATTGTTGTGTGGTTTGATCATACTGTTGCGACGGGAAATAGCATACAACACTTTTGTTACGCCATGACTGATCCCCTCTTTCACGAAAAATTTTACAAATAACGTTGTCAGCAATATCCCAATAAAAGGGTAAATAAAAAAAAGCAAGTTACCACTGTCGACCTGCATCCGTTCCGTGAAAAACATATGTGTAAAATGCACCATATTTTTCAGCACAACTCCCGCTAATCCAGTAACAATACCGACTAGAATACTCAGCATGACAATAAACTGCTTTTCCTTGATGTAACGGACTCGCCACACCAAAAACTTCCCCAATACCCCTTTTTCGTTAATCGCCGCCATGGTCTAAAAGTATATCAAACTTATTTTTTCATTATACCTTTTATCGAACCATATTGCGGGTAAAAATCGATAGAAATACCTTCGTTATTGATAACATCCAAAGGGAATTGTTTGATGAATCCGAGTTGCGGTATGATACAACGAACGGTCATCACGGTTTCTTTCCCTTTCAACAAACACAAATCAGCAACAGCCGGTTCACGATAAGAGAGAGATGAGACAGAACGAGAATTTCCATCCTGTTGGGCATCCCGCTTCGGAACATAAATATTTTTCAACTCAACAATATAAGGAATAGCAGACACATTATTCTTTGCCGTGATCCCGTCATTCTTGGAAAAACGGAACAAAACAACTGACTCGTCAGCTTTTTCCGGAACAAAAGAGATAGTTTCAACCACTTCACGTTTTTCCTTTTTTCCCATAAACAAACTCATGTAATTCGCCTCAAGTTCATCTAAAGCTTTTAAAGCCTCTGCCGTGGCCGAACCTCCGGCTAATAATTCCAATCTCTTTTTACGAATATTGAATATCTCTGACGTAATCTCGTCCACGTAATCTTTATTTTCTTTTAACACATGACGTTCTATCGGATCCCATACCCGACGAATCTCACCCTCAACTTCCATCTCCGTAAAATTGGAATCAAGTACTTCCTTTTGAGTGGAGCGAATACCGAAATACACGTAATTAATACTTGAACCAACACTTTTCTCCTTTTCCTCGTAAACAATCTCTTCATCACTAGTCCGGTTTGTGTTACCACTTCCCACACCAGCTAAAAAACCTTCAGGAGTTACATTTAATAAAATAGAATTATATTCACCGACAGCATTCACGGTATAAGAAGCTTTCGGATCGGGTAAGGCCCTCGGAATAAATTTGATGTTCTTGATCGTCCACTCTTCGCCTTCACTCGTAATCTCCGGAGAGATTCCTAACTGTTGTTCGGCATATTGCCGGAAAGGCCCCGGAATCAAGCGGCTACATTCCATGGTAACAACCACGTCATAACTGATCTTTGGCAGAGTATAATCAATTGACACCTGCGTGGTCAATTCTCTCTTTTTCTGTCCCGAAACAGACAGGGATACCAATCCCATTAATCCGATTATAAAAAACAATTTTTTCATCTTTCTATCGCTGTTTAGCCATATTATATGTTTCCATCTTTTTCCACACCAAACCTAATCTATCGGCAATATCCCCCGCTCGTGTTCCTCTCATTCCCTGCTCTTCTGCGACCAAATCACCGGCTAAACCGTGGGCATACACCCCAATTATAGCCGCATCCAACGAAGAATGACCACTTGCTAATAAAGCTGCAATAACACCTGTTAACACGTCTCCTGCCCCACCCTTGGCCATTCCCGGATTACCTGTCATATTAAAATAACATTCCCCCTCCGGGGTTGCTATTATCGTATATGCACCTTTTAGCACGACATACACTTGGTGTAGATGTGCAAAGGTGCTTAATTTATTTAATCTATCAAAATCATTTACACTTTTTCCTGCTAATCTTTCAAATTCTTTCGGATGAGGAGTTAATATCGCTCCTTCTGGGAGGAGCTCCAGTAATCCGGAATTCGATGCCAATAAATTCAAGGCATCTGCATCCAACACGATTTTTCCTCGCCATACTGATAACAGTTGACGAATCCCTTCTGCCGTGACGGGTGAAGTCCCAATACCCGGACCAATCCCGATCGCTTGGATACGGGAAAGATCATCTACACCAGAAAAACAAAATTCATTCCGATCTACTTCAACTAATGCTTCCGGCACGGACAAATGAATCACTTCTTTCAATTTGCGAGGAACATGCATGGAAAGTAGTCCCGTTCCGGATCGAATAGCCCCCTTGGCCGATAACACGGCAGCCCCCATCATGGAATAAGAACCTGCTACTAATAAAGTATTACCCAAGGTTCCTTTATGAGAAAACTTTCCCGGAATCAATAACCGGGATGCAACCACATCCTCTGTCAGGTAATAGTACGTAGCAGGATACTCCCTCAATATAGCTGGATGCAAACGGATATCCAACACTTCCCAATGTCCCACGTAAAATACATTTTCCGGAAACATAAAAGCTAATTTTGGGAATTGAAAAGTAAATGTATAATCAGCTTTTATGATCGCCCCGTTATTTTCCCCGTTATTCTCTCCCATCAAACCAGAAGGAATATCTATTGCTACTACCGGATGAGACAAACAATTTACCCGATTAATTACATCTCCCAAAAATCCCGTTACCGGACGATTTAACCCAGCCCCGAAAATGGCATCCACCAGCACGCTATTTGTATCCAATTGCAAATTATCCGGATTTTTCACCTCAATATACCGTCCTCCCATATCAATGAATCGTTTCCTGTTTACAGCACAATCCGGAGAAAGGCTACTACCTTCATGCAAACCAAAAACCTTGACATTTAATCCTTTTTGAAGCAATAATCTTGCCACGACGTATCCGTCTCCCCCGTTATTTCCAGAACCGGCCAAAATGTTAAAAATATGGTTGCTGGGGAAAAAAATCAATAATTTTTCTGTAAAAACAGTAGCCGCTCTCTCCATTAAATCTAATGATGTTATAGGCTCATTCTCAATTGTATATTTATCCAAGTTTCGTAAATCCGAAGTCTTGAAAATTTTATTATTCTTCAACATGGCGATAGGTTTCAAACGTTTTCAATGACTAAAGATAAAAAAATAATTTATATTTGCAGACTATTAGCGTGAATGAAAAAATTTAATTATTTACCAATACAAATTAAAAACAAAAGTTATGTTCAAAAATCATCCTAAAGGGTTGCTTACTGCGGCTCTAAGTAATATGGGAGAACGTTTCGGCTATTACATCATGAATGCCGTGTTAGTGTTATTCCTATGTTCTAAATTTGGTTTGAGCGAAGCCGCCAGTGGTACCATTTATTCCTTCTTTTATGCTGGTATTTATATTTTAAGTCTTGTCGGCGGTCTCATTGCTGACCGTACACAGAACTACAAAGGAACCATTAAAACTGGTCTCGCAGTTATGGCAATAGGATACATTATCCTATCTGTTCCAATCCTTGCGACATCGCAAAATACAACCTGGTTATTGACTCTCACTTGCGTTGCCTTATTTCTTATCGCATTTGGTAACGGTTTGTTCAAAGGTAATTTACAAGCTATCGTAGGTCAAATGTATGATAATTTTGAAGCAGAAGCCGCAAAACAAGGTCCCGATGCTCTTAAAATTGCAAAAGACAAGAGAGATTCAGGTTTCCAAATTTTCTACGTATTCATCAACGTGGGTGGTCTAATTGCTCCATTTATAGCTCCGGTTTTACGCCAATGGTGGTTGGGTGTAAACGGATTATCTTATAATGCACAACTTCCAGCCCTTTGTCACGAGTATATCAACAATGCTGCAACCATGGCTCCCGAAGCTCTTGCTAACTTACAGCAACTTATGACTGCTGCTGGTGGAGCTATTACCGATATGACAGCTTCTTGTCTCCAATATTTGCAAATTTTCAATGAAGGAATTCACTACTCATTCATTGCCTCTGTTGCAGCTATGCTTATTTCTCTTGTAATTTTCTTTACTTCACAAAAAACATTCCCGAATCCAGCAAAAAAAGCTGCTGCTCAGAGTGTAACTTACACGGCAGAGGAAAAAGCTGCTATGGCTAAAGAAATTAAGCAGAGAATGTATGCTTTGTTCGCTGTTTTAGGTATCGTTATTTTCTTCTGGTTCTCATTCCATCAGAACGGGATGTCTCTTTCATTCTTTGCTCGCGACTTTGTAGACTCTTCTGCAGTTGCTCCAGAAGTATGGCAAGCAATTAATCCGTTTTTTGTCATTGTTCTTACACCAATGATTATGGCTATTTTCGGATTCCTTGCAAGACGTGGTAAAGAGATTTCAACCCCAAGAAAGATTGCAATCGGTATGTTCATTGCTGGTTTAGCATTTTTGTTCCTTGCAGTCTTCTCAATCATGAAAGGTTACCCTTCTGCAGACGCCTACAGAGGTCTTCCTATCGCAGAGCAAATGGCAACAAAAGCTCATTGGTGGGTTCTTATAGTTACTTATTTCTTCTTAACAGTAGCAGAACTATTTATCTCACCTCTTGGATTATCATTTGTATCGAAAGTTGCTCCAAAGAGTATGCTTGGTTTATGTCAAGGTTTATGGCTTGCTGCTACCGCCCTCGGTAACCTTCTACTTTGGATTGGTCCTCTCATGTATAATGCATGGCCGATTTGGCAATGTTGGTCAGTATTTTTGATCGTATGCCTTGTATCTATGGGAGTGATGCTTGGTATGGTAAAATGGCTTGAAAGAGTTACAAAATAATCTCATTTATCAACATACAAAAAAAGAGTTCAGAATTTCTGAACTCTTTTTTTGTATCCACAATCAGTTTCTAAAAATTAATCTGAAGTCCTACTCCCAATACTTCCTTAAACTGTACTCTCGGACCCGCAGTTCCGTCTTTTTGGGCGATCTTTACATCATTATCATATAACAAGTTTGTTGACAAAGTTGTTGAAAACCATTTATTAATGGCCATGTTTAATTGAACTTCCCAGCGAACATCTATGTTCTGAGGATCTTCCAAATAATTGGAATACAATTCCAAACGAGAATAAACTTTCATGTTAGTCAAAAACTCATAATTTACCTCTGCTTTCAAATTTGCACCAAACTCTGATAACAGATGTTTTCCCTTATCCACACCGAAAGCACCTTCATCTGACAAACGACTATCAGCTACAATAGTTCCCCTCCAAGAAGCCGGAGTAAAAGTAGCCGTAAATATCTTATTCGGACTCCAAGTAATACCGGTACCAATTATCAAATATCCCGGAGCCATAAACTTTGAAATAAAGTCAGAATCCTCTATATTATAATCGTATCCTTTCGCAAACTGCGTATTAAAGTTCAATAAAGCACTCCAATAGAGTGTTTTATAAATTTGATATCCATAAGTGGAAGCAAAATATATTTTATCATTTGTTTTCCGGGCACTCTTACCATCATTCTTTGTCAAACCATATCCTAATTCCAAACGATTTTGCCACAACTGGCGATCCTGTTTAAAATCGGCACTATACGTTATCTGGCTATCAAATGCTAGGGCAGACTCACCTCCGGCAGACCAACTGCTCAAACTGACTTGCGTTAATTTTAACCCGAAATAACCGGCTTTTGTCCACGCCGTATCTTTTACCGGTTGCGCATACACCTGTCCTAAACCCAATACAAATAGGACTACAATTAAGGATCTTTTCATCATCTATTAAATTATTTATGTTTAAATTTTAATATCTTTTGACGAATAAACGTACAACAACAAAGATTTGTTATAAAAAAAGCAGGTTATTTTCTAACCTACTTTTAGAAGAATTTTTTTTCACTTATATTTTAGCACATATTTCGGAAATCTTCACAATCACATTTACGATTTTCTCCATGGAAGACACTGGTATATACTCGTAACGTCCATGCCCGTTATGTGCCCCATTGGACAAATTCGGTGTAGGCAATCCCATAAATGATAATCTTGACCCGTTAGTACCACCGCGAATAGGAACAATCAATGGTTTAATACCCAGCTCTGCCATAGCCTGTTTGGCTATTTCCACGATATATCTTACCGGTTCCAAACGTTCTTTCATATTTGCATACTGATCCTTCATTTCCAGAAGTACCGGTAAATCATACTTCTTTGAATATTCACGAACTCCATTTTCAATGACATCTTTTCTCCATTCAAAACGTTCCTTGTCAAAATCACGAATCAATACCTCCAGCAAGGTTTCTTCTACCGTTCCCTTAATGGAATAAATATGGAAAAATCCTTCATAACCGGAAGTGTATTCCGGAGCATCCTTCTTAGGGAGGCTGGCCATGAATTCATTAGCCACCTTGATTGAATTGACCATTTTATTCTTAGCATATCCCGGATGGAAATTACGTCCCTTAAACGTCAAGCGAGCTAAAGCCGCATTAAAGTTTTCACATTCTAATTCCCCAATCTCCCCCCCATCTAAAGTATAGGCGAATTTAGCCCCGAATTTTTTCAGATCAAAATGATCGACACCTTCCCCAATCTCTTCATCCGGTGTAAAACAAACGGCAATACGTCCATGCTTGATTTCCGGATGTTGAATTAAATACTCCATTGCTGTTAGGATTTCGGCAATTCCCGCTTTGTCATCTGCTCCTAAAAGCGTATTACCATCCGTAACAATCAAATCCGTACCAACATAATTCATCAGTTCAGGAAAATCATCCGGTGACAAAGTGAATCCTTTTTCCTTGTTCAACAACACGTCGTTTCCCCTATAATTTTCGATAATCTGAGGTTTAACATGTTTCCCTGTCATGTCCGGACTAGTATCCATATGAGCGATAAACCCTATCGAAGGACACTCTCTATCAGCATTAGAAGGTACAAACCCCATGACATATCCGTAATCATCCACGGCAACATCCTGCATTCCTATTTTCTGCATCTCCTCGCAAAGAAGATAGGCAAACTGCAACTGTCCTGGAGTACTCGGAACTAAACCTGTCTCTCGATCCGATTCCGTATGAATCTTAGCATATCTAATAAAACGCTCAACTACTGGCAGCATAAAATAATTTTAGATTGTAAACTTTAGATTTTAAATTGTTGAATTTAGATTCTAGCTTCTCTTTCTACTTGATTCATTCAATCTAAAATCATTCAATTTAAAATTAGTAGGCTCTCGCAATCAACACCCTCTTATGAGAAGGTTTACCTGTTACCATACATTTACCCTCCTCGTCGGGAGCATCGAATGGAATACAGCGGATGGTTGCTTTCGTCTCGCTCTTAATAAGTTCTTCTGTTTCCGGAGTTCCATCCCAATGACACAGAAAAAAGCCACCTTTCGTGTCCAATAAAGTCTTGAACTCCTCGTAAGAATCCACTTTTGTAATCATTTTAGAACGACGTTCCAAAGCCAATTTATATATATTTTCTTGAATTTCTTCCAACAAAGTCTCAATATGTCGTTCTACGCCTTCCAATGGCAACGTTTCCTTAGTTAGGGTATCACGACGAGCTACCTCAATCGTACCGTTTTCAAGATCACGCTCTCCCATAGCCAAACGTACCGGAACTCCCTTCAGCTCGTAATCGGCAAATTTCCAGCCCGGCTTTTGCGTGTCACGATCATCAAATTTCACGCTGATTCCCGCAGCCTTCAATCTATCCATCAACCCACTAACCGTTTGACGAATTTTTTCCAATCCTTCCAGACTCTTATAAATAGGCACTATTGCCACTTGCAACGGGGCTAATCTCGGGGGTAATACCAAACCGTTATCATCAGAATGCGACATGATTAGCGCACCCATCAAACGGGTAGAAACACCCCATGAAGTTGCCCATACATACTCCTGTTTCCCCTCTCTCGTGGTAAATTGTACATCAAAAGCCTTTGCAAAATTCTGACCCAAGAAATGAGAAGTCCCAGACTGAAGAGCTTTCCCATCTTGCATCATAGCCTCGATTGTCAAAGTATCCAATGCTCCGGCAAAACGTTCCGTCTCACTCTTATGTCCCATAATCACCGGCATTGCCATCCATTTTTCGGCAAATTCCGCATATACACGAATCATTTTTTGAGCTTCCTCAACAGCTTCCTCTTTCGTTGCATGAGCCGTATGTCCTTCTTGCCATAAAAACTCTGCAGTACGCAAGAACATTCGCGTACGCATCTCCCAACGCATCACGTTAGCCCACTGATTACAAAGAATAGGAAGATCACGATAAGACTGTATCCAATTTTTATAAGTGTTCCAAATAATCGTTTCAGAAGTCGGACGAATAATGTATTCCTCTTCCAGTTTAGCAGCAGGGTCCACAACCACCCCGCCTCCATTCGGATCATTCTTTAATCGATAATGAGTTACAACCGCACATTCTTTCGCAAACCCCTCCACGTGATCAGCCTCTTTTGAAAAGAAAGATTTAGGGATTAACAACGGGAAATAAGCATTACTATGCCCCGTTTCCTTGAACATTTTGTCTAGTTGTTGTTGCATTTTTTCCCATATGGCATAACCATAAGGTTTAATTACCATACATCCTCTTACAGCTGAATTCTCTGCTAATCCGGCTTTTACGACCAGATCATTGTACCATTGCGAATAATTCTCTTCTCTTGAAGTTAAAAACTTAGCCATCTCATTATTTTTTGATAAAACAGCAGCAAATTTAAAACAAAAACTAGGAAATCCGATTATTATTTTCTATTTTTATAATATAGAATCCAAAACAAGCCATATGGTTTGCTTGTAACAGAGGAACAATAAACGAATGGTACGCATTTTGATAGAAGTAAATAAACCAATAGTCAATGAAATTGTCACACAAGAAAGTAATTAATATTATTACGATGAAAATAGCATTATATTTTTCAGCATTAGCAGTCCTATTAGGAGCCTGCTCTTCCTCGCAGAACTTTGTGCGAGCGCAGGAAGATGATATCTACTATATTCCTGGTAAACCTTCCCTCTTCGCTCAAGAAATTAAAGACAAAACCGGAGTGGACATTACCTTGAATGCTTCTTCTAGTTCTCAAATCAGTAAAAGCACGGATAATGATAACGTTTACCCGAAGGAAATAGATAACAGTGTTAACCCGAAGTCTCATACTATCGGTATGGCTCGTTATGCAACAGAAAAACAAGTGCAAAAAGAAGAGGCCAGAACCGGACAAACTGTTAACAGAATTGCAATCCCAGCAGATGACGGGTACTGGATCGGAGGCTTTAAAGGTAGTGAATATGATTTGGAAGAATGTGTCCGAATCATGAACCGTTATCCGGAAGGTTTCGCATACTTCGGCAACGGGTACGAAATTGCTCAGAACCTCTCGTTTAGTCCAGACTGGAACGTGTACACGATTGACGGTCGCTATTGGTGGTTTCCAAGCAGTTCGAACGTGGGCCTATACTCTCAATTAATTTTCGGTAATTACCCCAAATATATCTGGACAGTGATCTGGAACGATCCCCGTTTTGACAGTTTCACATGGAGTAACAACGTTAGTTTTGGCTGGAATCACTGGGGCTGGGGAGCCTCATTCGGTTGGGGGAACTTTTGGGGATGGGATCCATACTGGAACAATTACTATGGCTACGGATACAACCCGTGGGGATGGTGGGGACCTGGTTTCTACGATCCATGGGGATGGAGTCCTTATTGGAATCACTACTACGGCTATCATCCACACTGGGGACACCGCCCCGGACACGGACACCATGGTCCAAATTGGGGTAATCATCGTCCAGATTGGGGAGGCGCTAGTAAACCAACAATAACGACTCGTTACGCACCGAAAAGACAATACACAACGAATAGAAATGCCCGGTCATATAGCACCTACTCAAGAACATCAAGAAGTTCCGCTATACAATCCAGGTCAAATAATAACCGTTACGAGTCCGGCACAAACTACAATCCATCACATAATAACTCTGGCTATTCATCAGGAAGTTATTTTAGAGGGAACAGTGGATCTAGCTCATACGGACGTAGTTCTACAACACGTTCCAACAGAGGAAGTAGCGGACCAGTTCAACGTACAAATTCAGGTAGCAGAAGATAAGTTTAATTAACAATAATTGTCTATGAAAATACTATATATATTTACGACATTACTCCTCTTCTCCTTCTTTGCTTCGGCTCAAAACGAAGAAGATGCCCTTCGATTCTCCAGATTTACTCCATTCGGTTCTGCAAGAGTTACCGCAATGGGAGGGGCATTCGGAGCATTAGGTGGAGATTTAACAACCCTATCGACAAACCCAGGTGGCATTGGAGTGTTCCGCAAATCTGAACTCAGCTTCACATCCATGTTTGATTTCGCTCATGCAAAAACGAAAGGTATTGATAACGAAAAAAATATGTATCTCCTAGGAGGATTAGGATTCGTACTATCATTCCAACCCATGAGTGATAAATGGAAAAATATTAATATTGGTTTTAATTATACGAACTTGAATAATTTTAATCGCAATATTTTCCAAGGATATTATGAAACTAATGGTGATTCATCTTTATCCAATATATGGAAAGAGGAAGCTGATGGTTTATCCCCTCGGGAATTAAACGATTTTACCACAGGACTTGCTTATGATGCTTACATGCTTTATTTAAGCCCCGAGGCTATAGAAAACAAAGATTATAATTACCAAACCCCGATTAGAAGTATTGATCAGTTACAACATTATAAATACACAAGAGAACGAGGTTTTCAAAGCGAATACGCCATATCGGCAGGAGCAAATTATGATGACAAATTTTACTTTGGCATAACTTTAGGAATTCAATCACTACATTACAAATCATTTTCCGTGTACACGGAAGAAATTATTGGAGAAACAACAAATAAACTAGAAAAATTCAGCATGTATCAAGACTTTACAAGTAGCGGTGTCGGAATAAACTTCAAAGCAGGTTTTATATATCGTCCTATCCCCATTCTCCGCTTAGGTTTTGCTATTCATACACCTACGTATTACAATCTTGATGCTTATGCTAATAACAATGTTTCTGCCAAATTTACAGAACTCCCAGTTGAAGACGCCAAGCCCACGGAAAACTTTGAATATGGAGAAAGCGCATGGACTGATTATTCCTATAAATTAAAAACACCATGGCGACTTATGGCAAGTGCCGCAACAGTTCTAGGACAAAGAGCCATTATCAGTTTTGACTATGAATATGTCGACTACACCACAGCAAAATATTCAAATGATGGCGCCAAAAATGAATATTTAGAAACTAACAATGCGATTAAAACTATTTACAAGAGTACTCATAATTTCCGTGCCGGGGCAGAATATCGATTTAATAGCATTTTCTGTCTACGAGGTGGGTATGCCTATTCTGCCTCACCCTACACAAAAGGAGAAATGAATGAAAAGAATGACATCCAAACTCTCACAGGTGGTCTAGGATTAAATTTCGGTGTATTCTATGCAGATATCGCCTATCTCCACAAGAATTCCAAACTAAACGGTCTATTCTATTACTATGAAACTTCAAAAGGACAAGTAATCGAATCTCCCGAATTTCAGACAAAATTCAAAGACAACGAATTCAGACTAACATTAGGAATTAGATTTTAATAAACAAAACGGGGACTTCAATTAAAGTCCCCGTTCCTTTTCTATCATCTAACAAACTATTTCTTCATCCAAATCCTTAAAGAATCTCATCATACCCATCCATTAATGAAGTTATTTTATCTAATTTCTTCAAAGTAAAGGATAATATACCGACAAAGTTTATAAGTTTTTCCGTATTAAAAAGTAATGCCACCTGTTCTTCCGATTTTACTAACTGTAAAAGTCAAGACTTGTTCTGACAGTTGTTTTACTATCACACAAAAAGTGGCCGGTGTGTATCGTGAAGTTTCATTTTCTGATTTTGTAGCTGATACTTTCTTATTTCCGCAGTGCCTTCGATCTTACATCATCGGTTTTACAATATGAAATCTCAAACCGAGAGCATCAAGGATTCGGAGCAACAACCCAACACCTGACTCTATGGTTCTATTTTCTATAAAATTTATTCGTTCCTATTTTTTGAGCAAGCTCTGTTAGTATCATTTTTTTTCTTGCTTCCTTGCATCATGAATAATCTGTCCCACACAATAAGCATAAGCCTCCTTACGAAATTCTTCACGTCCAGAACTTCCTACCTTACCGTATTGTTCATCCATCCATGTATCCACGTTTAAATATCCTTACTGATTTTTCTAAATTCACCATGCTCCTATCATCATCGATGTGCTAATTTAAGCTGTTCTTCTAAAGCCTTCTTGATATAACCATTTATCGTAGTCCCAGCCTCCTGCGCGAGCATGGCAATCTTACTATGAATTTCTGGTGAAATTCGAATATTCAAAGTTCCACTATAAGGTTGTCTTGGGACCACCCCTCTTTCTTTACAGCTCTCTAAATAACTATCTATTGCATTCTCAAAATCTGTTTTTAATTCATCTACAGTGTTTCCCTCGTAAAGTATGCACGTTCTCTTATCTAAGCCTTGAACTTTACCAAACAAGCAATTATCATCTTCGCTATATTCCACGCTACCCGTGTAGCCCTTGTATCTCATCATTCCCATAGCATTACTTTTTATTTTGTTCGTATTTCTCAATTAGTTCATTTTCGTTAATATAGGCAAGGATCTGTTTCATCACGTAAGACTTGATCACGTTCGATGGATGCGGCTTATGCAACATGAATGAATCCTTGCCATCAGGAGCAATAAATTCAATTCGTGAACCGGAGGTAGATCCTTTGGTATTCTCCGTGTATCCAAATATACCAAATAATCTTACCACTTCATCATAAGCGAAATCTTTAGGCAGTTTTTTAAAACGTTCAATCAACTTTTCTTTAGTTCCCATGTTCTTTATTCTCATTACAAATGTAACTAAATTTAGTTACATTACAAAATACTACAACCAATATTTATGGCTGTACAAAATATTATTTAATCTCCTGTTTGAAATAACAAATCAAGCATCCTTCGAGATATTTAACACGTTTCTTACTATCGTGGCCCATGAATGCCGAACAGAATAAGCCTTCGTGTCTTCCGGGATCAGAAAAACCCGTAATTCCTCCTTCTCTTGCTTACTCTTAGCCTCTTTTATCTCTTTCTCGATACTTTCATTAACCTCTTGCACAACTCGCTTAAACCCCTTATTTACGGCCCCGTTGAAAGTCGAACTATCACCATACAATTTATAGAACGAAAACAATCGAACTTTACCCGGATCGGCATACTTTTTCATCAATCTCTCTGCCTCCGACTCTATTTTTATTGATATTTCTGCATTATCTTCCCTCCTATCTTTAGTCTTGCTTCTTTGATAAGTGATTCTCCCATTCTTCCGACTTGAATAAGGTGCGTTAAACATATCAACGGTATTCATCCCAACAAGGAAAAAAGAAAGCATGAAAACGTCCCGGGCCAGTTCCTGATGCCTCAACTCGTTTTCAATATTCATGATTTTACGGAAGTTCTCAAGATAAATATTCCGTTTCTTCGGGGGATTAGGCTATACCACTTCAAACTTGCGAAACGGGTAATATTTGATCACCGGATCACCAAGCTCATCATCATTATAAAAATCAATGGCCTCGTTAAACACTGCACGAATATCCGCCATGTAATCGTGGACACCCGTATCCGTCAAGGGCTTTCTTTTAGTCGTCACTTCACGCCCGAATTGATTAACCCGAATCATCGTTCGTTCCGAGCGCAAAAACGTTTCGAAAGATTCCAAAAATTTAGACGTGATCTTGATTATATTCAATTCATTCCCGGAAAAATCAACAAGGGCATTGATTGCCGTTTGAATATGCTTTGCTCGTTTTCCCCTTCCAACCTCAAATAATTTAGTGATATGTTTCCCGGCAAAAACAATAAAATCAATACAACCAACCTCATTTTGTTTTTTCTTTATAAACTCTACAATATCTTTAGCTGAATAATTACTCACGTCATTTCCTAAACCACGAACGACAAGATCTTCGCAATTTTCCATTTTTTCCAGCAACAACTTCAAAAGAGTCTTATCTTTTACTTCAAAACTCTTATTCAATTGTTGTGGCACCACATAATAATCCGTTTTTAAATAAGCATGTTTCCTATCCTAGGTAACCCGAATTGAAACAGCATATTTCTTATCACTTCGCTCGTAAGACTTATCGATATAAATACTAAAAGTTGGCATATTTTTCTGTAACTATTCTGTAACACAACCTTATAAAAGTACAAAAAACTATGCTTTTTTATACGAAAAAAGAGGCCTAATCTCTTCGAAAAGGCCTCTTTTTATAGCTAACTACTTAATTTTCAGTAGAGCCAATTTGGGGACTCGAACCCCAGACCTACGCATTACGAATGCGTTGCTCTACCAGCTGAGCTAAATTGGCGATAACGGGTGCAAATGTACGACTATTTTTGTAATTTGGAAATGATAAATCAAATTTTTTCAACTCAAAACCGTACATTTTTCATACATTTGTGACTATATTTTAATTATCAATAAGATGAAAAGAGGACTGCCAATAATTATTTCTCAATTTACTCTATCACTTTTGCTACTTTCATTATTAATCACGAACGTTTCCGCCCAAAAGAAGGTTGTCGAAATCTCTGGAGATGCTATATATTATGCAACTCCAGTCTTCTGTTTGGCTACCACTCTATTGAAAAAAGATTATCAAGGAACTAAGCAACTTATATTCTCTGCAGTCATGGCCGCTGGAACAAGTTATATCTTAAAACATACTATCCGTAAAAAACGCCCAGATGGAAGCGACCATCATGCTTTTCCTTCAGGACATGCAACTATTACTTTTCAAGGAGCTTCTTTTTTACAACGCCGATATGGTTGGAAATTCGGCATTCCTGCTTACCTTTTGTCAACTTATGTCACTTGGGGGCGGACTTATTGCAATAAACACGACTGGTGGGACATTCTTTGTGGTGCTGCAATAGGTATCGGGAGTTCTTATATTTTCACCAAACCCTATGGCCGTACACGAATCACACTCACGCCTACCATACTCCAAAAATACCCTGGAATCCATGCTTGTATCATTTTCTAACAAACTTCTAAATATTTTGTTAAAATAGTATTTAAAGAAATCATAAACCCTTTTTTTATCATGGTACATCCATATTATATGTCTATTTTTGTTTAAATCAGAACAACAACATATAATATGCAACTTCATATCTACAAAATAATCATTCTTTTGTTCATGCTGGTCACACCTATAACAATGCTTGCCCAAACACAAACAAAAGACACGATTAAAAAAGATACAACTATAATACCTGAAAAAAAAGTTACCAAATACACGCTAAAAGGTATCGTAACGGGAGAGACTGAGGAGGAAACTCTACCGGGTGCGCATATTTATGTTGGAGAAGATAAAAAACCGACTACTGTAACCAACACGATGGGAGAATTCATTTTAAAAGACCTCCTTCCAGGAGAGTTGGTTATTACCGCTTCTTTTGTCGGTTATCAAGCTACAAGCAAAAAATATTTGGTAAAAGCGGATACAAGTATCGGAATAATTAAATTACTCCCAGAAGTATTGGAAGAAGTTGTCATTACGGCCAAACCACCTTTGATCATTCAGAAAGGTGATACAACAGAATTCAATGCAAATGCATTGAAAGTCCCGGAGGACGCAGAATTGGAAGACTTGTTAAAAAAATTACCCGGTTTTCAAATCGTTGATGGGAAATTAATGGCAAACGGGGAAGAAGTCAAGAAAATCTATATTGACGGAACCGAATATTTCCTTAGTAACCCTATGGCTGCACTCCAAACACTTCCAGCCAGTCTTATCAACAAAATAAAGATGTTTGACGGAAAAAGTGAAGAAGCCGATTTTTCAGGATATGACGATGGAAAAAGATTCCGATCACTAAACATTGAAACCAAAAATCCCAACCAGTTGAAAATATTCGGTAAAGCCGACCTCGGATACGGCATTTCAGAAGACCTAGAAGATTCATTTAAAGATAATAATTATAACCTCGGCGTTTCAGCTAACGCTTTTAACAAAAAGCAAAAATTCTCCATACAAGGAAGCCTACGTAACACCAATCAAGGTTCCGAACTTCCTAATGCACAATACCACGGGAAAGGTGGGAATAATCGAGGAAAAAATTATTCCGTGGACTTCGCCAACACTTTTAGCAAAGGTACTGATATCGGAGGGAGTTACAATGGTAGTAACAGTGAGTCTTATTCTGCCAATTCCAGTATTCAAGAATATTTCCCTTCTGAAAGTTTCCAGAGCAACATTTATAATTCAGAATCACATTCTTGGTCTGAAAGTTCAAGCCATAACGTGAATACCCGATTTAATTATTCCATGAACAAGAAAAACAGATTCTATTTCACCCCTTCCTTTTCATATAGTAAATCAGATAATCGATCATTAAACATGAATAGCAATATTCAAGATAACGACACGATAAACATCACGAATAGCAAGAATCAAAGTCACAGTGAAAATCGCTCCTTCGGGGGAAATTTCTCTTGGATGCATGCCTTCCAGAAAACAGGCCGAACATTAACACTAAACGGAAATATAAATATTAGCAAAAACGAAAACAATAATACACAACAAGATAGCAGTATTATAAACAAAAGAGATACGTTACGAAATCTTATTAACACCTCCGAAGGTATATCAAATTCATACACGGCTTCTATTTCTTATTCAGAACCGTTAACAGAAAAAGCCCGATTATCATTCAATTACTCGTTCAGTTACAACAAGAACAGTTCTGACAAAGAAAGCATGTCATACAAAGACGCACTTTTCACGGAAATCATCGGTATTGACACGGCATTAACGAATAAAACCAGTACCATAAGAACAAGTAATAGCCTAGGCATCCGTTATGGATACAATCAAGAAAAATTCTATTTCAGTGCCGGAGGCTCAATCAATCTGTCAAGAGAAGAAAATAGATACGAATATTTGAATGCACCGGACTCTAACGTGAGAAATAATTACCTGAACCTTTCCCCTCAAGTAAATTTCAGCTATAATTTATCCAAAAGATCAACCATGACTTTTTACTATAACGGGAATACAGATTCCCCCAGAGCCGAGCAATTACAAGATATTCTTGATGTAAGAGACCAATTAAATATTTCAACAGGAAACCCTAATTTGAAAAAAACATTCTCACAATCGGCCTCGATATCCTTTAACCGAAATATTATAAGCGAAGAGAATTTCAGTTTCTTAAATGTAAATCTCAGTTTCCGGAATTCATTCAACAATATTGCTACAGCAACACAATTTATTTCAAAAGACACGGTTATCAACGGCTACCAGATATTGCAGGGAGCACGACTCACACGGCCCGTAAATTTGAACGGACAATGGAGTCTTTCCATGAATTCCAGTTATTCTTTCGAAATCAAATCTTTAAAATTAAGATTAAGTCCTTCTTTATCTTACAGTTATTCTCGAACACCTTCAATTTATGACAATATAAAGAATTTGACGAATTCCCATAACGCATCATTCGGTCTTAACATTAATAGTAACATATCAGAGAACTTGGACTATAACGTATCTTCCCGCACTTCCTACACCAGTTCAACAAGTACGACCACGGAAGGCTCCAGCTCTTTCTCTCAATCAGTTAACGCAAGTGCCCAATGGGTGTTCTGGAAAGAATTTATCCTTGCCGGAGATTATTCATATAGTTACACGTTAAGTAAAAAAGGTGGAAACGTGAACCAATCCAATAGCCTCCTAAACATGGAAATCGGAAAAAAATTCTTGAAAAGAAAACAGCTTCAAGTCAGGTTCAAAGCAATGGACATTCTACGTCAAAGAAACTTGTTAAATTACAGCATTCAAGACCTGTACACACAAACCAGCTACAGTACAAATGAGCGAAATTACTATATGTTAACAGTTTCCTATCGCTTTAACTCCATAAATAAAAAGAAAGAAGGAAGAGGTCCGGAAGGAACGCCTCCCCCCGGATTTTTTTAAAGATTTAATGAAAACCTAATTTCTGAGATTGTTCGAGATCTTCGTATTTTGAACCTCTCCATTCGTAATCTTAACGCACATAGCGCACCTTTATCCGCTCCTGTATCTGTGCGGGGGATAAATCCGCATCAACCTTTATTTTATAACTCCTTTTTGGAATTATATCTATATAATTATCCGAAAAGAAAGTTGGTATTCCCGGAATATAGAACATGACGTTACAAGCCAATTTATCCGAAGAAACCCGAATAAATTTCTCACCATTCTCCTCCCCTGCCTGAATGGAGAAACGAGGCTCTGGCAAATTCATATTTTTATGATACACGAAATAAGCATTCTTTTCATCTAGAACCCGATCACCTTGTCGTAAACATACCACAAGCATCATTTCCTTCTCCGTTCCTCCCACAAGCAACAACTCCCGGTTCAATTTCCACAAAACCGTTGAAGTATTTGCAGCTACATTTACCTCTTTTTCAGTCAAGGAAATAGAATTTCCTTGAAAGTCCAGTACCTCAACAATCAACTTTCCTTGAATCTCCTCCAATTTGTCACTCACGGCATAAATTGCCAAGGTATCCCCTTCCCATTTAGGAGCAATGATAACCTCTTTAAAACAATCCCGCATCACGTAATGAGCCGCTTTCCACTTATGGTAATAATCCGTTGTCGACCAACTGGCAACAGGCCAGCAATCATTGATCTGCCAAACCAAAGAACCCATACAATATGGCATATTCCGACGATGTGCCTCGATACCCATCTTTGTAGAAAGTCCCTGCAACACGTGGGTCATGTAAATAAATTGTTCAAACTCTTCCGGAACCCGATAATACATTTTCATATAATCCAGAATACGCCCGTTACCAATATAACTCCTTTGGTGCGATTTCATTACCTCCGATTCTATATCATAATCTTCCGGCAGGGCGTACGTTTCTATCGTACTCATCTCCGGAAAAGACTGGAAACCGTATTCACTGCAAAAACGGGTAGTCACCTCATCAAAACTCTCCAATGGTCGAAAACCATGCCATACCCCCCAGTAATGCTGGTCTCCTGAAGTAGTCCCATCCAATCCATGCTGATCCGGTTCTGGCCCTGACATCGGCGAGGAAGGCCAATAATCATCCCCATCCGTGTAATCTTTCACCACGTCAGGAAGTATCTCGTGAAAAACTGTATAGTAAGCCTTGAAAACTGTATCCTGTTCCTCCTTCGTGAAAGCATTCTTCCATCCCCATCCCCCCGGCGCACCGTGTCGCCAAGCCAAAGCGTTTTCATTATTCCCACACCACAAAGCGATACTGGGATGATTCCGGATTCGAGTAACATTATCAATAGCCTCCTGACGCACGTTATCCAAAAACTCTCGATTCCCGGGATACATAGCGCAGGCAAACATGAAATCCTGCCACACCATGATCCCGTACTTATCACAGAATTCAAAAAAGGCATCATCCTCGTATATTCCACCACCCCATATTCTGATCATATTCATGTTAGCATTCGCCGCATCCAACACCATTTTCTCGTACAAATCCCGGGTCACACGAGGCAGGAACACGTCGTTCGGGATAGCATTAGCACCCTTGGCAAACACGGGTACACCATTCAACTCGAAACCAAAAGATTCTCCCCATTGATCCTTTTGTCGAACTAACTTCAACGACCGTAATCCCGTTGTCACCTTCTTTTCCGCCACAACACCTCCCCCACTAGTCACTTGAATCGTGAAATCGTACAGGTTCTGTTCCCCTAACCCGTTACTCCACCACAAACGGGGATTCTGGATCGTATAAGGTATCGATATTTTATTCTTTCCCTTTTTCAATTCTTTTTGCTCCCGCAACAACACTTTCCCCTCGTTCACAATCGCAATCGTGACATTCTGTTGCTTATCCGAATTCACGCACACCTCCGCAACCAACTGAGCCATTTCCTTTGTCACGGAAGGCTGACGAATAAACACATCCTCCACCTTCACGTCATTCCAAGCCTCCAATATCACCGGACGCCAAATACCGGAAGTCACTAAACGAGGTCCCCAATCCCAACCATAATGGTAAGGAGCTTTACGAGTGTACACGCTAACCCGGTCATCTCCCATACCACCCCGAACACTCTGGTCATTATCCGCGGGTAACTTCAAACCGTAACGTTCCATCTCTTCCCGCCCCTTAAGAGTCGGGGAAACAAATACGATATGTAACTCGTTACGCCCAACTTTTAGTTTACCCCCAACATCAAATCTCCACGTCCGGAACATGTTATCCGTACACCCTAATTTCTCTCCGTTCAAATAAACATCGGCGTAAGTATCTAGCCCCGTGAACGTAATTCGTTGATTGACCTTTCCCCCTATTTCCTCCGAAACCGTGAACTCTGTCCGGTACTCCCAATCCTTCTTATCAATCCATTGCAACTGCAACTCATTCATCCGGTAAAAAGGATCTTCAATCTTCCCGTTGGCCAGCAAATCCGTGTGTACTGTACCGGGTACCGTCGCAGGTAACCATGTTCCTGAATCCCTTTGGCGGAACTGCCAACCGGAATTCAATTCCGTACGAACCTCTTTTTCGGTTGAACACCCGATTATTCCCCAAGTGATACAACCGAAAAACAGCATCAAAACTATTTTATTCATTAGACTTTGACTCTTGTAGAATATGTTTTGCGAAATTATAACCCAAAGCCTCGTAACGTTGAGTCAACAACTTCGCCCGATTCAAGAAATTAGAATACTCTCTATCTGCCTGCGGGGTCCATGCCACCTCTGCCAATGCGGCCATACGCGGCAATAACATATATTGAGCATGACTAAAAGTAGTGATATACTCTGCCCACAAATTAGCTTGAACCCCAATAATTTTCTTCCCTTCCTCGGCAGTCAATCCCTCTGTCGGATCCAAACTGTATACTTTCGCTACATCGACAAAACCACCGATACTAAAAGGTTCTTTATCAACATCTTTTGATTGATAGTAATCAAAATAAGCATAATCATTCGGTACCATTACCACCTCGTTCCCTCTCTTGGCCCCCTTAATACCGCCCGTCTTACCTCTCCACGACATAACAATCGCTGTTTTGGAAACATCACCTTCCAATATTTCATCCCAACCGATAATTCTCTTGCCCTTCTCTTTCAAATACGCCTCGATCCGGTGAACGGTATAATTTTGTAGTTCACCTTCTTCTTTCATATTTTCCTGTTTCATCCGGGCCTGACATTTTTTACACTTTTTCCAAGCATCCCTTGGACACTCGTCTCCCCCGATATGAATAATCTCACTGGGAAATAATTCCGCAACCTCATCCAATACGCCTTCCCAAAATTCAAACGTTTTCTCATTACCCGGGCAAAATACTTCCGGAAACACGCCCCACATCTGACACACCTCATAAGGTCCACCCGTACATCCCAATTCCGGATAAGTAGCCAATGCGGCAAGTGCATGTCCGGGGAGCTCTATTTCCGGAATGATAGTGATATACCGATCGGCTGCATATCGAATAACATCTTTAATCTCTTCTTGCGTGAAAAAATACGGTCCGTATGGAGTACCGTCATATTTTCCAGTATTTTTACCAATCACGGTTTGTTTTCGTTGACTTCCAATCTTCGTGAGTTCCGGGTATTTTTTAATCTCGATACGCCATCCCTGATCATCTGTCAAATGCCAATGGAACACGCTCAACTTATGCAAAGCCAACATATCGATAAAAGTCTTCACCTCATCCACCGTGAAGAAATGACGACACACGTCCAACATTGTCCCCCGGTACCCTAACCGAGGTTCATCTTGAATCTGTACATTTTGAATCCGAATCCGATCCATTTTCTCCCCTTTCTCCACGCCCACAGGCATCATCTGCCGTAAACTCTGCATAGCATAGAAAACAGCTTTCGAACTTCCTCCTTTTATATTGATCGCATTCTTCCCCACGGTCAAATCATAAGCATCCGTTTTCATAGATGGATCGACAACAATATTAATCGCATTTTTCCTAGCCTCCCCGTTCTCCACGGTCAAAGCCTTCCCGAAAGATTTCTCAACCAATGTGCTCATAAAAGTACAAGCCGGTTGCAAATCATCCGCCCCCTTAACCACGTTAATCACTGTTTTCGGGGATAGATAAAAACCACCATCTATAACTGTTACTTGTTGAGGTTGAGGAATAATATTCACTTCCTGATTCGGTTCGCTGGCACATCCACCAAACAAAATAATACACAATACTACGATTGAAACAATACTGATTTTTTTCATAAACGCATTTTTAAACACAACAGCCAAGATAAGTTAAAATTCGTTCATGCACAAGTATTCTCAACAAAAACACCTAAATTAAATCACAAATCGTAAATCATAAATTGTAATAGTCAAGACTTGTTCTGACAGTTTGTTTACTATCTTACCAAAAAACTGTCCGATGACAATTGCGAAGTTA
>CALUKD010000003.1 GCA_944321125.1 Candidatus Butyricimonas faecavium | reverse complement strand
CACCCGATGACCCGATCTGTGCGTCATCACCCGATGACCCGATCTGTGCGTCATCACCCGATGACCCGATCTTTGCGTAATTACCCGATGATTTTTCTAACTCTTTTGTATCATTTTTCGAGAATATAGTTTGTTCCTTCAGCCATTCTATCCCCATCTTGAATAATCCAACAAATCCGATTTCAGCATTTATTTTTATCCGTTTGCCACAGATTTTAGAATCATTCTCTTTTTTGTCATTTGATACCTCGTCAAGTTCTACCTCGCAGTACTTGCCTTCCACGTCGTTGTAATAGTTAAGAACATCAAGGGGGTTGGTGCAGGCGTGAAAACCTTTCTCGCATAACACTGCCTCCTCTTCCTCGTATTCCTTTCCTTCCTCGAACTGGAAACCTCTGCACGTGAAATCTTTATTAAATCCTTTGTACGCTTTCATGTTTATGTTATTTATTGTTCGTTTCCAAAATTTCGCCCTTTCGAGTATCGCTACTTTGTCCGGGCTAATTATCTACTCACTTTAAAAGAAATTGCGTTCTTGATTGTATTCCTCGTTCCATTCATTCACCACGTGCATCCACTTCCGACAGGTTACCTCTTCTCTCGCTTCCATCTTGACAAGGTCAGATTCCAACATACCCAGAAAAACACCCCTCTCTTCCGGGTCCCAAGCGTAAGTCTTGAAAAACTCCTCGTCGCTCATGGTCTTGACATTATTAATGTCTTCCATCACTTCCGATGCCGTGTCGTAAATAAAGTTCATGACTTCCTAGATTTACTCCTCGTCCTGAAATGCTCCTCGACAAACAACAATGTCAAGAACCAGCAAAAGACAGATACGTACAACTGGTGCGTCGCCGGATCACCAAGAGGGGTGGTGCCGAACAAGCCCCCGAAAATGCTGACTAGCGACAGGATGAAGAATATGGCTATGTGTGTTTTCATGATTGTTTGTCTTTTATGCGTTTAGCGGTTAAAACTTCCGAGGTCAATAATTTCCATTTTTGATTTTTACTCCCCTTGATCGGGTTTATTATCCCGAGCTTCACGTATTCCTCAAGCTTGTTTCTACTACCCAACAACTCGATAGCCTCTCCCCTTGTCATGTACTCCCCGTGATGCTCTTCGATGGCGGTTCTAACAACCTCCCTCACGAACCGGAACAACTCGCCCGGCGTGAACTCGATCTTCTCGGCGTTATTTAATACTATATTACACATGGCTATAACAATCCTTTTTTCCGACAGAAAGCCACTAGGACTTTCCCGTTCATTTGAATTTCAAACCTTTTACAAGCCCTGTTAATCGTGCTTTTAATCGTGTTCGCATTTTTGCCAAGTATGATACCTATTGATTCATGCGACATTCCATCGGCGAGTAGCGGGATAACCTTGCTCTCTTCATCCGTTAGCTTGTACTTTGATAACATCCTGCATATCTTGTCATCGCAAAATGACCTGATCGGGCAATTAACGTGTTCTACATGAATTTCACCCTCGGCGTCGATGTCTAGCTCGTCATCCAAGGCCCCGCACTTGCAAGAGAAAAAATTGGTAACAATGCTCCACTCGAACAACCTTCGATTCCACTTGTTCTTTTTGAATTTACCTTCCAAGTACTTGACAGCGTCCGGGTAGTTCTCCTCTAGCCATGCCATCGCCAGTTGCGTGAAATCGTAATCGTTTTCCTTGTATTCAAACAAGACCCCATCGTGATTCACCTGAAGGAACCCGTTTGGTCCAGTTTGAAACTCTATCTTCTTAAACTCTTTCATGGTTACAAGTGATTAGGCGATTCTCTTGACAGTTAAAACACTCCCCCTTACGGAAATTTTCGTGTAAACACCTTCTTTCTTTAATCTTGACGACCATGTTCTAGATGTTTGCACGTCTTGTATTGAAGGTTTGTTAAAGGTCATTTCTTCTCCAACAACCAAACCTAAAAGGGTTGCCTTCCAGTTAATTTTTTTGTCTATTATTACAGCCATCAGTAATTTGTTTTTACTTTTGTGTTGATAAATATTTTATTGACGATGCAAATATATACTATTAGTTTCTATTTACAAACAAATAGTTTCTATTTTGTAGTTAAATAATGTTATATGGCTAATTTATTGATTATAAAACATCTCCTTAAAGAGAAAAATATTTCTATTAGAGATTTCTCTAAAGAACTGGGTATCACCGAACAAGGATTACAGAAGCTTATACGAGAAAATTCAACGAAAGTAGAAACTTTAGAGCTTATTGCACAGAAACTAAATGTTTCCATATCTGTATTCTTTGACGAAGTCCACTGTGAAGAAAAATCAGAAAAAGAACGTCTTCTATCAATAATCGAAAGCCAACAAAGAACCATCGAAAACCTTTCCAAGAAATAGCCATGGATATATATTCAGCCAAAGAAAAAGATGATTTGCTGAACAAAATCATAGCCAAAGACTATATCTCGCTTTACGAGAAAAGAGAAATGTCTATAGCGGATGATTCTCTATTACCCATGGGGTTGATCGAGATCTCGATGAAACTCGTGTCTCCCGCCCATTACGTGTGCGTCTCAACTCAAAAAGGAAAAGACTTTATAGTAGCAGGGGGATTCACTCGAATTCAAAAAGAAGAAAACGAGAAAACCGAACGAGAGAATGAAAAACAGGAACTTGTCAGACTCCAAAAAGAAAGTCTCGAATATCAAAAAACAATAAGGCATCAAGAAGCCATAATACGGCTACATAAATACATTGAAGCCGCATCATGGTTAATCACGCTAATCCTTTCCTTGATATTACTGTTTTTCAAAAACTAGCTTAATCGTATCCCCGTAAGGCTTTATGACAAGATTATTCCCTCTCGTCAAAAGTCCCAACGAGTTACAAATGTATTCGGCAAACTGCTTGTCGGTCATATCGCTTTCCCTGCATTCAGAAACGAGCGACAAGATAACCGATTCCGGGTTCGGGAAATATTTCCCTGCTTCTAATTCACAAAATGGGCAAATTGGTTTATCCATAGTCATACAATTTATATTTACATCATCATTTCAAAGAACTCGTGAGGTAGCGCAACGCTACGGGTCTCTTGATTTTTTAGAACCCATTCGGGTTGCTTTCCGATTAATTCGCTTTTCTATGATTGCTGCCATTGATAAAATGTTTATATTTGCGTTGGTAAATTATTTTGTTGATGCAAATATATACAATTTGTATGTATAAACAATGATAATTTGATAATATACACATATTGTATATGTTAAACTATGTTATATGATTGATTTGAAAAGTTTTAGAGAGGAAAATAATATTAAACAATCTGAGATATGTAAGATTTTAGGTATCGCCCAATCGTATGTATCGGCAATAGAAAGTAGAAGAAGACCTCTCAACGAAGAGAAATTCAAATTATTATATAAACATTATGGTGATATTATTTTAAAATATAAACAACCAGATAATGTTATAATAATAAAGAGTAACAAAACCGAACCAGACACCCAAATAATAACTAAGTGTGTTTCCTTTGTCAATCAATACGCCTACACCGGGTATTTAGCCGGTTATCAAGATCAAGAATATATTGATCAGTTGCCAATAATACCTTTTGATTCTGAAGATGACCCAAATTCTCGTTATATGGCGTTTGAAATGAAAGGCAACAGCATGGATGACGGGTCTCGTGATAGCTACATTGAAGGAGATAAATTGTTTTGCCAAGAAATCCCATCGCATATGTGGGATACATCAAAATTACACACGATGAATTGGAATTTCGTTATCGTATACAAAAAAGGTATCATCGTGAGAAAGATTATAGACCACGATATACAAAATCGCACGATCGTGGCGCATCCTCTCAATCCTTTCATCAATGATGAATTGATTAATCTTGTTGACGTGTATCAAATATTTCATGTTTTAGAATATCTAAGAAAAAATTAAATGTGACTTTAAAATTTGGGGATCATGAAGAATTTATTGTACTTATTTTTAATTGGAATCCTTTTTTCTTGTGGAGGTAGCGAGGACAACGAAACGCCTATTGATAATCCGCCCCTAGATGACAAAGAACATTATTGGGGATTCAATGTACAAGATACTGTCGGTTTGCAATTTTTAGGAATGGGTTCCTGCATATATTTAGATGATACATGTACATCTATATGTGGTGTAAAAAACGGGAAATTGTGGGTTGGGGTATTTGATTCGGATTCTAAAAACGAAAAATTCACATGGACTAGTAGCAATGAATACGATTTAACACAAACCAAGGATATTGGTTACGGAGAAACAGCAACGATTGATATAAAAAATATGCATATATCATATATGCATGCCCAAGATAATAAAAACTTCAAAATATTATTTTTTAGCTATGAAACATTAGGTATAAATATTTGGAATCTTTTATTTGTCCATAATGGCAAAGAAACGTTTTATCGTGACGCTAAATATTATGAAGCTATGACTTGGAACGAGGAATGTCTTCTTGCTATAAATGGTGATGTTTCTCCAGCAATATATACAATTTTTGATGCTGATGGCAACAAAATATCTGACTTGTCTCCCTTCTTTTTTAATTCTTGGAAAGATTATATTTTTTTAAGCAATAAAGAGCTAATATGCTTTAGAGATAATATTAACGGCAACGGCACATACACAATCGCACGAGTTGATGCAAAAGAAAATGTTACTATATGGAAACAAAATATATTTGGGAATACAGCACCTATATTTGACGACAAAATTTCCAAAAATTCAAAAGTAACATATACTATTGAAAAAATAGTCGAGAAAGAAATGACTATAAACATGAATATTTTAAATTATGATGGGTCCCAAATAAAACGTAAATTTAAAATAAATACATCTACAGGAGAATTTGAAACTCTTGGATATAACGTCATCGAAATATCATTAGATCAAGATTACATTGAATTAGGAGTGGGAGAATCATCAAAATTAACAGCGATAATACTTCCAACAAACGCAACGAATAAAGAGATAAAATGGAGTAGCTCAAATCCATTTATCGTTTCTATACAAGAAAACACCTTTGAATGTGAAATTACTGGAAATAAGGACGGGGAGGCAATTATTACCGCCACAACAACTGATGGTAACAAAGTTGCAACTTGTAAAGTCATTGTAAAAAAAATACTAGTCAGTGAAATATTATTCGACAATTACCTCATTACAGCTAGTAAAGGTGATGCTTGCAAATTCAACGCTACAATAAACCCAGCAAACGCAACAGACAAGACAATACGATGGTCATATACTAATATTAGTTCTTCAATAAATAATCCAATCTCTATAGATGAAGATGGGAATATCGAAATCATCGCAGAAAATGGCACTGTGTTAGTTACAGCACAATCAGAGGATGGGAATGCCAAATGTGAAGGATATATTGAAATAAAAAGACCGCAAGAACTTATATCAATCGATGCTTGTATATATCAAGCTTCTATATCGTCAAACAATAGTTCGATTACTATAAATAGTTGTATATACAATCCGACATTTACTCAAACCGAAATTTTAAATGTTGCGCTTGTTGAAAACGAAGTTGTTAAAGAATGGAATTTTAACATAGGTACAATCGGGAAAAACCAGAAAAAAACAACAGTTTACACCCCATTGGTTTTTTATGGTCTATCATATAATGAAATAAAAACACTGGTTTCAAATCTAATTGTTAGATACCAAATTAGAATTAACGGAGAAATATTTTACTTTGAGAAACACGTTGATGCTGATAGGGCGTCTCATCTTTAACTATAACCAATGGACAACCTTCAACTAATACAAAGCAAGATTCACGAGATCCGGGGGCAAAGGGTGATGCTTGACCGGGATTTGGCAGAAATGTATGGTGTTGAAACAAGAGCGTTGAACCAAGCGGTGAAACGTAACATCGACCGATTCCCGGAAGATTTCATGTTTCAACTAACAAAGGAGGAATGTTTAAGATCACAAATTGTGATCTTAAAAACCGAACAAGGAAAGCACTTGAAATACATGCCATACGTTTTTACCGAAATGGGCGTTGCAATGCTTAGTAGCGTGCTACGATCACCCACGGCAATACAAGTTAATATTAGTATCATGCGTGCGTTCGTTGCCGTTCGGCAAATGCTATCTAATCCAATAGAAACCCGAGTTGATAGAATAGAAACGCAAGTAAGAGAACTAAAGCAATACATGGAAGAAGTCTTGGTTGACCAGAACGACATCAACGAGGACACGATGATACAACTCGAATTGATAAACCAAACCTTGGCTGAATTACAGGCAAAAGATCAAAATTCTAAAAATAGAAATCCTATAGGGTACAGGTTGCCGGGGCGAGATGATAACAAATGATAAACAATACATCATGCAGGAAATGTCAGTAGATATGATAAGAAAACGTTTCAAGGAGGCATGGGACATAGTCACGTCCAAGCACGGGGAAAAGCAACGTTTTTTCAAGAAATACGACATAGTGTACACGAATTTTCATCGTTCGATAACACAGCCGGGAAACAACATCAGGATCGAACACCTGGCATTCTTCACACACGAGTTCGGGGTGTCTGCAGAGTGGATTTTAACGGGTCGTGGGAGTATGTTTTCGGGTACACGATGTCGGAATATTGTCGAAGGCATTAATAAATACTAATCAAGTTAATGTATATCAAAATATTACACACTACACACTAGAGGACTTAAAATCCCGTGGCCATTGCGGCTGTGCGGGTTCAAGTCCCGCCTCGAGTACGACAAACCCTTATTAAACATTTGATTTAGTGAGGGTTTTATTTTTTTGAGTAGCCAAAGAGTAGCCAAAAACGACAATACCCCCTCTTTTAGGACTACTATAAATAGGTTATTATAGTGTTTCCAACAAAGAAAAAAACGGACAAACCATTGTTTAGAATCATCCGCTTTTTAAGTTAAAGCTTTCAATTCTCTTCTTCTCTTCCTTGTTAATTTTCTGGCATTGTATATCACGTATATAATCACAAATAGACAGTAAATCAACCATAACAAATAATGTAATTAATGAGTGCTATTGTTATCCCCAAAGAAGGGCTAAATGTAACTAAGTAATCCTACTTTTAGTCCTTCTTTTTCAATCACGAATAACTTAATATCCTTGATTTTGCGTGATGATTGGAGAATTTGTAATTACCGTTTGTGGAATGGGCAACAATAAACGAAAATCCTTTACACCGTATTCTTCTTGAGCCATACTATTTCTTTTCATAAATGCAAAATTGCTAATGCTATAAAGCAATAATCGTTTTCTCACTTCCGTGATTTCAGTTAAAACATCGCTTTTATCGCTTATAATTATATTTTTTGCTGCAATTACTTTATTCAATTGCTTTTTTGCCTCTGATATATTTCCTTTTTTATATAAGCATTCTGCATAAGAAAGAATTACGTCCGTGTAAGTTTGCAATGTAATAAGAGGTGGAACTTGAATATCGGTATTGAGAGTGTACATCCCTTGGTTATTTCCATTAAGAGCAAAAAGAAGTTCTTTTCCACTTTTCTTATTTAGAATATTTTCGATTGTTTCTTTTTCACTGAAATTAGAATCGTCTAACTCGTAGAAACCATTCTTTACAACTTCGTCTAGTAAATTCATGGCATTGTCATAATCATTTTGATACATATAGATATTAGCCAATAAAACCCTTGCCACATCCTTCGACATGAAAAACAATCCATTAATATCTTTAAGAGGTTCATTTTTCTTGTTGTCAAGTATTTCGATAGCTTGTTTTAGACTGCTTTTTAACTCATTCAAAATATTTGTTGCGCTAGTTCTTTCTATATCCCAATGAATCCGATCGTAATCAGTAATATAGGGCAAATCTCCCCATGCCACTATCATGTAATAATATTGCATAGCATTAAACACGTCAAATATTTTTTGGTATACATTTAATAACTTTGAATCAACATCTTTAAATGCCAAATTTAAGTTATTGAATTTGTATAAATAATTCCAACAATTTGCCACTAATTGAGAACTGGGATATATATATTGTTCTAATAAATTAGCTTGTTTGTTATAATGATAGCATTGTTCTAACAAACTATACGCTGATAATCCTTTTGCAAATGCATCAACTATGTCATCTACAAATGCTTCTGCATCTTCACCCAAAAGGGGGAAGGCTGTATTTTTATCACCCATTTGAATTAAATTAACCGTTCCAAGAATACACCCAAAACAATCATAGATATGAATATTAGTAGTCTTTTCCGTTCTACTATTCAATGGTGCAATATCTATTGTTAAAATGTTATCCTTGAGATGCTTTTTCACGGACATATATTGATCTTGTGCATTCTTGTACCATTTTAAAGAAAGTGGAGTAATGATACTAGGTTTCTCGTCCTCATGTACGATAGGTTCTAAATATACAGGTACAGGAGATGTGATTTCTACTTGATAAAAACCACCCTCATTGGGTATTTCAATTTGAGTCTTTTCGATAACTATTTGTTCTCCATCTTGCAAAATTTCATTTCCAGCCACACCATCATCATTCCAATCAAAGAAACGTGCCAACTGTTTGATTTCAATAGATAAGCCTAAATCTTGATATCGACTGATAATATTACTTCTTATATTTGATAATTGACTTATTAATTCTTCTCGATCTTCTTTTATTTGTTTTTTAGTTTCAGTAAGAAATGTACCATGTTGTCCAAATTCGTGGCAAAGTTTGGCTAAATACTCTGTAATTTCTGCTTCACTTCTATTAACCAAAAATAAAGAAGAAACAGCTATTAGTACTGCTGCCTCATCATTTCCTTCTACAATAGAAAAAAGAGAAGCGTCTTTTTCTGCATATTTAGAAAGTCCAAAAGCTGCAAAAAGTTCTTCTTGCGCTTGTTTGTTTGCTTCTTTGAATCTATTTCCTTGATTCACAAGATTAATAATTCTTTGGTATTTTAAATGTGTAAGAATATTAACATTAACGGTTACCTTATCCGACAAATCAACAACACTTTTAAGATTCAATGTTCCCAATGAAAGAGTTCCACTAACTTCATTAAAAAAATAGCCATTTGCACTCAATTCAGCAAAGGGGGTGGCAAAAACTTTGGAGCCAAATGTAAAATTGCCGATGTTGTCTTGAATGGTAGAAATATAGGTATCTCCTAACATCTGCATTTTTGCATTCATTGGCTGTAGTACAATGGTCGAACCATTAACAAAAGGCCCTTTCTCAACTTTACCACTAACATTATAAGTTTCTGGCTGGAATGTTTCCAATTCATCTTTTTTGCTACAGGAAAAGATCATAAGACTTAAAGTCATTACAAGCAAACCTTTCAAACAACATTTTTGATTCATATATTCAATATTAGGTTAATTATTTACTTTACATATATATGCTTAATCAAAATATTCAGCATATACTAAACTAAATAAGAAGAAACGAAGAATTGCTAAATTCAAACAATGAGAATTTATAACATTAAGGATGCAAACAGTTTTAATAAAGAACTGCCAAATGATTAAAATACTTGCCAATAGTTTTCTCCAAAATCGAAAGGATCAATAATTTTTTCATATAATCTATTATTGTGTGCTTCAGTTCTCTTAAAGCACCCTTTTAAACCATGAAGCGTGGAACTGCAATGCCACGTCTAAACTCGAAGGTCGTAGGAAACCCGTATATACAGATGTAGTAATAGCAGCCCACGCTATAGCATGAGAACCACTATGCTATCCTCGTATATACTTTTGAAAATTTCCTACGTTTTCAAGTTACAAGATAAGCATAACGCTTCTTTTTTTTTCTAATATGTCTTGGAGTGAATAGCTTCAATCCAGTTACAAAAGTAGTAAAAACCTAAACACATTATAGTTCTGTGGTATTTTTCTTTGTCTGAAATGTAAAGCTTATTTGTTTTCAAATTGAATTCTCCACTTTTATACTACTTTGAATGGTCATTTAATTTAATTATTGTTCATAATTAATCCAAACCTTTGTTAGATAAAAACAATTATAACCTGTTTTTCTCTCTCATTAATTTTTGACATTGTGCTTCTTGAATATAATCTGCAACCTTAAATAACAAGTCTTGTGGGACACATGATAAATCAATATCATCATGAGTTATTTCATCCCGAGGTTTTATCCCCGTTACTTCAAGTTCTGTTTTCTGCTTGGGAATAACATATTGCATGAGTTTCTCGAATATCAACAGGCGATCTTTAGGGGAAAGAGCTTTTATGTCCCTTTCAATTTGTTTCCTGTTCTTAGCAAGCAAATCACTCAGCCATTCTTTAACAGTTCCGCTTACTTTATTAGGGGTTCCTTTTGCTCTCCCTCCTAATCGCCCTTTCCCGTCATTTTTAGCTCTTGCCATACAAAAAAATACTATTTTAGTTTACAATTCGTGGTTACTAAATTGGTAACAGAATACAACTTAATATCGAGTTATTTTGTGATTACCGGTAAAACCTCACCGCCTCACTCACTTTCTTATCAAGTTCCAGTATCGCCTCGTTTGGAACGATTAAACCCTCCCTTATCTTACAAGCTTCATTTATCACCTGTCTTAAGTCAAATGCTTGCTTCTTGGACAACTCGCCCTGCTTTTGCTTCTCATTTATTTGCTCTATTATCTGGAGTTGTCCACCTACCTGCTCTATCAATGAAAGCACTCCCATTTTGTAAAGTTGCTGTTTGGTTTTCATCACTTGAAAATTTAGTGATATATCATTTATTTTCTGGATTGCCTTGTAAGTTTCTTCCCATCGATCCAACAAAATGGTATAAAAAGCCTCATCGTAAAGCATCGCCCCCGTGACCTTATCGACTTTCAACCGTGAGGCGATTCTGTTTGTGTACCGTTGTTCATATCTTATTACATTTCTACCCACGTATAGTTCTGGTATAGTTTTTTTGTTACTTTTTTGCTCTCTGTTCTTATCATAAAAGCACAACCGTCCACCCTGCAAACAGTAGTATACACCATGAGGCTCTTGTAATCGAATTGCGTGCTTCAATATCCCCAAATGATTAAAATACACTTCTGGCGAGTATTGGGTAATGAAATTCTGGGCTACATCCAGACGGGTAACGGTGGCTTTACTCATTGGTATATGCAAAGTATCTGATAGATTTTCTATTGCCCTTTGAGTATCGCCCCGTCCTAACGTCTGGAAGTTATCGCCCAAATGCCACTTACACAAACTGCCATCTTTTATTTTTATCAGGTATCTGTTGAGGCTTATTTTAAGTCCTTTGAGGCTTCCCGTTATCACTATCTCACCGTTGTAGTTGTGTTCCCCTACATTCTCCAGATAACAAGGCGTTTCAGCAAGGAAATCCACACCGCCCACCTCGCTCTGGAGCAATCTAAAATTTACAGTATCATACATAACGGTTACTGATTTGGTAACAGAATACAACTTAATATAGAGTAATCACGTTTTTTTCTGGCTCGGTTACTGTTTTAGTAACCTGCTTTCTCAAAGCGTTCATTTCCTCATCCAATTCTCCATTACAAAGGGCATTGTAAAGTGGCACACGGTCTTTACTTTTTCCTCTGGCTATAAAAACCTCTATAGCCCCTGCCTGTATTACCCCATTAATGATTTTCAAGTTATGAAACACAAACAAGAGGGCGTCGCTTGTTCCCTTGAAATCACCATAAGCAAAGTTTGTATTTACATCTGATACATAAACGCTTGAAAGGTTCTTGCTTTTTATGGTAATGCTCTTATCTGCTTTTCTGTGAACATTGCCCCCAAATTGGGGTGGTACATCATTGTAATAGAAAACAAGGTCGCCTATATTGGTAGCATCTCTATACTCAGTAGCTTTGGTGGCTTTAGTGGCTCGCTTTTCCTCAAATTCTTCATAAGTCATAGTTGAAGCGGTGCAATCCATTCTTGTTTTTGCTTTTGTTGCCAATCGCTCAAAGCGATATAAATCTGTTAGTATCATTGCAAACCTCCTTTCTTCATACAATAAACCTGTGCCTGTTGGCTTATCTCGGTGGAAGTAGATACACGGTTGCTTTGCAACCATTTTTCAAGCTCTGTGCGGTTAAAATAGCACATTTTACCCATTGGCTTATAGTGGGGTATCTGCTGTTTCATTGTCAGCTTATACAAATAAGACTTAGATACGCCCATATACTTAGCCGCTTCATCACTTGTAAGCACTTCTTTAGTGCAAAATATAGTATTTGCCGCTATAAGGTCGGCTACTTGTTTTAATTCCTCTGCCATATACTTCTGATTTAGAGGTTTGGGCTTCTGGGCTGAGGTGTAAGGCTCACCCGTCTTTACCCGTTGTAATCTTCTGTAATAGGCTTACACTCGCTATCCATCTGAATACATGGGCAAAGGTAGAGGGTATAGGAAACAAACACACACACCGTTGTGATAACGGAGTGTTAGGTGGGTAAAGGGTGTCTTAGGGTGTGTAAAGAGTGTGTCAATCTGTGGGCTGTTCAAACAGAATATCTACTTCTTCATGTCCTGTTGGTGTAAATTTGATATTATTTTTCATCCAATTCTGTTTTGCACTCTTTAATTTATCATTTCCTTGTTCTTTCCCATTATATTTAAATAGGACTTCAAAAGGTTTCCAGCTAGTTTGTGTTCTGCCGTTTTCATTCATCTTGTTGGTTAAGACTAAATAACTACTCATTTTATCAGCAAAATAAGCTAAAAGCTGTATTGTTTTTTTCCATTCATAATTGCTATCACATAAGCCCGCTTCTATTGCTTTTTGCAAAATAACTTTAGCTTTGCGAGTGTTTAATTCAGGCGGCAAACAAATTTCCTTATCGTTAGGTTCTTCCTTGCTTTCTATATGTGGTTGAGACTTCTTTATATTGGGATAATATTGCTCTATAGAAATTACAAGCGTTTCACATTCCATAAAATAAATAAACAAATAAGATAATAAATCACTGTCTATAACTTTAACTTTGCTAATAATTTCTTCAATATCATTTTTAGCATCATCAATTATACGGTATAAATCATACAATCTTGGTGCAATGTTCAAATTGTTATCACGTCTATATAAGCATTCATCTTCAAGTGGTTTTTCTCTATATTCTTGTATTAAATCCACCCCCTCTTTTAAGATACTTAAAGAGCCTTTTTCAAAGAATGCTTTATTTTTAATTCTGCTATGTACCTCAACGACATTCAGTCTTATTTCTTTTATATAATCTTTCATCATCTTTATAATTTAAGTTCTGGTAAGCTGTTTATGGCTGCTTCTTTAAGGCTGTCAACCGCCCGTGTGTATTTCTCTGTATGTTGTATGCTACTGTGTCCTAAAAGGCTTGCCACGGTCTTTATATTAGCTCCGTTGTTTAGGATATTCACGGCAAAGGAATGCCGCCCACAATGCCACGTTATATGCTTGGTTATTCCTGCTTTTGCCGTCCAATGTCTTAGGGCTTTTAGGCACATTTCTTGGCTTGGTAGCTTAAATATCTTTTCATCTGGGCTATCTGTTGAGGCTGTGCCTATTAATGCCAACAAACCATCATTTAAGGGTATATTCACATAGCTTTTACTGCTGTGCCCTTGTGTTTTCTTCTGATTGAATGTCAGTACCCTGTTTGAATAGTCCACGTTGGCAAAGGTTAAATCTTTAATATCACAAAATCTAACACCTGTATATAAAGTAAAGATAAAAGCCCGCCTTGTTTCTGGGTTCTGTCCTTTGTAGGTAGTGTTTATGAGTTGTTGCATTTCCTCTATTGAAAGAATATCTTTCTTTAGGGCTTCTTCGTCAGCCTTGCAGACTATATCCTCACAAGGGTTTTTTCTTAGAATATCTTTCTTTACCGCTGCTTTTACTATTTTCTTCCATCGCTTCCAATGTGTCAAAGCCCCCTCGCCCTTACTAATACTTTGCAGATACTCTACAAAGTGCTCCATCATGTCGGGGGTTATCTTTTCTGGAGAAATGTTGCTTTTATATAGAGGGTATTCTAAGGTGATAAAGTCAGTAAAACGCTTTTGGGCTGCTTTAATCATACGCTTATCTCCTTTTGTGTATTCATCATAATAGGATTGAATGAAATCAAAGAAATTCACTTTTTTAGCCTTTAGCCTATATCCTAATATGCCGTCTTTCAATTCCTGCTCACGCTCATGCCTTATCTCCTTTGCAAGTTGTAGCGTTTCTTTGTTGTGCTGCCTTTCAAGTGGAGTTCTGGGAGCTTGCCAAAGATATAATCTTAAAGTCTCCCTTTTACGCTCTTTTCTCGCAACTTCTTTATCTTTAGCCTCATCATAAACCATTCTATACCCTAAATAATAGTCTAAAAAAAGGCTTTCCCTGCCGTCTGATAAAATCTTTGCTCCTAACTTTGGGTTGTCTGTATCATCGGCACTAATGATATAAGTGTTATCAGACCTTATTTCTTTTTTTGCAGCCATAACTTATTTTCTTTTTGTTTCCTTTGCTTGCAAATATAGATATTAATTTTGTTCTGGGTAGCCAAAGGGTAGCCAAAAACAACAACACATATACCTTTTTGTGAAATCAAGAGAAATTAGATCTTTCTAAAAATAACTTATAATCAATTGGTTATATTCTCTTATTATTACTTTGTTTTCTCTTAAAATATGGGTATTGTACCCGCCTCGAGTACAAAAAGAGACAAATCAATTTTTTTCAGATTTGTCTCTTTTTATTTTTTATCATAAAGCGTTGAATATCTTCCTTCTCCAAGGAAAAAATGGTTTACTTTTTTGGGTTTAACATTTTCTTCATCTTCTTACGAAAGAACCTCTTTGGAAATAGTATTTCCCATAACTTTTTCTTTCCGGTCAATTTTAACCCCCTGCCAATTTACCAGAGACAATTAAAGTTCTACCCGATTTTTTCCCTAAATCATGGGAATTATCTAAGAATTACGTGACTGTTGGGTGGTTGTTAAGTGCCTTCGCCGCCTATTCGCCGCCTGCTCGCCCGATCATAGCCGCCATTTTAACATACTATAAGGATTAATAACACGGAAAATTCTAGGATTTTAGTATACTATAAGGACACTATAAACTCCCAAAAACATATCCTCATCCATTTACAACCATACAGAAAGAAAGGAAATCGGCCAAAAACTCCCCATCGATTTCTTTATCCAAATCAAAAACTCATTTACAATAAAGCCACTTTCCCTTATCCCCATCTCAAAAAAGCCGGGATCGCATATTGTATTTCTTCGACACCCGAAATACAATATGCGGCATGTCAATCCCCCGATAATGTTTAACGAGCCTCCCTATTTCAATCATGCCATTCCGCAGGGCTACCTTTTGGGAAGGAATATTCGTATCCCGAATAATAGAATAAATTTCATCAAAATTCAACACCTGAAAAGCATATTCCTTACAAGCAATAGCCGCTTCTGTGGCAAATCCCTTATGCCAAAACTCTTTGCGAAACAAGTACCCGATTTCCGGCACCCGTTTTCCATTAAAATCTTGATACGTGATACCACATTGACCGATAAGCTCGCCACTACCTTTTTCAATCACTCCCCATAAAGCCATACCTTCATTCTCATACCGCCAGAACATTTTATCCAACCACGCTTGTACTTCCTGCTCGTTAAAAGCTCCTTCATAAGCATACATCACCACAGGGTCTTGTAACAATTTGCAAACTTCATCAAAGTCACTCTGTTCTAACTTCCTTAGAACCAACCGTTCCGTTTCTAATATCATTTCATTTCCTCATTTACCTACAAAAATAATCAATCCTTTACAAAAACGCCGTTCTCTCACTTAAATATTCACATCAAAACCCATAACATCATGAAAAATGACATTATGGGTTTTTAATTTCTACATGTTAAGACTACTTACAAAACTCAGCCACTATTTCCCGCAACTTCTCTCCTCGTATATCTTTAGCAACAATATGCCCGTCACCATCAACTAAGTAGAGACAGGGTATACCTAAAAAATCATATAACTTCGTGAGCGGTGTTTTCCAACCTTTCAAATCCGATATCTGCCCCCAAGTTATACCATCTTCCTCGATTGCTTTTTTCCATGCTTCTAATTTCGTATCTAAAGAAACACCTAAAACATCAAAACCTTTAGCATGATAATCCTCGTAAATTGCTTTTACATTTTCACCTTCCTTACGACAAGGAGCACACCAAGATGCCCAAAAGTCTATCAAGACAAGTTTTTTACCTTTAATATACTCATGCAAAGATAAAAGTTCTCCCCCTGGAGTATTCAACGCAAAATCTGGAGCAATCGCCCCTGGGGCGAGACGGACATAACGATTATAATGTTCTTGCAATTCCCGTCCGGCAGCAGACATTTTCACTGTCGGAGACATTTGTTCAAGACTTTCTTTCACTTCAGAAGCCAACCCATGTTCAAACACAAATTGGTTATACTTACGCAAAGCATAAGCCGAAGCCAAGTCATGCCGTTTTGCCGCAGCTCTCAATTTCTCTATTGCAATGTCCGGTTTTTCAAGCCAAGTAGTACCACCCAAAAAAATGTCATTAATTTCCCTAACCACAGAATCCGTTGGATTCCCAGATATCGTACATTTTATAAAATTTGTATTATACAAATTATAAGTTTCTTCGCTAAGTTTCAAGTAAGTATCACAATAATCAAGATAAAGCAACACGCTTTCTTGTTTCCCGTCTTTGTTTACACGCACGATAACAACCTCTTCCGGCTGAATACCTTTAAGGGGAAATTCAAATTTACCTTTTTCGACAACTGCCGAATCACACGGAACTTCACTCCCTTGCAATAAATAAAGTTTTTCACCGTTCCTTGTCGGTGAACACTCCCCTTTCAAGGTCATTTTCCTACTTTGTGCAAACAAGGATACACTTCCACATAACACGAATATCAATAAAATAATTTTTTTCATCTTCTTACTACATTAATTCATTTTTCTACTAGACCTTGTAAAGCCTCTTCTACCGGAGGCATACACATATTTTCATTACATACCTGATACTGAACCTTTGCTTTCACAACAATCCCATTTTCCAATAATTCCTCAGAGCAGACAAATTTTTGTCTGAAACTCACACAATTCCCCTCGTAAATAGGATAAGGCCCTGAATAAGAAGGTTCCGGCAAACTCATCTTTCCAACTTGTTCCACCCCTTCGGGAAATTCAAAATCAACCGTTGTCGGAATAAACCCCAATACCGTATTTATTTCATCATCAACATACCCATGCCATCCCTTTTTAAAAGCAAAAATAACTTCTGCTTCTAATTCTTTTCCAACTTCCAACCTATCCGGCAATTTCAAAGACACCGATACAGATTTTTGTGCTGATTCTTCTACTAACCCAGTTACATTCTCCGATGAAACATCTATCGACAAACGTTCTGCCCTCTTCGGGTTTTCAGATCCATACAAAACAAACACATACCCTCTATGCCTCAATGTCAAATATTTATAATCATCCAATTTTCCAAGATAATAATTCTTTAACGTTGGTTTTTCTTCAAGCTTCTTAATTAACTTTTCAATTCCTCCGGCATACTCAACTCCTCTACCGGCATCTTTTCCCGGCATCTCAATCCCAATATCACGAATCCATTTCCAAGCAATTTCCGGTGCTACCTCAAAACCGTTAAGTGTCGGAATAGAAAGCCCTAAAACGATATCCAAAATTCCATCATTATTATAATCTACAACTGTAATCATAGGCTGGCATCCCGGTAAAGCTTTACGTCCGCTTCTTTCCGTGAATAAAGGGACAGCTTTCTCAAAACGTAAGCCCTCCGAAGTCTGTACCCCTTTGAAAAATTCAACCGGATTATGGCCTTCCCTTACATATTCATAAGTTAAAAGAATATCCAATACACCATCACCATCCCAATCCACGGGAGTCATATAAGTTTTAAACAAATGAGCCTTACTCTTTTCATCACTCGTATGAATTGTCAATCGAGAACCATCCGTATGAAGCAAATACTGACGAAGCCCAAATTTAGGCTTCTCTTTCGTCCCGACATTCAAAGCCACTCGCAAACCACCACTCCCTCCAACAAACAAATCCAATAAGCCATCACCATTATAATCAGCGAAATGAGCCGAAGTATAATTCCAATAAGCCAATGTATTCGGGTCATCCCCCTTCCCATCGCTTAAAACGGCTTTCTCATCATATCCCTCTTGTTCAATAAATACCCGGGGTAAAAAACCATCTTTCGAGCCTCTCCACCAAGATATTTGACCAGGATTATACTGTCCTGAAAGAATATCCAAATAACCATCTTGGTCCAAATCCACTATACGGGGATGTATTCCGATACAACACCACTGATAGTTCGTAATCGTATCCCCGTTAATATCGGTAGCGTAAAAATATTTACCGGAATAACGAGGCTCTTTTTCCGTACCCTCATTCAAGAATACCTTTATGTACGAACCTTTTTGTCCTGTTTCAAACTCTCCCAACAATAAATCTTTCTTGCCATCGCCATTCCAATCAAAAAAAGCAGGATAAATTAAACCATGTTTTTCTGTTCTAATCTCCCGTTCTGTACCGTCAATCCGTTGAGGCTGGGAAAGAATGGGGGCTCCCGGTATATCACTATTCACCAAGTTCCGTATCTCTGGGAAATGAAGCGTACGAATATTTACCTCCTCACTTCTATTTTGCGCTCTAACACACGTGTAATTCCATACACATAACAAACCCAATACGTATATAATCTTTTTCATATATACTCAAAAGTTACTTTTTCTGTTCTATCTCTGCTTTTAAAGCTTCTATCCGTTTTTCAATTCTCTTTATTTCGTCCGCACTCTTATTTTCCCGTTTTGCCATCTCAACACTTTGTTGAAAATAACTCAAACTTTGCTTCTTGTAACAATCTGCATAACGACAACGAAGAATTCCCATATTTTCATGTAACCGATAATCATTCCCTTTATTCTTATAGAACAATTCAATAATAGCCTCTATCCCATTTTTTATAAAATTACAATTTTGCGAATTCGAAGCCACAACTTCACGAACAACACTTGCCATTATATCTGTATACAAAGGATCATCTTTATAGTCTTTACGTATTTTTTCAAAATATTCAACAGCACACCTTTCTTCAAACTCAAGAAGACATTTATATCTCAATATAGCATTAGAGGCTACTTCCGGCATACATTCCAATAAATAAAGAGCTTGCCCCCATTCTTTTTGAGACATTAAATTTTGAACAGTTGCCACATCTGCCTTGATACCGTTTTCCGGCACAATTTTCAATGCCCATATAGCCAACTTCACCATTCCCGCAACCCCCGGAGACCAAGCATCCCAACGCCCGCGAATAATACCCTTATCATCGACAAGTAAAACGGAAGGGTGCGTTCCCTTCACCGTATCACAACACGCATCTGCCGCCTTTCCATACACCGATGGATAAGAAAATCGTTGTTCCTCCCACCATTTTTTAGCCTTAAGCCCCTTATCCACCATATTCTCATGTGCATCAACCCCAATAACCTGTACTCCCTCATACGGTGTCATGTTACGAAATAATACGGAATCCAAATCACGCGAAAGAATCCGGCATCCGCTACACCACGTTGCCCAAAAATTCAAGACAACGAATTTTCCCTCCAGTGTTTTACTATTCAACTTCTTATTAAAATAATAGGAAGGCATAGGCTGTCCCAATTGCTTTACAGACCTTCTATTCCAATTCTGGCTATATTTTTCCATGAATTTGTCTAAAGCTTCATAATTTTGAGCTTTAGCAACAACAACAAGTAATAATACTGTTACAATACAAACAAATCTTTTCATGAATTTCAAATTTATTAAAATACACATCCCTTATACTAATTAAGGTATCAAGAAACTCCATTCACTATATGAACAGAGTGAATTATATTCCCGAAACATATATTCTCGAAGAAAATTATCACTCTATTCTATCCTACAACGATAAAAAAACAATGATTACAAACCTTTTACAGCAACATCATATATTTTATCAAACCCGGAATACGAGGTTTCAGACATCACCCTACCGCTAGACTGGTCAACAATAAATGCCCGTAAAGTACCTTTCCCCTCGGAATAAGTTCCAACAACAAGCATCTGGTTGTAATATTTATATGACCAAGTATCCGTAGCATTTGGTTTTAACAAACGCATCATCGTAATTTCTGCTCCATTGAAATCTATTACGTTTCCATTAATATCCATCAGTTTTTCACTTTGAGGAGCTTTATTTCTCTCAACTGAATAACGATAAACGGCATTCGATGTAGCATAATAACACATATGAAACTGATCCTCTCCAAAAGCATAAGAGAATGCCTGTTCAAAATCCTGCAGGCCATTCATATCATCATACTTAGCATAAGGCATTTGGGATAAATCCTGAGCACTAAAATTCATTTCCACAATATATTTCTTCCCGCCATCTTCCTGCATAACCGCCATCGTATGCCCGTTACTTCCCCCATGATCCATATACAACAAATTTGCGTCCATTTTTGCCGGATTAAACGGTACAGAAGAATTTCCACCCAAAGTTGCGTCTAATTTCACATATCTATTGGGCCACATACTGCCATCGGTATACCCTACAAATCCACGATCTATCATGTTAAACATAATCAAACGAGTATAGGTAGCTCCATTTTCACCTTTCAACACAAATGGAGAAAAATAGATTCCATTTTCAAACTCCTCTAATGATGCCTGTACCTCATCATCAAGAGGTGCTATATATAACGGAGTATTATAAGGCTTCCTATAAAATATCACGCCATCATCCACTATGACTTCGTTAGTTCCTGACACATAAAAACTTTGTGGTTCCCCATGCGGAATACTGGAAGAATAAAACAAATCCAAATAATCGGCCGACCTATATAAGCCCGAATAATCGGCCAACACGACATCTTGATCCGTCAATGCAACCACATAACAACGATCTTGCAAACCGTAAGATAACATATAAGAAGAGAGTAAATGATAAATAGCCTTAGCTTTACCTTGAATTTTCGCTCCATTCGCCTGTGAATACATCGTAGGATAATTTTCTATAGATTCGTCCGTAACATTAGTTCCTCTAAATTCCGGGGCTACCAATAAACCAATATCGCTCTGGGAATCATCACCATGTAATACACACAATCCTGTCACCCCTGCAATAGAAAGAGTAATCTGTTCTGAATAAAAATTACGTTGCGTCGATATTTGAGTAGTATGCAAACGAATTGTATATTGACCTATACCGGGCATCAGTTCGGTTGGCATACACTCCCAATCCAAGTTTTTCCCATCTGCAAATTTATTAAACAACGTGTAAGAATCTCCCGGTTTTAAACTATGTACTTCCCATTGATATAAAAGATCTTCCTCGGGTATTTCTGTCACAATCGTTGGTTGTATCGACAAACTTCCTCCTATCTGGCGTTCAAAATAAGTTTCTTCAAAACTGACCTCAAAAGCCTTTTGTGTCGTGTAGTCATAATTACCTTTATCATCATAGCATCCGCAAAAAAACATTACGGTAAGCAAGATAAAATATATATTTTTCATCGTAAGAAATCTTTATAGGTTAGGGAATGTTATTTCAGTAACTCCATCAGCTTCATAGAAAGGGCCATAATCTTGGACATACTTTTTAAGCAGATACTTATTCAGCAACCATCTCGAACTACTCCAACCGTCCGCAGCCGGGCTATCCGTAGAACCCGTTGCAGCAATGACAACACGATATCTTTCTTCAGAATAAGTCCCGACATAATAATCCATCCAATCATCCCACCATCCCGGCCTTATAGCCATATCAGCAACAACCAAAGCCTTTCTTAATTGCGACGTATCTCCAACCTCCAAATATTCGGTCCCATACAATTTAAAAACCATTGTATCTGCCCTCTCGCTTAAATTAGCTGTTCGAAAAACCTTTATTTTAACTACTCCATTGGTAGAATCAGCGGGGACAATCGCACTAGTCACTTCGACTCTCGTATCTGCCCCCTGAGGAGGCGTACTCATTTCCACCTCTATTTCCCGATCATAAGAAGCAGTCTGTCCGGCCATAGCAAGTTCAAACTCTACCGTAGCCTCTTTCACCTCATCATCATACTGCAAAAAAGAAAGAACCGTCGTGTCGGTATCCACAAACCACACAAAACTTTTACCATCCCATGTTCCAATTTTATCTTTAGAGCAAGCTACTACAATAAATGCAGCAAACACCCAAAAACATATTTTTATCTTTTTCATGTTACTCATTTTTAGAATTAAAAGCGGTATGCATCTTCATCTTCCGGTCTATCAAACGTATAAAGATCTATACTCGTAAAATAATCTTTATTTGCTTCAATAGTCGGAGTCAAGTTACGTTTGTAATAATACCACAACTGCCCCTCACCATAAAATTCTTTCTGATACTCCTTGAAAATTTCTTCTTTGAGTAAATCTGGTGTCAAATTTTCTAATTTCTCGGCCGTAAGTCCTCGATTATCACGTACGGCATTCAAATAACCGGTTGCAATTGTCGTATTCTCTTCGCATTCTGCAGCGATATAATACATCTCAGAGATACGAATCATCGGAATCCTATCTTTAAATGCTGCAGATACATTACTTAAAGATTCGTATTTACGAGTAACATACAAAGTCGTCCCTTCCAACAATTTAAACAAATCTTTATAACGATAATCAAAAGAACTGGGGTATATAGAACGATCTGTCAACAGCAAACTACCTTGTCCTCCGTATAGATAACCATCTGACAGCGTTTCCAGTTTCGTGGCATTTAACGCAAAAACATGTTCTGTCGCAAATGTTGCATCTTGGATTTCATCAGCCGTATCATCCGAACCTATACTTGACAAATTAGCCGCAATTACCCATGGAAATTTTTCTTCTTGGGCAGCAATAACTTCTAAGGCATTCGTTAAAGCATTTACTTTATCTCCTTTCCATAAATATACGCGGGCCATTGTTGCTATCGTGGCATAGTAATTAAAATGGAAACGACGATTATGCCAAGCAAAAATATTATTATCTTCGTCAACAGTCACCTTTGAAGCAAGTACGGAATTCGGAGTCGAACCTAAACGCATCGGGTCATTTTCCAACAAACCTTTAGCAATTTCTAAATCTTTCAATACTAACGTCACAACTTCATCTACCGAATAAAGACGGGTAACAGAAGTAGTAAATCCATCTACATAAGGAATTGCCTCTGCATCTTTATCTTTAGCATAAGGTTCTCCGAACATCCGTAACAGTTCAAAATGTAAAAAAGCCCGTAGACCTATCGCTTCCCCCTTTATTATATTATAATTCTCTCCAGAAAACAGATTCTTGTTATCATCAATAGTTTGGAGCATAGAATTCAAATTAGCAATCTGGGTATAAATTTTAGACCAAAAAGCATCAATAATATCTATCACAAAATCCTGCTTATTCGTATTATCCTTTTTATAAAGATATTGATAAAGATAAGGATAATCACCCATCATATTTCCCCGATCATAATACCCGGCCATCACATCCAAAGCCCCGTAAGTCAATTCTCTTCCGTATAAACTTCCATCACACAATTCCGCATACACGCCGATCAATGCATCCGAATAACCATTCTCCGAAGAAAGTAAATCATCTCTATCCAATTGAGATTGAGGCTTCACATCCAACCATTTGTCACACGAAACGCTTACAAAAGCCATGCTTACAAACAGAAATATTTTTATCATTTTCATAATTTTCTTATTTATCAATTAAAATGTAGCCTGTAATGAGAATGAATAATTGCGAGCAAACGGATAAGACGTTCCGCGTTCTATTTTCAGCGTAGAAAAACGAGCTAACTCATTCATGTAAAAAGATAGCTTCAAACGCTCAAGCCCCACCTTCTTTAACCAATTATGACCAAAGAAATCATATCCCAAATTTACTGATGAAATATATAATTCATTATTCTTTTGGACAAAACGTGATGTCGGTCTGGTATAATTTACTGTACTATTATAATTTTTTGCAGCCTTATAAGGAGCTTCATCCCCCACCTGCCGCCAAGAATCCAAAATACGTTTATCTAGATTATCCCTTAACGTAACATTCTCCACTCTCGATATCAACGTTGAGTTATAAATATCTCCCCCAAACTTATAACTGCAAGTCATAGAAAGTGTAAATCCTTTATAACCTGCACTTAGCCCAATAGTTCCACTCAACTTGTCTTGCGTATCACCTATAACAACTTGTTGGTCTGAACTCCAAGTTTGAGTTCGATTACCAGCCTTATCCAAGTACCACTCTTCACCGGTCATCGGATCTATTCCAAGTGATTTCATCCCCCAAATAGCAGTCATTGACTGCCCCTCGTAATAAAGAGTAGAAGGCTTCGTATATTTCTCAATACGCTCCTCATTCTCTTCGTTTGTTCCTGAGTTTGAATTTATAATTTCATCTTTTTCAGCATTTTCCGTATCATTATGACTCTTGAATATATCATGAATTTCTTTGATTTTATTTTCATTGTGAAGACCCGACATACTGACCGTAACCCACGCAGACTTATCATCATTACGCCATGGTGTCAATGACAATGAAAATTCATATCCCCGATTTTCTATCTTTCCTAAATTATCTTTATAAGAAGTAAATCCCATTGACAAAGGAATAGAAATATCCGATAACAAATCATCCGTTCGCTGAATATAATACTCTGCACGTAAAACTACCAACCGTTTCACGGCCAAATCGATCCCGATATTGTAATCCATATTACGTTGCCATTTCAACGCATCATTCGGTAATCCGAGTAATTGAGCCCCGTAACTGCTATCATAATAAGTATCTCCATACTCATAACGAGCCCTCGCTTGGAAAGGGTCAAAATTCTGTGTACCTGTATACCCCATAGACGCCCGCAACTTCAGCTGTGATATGGTTGCATTGTCTCTTAAAAACTTTTCTTTATGAATATTCCATCCTGCTCCTAACGACCAAAATGTACCCCAACGATTATCAGAACCATACATGGAAGAAGCACTTTCCCGGATCGAAGCGTCAAAAAGATACCTGTCATCATACGAATAGTTCAAAGCCCCGATTATACCAATCTCGCGAGTCTTACTATTATCCCCAGAAGGTTTGCTATCTTTTGCGTACTGTATAGCAAAAGAAATATCATCCATATGGTCATTACCAAAACCTTCAGCCGTATATGAATTCGTAACATTGTGGTTTGTAGATATATTCCATGTTGCATTAGCAAAAATCAAATGCTTTCCAAACGTTTTATTAAAATTCAAGCCGACATTTACCTGTATCGTGTTCTGATTTCCATATGTCTTCGTATAACTACCCTTACGGTCACTCATATCTTCCTCGTCATAATCAATAAACTTTGTGTGACTAGCAGGGTAAAAAAGATCCGAACCATTCTGATAATGAGTATAGGCAAATGAACCTATCGCCCTAAACATGTTATTGATTCTCCAATCAATACTGAAATTTTCACGAACTTCGCTATAATAAGATTCATCTTTCGTATTCAATGTTGCATTATACAACGGATTATAATATGACTCTTGACGAATCGTACCCAATTCCACTATGGGATTTCCATTTTCATCATAAGGCCGCCAATAAGGATTCAAGCGCGTGTATTCGTCAAAAGTCCCATAGGGAGAATTTGCAGACCAATTTCGAGTATACTCCAAACTATTACGAAAAATCATATTTTTATACGTGTACGAAAGAACTGTATTAATATTTAGTGTATTACGATTTGATTCTTTCATAACTCCGGCTACATTATTATACGAAACCCCTGCCTGATAACGCATCCGTGCATCACCACCTTCCAACGTCAACGAATGCTTTTGACCTACCCCTGTACGCAACGGCTTGCTAAGCCAATAAGTATCAACCCCGTTCAAGACATCCTCGTAAAGCGTATTATACAATTCCTCATACCTCTGTTTTTCTTCTGCACTCCAATATCCTTGAAAATACATTCCCCGCTCCTTCTCAAATGCTAACTTTTCAGCAGCATTCATCAAATTATAACCAGTTAAATCAGGTACTTCAATATCAAGATTACCCGTGTAGGAAATCATCAACTGACCACTCTTAGGTCGAATTGTTTCTATAACAACAACCCCGTTACCGGCTTTAGAACCATAAATAGCTTTTGCAGCCGCATCTTTCAACAAAGTCACACTGGCAACCCTATTCATATCAAGGTCGTACACTTTTTCAATTGTTGTCTCAAAACCGTCCAAGATAAATAAAGGCTGATTCGGATTCCCCTCATACTCTCCTTGAAGATTGGGAAAGGACGTCTGTCCCCGCATTTGAATCTGCGGCGTCCGGTTAGGATCAGACCCAAATTCCAAGTTTTCCATAATCTGAAAAGAAGGATCTAAATTTTTCAAACTTTTAAGCAAGTTCTGATTTCCTGCTCTTTTCAATTCTTCCTGTTTAAATGTAGTCGCAGCACCCGTAAAACTCTCTGCTCTACGAGTAAACATACCGGTAACAACAACTTCATCAATTTCAGAAGTTTCATCCTGCAAAGTAACATTAATAACGTCTTTCCCGGTATAAGCGATTTCTTGCGTGTTCATACCCACAAATGAAAAAACTAATACAGGCTTTTCATTTCCATCAGCTACTGTAATCGTATAATTACCGTCAACATCCGTAGCAACTCCAATTGTCGTATTTTTTATTCGTACAGTAACTCCCGGTAACGGATTATTTCCACTATCCGTCACTTTCCCGGTAATTTTCAAAGCTTTCACTTGCGGTTTTTCAACTTTCCGCTTAATAATATAGACCCCATCAACAATTTCACATTCGAAATTTTGTCCTTTTAATACTGCAGCGATAGCATCTTTTACGGGGACATCCTTTAAAACAATGTCCTTGCACATCACTTTTTCCAATTGATTCTCGTTAAAAATAATCTGCTCCCCCGTAATATCCTTAATATGGATAAGAACATCACTCAACATCGCTAATTTCACATTTAAGGTCACAGTTTTCCCTTGTCCAAAAACAAGATTTGAAAAGAACAACGTGAAAAACAGAGTGAAAATAACGTACGTTTTCATAATTAAACACGTTTTTTTTAAATTAACAGGGACTCCTCGCCTGTCAAATTGATTTTTTTTCATACCTTTGAAATGTTTACATTATTAAATTATGTACTAATAATTGTACGAGTTCGAGTCGCCAAACTTTTAACTCGTACTTTTTTATTTTTTCATTATTTTTATATCCTTACCACTTATTTCAAACTTAATATCATATCCCTTTTCAAAAAAGCGTAATAAAGTTTCAATATTTTTGTAACGATTCAATGTCGCTGAAAAATAAAGATCTTTCAATGACTCATCGTCAAAAATAATATTCACATCATACCAACGCATAAAATCTTTCATAATCTCGTCCAAAGGTTTTCGTTCAAAACTAAATTGTCTATTTTTCCAAGCAATCTCATTATAAACCTTTACTTTCTGAACAATAATATCCTGTCCCTTCACATAAGAAACCTGATAGCCGGGTTCAATCTTCACATATTCATTTTCCTCCGATCCATTTTTTGCAAAACCAACGCTTCCATCTACCAAAGTCGTTTTAATCTCTCTCTCATCCACATAGCGTCGCACATTAAACTGCGTTCCATAAACTCTAACATTTCCCAAATCTGTCTCTACCACAAATGGACGATTCTCATCATGTACCACATTAAAATAAGCTTCTCCGGAAAGAATCACACACCGTTTCCCTTCGCCAAAATTCACCGGAAACCTCAATTTCGAATCAGCATTTAGCCAAACCTCACTCCCATCACTCAACACAACGTGATACTCCCCTCCTTTCGGAGTAATAACCGTGTTATACTCCATTTCCTGATCTATAGAACTATCCTCAAACAAAATTGTTCCCTCATTCCTCTTAATTTTTGCCATTCCGATAAACATATCAGAACTATCCACAGTTTTATCAAGATTTACTCTCGTTCCATCGTGTAACACTAAAACAGCTTTATTCCCACCCGGAGTTATCGCCGCCACCGGAATTCTCTTTGGAATTTCACTCTGCTCACGCTGTAACAAGAATATGCTTACCAACCCAATAACCAATATTGCAGCCACACTCCATTTCAACAATCTCCGCCTCAACACTGGTCGATGACGTTTCATTTTCTGCTGATCAAGAAACATATCTAACTTCTCCAAAGCTTTCGACATATCACACTCGCAAACTACATCATTATTCCACTCCGCAACCATTCTCTCGTAATACTCTCTTCGCTTAACATCTTTATCAAGCCACGCCAGAAACTCCTGTTCCTCCTTTTCAGACAAACCTTCGTTCATACGGCGCATCAACAGTTTCCAATCTATATATTCATCAGGTCTCATATTTCTTTAAAGTATTTTACCTCCAATAAACACTCAAGCCTAAAATGGGGGACAAGATTTTTTATTATTTTTGTAAATAATCGAAATATACTTAGATTTGTATTTAAAATCTTCATATGGAGAAATCCCATTTAGACATACAGGAACTTGGTCGAAGAATAAAAAGGCGTGATGAAGAAGCATTTCGAATACTATATATAGAGTATTTTTCGGATTTACGACATTATGCCATGCGTTATCTTTACGATTGGAATGAAGCAGAAAACCTAGTTCAGGACGCTTATTTTACATTATGGTGCAATCTAGACAAATACGATGGAAAACGCAATATCATCGCTTATCTGCTTACATATGTCAAAAATGCCTGTTTAAATTACATTCGTAACCTTAAAATCAAAGATAACAACCAAGATAAAGTTATCGAAGCTATGTTTTTCTCAAATATAGTGGATGAAGAACCTGACGAAGCATTACACCGTCGTTTGAATGAAATCCTATCCCAGTTACCCGAAAAACAAAAAGAGGTATTACTGAAACACGTCGTTGAACGCAAAACCATTCCCGATATTGCCAAAGAATTAAACATTGCCGAATCAAGCGTCAAAACCCATTACAAACGGGCAATCTCCGTCCTTCGAAAAAATTTATGTTTCATTCTATTTGGCTTTTTATAAAGTTTCTCGAAAAATTTTTATCATTCTATTCTTGGCCCCGATCCATAAAAATCATAATATACCTACATTCTAAAGCCATTTCCCAATCTCATAGTTCTTACCCTACTTGATTCAAGCGAATATTTATGATTGATATCAACTTATAAGCTGAGTTATTATACCTAAAATCTAAACTAATCCATCACCGCAATCATATACAATAACTAGAATTCATTATTAATTTTTCAATATATAATGAATTCTAGTTACTAATCTTATTTATCCCTTAAGAATAATCTTAGAAACTTTTAAAATAATCTACTAAAAGACTTTTATACACATCTTAAAAAACTCATTCCCCTATTTTACTTTATAAATAATCAAAAAATACAGCATAAATAATGGAAACGTCAACATTTTTATTCACCAAATTGTTCTGCAACTTTCTCCATCAACAGATCACCCCTCAATCCAGTCGCAACAATTTTCCCCTCTTTATCAATCAACAACATGGCTGGAACTCCACTCACATTATATAATTGTGCCACGGGACAACTCCATCCCTTCAAGGAGGAAACATGCCCCCAATTCAAATCATTCTTTTCGATTGCAGTTACCCAATTATCCTTTTTATCATCTAATGACACGCTCAGTATCTCAAATCCTTTATCATGAAACTTATCATATACTTTCTTTACATTAGGAACTTCACGTAAGCAAGGACCACACCAAGATGCCCAGAAATCGAGTAAAACAATTTTCCCTCGATAATCAGATAAAGAAATACTCTTTCCATCCGGGGCTTGTAAGGTGAAATCCGGGGCGATACTACCAACTGATGTTTTTTTGATATTATCAATCGATGTTTTCAATTTACGTCCCAGATAAGCATTTTTGATACGAGGAGTTAAACTTTCATACATTTTTTCAACTTCTGCCAAACTTCTATCCTTGGCTACAAAATTATTGATAATTAATGCAGTAGCATGACAATCGGGATAGTTTGCAACTAAACTGTCGATCGTCCGTGCAGTTTTTGCTTTTACGTTCAGATACATCTGTCCCAACGAATCTTGCATGGCAGCATTTCCTTCTCCACTTTTGCTCATGAAAGAAAATCCCAACATAACCATCATTTCATCTCGTTGCGCTAATAGCATCGTTTTAAAAATATCTTGCTCTACACTCCCTGATAGTTCTGTTTTGACGCTCTCGACTTCTTTTCCCTTAACCATTCTTTTCACGGTTTCGCATTTTACATGGATCGGAACAGAGTCTAAAATAACGATATTCTTACTCCCATTAATTTCCAAAATTCGTTCATCTACTTCTCCCAAAGGTTTTTGCATCTTAAAAGTACCGTTCGTTACGATAGCAGAATCCAACGTTTCATATTTTTTATCACCTAAACTCTTTTTTAAATACACAACTTTTCCGTCTCCACCTTCCCACTCTCCCAGAATGGTATACGTTGTCACTTGTTTGGCACAACCCGCAAACAATAAGCCTATTAATAAGCCGCTAATAATTTTTCTCATACTTCCAGAACTATTTTAATATTCCTATATCAAGTATTATTACATTTATTTTGATTTCTTCAAAAACGATTCGAATTCTTTGGCATTCTCAGCCTTAATCTTCTCGTCCATTTTCTTGAATTCCTTGGCTTTCTCATTATTACCAAGTTTTGCATGTAAAACAGAAAGAGTTCCGTAATAACAAGCTTTCAATTTAGCACTGCTTGCATCTTCTTCCTTTTGTAATTCTTCTATCAAAGCCAGATATTTCTCTATTATAACTTTATCCGAACAATATGCAGCCAGATATTGAGCCGTTTCATCCAAATAACGATCAGTATACCCTAAAGCTTTTATATCACGATAAATCATCTGGTATTCGTACACCTCATTCCACTTTTGAGCCAATTCCAATTCATAAATCTTTATTTTGGCACGTAACGTTTCCGCACGTTTCAGATTCCCACGGTCAATCAACCGCCGTAAAGTATCCACTTTTCCCGTTGCATCAACCAAACGCAAGGGAGTACCCTTCTCGTCAAATTTAACCTCGACCACTTGATCCACGGCCCTTTCCAAAGCCCAACCCAATTGTCTCTCCACGTTATAACGATCAAATTTTACTTTATAAGCTAAACGGTCTATATTAGAAATCACGTACTCAAATTGCGGAGAATAAGGATCCTTGATAAAAGCCCCCACGAAATCCCAGATTTCTTTTTCCTGCAATTTTTCCACGGGAATCGTTTTCATGTAATCAAGCACAACTTTCTCAATATCATCTTTTAAGAAAGCTCCTTCCAAAGCAACAACATAATCTTTCAAAAAAGCAATATCCCGCTCTCCAGCCGCATATCTATCCTTGTAAGCAAACAAACTTTTACCTTCCATTCCGGCTTTCATTCCGGTGATCAAAACATCAGCCTCTTGAAATCCGGCCATCTGATGTACAACTTTTCCTTCCTTGTTAATCAACAGGAGGGTCGGGAATCCTATGATATTGGATTTATACTGTTTGTACAAATCTTTCCCCACACCTTTTTCCATATCATATTTCACGTTAATGAAATTCGCATTGAAAAAGTCCCCTACATCTTTACGTGTAAAAATGTCTTTAGCCAAGGCTTTACAAGGGCCACACCAAGAGGTGTAGCAATCCATAAAAATATATTTATCTTGTTCTTGAGCCATTTTCAAAATATTTTCCCATTTTTCGCCTTCAATAAAGCGAATACCCTCTTCAGCCGACTGTCCGAACGAGAATAAGGTCAAACACAAAAATTGTACTATGAAGCTTATCTTTTTCATAACCAATCCAATTTACATATACTACTATTACTCTAATTCATCTAATTTTGCTTGACAAGCTTTCACGTCTTCCTCTTCCACCCCGGCCGCAGAGCTTCCATCTTTCAATCCTAAAGTCAAAACCTCTTTCGCCAACTCCTTTTTATCCAAGGCTACTAATTTATCGGCCACGTATGTCGCCGTCTTCGCAGAAGGACTTAATTGATGTAAAAACACGTACCAACCAGCAACTCGATCCTTATATGCCGCATCTTTCGTTCCTTCGTATATCTCCTCGTAACGTTCCACGTTCTCGATCATACTCGTTGAGGTGTAGTAATCATCGATATTTGAAAAAGCAGACATCATTGCATTTAGCTTTTTTGCCGCTTGATACTCCGCATCATTCCCACTTTCTTTGGCCTCTTTCAATTTAGCTTCCATAGCCTTAAGCATAGCTATTTTCTCATCGCGAGTTTCCTCGTACTGTTTTTGAAGTTCAGCTATATAATTGATAAAAAGATGATTAAATTTATCTAATTTCTTTTTAGCCGAATAGTAATTCAATCGCAACAATTCTGAAGGAATATAAATATTTCCTCCTCCTAATGAGGCCGCCGTGGCACTATTCTTAGCTCCTGTAGCTTTAAATAGGCGATCTTTCAAAGCCAATACTTCCTCAAAATTTTCCTCTTGATCTGCTTGTGCCGTCTTTTGAACGCAAGCACTCAAGAAAGTACAAATGGATTTATTCACGGCAGTAGAATGCTTTTTATCCTTCGTCGGATTGGCAGCCAACGCACAAGCCGCATCCACGAATCGGTTGGCTAATTTCTTGTCAAAAACCGTGATCTTACCAATACGCGGTACATTTATCGAATCCAGCAACTGGCTATCATCCACCAATGCAAAATAATCGAGCAACACATCGCTACAATCCAAGCCTGATCTATCTTTCAATATAAAGTACTGATTCAGGAAATCTTTATCCCTATTTCCTTCTTCATATTTCTTCATATATTTTTTTAATTCAGGCAGCGCTGCAAAAGCATCCACGGCCTTTTCGCCTTCTTTAATAAACATATCCACGGCCCTACCTCCTAAGAAACGGTAAACCAATTCTCCGTCTCCATTAACAAAGAGGAAAGTGGGGTAAGCAGACACTCCAAATGTTTTCGCAACCATCTTCCCGTCTTCACTCTTTTCAGCATCTAATTGTAGATTCAAAAAATGGGAATTATAATATTCACCGACTTTAGCCTGCGGGAAAATAGTATTCGCCATATGCTTACAAGGCCCACACCACGAAGTATATACATCTATAAATACCAGTTTATTTTGTTTTTTAGCCATTTTCAATACCTCGGTATAACTCTCTTTCTGGAATTCTATTCCCTGTGAAAACACGGTAGAACCAGTGATTAAAATCAACATTAACAATACGAATCTTTTCATTTTACACTCCCTTTTAATTTATGTCCAATACTATTGTATATTTTTTATTCTTCTCAAAGTCACAATTATACAGCAATAAAAAATCTTCTGCTACGGCAACTTCCCATTCCTGTCCCTCTGCCAAACGTGGATTACTTACACGCTTCGGGAAGTAATAAGCAAACGGTATATCCGCCACGTGTTCTTGTTTCAGTTTGCCTCCTTTCATTAATCCCCCGTCAAAATATTCATTGGTCACAATTGTCACGAAACATTGTTTCCCTTTTACCTTAAAATCAACCTTATATCCTAACGGTTTAGGATTTTGCAGTTTTACATCCCAAGCCGGATCACCATACAAGACAACAACATCCCGGTCATGTACAAAACCCTTTTGATCTTTTGTCGGTGTATTCCCCGTGGCTTCCTTGAAAATTTTTGTAAATTCCCCATCTTCACCGAAATCTCCCGCATAGAAGGGGTAATCAACTTCTAGCATCTCCGGGTACCAATTAAACTCTGTATGTAACATATCCTGTTGATTCAAGTAAATCGCTTGCGCCAACGTCAAACGTCCTGCATTAGCAGTCCAATATTTTAAACCACCCCAACCGTTACGGCCATACCAAGTAGTTACCACGTATCCCACCATCGAAGTGGCATCCATTCCGCTCAACCAAGCAACAGCCATGCTCTCCGGATCATTGTCGATATTCCCAATCAAACAGTTACCTGCCGCAAAATAAACTCTCGGATGAGCCGTCCCGTTTAAAAACTCGGGAGTCATGAAGTCTGCATATAATCTCCCTCCCCGCGGTTTCAGGTTGCCAACGGTAAATGGCATTTCTAAGTTTTTCTCTGTCGCATGTGAAGATGTTACTAGCAGATCGGGATCGATTTCTTTATATTTTTCCACCCATTTATTGAGTATTTCCCATTTATTGATCTGTTCCTTCTTTACTTCTCCGTCACGAGTTGTCTTCTCACCCCAACCTCCGGGAGTTCCCCCGTCGTTCATAAATGCAAAACGATCAAAATATTTTCCATCGCTCAATTCTGCCGTTGTGTTCAACGCCGTACGGATTACAAAAGGTTTAGCACTACTTTCTATCATACGCATGGCATCTGCTGCCGAATAGCCCGTGATAATTCCCCAAAGGTAATCCGCATAAATATCATCATCTATTTCCCGGCTCAAACGATGAGCTTCCATGACAAATTCCCGGTTGAGGTTTTCCGGTTTTTCCACCACCGCCATATAACGAGGAGCCAAACGCCGTAACTCTTCCAACAATTCCCGTGGTTTTTCATCATAATACAATACGGCTGCTTTATGCCTCTTGGCTAAGGCCTCGACCACTTTCATCCACGCCTCGTCTAATTGCATCTCTTTCGAGGTAAGGACTACATAATTTCTCACCTGCTGAGCCTTTACCTCCAACAAATTACAAGTCGTAAACAACCAAACGACAAACACTACAACTATCTGTTTCTTCATCATATTTCCAAATTAGTTAGACCGAATTGCTTCAAACAAATCCTTATAGCGTTCTATCCGCTCCGCCTCTATGGCATCTCCCATCTTCTTATATTTGTCAGCATTATTTTTGTCGCCAACAAGAGCGTACAAACGACTTAACAAGTTATAATAATTGGTAGAACCTCCTACTGCCTCTTCCTGATCTTTCAGTCTCAACACGAATGACAAAGCATCATCTATTAATTTCTTATCCGAAATCCTCTCTGAAAGTACCGTTAAAATTGCTACAATATAATCCCCTTGTATATCTGTCATGTTCAAACTTGTGGCAACTTCCAAATCTCTAATAACTTGTGCATTATTTCCCACATGCAAAGCTTTATTTATAGCCAATTTTAAACTCATTCCATCCTGTCCCAGTAATTGCCCTTTATTTACTAGGTACGTCAATCGTTCTTGTTTTAATGAATCATACAATGGCATAACATATCGATCATCCTGCAAATAAGGCCTACACTGTTTCTCGATTTCCTTATTCAAGTTTCGGCTCAATAACATCAATGCCTCGTATCTTTTATCAATCTCATTATCACCACTAACCCCGCTTCTCAATCCTCGAAAAAGTCTCTTCAAACGTGCATCCTTATCTTCCTGAACGGAAGTTTCTTCCCGCTCCCATTTCATTTTTTTCACGGCATAAATACCGTACTCAAAAACATTGGAATAAGGGTCTGCAAATACATACTTATTCAACAGTAAATATGTATCCTTGTCTTCTACCTGTAACACCGGACACCGGGACATGTATTCCTTTGCCACCCGTTCGACCTCTTTTCCCTTCTCCGCATTCTCCAAGGCCTCCACGTATTCTTTCACGACCTTAATGTCTCGCTTATTGGCTTCGTACTTCTCTTTCAAACTTTCTAAGTTAGTTTGTGCCGATGCTGCTACACAGCATCCGACACAAACCAATGTCATGATTGTCTTTCTCAACATATCTTTGCTATATTATTATAGACAAATCATTTTTTTAGATTCTTAAAATAATCGGGACCTACCGGATCTTCCGGGCAATTTGTATTTTGCATGGCTTCCAAATCCATTGACAACACCCGTTGTAAATAAGGAATCAATGCAACTGCTCTTTCCAACATCCGAGGAAATACCTCAAAATTATAATCTAGTTCTGTCTTTGTCGTAGTCGTCAAGAAAGAAATGTAATCAGCCAAGTCCATCTGCTGGTCTGGAACAAAAATTGTTTCCGGTCCTGTAAAGTTCGGTTTAGAACGTACATAACCATTTTTCCGGAAAGTATAAACGTTTGGGGAATACTTACCTGCTGGGTCATCCTCCCAAGCATTTCCTAATATTGAAGTTGCTTCCTTACCCTTATCATCCTTCATTCGCAAATTAAAAAAGTCATCAGGCTGTTCCTCTGCACCCAAATACAAACGCGAAATTAACAAACTCGACATTTCTGATTTCCATTCCTCCCAGTCCTCATCTGTAAAATTGTTCATTTTATCCCCAACTCCAGCGAGAATGATACAATCACCGTTCTCCAAATAAGTTTCTACTAACTCATCCGGAGAATAATCGTAATCATCACAAATGGAATCACACAAAAATGTACGTACAAACCAACTCCCTTGTACTAAATTCTTATCCATCCCCACGAAAATTCCACCTTGTATATGATTAATAATCTTCCGAATCAGCTCTACGTTCTCCTCTTTTACCGGAGTATACCATTTATTGAAGTAACCACTCCAATTCGTTACTTGGAAAGCATAAGGTTCAAATTTATACAAATAGTACATCCCCCATTCTTCCCAAGTATTATAAATCAACTCATCCACTGAACCCGGCTCTCCTTTAGTCAAACCATATAATGGACCTGCCAATTCGGGATTCATCTCAACGTCTTCGGAACAAGAAATTCCTAAAAACAGGATCGTTATTAAATATATTACAATCTTCTTCATACTTCATAAATTTTAAATATCATTACTCGGGGCGAATCACGTCACGCTCATTATCATAACATCCATTATTATAATCAAGCTCGCTACGGGGAATTGAAAGCACGTAATTTTTACTTCCTTGAGGCAGAGTATAAGTTTCGTATGTATCCCAACTTGAATACCATTTATGTTTCAATTCTGGCATTCCTTGTCTCCGCAAATCCCAGAAACGCATAGCTTCCTCGAAACAAAGTTCCCGACGACGTTCTTCCCAGATAAACTTTAACAAAGCTTCCCCATCGGGAAAATCTGCTGCCGTCTTTTCCACGAACACGGACCGATCCAAACGACAACGCCGTAAATTATTTAATAAATTAAGAGCATCACTCGTCACTTCGTTATTTTTGCGCGTGTAAGCCTCCGCCAAATTTAACATGACTTCTACACTCCGCCAGTTTTCATGGAGAAGATTCTCGCTTGGTTTCGCTGAACTTGTATTTGATATTCGACGATATTTCACCGGATAATAATACTTGTATTCATAAGGTTTATCTTCTTCCCACCAAGACTCAGCCTTCTTAGCCGGAACATCTTTCAAAAAGTAAGCTGTTTTCCGTAAATCTCCTTTTTCATAAGAACGGATCAAAGAGCCTTCCACACTATGTGAAGGTCTGAATCCCAATCCATAAAGTGCCCCTGATGTCGATAAATATTCATATGGAGTGTAACTAGCTGTCCCAAACGTAAAAACAATCTCTTTATTTTTAGCTCCATCCATCATTGTAAATGGATCAGTATCCCCACCAGTGTCTTTTCCAAATAATGTCGTATCCTGTTCATTCAGATCCAAAATAGTAGAATTTTGAGCCAAGAACAACTTACCTGTACGGATCACTTCGTCCCAATCTTCTTGAAATAAAGCTATACGAGAAGCTAACAACAAAATCGCCGGTTCGGAAAGCCTGTGTATATTTCCATCAAATGTAGCTACCTTAATGTATTTTTCAGCTTTTTCTATATCTTCATTAATCAAATTATACACATCCCGAATAGAAGAACGTCCTCTAGCAGATATATCAATTTGTGGCTCGGTCCGAATAATCACACCCGGTTCATCCAAGTTCTCTTCCGACCAAGGCAAAGCATACGAATTAACTAGACACCAATAATGATAAGCTCGCAAGGCATAAGCCTGAGCTGCTAGAAAATTATAAACTCCTGAATCCGCCTCCACATACTCCATTTCCGGTAACGCATCTATGACCAAATTACAAGCCAAAATATTCCCGTAACGAGTCTCCCAAAAATCATCTGCATAACTCGTTATCTGTCTTTCCCACTTGTAGGGTTCTTCACCTTCCCCCACGTTAAAAGCATCCTGAGAATTTTTATCCCGGGAATCATTACTTTCATCAGCCGGATCTAATTCCAATTGTCCCATCTCCACGTCATCAGTCATCAAATATAACCAAGCTACTTCTTCATTAAAAGTCCTAGGGAACCCCTCACTATATAACATCGGTAAAAACTCTTCCACTTTCCCCGGGATCAATAAATCACCCGAATCCTCTTTCAAATAATCGTTACACCCAGTAAACAAAAGTATTCCTAAAAGCCAATAGGCATATAATCTTACAAATCTTTTCATAACCACTTCCTATTAAAATGAAACATTAATACCCAAACTATAAGAAGGTAAAATTGGAATATTCGCTTCCGGAGTTTCCGGATCAAGCCCTTTCCAATCCTTATGTGCCCACACGAACAAATTCGAAGCTTGGAAACGAATCATCATGGAAGAAACTCCCGCACCCTTCAATAAATTCTCTGGTACCATGTAACTTAATCCGACAGAACGCAAACGTAGAAAGTCAGCTTTTGCCACGCGGAGATCCGACAAATCATAAAAATAAGTACATCCCTCAACAGTCCCCAACTCCTCGGCAGAAACATTACGTTCAAAGTTCGAAGCTACTCTATCATTATATAAAACAGGAATATCCGTGTATTTCTCATCGCCGGGTTGTCTCCATCTTTTTTTCCAATTCGTAGATACATTAGCAACCGGATTTAACGCAGAATTTTTATCAGCATACACTTGCGGTAAACGTTTTACACCTCCTAAATTATAGGTGAAACCCAAAGACAGTGATAAACGTTTATTAAAAGTCAACTGAGTATCGAATCCTCCAGAAAGATCCGGATAAATAGACCCACTTTTCACCAATTCCATACGTTTTGGGTCAGCTTCATGCCACAAATTACCATCTTTCCCGTAGAATAACGGATATCCGTTTTCACTGGACAATCCCCCATAACGGAAAGAATACATTGAACCCAGTTTCTCTCCCTCTATCGCCAAGTTACCCTCCAACATTTTGTTTATAACCTCCAAATCACTGTACAATTCATCATTTGCCAAAGTCACCTCACTTGTATTTCTCCCGAAATTCACGTTAAACCTCCAGCTCAATTTTTTTCTTTGAATAATCTGTACACTTAAATTACCTTCAAACCCTTGGTTATCCATTTTACCGGCATTCATGTACAAACGTGATTTTCCGTTAGACGTTGCTACTGTTTTTTCCATGATCAAATCTTCGGTATGCTTTTTATACACGTCCAAACTACCTGAAAGTCTTCCATCCCAGAAAGAAAAATCCGCAGCCACATTCCAAGAAGTTGTTTTTTCCCACCGCAAATCCGGATTAGGTAAACGATAGATTGTTGATTGATCCAAATTACTTATTGAATTTCTATCTCCTACTTCAAGAATCAAATTAGGAGTAGCATCATCATGAATATTTCCTTGAATACCGTAACTTCCTCTTATAGAAATATAATGTCCATTATGGGCAAATCGGGACATAAAGCCTTCATTTGTCAATAGCCACTTACCTGCAATTGACCACGTGGGTAACCACCGATATTTCGGGTTACTTCCGAATTTATTTGCCCCATCCGAACGAATATTGAAATTTAACACGTAACGATTATTATAAGTATACGTGGCAGAACCAAAAAACGAGGCAACTCTCGAAATCGTGTTCGTATTTGTCGGAAGCATTCTATTAACGTAACTACTTAAAAAATTATCGGTTTGTACCGGCATAAAGCGTTCCCCATAAGTAGGGGTCCAACCATAACCTGTTGTACGTACCCCCTCGTATTTTGTTCCTCGCAACTCGGAACCGACAATTATATTCACATCGTGAACATCTGCCAAGACCTTAACATAGCTCAAGCCATTTCTCACCGTATACCCTGTTTTTAACGTGTTCCCCTGATCTAAAATTCCTCCATATGGCAAGGACGATTTCCAGTATTCATCATCATTTTCGTCATATTGTTTGTAGTTATATCCACGGATGGAAGCTACACTATTAGATTCTTCTGTTTTCCAATCCCGTTGATTTGTCGATGAATTATGATACGAGAAAGTTCCTTGATAAGACAATCCATCATATAATTTTACATTCAAATTCAACAGTGCATTGAAATCGTTCGATTTACTCTCCTTACCTGTTTCAGCTAACTCATTCAACACATTATACAAGTACTTCGAATCCTTTTGATAAAAATGATATTCCCCGTCTTCCTCATAAGGTTGTACCGTCCGAGAAGTATTATAGGCATAAGTAAAAGGATTTACAACTGAATAACCTTCATTCTTCGTCGTACTGAAATCAATCTTAGCCATAAAATCAACGTATTTACCAATGTTTGCATCTACACGTGCCAAAGCTGTAAAACGCTCGCTAATAGAACCTTTTGCTCCTCCTTGATTATTATTGTAACCTGCTGAAAAGTAATATTTTGCAGTTTCAGACCCTCCGTTAATACTCAAATTATGAGAATGGGTTATCGCATTACGGAATAATACGTCAAACCAATCCGTATTACGATTTGCCATTTCTTCTGCCCGTTGTGCAAACTCCTCTTTTGACATCCGGCGATTAATCAACTCATTCAATAATCCCTCGTAAGAATCATCCGGATCCAATGATATATTTGAATTATATGACAATCCTTGTTCAAAAATATCCTTGGACAACTGCATACGTTCCGCTGAATTCATACGATCAAAATTTCTATAAGAAGGACGCTCATTTACCACTACTTCACCATGATATGAGACTGTCGGTTTTCCAATAGCTCCTCTTTTCGTCGTTAACACAATCACTCCATTTGCCGCCTTTACCCCATAAATTGCCGTGGCCGAAGCGTCTTTCAACACCGTAATAGACTCTATATCCTGCGGACTAATTCCCGATATAGCGTTACCCACCAAATACTCGGCATCTTCACTATTCAATTCTGAGGCTGTAATCGGAACATCTTGCTCCAAAATCACTCCGTCAACCACCCACACCGGGGCCTTATTCCCGTTAATTGTTGAAGTTCCCCGAATACGTATTTTAGGAGTAGCACTCGGTTCTCCAGAAGTATTCATCACCATCAAACCGGGAACCTGTCCCTGTAACATTTGGTCAATAGAAGTAACTCCCGCCATGTAAATATCCTCAGTTTTCACCACAGAAACCGCACTGGCTGACTCCCTACGGTTCAATGTCTGATACCCCGTCACAATAACCTCGTCCACGTCCACAGCAGAATATTTCATTACTATATTCAGTGAATCTTGCCCCTGCCAAGTTACAACTTGTTGTTCCATCCCCACAAAAGAGAAAAGTAATTTTTGCCCGACCTTATTTTCTATCATCATCCGGAACAAACCGTTCACATCCGAGGCTACACCGCGAGTTGTTCCTTCCACGACAACAGAAACTCCCGGAAGAGGCATTCCATCCGTATCAACTACTTTCCCTTTGATCAATTTTAATTTAACTTCATCCTTCTTTTGTGGAATCGGCTTAACAACTACCACACCTTCCGCATACTCATAACTAAAAGGTAATCCCTCAAAAATACGATCCAATGCATTCTCAAAAGGTTCGTCCGTTAAAACCATATTAAGTTTCACACTCAAATTAGCGACCTCTTCCTCGTTGAATACAAAATAAATTCCTGTTTGTTTTTTCAACTCTTTAATGGTCTCTCTAAGACTTGCATTCTCCAATTTCAACGTCACAGATTGTGACGATACACTAGCTATTGCCGTAAAAGAGAACAACATGGTCAAAAGCAAAGTCAATCTCATTGCTAAGTAAATTTTACCTCTCATATTTTCAGGAGAGGATTGTTTAGAATTTCGTCTTTTTTTCATACATTTGGGTACTTAGATTAATAAACGTAGCCTTTTGCCGAAGGCTGCCATTAAATTTTCAACATAAAACGGGGAATGCTGGTAACATTTTCCGTTTTTATTCTTTTCACCTTGTTAATGAGGTTATTGTAACATTTCTTCCATTGACAATAAATTTTACGTTCGTTGTTTTTTCTATCATGTCCAACACGTCATCCAAGTCTTCATATTTCCGTACGACTCCGGTAAAACAACGTTCTTTATACTCTGGGGCAGAGAAAGTGAATTGAACATCATACCACCGGGCGAGTTGTATCATAATATCGTTCAATTCCATATTCTCGTATTCAAACACACCCTGCACCCACGAAGTATATAAGGATAATTCCACCGCCCGCTGTTTTATCACTCCAGAATGTTGATCCACCACTGCCTGATACCCCGGTTGTAATACCACTTGCTTATCTCCGGATGTCACTTGCACCGCTCCCTGCACTAACGTGGTCATAATTCCTTCATTTTCAGGATAAGCCGAAATACAGAATTTCGTCCCCAATACTTGCACATTCATATCACCCACCCACACTATAAAGGGCCTATTTTCATCATGTTGCACTTCAAAATATACTTCTCCCTCAACAATTACCTCACGAGTCGATCCTGTAAAACGAGTAGGAAATGTCAGTTGCGAAGATGAATTCAACCATACCATCGTACCGTCAGCCAACGTAAAATGGTATTCTCCTCCAACAGGAGCCGAAATCGTGTGGAACATCGGCTTTTCTTCCGTTTCATCATTTATCTCCACACAATCATACCGCAACTCGTTCTCATTATCATTCATGACAGTAACACCATACTGTCCGATCACTTCTTGTAAATTATCTTGAGTTAAATCAACCTGTATTCCGTCAGCAACGATCAAAGTCGCTTTCGTTCCCCCGGCATGCACTTTCATCAATTCAGAAAAGTCCTCTCTAGATTCCGATATATAAAAAAACATATATGACAAAGAGAATAAGAGTACAACAGAAGCCGCAGCAGTAATCTGAATCCACAATTTCCTTCTTCCACGAATCCGGATTTTTTCCTGTACACGTTTCAATGAATCTGAAGCCCGCTTATCCGAATTAGCAACCATTTGATACTCCCGTACCATTTTCACTCCCTCTATAAAAAATTGTCTATTCTCCTCTGATTCATCCATCCATTCATGTAATTGCCGTTCCTCCTCCCCATCCAATGTCCCGGAACAATAATCGCCTATCCATTGCCAAATTTTACTATTCATATCATTCTACTTTTATATTATATACCAGAAAAATAAAAAAGAGATGACAACTTTTTGAAAAAAATTGCAGATAAACTAATTTTTAATAAAATTACAAACAGGAACTTATTGTTGAATCATAAAAAACAGGATCAAGGTATTTCCTCCCAACTCTTCTTTCAGCTGTTTCAATGCCCTGTAATACATTGTCTTCACAGTATTCACTGTTATCCCGAAACGATCGCCAACTTGCTGATAAGTCATGTTATCCAACACCACGGCTTTAAATATTTCCTTTGTCTTTTCCGGCAAAGCCTCTACTCGGGCATTTACTTTATCACGTAATCGAGCAAATTCGCTCTCATCATACTCCACCAACTCTTCTAAAAATTGATCCACATATTTCTCCACGTCGTCAAACATGATCCTCCCCCTACGTGTAGCAAACTTAGATGCAGCCTTAGCCACTGCCCCGAAAAGATAAGAACGAACGGAACCGGAAAAAACAGTTCGTTTTTTGTTCATCCAGAAAGAAACAAACACCTCTTGCACTATATCCTCTACATCATCTCCATCTGAAACAAACCGAAACGCATACACGCACAATGCCCGGTAATAATTATCAAAAAGCATATTCAGACAGCTTTCATTTCCAGCCTCCAGTCCGTGTATAATTTCCGATTCGCTATATACCATATTAAAATCTAAACAGATAATTATGATTCATGCAAAGATAGACATTCTCGTCAAGAATCAAAATAATCAATGTATTACTGTCATACAAAAAAAGTAAGCCGTTTCTTTTTTTGAAACGACTTACTATTTTATATGATTTTAAAAATCCTTATTTATTTTCAAAAACGATCTTATCACCCTTCACGTCCACCATGATACGGCTATCTTTGGAAACCTCCTCCGCAAGAATTTGTTTTGACAAATCATTCAACAAAGTACGTTGAATAACCCGTTTTACCGGACGGGCCCCAAACTGAGGATCATACCCCGCTTCTGCCAGCCACTCAACAGCTTTATCCGTGATTTCAATGGCAATACCATTGTTTTCCAACATCTTCTTTACTCCATTGAATTGCAGACGTACAATATCCACGATTTCCGATTTCTTCAACGGGGCAAACATGATAATCTCATCAATACGGTTCAAGAACTCCGGACGTATCGTTTGTTTCAGCATTTCATATACCTCATGATTCGTCTTGTCCAGCACCTCATCCCGGTTATTTTCATCAATACCTTTCAAACGTTCCTGAATAATATGGGCTCCGATATTTGAAGTCATGATAATTATCGTATTTTTGAAATCAACTACCCGACCTTTATTATCAGTTAAACGCCCATCATCCAATACCTGTAATAGGATATTAAACACATCAGGATGAGCTTTCTCTATTTCGTCCAGCAATACCACGGAATAAGGTTTCCGACGAACGGCCTCGGTCAACTGCCCACCTTCATCATATCCCACATATCCCGGAGGCGCTCCAATCAACCGGGAAACAGAATGACGCTCTTGATACTCGGACATATCAATACGGGTCATCAATGACTCATCATCAAACAAGAATTCTGCCAATGCCTTTGCCAATTCAGTTTTACCCACGCCCGTGGTTCCAAGAAAAATAAACGAACCGATCGGTCGTTTGGCATCCTGTAAACCAGCACGATTACGACGGACAGCATCAGCCAAAGCCGTAATGGCCATCTCCTGCCCCACTACCCGTTTGTGTAATTCGTCTTCTAGATGCAGCAACTTCTGACGCTCGCTCTGCATCATCCGGCTTACCGGAATACCCGTCCACTTGGACACAACTGCCGCAATATCATCTTCCGTTACCTCTTCCCGAATTAGAGAACTACCATGTTTCATATCTGCCAGCTTAGCCTTCACCTCTTCGATACGTCGCTCTGATTCTTTTATCTTACCATAACGAATTTCGGCTACCTTACCGTAATCTCCCTCCCGTTCAGCTCGATCTGCCTCAAACTTATATTGTTCAATCGCATCCTTATTTTTTTGTATCTCATCTATTAAAGAACGCTCAGATTCCCACTGCGCACGTAATTTCGTGCGTTCCTGATTCAAATCTGCTAATTCTTTTTGGATTTCATCCAATTTTTTACTCTTACCTTCCCGCTTTATCGCTTCCTTTTCAATCTCCAATTGCTTGATCTTACGGTCTAACTCGTCAATCTCTTCCGGTACGGAATTCATTTCCAAACGCAAACGGGCCGCCGCCTCATCTACCAAGTCGATAGCTTTGTCCGGCAAGAAACGATCGGAAATATACCTGTGGGATAACTCCACAGATGCAATAATTGCATCATCCGTGATCCGTACCTTATGGTGATTCTCGTAACGCTCCTTCAATCCCCGCATAATACTGATCGCACTCATCACGTCCGGCTCGTCAATCATCACTTTTTGGAAACGACGTTCCAAAGCTTTATCCTGTTCAAAATATTTCTGGTACTCGTTCAACGTGGTCGCCCCAATAGCCCTCAAATCACCACGAGCCAAAGCGGGTTTCAATATATTTGCTGCATCCATTGCCCCGTCAGACTTTCCGGCTCCCACCAAGGTGTGAATCTCATCAATAAACAGGATAATTTCACCTTCTGAAGACAATACCTCGTTTACAACCGATTTCAAACGTTCTTCAAATTCTCCTTTATATTTTGCCCCCGCAATCAAGGCTCCCATGTCCAGCGAATAAATACTCTTGGATGCCAAATTTGAAGGAACATCCCCGTTCACGATACGTTGCGCCAATCCCTCAGCAATTGCCGTTTTACCAACACCGGGTTCACCTATTAATATCGGGTTATTTTTAGTTCTCCGGGATAATATCTGTAACACCCGACGAATCTCGTCATCCCGACCAATCACAGGATCAAGTTTACCATTCCGCGCCCTTTCGTTCAAATTAATAGCATACCTTCCCAATGCATCATAATTATCTTCCGCTGACGGTGAATTCACTTTTGACCCTTTTCGTAATTCCCCTATGGCTGCACGAGTTTCTTTCTCGGTCATACCTGCATCTTTCAACATTCCAGAAACCGGATCTTTCACGGATAATAATCCAAGCAAAATATGTTCTAGTGAAACATACTGATCCCCCATTTCACCTGCCAACTTCGTGGCTTTCTCCAACACTTTATTTGCTTCATCAGACAAATAAGGAGAACCACCCGATACTTTCGGATATCCATCCACAATTCTGTCCAACGCTGCTAATACATTCCGGCTATTTATACCTAACTTATTAAAAATAAAGTTCGTGATATTTTCGCCTTTCTCGATCACACCCCTCAACAGATGACCTGTCTCGATGGCTTGCTGACCTTTCTCCTGCGCAAGTTGCACGGCTGCCTGCACGGCCTCTTGCGACTTAATTGTATAATTGTTCATGTTCATAGTCTCATTTTCTCCTTTCTACTTTCAATTTTACAAAGTATATACCGAAACTCTTATCTAAAAGTTTCATCTGGATAAAATGAAAAAATATTTCGACTTATAACATTAACAATCAATAAAAAAACAAACTATTTACTTTCGTTTTTTAAAACAATATTTATTACAAACATGTCATTTTGTCTTTGAATTTTATAAATTTAGCGACAAAATGACCTGATTATTTGTTTCCTTTCCATCCCCGGAAGGAGTCACCAAACGGGGGATAAGCGATTCCTTTCTCCGTGATAATTGCCGTAATCAACTCGGCAGGAGTCACGTCAAAGGCGGGATTATACACGTGAACCCCTTCGGGGGCCATCCTTCGGGCATACCATTTCTCGGTCACCTCTGCCGGATCACGTTCCTCTATTTTAATCTCTTTGCCCGTGAGACAATCCATATCAATGGAGGACGTTGGTCCTAACACGTAAAACGGAATTCCGTAATATTTAGCTAACACGGCTACCCCCAAAGTACCGATTTTATTTGCCGTGTCTCCATTGGCAGCCACCCGATCACACCCAACCAGCACGGCCTGCACCCTCCCTTGTTTCATCACCGAAGCGGCCATATTATCACAAATCAAGGTTACATCTACTCCTGCTTTCCGCAACTCGAAAGCCGTCAATCTCGCCCCTTGCAATAACGGACGAGTTTCATCGGCAAAAACTGAAAAACCGAATCCTTGTTCCTGTCCCAAATAGATCGGGGCCAAGGCTGTACCGTATTCCGAAACCGCCAGATGCCCCGCATTACAATGCGTGAGTAACCCCATTCCCGGTTTCAACAGCGATAATCCATATTCTCCAATTTTCCGGCACGCTGCCGCATCTTCTTTCCGAATCACCTCAGCCTCTTCCCGTAAGGCTCGTTTCAAAACCTCCACTTCCGCACCTTGATTTCTCAACAACGCAGCCTCCATGCGCTCCAATGCTGTAAACAAATTTACCGCCGTGGGCCGGGAAGATGCCAGATAATCCTTCACCTTTTCAAATTCCCGGTAGAAATCATCAACTGCATCCACCTTTTGCATACACACGGAAATCCCGTAAGCAGCAGCCACTCCGATGGCTGGTGCACCCCTTACCTTTAACAAATAAATGGCATCCCAGATTTCCTCCGGAGTTTTCAATGCTAAGTAAACTTCCCGTTCCGGAAGCTGAGTCTGATCAATAATCACCAACGCACCCCGTTCATAATCCGCACGTGCAGTTACGATTGTAAACAAATCCATGTTGAAAATAGTTTTTCGCAATATTACGAAAAAACATTAAAACATTTACAGTAATCTCACATTTCCTTACAGATTACACCTTGCTAGTATTATCCTTTCACACCACTCTTTATCTACCAATACACCCAGAATTCTCTCAATCTCATACCATCTTCAACACCCTCCAAGTACAAACCAAGACCAACACGCAACACACAAACATGATAGCACTCGTTGAATAAAGAATATTTCCCATGCCCGTTAAAGGAGAAATAATTCCTCCTCCAAGGAAAGTCAAAAAACCGAGTATTGCAGAAGCCGTCCCTGAATTCTGTCTTTCCAAATTTAAAGCCAGCGTCGTGGAAGTCGGCAGTATAATTCCCAAGAAAAAGAGAAACAGGAAAAAGACAATCTCAATAATGATAACGGGTAATTTCATACAAAGTGCCGTTCCGGTACAACAACATAAAAACATAAATCCCCATACTCCCACTCGCAAAGCATGTTCATTCGACCGGAAACGAACCACACTCAAACTACCTAGCATGATCGCCACTGCATTACAGGCAAAACAAACGCTATACATGACTGGAGAAAGGTGATAATGCTCCTGGAAAATAAATGGTGAAGATGCGATATATGAAAACATCACCCCCATTCCCAAGACTTGAATCAGTACAAAATACATGAATTTCCGATGCTTCAACACCTCTTTATAATAAACAAACCGCTCTTTCAACTCCCCTTGTAATCGATTCTCTTTAGTCAATGAATCACGAAACCTTAGCAAAATCAACAATAACAATATCCCGATTAACACCAGTAACCCAAATATCCCCCGCCAATTCGTCACCAACAGTAACAGTCCTCCCAACACAGGCGCACAAATCGGAGCTAATCCCTGCACGCAAGCCAGCATCGAAAAGAATTTTGCCAAATCCTTTCCCCCGTACAAATCAGTTGCTATCGATTTAGAAATTACAATTCCCCCCGCTCCCGAAAATCCTTGGATAAAACGAGTCAAAATAAAGATCTCTATACTAGGCGAAAGAACACAGCCGATCGATGACAAAACAAAGAAGAACATCGAAATCACCAGCGGACGCTTACGTCCGAATTTATCACTCACCGGGCCCAAAAATACCTGCCCCACGGCCAACCCGATCATGCTAAACGTCAAACTCAACTGTACCTGCGAGGCCGTCGTATCAAAATAAGTCACCAAATTGGGAAATGCCGGCAAGTAAAAGTCCGTCACGAAAGGCCCCAAAGCTGAAACCATTCCGATGACAACAAGTATGTAAATTTTCGAATTTTTCTGTTTCATAATCCCTACTTTTTTATCATATTTATACCGCAAATATCCCCAACATTCCACAAACATTTTCGTTCTAATCATCCACAGATTTGTCCTATAATGCTTTTTCGTGCAAATATCTTATCTTTGTTTCCGGAACATGAAACCAGAGTACATGCAAAAAGGAAAGGACATACCAAACAGCACGACAATCCCCTCTCTCGGAAATTTCTTTATTTCCATACTAAGTAAAGAATCCTTCATTCAATTATTTCCTTTCCACAAACCACGACGTAACGACCTCAATGGACTGATAGTCATTATGATTACCACCGGAGAAGGCCATTTAAAAATCAATAGTAAAGACTACCTCGTTCACCCCGGCACGTTAATCTCTCTTTTACCTTTCCACTTGATCGAGAATCATTATCTATCAAATAATTTCACTTGCAAATGTCTATCTTACAGCTTTGACTTCATGATTGACTTCCCGTTCGTCCTCAAATCGGGAATCTCAGAAAAAATGGGTAATAAACCCTACTTATCCTTAACAGAAGAAGAATTCAACCATTTGGATGAGTTCTTCGTTTTTATTTCCCACCAGACAGCCAGAATTGATCACCCCTCCCGGGAGGAGATCACCAAAGCCTTACTTTTCTCCTTCATTGCGGAACTCAGTTTCATTTACTCTCGCCAAACCGTACTCGTAGGGACCAATCGCCAAAAGCAAATTGTAGACGATTTCTTTCGACTATTGCATAAGTACCACAAACAAGAACGTTCCCCATCGTTCTATTCCAATAAACTCTGCATGACATCAAAATACCTGTCGAGCATACTGAAACAATCCACCGATTGCACCCTCTATCAGTGGATCACGAATTTCAGCCTACAAGAAGCCAAAATATTATTGAAATCATCGGACATGACCATCAGCCAAATTTCCGAAGAACTTAACTACCCGAACTCTTCCTTTTTCGCCCGCTTTTTCAAAAAACACACGGGAATGACTCCCCTACAATTCAGAAACAACAGGCAAATTCATGAAACCTCCGAAAAATGAAACAAAAATTTTGACATCCCGATCGGAATCGAGTTCGCTTCCAACCACCCCCCGTTGATATTCCAAGTGCCACACAATGAACCTCGGCTACCGATATGACGAACCGCATCATTTATAGCGCCATCCGCAGCATCGACCTCCGTAAAATTAACTTTGCCCGGGGAAATACCAAGTAAAACCTTTGGACAACGTAAAACAATAACCGATAATCCTGATCCCGATCGGGTAACAAAATAGAGGGGCCGCCTAAGCAACCCCTCTACATGTACTTTATAATTTATCTCTAGTCATCAATATCCACCACTTGGAACTTATTATTAAATTTAATTTCCAAACGATTTGATAGTTTGATCTCATACCCTTCCGAATCGTGTTCAATCGACAATATCTTAGCCTCCGGGTAATTAGCCTTCACATATTTAAGTATTGCCTCTGGAATAATAGCGGCAGGAACCTCCGTCTTGCATTTTACCTCTGTCCAGTTTCCCGATTTGTCAAATTCCAACTTTTCCCCATTTGCAAACACTACATCATAACTTTTGTAAAACAAACCCGTTTCCTGTGTTACCAGTGCCACTTTCTGATCTTTAAAATAAGTCGTAATAAATGTCTGTGCTTTCGCCGGCAACTGATTCACCTCAATCGGCTTGTCATTATCAGCTTTTACTATCGTCATCGAGAATAAACACACGAGTAAAAAAACAATCTTTTTCATATCCTTCTATTTTTAATGAGTTACTATTTTTTATTTACATGACAAAAATACCACCCGAATCTGAAAAGAATCTGGAAAAATAAAATAATTCCCGTTTTTTTAGAACTACATTTAAACAATAGCTTGAATATTTTCATCCCCTTCTCTCCTATTATTCAAACATACCCTTACAAAATAGCATATATAATCCTCAATATAGGATTCCACCAAACAAAATTAACTTAGATTTCAATATAATTATAATAAAAACAACATAAATCATTGACAAAACTTAATTGATGGACAGTTTTATTTGCCAATACCCGGACTCGTGACACTCGAGAACAATCTACGATAATACCACAACCCGACAATATCGGCCAAGAACCAACCAATAGGAATAGACCACCAAATACCCACGACCCCGATAGCCGGAATCGCAGATAAAGCGTAAGCCAAAACGACACGGGTTCCCAATGAGATAATCGTCAACACCACCGACATTCCCGGCTTCTTAACTCCCCGATAGAAACCGTACAACAAAAACAAGCAACCAATCCCACAATAAAAAGCTCCTTCGACTCGCAGGTATTGAATCCCGATAGAAATAATTTCCGTTTCATATGCCGGTACAAAAATTAACATCAAGGGCCGGGCAAACACAAATACTACAAGAGAAATAAAGACACAAAAAATCGTTGCAGAAATAACTGCCACCCGAATTCCGTCACGAATACGCTTCATTTGCCCGGCTCCAAAATTCTGGGCAATAAACGTCGAGAAGGCATTCCCAAAATCCTGCACGGGCATATAAGCAAACGAATCTATTTTAACCGCAGCCGCAAACGCCGCCATCACGGCAAGCCCGAAACTATTGATTAGTCCCTGCACCATCAATATACCAAAATTCATCACGGATTGCTGAACACAAGTCAAGAATGAATAGACCGCAATTTCCTTTACCGTTTGCCACTTCATACACATATTCTCCCGCCGAATTCGAAACTCCGGGAATTTCCATATTGTGTAAACACAAAGTCCTATTCCCGAAACGGCCTGTGCGACAACAGTTGCCCATGCCGCTCCTTTCACTCCCCAATCACACCACAAAATGAAAATCAGATCAAGCGCAATATTCAAAACAACCGCCACCCCTAAAAACCACAATGGTACGACAGAATTACCTATCGCACGTAATAACGAGGCATAATAATTATAAATAAAAGTGAACCCGATTCCCCAAAAGATAACCCAAAGGTAATCACGCATCAACGGGTAAACATCTTCCGGAACTTGCAATAATCTCAGTATGGGATCAATCCACACGAAAACAGCTACATTCAAAACCAAAGTAACCAAGCCAATTAACACCAAAGAAACAAAAGTACTACGTTTTAACGCTTCCTTGTCTCCTGCCCCATATTGTAATGAAAAAATAGCTCCGCTTCCCATGCACAACCCTAAAAGTACCGAAGTCAAGAAAACCATTAACGTGTAGGCAGAACCGACAGCGGCTAAGGCCTTCGCTCCCAAGAACTGTCCGACAATCAACGTGTCAGCAATATTGTAAAATTGCTGTAACAGATTCCCCAATATCATGGGAACAGCAAACCACAACAATCCTAGAGTTATATTTCCAGTCGTCAGGTTCCGGTCCTTTTTCCCGTCTACCATTGCCCCTTTCTTCTTTAAAGACTGCAAAGCCCACATAATTCTTACACTTTTTTACTCCCCGGGGACAAAAGTAAAAACTTTATAACAACAACACAATTCCCATTCGGATTTCGTAATTTCGCACCGTTTTTAATCAATCAACAGATATGTCTAAATTACGTAGTTACATACTTCCGATGGCCATCATCCTAGGGTTGTTATTACACAGTTGGTGTAGCCTGTTAGCATGGATAGTACCCTATTTTATCTTTATCATTCTACTCCTAAATTTCGTTGCCGTTGATTTACGAAAGCTACACATTTCCTCCATGCACTTGTGGATCATGTTATTCCAAATCGTTGTCAGCATTGGAGGATATTATGCAATAAAATCGACATACATGAATGAAACAGTAGCTCAAGGTATTTTAATCGGAATTCTATGTCCCGTGGCTGCTTCTGTTGTCGTCATTGCCAGTATGCTTGGAGCCAAAAGAGAAACGACAACTGCTTACACAATCTTGGGCAATCTCATGGTTGCCATTATCGCTCCTATATATTTTTCTTTCATCGGATCGCACCAAGACATGCCTTTTATAGATTCTTTTCTATTAATTTTCGGTAAAATTAGCCCCGTGATAGCCCTACCGTTTTTCGTGGCACTTGCTTTGCAGATTTTCACCCCTAAAGCCAACAACTTCCTCAACCGCTACAAAGGAATTACATTCTACCTTTGGGCCATATGTTTATTACTCACGCTAGGACAAACCATTAACTTTATATTCATCCACGGGGAAGGCAACGAAAACACTATTCTCGCCTTAGGAATCTCATCCGTTATAATCTGCATCATCCACTTTGTAACAGGCAAATGGTTAGGAGGCAAATACGGCGATCGCATAGCCGGAGGTCAACTATTAGGTCAAAAAAACACCGCCATGGGTATCTGGATGGCAAACACATATTTACATCCACTGGCTTCTGTGTTTCTAGCTTTTTACTCCATTTGGCAAAATCTATTCAATAGCTGGCAATTGTGGTATCAAGACAGAAGAAAAAAATGACAAAACTTCACCTCATAATTCAAAATAACACGAGTCTCTCCCTTTGGCTATCCACAAAATAAAATCCCCTCAAAATCAACCGATTAAGAGGGGATTTTTGTACCCAGGGCGGGAATCGAACCCGCACGTCTTTAAGGGACACTGGATTTTGAGTCCAGCGCGTCTACCAATTCCGCCACCTGGGCGTGAACTCGGGTGCAAAAGTAGATGTTTTTTCTCAAACTCCAAACAAAATGACTTTTTTTTTTACAAGAAAAATAGAAAATATTTGCAATAATATTTTTCCATTCTTATAACACTATGGTTATCAAACGGTATTCCCAAAGAACTCTTCAAGTAATAATCTCATACAATACCACGCACTCCGTTACCATCCCCATGCTTCTCTATTGGCAAAGGGCGATGAAAGGGTCATGAAAGAGCGATGAAAGGGAGAGAGCGTATTATTACCCGATTACCTTCCCGAATGAACTTTAGAATTAGTTTAGATCAACCCCTGTTGACAAATCAGCTATTTTAATTACTTTTGCAAGAGATACAAGAGTAACATGAAAATTACAACACAATTTGTTTTTACCTTATTATTATTTCTCCCGCTTTGCCTTTCCGCACAACCAAAAGGAGTTGTAAAAGGACGAGTTTTTGATAGTAAAAACAATGAACCCATACCTTTCGCCAACGTGGTTATCTGGAAAACAGCCACAGGTACGGCTGCTGACGAGCATGGATACTTTCGCATAGAAAACGTTCCTCTGGGCTACAATCGTCTAGAAGTAAGCAGCATGGGCTATATCACAAAACTATCGGAAGAATTCATGGTAAACACCGCATCGGAATGCACGGTAAACGTGGGACTGGAAGAAAGCCAAGTCAACTTGGAACAAGTAACCGTCAAAGCCAACCCATTTCGAAAAACAGTGGAAAGCCCGGTCTCTTTACAACGTATCGGAATCGCTGAAATAGAAAAGAACCCCGGCGGGAATCGGGATATATCGAAAGTATTACAATCCATGCCGGGAGTCCTCTCTTCTCCTGCCTTTAGAAACGATTTTATCGTCCGAGGCGGAGGCCCCAGCGAAAACCGATTCTACCTAGACGACGTGGAATTGCCAAACTTGAATCACTTTGCCACACAAGGAGCATCGGGAGGCGTGGTCAGTATCGTAAATATAGACTTTGTGAAGGAAGTTAACTTCTATTCGGGAGCATTCCCTGCCTCCCGGGGAAATTTGATGAGTTCCCTACTCAACTTTCGGCAAATAGCGGGAAACCCGGACAAGATAAAGGTGCGGGGAACTTTAGGTGCAACGGATTTCGGTCTGTCTTTAGACGGTCCCCTAGCTCCTAAAACCACGTTCATCATGTCTGCCCGCAGGAGTTATCTGAAATTCTTGTTCGACATGATCGGTCTCCCTTTTCTGCCCGTGTACAATGATTTCCAGTTCAAGACGGAAACTAAATTCAATCAGAAAAACGAATTGACCATACTGGGTATTGGGGCTTACGATGTTAACAATCTCAACAAAGGGATGAAAGATCCCGATGATGACCAAAAATACATGCTCAACTACTTGCCGGAGAGTGTGCAATGGAGTTACACGATCGGAATTACCTACAAACATTACGGGGATCGTTGGAATCACCTCTTCGTTCTCAGCCGTAGTACTTTGCAAAACGAGATCGAGAAATACGCCAACAATGATAAAAGTCAAACAAAACTGGTGGATTACAAATCCGGTGAAATAGAGAATAAATTTCGCTTCGAACACAATCATTTATTACGACACGATATCAAGTTGAATGCCGGAGCCGGGATCGAATACGCCGCGTACAAAAACAAAACAGCAAGAGAATTATATGCCCAGCAGGAATTAAATCATGTATACTACAACAAGGATTTTGATTTTTTCAAATGGTCCCTATTCGGACAAGCTAGTAAAAAACTCTTTTGGGAACGTCTCGCCCTGTCAATCGGGGTTCGGTTTGACGGGAATAGTTATACTTCGGGAATGAATAATCTTTTCAAACAAGTATCACCCCGACTGTCTCTCTCCTACTCGCTTACTCCCGAATGGTTTATTAACGTGAATGCCGGACGCTATTACCAGCTTCCTTCATACACCACGATGGGATATGCCGATGAACAAGGAAAATTAGTAAACAAGCAAAACGGATTGAAATACATCGGGACAAACCATTATGTCATGGGGTTGGAATATCATCCCGGTAGCCGAACAAAAATCACATTGGAAGGATTCTACAAAACGTATGACCATTACCCTGTCTCCCTACTGGATAGTATCGTGCTTGCCAATAAAGGTACCGACTACGTGGCGATAGGAGACGAACCAGTAAAATCTCTCGGCGAGGGACGTGCATATGGGATTGAACTGATGGTTCGCACGCAGGAATTATTCGGGATTGTGGCATCGCTCGCCTACACGTATTACTATTCCGAGTTCAAAAAAATGGATCATGACTTGCACCCGATTTCGGAATATATTCCCAGTAGTTGGGACAATCGCCATATTCTTTCCCTCACGGCAACCCGTAAATTGGGGCTCTGGGACATAGGCATGAAATGGCGAATCACAAACGGGGCACCTTTCACTCCCTATGATTCGGAAACCAGTTCACTAATAGCGGCATGGGACGCTAAACGACAACCTTATCTCGACTACTCCCGTTTCAATAGCGAACGGGCCTCCTCGTTTCACCAACTGGATATTCGAGTTGACCGGAGCTTTTATTTCAAAAAATGGTCGTTGATCCTGTATGCCGACATACAGAATATCTATAACCACAAAACGAAAAGCCCCGATTTGCTTGTACCACAGGAAAACCCGGACAGAAGTTATAAAATTGATCCCGAACGCCCGGACCACTATCTCATGAGATATATCAAAAATGACACGGGTACATTACTACCGTCTGTGGGGATTATTATTGATTTTTAAACAAATAAACGATTAATATTGAGTATATGAAAAACATTATTTTCGACCTCGGGGGAGTTGTTGTTGAATGGAACGCCAAAAAAGTACTTGAAACTTTTAACGGAAATCCCATTCTTGTAAATTTTGTTAAAGAAAACCGTCTTTTCTTGAACGACTGGCGGGCCTATGACCGGGGAGACGTCACCCGTCAAGAACTGATCGACAAAGTCGCACTCCTATCCGGTTGTCCAACCAAAGATTGTAATGAATTCATTGAACACGTGAAACATTCATTAGCCCCTATTCCTGAAACTGAAACCTTGATTAAAGAACTTTCCGCCCGGGGATTCAAACTTTATTGCCTTTCCAACATGTCAGTCGATTTCTACGATTACCTGAAAACACGGGAAGTATTCAAGTACTTTGACGGACAAATCATATCCGCCCTAGAACACATGGTAAAACCCGACCGGGAAATTTACAACCTGCTTTTGAACCGCTATCATTTAAAACCCGAAGAAAGCCTATTTATCGATGACTTAGAACCCAACGTGAAGGCTGCACAAGCAGTAGGCATAAACACGCTACATTTCACGAACAAGCACAAAGGTTGCGAGGAAATCAGAGAAAGACTAAAAGAGAAAAAACAACGGACAACCATATAACTTCCAAACCTGAAAGCATGAAAGAGCAATTAGTAATCTATTTGAAAGAAAAAGTTTTTGGTAAAATTCTAAGGACGGACGATGTAATTTACTTTCTTGATGAAGGAAAATTGAAAGACGTATATTCCGATCAAATGATGTTTTCCGATTTACAGCTTACGGAGAACGGAGTACACTTTAGCATGACGACAATCGCAAAAGAAAGGGTCTATTTCTTGAATGAAAAAGGAGAACATACGGGTATCAAGAAGGATTATACCGGAACAAGCGTGTTCCGTTACGAACTGACAAAGCGAAAAAGTACCCGTGAATTTACCGGATACATGCGAATGATTTCAACAACGACAATAACTCCTGAAATGGATGCTGTGGTACAAGGAGTTTACGATATAAAGCTGGAAAATAACGAATTAAGGTGGAAAGAACAACAACTCCTTTACAGGGATATGCCATCCAGTGATGGGAATTTTCGTCCTGTTGCTTTTGATGCGGATGCACGATTCTACATGGAAGAAGGGAAACTGAGATTTGAATATATTCCCTTTTATTACGACGTGAATCCCGAATCAATGGAAAGAAAACTATCGGCAGACAAACTTCCGCCTTTTATCGCCAAAGAGATATAATTAAAAATCTTTTTTCCGCAAGAAATAATAAAATCGCCAACACATCATTCCCCCGGTAAGCGTTAGCCCCACGGGATAACCGACCCATATTCCCTCAATACCCCAATCTAACACGAAACCGCAGATATAAGAAACAGGTAAGGCGATCACGAAATACCCGATAAAGGAGATTACCGCCATAGAGGTCACATCTGCCACGCCACGCAAGGCATTGGCAAAAATGATCTGCAAGCTGTCACCAAACTGGTAGAACACCAAGATGACCATCAATACTGCAACCAAGTTCACCACATCTTCTGACGACGTATATAGCCACCCAATGTGTCCCCGAACCAACAAAAAGAATATAGAAACCAAAATCGCCAACACCGCCAACAAATGGGCCCCCGCCAAAGTTGCCCGTCGGACGCCAACCATATCCCCCCTCCCGAAAAAATTACTAACTCGTATAGAAACAGCCGAGCCAACCCCATAATAGACCATAAACCCTAACGTAGAAATGGATGCTACCACTTGGTGAGCTGCTAGTGCCACCGTTCCCAACCAACCGATCATAACCCCGCTGATACTGAATAATGCCGTCTCCATACCCATCTGTAAACCGACCATCATCCCCATTCTATTCAACACTTTCAAATCTCCTGTATTATAAGCTGTCCGGCGATAACCGACCAGATAACGACGATAAGATAGTTTCCGAAAAAAAAGAATAGCAAAAGCTATGAACATGAAAATCCTAGAGGACAAAGTAGAAATCCCCGCACCTGTCAATCCCAACGCCGGCAGTCCCCATACCCCATAAATCAACAGGGAATTTCCAATAATATTCAGCATGTTAGCAGACAACATAATCCACATTGAAGTTCTTGTATCCGTGATACCATCAGCAAACTGCTTGAAACTATTGAACATCATAACAAATACGAGAGAAGTCAACTGCAATAGGAAGTAAGGCCGAATCAAGGGCAGCAACTCTTCCGGCTGTCCCATCCTGTGTACATTCAAATACACAATCCCCATCACGATTGATAGTAACAACCCGATCATAAAATTCGCCAACAGACTGTTACGCAACAACCCTCCAACTCGAAATTTGTCATCTCGTCCGAAAAATTGTCCGACCAAAGGGGTTAAACCGTAAGAAAATCCCATTCCGAACAAGATTGGAATATTAAACACGCTATTCACGAAAGAAGCGGCCGCCAAGTCGGACGTACTATAATGTCCCACCATAATATTATCTACCAATCCGACAATCACTATCCCCAATTGTCCCAACACGATCGGAATCCCGATTTTAATCGTTGCCGAATAATCCTCTCTATATTTTTGCAGCCAATTCATTTCAATATAATAAAAGGTTATAGAGTTCACCAAGTTTATAAGGTTCATAAAGCACCCACATGGAGCACAACTCTATAACTTTAAAACTCCTACAAATACCCTTTCGCCTTCAACGCCTCCTGTACCTTAGTGGCAATCTTCATTCCCCATTGTTGCCCAACAGCCATACTTTCAGTAGCAATTGCCGGTTGCGCCGCTGCCATTTTTTTACCAACAGGAGATTCGTAAAATTTCGTGATTTCTTGTAAATCGGACAAAGTAAGACGTTTGTGATAAATCGGAGCTAACATTTCAACTAAGTCATCCACTAAAGTTTTCATCATCTCTTTTTCTGCCTCACTCCAAAATTCAGCGGGAACATTCGGGACTTGTTGTTTCATCATGGCAAACATTTGCGGGATAACAAGCTTAAATGTCGCATCGCTTCCGGAAACCACGATCATTTTTTTCAATGCGGCAACGTATTCTTTAGAAGGTTGAGTTTGTGCTGTCTGAGCGACACTTACACCTCCTATACCCAAAACAAGAACAAGGATAAATAAAATTTTTCTCATAACATCATATTTTAATTTGTGTTACAAAGATACCTTTTTTACACAAAAGTGCAGACAAGACAGGAAAAAACAGAAATAATTTATACCTTGCAGCACGATAACGCAAAGAACTGAACTATGAGATATGTATTTTCACTTTTTGTAACTCTATTATTAGCTTGCGGATCAGTGCTTGCAAACGGTCCGTTATTACAGAAATTACAACAAATCAAAGAAATATCCGGTATTCGGGAACTAAAAGTTCAACCTTACACGGAATACTACGAATTCTGGTATGAACAACCGATAGACCACAATAATCCCTCGAAAGGAACTTTCAAACAAAGAGTATTGCTGGGCCATCGAGATTTCAATGCTCCCATGGTAGCGATCCTTGAAGGATATGGGATTTATTCCCCGGCAGAAAGTGAGTTGTCAAAACTATTCAAAACGAACCAGCTTACCATCGAACATCGCTTTTTCAACAACAGCAAACCCGAAGGCGAAACCCCATGGGCTGACTTAACCCTGAAACAGGCTGCCACAGACCAGCACGAAATTATTCAAACTTTACGGCAAAAGATATATCCGAACACGAAATGGATATCCACAGGTATCAGTAAGGGAGGACAGACAACTGTCTATCACCGTTATTTCTATCCAAAAGACGTGGAGCTAAGTGTACCTTATGTGGCTCCTATTAATTTAGAAAAAATCGATCCCCGGCTAGAAAAATTCCTTTCCAAACTAGGTGGAACTCCGGAAAACAGAAAATTACTAGAGGGTGGTGGAAAAGAGATTAAATGGCAAATTTTCGATTTTCAAAAGAGATGTCTTGAGAATTTGGACAAACTCATGCCGCTCATGCAGGAATTAACACAAACCAAAGGATATTCTTTCAACAAAGTCGGTGGAACAGAACGGGCTTTAAAGCTCACGATCCTAGAGTTCCCATTTGCATTTTGGCAATGGGGGAATAACATCAACGATATGCCCCAACCGGAAGAAGACGATTACAACGAAATATTCAATTATTTGGTGAAAGTGTCGTCTCCAGATTTCTTTGACGACAAAACCATTGAAAATTTGCAGGCCTTCTATTACGCAGCTTTAACGGAAACAGGTATGTACGCTTATAATACCAAACCTTTCAAAAAATTCTTCAAGGATGAACCGACACCGATCATCACGTTCGACTTCGCCATGCCGAAAGGATATGAAAATGCCCCGTTCAACACGCAACAATTACAGGATATTAACCACTGGTTACAGACCAACGCCGAAAATATTCTTTTCATTTACGGTGGAAGCGATCCTTGGAGCGCTACAGCTGTCGATTTGAAGAAAAACGACAAATGCCGCAAGTACATCAAAGCCAACATGGATCACAAATGCCGCATCGCAAGTTTCGAAAACCTTACCCGTTCTGCCATTGTCAAAGTATTGAAATCATGGCTCACAGGTATGGAAGTCGAAGAAGAAATTGAAGAAGTTTTAATCTACTAACTGACGAATAATCACGTTTGTCGCACCCAGTTGTTGATTAACAAACTTTAAAGCACTTTGCCCGGCCGCCTCAGCGATTGCCGGGCTGTTTATTAATGAATCCATCAAGGAAGTAAATTGTTCTTTATCCGAAATTGAAAACGCACCACCACAAGCGATCAGATCAACAGCCTCTTTAAACTTGTGATATTTAGGTCCGAATATAACCGGAATACCATAGATTGCCGCCTCAAGCGTGTTGTGAATTCCCTTTCCGAAACCACCTCCAATATAGGAAATAGAACCGTAACGATAAATTGATGACAACACCCCAATTGTATCGACCACGAGAACCTGACATTTCGTCACGTCAGCCGTTTCATCAGTATAGCGAGCTACCGCCTTACGACACTTACCCAAAATATCCTTGATATGGCTTTCCCCGATCTCATGAGGTACAATAATCCACTTGAAATCTCCTTCTTGTGCATTAATATAATCCAAGATAATATCTTCATCTCCGGGCCAAGTACTTCCACAGACCACGGCTCTCCGGTCATTACAGAAAGCTTCCACCTTTTCGATTCTCTTTGCCGCATCCGCAATCTGCTTTACCCGATCAAAACGAGTATCTCCCGTCTGTTGTACGTGAGTGATACCAATTGTCGACAACAATTTCACGGATTCCTCATCCTGTACGAAAAGACGGGTAAAGAACCCAAGCATACGACGATGAAGATGCCCCCATTTCTTGAAGAACGGTTGCTCCGAACGGAAAATAGCAGAAATCAAATATGTCCGCACCTGATGTTTATGCAATTCATTCAGATAATTATACCAGTATTCATATTTCACAAACACGGCAGCATCCGGTTTCCACGTTTCCACAAAACGACGGGCATTCGACGGGGTATCAATCGGTAAATAATAGATATAATCGGCTCCTTGATAATTCTTGCGAATCTCGTACCCGGAAGGAGAAAAAAAAGTCAATAATATTTTCGTATGAGGCTCGATCTCTTTCAATTTTTCAATCACCGGACGTCCCTGCTCGAATTCTCCCAACGATGCGGCGTGAAACCATACCAATCGTCCCTTTCCCCGTTCAACAACCTCCATTCGTTTCCATATTCCTTTTCGCCCTTTCACCCATAACGCTGCTTTTTCGTTAAAAAGAGAGACCACTCCAATAGCACAACGGTATGCGATAATTCCCAAATTATACATGACAATTTATGATTTATGATTTATGATTTACAATTTACGATTTCCTCATCATCCAATCATAAATCATGAAATCGTAAATCATAAATTTATTTTTCGCTGCCAAAGGTATAAAATTTATCGCCCAATGGTATAACTTTTGTAAATAACGTTAAGCAGGGGAGAATGAACAAGTTATTACATTACATTTACTCCCCGAATAGAAGTACGTGTCAGTAAAACATTAAAATAATCAAGTTATGAAGATCAAAAGTCTATTAACATGCATGCTGGTAAGCCTTGTCACAATCCTACCACTACAGGCTCAGGTCGGCAAGGAAATGAAAGCGTTCCGCAACAAGGATGGTATAACCGTAACAATGTTAAACCCATCACTTTACAGTCTTTATAAACAAGGAGATCTATCCCTACCCGCGGAAGAAGCTTTAAAAAATATGAAAGAGATCAACGTGATGCAAGTTGATATCAAACGAGCCACTCCAAAGGTTGTGGAAGAAATTTCCCAACGAATCTCTCCAATCGTGGAGAATGAGGCCAAGTATACACTTGTGCGCAGTCATCGGGGAGCTTACAGTCAAGAATACCTCTATGTAACACAACACGAAGAACGTATCACGTCTCTCGTTTTATGGAGCGAAGATGCAGAAATACTTTCTATCGTGGAGCTCAAAGGGAATATTCAACTGGACAACGTGGATGAAATTGCCAATGCTTTAAAAGTGAAAGGCCTTGACCGTTTAGCTTACATCAATACACCAACAGATCAAGTCGCATCCAGTTCTGATTTCATCAAAAAACTGGAAGAACGTTTTGGTATAAAAAGAGACTCCATTTTCGGGAAAGATCCTTTTGGTTCATTTCGGGAAAGTTTCGGCAGTATGGACGATATGCTCAAAAAAGCAGAAGAAATGTTCCGTGATATGGGTCCTATGTTTAACGGTGAATCAGACATGGGGAATATCAGCGAATCTATTTCCAATGGTCTGGAAGTCATCCAAGAAAACGGGAAAACTCGTATAAAAGTAAATGCCAAAAACTCGGAAGTATCTTACGTAATCGATGGAATCGAATACGCAGCAGATTCCCTTAAAAACGGTATCCCTGACGAGATCGCCACCGTAAACATGATTACCTCTCCAACGAATGCAAAAAAATCATACGTGGTAATCAACACAAAACAGAAAAAAGGACAATTCATCAGTTATGCCAATGGTGTACTGAAATACAAGTACAACAAACAGGAATACACCTTGAATCCTGAAAAGCTAGAAGAACCGGCTTTGCTTATCAACAACCGTCTGACAAGAAGTTTCAATATTGATCCGGTACAGATTATACAAATTCGCCCGGCATCCGAGCTGGAACGCCAGTTATTCGGTGCCCCATCAGCCCAAGTCATTATCGTGACCGATAAAATGGGGTTCTTCTTCTAACATTTCTCTTTTGAAAAACGTATAGCAGCAATACACGAGGGGGTGTCAAACAACTTTTGACACGCTCTCGCTATAAACTAACAATCAACGCACACGTTATGAAATTGGCTGCTATCACAAGAACAGGAAGTTATTTCCTGACATTACTTTTACTTACCGTTATTCCTTCCGTTGGAAATGCCGGACAATACCTACCCGACCAACCGGAAAAGATCAAGCCCTATAAAAAGGTAAGCGAACAGTCGAACCTGCAACAAACTTTACCCTCCAACGATGAATGGTGGCAATTGTTCAAAGATCCGATTCTCGATACGCTTATCAATAAAGCCGTTATCAAGAACTATGATGTACGGAATGCTATTCGTAAAATAGAGATGGCAAAGGCAAAACTACGGGTTGATCGTAGTCCCTACTACCCGACTATCTATTTTTCAGCCAACTATGCACCGGAAAAAAGCAGCCTTAGCGCAGATAAAAAAAATATTATAGAACGGAATGGAACCGCCACTGTCAACCTAAACTGGGAGCTCGACGTGTTCGGACGAATCCGGAAAGAGAGTTCTTCACAAAAAGAATTCTATCTCGCCGCACAAGAAGACTACCGGGGTGTGATGGTATCTCTCGCCGCACAATTATCCACGGCATATATTAACTTACGAAGTGCCCAGAAACAACTGGAAGTAACTCGTGAAAACATAGAATCACAGAAGAAGGTCATGGAACTCACCGAATCGAGATACAGGCTCGGATTAGCCTCCCAACTTGATGCGGCACAAGCCAAGAGCCTCTATCTGCAAACCAAAGCGTCATTACCGGGAATAGAATCAACTATCGCCCAGCAAATTAACTTAATCGGAGTTCTTATTGGCGAACATTCAGTTGCCATCCGGGACTCGTTATTAAAAATCCGTCCCATTCCGACCAATCCCCGGCAAGCGGCAAACGGAATTCCTGCCAACCTGATCCGTCAGCGTCCTGACGTACGTTCGGCAGAGAGAACAATCGACGGATTGGCCGAAGCCGTGGGTGCAAGCCGTGCCGATTGGTGGCCCAAATTCCTCGTGACCGGATACTTCGGTTACTCGTCCGAAAACTTCGAACAGTTTACCAACAAGGAAAACATGATCTGGCAAATCGCCCCTTCCATCAAATGGACGATTTTCAGTGGTAGAAACCTAGTGGAATCCAAGAAATCTGCCCAACTACAACTTGACGAAGAAATCAATTCATACAATCAAACATTACTAACCGCCTTGCAAGAGGTAGATAATGCTCTGGTGACTTACAACAAATCACTCCTGCAAATATCCGCCTTGAACGATGCATTCCAACAGTCACAATTAACGTTGGAGTTAGCAATAGAGCAATACAAAAACGGATTAGCCAGCTACCAGACCGTGTTAAGTTCCCAAATCAGTCTTTTAAACTATGAAAATTCCCTTGTAGAAGCCCGAACAGCCTCTCTTCGCTACTTGATAGAACTTTATCAAGCCCTAGGGGGCGGATGGCCAGTGGGAGAATTCTAATTTTAAATTTAAAACCTTAAGAATTTTATAAACTAACCATATGAAAGCATTTTCCATTATTTGCGTTATCTCCATCCTTCTTTTTACCGGATGCGGGAAATCGAAGAAACAACAGGAAACACCCCCGGCACCCTCGGTTGCCGTTGACCATCCGCAGTTGCGCACGGTGGTTTACACGTTCGAATACCCCGGATACCTACAAGCAGAACAAACGGTTAATCTAGTGGCACGAGTTTCAGGCTACCTAGAATCTTATCAATTTACTCCCGGCCAACGGGTCCACGAAGGACAAACTCTTTTCGTGATTGAACCGCAACCTTATAAAGATAAAGTAACACAAGCCGAAGCGAACGTGGAAAGTAGTAAATCAAAACTCGCCTACACGAAAGCATCCTACGAACGGATGCAGGAAGCAGTGAAGACCAAAGCAATCAGCGAGATTGACTACCTTCAAGCCCAATCCGACTATGGAGAAGCCCTTGCGGCTTACGAAGAGGCCCGAAGCCAATTAAGTCTGGCCAACATAGACCTTTCGTATTGTAACGTGAAAGCACCTTTTACCGGACGAATCTCCCGGAACATGGTCGATCCGGGTAACATGGTCGGAACAGATGCCAGCAATTCGGCTCTAGCCACCATATACAAGGACAACCAAATGTATCTCTATTTCAATATGGCTTATCCAGATTTTGCCCGGTTGCCCAAGAATACCCCATCTGCTCTTCCGGTTACAATACAAGACGTGAATAATCCGGAAAAGACTTGGATCGCCGCTCTGGATTACAGTTCCCCGAACATTGATCTCACCACGGGAACCCTCAGCCTACGAGCTATTGCCCGTAACCCAAACGGAGAACTTCTCAGTGGGATGTACGTGAAAGTCATTGTCCCCTACAAAAGTGTCCCGAAAGCGATTGTCATTCCAGAAGCATCCCTCGGCACCAATCAAGGTGGACGCTATGTTTACCTCGTGGGACCGGACGATACTATCGTTTTCCGCCAAGTTGAGGTCGGTGTACTCACCCCCGATGGGATGCGGGAAATTACCAGTGGCCTCACCCTAGAAGATCGCTACGTGACCAAGGCTCTCATCAATGTACGCCCGGGAATGAAAATCAAACCGACTTTATAATTTAATAATTTACGATTTTAGATTCCAATCGCATAAAGACAACGCTTCGAGAATTACAAAATTTAAAATCATGAATCGAGAACATAAACAGAATCTAAAATCATAAATCTAAAATCCGAAATAAAAATGTTATCTCGTTTTTTCATTAATCGACCGATATTTGCCACCGTCCTATCCATATTGATCGTGGTTGCGGGAGTGGTCTCCTTGAGATCCCTACCCGTAGAACAATACCCTACGATAACACCCCCCACGGTAGTCGTGGAAGCACAATATCCGGGAGCAAACGCCACAACCATCGCACAGATGGTAGCCACCCCGATCGAACAACAAGTCAACGGGGTCGAAGGAATGCTTTATATGTCATCCACATCTTCCAGTGCCGGGGTTTATCGTCTTACCGTAACTTTCGAGGTAGGAACCGACCTAGACATGGCCACCGTTCTTGTACAGAACCGGGTAAACATGACCCTTGGTTCACTTCCGCAAGAAGTAACAAAAATAGGGGTTACCACCACCAAAGAATCCACCAACGTAGTCATGTTTCTCACGTTGACCTCTGATAATCCGAGTTACGATGCTCTTTACCTATCCAACTATGCTGAATTAAACCTCGTGAACGAATTATCACGGGTAAAAGGAGTAGGTAGCGTTGGGGAATTCGGAGCCGGAAATTACAGTATGCGCCTCTGGCTGAATCCCGACTTACTAACGATCCGGGGCGTTAGTCCACAAGAGATAATCTCTGCCATTGAAAGCCAAAACATACAGGTAGCCCCCGGTGCAGTCGGGGCTCCCCCGCTTGCCAGTCCGGTAGCCTTCCAATACACGTTGGAAACCCAAGGCTTGTTAGTTAGTGAAGAAGAATTCGGGAACATCATTGTAAAAACACTTTCCGACGGGAAATACCTACGGCTGAAAGACGTAGCTACAATTGAGTTGGGAAGCCAAACGTACTCGACAAATGCCCTATTAAAAGGTCAGGCAGTGGCCGCCATAGCCATCTATCAACTTCCGGGAGCAAACGCTTTGGACGTGGCCCAACGCATCAAAGCCCGGGTAAACACGTTATCCTCATATTTACCCGAAGGTGTACACCTAAATATCACGCTCGACACAACCGAATTCATTCACGCATCCATCAAAGAAATATATAAAACACTGGGAACGGCTTTTCTACTCGTGTTGATTGTCATTCTAATCTTCTTACAAAACTGGAGAGCCATGATGATTCCCCTAATCGCCATTCCGGTATCACTTGTCGGAACTTTCACATTCATGGCCCTCATGGGCTTTTCCATCAATACACTAACTCTATTCGGGTTAGTCTTGGCCATCGGATTGGTAGTGGACGATGCAATCATTATTGTTGAAAACAGTTACCGCCTAATCGAGACCGGAAAATATGCAGACATGAAATCTGCTGTCACCCAAGCCATGAAAGAAGTGTCGGGAGCTATCGTGGGTATTATCCTTGTCCTTCTGGCCGTATTTATCCCGACTGCATTTATTGGCGGAATTACGGGAATGCTTTACAAACAATTCGCCTTAACCATTGCAGCTGCAACCGTCATTAGTGGGTTTAATGCCTTAACCCTAAGTCCGGCATTATGTGCCCTTTTCCTAAAACCGGCCAAACCATCCAAATTCTTCCTGTTCAAAGGATTCAACAAGTTTTTCGAGAAAACCACGAACGGGTACACGTGGGTCGTCCAAGGTTTTATTCGCAAATCGGTATTGACTATCCTAGCGTTTCTGGTACTCGCCATACTGGCATTTATCGGTTTCTTAAAATTACCGACAACTTTCGTCCCGAACGAAGACCAAGGGTATTTCGTGGTTTCCATGCAACTACCGGATGGTTCTTCCCTATCTCGGACCCAAGCCGCATCAGCCAAAGCAGGCGAAATACTGAAACAAATCGATGGGGTAAAAACCTATATTGCTATCAATGGTTTCTCCATGATGGATAATGCCCAAAATTCTAACGCAGCTTCCATTTTCGTCATGCTCGAAAACTGGGACAAACGGAAAAGCAAAGCCTTGGGAGTGGATGCTATCACGACACGATTCAATGAACTGGCCTATCTCGAAATTCCGGAAGCACAAAGCTATGCTGTATCCCCACCTCCTATCCCCGGCTTGGGAGAAAGTAGCGGGTTCGAACTCATGGTGGAAGACATCAATAACTACGGTTCCACATCCCTGCAACAAGCCGTCAACCATCTGGTTGATGCCGGGAACAGAACGACCGGTCTATCCATGCTTCGTACCACTTTCAGTGCCAGTGTTCCACAATTTTACTTGAATATTGACCGGGACAAGGTTGAATTAATGCAAATACCGATAGGAGACGTGTTTAACGCCCTTTCGGCATATATTGGTTCCATTTACGTGAATAACTTCGTGAAATACGGCAGGACTTTCCAAGTTAAACTCCAAGGTATTCCCGATAGCCGGAGAATAATTGACGATGTTCTGTTCCTAAATGTCAAAAACACACAAGGGGAAATGGTTCCCTTCTCCGCTTTCACGACAGTAGAACAACGTCTAGGAACAGAGCTTCTTCCCAAATACAACACCTATTCTGCAGCCTCCCTATCCGGAAGCGCAGCTCCGGGGTATAGCTCCGGGCAAGCCTTAACTACCATGCAACAGGTATTTGAACAGGAATTAGGCAACACGTTCGGTTACGAATGGACCGGACTCGCCTATCAGGAAGAGAGTGCAGGATCGACCACGACAATGATTTTCATACTCGCCATTCTCGTGGCTTTCCTCATTCTCGCTGCCCAATATGAAAGCTGGACTTCACCATTTGCCGTGATTATGGGATTACCCATTGCCCTGTTGGGAGTTGTCATCGGGTGTCTCGTGATGAATCTTCCGATCAGCGTCTACACCCAAATCGGTATCATCCTGTTAATCGCCCTAACCGCCAAGAATGCCATTCTGATCGTGGAATTTGCACGGGATTATCGAACTGCCGGGAAACCGATCTCCGAAGCAGCCATTGAAGCCGGGAAAGTTCGTCTACGTCCGATTCTGATGACCTCATTCGCCTTTATCCTCGGTGTTTTCCCGCTAGTCGTTTCCACCGGAGCCGGAGCCGCAAGTCGAATCTCATTAGGAATAGCCGTCTTCGCCGGGATGTTGATGACGTCGCTAGTTGGCACTCTTTTCATGCCAAACTTCTACTATGTCATGCAGTCTCTACAAGAACGATTAAGCCAAAAGAAACAGAAATCCTAGGGAAATAATACCCATTATTCGAACTTCATTCAGAGATCATTCAGAGATTCTACATACCGTGATATTTAAGCCACGAATAACCTCTGAATGATCTCTGAATAAGTGAGAGTATTTGGGTTTGATTACTTCTTTATTTGGGTTAATTTACATTCAAATAATCACCTTGAAAAGTATCCACCCCCATAAACCCAAAATACAAGAAAAATTTTGAATCAAAACATACGACTTATCAAGCGTACTTTTGACTTATGGTCTACCCCCTACATTCCAATTCAAGGTAAGTGTATATAAAAAGAAATATCAGAAGGATTATGATTATAATAGTTGCTAAAAAGTGCATAAAGAGGGGTTATGCTTCCATCTATTTCAAAAAACTCATTATAAAACGAGTATATTAAATCACACTTACCCATTCTTTTTTTTATTTGTCGACTATTAAAATCAACTATAAACACATCAAAATCATTAACAATTTCACAGCTTTTATAATTCAATATATCTTTATTTTTTATCAATTCAACAAATGAACTTATCTCATCCATTGACAAATCAGACTCGACCAACATTATCTTTATATCACCAAACATAATAGAAGAAATATATGCTAAATCATTTTTATCACACTCAAGTACATTTACCGGTCCAGTTAAAGGCATGTCCATATCGAGGCTGAATAATGATCTTTCTAGAATAATCGCAATTCCATTTTTTCTGTTCATTGAGACAAAATCGTACTTATTTCCTCCAAGTAAACTATCTAATCGTATCCCCAAATAAGAGAATTGTAAATATAATTCTTTATAAGAACTATACTTTATACTGTTATTATATATTATCGACGTAAACTGTTGTACTTTATTATCCTCCAAATAAGCTCTTATCAACGAATCCATACTTTCTTTCGAAGGTATTTGAGGATAGCAATACTGTTTTCCACTACCAAAACTAAAGGATAAAGAAATTAGCCTCATTATCCATGCTTCCCTGTACATCAACACAAGGAAATACATTAAATTTACGAGTAACAATAGCCCCAATATATATATTCTGATTAATATCAGGAGATACATACAGTCTTGGACTTTGTACAAAAAAACTATGCCCTTTTTGATCTGGCCATATACTATCTTTTACTAACTGCAAAGAAGACGATAAACAATTTTTCCATATTATTTTAGAAGAAGAAACTAGCGTATCTGCATCTGTAATAATTAATTTTTCTCTATCCTGCCCGCCATGACAAGCATACAACCACATATTTAACAATAATACAATAACAATTATATTTTTCATCACATTGAAGTTTAACAAGTTAAATTGTTGTCCAAAAGTATTTCCGATTTTGAATCAATATAAAGTATCTAATTACAAACAAGTTTTGGACAACCATCCCATTCATAATACCTATATGCAAGCCTATGTTTAAACTTGATAAACTCGGTGGGAACAGTTATCGATTTACACGATATTTCCTTTTAATCGAACTATGATTTCTATCAAAGCATGAATCTTTAATATATAACAAATGCCTTTTTTAAATCTTTAATAAGAACTCAATACAAATGTAAAGATATTAATTTGACAAGCAAATAAATTACAAAAAATACATTCAAAAATATAGCTATATTGTAAATTTTATATTTTCCATTAACTAAAATCGTTGACAAAATGCTGTTCGTACAACGACAAAAATATTAATATCCCCATTGTCTTATGCTTTGAAACACCCTCCTTCTGTATATCCCCAAACACTTAAATACATTCAACTATGGAAAAATAATAGTGTATGTAAAAATATTACTTAAGAAGTAACGTACATAAAAAATTCCATAAGGTCTACTATGAAATCCAGACCTTATGGAATTTATAAATTTTTAGACTTTATCGACTAACTAGAATACAATCGTCATCTCGTTGATCAAGTTCTGTGCATTTGCAATCTTGTCCACGATAAACAACATATAACGAGCATCCAAGTTAATACATCTTTGCAAGTTTTCCTCGAAATCAATATCACCGGACATAGCCTCAGAGTTTCCGTCAAAAGCTGTTCCAATCAACTCTCCGTTACCATTGATAACCGGAGAACCGGAATTACCACCTGTAATATCATTGTTCGTGATGAAGTTCACAGAAATGTTGTCTGTACCATAACGTCCGAAATTCTTCGCATAATACAGATCTTTCAAATTTTGCGGAACTTCGAATTCACCACCTTTCGGACCTTCTTTTTCCATAACACCGGTTAACGTGGTGTAATAATCATAGAATACAGCATCTCTCGGCTTGTAACTCTTCACGTTTCCATAAGTTAAACGGATAGTAGAATTAGCGTTCGGAGCCCAAACCTTATCCGGTTCCATCGTCATCAATCCATTCACGAATAAACGATCTCCCTTGGCAATATTGCTACGCATGGAACTCATTTCCTCGTTTAATTTCTGGTAAACCTCAAACAGGCTCTTTCCCGTGATATAACCCAAATCTTTATTCAATTTTTTCATATCCGGTTTCTCAAGGAAAGCATTCAAACGAGCCTCATCCGTGAAAATAGATTTGTCAGACAATTCCTTAGCAAATTTCTCGTAGTTGCCTTTGTATTTCTTGTTGATCAAGTTAATCACTTCCGGATGCCATTCTGCAGCCACGTTATCACTATAAATTTTGAACAAAGAAGCCATCAAGTTTTTGTCAACATCTTTGTTGAAATCTTTAAAGAAACCTGCTGCATTTTTCTTGATAGCCTCAAGATACATACCCTTCATTTCAGCCTGAGTATCTGCATCCAAAGCTTTTTCCAAGGTATTAGCCACTTGGAATGCGAACAAGGGAACTTCTGGACCTTGTAATGCAGCCTCCTGCATATAAGACATAGCCACATTATACGGGTGCATAGCCTCATACCCCTCTTTGATCAACGTCAAAGCATTACCATATTTAGCCTTACGAGCCGGATCAGCATTCACCCAAGCGGTAAATTCACGCTCGATTTTTTCTTTTTCGCCCATCGTGTTCAAATTCTCTAAAGCGATATTCTGCTCGTGAGAATATTTCCAATAGTTTGCACATGATGCATATTTAGATGCATACTGAATACGAGTGGCTGCCGCAGCGTCCATTCCCTCTTTCATGATACGCAATTTCTCCGTACGTACTTTATAACGAATATCATTGGTTACCTCCATCGTCTCTTTCAAACCAAAGCTGGTCAAAAAACGATCGGTTGTTCCGGGGAATCCCATGATCATAGCGAAATCTCCATCCTGTACACCTTTCGCAGAAACAGGCAAATGATGTTTCGGTTTCAACGGAATGTTTTTCGTGTTATAAGGAGCCGGTTCTCCATCAGGTCCCGTGTAGATACGCATCATACAGAAGTCTGCCGTGTGACGGGGCCAAGACCAGTTATCCGTGTCACCACCAAATTTACCCATACTTTGAGCCGGTGCACCTACTAAACGAACATCTTGATAAATTTTGTAAACCAACAAGAAGAACTGATTTCCCTCGAACATTTCCTGCACTTGAGCTTGAAGGTTTGTTCCTTGTACAGCCTTGGCAGAAATTTGTTTAGAAATAGCACTGATAGCTGCAGCACGTTCCTCTTCTGACATATTATCATTCAAAACTGCATTCACTTGATCAGTCACATCTTCCATACGTTGCAAAATAGATGCGGTAATACCAGGATTCGGCAACTCCTCGCTGTATTTGTAAGCCCAAAAACCGTTTGACAAATAGTCATGCTCCACGGTTGAATGCTGCTGAATCACTCCAAATCCACAGTGATGGTTCGTTAACACCAATCCTTTATCCGAAATGATCTCTCCAGAACAGAAATGCCAGAAAGGACGTCCAGCGTTTCCTAATCCAACGATCGCATCTTTTAACGATGCCTGATTTACGGAATAAATATCTTCCGCCGTCAATTTACAACCTTGTGCCTGCATTTGCTCGATATTTTTCCCGAGCAATGACAAAAGCCACATACCTTCATCCGCCCGCACGATTGACGTTGAAAGCAAAGCAAATACAATAATAAAAACTCTCTTCATCTGTTTAAATTTCACGTTTAATTATATAATCTGATCTAATTCAATTCCTGTCAAATTATGCCCTCGCCCCCTCACAAACGATCGCGAATATACAATTTAATTCCATGAAACCTCATGTAACTCACCGTGATTTAATATTATTATAACATATTACTATTGGAAAAGTAGACATGAAAACGCTTTTCCCTCGTTTACACAAAATTTAAAATAGAGGGAATTTATATGATAATATACAACTCCCTCCAAACACATTCAATAATACACGCTCTTTTTGATCCCTATTTTACTCTCCACTAGATTTTAGCTTAGCGTTTTCCTCGGCTTCTTTTGCTTTTCTTATCCGTATTGCCCGAAGTACCTGAGGCTGAATTGAAACCACAAAATACTGTTTCTCAATCTCTTCTTTTGTGACCCACACCCTCTCCCGTACATCTATTTCGACATTTTTAATAATCTCTCTTTCTATCCTGTAAAGCTGATCCACCGGAAAATTCGACCAAAAACGCCCCTCTTTATCGATCAAAAAAGTGATTTCCTCTACCATGAACTTTTTATTCATAATACATTTCAAATCCAACGCTTCGTATTTTTCTTTTATACACCTCGATAATATTTCGGGAGATAAGGCATTATACACAACCTCGTATATTTTATCTTTCATACTTTTGGGTATATGAATATTTTCCTTACGTTTAACCGTATCCCGATTCTTTACATTTTTCACCTCAAAGGAATAATCACCTTCGCCGACCATCATGTATTTCACTCGCTTTCCTTTCACAATATCTCCCACTTTTTTCCCTTTCACAACACCACTCGTTTCCTGCCCCTGAGCGGACAACACACACGACGACAATACGACAATCAATAATAAAACAATTCGTTTCATAGTATATTTAAGGCGCCTACATACCAAATTAATTCTCTTCATAAGTTAACTTTATAAGTTCATTTCTTTTTCAATAACCCGGAAACACTCTTGCGCAAGTCGTTACCTTTCAATCCCTTGGCAATGATTTTATTTTCCTCGTCCAACAAAAAGATGTAAGGAACCGTCTGCACGTGATAACGGTCAAAGACAACGCCACTAGAATCGATACCTTGCTTCCAAAACATTCCATCCGTGTTTATAGCCTTTTCCCACGCCTGCACGTTTGAGTCCCGGGAGACGCTGATAATTTCCAAGCCTCGTAAGTGATATTTTTGATACATATCGAGAAGATTCACGTTTTCTTCCCGACAGGAGAGATCTGTTGATTCCCAAAACACGAGAAGTTTAAATTTTCCTTTCACGGGATACAGGGAAAGCGAATCCCTCGTTTGTGACATAACCGTGAAATCGGGTACAACGTTTCCCTCGGAGAATCTTTCCATATCCGCGATAAGTGCCGCCACCGCCTGTCCCGGAACAGTTCGTCGAGCCGCATCTCCCAGTAAAGCATATCTTTTCTTGAGTAAATCAAGTTCCAATTGTTGGGCTCCGGCAGCAACGACGTGAGCCGCAACATACGAGTCTGCGTATTCCCGAAGCAGTTCTTCCTCTTTATCACGGGCATTCCCTATCGCCATTTCAAACTGCTCGTTCAAAGCCTTAAGTCTTTGCTGGTCACCGGACTGCTCCGCTTGATTATACTCTTGCTGAAGCGTACTTTGAACTTGTAATAAATCCATATTCAGCTTATTAAATCTCACGAGGATTTCCTGCTGTTCTCCACCTTTTACCAAAACTCGATGACCGTTCATATTTACCATGAAACGAGTATTTTCAAGAATCAAGGGGATAACTCCCGCTTGATCCGCCGTAACAATATAAGCAGACCGGGCAGTATTCACCTTTCCGGTAAATTCAAAAGTCCCATTTACGACTCGTGCCGTTCCTAATGTATCCGGTTTCCCACTTTCATCACTTACTAGATAAAGTACGTCACCGGAAATCCCGTCAATTTTACCGTTTATCCGATACCCCTCTTGCCCCCTACAAAACAAAGAGCTTACCAGTACTAAAATTAATAAAACAAATCTTTCCATAATCAATACTATTATTTTCCCCATTTTTTGATGCCTTTTTCACGGACATAAAACCACCAATAAGAATTTCTACAGGAATTTATTCACTTTAGGAAATTAATTTAGGACTGTTCAAAATGAACAGTCCTAATTTTTACAGAAATAATGATTAATAATAAGGTACGATATCTCCCAGTTTAACCCGTGCCGCACTTCCATCCATTTGGTCATACACGGTTACACGAATATACCGCACCTCACGAGACCCTTCGGCAATCGGAAGCAAAGTTACTTCACCCGATCCCCGACCAAGCATATTTTCTTCAGTATAGGTGACATTTTTCCAGTCTGCTTGATCCATTGAAGTTTTGACAATAATCGAAGGCGGCAAGAAATATTGAGACTCGCTATCCAATTGCGGATCAAACAACATTTGGGAAATTTTTATCCCACGAATATTTTTCGCCTCTTTCAACTCGATAGTCAACGTGTAGCTACGGAGATAAGACAATATTGTTGTTTCCCAACGAGTAGTCGGATCGTCATCCAACAAATTAATCAACATTTTATCTGCTCTGGAATCTTCAATGGAGCATCTGATGGTATCCACTTCCGCCACAGGAATACAATTTATAGCAGGCAGTGTTGAATATCCCAAATCCGTCATGTAATTTATTGTCATATCATTGAAATAATGCTTTCCATAACGCTCGATTCTCAGCCCTACCAACTCGTTCGCCTTATCCAGCACCTTTATACTTCTCGATTTGTCATGCAAGATACTACTATCAGCTTTCGTCCTGTATTTCGGATCCGGATAAAGATAACGGTTTTTTCCCAACACGATCTTTTCTAGTTTAGGACAATAGAGGACATCTTCAAAAGAAGTTATATCATAGTCGAATTCCAACACCTTCACCGTATCTATAAAGTTATCAAAATCCAGCTTCCCCGCCTCTGTCTGGTTCGAAAATCCGTACCGCTGACGTATCGCAGACTCGAATTCCGAGGTGAAAGTTTTTGTAGAACTCAACGCAAGAGGTGAAAACCGAATCGTGTCCGGACAACCTTCTAATTTTCCTTCTCGAAGAATAAAAATAGAATCCGTAGGAAGCGTGCTCACATTTTTCAACGTGATAAAATTTTTCGTAAAATCTTTCTCTTCCAAAGGAAGAGTAATTTCATAACCCTGAACATCAGTGTATTTTAACTTGACATCTATAATATTATCATTCCATTGATCCATGAAGAACACCAAATTGGACCCCACTCTGTAAAACTTTGTGATTACATTTGTAAATGTACGAACAGCCTCGTGATCCTCCGTGTAAGGGCGCCCATAATTAGTCAATGTCAAGGACTCGTTATTATTTTTATCTACCCCACAAATATCAAAACGAAAGGTACCTTCTTCCAGATCACGCAACTCAAAAGTTGTTGCATTCCCATCCAACAATGTATCTCCTTTCACGTTATCAGATGACCACGTTACTTTTATCTTATCAACAGTTGCATCCATACTATTTTTCCACTGCAAACTCAACCTCTTCCAACCGGGAGTGATGTCCAGTTCGGTACATTTTCCGACATAACGGATTTTCCCGTTACCAGCGTAATCGCTATAGGTATCTTCCAAACTTTCATTGCAACTAACCAGTAAAACTGCCAGTACCAATAAATTTATTACATATCTTTTCATGGTTAATCTTTTTTCACATAAACTTCCAATTCCTGCATCGTGAAATAATCACCGCTATTTGTATTTCTAGTTGTTGTGGCAGAGTCATACGTATCATTGACAATCATTTTCAAATAACGGTATTTCTTCGAAGAAGCCACAAATTTCACATCGACATAGATTTCATCTGCAGCTTCAAGGTCCCTCTCGCTTTTTACTACTGCCGTATAGAGTTCATAGGGATGCGTCCACCTATCCGCCCTGTTCAGGCTGGGTGACTCTTTCAGCGAACCCATTCTTACCCATGAATCAGCATTGGGATCACCATCATTCCCCGCATAAACGGTTATATCACAAGGCAATTTATCATAATAAAATCCAGACCATACCGAGTATAACGCCCCACTGTTATAAGTAAATGACCCGCTCATGGGTAACATACTATAAATCCGTATAAAGGCAGGAACTTTTTCCTCTTTCAAATCAATGATAACAGGCTTACCCAAAGCATAAGGTCCTGCCACATAGGTGTAACATTCATCTTTATTGTTAGGGTCTTTCAGAACGTACTGTAACCTGCCTAATCCTTTCCGCTCCCCGTCGAACAGGTATTCCACGCCTGTTTTGGCATCATCACGCTCCAGTGATAATCCCCCGTCATTATAATTATCTTTTGTCATCGGGAAATTTTCAGTAAAATAAGCTTCGACATCCTTCCATATTTCCTGCCTTACGCAATATCCGCGGAAATCATCGGTACGAATAATCACCGTGTTTTTCTCCCGTGCTTGCTGCAAAGCAAATTGCAACGTATCACCTCCTTTGTTGATAGGAAAACTTCTCAACAAAATCGTATCCTCTTGTTGTGTCTGGGGGTTCGTCCCCATATAAAACACATGTACCATACCCGTTACTATTTCGGGAGTATTATAAATCACTTGGAATCCCTCCCATGAGGGAGATACTTCCAACTCCTTAAAAAAGGCATAAGGGGCACTGTCTTGCGTATCAAATGTCATACAAATCGGTTCCGACTCCTCGTTGCGGTTATTGACAAAAGTGATACGAGCGGGAACATTTTGCCGAGCCTCATTAAACCCGTCCATGAGAAGTGAATCACCCACATAACTGCCTACTTTCAGAACTTCTTTCCCCTGAGCGTTAGTGTACCGAACATTAAGTGCAAAAATATCGCTATCATCCGGCAACTTATAATGCATCATAGCTCCTCCCGGCATGGCCTTAAAAAAGAAAGCATCTTCGGGTACATTGATGTTGAATATCGATTCCTCGTTCCTACAAGCAAACAACCCGATTATTAAAAATAATATCAAAATCTTATTTTTCATCTCTCTATTTTTTATTAATAAATCTAAAATTCATTTACCACCCGGGATTTTGAACCATACTGGAAATCAATATTTCTTCAGCATCAATCGGATCAAGATAATCTCGAGGAGCCGTAAATTTACACTTACTAAACACGACAACAGGACCATTAAAATTGTTGTAAAAACTCCGTGCCGATTCCCCAAGCACATTCCAACCATACTGTTTTTCATTTAGTAACTCATGTGCAATTTTCCAACGGCGAATATTCCAATAGCGATGTCCCTCGAACGCAAACTCGATATTATTCTCTTGACGGATAATCTCGCGCATCCCCTCTTTCGTATCCACCTTACCAGGTGTTTTGGAGTAAGCTTTCCAAGCAGACACGACTTTCGGCACTCCAGCACGTTCGCGCACTTTATCTAGCGGGTCATAAACACGACTATCAGGCTTTTCCAAGTATTCATTCCAAGCCTCAGCCTGAATCATGTAAACTTCTGCCAAACGAATAAGCGGTATCGTCAAACCAGCATTTCCACTCGAAAGATTACTCATGTAAGTCCTCGTCGGCCATTTCGAAAAAGTATGTTTTTTCAACCAATAACCGTTAATATTCTGATAATCATTGCTAGAAATAATATCAAACGAAGTTCCCCATTTTTCCCCCTTATAGGCTTCAACCAATTGATTGTAATTTGTACTCGCCGTGTTTACCCCGCGTTGCCAATATAAACGGTCTCCGGCAATACACGCATAAAACCGAGGTTCGCGACGCAAATGTAATTGCAACACTTGCGTGTTGAGTGGTACCACATCTTTATAAAGCCCACTGGACTCCGTACCCATTTGATAACGTCCTGCGTAATTCCACGTGTTATCGGCATCTATGGGCAACCCATGTTCAGTGTAATACATTTCAACCATTTTCATCGATGGCAAAATAGCACCAAATAATTGATCACTATAATTATTCGGGTCATTCACGAGGCGAGGCATAATCCACCTGTCAAACCACAAGTAAGATTTTTGTTTACACTCGAATAAATATTCCGGATTCGAATAAGTGGAATACATAATATTCTCGATATCATCCATTTTGTTCAACAACTCGGTTGCTTTGCTTCCTTGTCCACCATACAACGTCCGACCATTTTCTTCACACACCCGAACCGCCTCATCTGCAGCTTCTGCTGCCAACCGCCATTTTTCTTGATCATATTCCGCAGAAAAAAGAGATTCTCCATTTTTACCTTTAAAATCTGAGTAAAACATATTACCATTAAAGAGTGGCGAAGCGGCATAAAGTAATACGCGAGCCTTAAGCGCATACACAGATTCCTTGCAAAAGGCGTGGATATCATCAGTAGATCTTGCATTTCCCACCGGAACATGCTCTGCTGCGGCATCCAGCAACCGAACTATTTCCTTAAAACACGTATCCACGTGTTGTCTCGGCAATTGCAATTGTTTTATATCAGCATCGGCAGAAATATTCTCCGGAACTAAAACAATCGGCCCATAACGGCGCACTAGTTCAAAATATATGTATGCTTTCAACGCCCATACATCCGCTTTCCACTGTTGTTTTTCCCAATCCTCCATATTGTAAACATTATCTATATTTTCTAGAAAAGTATTACAATTACGAATAATTATATAAGACGTTCTCCACGTTGCTCCATAAGGAGACTGGGACATTTGTTGTCCCTCGGGAATCTTAAACGCATCCCATCCCCTATTCCTCATGTATTCACACGCCACAAATTCATCCGTACCCACGAAAGAAGTATTCGTTGCTATATTGGAAAACAAATCTACCATTTGCCCATGCAATCCCTTCCACCAGTCCTGAGCATTATTCCTTCTCTCGAATATAGTTTCGATAGTTTCGATATCATTTTCCGGCACCATATTCAAATAATTACACCCTGTAAACAATATAACAGCACATATTATCGATAACAAATATTTCATATCTTCATTACTTAATTAAAAACTAACACTCAATCCAACTGAATAAGTTCGCTGTATCGGATAATTGAAACCATTATCCCCCAACTCCACATCCCATATCTTGAAATTTGAAATCAAGAAAGGATTATTCACTCGTGCGTAAAACTTAACATTTTGCATTTTCAACTTATCCATCAAATTTTTGGGTAAATTGTACGCTAACTCAATTGAAGTACAACGCAGGAATGTACAAGAACGCATAAAGTAAGTACTCTTCCGCACCTCTGCCCCAGAATACCAATTTTCTTGTGGGTTATGCACGCTTATGTATTGCGTGGAAAGCCTCGGCCAGAAAGGACGCTCTTTCATGTTGTCCTCTTCCCAATGATCATCATAAATCGCTTTTAGCATTGCTCTATCTCCGATAAAAGGATTAATTTTTGTCGGATCCATAAAGAACGAACGTTTACCCGATCCTTGAAAAGCAAAACTAAACTCCCAATTCTTATAGTTCACGAATCCGCTAAATCCATAGATTACCCTTGGTGTTGTCGGGAAACCAATATACGTGGCATCATTCACATCAATCACTCCATCGCCATTCAAATCCCGGTAGCGAATATCACCGGGCATAACATCACCGCCTTGCACGGGAGAGTTATCTATTTCCGCTTGATCCCTGAATAATCCTTCCGCAATATACCCAATCGTTTGAGATATCTCGTGCCCTTTCCTCAACTGCCATTCCGGCTTATCCATGGCTTCCTCTATCTTCTGGTAAATAGCCTTAGTATAAGTGAACGTACCGTTAAAAATCACCCACAAGTCTTTCGAAAAAGCGTGTTGGATTTTTCCCGACAAATCTATACCCCGGGAACGAGCCCTACCCACATTTGACAACTGGTAGGCTTCCAATCCCGTTGTCTGTGGAATAACCGTACGATAATCAAGAATATTATGACGAATCTCTTGATAAAAATCGGCATTTACTTCCAGTATCCCATCGAACAATTTTGTCTCTATACCCAAGTTCACTTGCTCCGCAATCTCCCATTTGATCTTACTATTCGGGTAAGAGGTTACCTGATACCGGCTCATATTTGATTGCCCTGGACGAGGATCTGTCGTACTCGTCGTCTTGTTCAACAACGGCAAATGCGTGAAACGCGGGGAAGCAATAATCCCGTCATTACCCACTTTTCCCCAAGAAAGACGAAATTTCAAGAAAGACAACCACCCTGAAGTATTATCTGCCAACAAGCGTTCCTTGGAAGCGATCCATGCCATCCCGATCGCCGGAAAAAATCCATACTGGTGATCTTTGGCAAAACGCTCCGATCCGTTATACCCGAAACTGGCTTCTACAAAATAACGATCTTTGAACCCGTAAGTACCACGCATGGAGAAACCCAGATTCCGTTGCGGGATGTAATCCAAAACTGTTTCGATATTCTTCGTGGTATTAGAGATCGTAGTTTCCTGCGCATTAAGTACTGCAGTCAAACTCGTTTGATGTTCTTTCCATGCCGCCACATGTAAAGCACGCACCTCATAACTTAACTGTGTGGTTTGATAACGGTTCACATTAGCCGTGTTATTAGATTTATCTAATTCTAATGTTCTTTTGGCTGAATTTTCATTCAATATAGTCAACGTGTGTTCTCCCGTTTCAAAATCATAATTTCCCAAAGCGTACCGGAAAGGAACTGTTTTGAAAGCATTATTGTAATACCCGACTTTATTCAAAGAAATACTTGCCCGTAATTCCAAACCTTTGAGCAGAGTCGAAAGATTATGAATATATTCTGCACGAGTTGTGGCGGAATAACGGCTCCGATCTCGGTATCCCGAATGAATACTCAAATAGGGATTAACAGAATTACTTGTTAACGAACCGAATCGAATATGAGGCCAAGCAGTCTCCGCATCAGCCGGATAGACCGGGGCAAAGTCCACCGGCGAAGCGTTGAAAGCCAAAGAGTAAGCTGAAGTAACATCTGTATATGGCCCATGATATTTATCCAAGTTAGCCGATGCGTTAATCAACAACTTAATTCCCGCATTCAAATCAATCGTCAAGTTCGTGCGGAACGAAAAAGTATTGCTGATAATATTACAATCAAATTGATTCAAACGTTCTGTTTTCAACATACCCTCGTCCCTGTTGTAATTCACCGATGCATAATACTGCATCACACGGGAACCTCCCCGGATATTTAAACCCGCATGATGATTGATGGAATAATCTTTGAACAAGATATCATACCAATCATTGGCGGGATATACCCATGAGGGATATTTATCGGAACCCGTGCGTTGGATACGTTCCAAACTATATTGGGGTGTTGCACTCGGGTTACGAGCCAATAAAGCCTGATTGTACATCTCCATATACGTAACTGGATTCACAACTTCTATCTCTCGTGTCGGCATAGAAGCAATTGCTTCATAACGGAATGAAGTATACACGCTTCCTTCCTCTCCTTTTTTGGTTGTCACCAGAATAACGCCATTTGCTCCACGGGCTCCATACATGGCGGTTGCCGACGCATCTTTCATCACGCTGAAACTCTCGATATCTTCCGGCACCATTCGCGACAAATCCAATTTCGATGACTCCACACCATCAATCAAGATCAGCGGATCAACATTTGCACTAGTTTGAAACGAGGTTATACCACGGATATAGAATTTAGTATTCATTTCTTCTTCGGTCATCGCACCAGGCTTGCCACCCGTTTGCCATCCGATCATCCCGGCTATCTTCCCGGCAAAACTTGAGGTCAAATCACTATTGGAAGACTTCAAATCCATCGGTCTTACAGTTGTAATTGCAGACACCACGCTTTCTTTTTTCTGTTCCCCGAAAGCAACCACGGTCACCTCTTCCAAATTTTCCTCCGTGGGTTTCAAACGAATATTCAATTTCGTCTTTCCTTTTACTTCTACAATTTCCGGTTTGTAACCGATAAAAGAAACCCGTAATACATCATCTGGTTTCACGGGAATCGTGTAATAACCTTCCGCATCAGAAGCCACACCTTGTGTCGTTCCTTGAATAACAATAGTAGCACCGGGAACAGGATTTCCCTTCTCGTCCACAATACGGCCGCTAACCCGGGATAGTTTAATTTCCTGCTTCGGTCCGACCAAAATCTTACCGTTCGTTTGTTGGGAACAAACTAATCCCGTACCCTCCAGGCAAGCTTTTATCGCCTCGAACACGGTGATGTTTTCCCGTTCTAAAGTAATCTTTTTAGTCTCTTTCATAACCACTTCTTCCCGGAAAGTCACCACATTTCCTCCTAATCGATTAATCTCATGCAATGCCCTCAACACACTGAAATCCTTAAAGTTAAATGAAATAGTTTTCTGATTTGTCTGCTGCCCCAAAAGAGAAGCAGAACAGAGAAGTAACACGGCCAAGAAAAGTGAAAAAACACTAAACGATCTTTTGCACGTGCATAAAAGTCCCGAAAAGACTTTTGGTTTCGTCCTTTTTTTCATAAATTTGTGATATTAAATTTAACAATATCCTTGTTGCAGAACAAGGTTGTCAAAATGGAGTTGCCTGCAAAGTTGCTCCATTTTGCTTTTTATTATTATTTATCTCTTACATAGACAATATTTTCTTCGATTTTAAATTCCGGTCCTCCGGTATAAGTGAACGCATCCAAAATAGATTTCAAAGTTTCGTCCTTACTGAAATAACCATTAAACGTGTAGTCTTTTTTTCCATCGGCTTTATAAATAAATTTCACTCCATACCAACGCTCTATTTGGCGGGTTACGACTTCTATATTTTCTTTGTTAAACACAAACATTCCTTCTTTCCAAGCGATAACGTTATCCAAATTCGCCTCCGACACACTTAATTTCCCGGTTTGTCGATTCCAATCCGCTTGTTTACCGGGAGAAAGCACCACATTCCCACTCGTATCCGCTAAAGAAGCGACATCCACGTTTCCGGTAAAAAGCGTGGTGATCACGTCGCACTCATTCTTGTAAGCCTTGATATTGAAAGAGGTCCCCAACACTCTCGTGCGTACATCGCTTGTATTCACGATAAAAGGACGCATGGAATCCGGCGCCACCTCGAAAAAAGCTTCTCCTTCTAACTTGACAACTCGCTCTCCCCGACCGAAAAGAACCGGAAACTCTAGTTCACTCTCGGAATTAAGCCAAACCCGCGTACCATCACTCAATACCAACGAGTAGAAGCCTCCGGTTGTTGTAATGATTTTATTCATTTCCAACTTCTCGGACACCACTGAGTCTGCCTGTACCCGGTCGGAATCGTAAACGAGTTTATCTTCCTGCCCCATGACTACAGCCGTCCCCACCCGCACAGAATCCTGCTGTATTTTTGTCATCCCCACTTTTTCCCCGCTAGCTAATATCAAGACCACCTTATCTTGATTTCCCGTCGGAGGGATAATCTTGGTAACCTCCATTTTTTGGGATTTAAGTTCTCTCGAGGTATCTACCACATATCTAAAAAGAAACATACTACTCAAAATTAAAACAGCCGCCGCACTTCCGTACCACAAGAGATAACGTTTTATTTGTTTTTGCCTATTCCGTTTATTCAACGAGCGCAAAATATCAGACTTTAATTTTTCGTAATCTGTTTTATGATCATAATCTGACTTCAAATTCAAATGTTCTTTCAGACTCCCGTTTGCAACAATCTTGTCGTAAAGCGCCGGACGTCCCTCTCTTCCTTTCCTCCAAACCTCAAACAATTGCTTCTCTTCATCGGTAGCAATGCCATATCTCATTCGTAAAATTATCCGTGCGATTTGATGACTCTGAAATTCCTTCATTCTTTTTAATATTTTCTTAAAGACACCACAAACTATCGTTTGGTATTACACAAAAGTATTTTTTTTGAAAATATTTTTTATCAAGATCATGTACTCCCAAATTTTTAAAGAAACACGAAATCACATTCTATAAAAATCATACAAAAATAATTATATTTGTTGCACATTTGTTCATCCAATATTGTACTGTGCTGGTATTGGATTGATTAAAAAAATCTGTATGCGAAGTTATAACGAATTCACGAGCAAGCATTTTGATCTGGAAAATTTTATCCGAAATCATTTCGCATCTCTATGCGCAATCGCCTTTAAATTAACCGGAGATCCGGAAGCAGCACAAGATATATCTCAAGAGGTCATCATCAAATTTTGGGAGAACAAAAAACAACACGAAAACCTAGAATCCATCGAGAATTACCTGTTTATCATGGTACGGAACGAATCTTTGAATTACCTCCGAGGATTCGCTCGTGAAAAGAATCGCTACAAGAAAGTAGGCTTTATCAACGAACAGGAAGATTCCCTATGGGATGCCATTATAGAGCAGGAAACAAATTTGTTATTAATCAAGGCTATCACGACCTTACCTCCACAATGCAAACGTATCATAGACCTTTCCCTTGCCGGCAACAACACGAAAGAGATCGCAGAAGAATTAGGTATTGCCACAAACACCGTCAAGGTGTTAAAAAGTCGGGCCATCCACAAATTAAGGGAATATTTTTCCGATAATAATATTGGGATAAAGTTTTAAGAATTCAGTTCACGAATATAGAACAATTTTCTACTTATCTTTGCGGCAGAAAAACGAGAACACATGGAAAAAACGAATATAAGAAGGTACACATTACAGGAATTAGCGAACATCCTCGTACAACACGGAGAAAAAGCTTTCCGGGCAAAACAAATCTGGCAATGGCTTTGGCAAAAGGGTGTAACCCATTTCGAGGATATGACCAATTTGTCAAAAGACTTTCGGGAATTTCTTGACTCTCACTTTATCCTGCAAACAGCCACGCTAACCCATAAACAAGAGAGCAGTGACGGTACGACGAAGCTCGGCTTCACCCTATCCGATGGAAACCTAATAGAAACCGTACTTATCCCGAGCAAAGATAAATCGACTGTATGCGTTTCTTCGCAAGTCGGGTGCAAACTAAAATGCAGTTTTTGCGCCACGGGTGGACTGGGATTCACCCGGAACCTGTTGCCGGAAGAAATATTCGACCAAGTCGTTGCCGTGAAGCGTTTGGGGGAAGAGCGGGGACTCCCGTTATCCAATATCGTATTGATGGGTATGGGAGAACCACTATTAAACTACGAAAATGTCCTTACCGCCATTGAACGCATCACCGCAGAAGATGGATTAGGGATGTCACCCTATCGCCTCACACTATCCACCTCCGGCATCGTGGAAGGCATCAAACGCTTAGCAGATGACAACGTCCGTTTCAATCTCGCCATCTCGCTCCACTCGGCAGTCAACACGACCCGGGACAAAATCATGCCGATCAATAAGGCTTACCCGCTTCCCAAGCTAGCCGAGGCTATCCGGTATTTCGTGGATAAAACAGGAACCCGTCCCACGTTCGAGTACCTATTACTGAAGGGTGTCAATGATAGCCTTGATGATGCCAAAGCCCTCGCCTTATTCTGTCGGCAATTCCCCGTGAAAATCAATATTATCGAGTATAATGAAGTGGACAACGCCCCCTATCGCCACAGCCCAGAGGCCAGCAGGGATCAATTTGTCCGTTATCTCGAAAGTAAAAATATCGTGGTAAACATCCGCCGCAGCAAAGGGAAAGACATTGATGCGGCTTGCGGACAACTGGCCAATAAAAATAGTTAGCCTACTATTATTTTAATAATTCTGACAAAAGTTTACTCTGGATTACAGCAAACTTTTTCAGGGTAATACACGGTGTTTACCCGTTGTGTATTCGATGTATTTAGGGATTAAAGACGTTTCAACTTCGAATCAAAGACGTTTCAAAGACGTTCACGAACGTATTTGCACCGAAGTTGATAGGATTTTGTATTATGATTATCAAATGATTACCTTAAACACTCATTCTTTCTTCATTTAATAACGGGTGGTAATGCATGGACTCCTGCATTTAGAAGTTCATGTTTCATTATACCTCCTCTCCCCCAAAAGATGTTATGAACTTTACAGACTTTATAAATCTTATAAACGAACATTGGGTCTTGAATTCTCGTATCATAAGGAAATAAACACCTAATTATCAACTCATAGTATGAAATCCTTCTTATTAGCCATATTGCTTGTCGGATGCAATATCATGGCAGTAACAGCACAATCCGACAAGATCATTGATAATCGAGCCATAGACACCCTAAATTTAAAAAAGTATGTCGGTCTATGGTACGAAATCGCACGCTTTGACCATCCTTTCGAACGAGGCTTGGTCGGGGTAACGACCGAGTACACCATCAAACCTGACGGGAGCATCAAGGTTGTCGGACGAGGTTACCAGGACAGTCTCCGAGGGGAGAAAAAAGAAATCGTGGGCCACGTGCATATCCCGGACACCACCCAACCGGGTGTTCTAAAAGTGACCTTTTTTTTGATCTTCAACACGGACTACCACATTCTGGAAGTAGAGAAAGATTACAGTGCAGCCCTCATCGGAAGTTCCCAATGCGATCATCTTTGGATCGTGAGCCGCACTCCGAAACTACCGCCTAACAAATTGAAAGACCTGATACAACGGGCTCAGCGCAGAGGATACGACACGGCAGCCCTTATCTTCGTCCCGCACGGGCAGGAACAAATTCAGGAAGAGTTGACCAAACTCTGAGTTATTTTCCATATTTTTGAACAATTAAAGGTTCAGAAATATGGAATTATTAATACTTATATTTTGCATTTTACTTCTCATTCTCATCAGCCTGCACGTTCGTTCTCGCAAGGACAGCATCACCCAAGAAGTATCACGATCCATCTCGGACCTCGAAAAAGCGATACGGGATGAATCCCGCTATAACCGGGAAAATGACGAGGAACGTTCCCGCAAAGACCGGGAAGAACTCACCTCCACCCTCAACCATTTCCGAACGGAACACCGGGAAACTTTGAAGAATATCTCCACCCAGACAAACTCCGCCATACAGGCTTTCCAGAAAAGTTTCGCTGAAAGTATGGAATTGTTCAACCGCCTGCAACGGGAAAAGTTTGGGGAACTCTCCCTCCGTCAGCAAGAACTTCTGCAAAACACAGAAAAAAAGCTGGAAGAAATGCGTGCCACGGTAGATGAAAAATTACAAAAAACTCTACACGAACGTATCGGACAATCATTTGAACTCGTCAGCAAACAACTGGCAAACGTGCAGCAGGGACTTGGAGAAATGCAGACGCTAGCGCAGGATGTTGGCGGGCTGAAACGGGTGCTTAGTAACGTGAAAATACGAGGAACGATCGGGGAAGTACAACTTTCCATGTTACTGGAACAAATTCTAGCCCCGGATCAATATGATACAAACGTGAAAACCAAACCCGGATCGGACAAGCAAGTCGAGTTCGCCGTGAAACTTCCCGGACGGGCGGATGGTGACGAATCCGTCTATCTTCCCATCGATGCCAAATTTCCGAAGGATGTTTACGAGCAACTCCTTGATGCCTACGAATCCGGAGACTTACAACGGGTGGAAGCCACATCCCGTATACTCGAACAGACTATTCGCAGCATGGCAAAGGACATCCGAGACAAATACCTTGCCCCACCACATACCACGGACTTCGGGATCATGTTCCTACCTTTCGAAAGCATATATGGTGAAATTACCCGTCGGGCTGTTTTGTTGGAACAATTACAGCAGGAATACCACGTGATTGTCACGGGTCCTACCACACTGGCAGCGATTCTCAATAGCCTGCAAATGGGATTCCGCACGCTTGCCATCCAAAAACGTAGTAGCGAGGTGTGGCGGATTCTTGGCGGTGTGAAAGCCGAATTTGAGAAGTTCGGGGGACTTTTGGAAAAAGCCCAAAAAAACCTTCAAACGGCCAATAATCAACTGGAAGAAGTCATGGGAAAACGAACCCGCGCCATACAAAGACAACTTCGTTCGATTGAAGCACTTCCGGCTAAAGAAGAACAAAACGTATTATTGGATTCATATTCAGAAGAGGATGAAACATAAAAACAGCAAAGATTTTTACTCCCTATAAAACAAGACACGACTTGCTAGATTCTTTCCGTAGTTTTTATTAGCTTTGTCCGAAAGAAGGTAATATCAAATACAAAGATTAAATATAGAGACATGGAGACTACGAAAAATAAAACGACCTTGCTCATTATGGCAGCAGGAATGGGTTCTCGGTTCGGGAGTCTAAAACAACTAGCTCTACTCGGACCCCACAAAAAAACATTGTTGCATTATTCAATTTATGATGCCGTACACGCGGGATTTGACAAGATTGTTTTCATCATCCGCCGGAGTTTCGAGAACGAATTCAAAGAGGCTGTGGGAAAATATGCCGAAAGCTTGGTTGAAACCGTGTACTGTTTTCAGGAAATGGATCAACTACCCGGTAATTTACCCCCGATCCAACGGGAGAAACCTTGGGGAACGGCACACGCCATCTGGGCTGCAAAAGACTATATTCATGAACCGTTTATCGCTATCAATGCTGATGACTTTTACGGACGGGATGCCTTCGTGAAAATGCACGATTTCGTGGCCAGCAATACCGATGAAAGATGTTTCAGCCTAGCCGGTTATCGGTTGGCTGCCACCCTATCCGAAAATGGGACAGTATCGAGAGGAATATGTACGGTAGACGAAAACAACTTCTTGACGAGTATCACCGAATGCACGAAAATTGGCCGGGAAAATGACGTGATTAAAGATCTAAACTCAGGTGTCGTACTGCATGAAGATGACGTGGTTTCCATGAATTTCTGGGGATTTTCGCCCATGCTTTTTGAGGAAATCGAAAAACAGTTTATCGAATTCTACCACAAGAACAGCGAAAACCCCAAAGCGGAGATTTATATACCTTTCGTGGTAGACGAACTCATCAAGCAAAAGGCCGTGAAAGTAAAAGTCTTAAATACCAATGCCCAATGGTTCGGCGTGACGTACAAAGAAGACACTGAGCTGGTGAACAATGCCTTACAGAAATTTGACGGAGAAGGATTATATACTGACATGGGGCAGTAAACAACATAAAAACGGGTAAACATAAAAAACAACTAAGCATGGACAAACTGAAGAGAATTTACGACACGTTCGTATCGAGCGGGCGGTTTATATCCGCTACACCGTATGGTTCTGGTCATATTAATGATACCTATCTGGTGAAAGTAGACGAGGATGTCGAGTACATTCTCCAAAGAATCAATGGCAAAGTGTTCAAGGACATCCCAAAACTGGTACGAAACAAAGAATTGGTATGCGGACATATCCGCAACCGGCTTATCCGGTATAAAGTAAGCGATATCACTAGGAAATACATCACGTATTTTTACACGGACAAAGGAAACGCTTACTACAAGGATTACGAGGGAAACTACTGGACTCTATCACTCTTTATCAAAGGATCAAAGAGTTATGATGTTATCCCGGATTCGCAGATCGCTTACCAAGTGGGTATTGGATTTGGAGAATTCGAAAACAGGATTTCCGATTTCGACGCAAAGTTGTTGATCGAGACAATCCCGCTTTTCCATAATGTTCCCCGCCGTCAACGGGAATTAAAAGAAGCCTTAGCCAAGGCTGAACCAGAACGGGTCGAGGCAAGCAAGGAACTACTCGAATACTTGAAAAAATTCGATAACGAGATGCTGGAATTACAACGGATGAAAGACGAGGGGATTCTACCACTCCGGGTTACGCACAATGACACGAAAGCAAATAACCTTTTGTTCGACCACAATGATCACCCATTATGCGTGATCGATCTGGACACCGTAATGCCGGGGATCGTGCATTACGACTTCGGTGACGCTATCCGTTCGTCTTGCAACACTGCCGGAGAGGAAACACGTAGCGTTGATGAAGTACATTTTAACATGGACTATTTCGAAGCCTTCACTGCTGGATTTATGGAAAAAGCAAAGCATCTTTTCACGCTCAAGGAGAAAAAGACCCTTGCACAAGGATGCACGTTGATGACCTACCTGCAAGCCGTTCGTTTTTTGACGGATTATCTAGATGGGGATCATTATTACCCGATTACTTACCCCGAACATAACTTACAACGGGCTAAAGTTCAAGTAAAATTGTTACAGGGTATGGAACAACAATTCGACAAGATGAACCAATTTATTCTAAATCAATAATACAAAAAAAAACGGTAGCTTCCGCTACCGTTTTTCGTACAACTTAGAAATCCTTACTTCTTCTTATTCTTGCAGCACTCGTCGGTTTTGCCTGTTTTGGAACAGCAATTATCACCGCATTCCCCTTCACATTTACTATCCTTCGATTCGCAGTTCTGATCACACTTTTTCTCTCCACAACTTTGCCCGCAAGTACCGCTGCAATTATGCTTCTCATCGCAATTCCCCTTGCAAACTTCTTTATTCCCTTCTTTGCAACATTTATGTGCTTTACCACATTTCATTAACTTACCGTCTTTATCGCACATTCCTATCACTTTCACGTCGTGACGTTCGATAGCAGCCCTCAACGCCTCAACTGAATTTTTGTCGGCACGGAAAGAAATCAGCACGGTTGAATCCTTCATGTTCAACTTATAATCCTTGATTCCTTTCTCAAAAGGCATATTTTTATCCAGTTTAGCCTTGCAAGAAGGGCAATGTATACCAACTTTAAAAATAACGGTTGTATCTTTTTTAGTCTGGGCACTCACGGTTAAACCCATCATAACAAACACTGCCAGCGTGAATAAAATTTTTATCGTCTTCATAGTAAATGTATTAGTTATTAAAAACATTGTTTTTCAAAAGTAATTATTTTATTGACTGATTATTCTTTTCGATCTAAGGCAAATCTTAAACCGATATAAAATTTACGTCCGTGAAGAGGCCCCCACACTTTCGACGAGTCAAAGGTATCGCTCCAAGGATTATGAGAATTCACGATCGGATTCTTTTGGGTGAAATCCCCGATATTCTCACATCCCGCATAAATACTCCACAAACGGAAATATTTCGTGACCTGTGCATTCATGATCTGGAAATCATCGAAACGGGAAGCTACCCGATACTCATCGGCAATTCCTCCCTGCTCCGGCAAACGTCCGGAACCGTTGAATTGGGTAGTGAAATCGAACTGCCATTTCTTCAAGTTGGTGAAGTATGACAAATTCACCAATCCCTTGTAACGGCTCGTTAAAGGGGTACGTTTCAAATCACCGTTAATCGTTGTCTTCACGTCATTGTAACGATAGGCCAAGGTAGCTTCCAAACGTGGTATCAACTCGTATTTCACTTCTACTTGGTAGCAATTCGAATAGGAATCCCCATCTAAGTTGTAAAAGTTCACTTTGTTGTATGCCGTCTCATTATCAACTACCACTTGGTCGTTGAATTTCGTATGGTAATAATCCAAATTGATATTCAAGATACGCCCGAACACCTCGAACTTCCGGTTCACGTTAGCCCCGAAATTCCAAGAATCCTCCATCTTCAAATCGTCCAGCAAAGCCGGGTTCTTACCCAACAACTCTCCATTCACGTAGAAGTTTGCAGCAGAGGCCAACAAATAACTGTTCTCAGCCAAGATATTCGGCGTACGTAGACCGCGACCGAAAGTGGCCTTGATGCTGGTAAACTCATCCGGCTTGTACATGATGTGAGCTCGCGGAGTCCAGATACTCCCGAAGATATTGTGATAATCATAGCGCAATCCTGCCATCACGATAAAGCGCTGATCCAAGAATTCTCCCGTGTACTGGAAGAAAGCTCCCGGCACCCGTTCTTCCCGTTTCATGTTTATGAAGTCAGTAGAAATATCCTCTCCATAATTGAAAACCGGATCACGGAAATCTTCGTCGTATTTGTCGTAATTGAAACTTAACCCGGCAGAGTACATCTGGCTTGGATTTGTCCCAAAAATAGATTGATAAATGTAGTTCACGAATAAACTCTTTTGCCCGGCATTATACATCTTCGGCCCATAATAGGAATCTTGCGTGTGATCAGAATAGTTCACCAAAATTGCCATACTCGTATTCTCGTACTGGGGCATCAGGTAACCTAATTTCAAGAAAGCCTCGTAACGACGGGTATCTATTCCAATTTTATACAACCCGTATTTCTCGTCGGCCTGAGCATGTCCGCCATGAGAGGTTTGCCCTCCATTTCGCTCCTCATCAATGAATTTGCCTCCGAATTGCAAATACCAAGTGTCATCTTTATACGCCCAACGATTCATCACGTTATATTGTGTTTTTTCCGGCATATCCAAAAATCCATCTTTGTTCCCGTCATGAGGCTCTTCCATCCAATCCCCGTGCAAAAGGAACATCGTACTCCACTTATCATTGAACTTGATACTGAAATTAGAATTAAACTCGTACATTCCCTCGCTACTCGTGAAGACATTAGCTGAAAGCAATTCCAAATCACGGGGTTTCTTGTAATCCACACTAATTTGTCCGGCCATTGATTCGTAACCGTTAATCACCGATCCCGTTCCTTTTGACACGGAGATTGCGGACATCCAAGGACCCGGAATATAAGTCAAACCGTACAAAGAGGCCAATCCTCGGAAATTAGGCATATTCTCAGTCATCATTTGTACGTATTTTCCAGTCAATCCCAATAGCTGGATTTGCTTCGCACCCGTCACCGCATCAGCATACGACACGTCAACCGAGGCATTCGTCTCGAAACTCTCGCCCAAATTACAACAAGCCGCTTTACACAACTCTTCACCCGTGATTAATTGTTCGATCAAAGGTCCCTGTGTTGACATCACGGTACTCTGTTTACGGGCAGCCACACTCACCTCGTCCAACTGTTCCCCCGACTTCAACGTGCAGGTCACGAATTTATCCGTAGATTTTACCTCTATCGTATCCGACCCATACCCGATAAAACTAACAACCAACTTCCCAACCTTTTCCCACTTAATTTTAAATTCCCCGTTCGCATCCGAAACAGCCCCTTTCGAAGTTCCTACCCAGTAAACATTCGCCCCGGGTAATGCCACCTCCCCATCTTCCGTTTCTTCCATGACACGCCCTTTTATGGTCTGTGCCTGTAAACCAACAGAGGCAATTAAACACATTATAATGAACAAATTTCTCATATAGATTCCACAATTTTCTGGAACGCGCCGGGATACTTCTTTTATCCAATGCCACGGAACACGTTCTCTCTTGATTAAATTTTAAATAATGTTTCAGTCAAGTCAGGCGCATACACACGACTCGTCGAAAGATACTTTTAAAGCATCTTCATCACGGATCAAAATTTAATCAACAACGAAAAATACATAGTAACTCCAAGGGCGGAGACATATCTATGTATGCAATAGGAGAATTAAAAGGTTTTACATTAGAAATAACCGTATCCGGTAAAAACATCATGAAATTACACTCCTGCACCATATCACAGAATTGTATCTCAAAATGGGACATTGTCCAATCACCGGCTACTTTGTAATAAGTATGTTCTTGTTTCGCATTATCACAATTTTTCTTATGCGCATTGTGACAGTTTTGGTGACAACAGAAACAACCATGTGTACACGGACACGGGATGTCCTCGGGAATAACCATCACGTGCAAGTAAGTTTCTTGGCAACGCTGGCAAGAGACCCGACTCACATTCACACCTACTGTACCCAATAAAAAAATGAACAGTAATAAAAGTGCCGGTATATTCAATTTTTTCTGCTTCATCGTTTGCAAAAGTAAAATAATTTTCAATTTTCGATTCTCCAGAATACACCCTTAACAATTAATTAACGGTTTTTTTATTCAAAATCTGGGCCGACGATGTAAAAAATAGAAAAAAAGTATTACTTTCGAACTTCATAAATCAAGATGTAGATTATTTATATCATTCCAACAAATTATGAGAAAAATACTATTACTTGGACTACTTGTAGTTCTTATTGCATCCTGTAGTAAAAAGACGAATGTCGAAATTACAGGAGCCATCAAAGATGCAGCCAACACGAAAGTATATCTGGAACAAATAGATGTAAGTTCAAGAAAAACTATCGATTCAACAAAAATTAACAAAAACGGGGAGTTTAAATTTAAACTTGACATTGAACTCCCGACATTTTATTCTTTAAGATTTTCTAACAATGAACAAGTGATTTTGATCGCTAGTCCGAATGAGGTGCTTGAAGTCAGCGGTACGCTGAATGACATAAAAAATAACTACTGGGTAGACGGTTCTGAAAACTCGTTATGGATCAAACTCCTAAATTTCCAAATTACCCGTACCATTACGTTGACGGATTCTCTGAAGAGATCTTACCAAGCCCTCCCGCAAGGAACCGAGTACGATGCTCAACGCCAAGAATATAGTAAAGCATGGGAAGAAGCAATAAACAAACAGATCAGCTTTACCCGTGACTTCATCATTAAACACGCCACCTCTCCGGCGTCTTATTACGCTCTTTATCAAAAGATCGATGATAATATCGGAGTGATGGACGAATTCGAAGACCTTCATTATTTTAAAGTAGTGGCATCATCCTTAACAGCCCTTTATCCCGAATCTCAATACACAAAGGCAATCATGAATCACCTGAAACAAATATCCCAAGCTATCCGCAACCAGCAGCTAGCAGCCGTGATTAATAACTCGGAAGGTTCATTACCGGATATTAATTTACCAGATGTAAATGGCAAGGATATTTCACTAAACTCTCTCAAATCAAAACTCATCGTGCTTGACTTCGGGCTGATTACAGCCAAAGAGAGCCAAGAGTACATTAACCAGATGAAAAGCGTGTACAACAAATTTAAAAACCGGGGAGTGGAAATCTACATGGTTTGTTTGGATAAAAACAGACTTCTCTGGGAAGATGTAGTAAAAACGAACAAGATCAATTGGATTTGCGTATGGGATGAAGGAGCGTTACAGAGTCGGGCTGCCTCGACTTGGAACGTGAAGAGTATTCCAGCAAATTACATCATTAACCAGAAGAAAGAAATTGTCGGTAAAAATTTGTATGGTAGCCGTTTGGAAGACCGTTTGAACGACTTGTTGAAAAAATAATTATATTGGACGAACATATCATCATGCAGGGTAAGAAAGTTTATTTTCTTTCAGACGCACACTTAGGTGCCAAACTATTGAAAGATAATCGGGAGAGAGAAATTATGCTCGTAGAGTTTTTAGAAAGCATCAAACCTGATTGCTCAGAGCTTTACCTGCTTGGTGATATGTTTGACTTTTGGTTTGAGTACAAATACGTCGTACCCAAAGGTCATGTACGCTTTCTTGCCGAACTAACCCATTTCACGGATCAAGGGATTAAGGTACATTTCTTTACAGGAAACCACGATATCTGGGCTTTCGACTACTTGGCAAAAGAGTGTGGCGTCATCCTACATACTTCCATACAGGAAACCACGATAAACGGAAAGTCTTTCCTTATCGGACATGGTGACGGTCTAAATCCGAATGATAAAGGATACCTTTTCTTACGTAATGCTTTTCACAATCGTTTTTTACAAAAATGCTTCCGATTTATCCATCCCGACTGGGGAATCGTTTTAGCCAATAAATGGTCATCCCATTCTCGGTTGAAAGGAAACGGAAAAATAGAGGCTAGAGGTTACTTGGGAGATGACAAGGAAGAAATTGTCATTTATTGCAGGAATATCTTAAAAGAACACCACGTGGATTATTTCATTTTCGGCCATCGCCATTTACCTCTCTACCTTGAACTCGCACCCAATAGCCACTATATCAACACGGGAGATTGGATTACGCATTTCAGTTATGCCGTATTCAACGGGGAGAAGGTGTTTCTCGAAAAAATAGATCGCAAAAAATAACCTATTTTGCATTGTTTTCCTGCAAAATAATCCTAACTTACACGCTTGTATGTGAAACATAAGCTCAGACGGTATGTTAGTTAAAATTTTCGGGGGTGCAGTGTACGGAATCAATGCTTTAACCATCACGATCGAAGTTAATATTCTTTGGGGTGCGAAATTCATTATTGTCGGCTTGCCTGATAACGCAGTAAAAGAAAGTCAACAAAGAATTGATTCTGCCCTCCGGGAGATAGGGTTAAAAATCCCAGGTAAACGAGTAATTATTAATATGGCCCCTGCTGATGTAAAGAAAGAAGGGTCATCTTTCGACTTACCGTTGGCTATTGGAATTCTCGCAGCTAATGATCAGCTACCTAATGCACAACTGGATAAATACTTAATCTTGGGAGAATTGTCATTAGATGGTAGCCTTCAAGCGGTCAAAGGGGTACTTCCCATCGCCATACATGCCAAAAAAGAAGGTTTTAAAGGAATCCTTTTGCCCTACCAAAATGCTAACGAAGCTGCTGTTGTTCAAGATATTGAAGTTTACGGCTTTCATCATCTGAATGAAGTAATCACTTTTCTAAAACAAGAAAAAGACTTCTCGCCCATTTCTTTTGATCAACAAGCCATGACGGCGTTTCCCGATAATGATTTACTTGATTTTAAAGACGTGAAAGGACAAGAAAACGTGAAGCGTGCAATGGAAGTTGCCGCAGCAGGTGGACATAACATGATTATGATCGGTTCCCCAGGTTCCGGAAAAACCATGCTGGCCCGAAGATTACCGACAATTCTCCCACCCATGACAATCGAAGAGGCCCTAGAAACGACAAAAATTCATTCCGTCGCGGGGAAAATCCAAAACAATCACTCCTTAATTACCTCCCGTCCTTTCCGTTCGCCACATCATACCATATCTGATGTCGCACTTGTTGGCGGAGGCTCTTGGCCCCAACCGGGAGAAATATCACTTGCCCATCATGGAATCTTATTTCTAGACGAACTTCCCGAATTTCGCCGGGCAGTACTAGAAGTATTGAGACAACCACTTGAAGATCGGAAGATTATGATCAGCCGTTCCAAGTTTAGCGTGGAATATCCAGCTAACATCATGTTGGTCGCTTCCATGAATCCTTGTCCCTGCGGATATTATAACCATCCTACAAAGGAGTGTAGTTGTCCTCCTGGAGCGGTCCAAAAATACTTATCAAAAATATCCGGCCCTTTACTCGACCGGATTGACATACATATTGAAGTGATCCCCGTAGAACTTGATAAAATTTCGAATTCCTCGGATAGTGAACCAAGCTCCATTGTTCGAGCTAGAGTGATCGCAGCCCGGACTATCCAAACCCAACGCTTCCAATCTTACCCGGGGATTTATTGTAATGCACAAATGACCTCCCCATTACTTAAAAAGTATTGTCCTTTGGATGATAAATGTATTGCGTTACTAAAAATTGCCATGCAACGTTTCGGACTTTCAGCTCGGGCTTACGACCGAATCATCAAATTGTCTCGAACGATTGCCGATCTGGACCACAATGAAAAGATTACCCCGCAATATATAGCCGAAGCGATACAATATCGCAGTCTTGACAAAGACGGATGGGGTGGATGAGAGAATTTAAAACTAAAAGATAAAAGAAAGCCGAACTTTTACCTTTTAGTTTTTATCTTTTACCTTATCGTTATACCCGACTTAGTATATCTTCAAGTCCTTGGAAGTGATTTTTATAATCCTCTGCACTTCGGCGAATTACCTCAAAAGCCTCTTCCTTATTATAGACATGAGTAATTTCCGTACGCCGCTCTTCACCGGGAAGATCCTTATAGGTTAAAAAATAATGCCGCAACCGATCAATCACCACGTGTGGTAATTCGGAAATATCATTGTAAATATTATACGTAGCATCATGTTTCAACACAGCAATAATCTTATCGTCTGCCTCATTCTTATCTAACATCCGGAATCCTCCAATAGGACGAACTTCCGCAATAATATCCCCGTGAGAAATCGTTTTCTCGGTCAGGACACAAATATCAAGCGGATCACCGTCCCCATGAATATCCGTTCTCTCGGTCTGCAACATACAGTATTCGGCAACCAAATCTCCGCAATACGTTTGCGGTAAAAAACCATACAAAGCGGGAACCACGTTCGAATATTTCTGCGGACGATCTATTTTTATATACCCACTCACTTTATCCAACTCATACTTTACCGTGTCTGTCGGTACCATCTCGATAAAGGCGGTGACCACATTCGGCGCATCCGTTCCAATATCCAAACCATGCCACGGATGTGACTTATACCTAAGTCCCATTAAACGGACAATAGGATCATTAATTTTATTTCCCATAACTATACTATTAAGAACATATACACACCTCTTTCTATTGTTCCGTAAACAAATGCATCTCGATTTGCTCGATCAAGATATGAATCACTTTGATGTGAATCTCTTGAATCCTGTCAGAATACCCATTCCAAGGTACGCAGATATTCACATCACACCTATTCTTCATTTTACCGCCATCCTTACCGGTTAACCCGATCACCAACATTCCCTTTCGGTGAGCCTCATCAATGGCTTTTATAACATTCTCGGAATTACCGGAAGTACTGATTGCCAGTAACACATCACCTGCTTTCCCGTGGGCTTCCACGTAACGGGAGAACACGTACTCAAACCCGAAATCATTTGCCACACACGTCAAATGGGTCGGATCGGAAATTGCTATTGCCGGTAGTGCAGGACGATCTCCCCTAAAACGCCCGGTAAGTTCTTCTGCGAAATGCATGGCATCACTCATAGAACCTCCATTTCCACAACTTATCACCTTACCTCCGTTTTTCAATACCCGGGATAATATCTCTGCCGCCAACCCAACTTGTTTCAATTTCTCCTCGTCCGCCACGAAATCTGCTAATACCTGCTGCGCCTCCAAAAAACTTTTTTTGATACTATCCATATATTCGAGTATTACATTTATCTTACCTTTTTCCATTCAACGATTTTTCCTCTTTCTTTCTTCAACATTCCTGGGGGAACCACTTGTCGTATATCTTCACAAAGTAAATCAATTAACTTTTGTTTCGTGAAATGACGAGAATATATTACACTGACCTCCCGCAAAGGTTTGGACGTTGTGAACGAACGTACTTGCTTTTTCTTTTCCTCTGTCATGTACAACGTAGCCAATTCTGGAATCAGGGTAAATCCACCCTCCCGATCCACAATCTTCATCAAAGTCTCCAAAGAATTACTTTCGAAATCAAAAGGTAAATTTTTATGCTGCGTTCCTCGCATCTCACATAAATTTACAACTTGATCCCGGAAACAATGTCCATCTCCCAACATCCATAACTCAGGAGTTGCTATATCTTGTGTTTCTACGTCTTTCTTTTTTAAAAGTTCGTGATCAGGATGGGCATATATCATCATTTCCTCATAAAACACAGGCTGTTCACTAATTTTATCATCATGATAAGGAGTCACGAATATACCCACATCCAACGTGTCATGTTTCAGTCGCCGAATAATCTCTTCCGAAATCAATTCTTCCACCTCCACTTGTACTCCAGGATAACGACGAATATAATCCCCGATAAATATCGGCAATAAATAAGGAGCTAGCGTAGGAATAATACCTATTTTTAAAGATCCCGCTACCTCCTGTTTCTCTTCATTAATAATCTCTTTTATTCTTTGTGTCGAAGCCAACACTGTTCTGGCCTGCTCTATCAACTTATAACCAATATCTGTGGGCACAACCGGTTGTCGACTTCGATCGAAAATGATTACACCCAGATCATCTTCCAACTTTTTAATTTGCATACTCAGTGTCGGTTGTGTCACGAAACACTTATCTGCCGCTGTTGCAAAATGCCGGAATTCATCGACCGCAACAATATATTCTAATTGTGTCAGTGTAATCATATATCTATTTTCTAATCAAAAAAATCCTTCATCTTGGAGAAGATACTTTTCTTATCGCTACTCCCTGGCTTAAAACCTTCCGCCTCTCTCATCTTTTCAACGAGCTTTTTCTCGTCCTTCGACAAGTTCTTAGGAATCCACACGTTTACCTTTGCCAACAAATCACCTTTACCGTAACCGTTTACATCAGGCAATCCTTTTCCTCGTAAACGCAATATTTTACCCGGTTGAGTACCTGCTTCAATCTTCACTTTCACTTTTCCTTCGATAGTTGGAATCTCAACCGTTTCTCCTAACACAGCTTCCGGATATCCGATAAACACATTATACAATAAATCATTCCCATCTCTTACCAACTCCGGATGCTCTTCTTCTTCTATCAACACGATCAAATCCCCGTTCACACCTCCACGACGAGCGGCATTTCCTTTACCACTCAATGATAGTTGCATTCCTTCTGCCACTCCTGCCGGAATATTGATAGAAATTACCTCTTCCGACATCAACACACCCTCTCCATTACAGAAAGTACATTTTTCACTAATAATCTTTCCTTCACCTTCACAAGTAGGACACGTGGAAGTAGTTTGCATCGCTCCCAATATTGTATTCTGTACCCGCGTCACCTGTCCCGATCCCTTACAGGTAGAACAAGTGGAATAGGATTTTCCATCCTTTGCTCCCGTACCGTTACAATGTTGACAAGCCACGTATTTTTTTACTTTGATTTTTTTCTCAATTCCGGTAGCAATTTCTTGAAGATTCATTTTCACTTTCACTCTCAAGTTAGTTCCCCGGTTGACCCGACGGGCACTACGGCCACCACCAAAACCCCCGAAACCACTAAAGCCGCCAAAACTTCCAAAAATATCCCCGAACTGAGAGAAAATATCATCCATACTCATGCCGCCACCAAAGCCTCCTTGCCCGGCACCTCCAACACCGGCATGTCCAAACTGGTCATAACGACGTCTCTTTTCCTCATTACTCAACACATCGTATGCTTCCGCAGCTTCTTTAAATTTTTCCTCGGCCTCCTTATCTCCCGGGTTCTTATCCGGATGATATTTCAAAGCCAATTTCCGATATGCTTTCTTGATCTCAGTGGCATCAGCACTCTTAGATACCCCCAACACCTCATAATAATCTCTCTTTTCCATTACCACGCAACTATATTTTATTCACCAACAACCACCTTCGCAAAACGCATGACCTTATCATTCAAATAATACCCCTTCTCAATACAATCCAATACTTTCCCCTTCAATTCCGGAGTAGGGGCTGGGATAGTCGTTACCGCCTCGTGAATATCTGTATTAAAATCAGCATTTTCAGTTTCTATTTCTTTCACGCCATTCTGTGTCAAAAAAGACTTGAAATTAGCATAGATCAAATCTACCCCTTCTTTCAGAGCCGCCACATCTTTCGTCATACTCATACTCTTTAAAGCTCGCTCGAAATTGTCCACCACGGGCAAAATATTACTTAACAATTGTTCCCCCGCACTTTTAGTTAACTCCATTTTTTCTTTCAAGGTACGTTTCCGATAATTATCGAACTCTGCAGACAGACGTAAATATTTATCATTCATCTCGATCAGCTTCTGTCCCAATTCTTCAAGTTGTTTATCTTCTTTTCTACAAGACTTATCTTCCTTCTTTTTGTGAGCCTCCTCGTGATGTTTTTCAGAATTCACTTCTTCTTTCTTCATCTCGTTTGTCTGTGACTCTTCAAACTCATTTTCTTGAGCCGATCTCTTCTCTTCTGCCATATCGTATATATTTTTATGAATAAACATTCTAAGTTACTCTTTCCAAGCAAAATCCCTGCCAATCATCAATATGCCACATTGACAAGCATAACAAGTGCCAATGTGACACAAACAACTGCCACAAAGATACAAAAAAGATATTCTTTCAATTCAACTTTTTAGCACTTAATGGGATTAAAGCATTCCATTATCCGCAAAACTATAATATCGATCAGGACAAACAACAATATGATCCAGCAGTGTGATATCCAACACCCGCCCAGCCTCTTGCACCTTCTTCGTCAAAGTAATATCATAAGAACTCGGACGGTTATTACCGCTAGGATGGTTGTGAGCTATCACGATAGAACAAGCCTTTGATTCCAATACCTTCCGAAATATCATACGAATATCAATAATCGTACTTTCAATTCCCCCTGAAAACAAACGATCACACGACTTAATCCGACAAGCACTAGACAGAGTCACAACCCAAAATTCTTCATGGTCCAAATCTCCAATTAATGGCTGGAGATAATCATACAAATCACGACTAGTAGTTAAGGATGGTTCTTCCCTTACCGTAGATAACGCCCGGCGACGTCCTAATTCCATCGCCGCAATAATTGAGGTGGCCTTCGCCATCCCAACTCCTTTGTAACGATTCATAAAATCCAAAACAGAAAGACGAGCCAACGAATTCAGATCATTACTAGCATCCGTTAATATCCTGCGAGATAAATCCAAGGCAGATTCTCCTCCACTCCCCGAACGAATTAAAATTGCAAGTAGCTCATTTGTCGAAAGTGCTGCAACACCTTTCAACAACATCTTTTCCCGAGGCTTATCATCTTCCGCCCACGAGGAAATCGGGATATAATTTCCAGCCATAATTTTTTCTTTATTGCTGGCAATATAGGCATTTTTTTACAACAAAAAAAATCTCGAGAAGGATTTCTCAAGATCAATCACCATAAAGAAATAAAGGTAACAAACAAAATGTTTGTTACCTCAATATCTTAAAATAATAAAATTACAATTTATTTACATGTAAAGCCAAACTTGACTTCAAGTTAGCTGCTTTGTTCTTGTGGATAATATGTTTTTTTGCTAATTTATCCAACATAGCCGAAACTTTCGGTAACAATTCTGCTGCAGTCTCCTTTTCGGTCATTGCACGTAGCTTTCTAACGGCATTTCTAGCAGTCTTTGCGTAATAACGATTATGTAATCTTCTTTTTTCAGTCTGCCTTATTCTTTTTTCTGATGATTGATGATTTGCCATCTCTACAAATTAATTTAATTCAACTTTGTAGTCCGTACGAGAATCGAACTCGTGTTACAAGAATGAAAATCTTGCGTCCTAACCCCTAGACGAACGGACCATAAAACCCACTAAAATCTCGGTAGTCCGTACGAGAATCGAACTCGTGTTACAAGAATGAAAATCTTGCGTCCTAACCCCTAGACGAACGGACCATAAAACCCACTAAAATCTCGGTAGTCCGTACGGGAATCGAACCCGTGTTACAAGAATGAGAATCTTGCGTCCTAGCCCCTAGACGAACGGACCATCTTTTGCTTTAGCGGTTGCAAATATACGGCAAATTTCCTTCCCACCAAAGAAAACGTGATTTTTTTTTCTCTTTACAGAACATTTAACGTCAAAAACACGAATAAACCACTGAAAATTAACATTATGCGCAATTATTCTACATTCATAAAATAAAATTTCTCATCCTCACACATATAAATACTTTATTCCCTACCTTTGTCTCCGTAAACCATTAAAGATCGAAATTCACTTTCAATTGGTAACTAATATGGCTAAATTATATCTGATCCCAACCCCAGTCGGTAATCTTGAAGACATTACGCTGAGAGCACTTCGCATACTAAAAGAAGTATCTCTTGTACTTGCTGAAGACACCCGTACCTCTGCGAAACTACTAAAACATTACGAGATCAGCACTCCCTTGCTCTCGCACCATAAATTCAACGAACACCAACAAGTGAGTCGTATTGCAGAACGCATTGCCCGGGGGGAAGACATAGCCTTAATCAGTGATGCCGGGACACCAGGAATCTCCGACCCAGGATTTCTACTCGTACGTACCTGCATCGAACAAGGAATAGAGACTGAATGTTTACCTGGAGCCACAGCATTTGTTCCGGCTCTCGTTAACTCTGGTCTACCTTGTGATCGTTTTTGTTTTGAAGGATTTTTACCACAAAAAAAAGGTCGTCAAAAGAAGATCATAACTCTCGCTGAAGAGGAACGCACGATGATATTTTACGAATCACCGTTCCGTCTGGTAAAAGCTCTCGAACAAATGGCAGAACTCTTCGGCGAAAATCGCCATGCCTGTGTAGCTCGCGAAATCAGTAAATTTTTCGAAGACTTCCAGCGGGGTACATTAAAAGAATTAATTGATTATTATACCGAAAACGGGGTAAAAGGAGAGATCGTCATAATCGTGGAAGGTAAGTCTAAAAAAGAAGAAGAATCAGAATAAAAATGAGGACTCGACCAAGTCCCCATCTTCATACCCACTTATTTACATTTCTGACACTCGAAATATTTCCAAACTCCAGCAGCAAGAATCGCTCCTAAGAACGGGGCAATAATGAACAACCATAATTGACTTAGAGCATTACCTCCTTCAAAAATAGCAGGAGCAATGCTTCTGGCCGGATTAACTGAAGTCCCTGTTATAGGAATACATACAATATGGATCAAAACCAAAGATAAACCGATCACCAATCCGGCAAATCCAGCAGGAGCGTTAGCACTTGTGGCTCCTAGAACAACAAGAATAAAGATAAAAGTAAACACCAACTCAGCCACAAAAGCCGGAACCATATTTCCTTCTCCATACATATTCGCTCCCGTTCCTTCCAATCCCATCCCGGAAGAAATTGCATGAAGAATTGCCGAACCGACCAAAGCACCGATCAACTGAAATAACATATACATTCCAGCATCCTTTCCATTCATTCGCCCCGTCAAAAAAACTCCTAAGGTGATGGCTGGATTAATATGACACCCAGAAATACTTCCAATAGCATACGCCATCGCAACTACAGACAAACCGAAAGCAAAAGCAATTCCCAAAAAACCAACTTCACTTCCGGCAATAACAGCACTACCACATCCCATAAGCACAAGTACCATAGTACCAATCATTTCAGCTACATACTTTTTCATAAATTTGTTTTTAAGATTTCGTAATACAAATATACTATAAAATCAAGCATATTATTCTACCTTAAAAAGAAAAGACTCCTACAGCTATTGCCATAAGAGTCTTTACATTTTATGAATAAATTCAATTACTTGCAAAATTTCCGTCCATAGAACTGGGCATTATCACCCAATTCTTCCTCAATGCGAAGCAATTGGTTGTATTTCGCCATACGGTCTGAACGACTCAACGATCCCGTCTTAATTTGTCCAGAATTGGTTGCTACTGCAATATCTGCGATAGTTGCATCTTCCGTTTCCCCAGAACGATGAGAAGTTACCGACGTGTAGCCAGCACGGTGAGCCATATCTATCGCATCCAGTGTTTCGGTTAATGTGCCAATTTGATTTACTTTGATCAAAATAGAATTAGCACATCCCATTTCAATACCTTTCTTTAAATATTGCACATTCGTCACGAACAGATCATCCCCCACCAGTTGGCAACGATTCCCTATACGTTGGGTCAGTAATTGCCAACCTTCCCAATCGTTTTCGCTCATACCATCCTCGATAGAATCGATCGGATAGCGGGAAATCAATTCTTCCAAATAAGCTACCTGCTCGGCAGAAGAACGTTTTGCACCCGTCGCACCTTCAAATTTAGAATAATCATAAACTCCATCCTTATAGAATTCAGAAGAAGCACAATCTAACCCTATCATTACATCCTCACCAGCCTTATACCCGGCAGCATCTATAGCTTTAATGATAGACTCCAAAGCATCTTCCGTCCCCTTCAAAGCAGGAGCAAAACCACCCTCGTCACCCACAGCCGTACTCAACCCTCGATCATGAAGAACTTTCTTCAAACTATGGAAAACCTCCGCCCCCATACGCAAAGCCTCTCGGAAAGATTCTGCTCCAACCGGACGAATCATAAACTCCTGAAAGGCGATCGGAGCATCAGAATGAGATCCTCCGTTAATAATATTCATCATCGGCACTGGTAACACTTTCGCATTCACACCACCGATGTAACGATACAATGGCATTTCCAATGCATTAGCCGCAGCCTTCGCACAAGCCAAAGAAACTCCTAACAACGCATTGGCACCTAAATTACTCTTGGTCGGCGTACCGTCCAATTCTAATAAAACACGGTCAATCCCCACCTGATCAGTCACGTTCATCCCCAATAAGGCATCGGCAATCACTGTATTTACATTATTCACGGCTTTGGTTACCCCCTTACCGCCATATCTATTCTTGTCTCCATCACGTAATTCCAATGCTTCATGTTCTCCCGTGGACGCTCCAGACGGCACCGCAGCACGGCCCATCGCCCCACATTCCAGAATAACATCTACTTCTACGGTTGGATTTCCTCTTGAATCCAACACTTCTCTTCCGATAACTTCTGTAATATACATTCCTCTCAACTTTAAAAGTTCGTAAATAAATTGTTGTGACTAAGATACGTAAAACAATTGAAAAGTCACATAATTTGGTTTATAAAGTTTGTAAAGTTCCTTGTTATAAATTTAATCTCGCAATAAACTTTCTATGGTAAAATTTGTCTTAGTAGTGCGAAGATTTAGGCTTGAAATCAAAAACAATCCATTCTTCGACGGAATGTTCAATTGTGTATAAAGTGTATATGAGTAAAGTAAAAGAAGCTATTTTAGCTATCATTTTCATGTTATTTGCCCTACCGACCTTTGCCCAAATGGGAAGTGTCAAAGGACGAATTATAGATGCTAAAACAAAGAAACCCTTAGAGTTTGTCAACGTGAGTATCCGAGCCATAGGAACTAAAACCCCATTAACGGGAACAGTCAGCGATTCAACTGGATTTTTCCGTATCAACAGGATAAAGAACGGAACTTACACACTCTCTGCCTCGTTTATCGGTTACAAATCCGTGGAACAAGAATTTACAATCTCGTCAACAGCAAGAAACGTGAACGTGAAAAATATCTTTTTGGAAGAAGACAGCCAAGTAATTGACGAGATAAAAGTTGTAGGACAACGAGCACAAATGAGATTCGAAATCGACAAAAAAGTCTTTGATGTGGAATCCAATATTTCTCAGGCCGGAGGATCAGCCAGCGAACTACTTGAAAATATTCCCTCGGTAGAGGTAGACAACGAAGGAGAGATCTCTTTACGGGGCAACTCAAGCGTAACGGTATGGATCAACGGCAAGGCATCAGGCCTATCTGCAGACAACCAAGCCCAAATTCTAGAGCAAATCCCTGCTGAAAGTATCGAGCGTATAGAATTGATTACAAACCCATCAGCCAAATTCAGTCCAGAAGGGACTTCCGGAATTATCAATATTATCTTGAAAAAAAACCGAAAAGCCGGACATTATGGGAGTTTTCAAATTGGGACAGACATTTTAGGCGGGTATAATGCCAGTGGCAGCATCAATTATAGCAGTGGTAAGATTGAATCTTATCTTAATATCGGGTACCGCCAAAGAAAATCAGAAGGCAAAGATTATACAGATCGCATCAACCTAGATGATCAAGGCAATCCTGTCTCTTACCTGAATCAGAAAGGTCAGAACGATCGGGATGGGGGTTCTCTCTTTACCCGGGCAGGTTTGACTTTTCACATCACACAGACCGACCATATTGGAATTGAAGGATTCGGACATTTTGGGAACCGAAATTCCAACAACACCATCCGTTATGAAAGTGATGTTCCCGAATCGTTTACTAGCAGCGAACGGATCAGCGATTCTGACAACTCCTCAAAAGGAGGCAACATTAATCTCGACTACAAACACGAATTCAGCGAGAAAAGTAATATAACAGCTCGTGTGTCTTGGGATTTATGGGTTTCTGACGGAACCAGCATATACAAACAGCATTCTCTTTATTCACAGAATAAAGAAACCTCTTCCTGGCAAAAACAGGAAAGTGACAACCGTTCCCAAAGCTGGGAATTTCAAGCGGACTACGTAAATCAATTCTCGGAAGAAAGTAAGCTGGAAACAGGTTACAAAGGCACGCTTAGTAGACAAAAAAGCCCTGTAGAAACCTATTCCGGTGAAACAAAAGCAACAGCAATGTTTGATGAGTTATTGTATAATAAATACTCTTATAACCGAAATATTCAAGCTTTATACGCCACGTTCTCCACGAAAATGAATAATTTGGGATTGCAACTGGGTTTACGGGGAGAATACACGGACACGGAAACCCAATCACTAGGATATGGAGAAACCGAGACCACAGCCACCCCGTACAAAGATGACTATTTCAGTTTATTTCCTAGCTTGTTTCTATCATATAGCCTACCCCAAAACCATGAAATACAGGTCAACTATACCCGACGAATTTCTCGTCCTAGAGGTTGGCAATTGAACCCTTTCATGAACATGACCGATTCACTTAATATCTCGTTCGGTAATCCCTACCTCACCCCAGAATATTCCAATTCTTTCGAGTTGAATTATATCAAGACTTGGGACAAGCATACACTATCCGTTTCCACCTATTACCGAAACACAGACGACGTGATTCAACGTATTCGCTACCGGGAAGGGGATGTAATGAAAAGTACATCGGCTAACATCACGCAATCTTCTTCTGCCGGAGCCGAAATTGTGGCAAAAAATAAATTATTGAAATTCCTAGATTTCACAACAACCCTAAATTTTTATTATAACGAATTGGAAGGTTTTTCTTACCTCCCGGCAGGAGCAGACTCTCCAGTTACAGGAGAACGGGACGATAATTTCTCTTGGACAGGCAAAATCATTGCCAACGCTATGCTACCATACGCAATCTCGTTGCAAGCCACCGGAAGCTATAACTCTAAACAGATTATTGCCCAAGGACACCGAGAAGCAAGTTATCGCTTAGATTTAGGAGCCCGAAAGTTTTTCTTCGACCGAAAAATAAACCTTAGCATAAGCGTACAAGATATTTTGAATTCTCGTAGTTGGCACAGCATTACTTCCGGCAACGGATTCAAACAAGACAGTGATAGTTGGAGAAAAGGCGGAATCTTCCGATTCACACTAAGCTATAACTTTGGAAACATGAAAGCCTCCAAACAAAAGCATCAACGTTCTTCTGAAGACATGAATATTATGGAAGAAGAGTTCTAATTTTTAATTACCTCCCCCATCTCCGCCCAGCCCAATTTTGCAGAGTATTCCGTCAACCCTGAGCTGGGCTAATTTTTTATCGCTTTTGACAAAATCCCGCTCTTTATCACAATAGTCATAACTCAACATCGAATCCAATAACAAGAATAATTTCCACCCTATTCTTAATATTCATATTCCTCTCGTTCTTCTCTAATATTCAAAAAAATAACCCCGAATAATGAGTTCGGGGTTATTTTTATCTGAAATAATAACACTTTATTCAGCTTTCGGAGCCTCCTCTGCAGGTGTCTCTGCCACTTGAACTTCTTCAGTTGCAGCAGGAGCTGTCTCTTTCTTTGCAGAAGATCTTCTACGACGAGTCGTTTTCTTGACCTCCTCTTTTTTCACTTCAGTATAAGTCGTGTTATAATCCACCAACTCTATCATACACATCTCTGCATTATCGCCCAAACGGTTACCCAATTTCAAAATACGGGTATATCCTCCTGGACGGTTAGCAATTTTTTGTGCAATGTCACCGAACATTTCAGCAACAACTTCTTTGCGACGAAGGTAAGAGAAGACGGTTCTTCTAGAGTGAGTCGTGTCGTTTTTGGCTTTCGTCAAAAGCGGCTCAACATAGACCCTCAGGGCCTTAGCTTTAGCTAGTGTCGTTTGGATTCTCTTGTGAAGAATCAAAGAACAAGCCATATTAGAAAGTAGAGCATGTCTGTGAGAACTAGTTCTACCTAAATGGTTAATTTTCTTATTATGTCTCATTTTACTTATTCTTTGTCTAATTTATACTTGGCAACGTCCATACCGAATTCAAGGTTATTGTTCTCCAAAAGAGCTTCCAACTCAGTCAAAGATTTCTTACCGAAGTTTCTAAACTTCAACAAGTCATTCTTATTAAATTGGACAAGCTCACCTAAAGTTTCAACCTCAGCAGACTTCAAACAATTCAACGCACGCACAGAAAGATCCATGTCCACGAGCTTTGTCTTTAACAGCTGACGCATATGCAATACCTCTTCATCAAACTCTTCGTTTCCATATTTATCCTCTGTTTCAAGAGTAATTTTCTCGTCAGAGAATAACATGAAATGATGAATCAATATCTTAGCAGCCTCTTTCAACGCATCCGTGGGATTGATAGAACCATCAGTCTCGATGTCAAAAACCAAACGTTCATAGTCAGTTTTTCCTTCTACACGGTAATTCTCAATCTCGTATTTCACGTTCTTAATCGGCGTGTAAATAGCATCAATAGGAATTACACCAATCTCTGCGTCTGCAGGCATATTCTCTGAAGCAGGAACATAACCGCGTCCTTTCTGAATGGTTAATTCTATGTCTAGGCTCGTGGAAGTATCCATGTTGCAGATTACCAATTCCGGGTTCAAAACTTCAAACCCTTTCAGGAATTGATTCATATCACCGGCAGTAAACGTCTCTTGTCCAGAAACGGTAACAGTCAACTTTTCATTCTCCACGTCCTCCACTTTTCTTTTCAACCGAACCTGTTTCAAGTTCAAGATAATCTCGGTAACATCTTCGATAACGCCAGGGATTGTCGCAAACTCATGATCTACACCTTGAATTTTAATACCGGTAATCGCAAAGCCTTCCAAAGAAGACAACAAGATTCTGCGTAGTGGATTACCAATAGTGATGCCGTAACCTGGCTCCAACGGACGAAATTCGAATTTACCGAATTTGTCTGTTGATTCAAGCATGATTACTTTGTCCGGTTTCTGGAAAGCTAATATTGCCATATATATTTTTATTTTACTACTTAGAATACAACTCTACGATTAACTGCTCTTTAATATTCTCAGGAATATCTGCTCTTTCCGGAACATTAAGTAGTTTACCACTCATAGCTGTAGCATCCCACTCTAACCAAGAATATCTGCTACTTCTATTACCTCTCAATGATTCGTTAATCACTTCCAATGCCTTAGATTTTTCTCTTACAGCAACAACATCCCCCGGACGAACGTGACATGAAGGAATATTACATACGTGGCCGTTAATGGTAATGTGTCTATGAGAAACAAACTGACGAGCAGCCGCACGGGTCGGAGCGATTCCCAAACGATAAACCACATTATCCAAACGACATTCCAGCAATTGAAGTAATACTTCACCGGTTACCCCTTTACTACTTTCAGCTTTCTCGAATAAAATACGGAATTGTCTTTCTAACAAACCGTAGGTATATTTTGCTTTTTGTTTTTCTTTCAACTGAGTTCCATACTCAGAGATCTTTTTTCTACGATGAGCAATACCATGTTGTCCGGGAGGATAGTTACGATGTTCTAACGCTTTATCCGGTCCAAAAATGGGCTCACCAAATTTTCTTGCTATCTTAGACTTAGGTCCTGTATATCTAGCCATCTCTATTTGATTTAAAAAATTACACCCAATGTTAACTTACACTCTTCTCCGTTTGGGAGGACGACATCCATTGTGCGGAAGCGGCGTAACATCAATGATCTCGGCAACTTCGATTCCGCAAGCGTGAATAGCTCGAATTGCAGACTCTCTACCGTTACCCGGTCCTTTGACATATACCTTAACTTTTCTCATTCCCAAATCAAAAGCAACTTTACCACAATCGGTAGCTGCCGTCTGGGCTGCATAAGGGGTGTTTTTCTTTGATCCTCTAAATCCCATCTTACCTGCTGATGACCAAGAGATTACTTGTCCACTTGAATTAGTCAACGAGATAATGATATTATTAAAAGAGGAATGAACGTGTGCTTGTCCCACGGCTTCAACTTTAACTAGCCGTTTCTTGTTTGATGTAGACTTCTTTGCCATAATTCAATCTCTAATCAATTATTTAGTTGCTTTCTTCTTGTTAGCAACAGTTTTCTTTTTACCCTTTCTCGTACGGGCATTATTCTTCGTACTTTGTCCTCTTACCGGAAGACCGATACGATGTCTGATTCCTCTGTAGCAACCAATATCCATCAGTCGCTTAATGTTCATTTGGATAGAAGTTCTCAACTCTCCTTCTACTTTGTACCCACCATTGATGATATTACGTACAGCAGCTAGTTGATCGTCATTCCAATCCTTCACTTTAGTGTCAAAATCGATGCCGGCCTTTTCTAATATGGTCCTAGCACTACTTCTACCTATACCAAAGATATAGGTTAGAGCTATCTCCCCTCTCTTATTTGAGGGCAAATCTACACCAACGATTCTTGCCATAAATCTTTTTTACTCTTTTTACTAAATTAATAATCAACCCTGACGTTGCTTAAACTTCGGGTTCTTTTTGCAAATGACGTACAAAACGCCCTTTCTTCTTACAATCTTGCAATCAGCACTACGCTTCTTAACAGATGCTCTTACCTTCATTGCTTAACAATTTAATTTTTATATCTAAATGTTATCCTACCTTTCGTGAGATCATAAGGTGACATATCCACTCTTACTCTATCTCCCGGAAGTATCTTTATATAGTGCATTCGCATCTTTCCCGAAATGTGGGCCGTAATAATATGCCCGTTTTCCAGTTCAACACGAAACATAGCATTTGACAATGCTTCCGTTATTACTCCATCTTGCTCTATCGAAGGCTGTTTCGCCATAATTCAATTTTTAGAATTTCCTGTCTTCTATATATTCAAATGTTGACAAAATATCAGCTTCTCCTTTTCTGATAGCCAACGTATGCTCGAAATGGGCAGCTGGTAAATGATCTCTTGTTTTTATTGTCCATCCATCTGCCATCTGGAAAACGTTACGTGCTCCCATATTGATCATAGGTTCAATAGCGATCACCATTCCGATTTTCAATTTGCACCCCTGTCCTCTCCGTCCGTAATTCGGGACCTGAGGTTCTTCATGCAAGTTCTTTCCTACACCATGCCCGACTAACTCTCTTACAACAGAGAATCCGTTCGCCTCTGCATACGACTGTACAGCATAACCAATATCTCCTATTCGCATTCCCGCAACAGCCTGTTCTATCCCTTTATACAAACTATCTTTTGTCACTTGCAAAAGTTTTTTCACTTCATCACTAATCTCCCCAACAGCAAAAGTATAGGCGCTATCTCCATAAAAACCATTCTTCACAACCCCGCAATCAACAGATACGACATCGCCTTCCTCTAAACGACGAGAGGACGGAATCCCATGAACCACCTCATCATTCACTGAAATACAAAGTGTGTTCGGGAACCCTCCATACCCGAGAAATCCGGGAACACCACCATGCGAACGAATAAAATCCTCAGCGATCTTATCCAATTCTAAAGTCGAAACACCCGGGCGAATGTGTTTGGACACCTCACCCAGAGTTTTTCCTACTAATTGGTTACTTTCCCGCAATAACTCAATCTCCTCCTGTGTCTTTAAAAAAATCATGCCGCAAAAGTACAATTATTTTTCTTAATATGCAGCAGGTCCCCCAGGATTTTTACCTTTAATACGTCCTGATTTCATCAACCCGTCATAGTGACGCATCAACAAGTGAGATTCGATTTGTTGTAATGTATCTAACACTACACCAACTAAAATCAACAAAGACGTACCTCCATAGAACTGAGCAAACTGGTGGTTAACACCCGAGATTTGGGCAAAAGCCGGAAGGATCGCTACAATCCCCAGAAATATAGATCCAGGAAGTGTGATTCTAGACATAATGGTATCGAGGAACTCCATCGTTTTTCTTCCCGGTTTTACTCCCGGAATAAATCCACCATTCTTCTTCATATCTTCAGACATTTGCATCGGATTCACTGTGATAGCCGTATAAAAATAAGTAAATGCGACAATCATGATAAAGAACGTGAAATTATACCAGAATCCTGTGAAGTTTGAAAACGCTGCAGCAAAGCCGGATAATGATTCCGAATTTGCATAGTTTATCAAAGAAACAGGTAATAACATGATAGCTTGAGCGAAGATGATAGGCATAACCCCAGCAGCATTGATTTTCAATGGGATATATTGACGGACGCCACCGTATTGTTTATTACCCACGATTCTCTTGGCATACTGTACGGGCACTTTACGTGTTCCCTGTACAAGCAAGATTGATCCACAAAATACCAAGAATAATATGATCAACTCGATCAAGAATGCTACCAAACCTCCTCCTTGTTGAGAAACTCTGGAAGTTAACTCTGCAATAAATGCGAACGGCAAACGAGCAATGATACCAATCATGATAATGATGGATACTCCGTTACCAATTCCCTTATCAGTAATTCTCTCTCCCAACCACAGAACAAACATTGAACCTGCGGCCATGATTACGATGGAGGGGAGCTGGAATTGCCAAAAACCAGTAGATACAAAAGCCTCTGCCGGCACCTGAGCTTTCAAGTTTGTAAGATACGCCGAACCTTGTAATACCAGGATAACTAATGTGAGGTACCGCGTAATCTGGTTAATTTTACGTCTACCGCTCTCGCCTTCCTTTTGTAAGCGCTGAAAATAAGGAACCGCAATTCCCAATAACTGCACAACGATGGATGCGGAGATGTAGGGCATAATACCTAACGCAAATACCGACGCATTCGAGAAAGCACCTCCTGAGAACATATCCAACAAGCCTAACACTCCGCTGGATGTCTGATCTTTCAGAGCCTGCAAACCATGAGGGTCGATACCCGGCAGTACGATCTCTGTTCCTAACCTGTAAACGAGAATAAGCCCAAGCGTAGTTAAAATCCTAGTCTTGAGCTCTTCTATTTTCCAAATGTTCTTTAATGTATCAAATAACTTCATAAGTTCTTTCTTTTAAGGCATTGATCTGGGATTTTGTTAAAGTTGCTTCAAAAATAGTAATTCTATTTTAAAAACAACTTTAAACTCCCAAATTTTTAATCTTACAATTTAACTACTGTTCCGCCAACAGCCTCGATAGCGGCTACCGCTTTAGTGGAGAAAGCATTAGCTTTCACCTCAAGCTTAGCAGTTAACGCTCCGTCACCTAATACCTTAAGAAGATCGTTCTTAGACATTAACCCGGCTTGAATTAATACATCTCGGTCAATTACGGTAAGATTATCTCTTTCTGCCAGATCTTGAAGCATCCCTACATTGATAGCTTTATATTCTACTCTGTTTATATTCTTAAAGCCAAATTTCGGTACACGTCTCTGCAAAGGCATCTGTCCTCCTTCAAAACCGATCTTAGATTTATAACCTGATCTCGATTTGGCTCCTTTATGCCCTCTTGTAGAAGTACCTCCTTTTCCGGAACCCTGACCACGACCAATTCTCTTTTCTCTGTGAGTTGATCCAGCCGCCGGTTTTAAGCTACTTAAATCCATTGTATACTCTTTAAAATAGGTTTAACAATTACTTTACTTCCTCCACACGTACGAGATGTTGCACTTTAGCCACCATTCCCATGATTTGCGGTGAAGTTTCGTGTTCAACACTGCTGTTCACTTTTCCGAGGCCTAGTGCGTTCAAAGTAGCAACTTGACGTTTATCACTACCAATTCTACTTCTTACCAATGTAATTTTAATCTTTGCCATCGTCATTCCAGTTTATCCGTTAAACACTTTGTCAAGACTAATTCCTCTCTGTTGAGCAATCGTACGAGGATCTCTCAACAACTTCAAAGCAGCGAAAGTTGCTTTTACCAAGTTGTGAGGATTAGATGATCCTTTAGATTTTGCTAACACATCTTTCACCCCTACACTTTCCAACACGGCACGCATAGCACCTCCGGCAACCAATCCGGTACCGGAAGAAGCAGGACGCATGAATACAGTTGCTCCACTATATTTAGCTTCTTGCTCGTGAGGAAGAGTTCCTTTCAATACAGGTACTTTAATCAAATTTTTCTTCGCAGCTTCAACGCCCTTTGCAATAGCGGTAGTTACCTCATTAGCTTTACCTAACCCGTAACCCACAATACCGTTTTCGTCACCTACAACTACGATAGCAGAGAAACTGAAGGTTCTACCTCCCTTGGTAACTTTTGTTACTCGGTTGATAGCTACCAATCTGTCTTTCAATTCCAAGTCTGCACTATTAATCTTCTGTTCCATTCTTGCCTACTTTTAAAAATTAAGACCACCGTTACGAGCTGCATCTGCCAATGCTTTCACTCTTCCGTGATATAAATACCCGTTTCTGTCAAACACAACAGCGGTAATCCCGGCTGCTTTTGCCTTTTCAGCAAGCATAGCACCCAATAATTGAGCCTGTTCTGTCTTGTTACCTTTCTTTTCAGCAATCTCTTTGCATAAAGAAGACGCTGATACCAGAGTTTTCCCGGCATTATCATCAATCAACTGAGCAGAAATCTGTGTGTTTGAACGGTATACAGACAAACGAGGTCTCTCAGCTGTTCCGAAGATTACTTTACGTATTCTTCTCTTTATTCTTATTCTTCTTTCTACCTTAGTTAAAGCCATAACATTACTTTTTTACAGGTGATTAAACTTTAGCTGATTTACCAGCCTTACGACGAAGAACTTCACCCACAAATTTAATACCTTTACCTTTATACGGTTCCGGTTTACGGAATGAACGAATCTTAGCCGCTACCTGACCGATCAGTTGTTTGTCGCAACTTTCCAACGTAATAATCGGGTTAGCACGTTTTTCATTAAGCACACTTACTTTCACTTCGTTCGGTAACACCATGAAAATTCCGTGTGAATAACCTAATCCCAATTCAAGAACCTGACCTTCAGCATTTGCTCTGTAACCGACTCCAACCAACTCTTGTTTGATCGTGTAACCTTCAGAAACACCTACAACCATGTTATGAATCAAAGCACGATACAAACCGTGCATGGATTTATGCGCTTTATCTTCTGACGGACGCTCTACAATAACGTGAGCTCCTTCCACTTTCACGATCATATCTCCGTGTACGTCCTGAGAAAGTTCTCCTTTGGGACCTTTAACTACGACCGTGTTATCAGGATTTACAGTAACTGTAACCCCTTGTGGTATATCTATTGGTAATTTTCCTATTCGTGACATTTTCCGCCCTTTTTATTAATAAACATAACACAATACTTCTCCTCCAACATTCTTTTGGCGAGCCTCTTTATCAGACATTACACCTAATGACGTTGACAAAATCGCGATACCTAATCCGTTCAACACGCGAGGCATATCCTCTACATTCGTGTAACGTCTCAGACCCGGTTTTGAAACACGTGTCAATGCCCTAATGGCGGGAGCCTTCGTTTCAGGATGATATTTCAAAGCAATTTTAATGTTGCTTCTAACACCATCTTGCTCGAATTTATAATTCAGAATATATCCTTTTTCTTTTAAGATTTTGGTCATTTCCCGTTTCATTTTTGACCCGGGGATATCCACAACTTTATGACCTGCTTTTACTGCATTCCTAATACGCGTCAGGAAATCTGCTATTGGATCTGTCATCTCTTCAAATTTTAAATATTACCAACTAGCCTTTTTAACTCCAGGTATAAGTCCGGCAGATGCCATTTCGCGGAACTGAATTCTGCTTATACCAAATTGTCTCATGTACCCTCTCGGTCTTCCCGTCAATTTGCATCTATTATGCAAACGGACGCGACTTGAATTCTTAGGCAGAAGGCTTAATCCAATATAGTCTCCTTCCTCTTTTAACTTAGCTCGTTTTGCGGCGTACTTTTCTACCAATTTTGCACGCTTTACCTCACGGGCCTTCATTGATTCTTTTGCCATTTCGCTTCTTTTTAGTTCTTTTTAAATGGTAATCCAAATTCTCTTAGAAGAGCAAAAGCCTCTTCGTCGGTATTAGCCGAAGTTACAAACGTTACATTCATACCCATAATCTTGTGAACACTGTCCAACACAATTTCCGGGAAAATGATCTGCTCTTCTATTCCTAATGTGTAATTTCCTCTTCCATCAAGCTTATTGTTAATGCCTTTGAAGTCGCGAATACGCGGAAGTGCAGAAACAATAAGTCTTTCTAAAAATTCATACATACGATCTTTACGCAAAGTTACTCTAACACCGATCGGCATTCCTTTACGTAATTTAAAATTAGAAACGTCCTTGGTCGATTTACAAGCAACGGGTTTCTGACCGGTGATGGTTGCAATCTCGTTCATTGAAAACTCAAGGATTTTCTTATCCTGAATGGATGATCCCACGCCCTGATTGATTACTATCTTCTCCAATCTGGGTGCTTGCATAACTGACTTGTATCCGAACTCTTTCATCAAAGTCGGTACAATTTCTTCGTTATACTTTGTTTTGTAATTTGGTACGTATTTCATTTATAATTATTTGTTTATCATGCCTCACGGCATATTACATTAAATTTGCGGCTGCAAAGCTACAAATTTAAATCAAGAATTGCAAGTTGCTCTAAAACAACCTGCAATTATTTATTTTACTATTTCAATTCCTGTCCGGATTTCTTAGCGTATCTCACTAATTTTCCTTCGGCATTCCGTCTACGCCCAACCTTTGTTGGTTTTCCCGTAACCGGATCAACCACGTTCAAGTTAGAAATGTGAATCGGAGCTTCTTTCTTGATAATTCCTCCTTGCGGGTGAGCTGCATTGGGTTTGGTATGTTTGCTTACCAAGTTGATACCCTCAACAATTGCTCGTTGCTTGTCTGGAATCATTTCAAGTACTTTCCCCTGCTTCCCTCTGTCCTCTCCTGCATTTACCTGAACTAAGTCACCTTTCTTTATATGAAACTTCTTGCTCATCGTATAAATTATTTATGATTTATGATTTACGATTTATGATTCAAGAAATTTGATTATTCATCTACAATCCAAAATCATAAATCTAAAATCTTAAAGTACCTCGGGGGCTAGTGACACAATTTTGGTATAACCCTCACGAACTTCTCTGGCAACAGGTCCGAAAATACGAGTTCCTCTCATCTCACCTGCGTTGTTCAACAACACGCAAGCATTGTCATCAAAGCGGATATAAGATCCGTCCGGACGTCTGTATTCTTTACTTACACGAACTACCACAGCCTTACTAACTGAACCTTTTTTCACTTCACCGTTCGGGATGGCGTTCTTCACGGCAACAACGATTTTATCGCCTACGCGTGCATATCTTTTCTTGGTACCACCAAGAACACGGATACAAAGCACTTCTCTAGCACCGCTGTTGTCGGCTACGGTCAATCTACTCTCTTGTTGTATCATGATTACTTAGCTCTTTCAATGATTTCAACTAATCTCCATCTCTTGGTTTTACTCAAAGGACGGGTTTCCATAATTCTCACTGTATCCCCAATGTTACATTCATTTTTCTCATCGTGAGCAGTGAACTTCTTGGTCTTGTTGACGAACTTCCCGTAAATCGGGTGCTTCTCCTTAAAATGAACGGCAACCGTGATAGATTTGTCCATCTTGTTGCTTACTACAAGACCGGTACGCTCTTTTCTAAGATTTCTTTCCATTTTTCTACTACTTATTTAATTCACGTTTGCGTAACTCCGTCATCAATCTAGCAATGTTTCTTCTTGTAGTCCGGATTAACATCGGGTTCTCAAGAGGAGAAACAGCATGGTTCATCTTCATCTTGGTCAAGGCAGCTTTTTCTGTCTCGATCTTTTCTCTTATCTCTTCAGTGGTTAAATCCTTAATTTCTGATGTTTTCATTTCTCTTACAATTTTTCGTTTCGAAATTCAAAATAGTCTCACGACTACTCAGTGTAATCACGTCTAACCACGAACTTAGTAGCGATGGGTAACTTTTGTGCTGCCAAACGCAAAGCCTCTTTAGCGATTGCATACGGTACTCCATCTGCCTCGAAAAGAATACGGCCCGGAGTAACAGGAGCAACGAATCCCTCTGGAGATCCCTTACCCTTACCCATACGAACCTCAGCGGGTTTCTTAGTAATAGGTTTATCTGGAAATATACGAATCCATATCTGACCCTGTCTTTGCATGTAACGAGTTACTGCAACACGGGCCGCTTCAATCTGGCGTTGTTCAATCCACATATTCTCCAACGCCTTGATCCCGAAAGACCCAAATGCAAGTTCATGTCCCCTTTGGGCATTCCCTCTCATTCTCCCTTTCTGCGATCTTCTGTATTTAGTCCTTTTCGGCTGTAACATAGCTCTTGATCTATTTAAAAGTTAAAAGACTATTTTTTTCTCTTTTTGAACCCGCCTTTTTTGCCGGCATTATTCGGACGGTTGTTGTTCTCTTTCTGAGCACCAACCAGTGCATTCGGAACCAGTTCACGTTTTCCGTAAACTTCTCCTTTGCAGATCCAAACTTTAATACCCAACTGACCATAGGTCGTCAATGCCTCGGCCTGAGCGTAATCAATATCAGCACGGAACGTGTGCAATGGAATTCTACCTTCTTTGTAGATTTCCGCTCTTGCCATTTCAGCACCGTTCAAACGACCGGAAATCAAGATTTTGATACCTTCCGCACCCATTCTCATGGTAGAAGCGATAGCCATCTTGATTGCTCTACGGTAAGCCACACGACCTTCCAGCTGACGAGCTATATTATTACCCACGATCACGGCATCCAACTCAGGACGCTTGATTTCGAAGATATTAATTTGAACTTCCTTATCGGTGATCTTCTTCAGCTCCTCTTTCAACTTATCAACTTCTTGCCCGCCTTTACCAATGATAATACCCGGACGAGCGGTGTTGATCGTAATTGTGATTAGCTTCAGGGTTCTCTCGATAACAATTTTAGCGATTCCTGCTTTAGCGAGACGGGCGTTCAGATACTTTCTGATCTTGTAATCTTCCACCAATTTATCGCCATAGTTCTTACCGCCAAACCAGTTAGAATCCCATCCTCTGATGATTCCTAATCTATTGCTTATTGGATTAACTTTCTGTCCCATGCTAACTATTCTTTTGTAATATTTTCAACGGCTGTCTTGCTTCCCAACACGATCGTCACGTGATTTGAACGTTTACGAATCCGGTGTGCTCTTCCCTGCGGGGCTGGTCTAAGTCTTTTCAACATACCAGCACCATCAACGAAAATTTCCTGCACGAACAAGGACGCTTCGTCAACACGTTTGCCCTCGTTCTTTTGTTCCCAGTTAGCAATTGCTGAAAGCAACAACTTTTCAACTCTACGAGCAGCTTCTTTAGGACAAAATTTAAGCATATCCAAAGCTTTCTGTACATCTACTCCGCGGATCAAGTCTGCCACCAATCTCATTTTTTGAGGAGATGTAGGACAATTGCGAAGAATTGCAAAAGCCTTCTCTTTTTTGGCTTCTTTATTCTGATTTGCTCTTAATCTTTTTCTTGCACCCATTTTAATACATCTTCTTTAGTTCAACTTTACCATGCACTATTTTTTCTTCTTATCAGCATGGCCTCTAAATGTACGTGTCGGCGCAAATTCCCCCAATTTATGACCTACCATATTCTCAGTCACGAATACCGGGATAAATTTATTACCGTTATGTACAGCGATAGTGTGCCCTACGAAGTCCGGAGAGATCATGGAACGACGAGCCCAGGTTTTAACAACCGATTTCTTATTGGACTCATTCATTACCAATATTTTTCTCTCTAACTTGAAATCAATAAAAGGGCCTTTTTTTAACGAACGACTCATAACATCAATAATTAATCAGTTATTTTTTCCTTCTTTCTATGATATACTTGCTAGAGTGTTTCTTAGGAGCTCTAGTCTTGTAACCCTTAGCCAACAAGCCTTTTCTTGAACGAGGATGCCCTCCTGAAGCACGGCCTTCACCACCACCCATCGGGTGATCAACCGGGTTCATTACAACACCTCTCACACGAGGTCTGCGGCCTAACCAGCGAGTACGACCTGCTTTACCTGAACGTTCCAATGCGTGGTCGGAATTCGACACTGTACCAACAGTTGCACGACAGGTTAACAGCACCATACGAACTTCACCAGAAGGTAACTTGATTGAAGCATATTTTCCTTCTCTTGCTACTAACTGAGCGTAAGAACCGGCACTACGAGCCATCACGGCTCCTTGCTGCGGTCTTAACTCGATGTTATGAATGATTGTACCTAACGGGATTTCAGATAAGAACAATGCATTTCCAACTTCCGGAGCTACACCAGCACCACTCATCACGGTTTGACCAACTTGCAAACCATCCGGTGCCACAATGTAACGTTTTTCTCCATCTGCATACACTAATAGAGCAATTCTCGCCGTACGATTGGGATCATACTCGATTGTTGCAACACGAGCAGGAACATTATCCTTGTCGCGTTTGAAATCTATTATTCTGTATCTTTGTTTATGACCACCACCTATATATCTCATTGTCATTTTACCGGTGTTATTACGTCCACCAGTTTTACTCTTTGGTCCTAACAATGATTTCTCAGGTCTATCTGTAGTCAACTGATCAAAGGTAATCGCTACCTTATGTCTCTGACCAGGAGTTACAGGATTTAATTTTCTTACAGCCATCTTAATTAAATATTGCTAAAAAAATCAATACTATCACCTTCTGCTAAGGTCACAATTGCTTTCTTGAAGGAAGCGGTTCTTCCGGAAATGACACCTGCTTTCGTGTAACGAGATTTAGCATCTCCTTGATACACCATAGTATTCACAGATTTCACGGTCACGCTATACATCGCTTCAACAGCTTTCTTAATCTCTAATTTATTCGCTGCTTTATTAACAACGAATGCTACTCTGTTCTGCTTGTCAGTCAATGCAGTCATTTTCTCTGACAAAATGGGCTTCACAATTACTTGCATGTCTTACTCTTCATTAAGATTGAACATTTCATTTAGGCCCTGCACTGAACTTTCAACGAACACAAGACTCTTAGCTCTCATGATATTGTAAGTTGCAAGATCGCTAACTCTCATCACATCCACATATTGCAAATTACGAGCTGACAACAAAACGTTTTCGTTTACGTCATTGGTAACCAACAGGATGTTACGGTTATCTAATTTCAGGTTGTTAAACAGCTGAACCATCTGTTTTGTTTTCGGAGCTTCGAAATTGAGATCCTCAACAATAGTTACCGCATTAGAAGCGGCTTTTACAGATAATGCTGATTTACGGGCCAATCTTTTCAGCTTCTTGTTCAATTTGAAGCTATAATCTCTTGGTACGGGTCCAAACACTCTACCACCTCCTCTAAAAAGAGGGTTCTTGATACCACCTGCACGGGCGCCACCGGTACCTTTTTGCTTTTTCAGCTTACGGGTACTACCGGAAACTTCATTTCTTTGTTTTGACTTGTGGGTCCCTTGGCGGTTGTTCGCTAAAAACTGCTTTACATCAAGATAAATAGCGTGTTCGTTAGGCTGAATCCCGAAGATAGCGTCATTTAACTCTACCTTCCTGCCTGTCTCTTGTCCGGCAATGTTTAATACACTTAACTCCATTATTTCTCGATAATTACGTATGAACCTTTAGCTCCGGGAATAGAACCCTTCACCAATAACAAATTATTTTCAGGTATCACTTTCAGCACTTCCAAGTTCTGAACCGTCACTCTATCTCCACCGGTTCTTCCACCCATGCGCATTCCTTTGAATACACGTGATGGTGTAGAACAAGCACCAATAGATCCCGGCTTTCTTTGACGGTTATGCTGACCGTGAGTAGCCTCTCCTACTCCGGCAAATCCATGGCGTTTCACAACACCTTGGAAACCTTTTCCTTTACTAGTTCCGACTACATCAACGAATTCCGTTCCTTCGAACAAATTCACGTCAATTACATCACCTAACTTGTACTCGACATCATACCCTGAAAATTCCACGAGTTTTCTTTTCGGAGTTGTGCCTGCCTTTTTAAAGTGTCCACTTAGCGGTTTCGTTGTGTTTTTTTCTTTTTTGTCATCAAAACCCAACTGAATTGCTGTGTAACCGTCTTTCTCTATAGTCTTTACTTGGGTTACAACACATGGACCGGCCTCAATCACAGTGCATGGAATACTTTTTCCCTCGGCACTGAATACGGAAGTCATTCCGACTTTTTTTCCAATTAAACCTGGCATCTCTTTTTTCTCTTTTTAAAATAGGTTTTCAATCTCTTTAATAACGACATAGGTTTTCGCCGTTATCAAACTTTAATCTCTACTTCAACACCACTCGGTAATTCAAGCTTCATCAAGGCATCAATCGTACCTGCAGTTGAACTGTAGATATCGATTAATCTTTTGAACGTGCATACCAAGAATTGTTCACGACTCTTTTTGTTCACGAACGTAGAGCGGTTTACAGTAAAAATTCCTTTGTGAGTTGGAAGTGGAATCGGACCACTTACCACTGCTCCGGTAGCCTTCACTGTCTTTACAATCTTCTCTGCAGACTTGTCAACCAAGTTGTGATCGTAAGATTTCAACTTAATTCTGATTTTTTGGCTCATGTTTTTAATTATGATTTATGATTTAAGATTTACGATTCTCGATTACTCTTGAATCGTAAATCAGAATCTAAAATTCTTATAATAGGTCTACTCTACCGTTATTTTTCTCAACTACCTCTTTGGCAATTCCTTTCGGTACCTCGGCATAGTGAGAGAATTCCATGGATGAACTTGCACGACCGGAAGACAAGGTTCTTAAAACAGTCACGTAACCGAATTGCTCCGAAAGTGGCACTTTAGCCTCGATTACACGGGCTCCGGCTCTTGATTCCATTCCTTCAACCTGTCCGCGACGACGGTTCAAGTCACCAATAATATCTCCCATATATTCCTCCGGGGTTACAACCTCCAGTTTCATGATCGGTTCCAATAATACCGGTCTTGCCTTTTGAGCTGCTTCCTTATAACCGATTTTAGCGGCCATTTCGAAAGACAACGCATCAGAGTCTACCGGGTGGAAAGAACCATCGATCAAGGTGATTTTCAAGCTCTCCAACGGGTAACCAGCCAAAACTCCGTTATCCATAGCTTCCTTGAAGCCTTTCTCTACTGACGGGATAAACTCTTTTGGAATATTACCACCCTTCACCTCGTTCACAAAAGTCAGACCTTCTTTACCTTCTTCTGCCGGCTCCATTCTGAAGATAATATCAGCAAATTTACCACGGCCTCCGGTCTGTTTCTTGAACACATGACGGTGATCAACCGTTCCGGTAATAGCCTCTTTATAAGCAACCTGAGGTGCACCTTGATTACACTCAACCTTGAACTCACGTCTCAGACGGTCAAGGATAATATCCAAGTGAAGCTCACCCATACCGCTGATTACTGTCTGACCGGAATCTTCATCAGTCTTAACACGGAAAGTCGGGTCCTCTTCTGCCAATTTAGACAAAGCCATACCCAATTTATCCGTATCTTTCTGTGTAAGAGGTTCAACAGCAATACCAATCACCGGCTCCGGGAAAGTCATACTTTCCAACACAATCGGGTTTTCCTCCGTACATAAAGTATCTCCGGTACGAATATCTTTAAATCCAACGCAAGCACAAATATCACCAGCCTCGATTACATCTTTCGGTTGTTGTTTATTTGAGTGCATTTGGAACAAACGGGAAATACGTTCTTTCTTCTCCGTACGTGGGTTGTACACGTATGATCCAGACTCGATTTTACCGGAGTAAACACGAGTGTAACACAAACGTCCCACAAACGGGTCTGTTGCAATCTTGAATGCCAATGCAGAAAGCGGGGCATCCGGGTCAATCTCGAAAGTCACTGGCTCTTCTGTACGCGGTCTCTTACCAGCAGCAGCCGGAATATCTAGCGGGTGTGGCAGATAAGCAATAACGGCATCCAACAAGTTCTGAACACCTTTGTTCTTGAATGAAGAACCGCACATCACAGGACAGAAATCCATAGCGATAACGGCCTTACGAACTACGGCTTTTAATTCCTCAACGGTAATAGACTCTGGAGCTTCAAAGAATCGTTCCATCAAAGCTTCATCCTGAACAGCAGCAGCCTCAACTAATTTTTCTCTCCATTCCTGAGCCTCTGCTAACAAATTCTCCGGGATCTCTTTGATCGTGGCCTCCATAGAACCATTCTCCCACACATAAGCCTTCATCTCAATCAAATCGATTACCCCTTGGAATCCGTCCTCTGCCCCGATCGGCAATTGTAACGGAATTGGGTTAGCGTGTAATTTTTCACGGATTTCACGTACTGCCTTGAAAAAGTCAGCACCTGAACGGTCCATTTTGTTCACAAAAGCAATTCTCGGAACCCCGTATTTATTAGCTTGACGCCAAACGGTTTCCGATTGTGCCTCTACTCCACCCACAGCACAGAACAATGCAACAGCACCATCCAACACACGCAAAGAACGCTCTACCTCTACGGTAAAATCAACGTGCCCCGGGGTATCAATAATATTTACTTTATATTGTTGACCTTCATAATTCCAGAAACAGGTAGTAGCAGCAGAAGTAATGGTGATACCTCTCTCTTGCTCTTGTACCATCCAGTCCATGGTAGCCGTACCATCATGTGTTTCACCAATCTTATGGTTTACTCCGGTGAAATACAGGATACGCTCTGTTGTTGTCGTTTTACCGGCATCAATGTGAGCCATGATACCGATGTTTCTTGTAAAATGTAAATCTCTTTTTGCCATTTTCTTACCTTATCCCTTCAATTAAAATCTGAAATGTGCAAAAGCTCTGTTGGCTTCAGCCATACGATGAATATCCTCTTTCTTCTTGAAAGCCGCTCCTTCTTCCTTGTATGCAGCCATGATTTCAGCAGCTAGTTTTTCTGCCATGTTTCTTCCGCTTCTTTTGCGAGAGAACAATATCATATTTTTCACGGAGATAGCTCTTTTTCTCATCGGGTTGATTTCCATCGGCACTTGGAATGTTGCTCCACCTACACGACGGCTCTTTACCTCTACTTGCGGAGTAATATTCTCCAAAGCTTGCTTCCAGATGTCCAATGCGGATTTTTCTTCCTTCTTGGCCATTTTTTCATCCACGATATCAATTGCATCGTAGAAAATTCTAAACGCGATAGACTTCTTTCCGTCTACCATTAAATCATTAACAAACCGGGTAACCAACACATCGTTGAATTTGGGGTCCGGTAACAGGATTCTTTTTTTTGGTTTACTTTTTCTCATCTCTTCTAGTTTACGAATTTGTTCGTTCGCTGCCCTTTCCGGTCTTCAACGGTCTCACGACCATTTACTCAACTTTTCGGGAACAACCCATAAACAACTCCTGTCAATTAATCTTTTTACTTTTTACCTTTTGCCGGAGCTGCTGCAGCACCTTTTTTCGGTCTCTTAGCACCATACTTGGAACGCCCTTGCAAACGACCGTTTACACCGGCTGCATCCAATGTTCCGCGAACCAAGTGATAACGAACTCCCGGAAGGTCTTTCACACGACCGCCTCTGATCAACACGATAGAGTGTTCTTGCAAGTTGTGTCCTTCTCCCGGAATGTAGGCGTTCACCTCTTTCCCGTTGGTTAATCTAACTCTGGCAACCTTTCTCATTGCTGAGTTCGGTTTCTTCGGGGTCGTCGTATACACACGAACGCAAACCCCCCGTCTTTGCGGACAAGCATCCAAAGCCGGAGCCTTGCTCTTATCCTGAATTCTTGTTCTTCCTTTTCTTACTAACTGTTGAATAGTTGGCATACAAGTACTTTTAAATTAGTTACTTTTATTCAATTTGGCTCGCAAAGGTACTAACTTTAATCATTACTACCAAATATTTCTATCTTTTTTTCGTAAAAAAGCATAAGATTGTGAGAAGGTTAGCCAATAATAAGCCGATATAATTTTATAGAATATCTATTCCTTTCACACTAATTTTCGAATCAAAGATCTTCATGAACGTCTTTGACACGTTATTACACCCTATATACACTAAGTATAATCAAGTTATTTACTAGAATTCTCTCTTATTACCCTAAAAAGATTTACATACAAACAAGAGTAATCCCTCAACAGGATAAAAACGCTTACTCCACAATTATAAATATTAAGAAGAAAATACCTATTTTTGTCTTGAATCTTATATCAAAAACTAAAAATTATGGGGAAAGCTACTTTGAAATATATTTTTTCCATTTATCTCTTCCTTTCGTTTATTACCTGTGGGAAAATTTCTTCGGATTCCACGAATAACAGGGTGGATTATTCGGATAGCAGGTGTTGGTTTGGAGCCAACCAAGATAGTATAAACAAAAAGGTCGATATTTTTTATGTGGTGCCTACTTGCATTTGGGATTATACCGACAGCTTAGGGCAAACACAGCACAACATGGATATATTTAACACGCAACAGCGTCAAATGGTAGACCCTTCCATTCAATTGGCAAAAAATATTTTGGCAGACAGCTGTAATTTTTTCTCGCCTTACTATCGTCAAATTTCGATGGACAGCTGGTTATCTTTAGACACGGCTCTCATCGAGAAACGTTTTAAATTGGCTTATAAAGATGTAGCGGATGCCTTTCGTTATTACTGGAACAATTATAATCAAGGTCGCCCTTTCATTCTTGCCGGACATAGTCAAGGAGCAAAAGCTGTAATTGAATTATTAAAACACGAAATAACACCAGAAATTTACCAGCACTTGGTTGCATCCTACGCTATCGGATACACAATCACGCAAGAGGAAATAGATAGTTATCCTTATCTACAAATAGCTAAAGATTCTACGGACGTGGGAGTACTCATCGGATTCAATAGCGTGACAAAACCGGAAGCTGTTTCCCCACTATTCAAAAATAACACAGTGTGTATTAATCCTTTGAACTGGAAAATCGATACTAGCACAGGAGTTTCTTATCAAGGTTTTACCGCATCAATCAACCCTTCTATCCACGCAATCGTGGTAACAGGAATCGATGAAGACAAATACTATATCCCCAGCGTGAAAGTACTTTTGCCCAAAGGTAATCTACATGTGGAAGAATTTAATCTCTATAATCAGAATTTGAGAAAAAATGTTTTGCAACGCATACGGGCATTCCATGAACATTTTCTTCAATTAAATTAACGGGGAAAATAAAAAAATATCATTGAATCGTTCGTCTCTCTCGCAGACTCTCTCAACGGCAAAACTCACCCCTCCAGCATGATACTTACAAAAAAACAAAAATCATATTACACATGAAAACCTTCTTTTTATTTCTTGTAACAGTCTTCCTTTTTTTACAGACAGGAAAAACCTGTACGATCATCGTGGCCGGCAAAAAAGCCACAGTTGACGGTAGTGTTTTAAATTCACACACGGATGCCGGTGCGGATTGTCGCATTCGGGTCGTGGCAGGTCAGAAATTTCCCAAAGGAAGTATGGCTCCCGTGTATTACGGCATACAGCGAATTGACCTTCCTTTGGATGATAACGGGGAAATCTTAGGCTATATCCCGCAAGTCGAACAAACCTACACATATTTTCAATCCGCCTACTCCCACATCAATGAGTACCAGCTATGTATCGGGGAAAGTACCACAAGCCAACGTCTCGAATTGCAAGTAAACAAAGGAGAAGGAAAACAAATCATGACCGTGGAGCAAGCTATGATTTTTGCCTTACAACGTTGCAAAACAGCAGAAGAGGCTCTTACCCTCATCACCTCACTCATGGAAAAATACGGATTTCTCCCCTCTTGCGGGCCGGAATCGGAATGTCTTACGATTGCGGATCCAGAAGAAGTGTGGGTTCTTGAACTTTTCAGTGTCGGTAAAAACTGGATTCCGGAAAGTGGCAAACCGGGAGTAATCTGGGCCGCACAACGGGTACCGGATGATGAAATTGCCATTATTCCCAACTGGAGTATCATCAAAGAAATAGATCTTTCCCGACCGGAACAATTCCGTGCCTCGTCCAACTACCAGCAGGTAGCCATTGAAAACGGCTGGTATTCCCCGGAAAGCGGAAAACCTTTCATCTGGCAAGATATTTATGCCCCGACCCCCAGAGAGTGGGCCACAAACCGTTTTTGGTTATTCATCAACACCTTCGCCCCCTCCCTCGACCCGATCCCATCCAGACGTACCAACAACCCATTTGACAATTTGAACCAATCCATTCAATACGTAGAACCACTTAACGTCTACCCATTCTCCTTTAAACCAGAGCGAAAGGTTTCCGTAAAAGACTTCATGGACTTCCAACGTTCTACATTCTCTGGAACAATCTATGATAAAGAGAATGATGCTGTTTGGTATTACCCAGATAAAAACGGGAATATGGTAAAAAGTAAACTAGCCACCCCTTTCCCATCCAGTGAAACACAAAAATTAATGAAGACTACTCGCCGACGTCTTGTGGCACGGGTTGACGGGGAATATGGCATGGTTGCCCAGCTCCGCTCTGATCTTCCTAGAGAAATCGGTGGAATTTATTGGGTCTTCCAAGATAACGCATACACTTCACCTTACCTCCCGATTTTCACGGGCGTTACCCGTATCCCGGAAGTCTATTCTACGTATAATCCTAAAAAATACTCCGATAATTCTGCTCGCTGGGCCATTGACTTTGTCGACAATTTACTCTATTTGAACTGGCAAGACGGGAAAAAGGATCTAGAAGCTGCACGAGCTCCCATGGAACAATCCTTCTTCGAACGTAACGCTGAAATCGAGAAAGAGTTTATCGCCCTACAAAAGAAAAATCCAAAGAAAGCAATAGAATTACTTAACAAATATACGCAGGAATGTGCCGATACGATCATGCAAACCTATCTACAACTCAGAAATACGCTGATCACAAAATACACGAACAATAGAATGAGATAATTGAATTTTCCTAAAGGTGTTCGGTAAAGTTAAATGAATTCCAAACACCTTCTATTTTTTATCACATATTTATTCGTCATATTTATTCTTTTATTGCTATGAAGATTTAGGTTGGGTAAACCAGAAAGTTGTCCCTTGCCCAACTTCTGACACAACCCCAATCTGTCCCCCTAATCGAGTCACAACACTCTCGCAGATAGAAAGCCCTAACCCGGTCCCCTGTTGGAAAGAATTTAATTTTACAAACCGCCCAAATACCACTTTAACTTGTCTGCAGGAATACCACATCCGTGTCCGAAACATAAAAATACAACAACTCATCCTCCCGCAACCTACACCCGACACGAATACTCCCCTTGATTGTAAATTTTATGGCTGTCGTGATCAGATTAATTATTATCTGCATTAAACGATTTATATCGAGATCAATCACACATTCAGGCAAACTCTCTACAAACTCTAAGTCATTTTTTAATCGTAAGCGAACCACTCAAACAACTTCCATTAACAATACATTCAAATTTTCCTTAGAATAAACAAACTCAAAAACATCTGCCTCGATTTTCGACAAATCCAAAATATCACCAATCACAAACCAGACATACTCGTTTGATCCTCCAAAAAACATAGATCTATGCTCTTTTCGAACTATAGTAGCCCGGTCATAATATAAATTGTAATATGCCTCACGCATCCTACCCCGATCATCCCGGATGAACAAGCATATTCCCTTTCTGTCATCATTTTTGAATTGACAAAATTTTCTAAGTTCCTCGGCATTGAATTCAAATACATACTTCATAACTTTATCTTTACTAGGTAATAAAGAGACTACCACAAGAATAATACTTGGCAGTCTCTTTTTTCTCTTCCATTTTTTTAGTTTCTAAATATTAAAATTTAGATATTGGAATAATTTCATCAAAAGTTCCTCTTTTACCTCCGTACACGCACAACAGCTAAATATGAATATAAAAATCAATATTCTCATATATTTTGCTATTAAATATTATTTCTTATCTAACATCAATCGCAACAACTCTCCCAACACCGGATTAGAAGGGCGTAAAGATTGGAAATCAATTATTTTTCCTTCTTTGTCCAACAACAAAAACCGGGGAATTCCTCCTAAAGCAATCTGTTTTGCAAAAGGATCTTTAAATCCTTTATCACAAATTAATTGGACACCTTTCATTCCTTTCACTTTCAAGAAATCCAACCACACTCTCTTATTTAAATCCATCGAAATGGAGACCCAAGTGATTGGCTTCCCGACAAAACGATGCTCCATTTCCTTGATATAAGGGATCTCCCCGATGCAAGGATTGCACCCCGTGGACCAAATATCAATAAATACATATTTTCCTTTGAAATCAGCCAATGCAATCCGTTCACCTTTCTCATTCTCAAAGGAAAATCCACTCAGATCGGTTTCAGGCAATGCAACTTTATACCTTTGCAATGCTTTACCTGCTTGTTCTGGCATTTCGGACAACAATGCCCGATTTTCTACACTTTCTACCATAGAACGGGCATTCTCAATTCGTTCCTCGATGCCAATCAAATGACCTCGTAAAATCTCCATCTGTAATTGGTCTATGATATAAGTTTCCCGTAACCTTTCATCTTTAAGTCCTAAAGCCATATCTGTCACATAACTTCCCTGTCCTTTAATCTTTATCATTCCTGCTGCCAAACGGGCATACAATAATTCTTGCACTCCGTCCGTCCAACCCGGGTAATGTACCAATTCTGGTAACAACTCAATCTTAAGTACTGCATCAGAATACCCCGTTTTTACAATCGGACGGGGAATTCCTTTTCCAAACACCTTCGAAAAAGCAATCGTTCCATACATTTTATCAAGTAATACTCCCTGAAAATATCCCAACAATAACCGTTTCATTTCCGGACGCAAAATACTTGTATCTATATCCTTCCGGATATCCATATAAATATAGTACAATAACTTACCCCGTTTTTGATCAAATACTTTTTCACCACTGGGCCAACGTTTCCCATACCTTGAATTAATATTCATCAACAGATTATTAAACTCAAACTCTCCCCCACTGTAGGATAAAGACTCTCCCCCGTCTAACACAATCCGATCTCCTGGTTTAGCCCATATAGTATTATAAAATATCTTAGGAGACGAAAAGCTAATAAATTCAGACTGATTCAAAGCAAAACTTAATTCGAATTTTCCGTCTTTTACCTCCGTTTGAGCCAATGGGTAAGTCATCATTCCTACTCGATGAGCAACAAATATCTGAGTTCCATCTTCTACCCCGTTGATCTTACCGCTTATAGTTGTTTTCTCTTGATCATAGCAGTTTAACAACTCTTCCAATTGCATTTTTAAAACAGGATCTGACGGGCGACGGGCTTTTGTCATAACGATGTTCCCTTGTGGATCAATTAAAATAAACCGGGGGATACTCTTCACTTTATATTTTTCGAAAAATGGATGATCAAAAGCATCCGGGGCAATTCCGCAAATACCTTTCATTCCGAATTCCCGTACCATATCCCTCCACTTCTGCGTGTCAACAGACTTATCTGCTGACAAAGAAACAAACACAATATCACGTTCCTTAAGTTCTTCTTCCAAACGCATCAAATGAGGAATTTGATATTTACAAGGGCCACACCAAGTCGCCCAAACGTCGATCAGGACATATTTCCCCTTTAACATATACAGATTCCATTCTTTATCGTTTACATCTTTAAAGGATATATTTATCGCCCTCTTTCCCGCCTGATTATCGTCCGATTTTAATGAATCCTGATAATGTTTTTTACACTCGGCTAATTTTTCCTTTCCATCTTGTGTCATTACCATTTCTTCCACAGAAGCGATAACCTTATCTAACTGATACAACCATTGATTCCGAATGATATTATTCAATTCTTGTAATATATAATAATCACGAATTTCCGTGTTTGTAATCCGCTCGGCCCTTCTTTGTAAGAAAGTATAATTATCATATTTGATTAACCCAGAAGCATCTGCCATATCAAAATATATTCTCAAGACATCATCCATTCCCGGATAATTCAGAAATTCCGTATTTTTAAATTCTATCTCGTTTAGGAAAACAAATGCTTCTGCCGGAATTTCTACGATATCCTTCGCCAACTGGTAATTTTGCAACTGCATTTCCAGCCAGCTATAATAAATCCTTCTTTCTTGTTCTTCTTCAAATAAATCATCCTTCAAATTCGCCTTCACTAAATCATCCATCGCCTCTAACCCAACATTATCTAACCATTCGATATACTCTTTCGTATAAAATATCTTGGGATCAGGTACCCTTTTTTCTCGGCTAGGTAACTGGTGGAACATCATTTCCACCCGATACGTCAAAGCGTTCGGCTTCCCGAAAAACATTTTTTGTGTCCACCCGTACAAATAACGATTAATCGCTTTCGAATCCCCTGAAAATTTCCAAGGCTTCTTCCTAACATCCACCATAATCGTTTCATCCGGTAACACCCGTATCCAAGAAGTCTCATCTCCCGATATCAAATAAAAAAGATCCTCACATTCTCCTTCTGGCAATAAAATTACAGTCTCTCTCATATTTTTCTCTGGAACGAAATACTTGCGCCCCCGCCCCCGTTCACTGTTATAAATACAAACATTTTCTTCTGCCCCTTTAATGACCACCTTACCCGGTCCGGCCCATAACTCAGAAAAACAAAATAAACCGAGAATAAATAATAAACTAAATTTCATATTGACTCTATTTAAATTCATAAATACAATTCGGGGAATTTGCTTCTCCTTCACAAATCCCCCGAATCACGCTTACTTTTTCAATTCCGCTTCCAACATCTGCTTCAACTCTGGCGATGACGGCCGGGGTGCATCCACCGATACGATATTCCCTTTCTTGTCAAAAACCATAAACCGGGGAATCCCCTTTATTTTATAGTCTTTCGTGATCTTACTCCACCCGGAAGCATGTAACTGAATACCTCCTAATTTTTCTTTTTTAATAAAATCCAACCATTTCTGCTTATCTTTCGCTTCATCTACAGACACCCCGAGAAACACGACATCCGTACCGTGCATTTCTTCTTCAAGTTTCTTCAAATGAGGGATCTCACCTCTACATGGCCCACACCAGGTAGCCCACACGTCAACCAACACGACTTTCCCCTTAAAATCTGACAGAGACACATCTTTACCATTCACATCCGGATAGGTGAAATCTGCCGCCATTTTACCCGGAGCCGTATCATATAGCGCAGTCCCGATTGCCTCAACACGAGCTTTCTGCGAGGGTGTCACCAAATATTTCCCATAACGATCAGACATACTCAGATACTGGTCATAAGATTTTATTTTAGGGAAAATATTACGTACGATATATTCTCCTTTCAATCGGTCATTCTTCAAATAATTCAAACAGGCATTATAATAGTCTTCCAATCCTAAATATTTTTTATTAGAAGATAGACATCCAAAAGTAGAATATATACTAAGCATACGTGCACCTTGTGGTAATTGTAAAACTTCATCCGTTGTAAATTTATTATCGGAAATAATCGTATTATAAAACTCTGGCCAGTCCTCCCGTTTCGGATGAGCTGTTCTAGGAGTTTGCAAGAAATAAGCAGCATAATAATCTACGTCATAATCTATTTTTTTCTTTAATAAAATATCAAATTCCGTATTACCGCTTTTTATCTCTTTTTTAATCGAATCCAGTTTAGATACAAAAATCGTAAACTCCGGGAAAAAGTCTTTATAGTTACTTCTCGACCTCATAAAATAAACAGCTTTTAAACGAATATTCGCGGCAAAATCCTCCCATTTATATAAAGCAACATTTTCTTTCGTATTCTTCCCGTTCAACACGGCTTTATTCTCTAAAATATCAATATTAATTTTATCATTACCCTTCACGTAAATCACAAAATCCATCTGATCATTACCCAAAGTATAAAAACCCGGTTTTGAAGGAGAAAACAAAAATCCAAAAGAACCATCTTCCGCAACCGCCGTTGAAGCGTAAAGATGAGTCGAGCCATCTTCCACGCTATAAAGATGTATCTCCTTCAATCGTTCATCTTTCACAAAACCTTTTATTTCCGTGTATTTTTTTGCATACACACTTATTCCCACACAGATTAATAACAATAACAAACTGAATTTTTTCATACTCCCGAAAATTAATTTTAATACATACTATGGATTAGGAGGACAATAGTATTTGCCATTATCCTCCTATTTTCAAGCCAATTGAAAACCCTATTATTGATTTTTCTAACTACGAAACATTACATATCCAGCCTTTCCGGTTCCTGAGTAAACCACTACTGGTTCCGTTTCTATCTCCGGAGTTTGGCCAATTACGTTAAAACGATACAACTTCCATCCGCTATCACTATTGGTCAGAACAACCAAATGATTAAATGTCTCATCCTCTGGAGCTCCATAAGGACTCGTCACATTTACAATATAAGCAATTTCCTCTCCTGGGAAACGTTTTAATTCACTTTCACGATTATCTACTTTAACATTTTTATAGACCTTTAAAACATCACCATCCACTTCCTTTTTAGAATAATAAATACAACTGGCATATAAAGAAGTTCCCATAACCTTTGCTTCTGGCATTTCACAATGTGCTGGAATAGTATCGATATCCGTAATAGGATAGGCCGACATCGAATAAGATATATCAAACACGTAACGCTCATTTTTATTCTTGTTTTTCATTACCGCAAAAGCGGTAGAAGGATTACCCTCTTTTCGAAGTAGCATTCGAATCATATCTACATCCATATTTGTGGAAGAAATTCCACCATCTGAATCTTCTGAAAATAAATTCATGGAACTACCGCTGGAAGATGTATTATAAAACGTACTTGTTACTTTATCAAACACCATTACACCATAATAACTCATCACCATATCTGGATGTACCTCATACATACCTGGTTTGGCATACCCTAACATTCCACTATTCGAACTCATCCCATAAATCGAATACACTTTTCCGGCATTAATCGCATAAAAATCAGAACTAATTACCCCACAATTTTGCGGTTCGCATTTTTCTGGGACTTCATAGAAATAATCTTCATAACTATAAAACAAATCCATATTGTCCGCATTAAAAATCTTTATATCTTGATCGCTGAAAACATGGAATGCTTTCTTATTTGTCAATCGAGTTGTCGTTCCATCCGGATTTTCAATGACAGGCGTATAACGAGAAGGTTGGTATGCCATTTTTACAGGCTTTCCCTTTAACCGTTGTTGTCCCGAAGCGGCAATCAAATTCTCTATTTTTTTACCATCTTCAGCTATATAATCTATATCTGTTTCCCCATTTTCCTCTTTCATTATATACCACCCGGAAGCGATATCCGATTGGACAGTCATCAATACTTGTTTACGCACATAAATATCTAATTTCGGATCACGCAACTCGTACACCAAATTGTATGTCCCAGACTCATACGTCACTTCGAATGATAATTTTTTTTCACGAGAAAGTGTATCTCGTTTAGGTGCAAATCCCGCAGTTACAGAGGGGGCCGCATACCATAAATGAGTATAACGTGACTCATCATCCATATTATTCAACACAGGATCTATATTCAAAATAGAACGAATAACAACGGTTGTATCCTCAAAACCGGAAATTGTTACAGGAAGTAAAACTTCTTTATCCATGTAATCATAATTTCCCCGATCATCAATACAGGATTGCGTTACATGGAACAACATAAACAATCCCAAACCTATCAATATATTTTTCAGCTTCATAAATAATTCCATTTTAATCATTCGAAAGTTACGATTGTCCCGTCGGCTTCTTTTAATGGACGATCAGGATTATTAGGATTTGCATTATATTCCAACAATTTCTGTTTTACCTTAGAACTTAAATAATAAGCATAATCAGTATTCAAAGATCCCCCTTCAAAATCTGTAAATCCAGTGTTATCAACAATGAACTTCATTTTTACGGATCCCCATGTTGGTCCAAAATAATACTTCCAATAGGTATCCCATGTCGTTGGTTTTACCGCCATCGCTGTTGTCTTTACGACAAAATTCGTCCAAACATCTATCCCCGGCTTAAAATATTCATTTTCTCCTATTTCCAATTCTATTCGAACTTCTTCTAGTTCTAAAGAGGGATCACGCAAAACGATCAAAGGAAAACTTTTACGTACACTCCCTTTAGGTATTACTAAATGAGAAACCATTTCCGGATCGTCAAAAGCCACAAAATGCTTACCCGCCACAGCCGCCCCTGGTTGCCCGACATTTACCTGTTCCAATACGAAAGAACGATCTACATCTGCCGGATATCCCATTGTAAGAATTTCTACAAAAACCGTATCTCGCATTTGCTCATCTGGTTGAATGAAAAAAGTATGATTCACACTATCCCTCTGACCATATGTCGTATTTTCAAAATACAATGCCGGTTCATTTTCATATTCCAATGCAGAATTCTCTTCACAACCGATTGTGATTACAACCAGTAAAAATATTACACTTATAATTTTTATTTTCATAATCTCTCGTTTTATTAATCAAACACGCTTTGACTTTTAGGAATCGGAAGAACATAAACCCCATTCGGAATCGTTTTATTTTTAGGCCAAGTAAAATTGGTGAAATTATGTTTCTTATAAAAAAACCACATTTGTCCCTCTCCAAAAAATTCTTTCCGATACTCTTTCTCCATCCGGTTTAATACATCCTGCTCCGTTACCAATGAATTATCAATAGAAATATCCATATTTCTAGAGACCCGATAAGTTTTAAAATATTCATTAGCTTCAGATAAAGGAGAATCCTCCACTAGAATCAAATACATTTCAGCTAAACGAAGTAACGGCACGATATTCAAAGCATCATAAGTATCACTTCCGGTATACTTTCTAAAATGGTTCACCTTCGTGGAATTCTGATATGTTTTTTCCTCCCAATACCGATTTGCCTTATTTCTTATATCATCTGGATGTATTGTATTCTCATAAGCAGTATTAATATAGGCTACTGTTTGTTTCAGGCTTGCACCTTCATCCTTAAACAAAGGTTGCACAATAGATTGATGTTGCGAATTATGTACGCCAAAAAGATGCTCACATTTCATTACCAAATTTGACCCGGCACCGGACAAACTATATGTTGCTTCAGTTGCAAGCTCAAATTTTGATGTTCCATCCTCATTCTTAGCATTAATCACTTCTTTCGCATATTTTATCGCATTTTCTTTATCCCCAATCCAATGATAATAACGGGCCTTAGCTCCTTTTACCGCATAGTAATTAAAACGGACTTGTCGATAAAATTGCCATTCGTCTTGAGGTTTTCCCTCCCAATCATATGCTGGCTGGTTCAACTGTCTATTTGAACCCACCAAAATCGGATCTTCACACAAAAGCTCTTCTGCCGCACTCAAATCCCGGATAATCTTCTCGCATACCTCTTTGTAAGTAATTGTATGTAGTTTTTCCGGGTCTTTTGTCATCTCTTCTTGGTAAGGAATTGCCGGAGAACTAGCCGTAGCTTCCCCGGGCACAGGACCGAACAAACGCAAAAGTTCCAAATGAAGAAATCCTCGTAATCCTAATGCCTCCCCCTTTATCAAAGCTTCATTTCCATTGGTAAAAGTTACTCCCGTAGTCTCTAGATTACCTAATACATTATTTAAATGTACAATACATTGATAATATTTTTTCCAAAGACTTTCTATAGCATTCTCGGACGTTTCATGCGTATAATCAAAAGCACAAATATTATAAATCAACGATGTTTTATCAGTAGAAATTGTCCAATGTTGTGCCAACATTTCAGGAAGGTACATCGAAGCGTCCCGACCATAGAGTTCGGTCGCTGCCAACTGAATATACGCTCCTGTCAAGGCACTTTTAAAACCCTCTTCATTAGCATACATATCATCTTCTTTCATCTCATTACGAGGACGTACGTCCAACCAATCGTTACATCCCGTTCCAAGGGTCAACAATAACAACAGGATACAGATATATCTTCCTTTTATCATACCTTTCATAATCATATTCTTTTAAAATCTAACGGATAAAGACACTGAAAATTTACGAGAGAACGGATATGATAAACCTCTCTCCTGTTTTATAGATGATATCCGGAATACATCTTCCATATACCCGGTTATCGTTAAATAGGAAATTCCGACTTGACTCAACCATTTAGCGTTCCAATCGTATCCTAACGAGATAGAACGGCATTCCAACGTATTTTCATCCATCACGAAACGACTTGTCGCATTCGTGGTCGTAAAATCCCTCACCCCTTTAAAGAATGCATTATCACCCGGATTCTTCCAACGGTCATATAATACCCGTTTATCAGCATTATCAAAAGGTTTAATGTTTTCCACTTTGCTAACCAACGTGTAATTATACATTTGTCCTCCATACCGATATCCGAAAATTGCATTTAACGTAATTCCTTTATAACGAAACATCGTATTTAAATTACCCCAAATCTTCGGTTCATTAATCCCACACGGCACCTTGTCTTTTGCATCCCAGGTATATGTTTCCGTTCCATCCTTCTTTATGTATATCTCTTTACCATTACTCGGATCTATACCTTTAGATTTCACGGCAAATATTGTGTTCATTGATTGACCTTCTTCGTACATAAAACTAGGATTACCTCCATCTTCCGAGTTCATTTGTTCATTTAGAAATTCCAACGAATTCGATATTTTTTTTATCTCATTTTTGTTATGAGCCAAAGTTCCTCCGATCGACCACATCATGTCTCGTTTCGTATCCCGAAGGACATAAACATTCAATCCCAATTCTACTCCGGTATTTGCCACCTGCCCCACATTAGCTTTGTAACTTCCAAAACCGCTTGAAGAAGGTAACGTGATATCAGATAACAGATCGTCCGTTATCTTATTATAATAATCTGCATTAAGACGAATTCGACCGTTAAAAAACTCCAATTCGGTCCCAATATTCAATTGTTTAGTCTTTTGCCACCCCAAATCGCTATTTCCCATAGCCATCAAATAAACCCCATACCAACCTTGATAACTTGCACCTCCGTAATCTTTAAATGTCGTCATCGCCTGATAAGAATTAAAAGATTGAGAACCTGAAGTTCCGTAAGAAAGTTTCAATCGGGCCACGTTCAATAATTGTTTACCGGCCATAAACACTTCATGGTGTAAATTCCACCCGATACCAACCGACCAGAACGGGGCATAACGACTATCACTTCCAAATTTCGATGATCCTTCCATTTTAGCAGAAACATCTATAAAATACCGTCGATCATAAGTATAGTTTACGTTGGCAATTCCTCCCATACGCCGAGAAAAATTCTCCGTACTTCCCGGATGCCCATCTTTCTCGTATTTACTCGCCATTCCTAAGAAATCCATATTAATATTGGAAATTCCCTCTGCCAAAATAGTGAAAAACTCGTTCCTCTCTTGAGCAAAATTATATCCCAACCCTACATACAATTGATGTTTATCTGCAAAATTTTTAGAATAATTCAACGTGAAATCTGCCTCATAATTAAATGCTTCACCTGTTCCATAAGAATAAGTCCCTTTACGATCATAATCATCTTCCGAATATTCATCAAAATCAGTATGCTTTGCTGATTTATAGACATCCGAACGATCATCTTTAGAAGTAATGCTTAAACGCCCGCGAACAAACAATTCCGGCAGAATATGCCATTCGATAGCAAAATTGTTCGTTATCTGTGTATACCGACTTTCATTCTTACTTGGTAATTGGGCATTATAAAGCGGATTGTACACAAAATTTGTAGATAAAATACTCAAATAATAATAATCTTCCAATACTTTAATAATATTACCCTCTTCATCGTAAGGTGTCCAATAAGAATTAATTTTTGCAAAATCATTAAAAGTTCCATAAGGAGAGTTATAAGACCGGTTGGAAGAAACCTGCAAATCATTTTGGAATGTCAGGTTTTTATAATTATACGAAAGAAAAACATTTCCATTAAACGTTCTCCGATTAGAACCTTTCATCGCCCCAGCAATATCATTATATGATAAACCAACAGAATAACGATAAACCTCATCTCCTCCTTCAAAACGCAAACTATGTTTATGGCCGACACCCGTTCTTACCGGATATTTCAACCAATAGGTATTTACTCCCCGTTCCGCATCTATCTTACGTTGATTATACAAATCCCACATCTCTTGTGTTTGATTGGCATTCGTATTTTCATACAATCCTGCTGCCCACTCGTACTCCAACTTCTCTCTAGCATTCAGCAAATCATAAGATGTTAAATCAGGAGCCTCGATATTCAAACTACCCTTGTACGTCACCCGGATACACCCCGGCTCCGGCTTTTTGGTTACAATAACCACAACGCCATTAGCTCCACGGGTTCCATACATGGCCGTAGCACTCGCATCCTTCAACAGAGTAATACTCTCTACTTGATTCTCATCCAGATCCATCATTCGTTCCAACGTAATTTCAAACCCATCCATAATAAATAAAGGTTGATTCGCAGACTGTGTACTTCTAGAGTCTTCCTGCAAATCTCTTACTCCAACATCCAAGCTGGAAGAACCTCGCACGGTAATATCAGGCAATTTATTCGGATCCGAACCAATATCAATATTATCTGCAATATTAAAACTTGGATCAATATTTCGGATAGAAGATACCAAGTTACGATTTCCTACTCGTTGCAAATCCTTTGCTGTAATCGTGGTTACAGCTCCCGTATAACTTTCTTTCGCTTTCGTAAAAATACCCGTAACAACCACTTCCTCCATTTCAGTCACATCCTCTTTCAGAATAATCGTGATCGGTTTATCATTTTTCACCTGAAATTCTTGAGTCTTGTAACCCACGAAGGAAAAAATTAAAACCACGGTATCCTGTCTCGGAAAATCAAACTTAAATTTTCCGTCAATATCCGTTACGAATCCCAACTGTGTGTTTTTTATCCGAATCGTTACCCCGGGTAAAGCCCCTCCTTTCACATCTTTCACGATACCGGTAACTGACATTTTTTGAGGAGCCTTTTGTTTAACAGTATCTTGAGCTATATTTTGCCGTATTACAATCGTACGGTTATTCATCAACTGATAACTCAGATTTGTACCTTGAAGACATTTATCCAACACTACCTTAATATCGGTATCATGGAAATTCAAGTCCAATCCTCCTATCCCGGCAATATGCCGATCTTCATAAAGAAAAGTATATTCCGTACTTTGTTCTAACAATCGGATTACACTTTCAAACGAAGCACCTTTCACAGACAGCGTCACTTTTACTTCTTGGCTGTACACGGCAGCCGACAACTGCATCGCAGACACGCACATAAACAGTACGATAAACCCCATAATCAACCATGTTTTTAATAATCTTCTTTTTAGGAGAAGATGTACAATTCGCTTTTTTTTCATACATTTGTATTTTAAGTAAAACAATGCCAGTCACACTGGTACAAAAGGTGGAATAGTGCAAGTATTCCATCTTTTTATTTTTTAGTTATATAAACTTCATTATTCCTTATTCTAAACTTCACGCTCCCGGTAGCCTCCAGCATTTCAGCCAACTTACTAAAATCATCATAACGCTCCACATTACCGGAAAAACTAACCTGTTTACTCCCCTCGTCTTCAAAAATCACTTTCAAATCATACCATCTTTCAACTATTTCCATAATATTCTCCAAACGTTGTTTACGAAACACAAAATTGCCATCTTTCCAAGCCGTGTAAAGAGTAACATCCACTTGCTCTTTTCTTAACACCCCCTGTAAATCAACAATTCCCTGCTCATTCGGTAATAATTCCACGCACTTATGATCATGAGTTGTCAATAACACCTTTCCTGTTACCAGTGTAGTAAATTGACATTTTTCGTCCTTATAAGAACGAACATTAAATTCGGTTCCCAACACCCGAACTTCATTCCCGTTCATTTCCACGATAAAAGGCTTTGCCGTATCTCGCTGTACCTCAAAATAGGCTTCTCCTGACAAATACACCCGTCTCTCTTTTCCGACAAAGTGTACTGGATATTTTAACTCGGTTTCCGAATTCATATAGACTAATGTCCCATCCTGTAATCTCACTTTAAATTCACCACCCCGAGGTACCCGCATGATATTATAGACCAAATCGTTTTCCTCTTTATTCCCCAAATAAGATACACCATTCCCATCTTTCACAATATTCACACCCCCTTCGCTTACTAACGAGTCTATGGTTTCCGTACCCAAAACTACCTTATGTCCATCCGCTAGTACCAATTCCGCTTTTGTTACCCCCGGATTAATTTTTACCACCTTTGCAACCGGATGACTTCCTTCTTTATCCCTAGTCAAATAAAAACCAACTCCAACCACAAATAAAGGCAATACAATAGCCGCATACTTCATACACCGCCTCAGAACAGGATTCCTATACTTTTTCGTATTCTTATTTACCCGTTCCCAAGCCACACGTTTATTTAGTTTTCGAATGATCCTCTGCCGTTCCTCCCGATTCACCCGTCCCTGCACACGATGATATATTTCTCTATTTTCAGAACTTTCTTCCAACCATTCGTTTAACATAGTTTTTTCCTCTGAAGAAATACATCCCTGTAAGTCTTTCACTATCAAACGAGAAATTTCTATGCCTTTTTCTAAATTTTCCATCTTCCAAATTTTTGATACGATCAAAAAAGGATCGTTTAATGATATTAACAAAGCAGATGTGTTAAATTGATAACCTAAAAGTGTAAATATCTAATTACAAGAATCCAAAAAAAATTGACAAATAGATGGTGATATTTAAAATTGATGTATATTTGCAGCGCATTAAACGATCGTTTATTCTAATACAATTCACAACAAGAACAGGGTGAAACCGAACTCAAATTTTATTGATTATTTTATAACACATCAAGAGCATTTATTACAAAATCACCCTCTAGAAGCCAAGTTCCAAACAAATTTAAACAATTCTTTTTACTATCACCACACTCTGAATAACCAATATTCAGTATTTTTATCCATTCTCGACAAGATTCAAACAAATTCAGAACCATTGGGTAACAAATGATGGTAAAGAATGAAATCCTAACAAGAACCTAAAGTAAACTGTAGGAAATCCTAGGGAAATAATCCCACTTATTCGAAGAGCACTCGAAGCCCCCTCAGAGCTTCGCCATCCCCCAATGTCTGAGCAACGATTAAGCTTCGAATGAGCTCTGAATGAGTGAGATTATTTGGGTTGCATTACCTCTTTATTTAGGTTGAATTAGGGTATAACGTGTAGAATCTATTTTCATTTTTCACCCAAAAACCACTCTGAATTGTATTAATAATAAATGCGATTGCATTTTATTAAAAAAATATTCCACTAAAATCAAAGAATCATGAAAAAGAGATTTTTTATCCAAGCTGGTTTAACAACCATGTTGTTTTTTCTTTTTTTGAATTTATTCGGGAGTCCGTTCTCATCAGTTACTTCTCGAAGTCCTGAAATAGGGGAACTTGACCACGAGTGGGCTATAACACCTAAAGGCGTTATAGCAGTCCGAGGAACGTACACAGAAGTTGTAGTCGGAGTTACTTGGATCACACACTACTGTCCTCCTGGATATTTATTCGATTGCTCCATTAAAACTTGCGTTCCGGAAAACCAAGCTTGTGGATGTTATGAAGAAATATTCTAAACATTTACGAAGCCTACTAAATTATAGGGTGTGTCATCCCGACACATCTCCATATTACAATTATTAAATTAACACTCAACCCACATACCATGAACCGACATCAACTTTGGTTAATTACCCGGTATTCTTTCACGGAAATATGGCGAAATAAAACTTTCCGTGTTGCATTTATGGTCTTGATCCCTCTACTCATCGCATACCAGGTATCATTCCAAAGTGACATGTTCAACATTCCCGTCGAGTACACCCTTGTCCTATCCTCCTTCATCCCCACACAAAACGCTTACATGTTTAACCTACTCTTAGTATTCCCCCTCGCCACCATGGGATTCTGGGTACACAAGCAAAAAAAATACAACACGCTGGAAGCCCTGCTCGTTCACCCGCAAGGAAACGATACCTACTCGATAGGCTTTATACTCGGGATCATCATTGCCTTCATGATCATGGGAAGTATCTCGCTCGCACTGGCCGGGTTAATCAATCTTTTCGCCTCCCCGACCTCTTTCCGGCCCCTTATCTATTTGTTCTACCTGGTAACACTAATCCTTCCCACCATTGTTTTTATTGTAGGCATCACCTCTTTCCTTGCCGCTCGTTGCTTTAAAAACGGAACCGTCACCACCTTTTTTATGCTAGTTTACCTCTCCGTGGATATCCTCTTCCTATCCACCCTTTACCACGGGCTATTCGATCCTCTCGGCATCCTCCTTCCCTACACGTTTTCCGACTTCACGGGGATAGCCGATTTACCCGGTTTCTTGCTCCATCGAACAACTTTCCTCTTGCTGGGAATCGGGTTCATCACGCTCGCCATTAGCGGGCTGCCCCGTATCCCCAACAAGATCAACGGCCGTCAACGGGCTGCCTGTTCCGGGATTCTCGCCCTCTTCGTGGGATTATTGGCAGGGTTTATCACGTACAACCATCACGAGCAAGTCGAGCGACGCCACGCACTCTATGAATCCGTGTACGAGAAACACGACTCTCCAAACAAGATCAACATCATCGCTCATGACATCCGGTTTACCTACCAACAGAAAGAAGCTCGCATGGAAAGCCGGGTTTCGCTATATAACCCGACTGGCATAACCCTATCGGAAATCATCCTTTACTTGAACCCCTCCCTAGAGGTTACAAGCATACAAGAAAACCTATCTCCCGTACCTTTCACGAGAGAGGCTCAGGCAATCGTGATCTCACGACCTGTTTCGCCCGGTGATTCTCTCGCTCTTGACATTCAATATCAAGGAACTATCGATGAAGGTATCTGCTACCTCTATATCCCGAAACAACAGAAAGAATTTGACATTGACAACCGCCACTACCTATCCTGCAGATTCGGCCATCGATACGCTTTCCTCAAAAAAGATTACACCTTACTCACACCCGAATGTCTGTGGTACCCGGTTACCTCCCCACCTGTAAACCCTACTCATCCCTATAACACCCCGTGCGATTTCACCTGCTACACCTTAAGCGTCGATCATCCTACCCAGCTTACAGCCATCTCTCAAGGCTTCCGCCACAAAACGGCATCAGGTACCCGGTTTGAAAACGAACACCCGCAAAGAAACATATCGCTATGCATCGGGAAATATGAAAAACGGGAGATAACCGTAGACAGCGTGACCTACGAGCTGTACATGTCAAAAAACAACTTCGAGGTTCTCTCCTCGATTGAGCAACAATTAACTTCACTCCCCGACAAAATCAGGGATGTAAAAGAAACCATAGAATATGAAAAAAAATCTTCCTATCTATTTAACCGCTTGCGCCTCGTAGAAACCCCGGTTACCTTCACCTCTCACTATCACCCGGCAACAGGAGGAAGCGAGATGATACAACCTGAAATGGTATTGTGTCCGGAAAGAGGGATCGGTATACTAAACGGAAGAATCAGAGCCTTTGCCCAAAAACGGTTACGCTTTGAAATATCTAATTGGATCGAATCTTTCGAAAGAAGTCTATACTGGGAACTTAACAATGAACATATTCTAACGTCTTGGGAAGAAGGCCCTCTCTCCCACCTAAAGTTAGGGACAACATGGCATTACGAATCAACTTACAACATATACAACTTCAATCCTCTATTTTTCAACTACATAAACTACATTTACTCTCACAAATACCCAACGATCAATAGTCTCTTAAATCAAATCGTGAAAAGACCGTGGGAAAACAGAGATCCCAATGTAGCACCTCCAGACTCCCAGCAAAAAGCCTTGGACTATTTAAATGGAAAAAGTTATCAGACGGCCCTCTCGGATAAGACACTTTCCTTTGAGATCATAAATCAAATTAATGAACTAAAAGCAAACGATCTACTCTCACAAATCATTCTTAAAGGAACTTTCTCCACGGATTTTCATGTATTCGTACAAGATTTTATGAAAAACCATCGTTTCCGGCAAGTTGATTTTCAGACTTTTGAGTATGCTTTTTCAGACAACTTCGGATGGAACCTGTCCGAAATTTTTCCGGAATACTTTGACTGTCAAGAGCTACCCGCTTTTCAAGTAAAAAATTTCCGGGTTAAACGAATTTTATCACCTACAGAAAAAGAAGGAGATCCTTGGACTCCTCACACCAAATTCAGAATGGAATTTGACGTTTTAAACCAAAGTGATGTGAATGGAGTCATTGCCATGCACTTAGGAGCTGCCATTTACAAAGCTGGAACTGAACATCAGATAGACAGGATTCTCTACACTCCCCGGACATTTTCAGTGAAAGCCCGAGAAGCCAAAAAAATTATATTTATATGCCCTCATCCTGTTGTTTCACATAGCATTTATACAGGTTTGTCAAAAAACCGTCCAAACATTTTCGATATTCATGATAAGACAATCACGCTAGAAAAAGGAATGGAATCCACCAGAGACTCCATCGCTGGGGAAGAATCCATCTCTCCTGCAATATTCTTTCCTCCCGCAAATGAAATCATCGTTGATAACGAGGATAACAATTTTCATATCACAAATCCTCCAGCCCCTTGGTTAAAGGGTTTCCTGGGACTAAATCATAATCACCACACACATTCCTCTACAGCTGTATCCCATTGGGAATATACACTTATGCCCGACTGTTTCGGAGAATATTGTTTGAGTTGTCTCAGAAAAAGAACAGGTAAAGGGGAAAGTTCAGTGACTTGGACAACCCCCATTAACAAAAAAGGGAAATACAAAATATACGCTTATATCCCAAATATCTCTTATCGCCAAGAACGTAGTAGAAAAATGATTACCCAAGAACCCATTCGGGATATACAATATTGCTACTCCATATCCTACAACAACAGAGAAAAAAAGATTAAAGTCCATGCACCCCAAACTTCCAAATGGGTGTTCATTGGAGAATTTATGTTACCAGAAGGAGAATGCTCGGTCTCCCTATATGATATCGGTCTACCCGGACAATGGGTTGCGGGAGATGCTATAAAATGGGTTTATCAAAAACCGTAATCACTCACCAACCACTTGATTCAATAGTAGGAGTAACATCGTTACTTCTGCTATTTTTTGTTTTAACTTTTTATAGGCGATCTTTTTCTGCGTTTTCACCGTGTTCTCCGAGACTCCCAACAAGCGCGCAATCTCCTCGTTATCTTTCCCTTGCATGGCAAACTTGAAAATTTCCCTGCATTTCGGTGCCAATTCTTGTTCTGTCTCAACCAATATCCGTTCTGCCTCTTCTTCGATCACGTAATTGATAAAACAAACCTGTGATTCCAGTTCCTGCACTCCTTTGGCCATATACTCACTCTTCACCCGCTCATGTTTCAAATGATTCAGTGCGTTATTACGGCTGACTTGATACAAAAAAGACTTTACGTGAGCCGCAGATGCCATTTCCTCCCGATTATCCCATAAAGAAATAAACGCCTCTTGAACGCAATCCTCACAAACAGACAGGTCTCCGATAAAACGGTGCGTGAACAAACACAAACTATGATAAAAAGTATCAAAGATATGTTGGTACACTTTTCTGTCGCCAACCATTAATCCTTGGATCTTTATTGAAGTTTGTTCCTGCATACACATACGCTTTATTTATTTCCTCTTTTACGTAAAACAAAGATAGAAATGAAAATGTAAAAAAGAAATGATTTATTTCATTATGTTTCAAGATCATCTCTTTTTATTTATAAAATTAAAAACTATTTATAAATTTAAGGGGTCATATAGCCCCTTAACACAAGCAACAGACAATATTAATTATATAATCCTTATCCTCATCCACCATCTTCTTGCCACCCGGAATGTTAGGGTTAACCACCAGTTCGTCTTCCGTCCCGTACTGATCCTCGTATACCGAAGCCAAATACACGTACGTAATATCCACCACTAAAATATGTTCCGCTACTGCCGGGGACCTCCAACGTGAAATAAGTATCATCCCCTTCCACTCTCCCCCGCATAAATTTCATTTGTATTCAGGAAACGGGTATAAACACTATAAATATTAAAATCCAATGCTTCTTGCGTGGCCGGCCACGTAAAAGAACGTTTATCGATATTTAACATTCTTATTCATATATAATACAATTCATACCCCTAGTCGGGTGAAAACAAAATAAAAAGATATCAAAAAAATAATTTCCTTTATCTACAATTCCATCAAAGATGTATTAAACTGATTTTCATTCTCAAACTTCATCGACAACAGACCTCCCAGGCCTATTTTCACAAAACATTGATTTGTTTGACTGTACAACAAAATTGATATAGCAACATATTTCCCGTCTAAAATATTGAAAAGCGACATCGACAAAAGGAGCAACCTTGAATTTCTCTGTCTATCAATCTCATTTATTAGACCCCCAAACAATTCTCTCAATTCCGTAACTGTATCACAATATACATTCCCTTTGTCATCTATTATCATCCAATATAAAAGATCATACTATTTATTCCTAATTAAGTCCTAATTTAAAATGAATTCGTATCAACTTATCCCATACCATCACACTGATATAGTATCATCCGAAATAAAAACTATTTTTTCATTCTAATTGTGAAATTCAAACCAAATTCACCATATTTATTATAAAAACGACTGTCAGCATCTCTATGTTATAGAGGTGCTGACAGCAAAATAACAAAATGCTTAGTATACAAATGAACTCTAACCTTCTTTTATTTCTCCAAGGAGTTTTCTTTCTTAAGATACTCCCTATGTATTATCGGAAGTTTTAAATACGGATACAGTGCATTTGACAATACCGGTCTCGGAAAGAACGGCATAGAGGCCAATAATTCATAAGCCCGTTTATAGTTTCCCTGATGAGCATAAGCTACTGCAGAATACAATAAGGTCTGCTGAGAAGGAGAACTTTTTAAAGCCTGTTCTGCCAAGTCTATCACCGTGTCTGCTAATTCGTCTTGAAGTGGTGTTTTTTCGAAATAATGGGCAATAATCAAAGTGTAGAAGAATTCTCTCGCCAAATAAGGATGGTCCGTCCGATAACGTTCCGTGAGCATCATAGCCTGTTGTAATCCTTGTTTGTATTTTTCTTGGAATAAAAGTAATTCCATATCTATGATTTCAAGATACATTTGAGACAAAGGAGATTTTAGAGAAACTAGAAAATCTCGATAATCTTGAAACTTTTCTCCATCTTCACGCAAGATCATCCCCGCACGCACAACCATTCGGTACATATGTTCCCAAAACTCAGGATCGTATGTACAATAAACAGACGCATTTGCCATCAAGGTTCGAAAAGCCAAATTATCTCCAGCGCTTCGCATGAATCTTCGTAAAATTTTGTAATTCTCGTGGCTTTTCAGTTGTTCTTCCGATTGACAGCTTAGATATTCAAACACTAATGGTTGCACAGAATCAGGTTGTATCTTGGCCAAAACTCCAAACACATATCCTTCGAGCAGATCTGCCGAACGTTCTCCCGCTTCCCAACGTTTCCGACCTTCTTCCCTATGTTGACTCAAATCAGACTCACTCACATGTTTTGCTATTTCAATGAACTTTTCGGCTTCCGTATATCCTGTACACATATCCAATATTTTCCCTGTCGAATCTAGCCAAAAGAACGAAGGATAACAACTGGCCTGATAACGCTTAAAAAAGCCGCTTGCCTTTTCCTTCTCCGCATCCAACTGTAAAGATACAAAATGAGTATTGAAAAAACTTCCTACATCGGAACGGGTAAATACCTCTTTAGCCATCATCTTACAAGGACCACACCAAGAAGTGTAAACATCGACAAAGATCTGTTTGTTTTCTTGCTGCGCTTTTTTCAAAGCTTCCTCAAAAGAGCCCCGGAAAAAGTTTATACCTTGACCGGTAGCTCCAAAAACTGTCAAACAACAACACAAACTTATTAAAATAGTCCTTTTCATTTTATTATTAACTATATTTTTCGTCAATATCTATCACGGTATCACAGAATCCAGATTTACCAAACAAGAAGTCAGCATGAATTCCTCCTTGAGAGCTGACCTCGTAAAATTCAACTCCACCCTGCAATTCTGGCAAGCTCAAATTGCGAATACACAAACGAATTTGCAAAGAAGAGCGAGTTTCATCCGGTTGGTCGGTTTCTTCTTGAATCGTGACAAACTTCATACCGGTAATTTCTGTATTCTGATTTTCAGGAGTAACGAGAAGCGCCTCCAGTGATGAAGAAGTACTTGTTGTAAATTGATTTACCGAAAAAGCAAATACTTGCTCGGAAGTTGCATACACCAATATATCTGAATAATCCGAATTGGATGCAAAATATGAGGCTTCATATATATGGGGAGCCACGGTTTCGGGAATTTCTTCACACAAAGTGGAAACAAAATTACCCTCATTATTGATTCTGAATTTATATATATACAATTTCCTTGTTTCACTATTCCTCATCAACATCCAATAGGCATTGGTTTCTGACAAGTTTCCGCATGCTTCCATCTCCATATTTGCTCCCATGGCATTGCAATCAAATCTAGACAGATCAGCATTTTCCGTATCAAATTGATACAAAGCCCCCATATTCCAACGTGTATGTTGCAACAAACGTTTATTCAGTCGGTCATAAAAAGTCTGAACCCCATCAACTTCCATTACAAACGGGGCTACTTCGTAATTTCCTTCTCCATCCATACATACCAACGGGTTTTCCCATTGCAGATTACCCATATTAACTCCACGTTTGCAGACCTGACCGTTAATAATAATATAATCAATCATTCCTCCTACAAAATAAAGTTGGGGATTTAATACCTCTGCTGAAAAAGACGTTGTAAATACCTCTTTTACGGGACTTAAAGCCTCAAAAGACACCGGATTAGCTACCATTCCACCATTTTCATCTTGACAAAATATCAGCTCTTGTTTCAAGTCAGGATAATATTCACTAGGGTTTACCGAGTAGATTTTAACAGGATTCCTCCCGACTCTCTGATTATTATTTGCCCGAAAATAAATATTCTCCAACAAATTTCTCTCTCCTTCCTTAGTCAAGAAATTGACTTCGGTTTCACCGTTTTCTTCACAAAGTAAAAGAGTCCCTCTAGTATATTCAGTCAACACTTCCAATTTCATATCTTTCCGGTAATATACTCCGGAAGTTTCGTCAATAACTTTAACCGTAAGCGTATAATCTTCTCCGGGAGTGGCATGAGAAGGATCAATCATTACATTCAGGTCCTTTTCCCGACTTAGAGTATCCGCTTCATTTCTAGTTGTTGCAGTCGAAAGATACCAGAGATATGAAAAAGGAGTTTCTTCCTCACTGCTAGTTGTTATAGAAAGTGGTATGTTCAAATAATCATACAAGGTTACAGAGTACTTTTCATTTAATCCGGTAAAAGTAACCCTATTTAATTCCCGAGAAACATCCACACTGTCATCTTGAGAGCATCCGTTTAATCCCAAGAACAAACAAATAATTCCTAAATATTTTATCATTTTCATAACTTTAATCTTTTAAGGTTAAAAAGGATCCCAAGGTGCAATCAAATTCCCGTTTTCATCATATTCGGTATGAGTTGCATAATAACTGCAGACCTGACGACCAGCACGCATCCAGTAAGAATAGCCCGATACACCATTATAATCCATCAAATCTTCTTCTTTTAATGGAAAATCATGCCCCATAATTTCAATACATTTCTGATGCTTTGCTTTAGAATAAGTCCCAAAATACAAGGATAACGGCATATCCCAATAAGAAGGGCGAATCAACTGGTTCGTAATCAGGACACGTACATGAGCCCTATCCGTATAAGCTAAAGTCAGACCATCATCAGGCACAAGAGTCAAAGCCAAAGTCACTATTTTATCGTCTAATTCGTCTCCTTTTTTCAGCACATATATCGGAACACTTACCATGTCTTCCTGAGCCGGAAAAACATAATTTTCTGCTAAAGCTTGATAATGAAGTCCCTCTACGGCAGAAGATGAGTCATTGACTATAAAATGAAAATTACGTGGCTCCTCCAATAATCTCCCGGCTAATTTCACGTCCAATGTTACAGTATCGATATCTCCAACAGAAGTAGTAAAAGAATGATATACACTATCTACCTCATTGTTATATTCTGAAAGATAAATCCCTGGAACATTTTTCCATACCATTTGCTCGTTTTCATTGCAACCAGCCAATAACATGACCGCCAACAATCCTCCTATATAAAAACTTTTTTTCATAGTTTATCAGTTTTTGTTTCCATAATCTTGTTCGTCAACAGGCAACGGTAATATATAAACTTCTTCTGGAACTACAGTTTTAGTCGAATAGACCCCCATACTACTCAAGTTCTTCCTTTTATAATAATAAAACATTTGCCCTTCATTCATAAATTCCTTACAGTATTCTTTATAAATATTTTCCTCCAGTTTACTTGCGTCGGTATAGGCTACCAAACCCCGGTGAGCCCGAATTTTGTTTAAATAGTTCAATCCCCGACTTCCCCCAGCACACTCTGCTGCAATATAATAGAGTTCAGACAAACGGATAAGCGGCATTTGTTCACTATCCGTCAATTTTCCAGACATGAGGGAATTGGAACTAGTAGTTGTGGCAAACCAATTTTTCAAACGATAATCATCATCTGCCGGAGACTCTTTTTCAAACAGATTATCTCTTCTAGCCGTACTGAAAGCAAGTATCGTTCCACTATTGGTCAACCCGGTTTCCAATGCTGTCTCTCCAAAATAAGGGTCAATAATGTTCTCCAAATTGGCTATATCCAAAGTAAATAAAATCTCTGACTCAAACAAACGATCCTCAGAAGAAGACTCGGTTGCCAATTCAAAAGGTTGAACAGGTTCATCTTCCGGTTCTCCAATAATTTCTACAGCAGCATTTAGAGCCTCTTGGGTATGTCCCGCATACAATTCAACCCGAGCCAACAAAGCTGTTGCAGCGTAATAATTCAAATGAAACTGCCTATTTCTCAAACGTTGATCGTCTGCATAACTGTCTCTCAAATTTTCATATTCAGGACCATAGGAATCAACCTCTCTCATCAGATCCCGTGCCGCATTCAGGTCTGCAACGACTTTTTCTAATACTTCCTTAACAGATGACCTCTCTTTCGCAATATTTGTATAGGAATCCATATATGGAATCGCTTTCAAATCTTCACCCATTATAGGGGAAGGCCCAAAAAGACGTAACATATCGAAATGCAAAAACGCTCTTAAGGCCAAGGCCTCTCCTTTATAGATTCTATAGATATTTTCCGATTCGAACACGTTACGATTCTGATCTATATAAGATAACAAAGTATTCAAATTCACAATTGCTTTATACTGGGTACTCCACATATTATTGATAGCAGCTTCATCAACAGGTTCTTTGTATTGGAAATTAACCGTTTCTATATACTCATGACTCTGCAAACTGATCCTGTCATAATATTGAGCCAATACATCTACATAACCGAACGTCATCTGACGTCCATACAAATTTTCTGTTGTCATCAAAGCATATACACCGGTTAGCACATCCCGGAACCCACTTTCTGTCGAATAAAGGTCATCTGCTTTTACATCCGATTTCGGAGAAACGTCAAACCAGTCGCTACAGGAAACAAATCCAAAAGTTATAACCAGTAATCCTATAAGTAATATTTTTCTTTTCATACATATTGATTTAGAAAGTTAATTGAGCAGACAGGGAGAATGTTCTAGCAAAGGGATAAGTAATACCCCGTTCCATTTTCACCGTAGAAGCCCTAAATATATCATTACCGATTAGTGATAATTTCAGTCTCTCAATGTGTAAAAATTTCAATAATTCCGGGTTGAATTCGTATGAAAGATTTAACGAAGATAAGGTGATATAATTCTGCTCTTCGATAAAACGAGATGTCGGATAGGTTGTTGTAGTATTATCTATCGCTTTAAATTTGGCAACATCTCCAACTTTCTGCCAACGATCATAGAGGACTCTCCGGTCTGCATTTTTCAAAGGATCAACATTTTCAACTTTATCTACCAATGTCTGGTTGTATATATCTCCTCCATAACTGTATTTGAAATAAGCACTTAATTGGAATCCTTTATAATTCAACATGGTTCCGAAATTACCTTCAAATTTTGGATCTTCACAACCCATTGGTTTATAATTGGAAGTACTCCAAGTATCTACACGTTGACCGTTCAAATCTAGAAACACTTCATCTCCGGTAATGGGGTCAATTCCCAAAGATTCATTTGCCCAAATGGTATTAATGGATTCTCCTTCTTGATAACGTACTACCGGCCGACTAGCCTCGTCATTATCTTCATCCGTAATTTCATCATCTTGGGTCTTATTCCAAGCCGCAAGTGCATCGTTCAATTTCATCAATCGATTTTTATTTTTTACGACATTCAAGAATACATCCCAACGCAAACCATTAGCCGGACGCTGAATAAGAGTTGCCCGTACATTCAGTTCGATTCCCTTGTTTTCTACTTCTCCAAGATTATCCTTATAAGATGTAAAACCAAGAGAAGGAGCAACTAAAACATCTGTAAGTACGGATTTGGATATATCTTTATAGAAGTTTAAATAACCGCTAATTCTACTATTTCGCAATGTGAAATCCAATCCAATACTTCTTTTTTCCGTTTTTTGCCATTTAAGATTTGTATTACCAAACGCTTTTAACAAAGCACCGATGTAACCATCATAAGTTTGGCTATTATTTTCACCTTCCGAATCTTCCCGAGAACTCAGTAATTCATCTTTATAAGAAAACATCATCATGGCTTGGTATGGATAGAAATTTTGTCCTCCGGTAGTTCCCCATGACCCACGCAATTTTAACTGCTCAAACCAACCCAGATCTTTCATCCAACTTTCATTATGTAGGTTCCATGCAAGACCAATAGAACCGAAAGTTCCCCAGCGTTTATCTGAACCGAACAAGGAGGAACCATCGCTTCGGATAGAGGCATCCACTAAATAGCGATTGTCATATCCGTAATTAAAATTGGCAACAAATCCCATCAAACGACTCACTTCGTAATTGCCATCCGGTTGGTCCCCTTTACCATACTCAATTCCCATACCAATGTGGTCCATATTACTATTAGGGAAATTGTAAGCAACCGTTTCAAACATATCCGACCGGGTTTCCTTAACGTTCCAAACCCCAACTCCATTCAACTGATGTTTCCCGAAAGAACGGGTATAAGACAAAGTTACATTAGCATCATAAGTAAAATATTCCTCTACAGTTTTAGTATAACTACCGTTCAATGAACTATTCTGAAATGACGTATGCTCTCCCGGTAAAAACTTATCTGACGTAACCGTTTTACGGTTTAAAGAAATATTACCTTTCAACTTCAAACCACTCAAAATATTCCACTCTAAAGAGAAATTATTGAGAAAATCATCATAAGCTTGTTCATCTTTAGTTCCTAAACTAGCATTATACAAGGGATTCCAAACTTCTTCTCCATCTTCATAGGTATATAACACTTTTTGAGGATTTCCATTGTCCGCATAAGGAATATAATACGGATTCATATAAGTATACTCTGAAAAATCTCCATAAGGAGAATTACTCGTCGTCACCCGATTAAAGGAGAGATCATTCATAAATTTTAAGGTCTTATATCGATATTGAAGTTGTACATCGATACCCAAATTGTCACGTCCGGAACCTTTCATTACCCCGTCTTTATTTTGATAAGTCAGAGTCAAACCGTAACGTAATTTTTCATCTCCACCTTCTACCAATAAAGAATGCTTATGACTGAAACCTACATTTTTTACAGGTTTGGCAATCCAATCCGTATCGATACCTGATTGAACCAAAGCCAAAATCTCATTGTATCTATCCATCAATTCATCTCCATATTGAACATTAGGATGAGAATACAAACCGGCAAGTCTTTCATACTCCAATTTTTCCTCTGCATTCATTAAATTATAATCGCTCAAATCCGCTATTTCAAAGTCTCCAGAGAAATTATAAGACACCCTGAGTTTTCCCATTTGAGGAGCTTTCGTTTCAATTACGACTACACCGTTAGCTGCACGCGAACCGTAAATAGCCGTAGCAGCTGCATCTTTCAGGATTGTAATACTAGCTATCCGGTTAGGATCCATATCGAAAACTTTTTCCGAAGAAACCTCAAATCCATCCATAATAAAGGTTGGCATATTAGGAGAATTCTCATAATCACTTTGTAGATTCCCGCCACCATGAATTGTAAATTCCGGAACATAATTCGGATTACTTCCCATATCCAAATTTTCAACAAGCTTAAAAGAAGGATCAAGCGTAGAAAGCGTTGTCAAAACATTACCCGTAGATATTTGTTTCAATTCCTCTCCGGAAAAGGTTGTTGCCGCTCCGGTATAACTGTCTTTTCTACGTTCGAAATAACCGGTAACAACAACTTCACCCACTTCTGTTACCTCTTCTTTTAACACAATAGATAATGGTTGTAAATTCTCACTATTCACCTTTACCTCCTGTTGTTTGTATCCTACAAACGAAAAAACAAGTACAAGGCTATCCTGCTTCGGTAATTCAAAATTAAACTTACCATCAACATCGGTAACCGTACCAAGCTGAGAACCCTTCAACAAAATCGTTACACCTGGTAAAAATTCCCCATTCTCATCTTTTACCGTACCGGTTACATTAATCTTCGTCACCTCTTTTTTTTGCGGTTCGTCCGGACGAACAATAATTAACGATCCGTCAAATTCAAACATCATTCCCGTATTCATCAGCACCTTACGCAAAACATTTTCCACTGTCTCGTCAACTGCTCGTACGGAAACCTCTCCTAATTTCGCCGCTTGTTCTGTATTAAACACAAATGACAAATTAGTCTGTTTTTGAATTTCATCAAATAATACTTTAATCGAAACCTTCTTTAAATCAAGGCTTACCCGTTCCTGTTGAGCCAACGTTGATGCAGATAAACCCAACGTAAAGCATAACAACAATGAAATACATAGTTTCATCACTAACAAAATTTTTCGTTTTCTATGTCCTCCCAGTGACAGACATAATCGTTTTTTTTCCATATATTCGCAATATTAAATTATTACTAGCGACAGCATGTTTTCCTAGGACTTCTGTCGCTTACTGCTACACGGAGGGTGCGTTAACACTCTCCGCTTTTTATTGTGTAACTACAACTGTTCTATCCTTTATTGTAAAATGCACTCCAACCATTTTACTGATAGCATTTAAAATAACTTCTATATTTTCATACTTCTCCATATGCCCGGTAAAATGATATTCTTTTACTTTTTCACTTCCATAAAACACATCTACATCATACCAACGGGACAAACGACTCAATATATCTTCTAATCCCTCATCTTCAAACACAAAAAAGCCTTCTTTCCAAGCCGTGTACAAATAAGTATCCACCTTCCTGTTTTCAACCCGTCCCGACTTATCCAACACCGCCTGTTCGCCCGGTTTCAAAATGACAGATTTATTCCCGGCAGAAAACCTGACAGATCCCTGTACCAACGTTGTCAAAACTTCGTTCTCATCCGCATAAGCCCGTACATCAAAACTCGTCCCTAACACTCTCACGGTTGAATTTTTTACATCCACAATAAAAGGATGAGCCTTATCTTGAGTCACATCAAAATAAGCCTCTCCGGATAAATAAACCCGACGATCTTCCCCCACAAATTTCACGGGATAACGAAGCTCGGATTCCGAATTCAGATATACAACAGTTCCATCACTCAACGTGATTGAATATTCTCCTCCTCGCGGGACTCGCAACGTGTTATAATGTTCCTCTACAACAGAAGAATTTTCACGGTAACTCACTCCTTGATTTTGCACGACAATATTCGCTCCTTGCTGGACAAGTAACGAATCGGTCACCTCCGAACTCAAAATCCGGGTTGTTCCATCTGCCAACACTAACTCTGCCTTTATTCCTCCATGTCGAATGACACTTGCAACCTGTTCCGGCACATTCCCCGTTTTTCCTCTTGTTCCATACCACAAAACTACCGCCAATAACGGAAGAACAACTCCTGCTGCAATGCTTACGATTCGACGAATTCGCCGTACTCTGGCATTACGTTTCCGTTTCTGAAGTACGTTCATGTAACCATTCACAATATTAATACGTGCTACTTCCTGACTCTTTTGAACTATATACTCGGCATTCATCACACTTTCATACAACCGTTCATTCTCCGGACATTCCTCTCGCCATTGCTGTAAAACACGCTTCTCCTCTTCAGAAAGCGTGCCCCAAAAAGCCTTTGACAATAACGACGGCATCTCTTTGTATATTTTCATCCTTTTCATATTTCTCGTTTATATTGGTATGACACTTCAAAATCAAAAAGGAGGTATTATTAATCGAAATAAATGACCTTCCCCTCCTCCCCCCTCTATATTCCCCCTCTTTCCTCTATCCCTACGCCCGCCCACAATAACAATTCCGACACAACACAAACATAGCATGTACACTCGATTATGTATATGCTATGTTCATGGTATGTTGATGGTGTGTTCGTAAGTATAGGCAGGGATAGAGAAGAGACGAGGGAAGGAATACGCACCCTTAATTCATCTCACGAGAAAAAATAGAGAGAACAGATTCCCCAATTTTTCTTTTAAAATTCTTCGGGCCACTTGTTTTTGCTTTTTCACCGTTTCCACGGCAATTCCCAATTCATCGGCAATTTCCTTGGCAGAATAACCTTGTAATGCACGAGAAAACACATTTCTACTTCCAGGTGGTAAATCCTCTAAAGTCCTCATGACTATGCGGAAAGTTTCGTTTTTGATATATTCATTCATCTCGGTCTCTTCCAATTCCTCCGCAAAAGATTTCGTGGCATCTTGACGAATTTTCTCTGCACGTAAATAATTAAAACTTCTGAAACGAACCATCTGATACAAATAAGCAGACAAATTATCTATCTTACCCAACTTTTCCCGAGTCTCCCATATCTTCACAAATACATCCTGCACTATATCTTCAGCCGCTTCTTGGTCTTCAAGATATTTCATGGCAAAAGAGACTAACACGGCATAATAGTCTATAAAAAGTGTTTGAAAAGCATTTTCATCACCTTCCATTAGACCATTTATGTTTATAGAAGTCCCTTCTATCATAAAATGAACGTTTTATAATAGATGAAAACACAAGAAAATATCTGTTTCAGGTATTTATTTATAAAACATAAAACGTTGATTTGTAGTCAATAACAAATTTGGTGAGAATTTATAAAATAAGAATCATTTAACGTTCATTTATTGCGCAAATATAAAGAATTTATTTTACAATAATAAATTACAAATTCCCAAATCACATCATCCATATAATTATCTGGAAATAAATAAATTAATATTCAAACAAATCTATTTTTTTCATTTATTCTCTCCTGTCCTAAGCCTATACTCTTGGTAATTTTATTTCCACCATTATGCTATTTTGTCAGCTAAAACTGCTAAATTTGCAGATGAGTATTGAGGATTGGATTCTTTTTCACGTTCCACACCAGACATCAACGACAAAGAATTCATAAATTATTAAATCACATGGAGGACATCAGAACGATTAAACAGCGTTTCGAAATTATCGGTAACGACATCAAGTTAAACCGGGCAATAGAAAAAGCAGTACAAGTGGCACCCACGGATTTTACCGTACTTATCACGGGGGAGAGTGGCGTGGGAAAAGAGATTTTTCCCCGGATTATCCACAGTTTCAGTGCCCGTAAACACGCCCAGTACATCGCTGTTAACTGCGGGGGAATACCAGAGGGAACCATTGATTCCGAATTGTTCGGCCACGAGAAAGGATCGTTTACAGGAGCATTAGCCGACCGGAAAGGATACTTCGAGGTTAGTGACGGGGGTACAATTTTCCTAGATGAAGTAGGAGAATTACCTTTATCCACGCAGGCAAAACTGTTGCGCGTACTTGAAGCCGGAGAGTTTATCCGGGTCGGATCATCGAAAGTGCAAAAAACGAACGTACGGGTAATTGCTGCCACAAATGTAGACCTGCCAGCGGCTGTCAAAAACGGGAAGTTCAGGGAAGACCTTTATTACCGGATAAACACGATCCCGATTTCGATTCCCGCACTACGAGACCGAAAAGAAGATATATCTCTCCTATTCCGAAAATTTGCAGCAGACTTCGCTGAAAAATACCGTATGCCTCCCATCCGGCTTACAGAGGATGCCGTGCAAGTACTCGAAAACTATCGGTGGCCGGGGAACGTGCGGGAATTGAAAAACATCACGGAACAAATCTCAATTCTCGAACAGGAAAGGACTGTGGATGCCTTGAGATTAAAAGAGTATCTTCCGGCACAAAATAATACACTCCCGGCATTAACATCTAACCCGGAAAGTGATCATAGCTTCGCCACGGAACGAGAAATCCTGTACAAAATACTTTTTGACATGAAAAAAGACATGAACGATTTGAAACACCTCGTGTACGACATCATGCAAAAAGAACACACGATAAAACCTGAACCGGAACCTTCAACATCTATTGTTCTCCGGAATTTGTATGAAACCCCGCAATCGGAATTCCTAGGACAAGCCCCACAAAAGACAATCTCCGTGGAAAAAAATAATCATATCGAAGACACGGAAGCTGTTGTAGAAGAATCTCTCTCGCTAGAAGAAAAAGAAAAAGAGATGATCGTGAAAGCCTTGGAAAAAAACCACGGCAAACGAAAACTGGCCGCACAGGACCTCGGAATATCAGAGAGGACGCTATACCGAAAACTAAAAGAGTATGATATTGAAATTTGAAAACACGAAGAGAAGAATTTTATAAATTAAAATTATCTTTGTCTGATACAAATAGAACGGTGTGCACATCAAGATAAAATACACATGATCAAAAAAATTATACCTATATTATTACTGGCTTTAGCCTTTAACGGATGCAAACTACAAAGTATTAGTTACTCGTTTTCAGGCGTATCGTTACAAAATGGAGAAAAAACATTTTCGGTAGATTATTTCTCAAATAAAACCGCTTTTGCCCCAAATTTGGGAGCAGATTTCACTGAAGCACTAAAAAGCTATTTACGTTCGAGGACAAATCTAACCGAATTAACTGATAATGACGGGGATATTCGTTTCGAGGGGCAAATCACCGGATTCACACAAACCCCGGTTGACATCACGGCCGATGAAATCGCAGCCAAGAACCGGTTGACAATCACGATCCGGGTGAAATTCACGAACACGAAAGATGAATCGGGCAAATCGGATTTTGACACGTCATTCTCGCATTATGAAGATTACGGGATTGATGAAAATTACGAGGCCATTGAACCTGACCTGATAAAGAAAATCACGGAGAAAATTATCGAAGATATTTATAACAAGGCCTTAACAAACTGGTAAACGTTGAAACTGGAAGAATTAATTGATATTATACGTTCGGGACGAAAAGAGGGGGAGGATATCCGAAACATGGAATTTCTCATAGAACAATTCCCTTATTTCGCCACGACACGGACCGTGTATCTGAAAATGTTACACGATTCGGGACACTCGGCCTATCCCGAAAAATTAAGGCATAATACGGTTTACATTCCTAATCATAAACAATTTTATCGTTTCCTGAACAATCTTTCGGATGGGAGTAAAATCGAGAATCTGGTATCCGAGTCGGAACCTGTTGCTATCGAATTGCTGGAAGACAAAGAAGAAGAAAAGAAAGTCGTTTCTATAACCACGTCCTACCAACTTGAAAACGAGTTCCCGGAGGAGGAGTTCCTGCCAATAGACGCCATCGCAAATGAATGGTTGTCACGCAAAAAAACAAAAGAAGAACGAAAAGATTCTCTTATTGATAAATTTATCCAAGAAGAACCCTCCATGCCCAAAATTACGGAAGGAAATACGGTCACTCCAGTCGTCACGGAACCTGTCATTGATGAGAAACCTGAATTTTTCTCGGAAACTCTGGCAAAAATATATGTTCGCCAGCAACTATATGACAAAGCCATTGCAACTTATCTAAAATTAAGTTTGAAATATCCGGAAAAAAGTGTTTACTTTGCGATCCAGATTGAAAAAATAAAAGAGAAAATTAATAATAATAAGAACTAATTATGTACATAGCTATTTCTATTTTGATCTTTATTGTTTGCGCTTTACTTATATTAATTGTACTGGTGCAAAACTCAAAAGGCGGTGGTTTATCTTCTTCCTTTGCTTCTTCAAACCAAATCATGGGTGTAAGAAAGACAACCGATTTCTTGGAAAAAGCGACATGGACATTAGCTGGGGCGATGCTTGTTTTATGTATTGTATCTGCCATGGTACTCCCCAGAGGTGAACAAGCCGGACAAAAATCTGCTATTCAAGAGCAAATTAATACAGCGGCTCCGGGAACACAGGCAATCCCTGATTTCGGAACGATAAACAATAACAACACGACCACTACAACGAGTGAAGAGAATAACACGACTTCACAAGAACAAGAATAACGATTCCCAGAATCGGCACAAGGAAATGTCAGTATGTCAGTCATACTGACATTTTTTTGTTTGGCACGAATTATGCTCTTCTCCAAACGTAATTTTCAATTAAAAAGAAAGAATTAATTAATAATAAACTTTTAAATATTAAGAATTATGGCACTTAAGACAGTTCTTAACAAAATCATTGTAGAGCCGGTAGAGGCAGAAACTAAAACCGCATCAGGTATCATTATTCCTGATTCTGCAAAAGAAAAACCACAAAAAGGAATCGTAGTAGCAACCGGAAAAGGTAAACACGACGAGCCAATGGAAATCAAAGTTGGAGATTCCGTTTTATTCGGTAAATACTCAGGAACTGAAGTCAATATCGATGACAAAAAGTACCTGGTGATGAACCAATCAGATATTCTAGTGGTTCTATAACAATTGAAAATTGGAAAATGAATTACACTTTATCGATTTTCAATTTAAAATTTAAAATCTAAAATTAAAAAGGTTATGGCAAAAGAGATAAAATTTAATGTTGAAGCCCGTGATTTATTGAAAAAGGGTGTTGACGAATTGGCTAATGCAGTGAAAGTAACGCTTGGCCCCAAAGGACGTAACGTGGTAATCGAGAAAAAATTCGGAGCCCCGCATATTACCAAAGATGGTGTTTCCGTGGCAAAAGAGATCGAACTTTCTGATCCGTATGCAAACATCGGGGCACAAATGGTAAAAGAAGTAGCATCCAAAACAGGTGATGATGCCGGAGATGGAACTACAACTGCAACGATCTTGGCCCAATCTATCATCAACGTGGGATTGAAAAACGTGACTGCCGGAGCGAATCCGATGGATTTAAAGAGAGGTATTGACAAGGCAGTTGCTGAAGTAGTGAAAAACTTAGAGCAACAAAAAGAAGCTGTCGGTGAAAACTATGACAAAATTCGTCAAGTTGCCCGTATCTCTGCCAACGGTGATGACAATATCGGAGCATTGATCGCTGAGGCTATGGAAAAAGTAACCAAAGAAGGCGTGATCACGGTAGAGGAAGCCAAAGGTACTGAAACCGAAGTAAAAGTGGTTGAAGGTATGCAATTTGACCGCGGTTACATTTCTCCCTATTTCGTAACTGACACGGAGAAAATGAACGCTGAATTCGAGAAACCTTACATTCTTCTATATGACAAGAAAGTTTCCACGATGAAGGAACTTCTTCCGGTACTGGAACCGGTTGCTCAAGCCGGACGTGCTTTGGTAATCATTGCTGAAGATGTTGAAAGCGAAGCTCTAGCAACTTTAGTAGTAAACCGTTTGAGAGGTTCTTTAAAGATTGCAGCCGTAAAAGCTCCCGGATTTGGAGACCGCAGAAAAGAAATGCTGGAAGATATTGCCATATTGACAGGTGGTGTCGTGATCTCTGAAGAGAAAGGTTTGAAACTGGAAACAGCCACTATCGATATGTTAGGATGTGCTGACAAAATCACAATTGACAAAGAAAATACCACGATCGTGAACGGTTGCGGTTCAAAAGAGGCGATTGCAGAACGTGTAAATCAAATCAAGAAATTGATCGAACATTCTACTTCTGACTACGATAAAGAAAAATTACAGGAAAGACTGGCCAAATTAGCTGGAGGAGTTGCTGTACTTTACGTGGGTGCCGCTTCTGAAATTGAAATGAAGGAGAAGAAAGACCGCATCGATGACGCTTTGAGCGCAACCCGTGCCGCTATCGAGGAAGGAATCGTTCCGGGAGGTGGTGTGGCTTACATCCGTGCTATTGAAAGTCTCGAAAAACTGAAAGGTGAAAACGAAGATGAAACCACCGGTATTGAGATTATCAAACGCGCTATCGAGGAACCGCTTCGTCAAATTGCCGCTAACGCCGGAGTAGAGGGAGCCGTAGTTGTGAACAAAGTAAGAGAAGGTAAAAAAGATTTCGGTTATAACGCACGTACAGGTGTTTACGAAAACTTAATGAAGACTGGAGTTATCGATCCGAAGAAAGTTGCAAGAGTCGCTTTGGAAAACGCCGCTTCTATTGCCGGAATGTTCTTAACTACCGAGTGTGTACTGGTAGAGGAAAAACAAGAAAATCCTGCTCCTGCTATGCCGCCGATGGGTGGAGGAATGCCGGGAATGATGTAATCATTGAGGAATTTAGATAAAAAAAGCCCCTTTTCGGGGCTTTTTTTATTTACTTTATATACCTTTACGACCGCAAATTCAACTTATTACAATAACATGATTTTATGAATTACACGATTCTCGATTTCTTGCAATTGATCGGATCATTGGGTGTGTTTCTCTTCGGTATGAAGATGATGAGTGAGGCCTTGCAAAAGGTGGCAGGTAATAAAATGAGAACCATCCTTGCCGCAATGACATCCAATCGCGTGAAAGGTGTGATTACAGGTTTGTTAATCACGACCATCATCCAGAGTTCTTCAGCCACGACCGTAATGGTTGTCAGTTTTGTTAATGCCGGCTTACTTGACCTTATCGGTTCTATCGGGGTCATTATGGGGGCCAACGTGGGAACCACGTTCACTGCATGGCTTATCTCCATCCTAGGATTTAAAGTCAGCATGGTAAGTCTTTCTCTCCCCTTGATCGGATTGAGCCTTCCCTTACTTTTCTCGGCAAAACGGATGCGCAAGAGTTGGGGAGAATTAATTATCGGTTTTGGCCTTTTATTTATCGGTCTGAACTTCCTGCAGGAAAACATGCCGAACATTCAGGAAAATCCAGAAATTCTAAATTTCTTACATAATTACACGGATTTAGGCTATGGTTCTTATATCCTGTTTATGCTTATCGGAACAGCACTAACCATATTGATTCAATCATCATCCGCCACGATGGCATTGACACTGGTCATGTGTGCCAACGGTTGGATCGGATTCGACATCGCTGCTTCCATGATTTTGGGTGAAAACATCGGAACCACTATCACGGCGAACCTTGCCGCCATGGTTGCTAACACGACAGCTAAAAGAGCGGCTTTCGCTCATTTCCTGTTCAACCTCTTCGGTGTTATGTGGGTTCTGGCCATATTCCCGTTATTTTTAAGATGGGTCGCCCAACTAAGTATTTATCTGGGAATCGGAGATCCATTCAATAACGTAGAGGCTGTTCCGGTGGCACTATCATTGTTCCACACGTGCTTCAATGTAGCTAACGTACTCATTCTGATCTGGTTTATCAAAGTGATCGCACAACTCGTTACGCGTATCATCAAATCAAAAGAATCTGCAGACGATGCCTTTACACTGAAACATATCAAAATCGGGTTACTATCCACTCCGGATGCCTCCTTATTTCAAGCAAAACAGGAAATTTCTCACTATGCAAAGAATACGTTGGATATGTACCGACAAGTGGTAGAATGCCTACACACTCCCACGAAGGAATTTGAAAAGAAATTCAATAAAATCGATAAACTAGAGGACGAGAGCGACGTGGTGGAAGTTGAAATTGCGGACTACATGACAAAAGTATCTGAATCCAAATTATCCACAGAGAATTCGCAACGACTCAGAGCCATGTTCAAGATCGTGTCGGAGATCGAAAGTATTGCAGACTCGTCATTAAACGTTGCCAAAGCTATTGGGCGTCGTAATGAGCAAAACATAGTATTCCCCGAGTTCATTGACGAGAAACTACGGCACATGATGGCTATCGTAGACGAAGCCCTTGTGGTCATGTGTACTAACCTCACGATTGAATACAAGGAAGTAAAGGCAAAGAAGGCCTACGAAGTCGAACAAACGATCAATGATTATCGGACAATCCTCCAACAGGAACACTTGACTGCAATAGAAGAAAAGAAATACGATTATGCCACAGGTATTATATACAGTGATATTTTCTTCGAATGCGAGAAAATTGGAGATTATGCAATTAACGTAACCGAAGCGATCAAGGAAATCGGGGCGGACAATTAATGAATTGAAAATGAGATATTCGGCTTTCAACTTTTAGTTTTTAACTTATAACATATAATATGGCACAAGAAGATATTTTTAAAAAGCTGGTAGCACACTGTAAAGAATACGGGTATGTGTTCCAGTCATCAGAGATATATGACGGATTGGCAGCCGTGTACGATTACGGGCAATACGGTGTCGAACTGAAAAACAATATTAAAAAGTACTGGTGGGACTCTATGGTACTGCTCCACGAGAATGTAGTAGGACTGGATTCTGCCATTTTTATGCATCCGACAATCTGGAAGGCTTCCGGACACGTGGATGCATTCAACGACCCGTTGATTGATAATAAAGATTCAAAAAAGAGATACCGGGCAGACGTCCTGATCGAGGAACATATTGCCAAATATGATGACAAGATTGAAAAGGAGGTAGCCAAGGCAAAAAAGAGATTCGGGGAAAAGTTCGACGAAACATTATATCGCCAGACAAACCCACAAGTGCTGGAAAATATCCGAAAAAAGGAAGAACTGACCAACAGAATGGCAAAGGCATTGAACGACAACGATCTGGTTGAACTTCGCCAGATTATTGTTGATAACAAGATTGTTTGCCCGATATCCGGAACCTGTAACTGGACGGAAGTACGCCAATTCAACTTGATGTTCTCCACGGAAATGGGATCCACGGCAGAAGGTGCCAGCAAGATATACCTGCGCCCTGAAACAGCTCAAGGCATTTTCGTGAACTTCTTGAACGTCCAGAAATCCGGACGTATGAAGATTCCTTTCGGTATCGCCCAGATCGGTAAAGCTTTCCGTAACGAGATCGTGGCACGTCAATTCATCTTCCGGATGCGCGAATTCGAGCAAATGGAAATGCAATTTTTCGTACGTCCCGGTAGTGAACTCGACTGGTTCAAGAAATGGAAGGAGACCCGTATGAGCTGGCACCAAGCGCTGGGATTCGGGGCAGAAAAATACCGGTTCCATGATCATGAGAAATTAGCACATTACGCAAATGCTGCCACAGACATCGAGTTCCGTTTCCCATTTGGATTTAAAGAGGTGGAAGGTATCCATTCCCGCACGGACTTTGATTTGAAACGTCACCAAGAGTTCTCCGGGAAAAAAATACAATATTTCGATCCGGAGTTAAACGAATCATACGTACCTTACGTGATAGAAACGTCAATCGGTGTGGACCGAATGTTCCTACAAGTCCTTTCTGCCGCTTACACGGAAGAAGAAATCATAAAAGAAGACGGATCCAAAGATTCACGGGTTGTATTAAAATTACCACCAGCCTTGGCCCCGATCAAGCTGGCCGTGATGCCACTCGTGAAGAAAGACGGCTTACCCGAGAAAGCAGAAGAAATCATGAGATTGTTGAGATTAGACTTCAGATGCCAGTATGATGAAAAAGATTCTATCGGTAAACGCTATCGCCGTCAGGACGCTATCGGAACACCGTTCTGTATCACCATTGACCACCAGACTCTGGAAGATAACGCTGTCACCATCCGTTACCGGGATACCATGAAACAGGAACGCGTGGCTATCGACCAATTACATGATATTTTGAGAAAAAAGACAGATCTTCGGGAAATTCTGAAAGAAGTCAAAATATAATCAAATGATTCCCGATTCTGTGATTTTTATGATTGCGAGATAAAAAATCATCCTATTACAGAATCGGGAGTCATAAAATCCGCAATCTCCTTAACTTTTATTTTTCCTTCCCCGTATATAGTGTTACTAAATTAACCAATTAATTTGTAACGCTATGAAAAAATTGACATTGCTATTGTTGATCGCCATCTCTTGTGGATTCTACACGGGGGTACAAGCGCAAGTCAACGTGACTTCCGTTTCAGAAAAAAATGATGCGGACAACTTCTACAAAATGATGAAAGAGGCTTTCCCGCTATCATTCAACGACCCAGCATCCCCAAGATTCGTGTTTTTCAACAAAAATAAAAACTTCGTTTTCGGCGTGGGGGGCTTTGTGCAAGTACAGGGGATTTACGATTTTAACGGAGTTCCCAATGACAATTACTTTACCACAAATACCATCGCTCTCAAAGGAGACCAACCCGGGGGACGGTATGGAATTTCTGTCGGACAGTCCCGCCTATTCTTCAAATTAGTCGGAGACACGGATGTTGGTAGACTGGTTACTTACATGGAAATGGAATTCGAGGGAAACCAAAGTTCCCCGATTTTAAGACAAGCTTTTATCAAATTTAAGGGATTCACGATCGGTAAGACATGGAGTACATTCTGTGATATTGCCGCAGGACCGGCCACGGTAGACGAGGAAGGCCCCTCCAGCGAGGTCGCACTACGCCAACCACAAATTCGTTACACGTATGATTTTACAGACAAGCTAGAAGCATCCTTGGCATTGGAGTACGTGGAGCCATCTTATACGGAAGGAGAATTTACCAAGTACATCAACCAACGGATTCCAGACATACCGATCAACGTGAAGTACAGTTTTAAAAACGGGAGCCACCTGCAAGCGGGAGCCGTGTTGAGAAATATGTACTATAAGGATGAAATTGAGGATAAAGACCGAATCGTTACCGGCTGGGGAGCCTCGTTGAGCGGAATCTGGCAATTTGCCGAAAACACATCCCTCTGTTTCCAAGGGGTATACGGGAAAGGAATTTCTAACTACATACAGGATATTTCCGGTTCGGGGCTTGACCTCGTTCCTAGTGCCACGGCAGAAGGGAGATTAAAAGCTTCTCGTGCATGGGGTGGTTATATCGGATTTTCTCATAACTGGAGCAAAGTGCTGACATCAAATATTATGTATAGCTATGCCCGCGTCCTTGATCGTTACGGAATGCCCGCAACATCATACAAATACGCGCAATATGCGGCCGCAAATCTATTTTGGAATTTCAGTGAATACGGTTCCTGTGCCATAGAGTATGTGTTCGGTCGTCGAAATGACTTCAACAAAGATTACGGTAATGCCAGTCGTATCAACACGATGATACAGTACCGATTCTAAAACCAGCACCAAGAAGTGTACGAATATATTTTAATTGGAAAAGGGATTCTTCCAAAATAGTATGGATAATCCCTTTTTTATATTATTAGATTTATAGTTTCAACATATTACTTACTCGTGTTTCTTTACTTCAACCTTACGAACTTTCTCCGTGCAAGTATCCTCCTTGTCCGCAGGCACATCCTTTCCCTCTTCCAACGTACTCATCCGATCTGCCCGTCGTTATCCTACCTCGAAGACGTGTCGAATCGCTTGTCATCCTCTCTCTTGTAGTGTTTCGGCGAGAATTTTTGAAGATAAACTGCCGGATTCAATAACACACTCCAGCGACACAGTTTCCTTCTTCCCAAAAAAATTGTTTACGTTAAAATTCCCGTGCAATCCAATCATCAAATATAGTACCTCCACTTAATAATATTTACAACCATTTGATGTTTAGAATATTATATTCATTCAAAGTCTTCCATCTCAGTCGTAGCCATTCGGCTATATCTTCTTATTACCAACTTTATATTGTCCGTTAATAAATATATAATGTAGGGATTAGAGCTTATTTAGCCTCATAATTCAGTTATTTGTATTATTTTTGTTCTTAACTATTCAAACGACTAGAAATGAAGGTTCACTACGGAGTTGAAAATATAAACATCAAATGTCCGGTCGTCACAATTGGAAGTTTTGACGGCGTGCATTTAGGTCATGCTTGTGTGATACAACACTTAAAAGAGAAAGCGGCCAATATTGATGGAGAATCCGTCATTATCAGCTTTGAACCCCACCCGAGAGAAGTGCTTTATCCCCGAGAACAAAAAATAGGAATCCTAACGACACAGGAAGAGAAAATTGCCATTCTGGAAAAATATGGTGTTGATCACTTGATTATCTTGAAATTCACGCTTGAATTCGCCCAACAATCCTATAATGACTTTGTAAAAAATATTCTCGTTGACAAACTAAAAATTAAAGGGCTCGTTGTGGGATATGATCATCGATTCGGAAAAGATCGAGCCGGAAATTTCGAGAACTTACAAGAGTTAGCGAACAAATACGGTTTCTTTCTTGAAAAAGAAGTTGTTTTTGAGGAAGACGATGTAAATGTCAGTTCCACGAAAATCCGTAACGCTTTGACCGTGGGAGATATCACCACGGTAAATCGCTTCCTCGGTTATCTTTATTCCGTTACGGGAAAAGTGGTTTACGGACATCATTTAGGCCACAAAATTGGCTTCCCAACAGCAAATATCCAAGTTGCTGACGAACGGAAATTATTACCTGCCATAGGCGTATATGCTGTAAAAGTAATTATCGAGCAAGAAATTTTCAACGGGATGCTTAATATCGGAATCCGTCCCACAGTCAGCAATGACGGACAAGTTTCCTGCGAGGTGTATATCTTCGATTTTAGCCGGGACCTATATGGAAAAAACATCACGATAAATTTCATCGACCGCATCCGGGGAGAACGCAAATTTAACGATATTGAAGAATTACGGGCCCAATTACAGAAAGACCAGGAAAAAATTCTCAAGTTATTGAAATTATAAAATAAAAGCCACCTTGAATAACAAAGTGGCCTTTCCTTTGATCATATAGAGAGTCTCCGTGTTTTTTCACTTCAACCTTACGAGTTTTCTCCGTGTAAATACCTTTCTTGTCCACGGGCACGTCCTTACCCTCGCCCAAAGTCCTCATCTGCTGCGCTCCTGCTTCCCCAAGATTCGATCACGTATTTTACCCGCCCCCTCATTTTTGTAAATCAGATCCTTACATTTAAGTACTTTTTAAATAACCTTCTAAAATGAAAAAAGGAGGTGTCGTGGTTTTAGACACCCCCCTTTCTTCTGGTTGCAATCAATAATGAAAGCAAAGCTCCATTATTTTTCTATAGTCCACATTTAACTATTTTACCGCTACAATAACAATAGTTTCAAGTTTTCTCCACGGACAATCCATAGAAACTTTCACTTTCAAGTTTACAGCTCCTACTTCACCAGTAGCATGGAACGTGATAACCCCTGTCGTTTCATCGATAGAACACTTACCACCTCTTTGTTTCATTTGCTCTGCAAATGCTATTGAATTCTCATCAGCCCATTCAAATTTCGGAGCAGAGATTTGATATACCTTATCTGCTGTACGCTTCGTACCATCCGCATCTACAATGATTTCTTCAAATGCTTTTTCCTTATAAAGAACAACATCCTTTTTATCTTTTACAATGATGCTCTCCATAATATTCAAAGTTTGGTCTATTGTTGTATTGTTTTTATCCAATTCACCACCCTTAGCAATCAAAGATTTCAACGGAGAAACAAAACGTACTGTAAATTTAGCTTCAGTATTTGCTTTCAATCCGTCCGTCATGCTAATAGTTCCCCCTGTAGCTACATTATTAACCATCTTGTTCAGATCCAAATTAAACCAAGTAACAGGTTGAACATCAATATCTCTATAATCAGCATCTGCAGGTAACTTAGTTACAGAAATTTCACCCTTCCAATCTTCTTTGGTCGTAGTGCTCATATCTGCAATAGTAGCCTCTTTTTCTGCCGGATTTACAAAGGTATACTGAATATTTGCTCTAGCACTAACTTTATTTTCAACATTCCATGCAACATCCCAAGGATTCTCATCATATGGTAAATTGTAAATAAATGCATCAGCAATCTTACCTCCCATATTGAATACATAGTCCTTCGTCTTATCAAATACTCCGTTTACAAGCATATGTCCACCTTCCCAGAAGTTACCACCTTGGTCCGCATCCGTACGTTTCGTCAAATAAGGTCCAACCGGATATTTAACATTAACCGTGTAAATCACATATACAGGAGGATAAACTTTGTCATCCGTAGATTTGAATACACCCTTCACTTGATATTGACCGGATTTCTTATAGTTCGGAACATAAACCGCCAACCATTCATTTTTCTCTGTTTCCGTTTTTCCTGTCATCTTCAACTGGATTTCACTGTCAAACGGAACTTCTGTGATTTGCTCGAATGTAGTATAAATCGTATGGAATTTATCTGCACCTAAAATACCCAGATGAGTAGCAACATGCCCATACAATTTATCCAATTGTAAATATTGAGCAGTACCTACATTATTCAACAGATAATCTAAGGCTTGAGTGTAAGCCGGGATCTCTTTCTCTGCTTCTTTCTCCGCGATTAACACCTTTGCATATACAGTTTTTACCTCTTTGCCATGATTAACGTCTACATCACTTACCAATGTAATCTTTATAATCGGGGTTCTACCGATGGAAGAACCTTTCTCATCACTAGCCTCTTTAATTGTCAAAGTACCATCCTCTGCCAAATTTACATAGCTACAATGATCTTCCTTATTACCATCATTATCTTCAAACAAGAATTCAACTTTTTCAAACTTGTAAGAATGTTCGTCAAATCCATTAGTAGTAAACTCGAACTTATCAGTTCCTGCAAGACCCGTTCTTTTAAAGAATGCAGCGATCTCATCAGCCAATTTCAAGTTGCCTTTACCATCTTTATAAACTAACGTGAAATGAGCATTTACAGCTTCTTTAGCTTCAGTTTCCGTCTTAGCTAACACATCTTGGTATTCAACTTCTCCTTCCTCTACAAATTTCTTTTCAATTGTTACATCATTTTGAGAAATATTGTAATCAAAGCCCATCACATAATCAGAAACTAATTCTTCTCCTTGATTTTGAACTTTTAAAGCGATAATGTTCATTAACGGATCAATATTGTTTTCTTTTACCTCTCCGATTAAAACATATGATTCCTCATCCGTTACATCTTCCAGTTCATTATAAGAGAACAAACCATTCATGGCTTTTCCTCTTAAAGTCAAATACTCTCCGGCAACATTTACATCTGAAACAATAATCCCACTGTTAGCAGAACGGGCTAAAATCTGTTGTTTTACAAACTCCGGATTTTCCACAGTAGCTCCTTTCGGGTTAATCTGATATTTCAAATCAGCTTTACCTGCATAAAGACGTACGTAAGCTCCATCCTTATCGACACCATAAATCGTTGGGAACAACAAACCGTTTTCTGCAACATTTACCAAATAATTCGGAATAGTTAACAAACCACTTAAAGCTGCGTTTTTCCAAATCTTAACAGGAATTTCAGGAAGATTACCTTTTTCATCGACCACATAAAACTCTACAAATTTCTCGTGATCAACAGCATACGAAGCTCCCGTCTGAGTATTAACTTTTGCTCCTTCTTGTTTTGTTCCATTTACACAGATATAGCCATCCTTATCGATCGTGATTACCATATCTGCAGCAGCTTCATTAACAACTTTTCCCTTGTCAACATTGTCGATGATCAAGTGTCCATTCTCGTCAACACTCACAACAGTTCCAACACCATTATCTCCCTTTTCACCATCTTTTCCATTTACAATGTCATAACTCGTGTTATCATTGAATGTGATTTTGAAACCTCCTGTTATAGGAGTAACACTCGTGATAGCCTTTCCATCGTTTACAAGTTTCTTCAATTCCTCGAAGTCCTTATTCAACGTGTTCACTTGTTCTTGCAAATCGTCTATATCGTCGTCATAATCCTTACAACCAACGAATGTGGGACCTGCAAGGCCACAAAGCAACACACCTAAAAGTGCAGTTTTTGCAAAATTCCGTTTTTTGTTCATACTTAAATAAAATTTATTGGTAATTAAAAAAATATCAAGTCACCCCAAAGCGCAACTTTATCACTAAAATTCTATTCCACAATTTTTGAAACAAACGTTATTTTCTTGTTAATCATATACCTCCTCTTTTAAGGATTACAACAACGCATTAATTGTTCGTTTAATAATTGCTTCAACTAATTATAAATCAATGTCTTATAAGCGCAGATATTAAGCATTTTTTATTAGCGTGTTTAATAACATATCACTGATTATAAATGCATTATCTATCAAACAAGATTGTCCGGATTTATAATATGAAAATATCGCGTAAAATCGGATCAAATAAAAACTCTAACAATCAGACATTTACACGCACAAGAAATTTCAACTCTCCAATGCAAAAGAAATGATTTATTATATCAATTAATCCCATAAAATGATATAGCATATAGCCATCCTAATTGGAAAAGGAAGATATGACACTCAAATAGATCGTAAAAATACTATAACTGCTAATAACATTTATATCGAAAGATGCCCATATAACCAACAAAACAGATGATTTATGGCGTTTTATGCACATAATAAACAATATATATACAAAATATGAAATTTTTTTTGATCAATCCTTTCTTGTTTCATAAAAAGTCGTACATTTGCAATCAATATATGAACGATTATTGATATTTTATTAATAAAAAATATATTAGTTAATTTTAACGTTTATATATTTCATTTTATTAATAATCTATTATACCCTTTTGATCAATTCCAATATAAAAACCACCATTAATATCGACAGTTTCATCGTATCAAAAGACATTATGACTTAATGAAAAAATGTAGGACTCACAAAAGTACAAAGTAGAGTCTTAAAAGCACCGTTAACTCCATTTTTTCTTCATACTTAAAAGAATTGCATTGGTACCGCAAAATATCAAGTAAATACCCTATCATGTCAATTACCACGAAAAAAGGTGACCAAACTAATCTGGTCACCTTCTGCTTATAACTCGAAAGTCTATATAATTACCATATAATCATCAACCGCATTTAGAAGAGCCGCAAACCTTACAAATCAAGCACCCCTCTTGATAAATAACGGATTTAGAACCACAATTTTCGCAAACGGAACCGGTTGCTTCCGTCCCATCTGGGATAAATTTTCGCAAAGCTCTTTCCACACCATTCTTCCAAGTATTAATATTCTCATTATCAAATTCCATGGCAGCAACTAAATCAACGATTTGATTAATCGGCATTCCATAACGCAAAACCCCGGAAATCAATTTGGCATAGTTCCAATACTCTTTATTGAACTTATACGATAGTCCCTCTACCGTTGTCTTGAAACCCCTTTTATTCGAAAATTGGAAGTCATAACGACTATTCCCCTCTTCGTCCGTGTTCTTTATAATTTTACCGTCGGTTACGGCTTTCGGCAACATAATTCCCTCTTCATCATCGGCGATACCCGTAAATATTTCGTAAGGACGCCCATCATATAAACCGATAAAAGCAATCCATTTCTCTTTATTATTCTGGAAACGAACGATTTCCGCATTCAATTCTTTCGGACGTTTGGCCGGCATCGCACCCTTATCCGCCTTTTTGTCTTTATTGGAAATCAAAACTCCGGAACGGGAACCGTCTCGATAAACCGTACATCCTTTACATCCACTCTTCCAAGCCTCGATATAAAGTTGACCAACCAACTCTTCCGAAACATCCGCAGGCAAATTCACCGTAACACTGATGGAGTGATCCACCCATTTTTGTACACGCCCCTGCATACGTACTTTAGCAACCCAATCAATATCATTAGACGTTGCCTTATAATAAGGTGACTTAGCCACCATTTCATCGATCTCCTCGTTCGTGTAACGTTTATGAACATCATACCCGTTTTTCTCCATCCAAACAGCAAATTTATGATGGAACACGATAAACTCCTCGTAAGCATCCCCCATCTCATCCGTGAAATCAACATGCACGTTCTTGTCATTCGGATTTACCTTTCTCCTCCTCTTGTAAACCGGCAAGAATACAGGCTCAATACCGGAAGTCGTCTGAGTCATCAAACTGGTTGTCCCCGTTGGTGCTATCGTCAAACAAGCAATGTTACGACGACCGTATTTCACCATCTTCTGGTACATCTCCGGAGCAGCCTCTCTTAAACGAGAAATAAACGGGTTATTCTTTTCCCTCTCAACATCAAAAATCTTGAAAGCACCACGTTCTTTGGCCAATTCGACAGAAGATCCATAAGCGGCAACAGCCAGTTGTTTATGAACATCCACCGAGAAATCAACCGCCTCATCGCTACCATAACGCAACCCAAGGGCAGCTAACATATCGCCTTCAGCCGTGATACCAACCCCCGTACGACGCCCTTCTCTAGCCTTTGCTTTAATTTTCTCCCACAAACGAATCTCAACTCCCTTCACTTCATTATCCTCCGGGTCCGATTCAATCTTCGCTAGAATAGCATCAATTTTCTCCAATTCCAAATCAATGATATCATCCATCAAGCGTTGAGCGATAGCTACATGTTTCTTGAACAACTCGTAATCAAAATACGCATCTTTCTCGAAAGGATTCACCACGTAAGAATACAAGTTGATAGCTAACAAACGACACGAATCATACGGACACAACGGAATCTCTCCACAAGGATTCGTGGAAACCGTTTTATAACCCAAATCAGCATAACAGTCGGGTACACTCTCCCGAATAATCGTATCCCAAAACAAGATCCCCGGCTCTGCAGATTTCCATGCATTATAAACAATCTTATTCCACAATTTTACCGCACTAATCTGTTTCACGTTCTTCGGTTCCTCAGAATATACCGGGTATTTTTGAATATAATCACGCTCCTCGATAACCGCTTTCATGAATTCGTCATCAATCTTCACCGAAATATTAGCTCCGGTTACTTTGCCCTCGGTCATTTTCGCATCAATGAAACTTTCCGAATCTGGGTGATTGATAGAAACACTCAACATCAATGCCCCCCGGCGACCATCTTGTGCCACCTCCCGCGTTGAGTTTGAATAACGCTCCATGAAAGGAACAATTCCCGTTGATGTCAAGGCTGAATTCTTAACCGGAGATCCTTTGGGGCGAATGTGGGATAAATCATGCCCGACCCCACCTCTTCGTTTCATCAGCTGCACCTGCTCCTGATCAATCTTCATTACCCCACCATAAGAATCGGAAGGACCATCATGTCCTATCACGAAACAGTTAGAAAGGGATGCAATTTGATAATCATTACCTATACCCGTCATCGGCCCTCCTTGCGGAACAATATACTTAAAATCACGCAACACTTCAAAAATCTGCTCCTCAGTCATCGGGTTCGCGTAATTTCTCTCGATCCGAGCTATTTCTGAAGCCAAACGATGATGCATATCGTCCGGGTTCAACTCAAAAATATTCCCGTAAGAATCTTTTAAAGCATATTTACTCACCCAAACACGGGCTGCCAACTCATCCCCCTTGAAATAATTCAAGGAACTGCTATAAGCCTCCTCTTGCGTGTAGACTTTCTTTTCTTTCACAGTTTCTTTTTGTTTTTCCACATTCTTCGTAGTTTGTTCCATTAGCGTATTATATAAATAGTATTTTTTGTGACCAATTCAACAAGGACAAAACTAAAGAAAAAAAACTTCTTGGGAAAATATTTTTACTAACAAAACATGAAAGTTTTCCAAGTTTAACACGTAACATCATCAAAATCAAATTATTAATATTTTGAATAACATCGAAAAATTTTCCAAATATAAAATCATTACAAACTAAAAATATTCTTTGAAAATATTTTGCTTTAATAAAAATTGAACTTTACATGATAAATGCCTTACTGCAAAACACTCAATAAAACACGCAAATAGCTATCTATTTTTAACTATTTATACGTTTAAATATTCAAAAAGATTTAATAAAGTTCCTTGATTTCTTCTGAAATGTTCACCTTCATTTTTCTCTCGTCATGAGAAATATCCAAGACATATTCATCGGATACGGGAAGAAGAATTTCTTTAGAAAATATTTTTATCGCGAGAACCACGTTACCCGAATAATTATCCACCTGCTCCACGACACCCGTCTCCCCCGTCAACTCGTCCAGCACGGAATAGCCAATCAAGTCAGAAAGTTCAAAAGGCAATTCATTCTCTTCCTCCAACAGGTGTTTATCCATTAACAGATCACACCCCACCAAACGATCCGCCTGTTCTTTCGAGTCAACAAAATCAAATTTGACAATGTAAGAAGAATGGTTTCTTTCCGTCAAACCATCTTCGGCAATATAAAAGGGAACCGGTGCTCCTTCCAAAAGAATAAACACCGGTTCATCCATGTATTGTTCAAGAAGATCATTATCCGTATAAACAATAAGGGCTCCCTGTAAGTTATGAGTCTTACCGATCTCTCCTATCTTTATACAATCTTCTCTCTTGACCATAAAATTACTCTGCTGCTGGAGTTTCTGCCGGAGCCTCTGCAGCAGCTTCAGTTGCAGCAGCCTCTACTTCTGCTCTGGCAGCTGCTTCTGCTTCAGCTTTTGCAGCTGCAATTTCAGCTTGTTTTTTAGCCACTAGCTCAGCTTTAGCCTCTTTCACTTTGGCCTCAGCCTCCAAACGAGCCTTATAAGCACTTTCTGATTCGCTAGCCAAACGAGCAATTTTAGCCTGAATTTTAGCAATTTTCTCTTTTTTCCAAGCCTCAAATTTCGTGTCAGCAACAGCCATATCAAATGCACCTTTCTTCACACCTTCCAACAAGTGCTTTTTCATAAGTACTCCCTCGTAAGAAAGAATTCTTTTAGCCGTGTCAGTCGGTTGAGCTCCGGTCATTAACCAATATAACGCTCTGTCGAAATTCAAATCAATTGTAGCCGGGTTGGTCATCGGGTTGTAAGAACCAATTCTTTCAATGTAACGACCATCACGCGGTGCTCTACTATCTGCTACCACTACATGGTAGAACGGACGTTTTTTACGACCGTGTCTTGCTAATCTAATTTTAGTTGCCATTCTTTATTAGTTTTAACTTGTTAATTACTTTCCTATTCTCGATAGGCGGGTGCAAAGATAGTCAATTAATTGAAAGTTGAAAATTCTTTTAAGGCAAAACATTTTGAAAAACACGTTCTATTTCTTTCAAGTATTTCGGATTAACTACAATCTCCTTATACCTGTTCCTCAATATCGACACGGCTTCCTCCGGTAATTCATTACAATACTGCATCACGAAATTATTCCCTATATCATCCCGAATCTGCTTGTGTAACCCCAATTTATTTAACTCGTCAATATAAGCATTCACAAATTGTGCCGGTTCAGACATCAAATTAGCTAATTTTTCACCCAGCAAATTATTCCAATAAGAAACCTCATAAATTTTATAACGATATACATTCCGATAAACATCTATATCATTTTTTGGCAACATCCGATCAAATATATTGAAATCAGTAGGAATCTTACTTTTGTCATCCCTGTTCAACAACGAATGATACGTAGGATAATAAAAATAAGAGGCTGCCAACGGCACTTTTACTTGTATTCGAAATAATTTCACAAACGCCGGATCGCAAGTATTCTTTTTCACGAATGCTGAAATAATACTGTCATTAAAGCGTACAATAGAATCCATGAGCTGTTTAAAATCACTCGGTGGAAGTACAAACATCTCTTGTGTTGATGGGAACCACTGTTTCTGGTAATAATCAACCATCATTCGGGTTTCCGGGTTACTTCCCTCTAAAAACTCAACAGATTCATAATCACCCTCCAACACGCTCTTTACATCCATCTTCAAGCGAACACTCTTCCCCGGTTGCAAAAAAAGAGGAAAAGCGGCTTTCCCATTCGCCAACCGCACATAACCGGCTTTTACCAAAGGTAAATCAGCCTCAAAAGCTCCCGTACTATCTAAAGCAACAGCTATTGTTGTATCTTGTCCACAAACTTCAAAATATAATTTATTCCCTTTATAATGAAGTAAATTTCCTGAAATCTTTACCCCATTAATAGGATTGCACGCCCACAGGCATGCAATCCATAAACCAATACACCACCTCATCACTTACTTCACTTTAGTAAAATGATACCTGATCATGTGCATTTCCATCGGGAACTCCCCTTCTCCCGACCAGGCTGCAAGATCTCTATAAGTATTATATAAGAAATCCGTTGGCTCATAATCAAACACTGTAACCTCCAATGTCTCATTATCCTCCAATAATCTAAAACCAACCTGTACAGATCTCAATTTCTCATTTACACCCGAGAAATTAACATTCGCCTGACTCAAATTCATCATAGAAACAGTCACCTGTGGCGGTCGTCCGATTCCTCCAAATTCATACAAGTACACCAACTGTTCTTTCAAGAAAGTGACATCAGCATCTCTAAAATACTTCGCCATATCTCCGGTCGCATGAACCTTCAACCGAGTTCCCCCATTCACAAACTCCAACATATCCGTCGGTAAATTATTTTCCGGCATATTTGCGATCTCTTCTCCACCATACCACGCATTATTTTTCACATAATCCATTGATGTCAGCTCCTTAAATATCCATTTACCTTCCAAACGATCAGGAGTTGTCATTCCCTTTATATAAATCTCGGTTTGATCCACATCACCCGGTAAAATACGATCATTCCCGTCCGGAACCAATAAAAACAAGGTCGTTTTTCCCTCTTCCCATTTCAAGAACCTGATTTTTATCGTACCATAACTCTTTTTGGCCGGAATAACAAACATTTTATCGGGATTATCCACGAATTCATAATGTACATGTTCTATTGCCGTCGAGTGTTCTCCCACGATAAAAGGAACTTTTGTATCCGTACTCGCCGAGAAATATTTTCCCGTATTCGCATCTTTCGCATCCATTCTAATCTCAACCTCCCCAGGTAAAACATAATTCTCTTCCTGGAAAGAACAAATTAACTGTCCTTTAGTAAGCACTTCGATCAAGGTAAAATTATACTCTCCAAGCGCATATCCGTCAATAGGGTATAATTCCAATTTTATCGTTTTCCCATCCTCAAAATTATTTTTAGGGGTCACGGTAATACTAGCGGAACTCTCTCCCGCGGGAATAACAAACTCATCGGCAGAAAGCTCATATTCCTCTCCCTGTACAGCGGCTCCCCTTACATTAAATTTGACAGACGTATTCGCCGATACCGGCTCTGTAACCCGAATTTCAACTTTTAACGGTTCTTCTGCATCCAGCGTATAGATTAATTCTGAAAAAGCCAGTTGAGGCCCTTTCTCTTCACTGTCATCATCGTGACATGCCACAAAGCACATCGACAACAGCAGGCAGATAATCGATATAATATTCTTCATCATATTTCACTTAAACCTTTAGCTATTACAATCCTTGAATCGCATTATTATACTCCTCTTTCAACAACCGTATTTCTTCTCGTTCTTCCAAAGTCAACGGCCTCGCTTTAGGCAGCTGGTAATCTTGACTTTCCGTCAAAATACGCGGCGGAACATCATCTGGTTTATCACACCCTCCACAAAAAGACAGTAAAACAAACCCTAAACCCATTAATATTATTCTTGTTTTCATATTTACCTCCTTTTCATTACTTGACATAACCTTCATTTTGAATCATTCCCGGGATTAAATCAATATCCCTTGAAGGAATCGGTGCAGTATACATAAATTGTTTCGTCTCGTATTTAAGTCCATCTTTGGCAATCCAAAACTCCGGACATCCATTCCGTTTTAAGTCGAACCAGCGATCTCCTTCCATGAACAACTCTTTCCGTCGTTCACAATGTATCGCCCACAATAATGGAGTAAAAGCTCCTCCTTCTGCATTTACTCGAACCAAGGCGAGTTCGTCCACCGCTGGTAAATTTCCCATTATATAAGGAGTATAATCCGAAATCCGTTTTGATCTCAGCAAATTTAGATATTCAAGGGCCTCTTTTGTCTGATTCAGATAAGCGTATGATTCAGCTAAAATCAAACACATCTCTGCACTCCTGATACAAGCCAGCGGGACCTTCTGAGCCTCTCGCTTATTATTAAACAAAAATGAATACCGAACATCTCGCTCTTTTTCAACAAATAGATCGATAAAACTTTTACTTACCGGTTTCACGGCTAAATACCCTTTGGCTCCATTATAATTTTGATCACCGCTAACGTGAGATAACACATAGGAACGTAAAAGAATATTACCTTTTTGTGCATGTTGAGCAGACAACATATCAACATACTCTGTCCCCTCCACCAACGGATAAGCCTCCAATATTTCTTTTGCCACGGGAATAGCCTGTTCCCAATTTTGAGACCAAAAATACAACCTAGCCAAATAAGCTTTTGCCACGTCTACCGTGTAACGAAAAATTTCCGATTTGGAATTATAAGAAATCCCTTTCTTCAAATCTTCTTCTATAAGCGACACGATCTCCAACAAACTTGACCGCTTCGGTCGTGCTTCCATATCAAAACGTGTCACGATGGAAAGGCCCAGTTGTTCTCCAGCCTTTTGCTTGTTATAAGGTTCACAAAAAAGACGCATCAGATTGTAATAGGCAACACCCCTCAACGTGTATGCCGTGGCATAACATGCCTTTGCCATCTCCGTATCAGTCTCCTCCATTTCGTGTATCACCAAATTACAATTCTTTATTAGTGCATACAACTTCTCGTATTCAGACTTAAATGAATTCAAGCGGTCACCCACATATTTAGGAATAGCCCCCATTCCAGTGACATTCTTTGTCAAACTATTCTCTACATTATCACTAAAACACTCTAATTCCAATTTTTCCATGGCATTACCCAGTATGGCCTCATCATAACCATCATCGATCTCGCTCAAATGGCTATTTAACAAAGCTGCAAACTCCTCTGCTGTCTTAGGAATAACCTCGCCTTTCGGCTTCACATCCAAGTACTCTTTACAAGACACACATGCAAAAAGTACCATTAAAAGCACACTTATATTTTTCAAATTCTTCATAATCTCACAAATTAAAAGCCTAAACTAAGTCCAAATGAACAGGAACGTGCCAAAGGATAAGTTGCCCCGGGAGTTTCCGGATCTAACCCTGAATAATTTGTTATCGTAAACAAGTTTGTTAGGATAAAAGAAAAACTCAAAGAAGAAACCCCCATTTTACTCACCACATTCGATGGCAACGAATAAGACAACGACATATTCTTCACCCGCAAGAAAGAAACATTCTCCAGCATGGTTGCCCGAGTAATCGTACTGGATGTCGGATAAATCTGGTCATAATAAAGTCTTTCGCCATAAGTGTCAATAATTCTGGGATACTTTACACCAGTTCTGTTATCTTCAGTCCAACGATTAGTCACATCTTTCTTCACATTCAGATGATTCACGTACAAATCATTTTCACTCGTAGGAATCCTTTCTCCTGATGACATCCCCGTAACACTTATCGTGTTATAACTCACTGGCGACGTTATCTCGTCCACGACCTTTCCTCCTAACGAATAAGCGCCACCGACACTCAAAGAGAGCGTTTTCCATGAAAAACTAAAATTAAAACCTCCTGTTACCGGAGCCGTTGATGTCCCCTTGTAGTATATATAGTTATTTACATCACTCAAATCTGTCGGCTTCAAAATATCTGCATCCGGGCGTAACTTATATTTATATAACCCGGTCTCCGGATTTATTCCCGTTGATTTACCCGCAAAAATCGAACCTAAAGGATAACCAACAAAATTATTGGCCGAATAAGATATCGGTGACGTGTAACGTTTCAATATATTACTATTCCAAGCAACATTTACCGAGGCATTAAATTTAAAATCCCTATACCTAAAGACAAGCGCTTGTAATGTTGCTTCAATCCCTTTATTCTCAATCTGGGAGGTATTATAACCTTGTCCCCGGAATCCAGTCACGTAAGGGACATCGACACTTGTCACAAGATCCTTACTCAAACGATAATACGCCTCAATCAAACCATTAATCCGGTTATTAAAAAGTCCGAAATCCAAAGCAACTTTCATATCCCGCGTTTTCTCCCAACGTAAATGAGGATTAGGAGCCTTTCTAACTTCACCGATTCGAAGATTTTCCAAGTCGGTTTTCCGATAAGAGGTAGAATAATACATAATCAACTCCGGCTTCTCCGTTTTATTCACGTTTCCAGTATATCCCATTGCCACGCTCAATTTCAAACGACTAAGAACAGGACGAAGTTTTTCCATGAAATGCTCATCCCCTACGTGCCAAGCCAACCCTAAAGACCAAGTCGGATTAAACTGTTCGTCACTACCGAAATTATTTGACCCGTCCGTACGGAAAGAAAGACTGGCAATATACTTATCATACAAACTATAATCCACGGAAGCATAAAACGATGCGAAACGAGTTTCTTCGATAGATTGTCCGGAAAGCCCGTCAATCAAATTCGCCATATCCACCAACTTATTATAATCGACCTGATCATCTGTCTTTTCCGGAGCCGGGGTAGAAGAATTTCCCGTAACAGGATCATAACCGTAACGTTTCTCATAAATACTCTTCGCTTTAGAGCCCCGTATTTCTGCTCCAGCCAATACCTGCAATCGGTGAATCGAATTGAATATATCCGAATAATTCAGTTGCCCTCTTGCGCTATAATTCGTATTATTAGCTGAAGATTGAGTTATTGACCCGTAAGTTCTTCTACTATTCCAATCATCCAACTCACTAGGTTTATCCTTAAAAGCGGCATAAGTATCAATTCCATTAATATTATCCGATTTATTATTGATAAAACTATACGAGAGCAAACCGGAAAAACGGAACTTTGAAGAAATTATATAATTCAAACTCAACATCAAATTGGCGGCATAATCATCCGCAACACTCGACGTTTCGTTAATTTCCCGCATAATATTATACCCGTTGGCAGGAAGTATGGCCTCTCTTCCTCCATTAATTTGGTTCAAATTATAATAAGTATAATCCGGTCTGTACGAACCGTCTTCATTATATGGTTTCTCATAAGGATTGGCAAAATAAGCATATTGGAAAGGATTCACGTTCAATGAAGATCCATCTGATTTCTGCTGAGAAAAATCAACTCCCAAATCTACCGAAACCCGCTCATGAGGATTCAATTTCACCTTTGTAGACAAACTGTATCGATCATAAGAAGTCTTTCTTAGTATTCCATTATCCTTCGAATAACCAAACGAGACATAGTACGTTGCGACATCCGTTCCTCCGGACAAAGACAAGTAGTGATTCATCGAAAAAGCCGTCCGGAACAACTCGTCAAACCAATTCGTCGTGGTTTTAGACAAGTCTGCAATATACGCATCTTGCTCCGCAGCACTCATCGGTTCAAATCCCTCGTCAGTCCATACCTTACCGTCCTTCCCCAACTTATTGGCCCGTAACATACCGACAATACCGACCACTGGATAATACGCTCCGTTCGTAAACCCATCTGCCGAGAATTCATCCCACAACTCCTGCTCCCAAGCCAATTTTTGTTTTGAATTCATCAAATCACCATCCCTTTGCGGTTTCATTACCATCGAAAAATTAGCCGAATAATTCACCGCCATTTTCCCGACTTTACCTCTTTTCGTTGTAATAACGATAACTCCACCCGCGGCCCTTGATCCGTAGATTGCAGCAGCAGAAGCATCTTTCAATATGGTAATATTCTCAATATCATTCGGATTTATCCCGGCAATACCGTTAGCAAAAATATCATTAAAATCACCCGCTTTAATTCGTCCTTTTTCAATACTCGGTATATTACGTTGCAAAGGCACCCCATCAACCACCCACAAAGGTTCTGCATCCCCGGTAAGCGTATTCGTCCCCCGAATCCGAATTTTTGCCGATTCACCCGGACGACCGGATTTAGCCACGATACTCACACCAGCCACCTGTCCCTGCAATAATTGATCAATCGATGTGGGGACTTTATTTTCAAACACCTCTCTGCCCACCACGGCCACGGAACCCGTGGTTCTTTTTTGAGTCGTCTGCGTGTATCCCGTGGAAACGATAACCTCATCCAACTGTCCCACGGCCATCTTCAACACCACATTCACTTGAGCATCCGTACCACCTAGCTTAACTTCTTGAGTCTCCATCCCGATAAAAGAGAACTGTAAAACCTGATACCCATCCGGCATATCCAATACAAAATTCCCGACAGCATCCGTTGAGACCCCCATCGTCGTTCCTTTAATCATTACCGTGACACCGGGTAACGGCACCCCCTCCTCGTCTTTCACATTTCCTCTAATCACCTTAAATTTCTGTCCGGATGACTCTTGTGAAGCCCTCTCCAATAAAATAATCCGGTCTTGAATTCGATAACGCAACCCCGTTCCCTCCAACACTTCCTTCATCACGCTATCCAAAGAAACTTCCTTGACATCAACCGTTATTCCCCCAAGATCCTTCACGAATTTCTCGTTGTATACAAAATTATACCCGGATTGCTTTTTAATCTCTTCCAGCACTTTAACCAGTTTCTCGTTTGTCACCTTCAAGGTTATCTTTTCCGGTGAATGCCCTGCCCAAAGCGTGCCCGATGCGAATAACAGTAGCATCAAAAATGCACAACACTTGTTGAATTTCCTGAAAAAAAACTTTTCTACCATCATTTTTACCTATATTTGTGTGTTATGTCTATATAACATTTTGCGTTAAAGAGATTAGGAAAGACCAATTAGCCTAATCTCTTTTCTTTTGTACATAGACGATTTTGCGTTCTACTTTAAATGACACGGAAGTTGAGGATTCAATAACGGCAAGCAAAGACTCTAACGACACATCACTTGACACATCTCCTGTATAATACTCTTCCTCAAACACTTGTTCTCGAATAACGGTTACATCATAATACCGGGACACCCGCTTCAAAATTTCCGTCAACGAAGCATTCCTAAAACTGAAATTACCATTCTTCCAAGCAATATAATGCTCCGGATCACATTTCGAAATTTGAATCTTAGCCTGTACATCATGCATATTCACCTCTGCCATATATCCCGGGGTAATGATCCGGGATTCCCCTTTCCCTGCTGATACTTCCACAAGACCTTCAACCAAAACGACAAAACTCTTCCCCTCATCCTCGTACGTGTTCACGTCAAAAGTTGTCCCCAAAACCCTCACATCCATTTTATCTGTACTCACGATAAAAGGACGTGTGCTATCTTTTGCAACCTCGAAGTAACCTTCCCCACGCAAACTGACCTCCCTTTTATCTTGACCAAAAGACACCGGATATTTTATTTTTGAATCTGCATTCAACCACACTTTTGTTCCATCCGAAAGAACCAAATGGTAGAATGTTCCTTTCGGAATGATCAACTGGTTAAATTCCAACTCTTTCTTATGCAAAGAATCAGGTCGAACATATTCCAAACGGTTCCCCTCATAAAGCTTTGTTCCCTTATCCAATTTTACCTCCTCTTGCCCCACATTCGAAATATCCACCATTTCTCCGGTTGACAACACAAGGCAAACATTATTTTGTCGTCCCTGCTCTGCCAGTACAACACGCTCCTCTCCTAAAGTTCCCAACCATAACCACAACCCACTTGTTATCAATAAACAAATACTTGCCGCAACAGCCACACCCATCCTTATATTTCTCTTTCTCTGTTGTTGCCGTTTCTTGAAACTCTCCCATTTCAAATCAACATCCACATTGTCATACCGTTTTTCTAACTCTTCCGTGGAAATTCTTTGCAGGTCTAAAAAGACACGTTCCCTCTTCTCAGATTCATTCCTCCATGAATCCAACTGCTTTTTCTCCGAATCATTCAACCCGGCAATTCGTTCCTTACAGATTAATTTAGCTATAAATAAATACTGACTTATCTCTTTCATCTAACTCTCGTTTCCCCAATAACGATCGAGACAAAAAACAGTATAGGTGAATTTTTTTATTTTTTAGAAAAAACTACGACAACATGGCAACCATTAAAAACAAATGACCCAAAGACTTATTTAATTCTCTATAAGCAACTGATTTATGAAATTTCACCGTTGTTTCACTTATCCCCATCTCCTCCGCAATCTCCTTATTCTTCTTGCCCTCTAAATGCAACTTTATCACCGCCTGCACTTGAGGTGTTAATGATTGGATAGCTTTATGAATTAGAAAACGACTCTCTTCATCTATGATTGCCTGCATTAAATAATCACTGGTTTCCAACTCTCTTGAAAACTCATTTGAATAACGTTCTTTAATTTTTTCATGACGAATATAATCTAAACACTTGTTTCGAAGAGTTCGATAAATAAAAGCCTGCAATGACACCTCAGAATCAAACATCTTCAAATGCCGAGACCAAACAATAATGAAAGTTTCCTGTACTATATCTTCCCGCACATACGCATCATCAATAAAACGAGAAGTAAAGGCAAAAAATTTAGAGAAATATTCTTTAAAAAAGTGCTTAAAGACAAGCACTTCCCCATTCAAAAATCGAATATACTCACCTTGTTCCTCTGTCATTAAACGATCCTTTTTTGACAATTATTTTCAATAAGAAATTATTGGTAATTCAAAGATAACACTTTTTAGCCTAACCTAATTGTCAGGTACTTAATTTTTTTACACCCATAAGACTTTAACATCTTCTTTGAAAATGTAAAAGATCAAAAAAGGATCGTTTAATCATTATCAATCAATCTCATCCATATCGACATTATCCAGTCTCTGCCCTAAAAGATTTTCAACAAAATAATACCGGATAAGATTCACATAATATGGAGAACCCAAGCCGTGATCTGCCCCGGGAATAAGCATCAAATCAAAGCGTTTATTTGCCTGCATCAATGCATTAGCCAACCGGATCGTATGAGCCATGTGCACGTTAATATCCATATCTCCCGTTATCAAAAGCAACTTACCTTTCAAATTTTTAGCTAATTCAATCGTTGTAGGGATCTTGGTTCCAAACGAATACACCACGCTATCCCGCTTTTTCACCTTCTTCTCATGCATTTTCACGCCATGATAAGTTTCACCCCACCATTTCGTATATATATTATTATCATGATTACCGGATGCAGCAACCGCAACCTTATAGAAATCCGGATACGTCAGAATAGAAGCCGCAGCCATAAAACCACCCCCGGAATGTCCGTAAATTCCCACCCGGTCCAAATCAATAAAAGAATATCGATTAGCCAACTGTTCGATCACGAACTTACAATCCGTCAAAGCATAATCCCTCAAATTCCCATACCCGAAACAATGGTAATCCCGTCCCCGGGTAAAACAACTGCCCCGAAAACCGACATTAATCACGATAAAACCTAACTGAGCCAAAGACTCGTTTCCATTATCATCCAACGTGAAAGACTGTGGAACAAAATTCTCTTGCGGTCCCGGGTACACATTTATGATAATCGGGTACTTCCGTGTCGAGTCCATATCAAAAGGTCGATACATCACACCATAAAGATCCGTAATCCCATCAGCCGCTTTCACTTTTATTCGTTCCGGCTTCCTCCATCCCATCTCGTACAGCAAACGCAAATCGGGACGTTCCAATTCCATAATTTTCCTTCCCTTCGTGTCTCTCAATTCGGCAATCGGCTCCTGATCCGCCCGGGAATAATTATCAATCAGATATTTCCCGTTCTTGGCCAGATCAATCGAATGAAACCCGTCTCCGGGAGTCAACAACGTCAAATCGGAACCATCAAAATTCACTTTATAGAAAAGACGATACTCCGGATTTATTCCCTTCTCCCGGCCATACCCCTCAAACACGAAACTACGTCCCAACGTGTCCATCTCCGTGATTCTCCCGGCCATGAAATCACCCGTTGTCACCGGATTCTTTAACTGCCCGTCCTTGTTATAAAGATAATATTGCCCCCAACCCGAACGTTCCGACCACCAAAGAATATCCTCCCCTCCATTCAATATTCGACATTCAAATAATTGTTCTGTAAAATGTGGTTCACAACGTTCGTGAATAATTTCAAAAACCTCCCCCGTGCGAGTATCTACCCGACAAAGATCCATTTCATCACACGTCCGGCTCTTGCGGGTAAAATAAATATATTCCGGGTATTTATTAAAATCAAAAAGTATCACTTTTACCTCCTGATCCGGATATTTCGCAATATCAACCACTTGATGCGATCTTTTTTCTGCATTAAACAGATGTAAATCATACGTGTAGACATATTTTTCTCCCGGCATCGGGAATTTATAGGTTCTCAATGTCGGACGAGGTTCCGCCAAATGATCGATCAAATATCCCTCACCCACGTTCCGGCGATCCTGCCGCAAAGAATAGAACACCTTAGAATCCCCGGACCAAGTAATTGATGCTCCTTCCTTCTCGTCCGTATCCTTATCTCGTTGAAAAGAATAAGAATAATAACGTTCTCCATCCGTCGTCAACTGGTAAGAAGTCGTATCTCCTTTTTCCTGCATATACACGTTATGCTTGTAAGCATACACCATATAATTACTATCTGGGGACCAACGCTGCCAATAAGGAACCCGACTAAAGCGATTCTCTTTTCTTTCCCGTGAATATTCTTTCAAGACATCACGTTTCACATCGTATTCAAAATCTTTCCCATACTTGGAAAACATCAACCGATAAGGATTATTCCCCTCAAAACGAATCCCACCCAATTTAAAATCCCGAATATTTTCAGTTTTACCCGTCAACTCTGCTAATTTTGCGGCAAGTCGCTCCGTTGAAAACAATTTCTGCTTCTTACCTTTCCTAGCATCCACCAAATAATACACAGTCCCGTCACTCGTAGTATAATAATACCAGAAAAAATCAGAATTTCCGATCCATGAGGGATAAACCGATAAACTGTGGACATAATCAGAAAGATTACTCTCGGAAAACTTAGCACAGGCCTCAAAATTTGCTTTTTGTGCAAATACACTACTCCCTATCAAGAAGAGTAATATGCATACAATACTTCTCATCATGTTTAATACATTTTGCGTTCTACATAAGCACGATTACACAGTAAAGACCAATAAACCATGAAACCGCTTGCCTCAAAAGTAACTCTTTTTTCAACAAATTCCTGCCTATACCTTAAAAATAAAATAAGGATATAACAAAAAACTTTTATTACATCCTTATTTACCAAGTTCCAATACTGACCTAACAACTCAAACCGTCATTCAACTTATAGTTCGATACAAGCAATCAAATCATTTCGAACTCCGGCAACACCATATCCAACCATTTACTTATTCGGGCATCTGTCTTTTCCGGCTCAAAATCCTCATCCAAAGGCAACCCCACAAACAGATCATCAATCACGGCAGTAGAATCCTCGTACGCATACCCATCCGTCGAAGTCTTTCCTACAAGTGTTCCGCCAAGTCCTGTTACCAACTCTGCCATATACCCCATTCCATCAACGAAATTCTTCGGGTAGGTCACGTGATCACCCAAACCGACAAGAGCTACAAAACGATCTTTCAAGGAAATTTTACGCATACTCGGAAAAAACTTGGCCCAACGATCCCTCTGCTCCCTTTCCCACGTACTACGCCCCAAAGAAGAGCATACCAATATCAGATTTTTGTAGTCTAACAATTTACCTGCCTGAATATCATTCACGCAAAACATATCCACCTTATCCGCCCCGATCTTCTTCTTCAATATCTTGGCAACCCGGTGAACACTTCCGCCCGCAGGAGAATAAAAAATCCCCAACCACTTCATCTCGCTAGTCCGCTCATCCAATAAATAGCTCCCTTCCAAGTCGGCAGTCAAACGTAAAGTTGTATCATCTTTCACTTCCCCTTGCTTCGCCCCCGATTTCTTTTGTTCAATCTTATTCTTATCCATAAAAATATAGTTTATAGTGATTAAACCATTATCATCTACTATAAACTATACGGAAAGAAAGACGAAAAGTTATAGTGTCTATTTTTTATGCGTGGCAATAGCCAACAAAACTCCTAAAACAACCCCCAACAAGGCTGCAAATAAAACTCGCATATCTCCCGGCAACAAGAACGTAATCGTGTGAGCCGGAAACCAAAAGAATGGAATCGTTTTCTTGAAAACGAAATTCCACTGCACTCGCCAATTCAGATTTGCCATAATCTCCCCCATCTGTATCGGGGTAAAAAAACCGGATAACGTTCCGCCATGAGTCAATATATGTGTATCCGTGATCTTATGCAATGTCATAAAAACAGGAGCAAAAATCGTGTTCTGTGCCACAGAAATACAAAAGGCCACGAACACCTTATCCCACGACAAACTCTCTCCCATCACGGTAACGGCATTTTCCATTCCCATCGTCTTCAAAAAAAACGGAACCCCACTTGAAAAAATCGTCATGGCCATACTGATCCCCATTCCCAGAAACCCCCACACGATAGCACGAGGCCAAATCCCGAAACCTTCCCGGTTATACACCCCTGCACTTATCCTCAACCCGATACATTCTCCCAATGTCGATAAGATCGCGAACTTCAAAAAGCTCATAATCATGCCATGCTCGGCATTAAATGTTTTATAAAAAGAATACACCGAATCAGACAAAAAGAAAGGCAACAGGCATACGATTACACACCCGATAACTATAAAATCACTTTTTTTCATCACACATACTTTACCACCCCTCCGGAAAACCACGCCATCCCGGGGTGTCTTAAACATTATTTTTCAACACTCTCGCTTGACGCATCCACGTTCTCGCCCCCCAAGCCTTGGTTCAATTAGGCATCTTCATTCATCTCCTCTTTGGGAGAGAAATAGAAAAATCAAATCCCTTTTTTCCAACTGCTGCTTATACGTCCAAAACTTAGGAGTATTGCAGTTGGCAATACTCCTATTATAATGATCATCCTTCTCTCTTTACAATTTTCCGAGATTTCATGAAAATCCCTATTTTTCAATACGGATACGAGCATCTACAGCCACCACGTTATCTTTATTTCCCAATAACGGGTTCAAATCCATCTCAAAAATTTCCGGGGCTACTTTCACCAAAGCAGAGATTCTCATCACGGCCTCGGCAAATTTATCCTCGTTCACGGGTTCTTGTCCGCGAATTCCCTGTATAATCTTGTAAGATTTCAACTCTTTAATCATACCGTGAGCCTCGTCTTTAGACATCGGGGCCAATCCTGCCTTCACGTCTTTCAACACCTCAATAAAGATACCTCCTAACCCACAAAGTACCATGTGACCGAACTTATCGTCCCGTTTAGCACCGATAAACACTTGTGTTCCATCCAGCTGTTGAGCGAGCATAATCGCATATGTATCCTTGATCTGCATCATTCGTTTGAACTCACGGCGAACAGTCTCCTCATCATTCACGTTCAACACGACTCCGCCAACATCCGACTTGTGGATCGGCCCAACAACTTTCATTACCAACGGGAACCCGATCTCTTTCGCCATCCTAACAATCTCTTCCTCGTTATCAGATACTCCCTCTTTAGCTCTCGCAACCCCGGCAGCATCCAACAATGCATGAATCTCATCCGGAGACAAATAACCGTTTTGCGCGTTATCCACCACCTCACGAATTTTCTTCACGTCCATATCCGGCATTTCAAAATGTTCCGGTTGCGGGGCAGGAGTCTTGTATATCTTACACAAAGCATTTCCAAACAACACCTCGTCCGGGAAATAAACACGCCCCTTAGACACGAAGTCCGCAATTTCGTCCTTCACAATCTTGGAAGAAGGGAAAATCGGGAAAATCGGTTTCTTGCTGGTCTTCATCTTCTCGTCAAGCACGTTGTACACGTCAAACACGGGGAACAAACCGGGACTACCGAAAATAACTGCCATCCCGTCAATATTATCAAAATCCCGGTCACAAGCATCCAAGATATATCCTAATTGTTCAGCTGTACCTGTTGCCAAAAAGTCAATCGGATTACCCACGGATGACCCGGCAAACAATTTCCCCAACAATTCTTGGGCCTTCTCTCCTTCAATATGCGGAACATCCATTCCTCCATTAGAAAGAGCATCCGTTAACATAACGGCAGGTCCACCGGCATGAGTCACGACAACCATATTACGACCTTTCATTTCCGGGTGCATGAAAATTCCAGCAACCGTCATCAACTCGTCACGTCCGTTACAACGCACGATTCCAGCCTTGCGGAATAAAGCTTCCACGGCAACATCCGAGCTAGCTAAAGCTCCCGTGTGAGAAGATGCCGCACGACTTCCGGCTGCAGAACCTCCGGACTTAACTGCCGCAATCCGACATCCCTTGCGAATCAAAGAAGACGCATGTTTCAACAACTTCTCCGGATTCTCGATACTCTCCACGTATAATAATTTCACACGAGAACTTGTCTCCGGATCAAACGACTCGTCCATATATTCCAAAATCTCCTCCACGCCTAATTGAGCCGAATTACCCACGGAATACATGCTATTGAACTTGATCCCTTTTTGCATTCCGGAATCCATAATAAACAATGCCGTTGCTCCAGAACCGGAAATCAAATCAACACCTTTCGGGTTCAGTTCCGGGATAGGGCTCGTGAACACCCCACTGTAATGGTTTGTCAAAACACCGATACAGTTCGGTCCAATCAATGATCCTCCCACCGAATTAATCGTTTCCACGATCTGGCGTTCCAATTTAGCACCCTCCTCATTTTCTTCGTGGAATCCGGCAGAGAGAATAACAAATGCTTTCGTATTCTTTTGCTTAGCAAGCACTTCCACTGTCGACGGGCAGAATTTAGCAGCAATCGCTAAAATGGCACAATCCACCTCCGGAAGATCCTTCACGTCACGATACGCTTTAATTCCTTGTACTTCATCCATCTTCGGGTTTACCACGTAAAGTGAACCTTTGAAGTTCCCGTCTTGCAAATTCCGCAACACGGTACCTCCGGGTTTATGAATGTCGTCAGAACCACCCACGACCACAATGCTCTTTGGCTCAATTAACTGTTTTGCTATCATATATTTTCGATTTATTTTTAACTTCCTCTTTAATTTCAAATGGATGATCGCTGTTACAATCATCCATTTGAAGTTCTTTATTTCTATATATTATTGAAGAACGTCAGAAACTCCTGTACTTTCTGTACCATCTTCTTCGAGCCCGTGTACAACGGCACCCGCTGGTGGAGAGCCTCCGGCTTTATCTCCATGATTCGCCTCTCCCCGTCTATAGCCAACCCGCCGGATTGTTCGGCAATAAACGCCATCGGGTTACACTCGTACAATAATCTCAATTTACCTGTCGGATGAGAACTTGTTTGCGGGTAAAGGAATACCCCTCCTTTCAACATATTCCGATGGAAATCAGCCACCAAAGACCCTATATAACGGGATGTATATGGCCGCTTCGTTGCCTCATCTTTCTCTTGGCAATACTTGATAAATTTTTTCACACCCACGGGGAAATTCACATAATTACCCTCGTTGATGGAATATATTTTCCCACTTTCCGGCGTCTGCATATTCGGGTGCGACAAACAGAACTCCCCGATAGAAGTATCCAGCGTGAAACCATTCACCCCGTTACCGGAAGTATACACTAACATGGTCGATGATCCGTAAATCACATAACCGGCTGCCACCTGCTCCGTTCCGGGCTGGAAGAAATCGTCCATCACAAGCGGTTCCCCGATGGGAGAAATACGTTTATAAATAGAGAAAATCGTACCCACTGAAACATTCACGTCAATATTTGACGATCCATCCAACGGGTCCATACATATAATATACTTTCCGTCTTTACTTAATCCCTCCTCGAAAACCACGATGTCTTGATTCTCTTCGGTAGCTACCCCACAACACTCGCCACTCGCCCTCAACTCATCCATAAAAGTTTTGTCGGCATAGACATCCAACTTCTGTTGGTCCTCTCCTTGCACGTTGATTGAACCCACCTTCCCAAGTATATCTACCAAACCAGCCTTATTAACCTCCCGGTGAACCTTTTTGGCCGCAATACCTATGTGGTGCAAAAGTCGTGAAAATTCTCCGGTAGCCCCGGGAATCTCGGCTTGCCGTTCAATAATAAATTGATTTAAAGTTGTAACTTTATGCATTATCATGGTTATGTGTTTTAATTTTTTTGCAAATATAGAGTTATAATCTTTAATTTAAAAGGTTTGCAAGGTTTATTCCGTCTCTTCCTTTCAAATCCTTACGCCTATAGCCCAAATTAATGAAAAGGAATGTAAACGATGACAAAATATTTTCTGCCAACGTCATAATGAACTCGTATCAACAATTAAGTTACTCTTTAAAAATACGTCTATTTGCCATGAGAAGTTTCATCAGTAGGCACGAACAGCGCGAACTTCCGAGGCTGCATTAATCTTTGTTATGTTAAAATCACCTTTCCCATACCTATAACCCGCATTATCAATATATTGGTCATTATATAGTACTTCTGTTGAGCAACTATACGTCTCTAACGATATTTCCATGCCCCCCTGTTCGTTAATTTTAGCATTCAGCATATCTTTATTAGTTACGACACACCTTACCTCATTATACGCCGGAAAATACCATCCTTCCCCCAGATTACGACAAGCAAAAAATGCCGGATAATTTTCCAATTTATCATCATTTAATTCGATAAAATTCTCTAACGCATCCATATTCTTTCTACCACTATTTTTATCACCCGCCCCAGCCGACACCTTTTCAGCTTTGGCACCTGCTTTACACCAAGCCAATTTCCCTAACGATTTACTCGACACCTCTCGTCCCCTGTAAGCATTTATTCCATCTACATTTGTAACAAATGAGTTACTAACTTCATCATATCCTGTCACCTCTCCTACTGCAAAAACTACCCCATCTCCCCAAACTTCCCCAAACTTTGGTGGAACCAAGGACAACTCGTCCAAATTATCCCCCAACAACTCCTTATCCTTAAAATAATAATCAAACTCATCTCCCGCCTCTGTATAAAAATGAGCCTTATTCAACCGCAATGTTCCTCCCTTCTTTTCCCTCGGGAACATAAACTCCATCTTATTATCTATCACGGGAATATCCAACTTCTCATAGACTTTATTTTCAGAAGACAGATACAAATCTGCACGAGTCACAACCACCCCACTCGACACATCCGTTAGCGTTGCCACCACATTTTGCCCGTCTTCAAACACGATATGAATTGGCGGTTCCGACTCGTCCCAGTCTTCAACCCGAGTACTGATTACCACATCTTTATCGCCTGCCCCCGGATATCGATTTATCAAAATATCACATTTATATAATTTCCCTTTTTCCAATGACATTCCCGCTGCCGGAACCGAATACGACCTTTCTTTTCCATCTTGGACGAAACGAAACAAAACATCCCCACCTTTAACTTTCTGAGGTAAAACAATTACCATCGATTCATTCGCCGGTTGCGCCTGTATATCGTCAACAGCATCTCCCAATGTCAGTTCACCCGTGGCCACGTCAAAGTTCCCCTCCCGAACAACGTTTAACACCTCAAGAGCCGTTATTTGCCCCAAATCAACCGTCTCTGGGGTATCTGTTCTAAAATGGAATTGCAGCTTTACAAATTGATGCTTAAAACTCAATGAGATAGCATCACCTGTTGCCCGATGACGTTCCTCCGATTTCACATATAAAAAATCAGACCTCAACAAAGCATCCCCCGACATCTGTTCTCCCTCCACCCTCACAGGCACATTCAAAAGATCTACAGGATTTCCTTCCATCCCCTCACAACAAAAACCATATATATTTATCGGATTATCCGGATACACGTGCTTTTCCCCATCCTCAAAATTTATATTCCCATCCGTATCACTGCTCATCTGGTAAAAATCCTCACTTGCAGGCAACTTCAAACCCTCCTCGTCTTGCTCTACGATATACAACTGCACTTTATCTCCTCTACCTAATCCCGCTCTCGACCCGAACAAATTAACTTTTTGTAACTCCAGTACATTCCCCCTAAAACAAATTTCCTGTTCATCCGACTCATCCGAAACAATTCGTGTACAACCAAGAAGTACACATAAACACACAATACCACACACCTTGGCCTTTTTCATAATCATATACATTTATGGTTAATAAATTCTTTCACCGACACCAAATAGAATATTCTGCAAACATAGTAAAATAATACTAAATAGCAATTTTTACGACATATTAATTCTAATATTATCAGAAGTGAAATAAAAAAAATAGATAGTCTCATATCACGTCCTACCAAATGAACCCGAAACAGTCTTGAATAGGCGATGTTCGGCAAATAACGAGCAAGCCCTCTATCTGCCCTCATTTAATCGCCAATTATAAGTTCCCCAAAATACATTCCATCAATATTTAAATACAAACAACGTAACCACGTTCGTGAAAGAAATACCTCCCAAAAACATCTTTAACATCTTAGTTTTGCATTTTACAATTAAAAATTTACTTTTGTTTCATGTTACTTTTTAATCGATACCTAAATGAAAGTTTTTAAATTCGGAGGAGCATCCGTGAAAGATGTGGCAGGGGTTAAAAATCTCTCTTCAATTGTCCATCAACAACATGGACAACTTATCGTGGTCGTTTCCGCCATGGGGAAAACAACAAACTTGCTGGAAACTTTATGCAACGCCTATTTCCATCAAGATGCGAAATCGACCACTATCATGAAAGAACTAAAAAACTTTCATCTGGACATCGTAAACAACCTGTTTCCCCTAAATAGCCCGGTCTACAAACATTTGGAAGAACTATTTACAGGGCTGGAAAACATACTGGCAAGCGAATCGTCACTATGCTATGACTATGAATACGATCGCATCATTTGTTTCGGAGAATTGATCTCCACGACCATCATCTCCGACTACTTAAAAATGGAAGGAATCGATAATCAATTCATCGACATCCGGAAATTTCTCAAAACCGATCAAAACTACCGCAACGCAAACATTGATCTGGAACTTTCCGAACATCTTTGCAGAAATGCATTTGATTTCAACACATCGTCCATATTCGTCACCCAAGGCTTCATTGCCGGAACCCGTACCAATCAAACCACAACGTTAGGACGTGAAGGATCGGATTACACTGCCGCCCTTTTAGCCAACCTGTTAAATGCCGAAGACGTTACAATTTGGAAAGATGTTCCGGGAGTAATGAACGCCGACCCGAAAGAGTACGAAAAAGCACAAGTGATCAGTAGAATGTCCTACAAAGAAGCTATAGAACTATCCCATTTCGGGGCAAAAATCATTCATCCGAAAACAATAAAGCCGATCCAGAACAAACAGATTCCCCTCTACGTGAGATCATTCCTGCACCCAGACTCCCGGGGGACAGTGATACAAGAAATTGACGAACACCTAAAGTTACCACCCATCTATATCAACAAAGGAAATCAATGCTTATTGACCCTTACCCCGAGAGACTTCTCTTTTATTGCAGAAGAAAAATTAAGCCATATTTTCGCCGTGTTGGCCCAATATAAATTGAAATTGAACCTGATGCAAAACTCTGCCATCAGCTTCTCTTTCTGCGTGGATTGCAACAGTGCCGTATTCAACGAATTTCTAGATCAACTTCGGGAAGAATTTGAAGTGCGCTACAACCAAGATGTGAAACTCATCACGATCCGCCATTACAACGAAGAAATCATCCGGGAAATTATTGGAGATACCCCTTCATTGGTCGAACAACGCAGCCGTACTACCGCCCAGTTCGTGTTAAGGAATCATGTATTACAATAACTCCTGCAATATGAAACATAAAACGCTGTCTATCATTATCCCCGCTTATAACGAAGCCCGAACTCTTTTCACGCTATTGGAAAAAGTTCACCACACCCAACTAATTCAAAACATCCAAAAAGAAATTATCGTTATAAACGATTGTTCGAAAGACGAAACGGAAACTGAGATTCAACGTTTCATGAAAACATATCCCGATTGTCCGGTTCAATACTACAACCAACCTTACAACCAAGGTAAAGGAGCAGCTTTACGAGTCGGAATTCAGAAAGCTAGCGGGAAGTGGACTGTCATACAGGATGCAGACCTTGAATACGAACCAGAAGACTTTAATCCGTTACTAACATGGATGATCGAACATGATGGAAAAGTTATCTATGGATCACGCTTCCTAAACAAAGCGAACAAACACTCCTACCAGCGATTCTATTTCGGTGGTAGATTACTATCCATCATCACAAATATCCTGTACGGGCAACACTTGACAGATGAACCAACCTGCTATAAAATGTTCGACACGGCACTCCTAAAATCCATCCCGTTAAAATGCACTGGATTTGAATTCTGTCCGGAAGTAACAGCCAAAGTTTGTCGTAGAGGATATAAAATAAAAGAATTACCAATCCACTATTATCCCCGGAGCATTGACGAGGGTAAAAAAATAAACTGGAAAGACGGGGTCATTGGCATATGGACCCTAATAAAATATCGCTTTTAATTTAAAGAATAATTTTCATATGGGAATTTTTAATAAAATAAAACCGACTACTTGGATATACCTCTGCCTTGCGATCATTGCGTGTGTATTCATCGTAAACTATCTGAAAATATTTGACTTCAAACCGGACCTGAATGGAGATAACGTTTACTACTATTCTCTAGGAAGAGCCATCGCTGCCGGGAAAGGCTACACGAACATCATGTTTCTGGAAGAAACACCTCATTCCCACTTCCCTCCGGGTTATCCCCTGTTTAACGCCGGTATTTTACTTTTCACCCATTCCTACACGGCTTTAAAAATAGCAAACGGCATCTTATTCGGATTGTCCATCCTAATCCTTTTCTTTCTATTAAAAAGAATTTCGGGAAATTTATTAATCGCCTTGTCAACCTGCCTGCTATGCTGTGTTCAGCAAGCATTACTACGTTACTCCACGATTGTCATGAGCGAAATGTTATTCACCTTCCTCACATTAGGAGTTCTGTACTTGATTTCATTGATTGACATGGACCATTTATTTTGTAAAAAGCGATCCCGCTCCCAGATTATCTATTTCATTCTGATGATCATCGCACTGAATTACATCTATTTCGTCCGAACAATGGGTACATCTATCATTCTAGCAATAATAATTTACCTCGGCATTCTTTGTATCCAAAAAGGCCTCACGTTCCTCAAAAGCAAGCGCAAAAATGACGAAATCACTATACAAACAGCCAATAAACGTACCTTGGTCAGCCATCTCATTATCCTATGCGTGGTCATAGCATCCTTTGCAGGAGCAAAAACAGCTTGGGATATGCGGAATAAGAGTATTGGGGTCACGAGTAGTGATTATCTCCATGACTTTAAAAAGAAACCCAAAGGTGAAATCATGACCACCTTCTCAGACTGGACAGAACGTATCGAAAACAACCTGATCAGCTACGTGGGCAAATGGATTCCCACGGCGATTATCTCCGATGCTCCCGAATTTAATGAAAAAGTAACTACCCCTAAACTAATCAAGGGCATTTGCATCTTAATTATCGTCCTGCTCGGATTGATCGCACTAAAAAAGATGCAATTACTCCTATTCTTGTACATCAGTATCACGATGGCAGTACTCATGATCTGGCCGGAGCAATACGCCGGACACCGTTATTTTATAGGGATCATTCCCCTGTTCATATTCCTGTTTCTAAACGGCTGCCTCGAAATGATGAACATCATCACCAAAAAACTTTCTCTTACCAAGTACCAACATGTGATTCCCGCCGGCGGATTGATCGTGTTCCTCGTGTTTTTCATGTTTCCACACTATTCGAAAGCATTGAAGCCGCAACAAAAGTTCGCAACATATAAGCAATGGAATGAAAAAATTGCCGATTCTGCTTTCGTGGAGTACATTTATGCCATCAACTGGTGTAAAAAAAATCTACCCGAAGAAGCTCGTATCGCCTGTCGGAAACCGGAACTTTTTTACCTCTTTTCTGGCGGTAGAAAATCAACATCTTTTCCCCAGTATGCCGAACCAGACGATTTGTTCAACCGATTCCAAAAGCAAGAAATTTCTCACGTGATCATCGACCGCTGGTTCCGTCACGGGTATGTCACCGTGTTCCCCATGGTCAAAAAATACCAAGATTATTTCAGACCGCTCATCCAGATCGGGCAAAACACGAAACAGCAACTCCCCACGTTGATTTTCCAATTCTTGCCGGAAGGCCAACCACGAAGTTCACAATCTAATTCAAAGAAGCTATAAAACAAACCGTTATCTTAAAAATTAAATATCACAATTCACTATCACAACCTGATCAATAGCGGATCACTTCCGTGTAAAACGCTATTAGAACGCTATTAAATCCCTATTAAAACGCTATATATAATAGCGTTTTAATAGGGATTTAATAAGGTATCAATAATTTTCTATCCGCAATTGCTCCTGTATTCATCCGTTAGTTATCTTGAAGTAATTAAAAAATAGAGGACCAAATCAAGATTGTCTTTTCTAAATGTCATTTATTGTTCTCTAAAAGAATGAACGCACGAAAAAAAGAAGAGGATTTCCAGTTTTACAAATAAATGGTATATTTGCAACTTGATTTTTTAAATGTGCAAATAAGTAATATCTTAAAATCAGGAGTCACGATGGACAAGAAATTCCAAGAGTACAAAGGTTTGGATCTCTCACAGGTAAACAAGGATGTCTTGAAAGAGTGGGAATCAAACAATACCTTCGAGCAAAGCTTGAAGAATAGAGAGGGGCATCCCTCGTTTGTCTTTTTCGAAGGTCCCCCTTCGGCAAACGGCATGCCAGGTATTCACCACGTAATGGCTAGAACGATTAAAGATATTATTTGCAGATACAAAACTTTACAAGGATTTCTCGTTGAGCGAAAAGCCGGGTGGGACACGCACGGGTTGCCCGTTGAATTGGGTGTTGAAAAAAAACTTGGTATTACCAAAGAAAATATTGGAAAAACGATTTCTGTAGCAGACTACAACAAAGAATGCCGTTCCGATGTTATGAAATTCACCCGTGAATGGGAAGATTTGACGAATAAAATGGGATACTGGGTAGATATGAGTAACCCGTATATCACCTACGATAACCGTTACATCGAAACCTTGTGGTACCTGTTAAAACAATTATACGAGAAAGGTTTCCTATACAAAGGATACACGATACAACCCTATTCCCCTGCTGCCGGAACTGGATTAAGCACGCACGAGTTGAACCAACCGGGATGTTACCGGGACGTGAAGGACACGACATGCGTGGCTCAATTCAAAGTGATCCGGGACGAAAAGTCGGAAAAATTATTTGCTTTCAGTGATGAAGTATATTTCACTGCATGGACAACTACACCTTGGACGTTACCTTCCAACACGGCATTGGCCGTGGGACCAAATATCACGTATTGGGAAGTAAAAACTTATAATCCTTATACTTTCCGCCCGGTAACCATTATCATAGCAAAAGATCGTTTCAGCACATACTTCAACAAAAAAGCAGAAGGTATCGCTTTGGAAGATTACAAGGAAGGAGATAAACTGATCCCATACCAGATCGTGGCTGAATACAAAGGGCCGGAACTGGAAGGCATACGCTACGAACAACTTCTTCCCTGGATGCGCCCCACGGGTGACGCTTTCCGCGTGATCCTCGGTGATTACGTTTCCACGGAAGACGGTACTGGAATCGTGCATATAGCCCCGACTTTTGGAGCCGATGACGACCGGGTGGCCAAAATGGCCGGTATAGCCCCCTTGCAATTAATTGACAAGGAAGGTTGTAAACAACCTATGGTAGATAAACGGGGACGCTTATTCCGGATCGAAGACATTGACCCGGAATACTTGAAAAATAACGTCAACACGGACTTATATGGCGAATTCGCCGGGCGATTCGTAAAGAACGCTTACGATCCGAGTTTAAGCGAAAATGACCCGACTCTTGATATCGATTTGAGTATCCTGTTAAAACGGGAGAACAAAGCATTCAAGGTGGAGAAACAAGAACATAATTACCCGCATTGCTGGAGAACCGATAAACCGGTGCTTTACTACCCGTTAGATTCTTGGTTCATCAAAACGACAGCCGTCAGAGACCGCATGATCGAATTGAACAAGACTATCAACTGGAAACCTGCCAGCACAGGTGAAGGCCGTTTCGGGAAATGGCTAGAGAATCTGGTAGACTGGAACCTATCGCGTTCCCGCTACTGGGGAACACCCCTGCCGATATGGGTTAGCGAGGATGGTACAGAAAAGAAATGCATCGGTTCAGTCAAAGAATTAGTTGAAGAAACAGAAAAAGCGATACAGGCAGGAATTATGAAGGAAAACCCCTTCAAAGATTTCAAGGTGGGAGATTATTCAAAAGAAAATTACGAAAAAATCGACCTGCACCGCCCGTACGTGGATGACATTATACTGGTTTCTCCTACCGGACAACCGATGTACCGGGAGAAAGATCTAATCGACGTATGGTTCGATTCGGGAGCCATGCCTTACGCACAGGTACATTACCCGTTCGAAAATAAAGAATTAATCGACAACCGGATACACTTCCCGGCTGACTTTATCGCCGAAGGCGTGGATCAAACCCGCGGTTGGTTCTTCACGTTACATGCCATAGCAACCATGATATTTGATTCCGTGGCATTTAAGAATATCATATCCAACGGACTAGTACTTGATGCCAAGGGGAACAAAATGTCCAAACGTCTGGGAAATGCTGTCGATCCTTTCGACACGATCGAAAAACAAGGGTCTGACCCTTTGCGTTGGTACATGATCACGAACTCACAACCGTGGGATAACTTGAAATTTGACATTGCCGGAGTGGAAGAAGTGAAACGTAAGTTCTTCGGAACATTGTACAACACGTACAGTTTCTTCGCCTTGTACGCTAATATCGACAAATTCAAGTATGCTGAGGCCGAAGTTCCGTTTAACGAGAGACCAGAAATCGACCGTTGGATTCTTTCTCTATTGAATAGCTTGATTAAAGAAGTAACCGAAGCCTACGAGAAATACGAACCGACACGGGCCGGACGGGCGATACAAGATTTCGTGATCGAAAACCTGTCGAACTGGTACGTACGTCTCTCCCGTAAACGTTACTGGGGTGGCGAGCAAACCACCGATAAGTTGTCGGCTTACCAAACGTTATATACTTGCTTGGAAACCGTGGCAATCTTATCCTCACCCATTGCACCGTTCTACATGGATCGCCTATTCACGGACTTGAACAAGGTTACGGAACGACACACGACGGACGTTCACCTGACTGATTTCCCCGTGGCTAATGAGTCAATGATTGATAAACAACTGGAGGAACGGATGAACATGGCTCAACAAATATCTTCTATGGTACTTGGACTGAGACGTAAAGTTCAGATCCGTGTAAGACAACCGTTGTGCAAACTGTTGATCCCGATACTGAATGACGAAATGACCACCCAACTAGATGCCGTGAAAAATATCATCCTGTCGGAAGTCAACGTGAAGGAGATCGAATACATTACCGACACGGCAGGCATCCTTGTAAAGAAGATCAAGCCGAACTTCAAGACTCTGGGGCCGAAATACGGTAAATACATGAAACAGATTTCCGCTCTTATAGCAGAAATGAACCAAAATGACATTTACAATTTCGAGAAACAAGGGACTTATTCCCTAGAAGTAGGTACAGAAACACTGGAACTGACACTGGAAGACGTGGAAATTCTATCGGAAGATATTCCGGGGTGGTTAGTGGCCAACGAGGGACGTCTCACGGTTGCTCTGGACATCAACATCACGAAGGAATTACGAGAGGAAGGTATAGCTCGGGAATTGATCAATCGAATCCAAAACCTGAGAAAAGAGAGTGACTTCAACGTGACGGACAAAATTAATCTTTATATCGGGAAACATAAAGAGATTAATGAAGCGGTCGAGAACTTCAAGGCGTACATTGCCAGTCAGGTTCTAGCAGAGAATGTTACGTTAATAGATAAAGCCGAAGACGGTGCCCAATCCATCGAAATCGACGACATACAAACGTTTATTAAGATCCAAAAAATGTAACCTCTTCCCCTTGTCTCAAGTAAAAGTGGATATTTTTCCACGGAAAAGATTACATAACGGATTTTTTATTAACTTAGACAAAAACTTTACAACTATGGCCGAGAAAACTAGATATTCGGATGAAGAGTTGCAAGAATTCAAAGAATTGATTCTTGAAAAACTCGAAAAGGCAAAAAGAGATTACGAGGTATTGAAAGCCTCGATCTCCGGCAGCGATGGGAATGATATCGCCGATACTTCTCCTACTTTTAAAGTCTTAGAGGAAGGCGCATCTGTTCTTTCTAAAGAGGAAGCCGGTCGACTAGCCCAACGACAGGCAAAATTCATTGCCCACTTGGAAGCTGCACTAGTACGAATTGAAAATAAAACCTACGGGATCTGCCGGGTAACCGGAAAACTGATCTCTAAAGAAAGATTACGTGCCGTACCTCATGCAACATTGAGTATGGACGCTAAAATGGGACAAGACTCTTAATCGCGTTGCGATTAGGAGTCGTTTTAAAATTTTATCAAACAGATGAGTACGCGGAAAAAGCTTATTATTTTTATTATCGCCCTATTAGTCATTGATCAAGCTGTCAAAATTTGGATCAAAACCCACATGATGATCGGGGACGAATTCAGTGTCTTTGGAGACTGGTTCAAAATTCATTTTATTGAAAATAACGGGATGGCCTTCGGGATGGAACTTGGGGGTGGTAAGTGGGGAAAAACCGTTTTAAGTGTATTCCGTTTAATTGCCGCAGTAGGTATCGCTTGGTACCTAGGACGCCTCATCAAAGAAAAAGCCCCCATGGGAGTAATTCTCTCTTTCGGGTTAATCTTTTGCGGAGCCGTGGGTAATATCATCGACAGTACATTCTACGGAATGATTTTCAGTGACAGTTATTCACAAGTAGCAACTATGTTCCCTCAAGGAGGAGGTTATTCTTCGTTCTTGCATGGCAAAGTGGTAGATATGCTTTATTTTCCACTTTACGAGGGCTTTCTGCCCCAGTGGCTCCCGATATGGGGAGGTGATTTTTTCGTGTTCTTCCGCCCGGTATTTAACTTGGCAGACTCGTATATCACAATCGGAGTACTCATTCTGTTGCTTTTCTATCGGAAATTCTTTGCATCGAAGAAATAATTTAACCATTAAATGATTTTCCATGCACGATGATGAGCTTAGATTCATATCGGATATAAATACGAAAAAAGAAATTGCTTGGAAAAAATTATATCGTAATTACTATCCGGCGTTATGCAATTATGCCGCCCAAATAACGCATAACGAAGGTAATGTAGAAGACATAGTGCAAGAATGTCTCATTTCTTTATGGGATTCTTCGGTCTCGTTCCCTAACGTAAAAACACTCACAAGCTGGCTCTATAAAACTGTTTATTCCAGATCATTGAATAGCTTACGTAATCAGAGTCGTACAAATAAATTACACTTGGTTTTTTGGGATACCATGCAAGAGACTCAAATGGAAGAAGAGGCGGTAGACATGGCCATCGAGGAAGAATTATTGCATAAATTTCGATCTATTTTAACTCGATTATCCCCTCAACAACAAAAGATCATGCAATTGAGTATCGATGGAAAGAAAATAAAAGAAATAGCCCAAATTTTAAGTGTCTCAGAAAATGCAGTTAAAATGCAAAAGAAAAGAGCTTATTCTACAATTCGGAAAGAACTCGGTGAGTGTTGGAATATTTTACTCGTAATATCCTTCCCTCATTTATTTTAATTTTTTTTGTTATTCTTGTTACCCGTTTTTCATCCTACGGTGTTTATTAGAAAATTAAATACTTGTTATGGCTCATTGGGATGAAATAGACGAAATTGCTGGAGAATTTCTAAAGAAGATTTTACTGCAAAATGAAAAAAAATCTAACCGGTCAACACCGGAAGAATATCATGCTTTGACAGGCAAATATAAAAGTTGGGACACTCTTACCAAAGAATCAGAGAAAGCCCTGAAATATGACGCAGATAAAGCATTCCGAAAATTACGAGACCTGAAATACCGGCATCGTCAATGGATAACTTATAGTAGTATCGCAGCAAGTATTATCCTGATGATTTCTTTATTTTTCTTACAGGAGAAACCGCAAGTATCCCCTCCGACAACGATAGAGCCGGGAAACAAAAAAGCCACCCTGCTATTATCAGATGGAACAAGTCGGGATATTCGGGAATCGTCGGAAGTCATCCAAATCAAGAATAGTAAACTTCAAATTGATTCTTCAGGTTTAATTGTTGCATCAGACACCCTTTCAGCCAAACAAGAAAAAATAGAATACCACACGCTAAGTGTCCCTCGTGGAGGAGAATACAACCTAACACTATCAGACGGGACTCAAGTATGGTTGAATTCAGAGTCGGAATTACGCTTCCCAACTCATTTTGATAAGTATAATCGAATAGTATATTGCAAAGGAGAAGTTTACTTTGATGTAAGCCATAATCCCCAAACACCCTTTGTAGTTAGATTAACTCAAGGAGAAATTACTGTGCTGGGAACAGAATTCTGTATTTCTGATTATAACCCAAATAAACCGCAAGTGACTCTCGTAGAAGGGGAAGTCCGTTTCAATACACAAAATGGAGATTCCGTGGTACTATATCCCTCGCAACAACTTATTTATGATGCAACGACAAATCAGTTATCTATCCAAAAAGTAGATGTCTACCAATACACGGCATGGAAAAACAACTTGTTCTGCTTTGAAGACGAGACGCTTGAAAATATTATGGCTACATTATCCCGTTGGTATAATATAGAAATTGATTTCAAATCAGATGAATTGAAACAGCGTCATTTCTCCGGAACAATCGAAAAATATGCAAAAATCGAGTCATTTTTGGAATTATTCGAAACAGGAACAAACATAAAATTCGACATTTATGGACACAAAATCATCGTAAGACAATTAAATAAATAAACGAAAAGCCCCGTTCTGGTTGGCGCCTATCACGGGGCTTATGAATTCAGTTAATATTATAAATCAACTAACATTCAAAATTATGAAAAAAAATCCACTAAACATGCGGAAGTGTCCGCATGAGGTGAAAAAATTTTTACAAAAAATGAGAATTACAGTATTATTTGTATTGTTATTCTGCTTCTATGCAGAAGCTTCTTCACAAAAAGTCTCGTTAAAGGTGAAGAACATGAATCTTTACACGGTGTTACAACAATTAAAGAACCAAACCGGAGTTCGCATGCTATACGATGCAGACTATACGAAACAGGTTAAGTGTGCCGATGTTGTATTTCAAGAAGAGGAAATTACCATGGTGCTAAAAAAAATATTGGAAAATACACCATTGACGTTTAAACTTGTAAATGGGGTATTTGTGATCAACAAAATCCTTACACAAGAACAACAACAAATTAAACTATCGGGAACAGTCAAAGACAAACAAGGTGTACCACTTCCGGGAGTTACTGTTATCATCAAAGGTAGTACAACCGGAGTGTCAACAGATTCTCAAGGAAAATTTGTTCTAAATGTTAAATCTCAAGAAAAAATTATTCTTGTTTTCTCTTTTATCGGAATGAAAACGCAAGAAGTTACAGCCACTTTTAACAAGCCGATGAATATTATAATGGAAGAGGATACACAAGAGATGGAAGAAGTTGTGGTAACGGGCTACCAAGTGATTGATAAAAGAAAATCAACAAGTGCTATCACAACTGTAAATATGGATGACATTATGATACCGGGGGCTACTTCTATAGATCAGATGCTGGAGGGACGCATTTCTGACATGATTCTCATGAATAATTCAGGAGAGGTAGGAGTTGCCCCGAAAATTCGTATCCGAGGGACTTCAACACTCATTGGGAACCGGGAACCCCTATGGGTTGTAGACGGAATTATAGTACAAGATCCCGTACCTATTTCTGCAGATGAATTAAATGATCCGGATTATATCAACCGTATCGGCAACGCTATTGCGGGCCTTAATCCACAGGATATCGAACGTTTAGATGTATTGAAAGATGCTGCTGCAACTGCTTTATACGGTGCAAAAGCCGCTAATGGGGTAATTGTAATTACCACTAAAAAAGGACGAGTCGGAACTCCAATAATCAGTTACAATATGAGTGTAACTTTTCGTCAACGTCCCCGTTATACAGATCGAAAGATCAACCTGATGAATTCAAAAGAACGGATTCAATTTTCTCGCGAATTATCCGAACAACATTACGTATATCCTTCAAATATTAATTACGTAGGCTACGAAGGACTACTGAATGAACTTTACATAGGAAATATCGATGAAAAGACATTCGCCGAAGAGGTTTCCCACTTAGAAACAATAAATACAGATTGGTTTGACCTACTGACAGAAGATACATTCTCACATCAGCACACGATAAGCATCTCTGGTGGTTCGGAAAAAACACGTTATTATTCCTCCATAGGCTTTTCGAGAGACAATGACGTAATCAAAGGAAACTATAACCAACGTTATACTGCAACCCTAAAAATGGAAACCACTTTGAATAAATGGTTCACGGCTTCTTTCCAAATGCTAGGTAACGTCAGTGAACGGAAATACAATCAAAGTAGTATTAATCCTATTGATTACGCTTATAATACTAGTCGTACAATCCCAGCCTACGATGAAAATGGAGAATATTACTATTATAACAAACTAGATGGTAATTATTCAACAAGTACGAAAAAATATAATATAATGAACGAATTAGATAATAGTTATTCTCATCAAAATACATCGGGAATTACTCTCAATACTAATCTTAGATTCAATTTCACTACTTGGTTAGATGCCAACGCAATTATTTCTTATTCAAATTCTAATGCGACAATAGAAGGCTGGTGGGGAGAAAAAAGTTTTTATGCATCTAAATATAGGGGAACTGAATATGGTATACTTCCTAAAACCGGAGAAGCGGGAACCACGACACTCCCTTTTGGGGGAGAATTATCTAATAATACAACCCGAACGAACAGTTATACTATTCGTCTACAGATGAATCTAAACAAATATTTTGGTTTAGATAATCAACACAATATCAATGCAAGTGCTGGCTTTGAAGTTAACTCTTCTCGCTATAATGGTTTCAGGAGTGTACATAGAGGATATTATAGGGATAGAGGAAAAAAGTTTGTCGCAGAAATCAGTACGACAGACTATCCTCATTATGCAACGTGGCTTGCTAAGAATGTTCCGACTTCGACAGACAATCTAACAAATATGTTGTCAGAATATGCCACAGTATCATATAGTTATCGCAATTACTTTACCGTAAATGCCAATGCTCGTATGGACGGTTCAAACAAATTCGGAGATCAGAGCAATAATACATTTTTACCGATTTGGTCTGTATCGGGATCCTACAATCTTTCGGAACATGAAACATTACAAACCGAGTGGATTGATTATATAAGATTAAAAGCTTCATTCGGATATCAAGGGAATATGCTGGATGATCAATCTCCAGTAATGATTATTGAGAAGTTACCCCTTGATCCTTACTATAACGAAAACGTATCTCAAGTGGTACGTAATCCCAACCCAAATCTAAAATGGGAAAAAACCTCTTCTCTGAATACTGGCCTTACATTATCTCTTTTTAAACGACGTATACAGCTAGAAACACAGTATTATTACAAGCATACAAAAGATGCTTTTATGTCAAAAGACGTTGCGTTAATTAATGGTGTTGACTCCTATATTATTAACGGGGGAGATGTTGAAAATAAGGGATATAGTGTAGATATCACAACTATTCCTGTTACAAATAAAAATTGGCGTTGGTTGTTGTCCCTATCATTTTCGCAGAATTATAACAAAATAAAAAATGAACCTAGTGCCCAAACCTATACGTACAATCAATTTTTGAAGGGAACCGCTGTCGTGAAAGGAAAAGCCATTAATACATTCTATTCTTACAAATTTATCGGTTTAAGTCCAATAGACGGAGGCCCCCTATTTGATGATATGCAAAATAACCGTCATTTATTAAGTGGTTTAAGTAAATACGAGACATTCATTCGCGTGCTGACCCCTTCGGGCAATAGAGAACCCGATATATCAGGAGGATTAAGCACTAATATAAAATATAAGAATTTACGATTAAGCGGTATGTTTTCGTATAGTTTAGGAGCTAAAACTCGGTTATTTCGATTGTTTGATTCTACTATTAAGCCGGAATTCAACGTGAATCGTGATTTTTTAAAACGTTGGCAACGCCCCGGAGATGAAAAACATACTAATATTCCCGCTTTGATATCCAGCAATCAAGAATCATATCGCAAATATAGCAGTCATTATTCCAGTACATATAGCGATATACAAACATTTGCGACCAGTGCATGGACAATGTATGATTACTCAGACATTCGGGTTGTCAGTGCTAATTACTTGAAATGTTCGAGTTTAAATTTGACTTACGAGCTCGGTAAGCAACTTTTATCCCGAATGGGAATATCTCGGTTAGCAATCACACTATCGGGAACAAACCTTTTCACCTTGTGTTCAAGTAAACTAAGGGGACAGACCCCAACACAAGGCGGATTTAGTGAAATCCAATTATCGGAACGTCCGACTTACTCGTTCAGTCTAAGTGTTTCATTCTAAAAATAAAATACATGAAAAATACCATTATTATCGGGATATTATTATTTACCCTAAACGCTTGTACCCATTTTTTAGAAGAGTATTCACAAGAATTGGCCAAAGTGGAAACCATTACCGATCTTGATGAATTATTATTGGGAAGTGCATATCTTCCTGTTGCTAAAATTACAACAAGTAGCAAATATTCCGTGAATTTAAATTCGACACGATATATCACTTTCATTAATTTCATGTCAGACGAACTTCGACAGAACAGCGTAACAGATGACGGAGCTTATTCGGGTGCTTTCAACGAGATGTTCGGATATTTCACTTGGCAACGAAATGTCGGTATGAATCCCAAAGGGACTTCGGTTGGAGCAGAAAATGCTTATTGGAAAAGTACTTACCAGTATATTAATGTCTCCAATATGATTATCGATGAACTAAATAATGTAAGCATTACAGGAGAAAATGAAGCTGCAGATAAAATTCGGATAGAAGGAGAGGTTCATTTCCTACGTGCCCTATATTATTTCAATCTAGTAAACCTATACGCAGCCCCTTACAAACCATCAGAAGCTAAAGAAACAACGGGAATACCTCTGAAACTAACTTCTTACATAGAAGACAAGGACTACACATGTAGCAGTGTGGAAGAAGTCTATCAACAAATCTTGAAAGATTTAAAGAAGGCAGAAGAATGTCTAGAAAAATCAATACCTAAATCTATTTATCGTGCAGACATTACAGCAGTCTACTTATTAACAAGTCGAGTATATCTTTATATGCAGGATTATAAAAACGCACGTATATACGCTCAACATGTTCTTGACCGTAACAATGCACTAACCGATTTAAACAACTTCGAAGGTAACGAAAGTGTGTTCACAAGTGAATCTCCGGAAGTAATTTTTTCCATGGGCGGACATATGCTGTATTCATATCTGAACGGCAACGAATCTGGTATATCACAAACACCCTACTTTATATCAGATGATTTACTGGCAGCTTTCGATTCTCCTGAGGATTTAAGGAAAACTTTTTATATAGATGGCAGTGAAAACGAGTACTATTACCGAAAAATAGTATGGGGGGTTTCTCATTGGGGACAAGCCTGTAGTGTTTCTGACAATTTTCTGTTTCGTGTTTCCGAAGCTTACTTAAATCTAGCGGAAGCTTCAGCCTTTGAAGGATACGAAAATGAAGCCCGTCACGCTCTTGCTACATTACAAGCCAAACGATTCCGTAATGCACCCACCATTAACGAAAGCGGTAACGCTCTTATCGATTTAATCCGTCGTGAACGCCAACGTGAGCTATGCTTGGAAGGGCATCGGTGGTTTGATCTACGTCGTCATGCTGCTTGTGAACAATATCCGTCATCAAAAACCTATCGTCATGCTTATACCGAATTCGAACTCCGTATAGGAGATATTATTCCCGTACGTACTAGAACTTACGAATTAGAGGTAAATGACAAAGCTTATACATTGGCATTCCCACATGAAGTACTAGATTTTCAGAATGACCTAAATAAAAACAATCGGCCAGAACGCGAACCTGTCGAAACTATTATCTATTAAAAATAAATATCATGAATAAAATAAAATATTTAATTATCTGCTACTTACTACTCACAACCTTATTCTCTTGTGAAAAAGAAGGAGCATTAGAAACAACCAACACAAAGGAAGATTACTTTACAATTTCTCCTGACGCTACTGATCCTGTATCCATTCTACGTCGTGATTTTTTTGAGCGGACAGGGGTACATTTACTCTTCAATGATACCCTACGCCATGAACAACGAGGATACAATTCAGACGGTAGTCCTTATTGGTTCACTGAAGTAATTGATCCTGCATATGGACTAACAACTTCCAACACGAGAAATTACCAATATGAATATCTGTCAGACGAAACCGTCATGCAAAAAAGTATTAACTTCATCGAAACTTATTTTTTACCTCGTTTGGGGAAACAACTTCGCCCATATTCTATATTAATTGTTCAACAAATGTATTATTTAGACGACGGATATGATTCTAAATGGGCCCCTAATGTTCCCACCAGATATGTCACTTATTTTAATGGACCACGTTGTTTTGTTATCAACATGAGCAGAATAGGGGATACGGAAGAAAAAGTAAATAGTAATTGCCAAAAAATTTTCAGCGACATCATTAAAGCGAAAATAAAATTATTGGATGACAAGACAATGGATGAATATTATTCCATCTGTGAAGCATATTATTCCAAAACGCTGGCAGATTTCGGACTTCAATACCGTCCTACCATGGAAGAACTTTACCCCTATGGATTTATTGACCCTTACGATGGCTATACGTACGGATGGTTCCCAAGTAAATCTCTGGATCTTAATAACTTTATAAAAGCATTCTTCGCTAATAGCGAAGAAGAATTCAGAACAAAATACGGTGCCTATCCTCTACTGATTCAAAAATACGAAGTGATGAAAAAAATAGCTTCGGATATGGGTTTTGTTTTTTAAAATTAATTGACTATGAAAAAAATTATATATCACATATTATGTTTTACCCTAAGCTTTTCTTGCTGGGGATGTCATGACAAGGAAAATTCCTCAGTGTTACCAATAGTAAAACCAGAAGCAATAGGAACCATGTTTGACAAAGAAGGAAATGAATACACATGGGTTCGATATAACGGATTAGACTGGATGACCTCCAATTTAAAATGTGGAAAACCATTTTATAAATTAGCTCATAATGGTGTATACGTAGTTTATTTAGACAATAAAGATCAAGCTTTAGCCGAATATGATTCTCTTGGTAATCTATTTTCCTATGAAGAGGCTATCGCTAATGCCCCAGAGGGATGGCGTTTACCGACAGACGAAGATTGGAAAAAACTAGAAAGGACTTTAGGAATGTCGGCTACTGAGGCTGATGCCTTAGGATGGCGAGGTTCCATAGAAGGAGAATTGATTCAACAAGATGCTAATGGTAGCGGTATTTGTTTGTTATTAAGCGGAATTGTGTCTTTACAGGAAAGGACGTGGACCAAATATCCCTATTTCTGTCAAGTGCGAGAATTCGGATATTACTGGACTAGCACTATTGATGAAAGTTATACGCTAGAAACAACTGCATATTATCGCCGAATTGGCTTTTACACATCGCAGATAGAACGTAATGTCACTGCTATCCAAGAAAAAAGTACAGATGGAGTCATATATAATAAATATTTAAGCGTGCGTTACGTACGAGATGCACAATAAAAAATTTCATGATGAAATTAAACGTGTTTTTTTTGAACATATTGTTGTTCATAGGGACAACAATATGTTCAGCCCAACAACGGCCTTTAGACATTGAAGCTTACAAACAATGGAAACAGGTGGAAGCCCCCAAAATGTCAACGGATGGTAAATGGATTACATACCGATATACATATATAGATCCCGCTGGACACAAAAATGATACACCGGTTAGTTATCTATACAGCACAGTAACAGGAAAAACATACAAGTTTAGAAATACAAAACGAATTGATTTTTGGGATGGTTGCAAACGAATCAAATATACAATTCCCTACGTATCCAAAGATTCCTTGAAAAGCGGGAAAGATTCTATTTTTCTGGTATCATTGAAAAACATGAAAAAAACATACTGGGATCGACCTTATGCCTGTAATGTATCGCCTAATTCCAACCTGATTACTTCTTTTTACCCAATTAACAAAACAACAAAAGGAAAGGAGGTGAAACGCCTAGTACTAACCAATATCGAAACAATGGATTCCACTATCATAGATAGTATTGAAAGTTATCAACTATTGAATAATTATAAATCAATTGTTTATATCAAAGAAAAAAATGGACATAAAACATTATTTGCCGGAACGATCAAAGGTAAACACCATATAATATATGATGATCCAAAACGATATTTAGTCACATTTTCCGTAAATGCTAGAAGCAAGAAAGGATTATTCACGGTCGCAACGGATAGTACACATTTGAAGAATCCAGATTTATTATATCGTTTTTCCCTGATTGATGGAAACTATCACTTACTTTTGGACACAAAGAAGGTAAAAATTGAAGATTCTTATGCTATAAAAGGAGGACTTTACGAACCTTTCAATCAAGATAAGTATATTTATATAGATGTAGAACCAAAAATAAAAGCGATAAAAGAGAAAAAAAACAAAGCAAACAAAAGTTTTGAGTTAGAATTATGGACTTGGGATGAGGAATATATTCCAAACCGAAAAATCATCATGAAGCGTTCACCAAATCCACCTCAGTACGTATACCAGACTGATAGCAATAAATGTGTACAGGTAGTACCTAAAGGTTTGTATCAAATGGTGAAACCTAGTTGTGAGGAATATGAGTACATATTAATCGGTGATCAAACACCTTATTTGAAAACTGTTGAATGGAAATCAGACATTGCAAGCGATTGGTATCTAGTAAGTCTTCGAACAGGTAAAAAGAAATTGATATTCCAAAACTTTCGAGATGATCCCGAATGGAGTCCGAACGGGAAATATGCCTTGATTTACGATGCCCAAAAAAGAGCATGGTTAAGATTAGACCCAGAAACAAAAAACGTGACGGATATATCTTCAGGAATCGGTTACCCTGTTTACAACGAGAAATACGACAGACCGGATCTTGCAAAACCATATGGTATAGCAGGATGGGTAGCAGGAGGAGAACAAGTTGTTCTATATGACCAATATGACCCGTGGGTTATTGATATGACGGGGAACAAAACACCTTATTCTTTGACTGATAATTGGGGTAGAAAAAATAATACCACATTACGGTTATTGAAAGGCTTCCATCAAACTAAAAAACTAAACATCCAGAAAGACATTGTATTAAAAGCCGTTGATTTAAAAACACTAGATCAAGGGATATATGTTCAAACTACACAAGGAAAGATCAAGGTTCTCATGAAAGGTGCTTATAATTTGAATATCAAACAAACAAGCGATGGAAATAAATATTGTATGTTCTCCCGTGAAAATTTCACAGAATCAAAAGACATTTGGTGGTGTAAAAACGATTTTGCCCACCCAATCAAAGTGTCAGATTGTAATCCACAACAGAAAAATTACTACTGGGGTAGTGTTCGATTAGTGAAATGGACGAATTTTGATGGGAAACAAAACAGGGGATTATTGTATTTGCCGGAGAATTATGATCCTTCCAAACGTTATCCGGTCATTGTAAATTTCTACGAAAAAGTCACATCCAAATATCATGTTTACCCCTCTCCCGCTCCAACGAAAGCAATGCTCAATGCAATAAGTTATGTAAGCGATGAATATGTAGTATTTATGCCAAACATACATTTCACCGTGGGATTACCAGGAGAAAGTTGTTATAATGCCGTGGTAAGCGGGGTTCAAATGTTAATCGATCACGGAATTGCTGATAAAAACCGGATCGGTGTTCAAGGGCACAGCTGGTCAGGTTATCAAACGGCTTACTTAATCTCTCGTACGCACCTTTTTAAATGTGCTAATTCGGCAGCACCTGTTTCCAATATGGTATCGGCTTATACCGGTATCCGAAGAGGTAGCGGTCTACCACGAATGTTTATGTACGAAAATGGCCAAAGTCGTATCGGGCAGACTCTTTGGGACGCTCCCGAACTTTATATCCGCAATTCACCCATTTTCTATGCAAACAAAATACAAACCCCGTTATTGATCCTACATTGTGATAAAGATGAAGCTGTTCCTTATTCAGAAGGTTTGAACCTATTCCTCGCCTTACGTCGCCTACAAAAGCCAGTATGGCTACTGAATTACAAAGGTGAAGGACACGTCCTAAAAAAAGAGGCTGCTTTAGATTTTACGATACGTCTGAAACAATTTTTCGATTATTACTTAAAAGATAAACCTATGCCTCGGTGGATGAAAGAGGGAATTAACAGTACAGAACAAAGCATCGATCAAAAATATGATTACCTAAAATAAAAAATATAACATGAAAAAACTCTTTCTATTCATATTATTAGTACTCCTAACACTAACCAGCCTAAATGCTCAACACAGAAGCATCAATTTTGAACAAAATAAAACATGGGAAAATATTGTAAAGAAAGCACAAAAAGAGAGAAAATTAATTTTTATAGATTGTCAAACTTTCTGGTGCGGTGCCTGTAAGATTATGGCCAAACAGACTTTCACGCAAGACTCGGTGGCTGATTTTTTCAATGCAAATTTCGTGAATATCATGTACGATATGGAAAAGGATTCCGATGGGGTGATGTTAAGAAAAAGATTCGGAATAAATGTCTTTCCTACCCTATTGTTTGTCGATCCAATAACCCAAAAAGTGATACATTACGTCATCGGCTCCCGCAAAGCCGAGACTTTGATTGCTGATGGGAAACAAGCACTAGATCCAAAAAATAATTTGGCAAACTTGAAAAAACGTTACGTTGCAGGAGAAAGAAAATTAGAATTTATGATCAAATACCTAGCAGCATTATCTGCCATTTATCAAGAAGATGAGGTTAACCGAATCGTTCCGGAATATTTAAACAAACTAACTCAAGAACAGTTGGCGACAAAAGCGGGATGGAAATTTATAAATGAATACGTGAACGATCCTCTTTCAGCCCCACTGCAACAAGTAGTAAACGAACAGAAAAAATTCTACACAATTGCCGGAAAAGAAGCAGTAAAATCCAAATTAGAAAAATCAATCCATACCGCCGTGCAACAACTAACAGAGTGGACTCCGAAGAAAAATTCTCCATTTAATGAAAAACGTAACCAAGAATTGATCGAGTATTTATTAAAAATAGATTCAGAGGCTGCACCTGAAGGATTAGCCAAACTCTACACAGCAGCTTTTGTGAGGAAAAAAGATTTTCAAGGACTATTAAATCAGATGGACGAAGTGTCTAAGTACAACTTAATTCGCGGTAAAAAAGAAAAATATTATTTCCTACAAAACATTAGTACATTGATCCAATGCAATGATACGATATTGATAAAAAAAGGTATTCAACGAATTGATTCCATGTGTACTATCACATATGACTATTTATATAAAGCTAAACTGATGAACTGTAAGGTCAGTTTACAAACCCATATCGGAGATCACATCGGAGCCCAAAAATCCCAAATGGAAGAAAAGAAATATCTAGCAATAGGAAAAAAAGAAAAAGGCACTCCTCGACTTGCACCTAAATATTAACAAACCATTAATTATTAAAAACAAATATTATGAAGATAAAACTATTATTATTAGCCATTTTTACTCTATTATTGTCATCAATTGTTGATGGACAAAGGAAAAAGATATTACAAAATGGAGACAAATCTCCCATATTCAAGTTCACTGACATTAATGGCAAGAAAGTATCGTTAAAAGACTTTAGGGGAAAATATGTACTTATAGATTTATGGAGTACCACATGTACTCCATGCAAATATCAACTTCCCCATCTAACAAAACTCAAGGAAAAGATGAAAGGGGAAAATATTGTTTTCATTTATATTTCCATTGACAGGGATAAAAAACGATGGGAAAAATACGTGAAAGATGAAAATCTAGGAGGAATTCAGTTGTATGCAGGGGAAGAACGTGCATATATGCACGCTTACGGATTTTATACTATCCCCCGCTTTATTCTTCTTGACAAGAAAGGAAGAATTATTGAATGTGCTATGCCACGTCCTTCTAACCCCAAAATGGAAAAAATACTAACGAAATTGTTAGAATCAAATCTATAAACTAAGATCAATCTATGATTTTATATTAAAATATGTTACAAAACAAGAATAAGAAAAATGTATCAAAATTCATTCTCATATCAAAATTCCTACCTTGATTCTATCATTACATCTTAAAAAGACGACCTAATATACGATTGATAATCAAGCTACACATTCATATATGGAGATTAATAAAACTAGAAATAAATTTCAAAATAAAATTTCAATACCCTCATTTCATGTTTTAAAAATAAGTTAATATCCAAAACTAGATAACAACAATTAGCTTTCTTGTTTATCTTGCAATATTATTTACCAAGATTTGATATTGAATTTATGAAAAGCCTTATTTCAATTTTTGCATTTTTAATGCTCAGTTTCACTGCATTTTGTCAAGGAGGAGTGAATTTCGAGCATATTACATTTGATGAAGCCTTAGCCAAAGCAAAGGCTGAGAACAAACTTGTATTTATGGATTGTTACACCTCTTGGTGTGGTCCCTGCAAGTACATGACAGAAACTATTTTCCCGCAAGAAAAAGCAGGAGAATTTTTCAATCCTAAATTCGTTTGTGTAAAATTTGACATGGAAAAAGGGGAAGGCCCCGAATTAGCAAAAAGATTTGGAGTCAGAGCTTATCCGACATTCTTAATTCTACGTCCGGATGGAACAGTACAACACAAAGTTGTGGGTGGTGGTGAATTGGACAAATTTATCGAAAAGGTCGAAAAAGGACTGAACGAAAAAACCTCTCTCGATTACTTAAATAAACTATACGAGAAAGGAAAAATGAATAAAAAACAATTGATGACCTACACTGTTGTGTTGAACGAAGCGTATGAAAAAGATAAAAGTGAAAAAGTCAGTAAAGAATTGGAAGCTGTATTGAAGGAAAAGGATAAAATGAAAAAAGAATACTGGCCTATTCTTGAAAGAAGTGCATACGGTTCTGATAATTTCAAACTTGTTCTAAATAATATCAATACATTTAATAAAAATATCGGCAAGGAAAAAGTTGATAAATATTTGACAAGCTGCTATACCAGTGCCATCAATAATACTTTACGTCCAAACACGAAAGAACCTCTGAAAGTATTACAACAAATTCAAGAAGAATTAACGAAACTTGATTTAGCCGATCAATCTACATTAGCTCGTTTTCTAGAACTGAATCAAGCTTGTCTTGAAAAAAACATTAATAAAGTAATTGAGCTGGCCGGACAAATTGAATCAAACGAAAATGGAGAACTTTGGTCTATTTTTAATGCAATTAATGCAATCAGAGGAAATGCAACAAAAGAAGATTTAAACAAAATTATTGCACTGGAAGGTAAATTTCTTAGTATAGCAGACGAGAATGGTAAATCTTTTATAACAAATTATTTTGAAAGTTTAAAGATAGCCGCTCATGTAGGGGTTTATTTCCAAGACCTTAGCTATGAAGAAGCTTTAAAAAAATCGAAACAACAAGGGCGCAAACTTTTCATTGACTGCTACACAACGTGGTGCGGTCCTTGCAAGTATATGTCAGAAACTGTATTCAAACAAGAAAAAATCGGTGACTTTCTAAACCAGAACTTCATTTGCTTGAAATATGATATGGAAAAAGGAGAAGGCCCCGAATTAGCAAAAAAATTTGGAGTTCGTGCTTACCCGACTTTCATTATCGTAAATCCAGACGGAACAATTCGTCACAAACTTGTCGGGGGTGGTGAAGAAGAGCAATTTATAGAAAGAGTAAAAGAGTCTTTCGACGATAATAAAGCTTTAGGGGTTTTGGATACAAAATACAACAACGGCAACCGGGATAAAGTATTTTTGGCTCAATATGCTAAAGTTTTGGTAAATAATTACGACCCTAAAGCAAAAAATGTGGTAGATGAATTGTTGAAAATTTCTACTGATGAAGAAAAACTATCGGAAGATTACTGGTTCATTTTCGGTAATAGCGAATTAAGCCCGAAAGACTCGGAAGCAGCAAAATTTTTGATCGATAACCGGAGTAAATTCAACGAAACCATTGGAAAAGAAAAAGTTGACAACCGTTTAAGTGAAGGTTTTTTCCGTGAAATATTAATGGTTATCGCCGGACGTGGTCAAAAAACCGATGTAAAACGCCTAGACGCCATCGGACGGGAAGTAAAAGCTTTGAAGTTATCAAACGAGAAAACTTTATTAGCATCTTTAGCCATCGCAAAGGCCGTGAAGACAGAAAATATTGACAAGATCTTGGCTGCTTGCGAAAAAGAACTCCCGAAACTGGGAAAAGATTCTCAAATGATTGCTTATTATTTATCCGGTTCATTGGTAAAAGCAAATGACACGCAAAAGGCCCGTTGGCAAAAAATAATTCAAGCAAACGCAAAGAAATAAGTTCCCAAAAACTTATAATCATATACTTTAAAAGGCTGGCTAAAAAATAAATAGCCAGCCTTTTCTTCATTTTAGAAAGTTGTTAAAAAAGTGTTTAGATGCAAGACTCGTCTTTGTAAAGCAGGAACGCAGCAGATGAGTACTTTTTAAACACCTTCTTTACTATTTGGGAGAGAGTTTTTTACTAAAAAATGGGTAGAGTTTTTCATTTTCAATTGTTTTACGTAAGTTTGCACCCTAATTTTAGGACGAACAGCTTAAGAAAGCGATAAATCCGTTTTGGAAGGAAACGGAAATGTAAAAGAAAATCGTATATGATTGAAAATTTAGTAATTGTCGAGTCTCCGGCTAAAGCCAAGACTATTGAACGTTTTTTAGGAGAGAATTATGTTGTAAAATCCAGCTTCGGGCATATCCGAGATCTTGAAAAAAAAGACTTGGGGATTGATATAGAACATAATTTCCAACCAAAATATGAAATATCCCCCGACAAAAAAGCAATTGTAAAAGAACTGAAACAACTTGCCAAAGAAGCCAAAACGGTATGGTTAGCATCTGATGAAGACCGCGAGGGAGAGGCTATCGCTTGGCACTTGTTCGAGGTTTTAGGCTTGAAAAAGGAGAATACGAAGCGGATCGTTTTCCATGAAATCACGAAAGATGCTATTTTACACGCAATCAATAATCCACGGGACATTGATAAAAACCTCGTGGATGCCCAGCAAGCCCGTCGGGTTCTCGATCGTTTGGTCGGATTCGAAGTTTCGCCGGTCTTGTGGAAAAAGGTGAAACCTTCCTTATCTGCCGGACGAGTTCAATCCGTTGCTGTAAAACTCATCGTTGAACGGGAACGGGAGATTAATCATTTCGTTGAACAAAAATACTATAAGGTTACCGGAACATTCGAAACCACGGATGCTAATGGTAATTCGGTCCCTTTAAAGGCTGAATTGTCCGAACGTTTTGCCACACAAGAAGATACCATTAACTTTTTGGAACATTGTAAAAAAGCTACGTTCACGGTAAGTGATGTCGAGACCAAACCAAGCAGTCGTAAACCAGCACCACCATTCACGACATCCACGTTACAACAGGAAGCATCCCGAAAATTGGGTTTTTCTGTTTCCCAGACAATGGCTGTAGCTCAAAAGCTATACGAACAAGGGTATATCACCTATATGAGAACAGACTCTGTGAACCTGTCGCAACTAGCCATTAATGCAGCAAAAGCCGTTATTTGCAACACGCTAGGAGAAAAATATTCCAAACCTAGAAATTTCGCCACAAAGACGAAAGGGGCACAAGAAGCCCACGAAGCCATTCGTCCGACCTACATGGACAAGGAAACAATTAGCGGGGACAAAAATGAACAACAACTTTATTCGCTAATCCGAAAACGGACTCTCGCATCCCAAATGGCAGAGGCAGAATTGGAAAAAACGACAATAACTATCGCTATTGCAGGTGAAAAATACACGTTCGAGGCCGTAGGTGAAGTAATCATTTTTGATGGTTTCCTTAAAGTGTACATGGAGTCTTTCGATGACGAAAAAGAAGATGACGAAACAGCATTATTGCCGGCAATACACAAGGGAGATCAATTACAACGTTCCTTGATCCAAGCTTTGGAACAATACACGACACACCCTCCCCGCTACACGGAAGCCAGTCTCGTGAAAAAGATGGAAGCCTTAGGAATTGGACGTCCTTCCACGTATGCGCCCACAATTACTACCATTCAGAACCGGGGATATATTTTACGAGAAAGTCGAGATGGTACCGAGCGCCAATTAGACCAGATAGACCTTAAAGGGCAAGAAATAAAAGTCAAAAAGATCAACCGGATATTCGGTGCAGAAAAGAAAAAATTGTTTCCCTCGGATATTGGAATGGTCGTGACGGATTTTCTTTCTAATTATTTCATGAATATCATGGATTATAATTTCACGGCAAATGCCGAAGATGCACTTGACCATATTGCTGAAGGAGAAGTGGAATGGCAATCCATGATCGGAACGTTTTATCAGCCTTTCCACGCAAATGTGGAGAAAACGTTAAAAGAATCCGAACGAAATACTGGAGCACGGGAACTCGGTAAAGATCCACAAACGGGAGAAGCCGTTGTCGTACGAATTGGACGATTCGGACCGATGGCACAGATCGGTGAAGGAGAAAACGTACGCTATGCCGGACTACTCAAAGGGCAACTGATGGAAACTATTACTTTGGAGGAAGCTTTAGACTTATTCAAATTTCCTCGTCAACTCGGAGAATTTGAAGAGAAACCCGTTAGTGTCGGTATCGGCCGTTTTGGACCTTATATCAAGCACAACCAACTTTTTGTTTCCTTGAAAAAAGGCATTGACGATCCGGGTACAATAACTCTTGAAACTGCCATCGAACGAATCAAAGAGAAACGGGAAATTGAAAAAAACAGGAAAATTCAAGAATTTGAAAACGGAGTGCAAATTCTCAACGGTCGTTTTGGACCTTATATTACCTTCAATAAAGTAAACTATAAGATTCCCAAGGGAAAAGAAGCAGATAAACTGACCTTTGAAGAAACGATGGAAATCATTGCAAAAGGTGGAGATAGCAAGAAAAAAACGACGAAAAAGGAAACAAAGAAAACAACTCCGAAAACAACCAAAAAAGAGACAAAAAAGGCAACGAAAAAGAAGGAATAGGGCAATAAACGAAAGGGGTTGAAATTTATTTGCATAAAACCAATCCATTTTATATATTCGTACCCTCGAAAAATAGAATAAATTCGTGTGTAGAAACATAAAATTTTAATATAAATGGCAACGTTACAAAAAATTAGAAATCGCGGTGGAGTACTTGTTAGTATCGTGATTGGATTAGCCCTCGTGGCGTTTATTGTTGGTGATGCTCTCAGCTCAGGCGCCAGCCTTATTAATCGTTCTAGAAACGAAGTTGGGGAAGTTGGAGGTGAATCTATCGGTATTCAGGAATATCAACAAAAAATAATGAAGAATGAAGATTTCATCAAAAGTATGAACGGATTGTCGGCGTTGACAGATGACCAACAAAGAATGATTCGGGAAAATACTTGGAATCAAATTGTTTCTGAAATCATTCTGAACAAGGAATACGAGAAATTAGGCTTGGATGTTAGCGGAGATGAACTATACGATTTCTTACTAGGAAGTAACATGAATCCTGCTGTCAGCCAATTATTCGCAGATCCTAACACGGGACAGGTAGATAAAGAAAGAGCTCGTTTGATCATCAAACAATTGATCGAAGCTCCTGCCGGAACCCCGCAAAAGGAATATTGGTTGAACATGGAAGAGCAAGTAAACACGGCTCGTAAACAAGAAAAGTACAATACTCTGCTGGCAAAAAGTTTATTTGTAACAGATGCTCAAGCCAAAGAACTCGCAGAAAGTATAGCAACAACAGCAGATATCAGTTTTATCATGAAAAGCTACAATACGGTTAGTGATTCTGCCGTAAAAGTAACTGCTAACGAAATTAAAGATTATTATAATTCTCACAAATATTTGTTTGAACAAGAAGAAGCCAGACAAATCGCTTACGTGAACTTTGACATTACTGCTTCAGCCGAAGACATCAAAGAAACGGAAGACTGGGTAAATGATTTGAAACCTGAATTTGCAGAAGCAAAAAATGTGCTTGAATTCGCTAATCTTTCATCTGAAAAAAGATTCCAACCGAAATATTACAAAAAGGGGGAATTAAATAATGAAGAATTAGACGAATTTTTATTCACGGAAAAGAGCGATGCCGTATTCGGACCTTATTTGCAAGATAACGCCTACAACATCGTTCGTGTTGCTGACCGTCGTGCATTGCCTGATTCTGTAAGAGCCCGCCATATTTTGATCGCATCAAATAATATGGCTCAATCAGAAAAATTAGCCGATAGTTTAGCTGGCTTAATTCGTAAAGGTGGAGATTTCGATGCTTTAGCAAGACAATATTCTGCCGATCAGAATACCTCTGTAAACGGTGGTGATTTCGGATGGTTCACACAGGATCAGATGTTACAACCCATCGCAGACTCAGCTTTCTTCTCCAATAAAAATGAGGTGAAAGTCGTAAGATCAAATTACGGTTTCCATATTTTGCAAGTAACCGACAAATCAAAACCTGTTGAGAAGGTACAAATTGGAATCGTTGCAAAAGAAATTACACCGTCTCAACAAACAATTAACAAGATTTATAACGATGCACGTACTTTTGCAAACAACATTAATACCGTAGAAGACTTTGAAGCCGCTTTAACGGCCAACAATCAAACCAAACGTATTGCAAACTTAGGCAAAAACGATTATCAGATTGCGGGAATTGATAACGCAAGAGAGATTATCCGTGAGGCTTATATGGCTGAAGAACCGGGATTCATTTTGACTACCAAAGAGAAATCCCCGATTTTTGAAGCAGGAGACAAATTCTCTGTTGTGGTTCTGACCGGAATTCAAGAAGAAGGTATCGCACCTCTGAATTCTGTTTCTACTGCCATCAGGACAGAACTTATCCGTAAAAAGAAAGGTGAAATTATCGCTAAAGAATTAACGAACGCTATTTCCGGAAGCGAAAGTTTACTTTCCGTAGCTCAAAAGGCCAATGCAGAAGTAATGGATGCCACGGATGTTAGTTTCAGTTCATTCCAAGTCCCCGGAGTTGGTATAGAACCCGTGCTGACAGCCGAAGTTGTTACAATGAAAGAAAACGAGATATCTAAACCGATTATCGGTAACCAAGGAGTTTATGTAGTGGTGGTAAACTCCAAAACTGTTGAAGCAGTTACTCCCGAACAAATTGAGGCTGCAAAAAGAAGTATCGAACAAACGAATCTGTACACTAAGTTCCGTTTGATTCTTCCAGCATTAGTAAAAAATGCCGGGGTGGTTGATACAAGATACAAATTTTACTAGTAACCTAAACCACAAATAAAAAAGCCGCCTTAACGGGTGGCTTTTTTATTCCCTTAAAAAACATCATTCCCGTTTCTTTCAATACTTTAATAGAAAAACTATCTTTGTCCGTAAAATGATTCAAATATGAAAGATTATTTCGTACACGAGACCGCCATCATAGACGAAGGCGCCACAATCGGAAAGGGAACTAAAATATGGCATTTCTCTCACATCATGAGTAATTGTCGAATCGGGGAGAATTGCAACATTGGACAAAATGTAGTCATATCCCCGGAAGTCGTTCTCGGGAACCAAGTTAAAGTGCAGAATAACGTATCCGTGTACACGGGGGTAACTTGTGACGATGATGTTTTCTTAGGACCATCATGTGTGTTCACGAACGTAACCAATCCCCGTAGTGCCGTAAACCGGAAAAGCCAATATGCAAAAACACACGTGGGTAAAGGAGCAACCATCGGGGCAAACGCCACGATCGTTTGCGGACATGACATCGGTGCTTACGCCTTTATCGGAGCCGGAGCTGTCGTAACAAAAACAGTCCCAGCCTACGCCTTACTCGTCGGCAATCCGGCCAAACAAATCGGTTGGATGAGTGAATACGGACATCGGCTTCATTTTGACGAAAAAGGAATAGCAGAATGTCCGGAAAGCAAACAACGCTATCATTTACAAAACGGGTTAGTTCAAAAAATAGAAGAATAAATATAATTGTATGACCATGAAAATCACAATGGTAGATCTTCACGGACAATATGAACGCATCCGGGAGGAAATAAATAACGCCATACAGGAAGTACTTGATACCACGGCTTTCATTAACGGCCCACAGGTGAAGACTTTCGCCCAACATCTGGCGGAGTATAATCAAGTAGAGCATGTTGTTCCTTGTGCTAACGGCACTGATGCTTTACAAATTGCTTTAATGACTCTCGGCCTACAACCCGGAGACGAGGTAATCGTACCCGTTCATACTTACGTGGCCACAGCCGAAGTTATTGCCCTTTTACGGCTAAACCCCATCTTCGTGGATTGTGTTGCCGACCGTTTCACGATAGATGTTACCCAAATAGAGGAAAAGATTACATCCCGTACAAAAGCAATCGTTCCCGTTCACCTGTACGGTCAATGTGCGGACATGGAACCACTCATGGATATTGCTCGCCGCCACAAACTTTACGTGGTAGAAGACACGGCACAGGCTATCGGGGCTACCTACACGTTCAATAACGGACTCCAACAAAAAGCCGGATGTATCGGGGATATTGGAACAACCTCTTTCTTCCCTTCCAAAAATCTGGGATGTTACGGGGACGGCGGAGCCTTATTTATCCGGGATCATGAATTGGCTGAACGAGCCAGCATGATTGCTAATCACGGACAAAAGATCAAATATCACCACAGTGTCGTGGGGTGTAATTCCCGTTTGGATACCTTGCAAGCCGCTATTTTGGATGTGAAACTAAAATATCTCGATGAATATTCGGCTGCCCGCAATCAAGTCGCCGAACGCTATGACAAAGGTTTAGCCGCTGTAAAAGGGGTTATCCTTCCACAACGGGCTGATAATAGCACACACGTGTTCCACCAGTACACCATCCGGGTTGAAAATCACCTACGGGACAAATTAAAATCTTTCTTGGCAGAGCATGATATCCCCAGCATGATCTACTACCCGATTCCTTTGCATTTACAAGAAGCTTATACTAAAGAAGGACAGGGTAAAGGAACTTTCCCCGTTGCCGAACAATTGAGCGAAGAAGTTTTGTCTCTCCCCATGCACACTGAAATGAAAGCGGAGGAGCAAGAATATATCATAGAAAATATTCGAGCATTTTTTAACCAATAGAGATACCACCGTGAGAAAGATTCTGATCATGACCTATTATTGGCCTCCTGCTGGGGGACCGGGAGTTCAACGCTGGCTGAAGTTCTCAAAATACCTTCCGGAATTCGGTTATGATCCGATCATTATCACGGTCGATCCTGCCCAAGCAGAATATCCCATAAAAGATTACACCCTAGAACAAGATGTACGAGCCAATCAAATTGTGTATCGCACCAATTGTTCTGGTTTATATGAATATTACAAAAAGTTGACAAAAGCCCCAAGTGCCCCATATAGCGGATTTGTCAATGAAGGGACACCTAGCCTCAAGCAAAAGATCGCTCGTTTCATCCGAGGTAATTTTTTCCTACCGGATGCCCGGAGAGGCTGGAATAAACACGCTTATCACCAGGCAATTAAAATTATTCAAGAAGAAGAAATTGAAGCTATTATCACAACAGGCCCGCCTATGTCAACCCACCTAGTCGGCCAGAAACTAAAAAAACAATTCCATCTGCATTGGATTGCCGATTTTCGAGACCCGTGGACTGATATCTATTACTATAATAAAATGTATCCAACTGTCATTGCAAAAGCTGTTGATCGAAAATACGAACGAAATGTTCTTCTGGAAGCAGATCAGGTAATCACGGTAAGTGATTATATCAAAAAGCAACTGGCAGCAAAATCCCCAGCAATCCAAGCCTCCAAAATAAAAGTTATCGCAAACGGATTTGATGCCGAGGATTTCGACTTCACTATTCCCAAGGAGAATATTTTCACGATTACTTACACGGGAACACTAGCAGCCGACTACACGATTGATTCCCTTATCCTCCCGGTTAAAAGACTTTCCGCATCAGGTAAACTCAAACTACGTTTTGTCGGTAAAGTGGATCAAGGAATAGCCCAAAAACTCTCGGAACAACTGGGAGACCTCGTGGAAATCCATTCATTCGTAACTCATGCCGAAGCTATCAAGTACATGAAGAGTTCTTCTGTTCTGTTACTCATTATCCCCAATATTAAAGGAAGTAAAGGTAATCTGACAGGTAAGCTCTTCGAGTACATTGGCTCCAGAACCCCCATTCTTTGTCTCGGTCCTACAGATGGAGATGCAGCAAGCATCATCCAAACTTGCAAAGCCGGAAAAACATTCGAGTATGATGATGAAGAAGGCGTATTCAACTTTCTAAACACCTTACTGAATAATTTCAACCCACAATCTCCGGTGAAAGAGAACGATGCTATCAATCGATATTCTCGCAAATCCTTAACTCAATCTTTAACCCAAATCTTGGCCCGCCATGAAGATTAAAAAAGCTATTTTCATGTTACGCAAACTTTTGCGAGACTTCAACACGAATCGCAAGATCGAGATTAACATGGATAATCAATCTGAAACGCTAGGCTATTATTATATCAAATTCGACGAGGATATAACCAAACTCAATCGCCTAATTCACTCTTTCGATAAAAATGGTGTTCCTTTGAACACGACTTATATTGACGTGGAAGATGTAAAACTGCACTACTACCCTATTTCCATCGGGCAATACGGATTAGCTATATTCCACTCATGGTTAAAAACACACTCTGCAGAGAAAAAGGCTCATTTCCTCCGTATAGCCGATTGGTTTATGGATAATCGGACAGAGCATACAGAACTCGGTTGTTATTGGCTAACCGACGTACCCAAACCCGAATACGGCGTTTACCATCCTTGGAAATCCGCCTTCGCACAAAGCAGAGGAATATCTATATTATTAAGAGCTTGGCAACTTACCGCAGACGATACCTATTTGAATGTTGCAACTCAAGCATTAATCCCTTTCACGAAGGATATCTCCGCCGGAGGTGTTTCCGTAGACCGAGAGAAGGAAGAAACCTTTTATGAAGAATACGTAGCAGATCTTCCGACGCGGGTACTAGACGGCCATAGTTTCTGTCTTTTGGGCTTATACGATTACATTCGTGCTGTCCCTGAAAACAAGAATTACAATGGGCATACTCTCGCACTACGCTTGTTTAATGAAGGTATAGAAGGTCTTATTCGCCAACTTCCCCGGTTTGACATGGGTTTTTGGCCTCGTTTCAATCGTTGTGATCTTCCCGGGTATCCCCAAGATGATCCCTGTACGATTGGTTACCTCAGACTTGTTCGCCAGCAATTCCTGATCCTTTACCAAATTACCGGAAAAGAGGAGTTACGCTTTTTTAGCGAAAAATTCCAACATTATGACTGTATTCCCAATATTTTAAAAATGTACCGCCATAAATTCTCTGCATTAAAGAAACTGAATCGTTTATAAAACAGGAAAAAATAATACTTTTGTGTAAACAAACTCATGTAACATGTGTGGAATAGCCGGAATATTCGAACGGGATACAGATAATATACAGCTCATGTCGGAAATGCTGGCCACGATTGAACATCGGGGACCAGATGATCAATCCATATATACTTACCGAGATTTCACTCTTGGACATAGGCGTTTATCTATTATCGACGTTTCCACTTGCGGTAATCAACCTATTTTTAATGAAGACAAGAGTGTCTGCGTGATTTTTAACGGGGAAATATACAATTATGAAGAAATCCGTGAAGAACTCAAATCCAAGGGACACGTGTTCTATACCGCCACCGACACGGAGGTATTGGTTCATCTTTACGAGGAGTACGGAACCGAATTATTCAACAAATTAAACGGTATTTTTGCTTTTGCCCTATTAGATCAAAACAATAACCGCCTAATTCTCGCACGAGATCATTTCGGAGTCAAACCATTACACTATTTCTTAAAAGACGGAGTATTAGTTTTCGGTTCCGAACAAAAATCCATCATCCTGCACCCGAAATATGAACGGAAATTAAATTTAAAAGCTTTACATATACACCTGAACTTGCGTTATACACAAGGAAATGAAACCCTTTTCGAAGGGATCAAACGTATTCCCCCAGCCCACTTTGCGGTGTTTGAAAACGGATTATTCACTGTAAAACGCTACTGGCAACTGGCTATAGATATTGATCGATCCATCACAGAAGACGAAGCCAAAGAAAAAATGAACGAATTGATCAAACAGGCCGTAAAACGCCAGTTGATCAGTGATGTTCCAATAGGTGTGTATCTATCGGGTGGACTAGACTCCTCTACTATTGTACAAAAAATGTACGAACTAGGTGTTCCCGAAATAAACACGTTTACCCTAGGTTTCAATGAACCCACGGATGAATTTCCTGATGCCCAACAGATCGCCGATCATTTCCATACGCATCATCACACCTTGAGTCTCTCGATGAATCCGATGCAACAAATGCCTAAAGTAATCTGGCATGCGGAGGAACCCAAAATTAACTTGTTACAAGGATTCAATATGTCAGCTTTTGTCCACCCGACCGTGAAAGTTATTCTCGGAGGATTAGGTGGAGACGAGTTATTTGCCGGGTATGATATTCATAAATTCATTTACCCGTTCAAAAATTGGCATCATTATACTCCGCAATGGCTGCAACGTATATTGCGTTGGAAATCAGATTTCATTTTCCGCCTCCAAAATAATTCCAAATCGTTACGTTACGACGAGTATCGACGGGGAGTACAAATGTTACTGTCTATCGGAAACGTGGAACGCTTTTATCTCATCCTGCGCAACACATGGGATTTCGATACTCCGTTCTATAAAAATATTTATTCGGAATCGTTCCTAAAACAACAAAAAATGGAACAATTCAAGGTACATAAGGAATTTGATAAAATTTTTGAATCCGTACATCATCATAACGGCTTGGATCAAGTACTATATGCTGAATTCCAATCCAAAATGGTAAATGATTATTTGCTTACAAATGATCGGATGTCCATGGCCCATTCGGTGGAAGAACGAGTTCCTTTCCTTGATCGAGATCTGGTAGATTTCGGCTTTACTCTCCCCGTGGAGATGAAGATCAAAAACAACCAGACTAAAAATCTTTTCCGGGAAGCCATGAAACCATTTCTTCCTCCCAAAATTATCACGAAAAAGAAATGGGGATTCACAGTTAACCCGTATCTACAATTCAAGAAAGATTTAAAAGATACTGCCGAGAAGATCCTTACAAAAGAGTATATCGAGAAACAGGGAATATTCAATTACAATTATATCCGCTATATTTTGGATTACCCGGCAAACCCGAAACTCCGGTGGCACTACAATTTTATCTGGATCATTTTGGGACTGGCAATTTGGGAACAAGAGTTCATCCACAAACGAGTAGAAGATAACATCAAAGCTTATTATTAAAACAATTATTCATGAAATACTCCATCATTATTGCAGTATATAATCGCTTGGAAGAAGTGAAAGAACTCCTTGAAAGTGCAGAAAAGCTCGAAGGGGATCGAAGTCTTTTCGAACTATTGTTTGTGGATGACGGTTCGAAAGATGGATTCAAGGAATTCATCGAACAATATCATTCTGCCAGCGGACTTCAAATACGAGCCATATACCAGCAAAATCAAGGTCCTGGAGCAGCCAGAAATCAAGGTATGAGTAAAGCCCAAGGCGAGTATTTCATTTTTGTAGATTCCGATTGTATGTTTCCTCCTCAATGGTTGACTGAAATCGAAAAGACTCAAAATGAACATCATTATGACGCATTCGGAGGCCCGGACACCTGTCATCCCTCTTTTTCCCCTCTACTGAAAGCTATTAATTACTCGATGACCTCATTTATCGGAACAGGAGGAACCAGGGGAAATAAAAAGCACGTGGGTCGTTTCTACCCTAGAAGTTTCAACATGGGAATATCCAGAAGAGTATATGACACGATTGGAGGCATGGGAGGGTTACGTCATGGTCAGGATATGGATTATTCCATGCGAATATACAATGCCGATTTTAAAGTGGGGCTAATCGCAGATGCTTATGTATATCATAAACGCCGCACAAGTATACCCAAGTTCTTCCGTCAAATCTTTAACTGGGGAGTTGCACGGATTAATTTATCTCGACGCCATCCACATACGTTAAAACCGATTCATCTGCTTCCGGCCCTATTAATCATAGGATTAATCACACTAGAAATATGTACCTTTTTCACAGGACAACACTATCCTCCTGTACATTTCTTATGGAATATTGTTGGCTACGGCTTAATATTCGTTTGCCTGTTCGCTTTCTTGCAGTCACTTTTCAGATACAGGAACATCACTGTTGCCTTTCTCTCCATCATCACTCTGCTCATCCAAGTCTTCGCTTATGGCTTCGGATTACTCTGGGGGAGTTGGAATGCCTTACTTGGAAAGGAAGTAAAAGGATTCTCAAAAAATTATTACGGAAATAAGAAATCATAATTCACCACATGAAAATAGTTACTATCATAGGCGCACGCCCTCAATTCATAAAAGCAGCCGTGGTCAGTCGAGCCATCAGCAGTTTCCCGGATGTACAGGAAGTTATCGTTCACACGGGACAACATTTTGACACGAATATGTCTGATATTTTCTTTGAAGAGATGTGTATACCCAAACCCAACTATAATTTGAATGTCAACGGAATGAGGCATGGAGCAATGACGGGCCAGATGCTCGAAAAGATTGAATCTATCCTATTAGCGGAACAGCCGAATTGGGTGATTGTTTACGGGGATACAAATTCTACACTGGCCGGAGCCTTAGCAGCAAGTAAATTACATATTCGGGTCGCACACATCGAGGCCGGACTACGTTCATACAATATGAATATGCCGGAAGAGATAAACCGAATTCTCACGGATAGGATAAGTTCCGTATTGTTTTGTCCCACAGAACAGGCTATTAAAAACTTATATCAAGAAGGCTTTAAACAATTTCCTTGTACATTATTAAATTGTGGTGATGTCATGCAAGACGCCGCTCTATTTTATGCAAATAAAGCCAAATGCCCTAATTTTTCACTTCCGGAACATTTCATTTTAGCTACTTTGCACCGGGCTGAAAACACGGATTCTCCCGAACGTTTACAATCTATCATCGCTGCTCTTGAAGAAATTGCACGGGAAATACCTATCGTTATTCCTATTCATCCCCGTACCCGTAAAAAATTACAAGAGTTGAATTTCAATTTTAAACAAACCCGCCTCCAGCTCGTAGACCCCGTGGGCTATCTAGAGATGGTTTATTTGCTAAAACACTGTTCTCTTGTTGCCACGGATAGTGGGGGATTACAAAAAGAAGCCTATTTTTTCAAAAAATACTGTATCACTCTCCGAACTGAAACAGAATGGGTTGAACTGGTTGAACAAGGAGCCAATATCATTACGGGTTGGAGATACGAAGATATTTTAAACAATTACAAGCAACTTAAACATACAACAAAAGATGTTTTTTCCTCTCCTTTGTACGGAGATGGACAAGCTGGACATATTATTATCCGGGAACTTCAACGAATAGATTCGTAAGCTGCTATTAACTGTTTAACAGAAATATCCCAATTATATTGCTCCAAACATAATTTGTGAGCCCGAATTGCCATATCTTCCAAATCCAAAGTTACCAGCTGTTCCAATTTCCGGGCACAGTCCTCCGGAGAATCATCTTTATATACGACTCCAACTTGATGCCCACGTACAATATTCCCAACACTATTCATATCGCTCACCAGCACGGGCAAACCGTAATAAAAATACTGGTATATCTTATTCGGAGAAGAGCAGTCGGTCTGTACCGAACGCAGGTTCGATATTACTCCCAAAGAATAGGCGCACATCTTAACAGCTTCTGCCGGAAACTTCAAATACCCGGGGAAATGTACCATATCTTCTAAACCAAGTGCTAATACCAAATCCCTTATCTCTCCGGCATAAGCCCCTTTTCCATATATATCAAGACTGTACTTAGACTTATCCTTTATCAATGCCAATCCCTTGATCACATTTTGTAATCCCCGGTGATAAGTGATTCCCCCAACATAGAGTAAACGCATCTTTCCTGCTGCCACCGGGTGTGGCTCCGGACGAGGAAACAACTCCATACTAATCGTGTTGTCCACGTGATAATATGTCCGTGGAACCAAATCATTCATCCGGTCAGACATCTCTTTACATACTGTAATAACAATATCTGCCTTGGCTATCATCTCCCGCTCATAGCGTTTCCAAGCATCAAAAGAATACATCAATTTTCCAGCTATCCCTTTTGTGTAAGGAGCCATATCCAACATATAAGGATAATTCTCATGACTATCCAGAACAAATTTTATCCCGAATTTCTTTTTGGCCCAATATCCAACTTCAGCCAAGGGTAGGTCATGTATATGAATCACATCAAACGTCTCTGTCCGCAATAAATTCCCGACCTGTTTTTTCCAAAACATAAAATAGAAAGGCAAGCGCAGACAAGCAATCTTCGCTTTATTATACAGGAAAGGTGTCGACAACACCCTGTGTAATTTGATTCCTTTATAATTTTCATTCCCAACACATTCTTTTTTAAGCGTCGCACACAACAAATGAACTTCGTATCCGACTTTCATTAAAGATAACGCCTCTTTCTCAACCCGTTCATCATCCGGGAACTGGTTCTCTAAAACCATTAGTATTTTCATGCTCTGAAAATATTATTCAATTATTCAAATAAATACATTAACGCACATTCATCCGAAACTTCCGGTAAGGTAAATAAATACCCAACCATTTCATCATGGCTATAATTTTATGCTTCCTAGTCGGATTCACGGGCAAATCTATTGTTTGACCCGCAAAACAATTAATCACTTCTCTAAATACCTGGCAAGACTCTTTTACTCGATACTTTGCATCGGCACCCAGCAATGTTGTCAACATTATCCGAGAATTAAACGGCGAGCAAACTTCCGAAGCAATCCAACACTCCTGTTTTGACTGTGCAGTCGAAGGCCCCCAATCCAACTCCCAAAACAACATATCCAGCGTATTTAAATGACTTGCTTTAAAAAGAGGATGATTCGTATCATACCATGCTTGCAATTCCCGTACGGCATAAGGATAGTTTCTACACTCCATCAATGCCGCAAGTTCCCTTCCCGACACGTTCTCGGTATAATTATAATAGCTACGGGCAATCTCTCCTAAATTACCATTTAACATTATCGCATCCTTAAAATAAGTTCCGTTCCCCGAAAGAATCATTGCCGCTGTCCGATCTCTGGCATAATCAACACTATTCTTATATATTTCTTTCAAAACAGGATCGACCTCTGTCGAATACCGGAACACTTGAAATGATTTCCCAACCAATTCTGTCAACTTTTTAGGAATGACCAGATCCGGGTGGTTTTCTTTAAAAGAAGGATGTTTATAAATAAAATAAGTACACTCTTTCAAACCAAGGCTGGCAGCAAAAACCATTCGGCTATCAAAGCCTGCCGTCACGGGGATCACTACTCTTTTATAACGCTTCGCTATCGCCTCGATATATCCTTTAAACATCGGAATCACCTGTTCCACAACATCCTGCAAAACTTGTCTCTGAATAGGCCGTACCGGGAAAGAACGCACGACTTTACATGCCGTCACATCCAAATAGGTATTTGCCATTAAACGAAATATGCCTTGTTTCCAAGTCTTATTAGAGATCGCGTATAATCGATATTTATAAATCGATGAATTAAAAAATGCTTTTGCCTCCGGGTCTACAACATCTTCTAAAGGAAAAAAATGTTCTATTAATTTCACTTGAGAGGCAAAAACATCAAAAGAATCCTTATAATAAAGGATTCGCTGCGCACAAGCATCCGGTATTATTTTTACCCCTGCGATATCTTTGCAAAGTACAATAAAATGACCGCAATATTGATCCAGTTGCCGCATCAAATCTTCCACATCAACAGATTCCGATAGTCCTTTTACAATATCTTCATTTGTATATTCAGTATTCCGATAGTCAAACAGATAGCCCAATACTGCCACGGACAAATGTTCTCCATCCTGATGTACATAATCCAGATTAGGATGCACGTAAACATGATAATTATCAAACAAAAACTGTTTCCACCCGTCTAGAGCCAATTCTTTTCTCGAAATTATATACTGTCTGTTAAAAAGCTCTGCTTCCATCATTTGTCCATTTTAAGATTCTCACAAATATAATCAATTTCACCCGGCATGAAAAATAACCTTATGATTCCCGGTATTTTACATTTTTCACGTTTTCTTTCAAACGCTTTAGATCTGACCATTTCTTCCAAGCACCTTTTAAATTATTCCACTCATCCTTATCGTAAAAATGCCATTTATACAACAAAAACGGATATCCAATCAAAATAACTAATTTAATCAATATACTTATCCCAATAGCTGTATCATTAAATAACACACCTATTAGATATAATACCGTTCCCACAACAAGCACCTTTCCCACTTTCGACAACTCATAGGGAATAGGGTAATACTGTTGAGCAAATATATAACACACCAACCACGAGATTACTTGAACTATCATTGTAGACAAAGCTGCCCCGTACATTCCCATTGAAGGCACTAGTAGCATATTCAAGAAAAAGTTCAATATGGTAATACCAACTATAACATAACTTATAATTTTAGTTTTCTTCATAATTTGCAACCCGATCATACAACATTCCCGCATCATGCTGAAAAAAATAGCATAGGTCACGAAAGGTATGACGTAAAGTGCTTCTATATAATCCGGATTAGTTGTCACCCAAATAATTCCCTCCCGCGAAAACAGATTCAACCCTAAGGCACAAAACATCAGACCAAAAGAGAAATAAGTCAATACTTTTGAATAAAATTGTTTATTATCCGGATCATTTATTTTCTTCATCAACAAAGGTGTTAAAGCCAATTGCACGGACGTCACAACAAAAACTTTAAGAGTATTCCCTACTTTATAACCCAAACTATAAAAACCAACATCATCCAATCCCTGAAAATGATTTATTATATAACGGTCAAAAACAGTAAGTAAACTTCCGACTATTGCGGGAAAAACTAACGGATAACTATATGTCAACAATTGTATTATACACTTTCGGTCTACTCGACAAGAACTATTCTTAATAACCAATGGCAATACCATAAGTAATTGTATAACTATACCTACTAATTGGGCCTCATACACCCCCGATACTCCCCGGTGTAAAGAAATTGTAAAATAAATCGTCAAAACTAATGTTACAAACAATCTTACGATATTCGTTAACGAATAATAGATAGGCTTACGTTGTAAACGCAATAAATTTTGTGGAACTTCAACAATAGCCCCCAACATAGAAGTCAATATCAGTAATTGAAGAATATATGGAAGTTCCCCTCCCAAAGAATATCCTTCTTGCTGTACCAATAATGCCGATAACTCGCCAACATTTAACCACAACACACTCCCGATACAAAAAGAAGTCAGTATTGTAAACAACAATGTTGTGAAAAAAACAGCCTTTTGTTTATCCCGGTATTCGGCATCCCAATACCATCGAATCAATCCAGAATACAAAGAAAGCCCCATCACCGCAATCAAAATTTGTGATGTCACTTCCAATAACCCCATCAACCCGTAATCAGCAGTAGAAAAATATTCGGCATCCGTATAAAGAGGAATCAGAATAAAACCGACAAGCTTGACGGCCACATTTCCGATACCGTAAAGTATCGAATCTTTCATGACTTGCTTTATATCTTTAAACATTTCTTTCCTCCACGATTTCTTGATATATTTCTATCATATCTTCCACATTCTTATCCCAATCATATAACTCCCGAACTCTTTTTTCTCCATTTTGAGCTAAGATAGTCCGTAATGCATCATCATTTACCAGAATTTCCATTGCTTCTGATGCTTGTTGTGGATTCTCTCGTTTAACGATAAGCCCGGATTCTCCCGATTTCACAATTTCGGTAAACCCCGGAGCATCTGATACAACAACTGGACATCCTACGGCCATTGCCTCCACTACAGCAACCCCGAAACTCTCTGCCCGGGAAAGCGCCACGAATACATCAAAAGACCTGATAACCTCCGGTAAATGATCATGGGCAATCTTTCCTTCAAATACGATTCTTTCTGCCAGTCCCAAATTTATGGCTTGCAACTGCAATTTTTCTTTTTCGCTTCCCTCTCCCACAATCCGCAAATATAAGTTTAAATCCGGTCGTCGTGTACACAACAAAGCAAAGGCATCAATCAACGTATCTATTCCATACCCATATTCCAAAGTTTTCACAATACCGAACACAAACCGATCTGTCTCTTGATGCTTTTCTGAAACTCTCCTGAACAACGTCATATCCACTCCAAATGGGGTAACAGAGATTTGCTTTTTACCAGTATATCTTGCAAGCTCCCGAGCCATCACGTGGCTTGTCGACAAAACCCGATCCGCCTTTTTCAATATATATCTAATTACACAAGCTCTACTCCATGAACGGCGGGGATAGTCATATACATCTGTCCCCCATGCCGAAACAACGAAAGGATGGAACCCCGCCAAAGCTCCAAATAAACCATTATCCGATAAATAATGAGCATGAACTATATCCGGATGAAATGTTTGAATGGAATTTCTGATGTCTTTTATCAACGCCCGATAATAAGTAAACAATTTAATCAAAATAAAACCCTTGATTCCCTTACTATCACGTGATTGACAGAACGATCTTACCTGCACATGCTTAATCCCCCTATAATAGTCAACCTTTTCACAAGGATAAAAACTGTATAACATAATCTCCACACCCCGCTTAGCCAACGCACTTACCCAACGTTGAGTATGTATCGCGGCGGGATTTGATAACATGAACACTTTCATAATTCAATTCTTGATAAACAAAAATAGCAATTATTCATCGAGTAGTAAAAATTTCATATTATATTTTTTATTTTTGTCGATGAATAAACATGGCCTTAAAACAGATTCAAAATGAAACAGCTAAAACTGAAAGCATTCTACCCCCATTTATTTGCAATTATAGTATTGATTCTGATCGGTTTTATATATTTCTATCCTATGTTACAAGGAAAAGTTGTCAATCAGTCGGATGTCTCTTCTTTCGTGGGTGCCGCCAAAGAAACGATAGATTACCGGACTGCAAACAACGGAGCAGAACCGCTTTGGACAAATTCTATGTTCAGTGGTATGCCCACAACCATGATCAGTACTTACTACAAGGGAAATTACCTAGAAAGTATTTACGAATTTCTATTTATCGGACCACGTCCTGCAGCCGATTTAATCTTAGGCTTCATCAGTTTTTACTTTCTCATGCTGGCATTTGGGGTCAATCCTTGGCTATCCATTGTGGGAGCTTTAGCATTCGGACTCTGCTCCTATAATTTTCAGATCATTCAAGTAGGACATAATGCCAAAATGACCGCTATCGCCCTTATGCCTGCAGTACTTGCTTCACTTGTCTACTCTTTTCGAAAGAATCGGTGGTTGGGAGCCATACTGTTCGGCATCACACTCTCTTTTGAGATCATGGCCAACCACCCGCAAATCACATTCTACCTGGTATTCATTACAATATTTTACGGTATAGCTCAATTATACATGGCTATAAAACAAAAAACCTTATCAGGATTTCTGAAAACTGCCGTGCTGTTAATTGTTGCTGCCGGACTTGCAGGAGCAACAAATGTGAATCACCTGTGGCCGACATGGGAATACGGGAAATATACCATGCGAGGCGGATCTGAATTAACTTTAAATCAAAAGAACCAAACCAAAGGCGGTTTAGACAAAGAATATGCAACTGCATGGAGTTACGGAATCGATGAATCCCTAAATCTATTGATCCCGAACTTCAAAGGAGGAGCCTCTGCCGGGGCGTTAAGTAAAAACTCGGAAACGTACAAGTTCTTAAAAAATGCAGGGGCCCAAAATGCAGATCAAATGATCAAGCAAATGCCTTTGTACTGGGGTCCTCAGGCATTCACCGCCGGACCGATGTACATGGGAGCCATCGCTATCTTCTTATTTGTATTAGGATTAGTCTTAATCAAAGGCCCCATGAAATGGTGGATTGTGGGAATATCCTTATTGGCCCTATTCTTGGGATGGGGACGTAATTTCATGGTATTATCCAGCTTCTTCTATGACTATGTTCCCTTGTACAACAAATTCAGAGTACCTTCGATGATGTTGGTTGTACTACAAGTAACCATTCCATTATTAGGCATATACACGCTAAACAAGATTCTCAATGGTTGTTTTGAACGCCAAGTCCTTGTTAAAGCATTAAAAATATCCCTTGGCATTACAGCTGGAATTTGTGCTTTATTTGCTTTGATCCCCGGACTTGCCGGAGATTTCTCCGCACCTATTGATACGCAAGCCGAATGGTTACAACAATATCTCCCCGCAGAACGGGAATCTTTACTCCGCTCCGATGCCTTCCGCTCATTGGTATTTATATTATTGGCAGGAGCCGTTATCTGGGCATGGGTAATCCAGAAATTAAAAATAACCCAAGTCGCCCTAATCATGGGATTACTGGTTCTTGCAGATATGTGGACCGTGGATAAGCGTTATTTGAACAATGACCATTTCGTCACACAACGGGAATTCAATAGCCAGTATAAACTACGTCCCGCGGATAACGCTATTTTAGCCGATAAAGATCCCAACTACCGAGTGTTGGATCTGTCTGTTGACGTGTTTAACGATTCCCACACCAGTTATTTCCATAAAACAATCGGGGGATACAGTGCTGCAAAATTACAGCGCTATCAAGACATAATCGACTACTTCATTATTCCCGAAATACAAAATCTAGGAAACGCATTAAAGCAATCTCCAACGCTCTCTGCTATTGAGGGAAGCCTTTCCCAGCAAAAAGCGCTAAACATGTTGAACGCTAAATATATTATCATTGACCCGAACTCTGCTCCAATCAATAACCGTTTCGTATATGGGAATGCGTGGTTCGTCAAAGATTACGAATTAGTCGATACCCCGGACGATGAGATTATCACGTTGAAACAAATTGACCCAAAAGAATCTGCTGTTATCAACAAAGAATTCCAATCTATTATTCAGGACAAAGGGTTCAATTTCGATGAAAACGCAACCATCCAACTGACATCTTACGCCCCGAATAAATTGGAATATAAAACTTCCGCCACCGACGAACAGCTAGCCATTTTCAGTGAAGTATATTACCCGAAAGGCTGGAATGTTTACGTGGATGGCAAACCGAGTGAATTATTCCGGGCTGATTACATTTTACGAGCTATGATCGTCCCTGCTGGCGAACACGTGATTACGTTCGAGTATAAACCACAATCCTATTTCATGGGAGCCAAAATATCAGCGATAAGCTCTAGCATATTATTACTTGCACTATTCGGATGTATCATATTTTATGCTATCCGTTATTACAAGAAAAAAGATTAACTACCCATAAAATAATGACAGCCGGATAACCCGGTTGTCGTTATTTCCGTATCAATATCGATGGCATGAAAATTGCTGATTATTACGAAAAATAAATTTTTATGAGAAAATATTATTGGATTCTTTTATTTGCTGTTGGATTATTTTCTTGCACCAAAGTCAGTAAATTAAGTGATACAGCAGAAATCATTTCCTTCACAATATTGGATCAGACCGAAGGAATTATGTTAAATAAAGATGAAATCACTATCACGAATAACGTGGTTACAACCCCCTTAGACTATGGACGAAAACTATTTCCCCTTACTATAAAAGCGGATATTAAATTTTCGTCAACTACAGACGATGTCATTAGCGTCGATGAGGAACCTTTAAATTTAAAAGAAATCACATTCAAAGACGTGTATACTCCACAAACATTTTATCTCATCTCAGAGAGTGGAGTCCCTTTGTTAGGAAAAATCATATTGAAAGATAAAACAAATGCAGATATTACCAACTTCCATGTCACAAATTACACCGAAAAAGAAGTTAGTGTTACTATTCGTAATAATAACATCCGCATCAACTTCAAACAAGATTTCAGTTGGCCCGTGACCATTGAAGCTGACATAACTCATAATGGGAAAATAAAAACAGGATCCGCAAAATCTCCCTTTACTTTCTCGGGTCCGAAAGACAAAAAACAAATCACGTTAATTGCAGATGACAATCAAGATGAACGGGTTTGGAATATACAGGTTGTTCCGACAATAGAAAATTCCAGTTTTGAATCATGGATCAATATCGGTACTTCTAAAGTAAATATAGATCCGACACCTGGCAAAGGACTCGGGTGGGCAACAGCGAATAATTCTTTCGTGCAAGGAACGACTCCAGTTCCTTATCAAGAAGGGTATGCAGCTCAACTCCAAACAGGAATTCAAAACTTAACCAATTTGGGAATTGGTGAATTAATAACAGCCGGAACAATTTTCACGGGATATTTCCAAATAAAAATTTCGGCTTTAAGCAATCCTCCACTAATGACCTATTTCGGGATACCATTTATTATGCGTCCTCAATCCATCTCATTCAATGCAAAATACGTGGCTGGAGCAAAATTCCAACAATCAGAAAGAAAAGATGAAAAATCACCTTATATCATAAAAGATATTCCAGGAGTTGACCAAGGCCGCGTCTGGATTGAATTACTCCGTTGGGAAGGCGATGGAGAACTAGAGTACCATGGGGATCATGCGGAGCCAGTTGAAGGGCTTAAAATCTTAGGTAAAGGAGAAATGATCTTTGACGGAGCCAATACAACACTTCAAAATTGGAGTAATTACACAATCCCTATCAATTATGACAATAAATACAAAGATTTAGAACCAACACATATATCTATCGTAATGACATCCAGCAGGCAAGGAGACCTGTTCATTGGAGCTAAAGGTAGTACTTTAACTGTTGATAACGTTGTCGTAAACTTTTAACCCGAGAAGAAAATGAAATTAATATACCTCTTAATTATACCATTGTTTTGTACTTTAAGCCTTGCCGCTGAAGAGAGAAACCAGTCAAAACCAGTCAAAACCCAAGCGGATAGTATTTCTGACCAAGTAGAATATCGATTTGCTCTCGGGGTTCAATTGGGTACTGATATTGGTGGAGCCATTCCTTTCCCATTCAGCAACGTCCCTGATGTATTTAATCCATATCCCAAACTTTCACCATCAATAGGTGCGAAGTTAACTTTTCCCGTGACGAAAAAATGGACATTAGGAGCTGAAGTCACATACAAGAAAGTCGCTATTGATGCCGATGCTCGTATCGATAACCAACGATTCCATGATGATAAAAATAATATTATTTCCCGCTTCTGCGGATCTGCCGAAATGTCTATGGATTTCACAATGCTAGAAATTCCTCTTTATTTTAAGTACACATTCAAAAATCAAAAAGACCGAATTCTAGCAGGACTCTACGGAGCATGGATTATCAATGCCAAATTTCGCAATACAGTAACCAAAGGTTATATGATGACAGACGATGAAGTATACAATGGTTCAATCGATCCTAGCAATCCCCTATATATCAATTTCAGCAATTTATTGGACAGTTGGGATATGGGTTTTATTGCTGGATACGAACGTCAATTATTTCCACGCATAGAGTTAGGTTTACGATTTAGTTGTGGTTTCAAAGATATATTCAAACCTAGTAATCAGTATTTTGACTACAAAATGTTACATATGAGAGGTAGTTTGGTTTTAAGCTATAATCTTTTCAATATCAAACCTCCTCAATTAAATCTTTTCAGATAAATAAAAATATGACATGAAAAAACGATCAAAATTAATTGATCGTTTTTTCATCTTAAATTTTTTCTAAAAATTATTGCATCAACTCTTCCGTTGTATCCACCAGCTTGTACAATTTATCAGACCTTCGCAATTTCGTTTCGCATGGCATGGAGAAAACGGCTCCTTTATCCACTTGCTCAACAGGTTCCAACTCCAATCTTAACTCCGGGACTATCATTTGTACCACTCCCGTGTTCGGCCCGATAATCAGCACTTCCTCTCCTACTTTCAAATCATAGGATTCCAATTTAAATTCCCCGACTTGTAACTTCCCAAAATAATTCGTCACCTTACCGATACATACTTTCTTCTTCGTAGCCTTAGACCCGTACACTTCGCTCCATTCCCCCAAACGTTGTCCCAGATAATAACCATCCCAAAACCCTCGGTTAAACACGGTAGCCAATCGCTCTTTCCAATTCGCAATTTTCTCTGCCCCGTAGCTCCCGTCCAGATAAGCATTCAATGCCTCATCATAACACTCGCAAACTGTCTTCACGTACTCTGCCGGTCGAGCACGTCCTTCAATCTTAAAAACTCGCACCCCGGCATCAATCATTTTATTAATAAAACCGATCGTACACAAATCTTTAGGGGACATAATATATTTCCCATCAACCTCCAATTCTATATCACTTTCAGTATCTTTCACCGTATAGGAACGTCGGCAAATCTGGTAACAAGCCCCTCGATTTGCCGAAGCATTCATCTCGTGAAGACTCAAATAACATTTACCCGAAACTGCCATACATAATGCTCCGTGAGAAAACATCTCGATCTGAATCAGTTCCCCCTTGGGACCACGTAAATCGTTTTCAACAATTTGCCGGTGAATCGCCAACACCTGATCCATATCCAACTCACGCGCCAACACCACGACATCTGCAAACTGGGCATAGAACTTCACCGCCTCGTAATTGGTAATATTACATTGCGTGCTGATATGTACTTCCACCCCTATCGACCGGGCATACAAAATGGCCGCAATATCCGAAGCAATAATTGCCGATACTCCGGCATCCTTGGCACACTCGATCACTTGGTGCATCTTCTCCAGTTCGTTATTATATATAATTGTATTCACCGTGAGATAAGTCTTCACCCCTCGGGCATTACAACGTTCTACGATATTCCTCAAATCATCCAGCGTGAAATTAGCCGATGAACGGGAACGCATATTCAATCCCTCCACTCCAAAATAAACAGAATTCGCTCCTGCCTGCAAAGCAGCCTCCAAAGATTCATAAGAACCAACCGGAGCCATCACTTCAAAATCTTTCCTTTTCATATTGCTTCTTTAAACAGACAAAAGTAACTCCCTTAATTGAAAATTAAAAATTTAAAGACCACTCTTAACGATACTCGTTAAACTTTCATTAAATCTTTATTTTCATTGCAAAAACAAAAAATTCCTTCTATATTTAGCTGTGATAAAAAGAACTATTTATCACACAAAGAAACACAGCATGACATTAAAACCATTCCATACTAAATTAAAATCCCTCGCCAAACTACAAATCGGATTGGTAGGCCTCTTTTTTATTTTTAGTACTCACCCTGCAATTAGCCAAATTCAAGATAAACAAAACGTTCAAGACTCCACGGAAGACAACCAAATCCATTTCCTCGTTCAAGAGATGCCCGTATTCCCCGGTAATCTAAATACATGGATATACAACAATATACGTTACCCCGAGACAGCAAAAGAGAAAAAACTCGAAGGAAAAGTATATGTCCGATTTATCATTGAAAAAGATGGAAGCGTCAGCAATGTCAAAATTATTCGGGGGGTCTCACCTGAATTGGACAACGAGGCAAAAGCAGTTATCACCTCTATGCCTAAATGGGAACCGGGAAAACAAAACGGCTTTCCCGTACGTGTTTCATATACTGTACCCGTTTATTTCGCATTAAGAAGCACTTCTCCCAGTATTGAAAGAAGAACCTTTGACAGATACTTGAAAGTATTGAATGCTGAAGAAGAAAAACTAAAAAATGGACTTGACACGGTTCCTCAAGCTTCTTTTGATATGTACCGCCTCTATCTGAAGAAACGTTACGGATCAGACAAAGCGGTTTATAAAGGAATCATCACTTCTGCCCGGGAACAACAACAATCCACGGAAATCATGTTAAGCATCGTCATACCTTCCATGTCCCTTCCTATCGCCGACAAAAACAAAATACTACAATTCTATAAAGAAGAATGGGACGAACAAATCCGGCTTATAGATAGCCTACCAACAGAAAATTTCACTTCGGAGTATGTACGAATCACCCCTCGTTTTCGGGCAAACACGACTCTACGAGAAATCAAAATCCGGGACTATCTGGGAGAAAAGAAGTTCAAAAGATATGTTGAAGACTGTATTTTCAATCCCGGCAAACTCATTCGAACCATTATTGCCAACCCCTTTGTCGGTAAATGGGAAAAAGTAATGGAAAACGGGGTGGAAACCAAACAACTCTTACAAAAAGAATATTTCGACGATTTCACGTTCAATTGTTCAAACGGAGTCAATGGAACCTACAAAATCTCCAACGGCCAGTTTTTATCGGAACATGCCCCTTCCGTGAAAATAAAAGACATAGTGGAATCCTCCGCTCATTACCAATATGATGCAAACAACCGGATACTTGTCCTCACGGGTGAAGTAAAATTAAAGCTGGCCGATGGAACTCACAAAAACGTCCATGTCAAGGAAACGTGGCGTAGAATAGAGTAAAAGTAAAGTTTTTTTTATACCTTTGTTTGATTCATTATGGGATATTAAATCAAATAAAAATTATATGAACGAGGAAGTACAATTTTATCTCGACGAAGCAAAAGAGAGAATGGAAGCTGCTCTGAGTCACCTAGAATCAGAACTCGGTAAAATCAGGGCAGGAAGAGCCAACCCGAAAATCTTACAAGACGTGCTAGTTGACTATTATGGTAGTCCAACCCCGTTATCGCAAGTAGCCAATATTTCAACCCCGGACCCGAGAACAATTGCCGTCCAACCTTGGGAAAAAAGTATGATCTCACCCATTGAACGAGCAATCATGAATGCTAATCTCGGCTTAAATCCGGATAATAACGGAGAAATCATCCGTATAAATATCCCACCTCTAACAGAAGAGCGCAGACGTGAGCTTGTAAAACAAAGTAAAGGCGAAATGGAAACAGCGAAAGTAAGTATCCGCAATGCCCGCCGGGATGTTATTGAACAAGTGAAAAAAATGGTAAAAGACGGACTTCCAGAAGATATGTCCAAAGACGCCGAAGCCATCGCTCAAAAAATGACTGACGAATATGGCAAGAAAGCCGATGAATACTTCGCAAAGAAAGAAAAAGACATTATGACAATCTAAGAAGATAAAAACTAAAAATTAAAAGCTAAAAGTTTTTCCACTTTTAGCTTTTATTATTTTCAAGCTGTTAGTTTTAGCTGTTAGTTTTTAGCTTTTTCAAATCTTCCGGGGTATCAATTCCTATCGATTCATGATTCGTGATACTAACAGCAATCGTGTATCCGTTTTCTAACCATCGTAATTGCTCCAAAGACTCAGCCTGTTCCAAAACTCCTTGCGGGATAGATGTCACCGCCTTTAAAATTTCCGGACGATAAGCATACATTCCCACGTGTTTATAAAACGGGGTTTTAGCTAACCAATCTTCACGCTCCACTCCCCTACAATAAGGAATCGGATTCCGACTAAAATAAAGAGCCGTATGATTAGTAGAAAACACGACCTTTACTTTATTCGGATCAAATATTTCATCATTTTTCTCAAAAGGCTTGGCCAACGTGGCAATCTGCACGGCAGGCTCCTCAAAACGCATAATCAAGGATTCAATCTGTTCCGGTATAATAAAAGGCTCATCCCCTTGCACGTTCACCACCACGTCAAAGTCATGATGCAACATCTCCTTAACCTTCGTGTACGCCTCGTAACACCGGTCCGTGCCACTCCGATGTGCATCGGAAGTCATTACCGCTCGCCCGCCAAAAGCAAGCACGGCATCATATATACGCTTATCATCTGTTGCCACGTACACGTGGGCAGAAACAGCTGCAGCCTTCTCGTACACGTGTTGAATCATAGGTTTCCCGGCAATATCCACTAACGGTTTCCCGGGGAAACGAGTGGAAGCGTAACGAGCCGGGATCAATATCAAAGAATTCTCTTCTCCAGTCATGTTATTTCAATCTGTCTTTATTCTCTTCTTCTGAATGTAAACGCCGTAAATGATCAGAATTAGCCAATATCTTCAATTTCAAATTCTGCGGATAATTCGAATGTTTCTCCAAGAAAGAATTTACCATCGTGTATACATTCTTACTTGTATGGCCAGCTAATCCGGCACTTAACCAAGAACCAGGGAAGAAAATATCCCCAGTTTGTTGAATCTCCTGCAACGCACCAAGCATTTTCGGTACATACTCCTCTGCTTCCATTCTCCTCCGCGGGTGATTCAACCATCGCAAACACTCTTCTACCCACACCTCATTCACCCGATTTTCTCTTACAAGCAAAGCGTTAAACACGCTATCACGTACCTGTTTATCTCCAGATAAAGACGGGTATACATATTCAAAACGAGCCAGCAAATCCTTATTCTTAACCGTTCTCGTGATATACTCTTTCGTATCTTCATAAACACTCGTATCCCGCAATACCAAATTAAATGCGATGCTAATCTTATCTTGTTCATTGATTGTCACGCTTTCCGGTAAATCCTGTTTTCCCTTTAACACGTTTGACAAATAAGAACAACTCTTCGGTGAAGAACAAATTGATAATAACGTATTAAAATATGATTTTTTATTCTTCCCCTCGGCCTTATTATTCACCATATTAATACAAAAACGTTCCAAATCGTCCTGTATTAACTGCCGACTTCCCTCATCCAAATAAGTTGAATAAACAATTCTTAGGAAACTTAATGCCCGGTTCACCACCAAGTTATTCTTCTCTTGTGGTAAATGTTTGATACATAACCTTAAGAAAAACTCTCCTTTCACTTTTTTATGCAAAACTCCCTCATAGAGAGCCTGCCAAGCAACCGCCCTGTAAAGCGGATCATTCAAATTTCCCAGTTCATCATCGAGAAAACGAATAGAAAAATCAGTGGGTAAAAAACAACCGTATCCCATAACATCCCCATCCGGCAATACAACAGAAGCCCCATACCTGAAAGGAGTCAACGAATCACGCAACGGGATCAACGTCCTCTTCAACCCCATGTAATTCCAAAAAACAGATACAGCCTGAGGCCAAACCCGATTCTTCCCGCTCTCATCCGTCATCACAATCCCGTTCTTCTGGAACTCGATCACGGGAGCCCCGCTTTCTTTTATCCATATCTCATTCCATGCCTGTAAATCCTGTCCCGTTGTACTTTCCAAAAACTTGATCAACTCGTCCCAATCTGCGTTAGAATAAGACCATCGACGAAGATACCTTTGCAATCCGATCTGCAACCGCCGTTCAGAAATCTCTCGCTCTAACATACGCATCACGATGGGAGCCTTATGATAAATAATATCCCCGTACAAAGTTCCCGCATCCTTCAGATTATTCAATTCCTGCAATATCGGGTGAGTCCCCCTCGTCCGATCCGTCCGCAATGCCGGTTCGTAATGATTCAAAAAGAAATTCAGACGATGGTTCACATCCGGGTATAACTGGGTCATAATCTTATCTGACATGAAACCGGCAAATACCTCTTTCAACCACACGTCATTAAACCACCTCATCGTCACGTAATCACCAAACCACATATGGGCCGTTTCATGAGCGATAACATCACTACGTTTCATCCATGCCGCCAAGTCTGCATTCCGGTCCAAAAACATGGTTGACGCCCGGTAATACACGGCTCCCGGATGTTCCATCCCGCCATACTGAAAATCAGGAATTGCAACGACATTATATACATCAAACGGGTAACGTATCCCCGTATAGTTTTCCATCCAATCCAATGCATGACTTACCTCTCTGGCTATCACCGGAATACTCGCATTAATCTTTGATGTATCCGTCTCCCGATGATAAATACCGATCCACCGTCCCCCAACGTAACGTTCTAAATACGAGAACCTTCCCACGGTAAAAGCAAACAAATAGGTACTCAATGGTTTCGTTTCTTCGAATTCATACAACTTATAGTCATTAAAATATTCCGTACGGACAGGTTCCCCGTTAGCTACAGCCCTCCATCGGGAAGGTATTTTTAACGTCAATTTAAACCTAGCCTTTATATCCGGCTGGTCAAAACAAGGCATCAAAGTACGACATCGGTCCGGGACTAACAACGTGTATAGCATATCATCACTTCGATTCAAAGAAGACTCTCCCGCTTTAAACTGAATGACCAACTCGTTCCGCCCCTTTTTCAAATGCTCCGGTTTAATAATAATATGTTCATTTTTAAATGTGTACGGAATTTTTCTCCCATCTGAAGAGGTAACGGAAAGAATATTCTCTTTTGACTCTTTAAAATCCAGAATGACCGGAACCAGATCAAACAATTCAAAAAAGATCGTTGATTCTGCCATAATAGCCTCACTCCTTTCCGCCGGAATAGAGAAATACAACTTATAGGTCACGCCACCTATATTCGCTTTACGTTCTTTGGCCAGTTCCAAAGAAACACCATCTTCCACTCTGTCCTGTTCTTTTTCACAAGAAACCAGACCCAGTAGTAATAAAATCACTACCAATACACGACACTCCACGTTTTAATTATTTTTGTTGGACTTCTCGTTGGATATGGCACTCGCCATTAAAAATCGCTCCCGACTCCACCGCAATATAAGCAGCTTTGATCGTTCCCGTGAACACCGCTTTTGCCCTCAAGGAAACAGTTCCTGTCGACACGATATTCCCTTCCATGGTTCCTAAAATATCAACATTCGGAGAATTAACCTCTCCTTCCACCTTAGCCATCTGCCCGATAACCAAACGTCCTTTCGTGAAAATCTTTCCTTTAAGTTCTCCGTCAATACGAATGTCATTTGAAGCATGAAGATCTCCAGTGATCTGAGTTCCTTCACTGAGTAAATTTAATGCTATTTGCTGTTGTACATCTTTTCCCATGATTTATCGTTTACTTTATTCTTTCCAAACGTAACCGTTTTATATCATACTCCACGGCTCTCACTAGCAGTTTTCGCACCCGTACATCCCCTTTCAAAACGGCATTTTCTTCAATAATCAAAAAACAGGTCTCCACGTTTCCCTCTACCAATCCTCCTATCTCCAACTCCATACAAGAAATATTCCCTGTTACCACGGCTCCCGACTTCACTTCCACCCTCCCTTTTGCAGTAACGTTTCCAGAAATTTTGCCAAATAAACACAAATCCCCAGGCAGGATAATATTTCCCTCGACCTCGGAATCCTTCAAGACAATCGTCTGTTTCATCTCGGTACTGTCCTGACTCGCACCTTTTTTCATTTAGCATCCATAATAATCGACCAAATATACAACAAGTAATTTAAAATTGGAAATAATTTGTTGTTCCATAAAACCCAAAAATCCTAAACACCCGAACATTCAAAAAATGACGAGATCCATAAAGTCTCAAGTCTAGACTCTATGGATCTCGTAAAACTTATAAAGTTTTCAACTTTTAGTTTTTAATTTTTAACTTTTAGCTTTCGTATACCCCCACTTCAAATAAATAGCTCCCCATGTAAATCCGGCCCCGAAAGCGGCAAGAATTAAATTATCTCCTTTCTTCAACTGATCTTCCCACTCGTATAAACACAATGGAATTGTCGCTGAAGTCGTGTTTCCATATTTGTGAATATTTACCATCACTTTCTCTTTCGGCAATCCCATCCGTTCACCGGTAGCCTTGATGATCCTCAAATTTGCTTGATGAGGAACTAACCAAGCCACGTCCTCCGACGTCAGATTATTACGTTTCATCACCTCTACCGACACATCGGCCATATTAGAAACAGCATGCTTAAACACGGGCTGCCCTTCTTGATAAATATAATGTTCTCTTGCCAATATCGTATCAATTGTAGGTGGTTTCAAAGATCCCCCGGCTTTCATGTGCAAATGAACACGTCCCATTCCGTCCGAATGCAACACGTGATCGATAACACCCAAATCTTCCGTGGTCGGCTCCAACAACACTGCTGCCGCCGCATCTCCAAAAATAGGACAAGTTGCCCGATCCGTATAATCCGTGATAGCGGACATCTTCTCCGCACCGACAACAATCACTTTTTTATACCGACCACTCTCCACGTACTGTGTTGCCGTGGTTAAACCATACAAAAAACCAGAACACCCAGCATTAAGATCAAAACTAAAAGCATTCTTTATACCCACCATATCGGAAATCACATTTCCGTTAGCAGGAAAATGCATATCGGCAGTTACCGTACAACAAATCAATAAATCAACCTCTTCCGGTTTCAAACCAGTCTTGCGAAACAAGTCCTCTACTGCTCTGGCCCCGAGGTAAGCACTGCCTTTATCGGCATCCCGCAAAATACGTCTTTCTTTAATACCAATCCGAGTCATGATCCATTCGTCAGTAGTATCCACCATCCGGCTCAATTCCTCGTTAGTTAGAATATAATCGGGATAATACGCTCCTACCCCTGTGATTACCGCTCTTGGCCTTTCCATAAAATAACTTTTTTCAAAATTCGAAAATAAAATCAGATCCCCATATACTACCATAGCCCCCTACTACAGGGGGCTGTATTATCTAAGGCAATCTTTATCATTGCATGTATATTATGCAACAACTGCTTTCTCAATAGCCAATTTACCCCTGTAATATCCGCATTCCGGACATACAGTATGATACTGTACTGCAGCACCACAATTAGAACACTTTGCTATTGCAGGAACTGTTGCCTTATCGTGAGTTCTTCTTTTATTCCTTCTCTGTTTAGAGATTCGGTGTTTAGGATGTGCCATTTCTCTCTAGTTTTATTTAGTTATTATTAATTAATTTCTTTAATTCATCCCAACGGGGATCAATCTTATCACTCTCTTCTTCCATTGTCAATTTTTCCAGTACATGCTCCATCTCCTCGTTACACTCTCCCTCCGGGTGAACCACGCGAAGCGGATAATTCAACATATACACTTCATATAGCGGTTCACTCAAATCCAGATAATCATCATCTTGAGCCAAGATAATAAAATCATCATCATTTCCTTCCTCCCTCTCCCCGTATTTCGCGTACAGGTTCAACTCTCCGCTAATCGGTAACTCCATTTCTTCCAAACAGCGATCGCAGATGGCTTTAACCGTCCCTTCGATCGTCATCCGTACCTCCATCAGTAAGGATGACTTCACGATATCCACTCTCGCATTTACTTTCCCTTTCGTTCCCTTTGTTGCATCAAAACAATTAAAAAAATTGTCATCCATAACAAACTCGAAAGTATGAATACCCTCGCTTAACCCTCTGTGAGCTATCTTATATTCTTTCAATCTGTCCACAATTCTTCACGTAAAACGGCGCAAATGTACAAAAAAATATAATACACAGTACATCCATGTCTGTTTTTTTCTTGGAAATAAAATCCTCTCTTTCTTTTTCACTTCATCTTGAATATCTTCTTCTTACCCATACCCCAAAATCCCATTCACTCAAGGGCCCTCATTTCCGGTATTTCTCATCCCCCTCCTCAAACATACTCACGTAACTGAAATAACGGCTCTCGCTTATCTCCCCGTCTTCAACCGCTTGAATCACCGCACATCCCGGCTCATGAATATGCGTACAGTTATAAAAACGACAATCTTCCGCCCGCTTAAATATTTCGGGGAAATAATGTGAAATCTCGGTTTTCTCCATGTGAATCAACCCGAAAGCCCGAATCCCCGGGGTGTCGATGATAGAGCCGCCAAAACTCAAAGGGAACATTTCTGCAAACGTGGTAGTATGCTTTCCCGTGTCATGGGAATCAGATATCTCCGCTATTTTCAAGCTCAAACCCGGTTCGACACGATTAATCAGTGAAGATTTCCCCACGCCTGATAAACCGGAAAATACGGTCACTTTATCTTTCAAGGCTGCTACAACATCCTCCATACCTTCTCCCGTCAACGAAGACACGTGCAAACACGTGTATCCCACCTGCATATAAATCTGGGTTAAAGCTCCCAACAACATCAGATCGTCCTCGCTATATGCATCTATTTTATTAAACACGAGTAAAACCGGAATCCGGTATGCTTCCACGGAAGCTAAAAAACGATCGATAAAAACAGTGGACGTCACGGGATGATTTACTGTCACGACCAACACCGCCTGATCAACATTTGCAGCGATAATATGCGCTTCCTTCGACAGGTTTGTCGATTTCCGGATAATATAATTTTTCCGATCTTCGATCCGGTTGATCACCGCACCATCGGGATTCACCTCCACCTCGACAACATCCCCCACCGCAACAGGATTCGTGGTTTTAATCCCTTTCATCCGGAATTTTCCCTTAATACGACATTCCATCACCTTCCCCGAACCCATCCGTACGGAGTACCAACTTCCGGTAGATTTCACAACAATCCCTTTCATATTTTCGATTTAATGGTTTCTGTTTTACCCGAATGCAAATATACACGATATAATTTTCTTCCCGCACGAACCGAGAAAAATTATAATACCAAGGAATGTAAATTGTCCTACCTTTGACAGTCCCATGTCAAGCCTTATTGTATAATCAATTTAGTATTACTTCCGGATCACTAGCATAAATCACACTTTTATTATACTTTTAAAAAGCTTATAAAACGCTATTCTAAGTATAGCGTTTTAATAGCGTTTTATATGGAAGTGATCCGGTAGTAATCATCTGTAGATCATGAATTTCCTACTTTCCACGGCATTTCTAGGGTTAAACGTTAGTTTCTACTCCTGATTTCATTACCTTTGTAACCTATAAATTATTACTGGCCATGAAATTAGTTTTTGCTACCAATAATGTCCACAAACTGAAAGAAATAAAAGAAATGCTAGGCTCTCAGCATGAGATTGTTTCCCTGAAAGAGATTCAATGCCATGAAGACATCCCGGAAGAACAGGACACACTCGAAGGGAATGCCCTTCAAAAAGCCCGGTATATCCACGAGAAATATGGTTGGGATTGTTTTGCAGATGACACAGGGTTGGAAATAAAAGCCTTGAACAACGCTCCCGGTGTTTATTCCGCACGATACGCGGGTAACGCCCACGACTCGGAAGCGAACATGAAAAAGGTTTTACAAGAAATGAAAAATATATCGGAACGACAAGCCCGTTTCAGAACAGTTATCGCTTTAATTCTTGGAGGAAAAGAGCACTTGTTTGAAGGTATTGTCAACGGGGAGATACTGACAAGCAAACACGGTCAGGAGGGTTTCGGTTACGATCCGATTTTTCGTCCCGAAGGTTTTCAAGAGAGTTTTGCCGAAATGCCCCTGCACGAGAAAAACAGGATCAGTCACCGGGGACAAGCCGTCCGGGAATTATGCCGATTTTTAAACAACTTGTAAAAAAACATGCACACGGTCAAGGCCATCATATTAAAAAGCATCCCTCATTCCGAGCAACAGCAAATTCTACATGTTTATTCGGAGGAAAGAGGTTACATGCAAATGATTACCCCGCTGGCCCTGTTCAAGCGGAAGGCAAACGCTTCCGCCCAGTGTATGCAAATCGTGGAAATCGAGTTTATCCCTAATGAAAGGGAGGGGCTCCACAAGTTAAAATCACTTTCTCCACTCGTGAACACGTCGGCCATCTATTTCGACGTGTACAAGATGAATATCGCCCTGCTATGGGGAGAGATATTAAATCTCGTGCTACGGGATTCCGACCCGAACCCCGATTTATACGAATACATTAAAACTTCCGTGGAATACTTAAACGTCACACGGGATGACATCGCCAATTTCAACTTACTCTTCCTATTCCGGTTAAGCAAATTACTTGGATTTAGCATAGACAACAGCACGTATCATCCCGACCATGTGTTCAATATCAATGACGGATGTTTTTACCCCACGGGAACACCGGGAAATTACCACACCGGCCCGCATTCCGCCAAGGTTATCCATGCCCTTTGCACGTGCCAGTTACAAGAATTGAAAAACATTCCGCTCAATCAACAGGGACGCAAAATTTTACTCGACATAGCCCTGCTCTTTCTTGGGTTCCACCTGAACTTGGATTTTAACACGAAAAGTATCCGGGTCATCCGGGAGATATTTTCCTGACAAGTCGTAAAAAGTCCATAAAGCCCGATCGTGTTAATATTTTGTTAAAATAATAAACTTTTTTAAGCAAAAAGTGTCTTACTTAAACTGGGATATTTCACATTTTATTAACATATGTTCCGGCTTATTATATATAGATTTATACCAACTTAAAATACCAGCGTTATGCGTATAAAAATTGTAAATCTGAATAAAGTCTACCCGGGAGGTAAAAAAGCCTTAAAAGACTTGAATTTGGAAATCGAACCGGGGATGTTCGGTCTGTTAGGACCGAATGGAGCAGGAAAAACCTCCCTCATGAGGATCATGACTCTATTGCAGAGTTGCACGTCGGGAACTATCTATTTCGATGATTACGATATTGCCAAGGACCGGAAAGCTATTCGCTCCTTGCTGGGATACCTGCCACAGGATTTCCGTTTCTTCGAGAAACTGAAAACGTGGGAATTCCTCGACTATGGTGCCGGACTCGCCGGGATCAAAGGAAAACAACACCGTGCCGAAGTGGTAGACGAAATGCTACGCAAAGTTGGTTTATTTGAAGTCCGCGACCGTTGGGCCAACCGGTTATCCGGGGGTATGAAACGAAGACTCGGGATTGCCCAAGCCATTATCGGGAACCCGAAAGTAATTATCGTGGATGAGCCGACCACCGGATTGGATCCGGAAGAAAGGATCCGTTTCCGTAATATTTTGGCAGACATCAGCGACAAGGACTCGATTATCATTCTTTCCACCCATATCGTGGGAGATATCTCAAGTACCTGTAAGAAACTGGCCCTGCTGAATCGCGGAGAACTGAAATTCGAAGGCTCCCCGGACGAGATGATCAATTTAGCTCGCGGAAAAGTATGGGAAATTTTCGTAACAGACATAGAGTACGAGGAAATCAAAGATAAATACCCGATCATTTCAACCATCCCGACGGACGGCGGCTTGGAAATTCAAGTTGTGGCCGACACTATTGACGGCTATTCGTCCAAGGCCATCGAACCGAACCTCGAACATGCCTACGTTTACTACATGGACTATTTGTTGAAAGACAAGATGAACATGCAGGTTGAAGCTATCAAAGAAAACGAATTGTTCAAGTAAATTATAGAAGAAGCTAGCGATGAATATTCACAACATCAGCACAATATCGAGATACGAGACAAAACTTCTGCGAAGAAGCTGGCTGTTTCGTATATTCGCTATTTTATCCCTTTTAGTTATCGTGTTTTTTCACATGGGTACACAGTCAAACCTAGGGTGGTTCGAATGGGTCATGGTTGCCATGCCATCTTCCATCCCGTTTGTCAATATCTATCTTTTCAATATCGCACAATCTGTCATTGCCATATTTTTGGCAGGAAGTTTTTTAAAGCGAGACAAGAAGTTAGATACCGCAGAGGTGATCTACGTACGACCGATGAGTAATGCAGATTACATCGTCGGGAAAACATGGGGGATTATAAAAGTGTTTGTATCGTTGAATATTGTCGCTTTACTCATCGCTAGTTTCATTCACTTGTTCGCAAGTGAATCCCCGTTCGCCTTGTTTCCCTATTTTTTCTACCTACTCACGTTATCGATCCCGTCACTGATTTTCGTGTTAGGACTATCGTTCGTGATCATGAGTTTCATTCGAAATCAAGCAGTCACGTTCGTAATCATGCTAGGATTTATCGGAGTAACCTTGTCTTATCTCGGAGATGCGGAACACGGGACATTTGACTTCTTCGCTCTCACGATACCGAATATGTTTTCCGACGTGCTGGGACACACGAACTTGTTTCCCTATCTCGTTCAACGGTTGACATACCTGTTCTTGGGGATAGGATTGCTCACGTTTACCATCGCGATGGTCAATCGCTTACCGTTGCATCCCAAGAAAAATATTTTACTGAACGCATTGGGATGTATTATCCTGATCATCGGAATCGGTTGTGGATTCATCTATTTCACTCGATTCAATCATATTGATAATCAACGCAAATTATACACTGAAAGATACAAGAAATACAATTATATTGACAAAGTTCATTTGATCGACCAAGAGATCGTATTCTCGCAAAACGACAAAAAGATTACCGTCAATTCGCACATAAAGGTCCAGAACCGGAATCACCGGGAGATCGACAAAATCGTGTTCTACTTGAATCCATCCCTGCAAATTGAAAAGTTAACCCGGCAAGGAGAAGATATCCCCTACAAAAGAGACGCACAGGTTATTATAGCGGAACATAAACTTCGCCCGTATGAAAGCCTTGAACTAGACATCAGGTACAACGGCTCCATCGATGAGCACATCTGCTACCTAGATGTCACGGATGAAGAATATTATGACACGCAAACCGGAAGCAGTATTCTCCGTTTTGGGAAAAGATACGCTTTCGTTCAAGACAAATTTACCCTGCTGACCCCGGAATGCCTGTGGTATCCCTCTACTTTTCCACCGATAAACCCTGAAGCTCCTTATAACATCCGAAAAAATTTCTCGAATTACACGTTAAAAGTGATTCATTCCGATAACCGGACAATCCTTTCACAGGGAACATTGTCCCAATCAGGAGACACGACAATATTCCGAAATAAAGAACAACTGCACGGTATCAGTTTGGCCATCGGAGACTACGAAAAGAAAAGTATTTTGGTCGATTCCGTGCAAATCGAATTATACAATTTTAAGGGTCACGATTTCTATTCTGAAGTTTTTCCTAACATTTCAGACACGTTAGCCGGATTCCTTCAAGATGTGAAGTCCGAATACGAGTTAAGAAAAGGCCGTAAATATCCATACCAGAAATTCATCATGGCGGAAACGCCCATTTCCTACGCGGGTTACGTACGCAACTGGAAAGGGAATAGCGAGCAAACACAACCGGAGATGGTTTTCCTTCCGGAATTTGCCACGACTCTACCTAGTAGTAATTTCAAATTTACTAAAAAAAGAATAGCCGAGTGGGGACGTCATGATCCCCGTAGAGGAAGCATGGAAGAGATTGACGTGGAAATGAACGTCATACGGGACTTTGCCCGCCGGGTTCTCCTCTCTGAAGAAACGTTCCAAGAGGATGGAAATACTTTTGTAAATATGTTCTCGGGAGAATGGTCTGCCACTTCGAAACTGAACAAGTACGATTTATCGTCTATGTATTTCAATTATGCGGGTTCTATCTATTCCCAGAATTTCCCGATTATAGACATCGTGCTAAATACGATGCTCAAACAGGAAGAAAACACACCAGAGGATCACTTTTTCCGCATGTTCAACGGGATGGGTGATGATCAGCGGGCAGCTGCTTATCTCAACGGGAAAAGTTTTGAACAGGCCGTACTTGATAACACGCTTTCAACAGAGGTGTTCTATGAAATGATGAAACTGAAAGGCATTTATCTGAGGAACTATATCAACTCCCGCCTTTCATCAAACGAATTCAAAGAGTTCATGGCTGAATTCACGAAAAAATACCAGTTCCAAGAAGTCAATTTCACTCGCTTAAACAGTGAGTTTATACGTAAATTCCATTTCAATTTAATGGATTTCATCCCGAACTGGTACACGATCAACAGCACGCCCCGTTTTATCGTAAAAGGGGTGGATGCCGATCAGGTGGAAGTCGGGGATTACACGAAATATATCGTGAAATTTCAAGTGTACAACCCCACGAATGTAGAAGGAGTAATTTCCGTCAACATTGAAGAAGGAGGCGGAATGTTCCCCGGTGGTCCGCGAGGAAGAAGAGGACGGGCAGCCCAAATGGAAGCGAAACCGGCGAAAAATTACATTATAGAACCGCAGAAATTCAAAGAGATTCGTATTTTATGTGACGAACGTCCAAGTAACCTCATGATTAACACGAACATCTCACAAAATTTACCCAGTACGATCATGCAGAATTTTGCCAAAGTGACGACCACGACGACCGACACGGTAACGGGTATATTCGACTCAAATGCTACTCTTTTCACGTTTAACCCGAAAGAAATCATTGTAGACAATGAAGATCCCGGATTCAGAATTATCGAATCCAATCAAAAGAACAAACTACAATCTTTTTTCAAGAAGGAAAGTGAAGATAAATACAAAAACTTGAATTTCTGGATGCCTCCTAGTAAATGGACTGCTACCATCGGGGTAAATTATTATGGCGACTATATTAATAGTGCCGTGTACAAAAAATCCGGAAGTGGTAGTAACAAAACGGAATGGACAACCCAAATACAAATTCCGGGATTCTACGAGGTATTCGTGTACACGTCCGATTTCCCTATGATGGGATGGCGCCGAAGAAGAGGTGAAGAGAAAAAAATGCAATATTATACGGTAAAACATGATGACGGAGAAGAGGAAATTTCAGTCGAAACAGGCCGGGGACAGCAGGGATGGACGACACTAGGATCTTTCTATTTCTCTCAAGGAGAAGCTAAAATCACCTTAAGTGACAAGGGATCAGCATCAAACCAAATCATCTTTGCCGATGCAGTGAAATGGGTTTACACGAACAATAACAAATAAAAATAACAACACCATATTATGAAAAAGATCACGTCAATATCGTTGATTATTTCGGGAATATTCATGCTTTGTTCCGGATCAACGTTTGCTCAAGAAATTTTGACGTTGGAAAAGGCGCTAGAGATCGCTTATCAACAAAGCCCTTCCATCATTCAAAGTAAAATGAGCTTGGAACAAAGTGAACTGGCTCTGATCCAGCAAAAAGCTTCGTTAAAATCACAGTTCAGTTTGAACCTGAACCCGTTTCAATATACCAGAAGCACATCGTTCGACGAGTATAACACGCAATGGTATACCCGGAAATCCATGAGTTCCGGTTTAGACTTCAGGATCAGCCAACCGATTAAGTGGACAGACGGAACGATCACCCTCAGCAATTCGTTCAATTGGCAGGATGATGACAACCAATCTTTCGGGACTAAAAGTACCTCTTTTTCAAACAATCTCAGCTTGAATTTAGAGCAACCGATCTTTACCTATAATAAGACAAAGATGCAGTTAAAAAGGTTGGAATTCAATCTTGAAAAAGCAAAAATACAGTATGCTTTAGCCCAACTGAACATAGAGAAAAACGTGACCTCGGCATTTTATGGCGTTTACCAGTCTTATAAAAGATTAGTCACGGCCCGGGAAGCTTTCCAGAGCCAAAAACAGAATTATGAAATAATCAAAAATAAAGTGGAACAAGGTTTGATCGCTCCAGAAGAGCTCTACCAAGCGGAAGTGACCTTAGCCACAAACGAGAATTCTCTCGCTGACACGGAAACGAGTTACGAAAATACCAAAGATCAATTCAAACAAACCTTGGGCTTGCCCTTGGATATAGACATCAGCATCCTACCTGATATCCAGATTGATTCGGTTCACGTGGATGTAAATCAGGCTGTCAAATATGCTCTAACTCAACGCATGGAAATACGCCAACAACAGATTGCCATTGAAGAGGGTATTTTCAGCCTGATCGAGGCAAAAGATAACAACAAATTTAAAGGTAGTATCTCTGCCAGAGTGGGACTGATGGGCCAAGGAGACAAGTTCAACGGAGCTTTCTCAAAACCGGATGACAACGAAACAATCGGGATTACACTGACCGTTCCGATCTGGGATTGGGGTGCAAGAAAAGCAAACATCCGCAGTACGGAGTTAGCCAATGAGAACACGGAGATCAGTAACGAAGAAGAAAGAAAATCCATCATGCTTGACGTACGTCAGGTGTGTCGGGAATTACCCAAGTTATTACGACAAATCGAAATCGCCCGCCAGACCGTTAAAAATGCCGAACGCACGTACGACATAAATGTCGAGAAATACCGTAGCGGGAACCTTACCGGTATGGAACTGAAAAATCAACAAACTCAGTTGACTGATGCGAAAAATTCATTGACAGATGCCATCATTTCATATAAGTTGAAATTACTGGATCTGAAAATCCAAACCCTGTGGGATTACCAAAATAACAGGTCTTATTTACCCGTTGATTTATTGAAATAAACCCTAATACAAAATATAAAACAAAAATGCTATGACTAACAAATCTATAAAATATATCGGGGTGATTCTACTGGCTTACACCTTGAACGCCTGTAACGAACAACGAATGAATTCTTCTTCAGAAACAACCACCCCGGTCTGGCTTGCCGAAGTCGGGAAACGCGATATCCGGGAACTGACTACCACGACCGGAACAGCTAAAGCAACTAAAACGGTGGAAGTGAAATCCGAGACAAACGGCAAATACGAACTCATGATTAACCCCAAGACCAAGCGCCCCTATAAGCTGGGAGATATTGTCGAGGAAGGTGCCGTGATTATCAAGCTAAACAACAAAGAACACGAAAATACCGTATCGTTACCAACGAAAAAGATGCAGGTTGATATCGCCAAAAAAGAGTGGGAAGGTCAAAAAGCCGTATTCGAAAAAGGCGGAGCCACAGAAAAAGATGTACTAAATGCTGAAAGTAGTTACATACAGGCACAATCGGCATTAGAATCGGCATACACGGATCTGGCAAAACTCACGATTAAAGCCCCCTTTAAAGGAGCTATCGTCAGTCTACCGTATTTTACCCCAAACGTGGAGATTGCATCAGGCGAAACAATGGTCGGTTTGATGGACTACAGCCAAATGTATATGGAAATCGCTTTGCCGGAAAACACAATCGACAAGGTGAAGGTAGGGCAAAAAGTCCTAGTCACCAACTATAATATCAAATCAGATACTCTGTCCGGTCTTGTTTCTCAATTATCCCCGGCAATCAACGAAGATACCCGAACGTACACCGGATATATTACAATTAGTAACCCGGAACTAAAATTACGTCCCGGGATGTTCGCCAAAGGAGAGATTATTACTTTGCAAAAAGATTCGGTTATTGTCATACCGAAGGACATTATAAATTCCCGCCGAGGAGGGAATCGAATTGTCTACACGGTTGAGCAAAACCGAGCCATGGAAAAAATCATCACAACCGGTATCAGTGATGACCGTTTCATCGAAGTGGAAAGCGGTCTGGACCAAGGAGACAAAATCGTGGTGAAAGGCTACGAATTCCTGAGAAACAGAGGCAAAGTAAAAATCATGAAATAAAAAGACATGAACAGTATTACCAAATTTGCAGTAAAATACCCGGTAAGCATATTAATGCTCACGCTAGCGGTATGTTTACTGGGAACAATATCCTATAATAAATTAGGGACAGATCTTTTCCCTGACTTGAAAAATCCCGCTCTTTACGTGGAAGTGAAAAGCGGCCAGAGACCGCCCGAAGAGGTTGAAAAACTAATCACAACCAATGTTGAATCGACAGCCGCACGTCAAGAAGGCGTGAAGAGCGTGTACAGCATCACGAAGGTCGGATACACGAAAGTCACCGTGGAATACGGGTGGGATCAAGACATGGATGCCGCTTTTTTGGATTTACAACGAAGTGTCTCTTCGCTTTCCCAAGATGAAACTATCGAAGAAGTTAACGTCACCCGTTACGATGCCAATGCAACACCGATTATGACCATCGCCCTCACCCATAACGAGGTGAAGGATATGAATGAATTGCGAAAGATTGCAGAAAATTATATGCGTAACGAACTCGTCCGGGTAGACGGAATCGCAGATATTCAGCTGAACGGACAGGAACAGGCTATTGTTGAAATATCCACAAATCCCTATATGCTTGAGGCATTTGGGTTAACAGCCGATGGAATCGCCTCACAAATCACCGCTATCAATCAAAATGTTTCCGGGGGAACGATCACAGACGGGGATATTCAATACACGGTGAAAGGAGTAAACCTGATTACCAGCCTTCAAGATCTTGAAAATATTATCGTAGCATTTAAAGAAAATTCATCCAGCGGAAGTTCTTCTTCCACGGAAGCTACAAGCAATTCCAGTAAAACAAAAGCCCCGGTATATTTGAAAGATGTAGCCTCCGTGTCCATTCGCAACGAAGATCCGGCAAACTTAGCCCGCTACAACGGAGAACGTTGCCTTGGCATCAGCATTTACAAAGAAAATAAATATAATACGGTAAATGCCGTGGAAAACTTACTGGCCAAGATTGACGAATTCCGTAAAAGTTTACCGGGATATGATTTCCATATCATCAGCAACCAAGGAGAATTTATCGGAAGTTCTATCAATGAGGTTAAAGATTCTGCGTTAATGGGTATCATTCTCGCCGTTATTATACTTTATATATTTTTGCGACGGGTGAACATGACATTAATCGTCAGTCTTTCCATTCCGATTTCTATCATTGCCACGTTCAACCTGATGTACTTCAATGGACTTTCCATTAACATCATGACGTTGGGAGGACTTGCGCTGGGCGCAGGAATGCTGGTTGATAATGCCATCGTCGTGATGGAAAATATCTTCCGAAACATGGATGAAAATAACCTGCCACCCGCGGAGGCTGCCGTGAGGGGAACCTCGGAAGTTGCGGGAGCAATCACGGCTTCCACCTTAACCACGATCGTGGTATTTCTTCCAATCGTGTACCTGCAAGGGGCTGCCGGAGAGTTATTCAAGGAACAGGCATGGACGGTTAGCTTCTCGTTGTTATCCTCGCTTTTTGTTTCCATCTTGTTTATCCCGATGTTGGCGTCAAAATTCATGAAGAAGAAAGACAATGTTTCCAGTCACGCCATCACGATCAAAGGCTTTGGAAATTTCGTCGGGAAAGTTCTTAAAAAGAAATACTTGGTGATCGGCATTGCCACGGTTCTCATGATCGTTTCCTACTTGATGTTACCGTTAATTGGTATGGAGTTCATGCCTAAAACAGAGTCGAAGGAATTTTCAATCCTCGTTACCATGGAGCCGGGAACAAGGTTAAAAAGCACGGATAACGCCGTGGGAACCATTGAAGATGCTATCCGAACGTTAGGACAAGACAATATTGAATGGCAATACACGCTGGTAGGTCCATCCAACCTTGAAAGCCAAAGTGGAGGCAAGTTGGAATCAGAGAATCAATCCCAAATCAAAGTAAAGATAAAGAAAGATTCCAAGCTGGATGCCGATTACTTTATCACGAATATTAACGAGAATTATCCCTTGCCGGAAGGCGTAGAAATTTCCTACGAGAAAGGAGAATCCGCCCTACAAAGTATTTTGGGAACAGAGGGGGCTCCACTGGTAATCGAGGTGAAAGGGGAAGAACTTGAATTGCTCGATGAATTGTGTACCGAGATAAAAGAGAAAATCACCGGAATCCCAGGCATATACGACATCAAATCTTCTCTGGAAAAAGGAGCTCCGGAAGTAAATATCAAAATCGACCGTTTAAAAAGTGGAATTTACGGAATCGATGTTGCCACGGTAAGTAACCAAGTCAGCGAAAAACTGGCAGGTAAGGATGCCGGAACTTTCGAAACACAAGGTGAAACAATCGACATCAGTATCAAGGTTCCCGAAGTGTCCCTTTCCGAAATCTACGATATTGAGATTATACAAGGCGAAAAGAAATACCGTCTCGGTGAAATTGCCGACATTGAAATAACGTCAGCCCCAAAAGAGATAAACCGGGTTAACCAAAGCCGGACAGGTATCGTGACCGCCATGATCGAGAAACAATACTCACTAAGCCATATAACCCCTGCTATTAAAGCTAAATTGTCCGAGGTTGAATTCCCGGCCAAATATTCGGCTAAAATAACGGGAGAAGAAGAGATGCGGCAAGAGTCATTCAGCGGGTTGGGATTTGCCCTGTTTTTATCCATACTATTAGTATATATGGTGATGGCCGCACAATTTGAATCTTTGCGCCACCCGTTCACGATCTTGCTGACCATTCCGTTAGCCGGCGTGGGATGTATTTTAGCGTTCCTGCTCACCGGACAAACACTCAACATGATGGCCTTTATCGGTATTATCATGTTGGCGGGTATTGCCGTGAACAGTTCTATCATACTCGTGGACGCAATCAACCGTCTGAAAGAAGAGGGACACCCGTTGGAAGAAGCCATCAAAATGGCCGCTCAGCATCGTGTGCGTCCGATTATCATGACCAGTGCCACGACAATTTTGGCATTGCTGCCCATGTGTTTCGGATTCGGGGAGGGAGCTTCCTTGCGCTCACCCATGGCACTTGCCGTGATCGGCGGTTTGCTGACCTCGACCATCATGACGCTGATCGTTATCCCGTGTGTGTATTACGTTATTGACAGAAAGAAATCATGAACACGATTATAAAAAGAAGGGTTCTTGTATCGATGCTTTTCATCGGGCTGGTACTTATGGGAATTTTCTCCTATAAACACCTTCCGATGGAATTATACCCCAATGCCGAATTACCGGTGTTGAGCGTGAGCATTAGTTCCGAAACGGAATCCGACCCTTCCTATATAGAAAATCAAGTAGCTATTCCTGTCGAAGGTGCCGTCAGCGCCCTCAACGGAGTAGAAAAAATAGAAACCCAGATTTATTCGAGAGGAGGACAGGTAACCGTCTCTTTCAAACAGGACGTTGATCTGAAATATACCTTTCTACAACTGGAAGAAAAAATAAAAAGCATCACCCCGAATCTGCCTGATAATTTTAGGCTAAACGTGAACAAATCTTCTTCGGGCTCCGCCAGCGATATGTTCATGAACCTACGGATTCTCGGGGAGGACGATATTGACTATGTCCGTAATATTGCTGATTCTGAAATTGTTCCCTACTTGGAAAATATTGACGGGATCGCTAATGTTACCATCATGGGAGGACGACAAAAAAGTATCGAGGTTATTGTCGACCCGGAAAGATGCAAAGCCTTGAACATCACGACCTCAACGATCAGCAGGGCCATTTCGAGTAACTTGGCAGAAAAGAGTTTTGCCGGTTCAGTTTACGAGAATAACAAACGTTATTTCGTCAACGTGACAGCCGAATATCTTGCCACGGAAGACTTGGGAAGTATCGTGGTTGCCAATGGCCCAATCCAGTTGAAGGACATTGCTGAAATTCAATTCGGCGTGAAGGAAGAGGAATCCTATGCCCGTACCAACGGGAAAGAGGTAATTTCCTGCATCCTGTCCAAATCCCCATTAGCTAACGTGATCGACCTTTCCGAAAAGGTACGGCAGGAGATTAATCGTTTAAATGCAGAATTAGAATCCAAAGGGGTTCTTATTGAAGTAGAAGACGATGCTGCCGATGTGATGAATAAAAATATTGACCAGATCATAGATCTCGGACTTTCAGGAGCTTTACTGGCCATTTTCGTGTTGTTCTTGTTCCTTCGGAAAATACGGATCATTTCTATCGTGGCTTTTGCTATTCCGATTTCCGTGTTCTCATCATTCTATTTCTTTTACCTATTCGGAATAACAATCAACACGCTAACCCTCACGGGTATTGCTCTCGCCGTCGGTATGCTACTGGACAACTCCATCGTTGTCATGGAGAATATTTACCGGCTGAAGGGTCTGGGAGTTTCCACCGACGAAGCCTGTGTACGGGGAACTACCGAGGTATGGAAGGCTATCATGGCGGCCACGGTCACCACGATTACCGTATTCTTGCCTTTCCTTTTCGCAGACAATTACCTGGTCAAGCTGATCGGGGAACACATCGGAATCTCTATCGTGGCAACGCTTACCATATCACTAGTCGTAGCCTTGCTATTGATACCGATGGCGGTAAACGCTATTTTACGCAAGACTCCTGAAGATGTCAACTTCAGCAACCTATCAATCCATAACAGATTGGTTCAGATATATGTTGCCATACTCAAAATGTCACTTCGCCGTCCGGCACAAGTGATTATTATCGCTCTGGTCACTTTACTAATTACCGTGGTTCTGTCCACCTCTTTAACCTTGAACACCTTAAAAGAGGTTGAATTGAACACGTTCAACGTGTATATCACCCCACCCACAGGCTATACACTCCAAAAAACCGACGAGATGATCCGTCTTTTCGAGGACGAATTACTTAAAGTTCCGGAAATAAAAGAATTCTCTTCCAATGTTATGAAAGAGGATGTCCGACTTACCATTCGGTTAAAAGATGATTACCAGAAGATCAATAAAAAGTCCCTCATCCAACTGAAAACTGAAGTACTCCGGCTGGCCGAGACAGTCAATATCAACCAAATCAGCTTGGAAGCCAGCGAGAGTAGCGAAAATTTCAGAGGAAGTAGCGGGGGAGGTGGAATGCTTGGCAATAGTTCCTTGCTCAGAATGATGGGTATGGGTAGCCAAACAGAAAAAGTGATTATCAAGGGGCAGGATTTCGAGGCCATGGCCAATTTTGCCGAATATTTGAAATATCAACTTGACGATCTGGATAATATTTCCAATTCCCACATCTCAGTTTCCCAAGGAAGTACGGTCTCCAAAATATTCTTTGACCAGTACCTCATGGGTATGAACGAGGTTGAACCCAGTAATGTCAGCCAAGAACTTTCCAATTTCCAGCCTCAAAGTAAAGCTGAAGTCAAATATAAAGCCGGGAACCAAGAATATGATATTCTGATCCGGGACATCAATTACGACGAGGATGATCAGAAAACACAAACCCGGACACTGGAAGATTTACGCAATCTAGAAGTCACAAACAAGAATAACGGGCTGGTTCAGTTACGGAGTTTCAGCCGTATCAATCTGGGACGTGACAAAGGAAATATCACCCGTATTAACCAAGAAAAAGAAGTGAACCTTGTTTACATGTTCAATTCCGACATCAACGAATCAAAGGATTTACTAGAAGCCGCACGGGAGGAGATTGACGAACTGGTGCAAAGCATGGATGTCCCGACGGGTATCGCCGTGGAAGTCGTACACGAGGAAAACGAAATGGATGATTTTATCTTCCTTATTTTGGCTGCTTTCATTTTGATTTACATGATTTTGGCCGCTGTCTTTGAATCAACCACGGCTCCCATCGTATTGATGTTTACCATCCCGCTGGCTGCTATCGGTTCTTTACTGGCGTTATTATTCACGAGTAATTCATTGATGAATGCCAATGTTTTCGTGGGTTTCATTATCCTGATCGGTATCGTGGTGAATAATAGTATCATCCTTATCGATTACACGTCTTTACTCCGCCGGAACGGAAACCGCAAGCAACGGGCTATCATAACAGCCGGATTATCCCGTTTAAGACCGATTTTGATCACGGCAATCACGACCATCGTGGCCATGATCCCGTTAGCCATGGGACAAGGAGAATACGTGTCCGGACTGGGAGCCCCGTTTGCCATCACCGTGATCGGAGGGCTTACCATGAGTACGCTATTGACTCTAGTCATTATCCCGACATTGTATTCCGGAATGGAAGACGCGTTATATCGCCTACGCACACAAAGCCTCTTCATGAAGCTATTGCAAATCGTACTTTTCGTCGTAGCAGTAATCTGCGTGTACTTCTGGACCTATACCCTGCTCAACCGGATTCTATATGTAATCTTAACGGTTATTCTCGTACCGGGCATAACTTGGTTCCTAGAGGACAGTTTACGTCGGGCGCAAAGTAACATCATCCCGGCTGACGAAGAGTTGGAGATCAAAATATGCAATCTTGTCAAAGTATACGGACGCCCGTCACGTTTCAACAGAGAATGGACTTCCGGTTTGAAGATCCGGAAACGTCTAGGCCTTCAAGGAAATTATCGCGAATGGCGGGATATGCAACCGTTGTTGTGGTCGTTGCCGGTACTGGGATTCATGTATTACTTCACGTTCAGCTATCAAGTACTGTTCTTTTGGGCAATTGTTTTTGCCTTCATTACTTGGACGATGACGCTAAGTATCATGAACATTTTCAGGGAGTTTTGCGAGAACCGGAAACAGAACGTCATCGCCAAGACGCTACGAATCATCGCTATCGTCATTTATTATGCCGGTCCTATGGTTATCCTGATCTGGTCAAGTAAGAAATTCGAGAACAGCGGGGGGGCTATTTTCCTCGGTATGTTCTGGTATCTCGGTATTGCCGCCCGCTACCTGTCCAACAAGATCAACAAGGAGAATATTAATATAGACCTGATTGACGGTCGGTTCCGCATGCTGAGAAAGACCATTTTCCGTCTGGCTTCCAAGGCACCGTTTATCGGGGTGAAGAAGAAACCGTTCAAAGCGTTGAATTCCGTTTCCATGGAGATACATACCGGAATGTTCGGTTTGCTGGGTCCTAACGGGGCCGGTAAAACCACGTTGATGCGTATTATCTGCGGGGTTTTCGAACAAAGTTACGGGAAGATATTCATTAACGGCATCGATACCCAGAAGAAACGGGAAGAGTTACAAGGCTTGATCGGTTATTTACCGCAGGAATTCGGAACATACGAGAACCTCACGGCATGGGAATTTTTGGAGTACCAAGCCCTGTTGAAAGGAATATATAATAAAAAGGTACGTCACAACCGGATTGCCGAAGTACTTTCTGCCGTGCATATGTACGAGAACAAAGACAAGAAAATCGGAGGTTTCTCCGGAGGTATGAAACAACGTATCGGTATCGCACAAACCTTGTTGAACCTGCCCCGTATCCTCGTGGTGGATGAACCGACTGCCGGTTTGGACCCGCGGGAAAGAATCCGTTTCAGGAATTTACTCGTGGAATTGTCCCGGAACCGGATTGTGATTTTCTCTACCCACATTATAGAGGATATTGCCAGTTCCTGTAACCAAGTCGGCGTGATCAACAAGGGTATTCTGAAATACCACGGTACGCCGAGTGATATGGCCAATATAGCCAAGGATGTTACTTGGACCTTTGAAGTACCGGTACGGGATTTTGCAAAATTACCATCCGATATGCTAATCGTCCACCACATCCGCCAAGGTGATATGATCAAAGTACGTTGCCTCAGCGAGCATAAGCCCACCGAAACAGCCGAGAAGATTCTCCCGGCCTTGGAGGACTCTTACTTGTGGCTATTGAGAAGCGTAAAAATCGAGAATAAAGAAAAAATTATAACACAATAAAGAAACACAAACCGCTATGGTGCAATTTTGGATAACCCTACAAAAGCTGGTACAATATAACATCAAGATTATATTCGGGAATAAATTCCTGTACTTCATGTTGAGTGCCCTTGCCTTCTACGTGATCACGGTGATCGTGAAATTGCTGGGCGATGACGAGATCACACAGGCAACAGCATACACCATGTTGATGTTACCGAGCATCCTGTTGGTTTTCTACCCGATGTGTTTCGGCATACAGAACGATCAGGACGCCAAGATCGTGGAGATTATTTTCGGAATCCCAAACTATAGTTACAAGGTCTGGTTATTACGCCTGATCATCTCTTACGTGATCTGTTTCGTGATTACCTGTTTTCTCGCTCTATTAACGGATTTGGCCATCGTGTCGGTTCCCCCGATGGGGTTAACCCTACAAGCTATGGTTCCGGCTCTATTCATCGGTACGCTTTCATTCATGTTAAGCACGATGATCAAGAACGGAAACGGGACTTCAGTGGTGATTATCATTATCGGATTATTATTCTCCATGATACAGGGAGCTATCGGGGACAGCCAATGGAATATCTTCTTGAATCCTTACGATGTCCCCATTGATAAAAATCCGCAGATATTTTTCAACACGGTCTTCCATTGCCGGATGAATATGTTGATCGCCTCTGTCCTCTTCATCATATTCGGACTGAATAATACACGGAATAGGGAGAAATTTATATAAAACAAAACCGCCGTCCTGTATGGACGGCGATTTTTCACCTGAAATACGTTCAACGCCCCTATAATGACGATCCAACACGCCCATTTCAGACATAATTTGCATCATATTCTACATTTTACGAAAGTTAAGAAATTGATTTCGTGTAAGGTAATTAAATCAACTTTACGGCAGAAAATAGATAAAGAGGGACAGGAGGGAGTAGTTGTTTCAAAATAAACTTAGAATTCAGTTCCCCTCTGCTTAATGAATCCCCGTACGTCCCAATTTTTCGTTTAATTTACGACGGATGACATTGATTGCATTTTTGCGCTTAAGGAGTTCCATGATCTGCGAAGGATCTTTACTGTTCTGCAATTCAAGGATACGATTGTCTATATCCCGAGAGAGCATTTCCACTCTTCGCATCTTGTAATTATCCAGTATTTTAGGTAGAAGTTCACCAAGCTTCATTTGTTCCGTCTCGACAAAATTATCCATTTTGTACCAGATCTTGCTTAACTCGTAAGGTTCACTTAAAATATTGGCAGCCATAGTACTGACTTTTATATCCGGGTAAGAAATAAAATAACGGGCCGGAATAAACGACGGCGATTCATATAGACGCTGATATTCCTGTTGCATCGTACGGAATACAGGATTTAATAATTCCAGATCATCTTCCCCGAGTTCCCGGATAATGAATTCCCCGACACTCACGCTACGCATATATCCGTTACGTTCCTCCTCGTACAACTCATTATCCCCAAATAAAAGCAAGTAACGAATTAGCACACTTTCCTCTATATCACAAGGTGTCACCCCTTTTGTTGCCGGAGTTGTCATTTGCAATTCCGATGTTGTAGCAGGAACTTTAGAAGGTCGTTCCTCATTCTTCAACCGAACCTTGGCTATCTCGGTATATAAAACCCGTTCCTCGACATCCAACTGGTGAGCCGTTTCCCGCACATAGACAGAACGCACGATATTGTCCGGAATTTTGGCAATACTTCGCACGATATCCGTGATCAGACGAGCCCGTTCAACCGGATCATCCCCTGCCGTACCTAATAACAATTTAGTCTTGAAATTTATAAAATCAGTCTCGTTATTCGCTATAAAATCCGCCAAATCTTGCGGCGTATGACTTCGGGCAAAAGAATCCGGATCCTCCCCGTCCGGCAGTAAAAGTACTCTCACGTTCAACCCCTCTTCCAACACGAGATCGATTCCCCGCAAAGAAGCCTTGATTCCGGCAGCATCCCCGTCATAAATGATCGTCACGTTCAGGGTTAATCGACGAATCATCCGGATCTGTTCAATCGTTAAAGAGGTTCCCGAAGAAGCCACTACGTTTTCAATTCCTTTCGCGTGGAAAGAGATCACGTCCGTATAGCCTTCTACCAGAATACAACGATCCTGTTGCACGATCGATTTTTTTGCAAAGAAAATCCCGTAAAGGGTCTTACTTTTATGATAGATCTCAGATTCCGGAGAATTCAAATATTTTGAAATCTTTTTATCAGTTGTCATCGTCCGCCCGCCGAAAGCAATCACCTTCCCCGCTAAATCGAGCACGGGAAACATCACGCGAGCTCGGAATCGGTCGAAAAGCCCCTTCTCATTCTCGATGGTCAATCCCGTCTTTACGAGAAACTCTTTCTTGTAACCTTTTTCCTGAGCTGCTTTTGTGAAAGCCCCCCACCCTTCCGGATTATAACCCAAACCAAACTTACGAATCATCTCATCACTGATACCTCGTTGGCGCAAGTAACCCAGTCCCACGGAACGCCCCTCATCCGTATTCCACAGCTGATATTGGAAATATTCATTTGCATAAGAAGAAACAATCAACATACTCTCCCGTTCTGTTTTTTCTTTCCTCTGCTCCTCTGTCAATTCCTTTTCCTCAACCGGAATATGATATTTTTCAGCTAAATATTTCAATGCCTCCACGTAAGACATCTGCTCGTGTTCCATAATAAAATTTACCGCATTCCCCCCTTTTCCACAACCGAAACATTTGTATATGCCCTTTGCCGGAGAAACGGTAAACGAACCCGTCTTTTCGTTATGAAACGGACATAGCCCAAGATAGTTAACTCCTCGCTTTTTTAAACTCACAAAATCGGAAACCACCTCGTATATATCCGCTGCATCAAAAATTTTCTGTATTGTAGCTTGATCAATCATGATACAAAGATAGAATAATGGAATTGAAAATTAAGAATTGAAAATTGAAAATGATGTAATAAGATTAAAATCATTGAAAAGTTACGTCCTGCAAGAGTTTTAACAATACTTTAACACGAACGCCATATTAGTGGAACAATATTTGTATACTTTTGCACGTGGAAACGTTTTGATTGTGTTTCGTTTCCACGTGTAAACACAATAATATCAGCTATGGAAGAAAATATAAAACAAAAAAAGGAGCTTATAGCCGCCATTTCGGATCTTTTTTTGAGATTCGGATTGAGAAGCACCTCCATGGATGATATAGCGAATCACTTGAAAATCTCGAAGAAAACACTCTACCAACAATTTGCCAACAAAGACGATGTAGTGGAACAAGTGATGTTGTACAGGAGAGATGAAAAAATAAAAAACACGGATATAAAGCAACTAGCCAAGAAAAACCCGATCGTAGTCATGAGCGAAATTCGAGATTTCATGGTGAGTGACTTGGGTAGCCGCTTACCCGCCAATCATTTTGATTTAAGGAAATATCACCCGGCCGTGTACGAAAGAGTAGCCAAGCAAGAAGAGGAGTCGACGAAGAAGTTTCTCGTGGCATTATTGGATAATGGTATAAAACAAGAACTTTTCCGAAAAGATATCGACAAAGAATTGCAATTGTATCTGTTAGGTAAACAATTACACTTTTTAAAAAATCCAGAAATCACCAGTAAGCTTGAATACCCTATTTCGGTAATTATTTCAACGATCTTTATCAATTTTATTTACGCTATATCCACAGAAAAAGGCTTAAAAGAATTTGAACGATTAAGGAACACGGCAAAACGACCAGAAGACGGATGATCCACTTTTTGGTACGAGTTTTGTAACGAAAGAAAAAAACATTTAAAATTTCCCGGAAAAAAATAAATAATTAAATCTATAATCTATGAAACAAGGAACGACTCTTTTCCTCCTAATGTTTTTCGTGCCATGGATGCTTTGCGCACAGGAAGCTCCGCAAACGATCTCGCTGCAACAAGCAGTGGAGTTTGCTATCAAGCACAACAAGGAACTGCAAGCCTCGCAGATGAATATTGATTTGTATCGCCAAAAGGTACGTGAATCTGTGTCACAAGGATTACCGCAAATCGATGGAAATCTGACTTACAGTACCAATTTTGGCTACAAAATGGACTTTGGCGGGCAAGCAATAAAAATGAAAGACCAATCCAATCTTTCCGTCGGTTTACAACAATTGTTATTCAGCGGTCAATGGATTTTGGGATTACAAACCAGCAAAATTGCTGTAAGACTGACCGAACAAGAGGTTGAATCCACGGAGCTAGACATTGTTGAAAATATCTATAATTCATATTATACCGTTCTGGTATCCGAAAGAATGCTTGACATTTTACGCCAGAATTTGGAGAATATGAACGACATTTACAAGCATACCGAGAATATGTATAAAGCCGGAACTGTCGAGGTTACTGACGTAGACCAAATCCGCATTAACGTGGGACAATTGAAAAACAGTCTATTGTCCATGGAAAGAACAGTTGCTGTGAATTATAATTTATTACGTCTTCAACTGGGGTTGGAAGCTGGAACCCCGATAAAACTCACAGATAACTTGGATATATTTTTGGAAAACGACAAATCATCCCGCTTGTATGTTCAGAAATTCGATATTAATAACAATATAAGTTATCAATTGATCAATACGCAAACCGAGTTGAACAAAAAAAGCTTGGGATTGGAAAAATGGAGTTATGCTCCCACGATCTCCGGTAATTACAATTTCAACTACAAAATTTTGAAACCGGAATTGGACATGAGCCCGAAACACACGGCAGGACTTACGATGAATATCCCGATCTTCTCCGGTTTACAACGGGATTCTAAAGTGAAACAAGCTAAAATCACATTGGAACAATCTTATTTGCAGAAGAGTTTATTGCAAGATCAATTGAACGTACAGGACGAACAGTTGAAATTCAACTTGAAAAATGCCATGGAAAATTACAACCTGCAAAAAGAAAATATCGACGTTGCCACACGAGTATTGAAAAACTACCAGAGAAAGTATGAACTGGGAGCCGTTTCCAGCTTGGATCTGACACAAGCAAACAATAACTATTTGCAAGCAGAAACAAATTACACGGAAGCTATTCTGACCTTGTTACAAGCACAAGTAAGTTTGGAAAAACTATATAATCAACTTCCCCGGTAAAAACAACTTGAATAATAAAAACAAAAAAGAAATACAATGGTAAAGAATCTTATTTTATCGATCGTAGCAATAGCTATCCTTGCCAGTTGTTCAGGCAAAAAAGATAAGACGACAGACGGTGATGTCGTGGAAGCAATCCCCGTTAAAGTACAAAAACTAGAGAAAACGGATATTGCCAAAACTTTGGATTATGCCGCAAACCTAGAAGCTGATAAACAAGTCTTTTACGCTCCAGCAGCCACAGGAAGAATTGAAAAAATATACGTGGAAGTAGGAGACCAGATCAAACAGGGCCAATTACTCGTTGAAATGGACAAAACCCAGTTGATACAAGCTGAAGTCCAATTAAAAAACTTGGAAACAGAATATAACCGTGCCGTTCAATTGAATGAGACAGGAAGTATCTCCAAACAAGCCTACGACGCAGCAGTGACACAGTACGAAGTGGCCAAGGCAAACGTGGAGTTCTTGAAAGAGAACACAAAAATGCTTGCACCTTTTGATGGAATTGTTACCGGAAAATATTTTGAAGATAAAGAACTTTACACAGGAACTTCTTTCGGTGGAGCAACTAAACCTTCTATTATCGCTATTGAAAAAATTGATCCGGTAAAAGCTTATGTAAATTTATCGGAGCAATATTATTTAACTGTGAAACCCGGAACAAGAGTTGAATTAAAAAGTAATATTTACCCGGATCAAGTGTTCGAAGGAAAAGTAAGTATCGTTTATCCAAGTATAGACCCGGCATCTAGGACCTTTACCGTTGAAGTCAAGATCCCGAATAAAAATGAAGCTTTGAGACCGGGTATGTACGGTACAATCAATTTCTTTATCGGTAATACCGAAACTGTAGTTGCCCCGGCTATTGCCGTATTGAAATTACAAGGTTCTAACGACCGTTACGTGTTTTTGAATAAAGATGGTAAGGCAAAACGCGTTGGGGTAAAACTTGGCAAACGTTTTGATGATAAGGTTGAATTAATCAGTGACGAAATTCACGAGGGAGATGAACTAATTGTTGTCGGACAAGGACGTTTGATTGACGGCTCTCCACTTTCGATTACCAAGTAAACATTTAATTCACGGATTGATGCCTGAAATCTAAAATTCAAAATTTAAAATTTAAAATATGAGTATATATAATACAGCGGTCAACAAACCCATTTCAACCTTAATGGTTTTCCTTGCCATCATGGTATTGGGTGTTGCCTCCTATATACAATTGCCGGTGGACCAGTATCCAAAAATGGACCCACCTTATATCACGGTTATGGCTACCTATCCCGGAGCCAACGCTGCCGATATTGAAGAGAACGTAGCAAAAATTCTAGAGGATCAGTTAAACTCGGTAGACGACTTAAAAGAAATGACCTCCACGTCTTATGATAACTTGGCGGTAATTTCACTAGAATTCGAATGGGAAGTAAACTTGGACGAAGCTTCAAATGACGTACGGGATGCCGTGGATAAAGCCATGAATGATCTTCCGGATGACATTGACCGTCCGACCATCATGCGTTTCAATACCTCCATGATGCCTATCCTTATTTATGCCGTAACAGCTGAAGAATCTTACCCCGGTATTGACAAGATCTTAGACGATAAATTAATTACTCGTTTGAACCGGGTAGATGGTGTTGCATCAGTAAATATTGCCGGTTCTCCGGTACGCGTTGTATATGTAGACCTTGATCCCAATAAACTGGATGCCTATAATTTAACATTGGAACAAATCGGAAATAAAATCTTGACAGAAAATCAAGATATCTCTTCCGGTAACGTGAAGATGGGAGACATGGACTACACCCTACGTGTTGAAGGAGAGTTTGATGAAAGCGATCAAATCAAAAACCTCGTATTGGGAACCCAAAACAATAAGACAATCTATTTACATGATGTTGCAACTGTCCGTGATACGTTGAAAGATATCACGTTGGAGCAAACCATTAATAGAGGAAACGGTGGTGTTTTGATGGTAACCAAACAAACTGATGCAAATGCGGTAGCCGTAGCTAATCAAGCCAAAAAAGAGATCGAGAAAGCAATGAAGGAATTGCCTTCCGATATCAAATTCCAAATCATCTCGGATAACTCCGATTTTATCGTAAAATCCATCAATAACCTGCAGGAATCCTTAATGTACGCTTTGATCTTCGTGGTCTTGGTCGTATTCCTATTCTTAGGACGATGGAGAGCAACATTCATTATCGCTTTGACTATTCCGATCTCGTTGATCGTTGCTTTTATATATTTGTTCGCAACGGGAGAGTCGCTCAACGTGATTTCATTATCCTCTCTCTCCATTGCAATCGGTATGGTGGTGGATGATGCCATTGTAGTACTTGAAAATATCACAAAACACATCGACCGAGGAAGCCGCCCGCGGGAAGCCGCCAAATATGGAACAAACGAGGTTTGGTTATCTGTAATTGTAACAACCCTTGTTACCGTAGCCGTGTTCTTCCCGTTAACATTAGTAACCGGAATGACCGGTATCCTGTTCAAACAATTAGGTTGGATCGTTTGTATCACAGTATGTACCTCAACGGTAACCGCTATCTCGTTGACTCCGATGCTTTCATCTCAATTGATGAAAATCCAAGATAACACGGATACAGGTAAATTTAGTTTCTATCGTTTTGTATCTAGAACGCTGGATAAACTTGATTCCGCATACGAAAAACTCATTCGTTGGGTACTCCGTCACAAAACGGTTACGATTGTTTCCATGTTTACACTGTTCTTTGCATCATTGTTCTTAGCCAAATGGATCAAAACAGATTTCATGCCCCAAAATGACCAGAACTACATGAGCGTGTATGCAAAAATGCAATCCGGACAACGGGTGGAAGTAACGAAAAAAGTAGCTTTGGATATTGATTCAATCATTCGGGCAGAAATTCCAGAAATCACGTTGATCAACTTGTCTTATGGTAGTGAAGAAGAAGCCTCCTTTGCTTCCATGATGAACAGTACCGGTAATAATATCCTAAATATGCGTTTGAGAACTCTCGACTTAAAAGAACGTAGCCGCAGTGTTTTCGAAATTGCCGACCAAGTTCGTGGTATTTTAAAACGTTTCCCCGATATTCTTCAATATACGGTATCAACATCCAATGGAGGTTCAATGAGCGGTAATACCGTTGATATTGAGATTATGGGACATGATTTCAATACAACTACGAACTTAGCTCAAAAAATTGCTACAGAAGCTCGTAAAATACATGGAGCAGAGGATATTAAAATTAGCCGAGACGAAGACAAATCTGAATTACAAGTCGTTCTTGACCAAGATAAGTTAGCTCGTCATGGATTAACCACTTCAGATGTAGGAAGTTATTTACGTAACCGTATCTACGGATACCGCAACAGCAAATTTAAAGAAGACGGAGAGGAGTATGACATTATTGTCCGCTTGGATGAGAAATACCGATCCTCTATTACCGATGTAGAAAATATCTTAATTACAGACGGTAAAGGAGAAAAAGTACGTTTGAAAGAACTAGGTGAAATTAAAGAGTATTTCTCTCCACCAAATATCGAACGTAAAAGTAAACAACGTATCTTAAAAGTATCTATCACTCCGATGACAGGGGTTGCTTTAGGAGAAATTGCGGGAGCTGCTCAAACCCTTATAGATAATCTGGAAGAGATACCACAAGACGTAACCATGTACATTGGCGGTAATTTCGAAGATCAACAGGAATCTTTCGGTTCATTGACCATGTTATTACTTTTGTCCTTGATGTTAGTATACATCGTGATGGCAGCGCAGTTTGAGTCATTTAAAATGCCGTTCATTATCATGTTGGCAATACCGTTTGCATTCACCGGAGTAATCTTGGCCCTATTACTTACGAATACGACATTAAGTATTGTTGCCGCTTTAGGAGCCGTTATGCTTGTCGGTATTGTAACCAAAAACGGTATCGTGCTTATCGACTTCATCAATTTGATGCGTGAACGGGGCATCCGTCTGTACGATGCCATTGCACAAGCTTGCCGTTCTCGTTTACGTCCGGTATTGATGACCTCATTAACCACGATATTAGGTATGGTTCCTATGGCTTTAAGTTCAGGAGAAGGTTCTGAAACATGGCGCCCGATGGGTATCGCCGTTATCGGTGGTATGGTATTCTCTACCATCATTACCATGTTGATCGTTCCGGCTGTTTACGCCGCGATGGACAAGAGTGGCAGCCGCGACAAGAAGAAGATTCTCAGCAAACAATTCAAGTTCATGGCTGACTTTGATCCGGAAAGAGATCTTCCGAAAAAGAAATAAGTAATACTTGATTTTAGATTTACGACGCAGAATCGTAAATCTAAAATCTAAAACCTAAAACACTATGAAAGCAGTATTTATATCATATAACCAAGCCTTAACAGAACGGGTTGCTTTTATCCTTGACCAATTACAAATACGAGGATTCACCCAGTGGCCTCTAGTTAACGGGGCAGGAACCGTGGACGGAGAACCCAGAATGGGAACCCACACGTGGCCAGAGATGAACTCCGCCACTATGACAATCGTGGAAGACGAAATGGTTCCTCTGATCTTAAAGTATGTCAAGAATCTAGACGAAGTGAATAAAGAAAACGGTATTCGGGCATTTGTCTGGGATATCACCGATATGTATTAAAAAAAGAGCCATACGGCTCTTTTTTAGTTGATTATTTATTGTAGAAAAGAGGCTAAAGCCTCTTTTTTATTCTGCACCCAGAGATTTGAATCCTTTTCCTAATATTTCCCTAGAATCAATGACATTTATAAAAGCCTCCGGATCGATTTCACGAATTTTGTGACGTAAAACCATCATCTCTCGACGGGTTAAAATCGTATAGATCATCTCGCGTGATTCCCCTTTATAAGCTCCGATTGCCGGTAAAATTGTGGCACCGCGATTAATATCGTTCAGGATAATATTCTTCACCGTATCCATCTCTTTGGTCACAATCATCAAGGTCTTGTGAACAGAAGCGCCTTCCACGATCAAGTCAATCACCTTACCTTCGATGAACACAATAATCCAAGAATACATAGGCAGGCGCCAATCTCCGAAGGCAACAACCGTTGACAGGGTGATCGTACAATCCACGATAATTACCAACGTTCCCAAAGAGATATGGGTGTACTTGTTCAAAATCATGGAAATAATATCCGATCCCCCGGAAGTTGCCCGTGCCTTGAAAATCATACCAATACCGATACCGTAAACAATACCGCCAAAAATGGCTGACAGCAACTGTTCATTCAGCATTGTCCGTTCGGTAATACCCGGTTCCAACAAGGCATCGTAACCGTAAAAATAATGGATCAACCGCATAAACGCCGGAATGGCAAACGTACAGATAACGGTTTTCACACCAAACATTCCACCCAAAAAGTAGATCCCCAACAACAACAAAGGCACATCCATACAAAGGGCCGCAATCTCCGTCTCCCAACCCCACAAATGATGAAATACCATAGAGAGACCGTATGTTCCTCCGGGAGCAAAACCGTAAGGCTCCGCAAATAACACAGCCCCTAATGCAAACACGAAACAACCACCCAACAACCATCCGTAGGTGATAAAGAAATCTTTAGAGAACAATTTCTCCTTAGTTACAAATCCCATACTACAACTTATTTATTTTAGTTATTAATTTCACTTATTTTTAGCCGCACAAAAGTACAACTTGTTTTCGACTTTTTACAACGTTTTCGATCTCTTGAATATAACCATAACACGCTAATAATCTGAATATTAAATTTCCACCTTCCTGCATAATTATACAACTCACCTCATAATTATTCGAAAAGACATAACCACCATGAAAAAGAATAATTTTCAATTCTCCACTTTCAATTTCCAATTATTTTACCTATGTTTGTAAATGTATTGGAAAGGTAATGTTCTTCGTGACATTACGAGGGAATCCCGTGAGAGTCGGGAACTGTACCCGCAGCTGTAAGCTTCGAAACTTTAGTCTCTACTGCCACTGTCTGTACATGGATGGGAAGGCGACGAAAAGGAAGCAAGTCAGAAAACCTGCCAAGACGTAACTGTTTATGTAGCTTTCGGGAAGTGAAGCTGGCAAGATGTTTATCATGGTAACATGATCTTCTTCTACCCAAATTTTCCAACAAGCATTGTTCTGTGAAATAAGTGAGCACGTTATGAGATGTAGAATATCTCTGCCAATTTTGTTTTACACTACATAACAAGCTCACTTATTTTGAATACAATTTCCAGATCAACGATAAAGCCTCATTTGGGACCAAACTTGAAATATCATCTCCTTTTCGAATCATTTCCCGGATCTCGGTAGCAGATAAAGGGAACAAAGGCGCATCGATGAACGTCATGCCGGTAGATTTCTCAACAGAAGTGATTATTTCCGGACGGGGATAAACAAAAATGGGACAATGTGCCTCAATCCAACGATAATCTTTCCATTTCGAGAAATCAGGTACGTTATCTCCCCCGATGATCAAAGCAAACTGCTGACCGGGATACCGATCAAACAGGACCCGCAAAGTATCGACCGTATATGAAGGTTTAGGCATCGAAAACTCTATATCACAGGCTTTCATCCCATGAATCTCCCGGATAGCTGCATTCACAATCGCTAAACGGTCCGTTTCCGGTAAAAGAAAACGATCAACTTTAAACGGATTACAGGGACTGACCACAAACCACACTTCCTCACACAGCTTTTTCTCCAGCAAGTAGCGAGCAATGCCCACATGCCCATTATGAATCGGATTAAATGACCCGAAAAAAAGCCCAATAGGTTTTCTACCTTCTTTACCCTGTACCATACAGTTATTTCAAAAAATCTCTTACCGCTCTTTCCGCCTCGGCTAGAGCCGTATCCAAATTGTCGTTCACAATGACAACATCAAATTTATCGGCAAATGTCATTTCATACTCGGCCTTCGCCACACGTTGTTCGATTTTCTCCATTGAATCCGTACCCCGTCCAATTAATCGTTGCCGCAAGGTATCCACGGAAGGAGCTTTAATAAAGACCGATAACGCTTGATCCCCGAATATTTTCTTGATGTTCACCCCACCAACAACATCCACGTCAAATACCACGGTATGCCCCGCTTTCCAAATTCGCTCCACTTCACTCTTCAACGTCCCGTAGAAACATCCCGGATAAACCTCTTCCCACTCTAAGAAATTCTCTGCCTCTATCCTCTTTTTAAACTCGTCTGCCGAAAAGAAATAATACTCTTTTCCATGTTTCTCCTCCCCTCGGGGAGCCCTGCTCGTTGCCGACACAGAAAACTCCAATCCCAAATCTTTCGACAACAAGTAATTGACGACCGTACTTTTCCCCGATCCGCTAGGGGCTGAAAATATGATTACCTTACCCATAACAATTGAAAATTGAAAATTGAAAATTGAAAATGAGACCGAATACTCTTTTCAATTTTCAACTTTTAGTTATTAGCTTTTATCTTTTAGTTTCAATGTTTTATAACAAGTTACAAAACATTGAGGCTTTGCTCCTTTATTTTTTCCAGTTCATCTTTCATGCGGACAACCAGTTTCTGGATATCGTGGTCATTGGCTTTGGAGCCCATAGTATTGATCTCACGGCCGATCTCTTGAGCGATGAATCCGAGTTTACGCCCCGGGGCTTCTTCTTTCTCAACGGTCTCGACAAAATATTTACAATGATTTGCCAAACGAACTTTCTCTTCCGTAATATCCAGTTTTTCCAAATAATAGATAATCTCCTGTTCCAACCTGTTCTCGTCAATATTCTTGATCTCTCCCCACTCTTTCATCTTATCCTGCAAGCGTTGCTTGATAGTAACCACACGTTGTTTCTCGAACTGGGGGACCTCCCCAGACAAACTCTTGATCAACTCTATCCGTTTCAAAATATCCGCAATCAAAACTTTACCCTCTTGAATACGAAAAGCATCAACATCCGACAACGCTTTCTCGATAGCACTCTTCAAGCAATTCCAACCTTCTTCATCTAACTCTTCCATCTTAGCCTGCATCGTGTCCGGAAAACGCATGATAGTCTGCAATAACTCACCCTTGTTGATTTCTACACCTAACGAATCGGCGACTTCCAGCATCTGGTTGTAATACTGTTTTACAACCGATTGGTTCACGGCAACATCCTTCTCGTCCTCCGCGTTATCAAAATAGATATACACGTCCACCTTCCCGCGTTCCAGAACATTCTTTATCATATTCCGGATTTCTATATCCTTCTCTTTATAAATACTCGGAGTTCTCAAGTTAATATCCAATTGTTTCGAATTCAGGCTTTTTACCTCCACGATCACTTTCTTTGGCCCGCAGTCCACAGTTGCTTTACCGAAACCGGTCATTGATTTTATCATAGTTCTTGTTTTAAATACAAACATTTAACCACAAAAGTAAGGCTTTTTTTGAAAATCACCGTCAAATAACTACCTTTGTTCAGTTTGTCAAATCATCAGAATATACATAATCATGGATGCGAATCATCTTTCTGCTTTCCAAAAAGGAGTTATCGGAGTACAATTTCTTTTTGTCGCCTTCGGTTCGACAGTACTTGTTCCTTTGCTCGTAGGGCTTGATCCGTCAACAGCACTCTTGACAGCAGGAATCGGAACATTAATTTTCCATCTTGTCACGAAAGGCATTGTCCCCATCTTCCTCGGAAGTAGTTTCGCGTTCATCGCCCCAATTATCAAAGCCAGTGAATTATACGGCATGGCCGGAGCCCTTTCCGGAATGGTCGCCGTGGGTGCGGTCTACGGACTCATGAGCCTGTTGGTAAAGTTACGAGGTACAGACTTTATCAAGAAGCTGTTTCCCCCGATCGTGATTGGTCCGGTAATCATATTAATCGGCCTTTCCTTGGCAAGCTCCGGGGTAAAAATGGCAAGCGAGAACTGGATTCTAGCCCTAATCTCCCTTATCACGGCTGTCATCGTCTCTCTGAAAGGCCGGGGACTATTAAAATTAATCCCTATATTCTGCGGGATCATTGTCGGGTATCTCGTGGCACTTTTTTTCTATAACGTGGATACCACTCCGATCAAAGAAGCCGCTTGGTTTGCCCTTCCCCAGTTCGTTACCCCCGACTTCTCTTGGGAAGCCATCATCTACATGATTCCCGTGGCCATCGCTCCGGTGATCGAACACATCGGGGATGTATATGCAGTGAACAGCGTTGCCGGTAAGGATTTCGTAAAAAATCCCGGATTACACCGTACGCTATTGGGCGATGGTCTTGCCTGCGCTTTTGCCGGATTAGTAGGGGGACCTCCCGTAACCACGTATTCCGAAGTTACCGGAGCCGTATCTTTAACAAAAGTCACAAACCCAGCCGTGATCCGGATTGCCGCCGTAACGGGAATTGTCTTTTCTGTTTTCGGCAAAATCAGCGCTTTGTTAAAATCCATCCCTGCCTCTGTTTTGGGCGGGATTATGTTACTTTTGTTTGGAACGATTGCCTCTTTGGGAATGAGTAATCTAATCCAGAACAAAGTTGATCTTTCCAACACCCGCAACATGATTATCGTTTCTTTAATCCTAACCTTCGGCATTGGCGGAGCTGCATTCGAATGGGGGAGTTTCTCCATGTCCGGCATTGGTCTTGCCGCACTACTAGGTGTCATTTTAAACTTGATATTACCGGCAAAAGAATCCAAAGTACAATAACACAGACTTCCGAATTTCACTCATCTTGTGGATCAATATATCCACTACCCCCTTATACCCTAACGCGTAACAAAAAAATAACCGATTTGAAACATTAGATTCACATAATCAGCGGAACTTGCAGTCGCAAAAGAGAATGAAACAATATTATTTAAATGAATAGAAAATGAAAAACTTACTTTTAACTACAGTTCTTATGTTAGCTGTTATTTTTAGCAGCAACGCAACAAATGACGTGAACGGTTCCGCTAAAAAAGTATCCATCTCGGGAGCAGGAGCAACATTCCCTCTTCCTTTCTACAACCTTGCATTCAAAACCTATCAAAATAAAACAGGCAACTCCATCACTTACGGAGGTATCGGCAGTGGCGGTGGTATTCGTAGCCTAAAAGATAAAATCGTGGATTTCGGAGGTTCCGATGCCTATCTATCCGACAAAGAAATGAGCGAAATGCCCGCACCCGTAGTTCACATTCCGACGTGCATGGGTGCCGTAGTACTAGCGTACAACCTTCCGGGCATAGACAACCTAAAATTAACAGGAGATATCGTTGCTGATATCTACTTGGGCAAAATCACCAAATGGAACGACAGCCGCATCGCAGCCATCAATCCCGGAGTGAATTTACCTGACAAAACTATTAACCCTGTCTACCGTTCAGATGGTAGTGGCACCACTTTCGTGTTCAGTGACTACATGACCAAGGTCAGTCAGGAATGGGCAGAGAAGATCGGAACCGGGAAATCATTGAAATGGCCGGTAGGTATGGCTGCCAAAGGGAATCCGGGTGTTGCCGGAGTGATCAGTCAAACAGAAGGCTCCATCGGTTACGTGGGTTCTGAATACGCTTTTGCCATGAAAATCCAATTCGCCCAAATGAAAAATGCAGCAGGAAACTTCATCACTCCGAACACGGAAAGCATCTCCGCCGCAGCCAAAGGCGATATGCCCGCCGACACTCGTACGATGATCACCAATTCCGCCGCCCCGGATGCCTACCCGATCAGTTGCTTCACGTGGATCATCCTGTACAAAGAACAGGCTTACGCTGATAGAAACCAAACCCAAGCTGAAGAAACATTAAAACTATTAAACTGGATGCTAAGCTCAGAGGCACAATCCCTGACCACGAAAGTAAACTACTCTCCACTCCCGGGGAAAGCTGTAAAGAATGCAAAAGAATTGCTAAAATCAGTCACTTACAATGGTCAAGCGATATTGAAATAATCAACACACACTATTAAGCAACAAACTATAATTACATTGTAAAAGTGCAGAAAACAGTAATTTTCTGCACTTTTATAATGTAATTTGCGTCTATCGCGGAAATACATTTTTTGTTAGATATTATAGTTTATTTCTCCTGTATGAAATGGGTTCGTAATCTTGGTTCATATACAGGCTTGACAATACCGTTTTTCCGTCCACTTTCAATGCATTTCAGTAGCCATGCCATATTTTGTCCCAAAACTCTCATTGTTTGAAGCCCTTCTTCATCCTTGCGTACATCATTTGCAGTAAATCCGTGTACAGAATTCCAATATTGAGAAGAAACTATCGGCATATTACAAATAGTAAAATACTGGTTTAGCTGTTCAAATGTTGCGGAAGCACCTCCTCTGCGGCATGACACAACAGATGCCCCCAATTTCCCGGCCATTCGTTTTTCCGTAGCAAAAAACAATCTATTCAAGAAAGAGATGAGCTGTCCGGTAGGAGCGCTGTAATAAACAGGTGAGCCAATAATAATCCCGTCAAATTCATCCAACCGCATCTGAATATCACGCACAATATCTTTCTGAAAACAATACCCTGTTTTCATACAACCCATACAAGCGATACAGCCTGCTATCGGCTTTTTGCCCAAATACAAAATTTCGGTTTCTACACCGTTTTCATTAAGCGTTTTTTCCACTTCATGCAAGGCAGTATAAGTACACCCCGCTTCATTTGGGCTTCCATTTATTAACAATACTTTCATATCCACCTTCAAATTGACATACCTAATTCACGTGCATTCTCCAAAGCGGGATGACCCTTTATATCACCCACAGCCAATACTCCGCCCACATATATTTCTCCTAAATTATTCCAATTTAAATGCCTGAGCAATGCATGGTAATAATGTTCCACAGGCTCAAAATTATCCTTGCTATCACCCTCGGCTGCCATGAGCATGATACATCCTTTTTGAGGATTACTATAACCGGCATTTTTCTCGGCCACGGCAAACAAGCGATCAAAAGCTATTTTTAGCTGTGCAGAAACACTCCAATAATACATGGGAGAAGCCAAAACGATTATATCCGCTTCCTCATATGCAGGATATATTTGTATCATATCATCATCTTGAACACAGGGCCTGTTCGGATTTTTACCACCTCCCAAACACCCCAGACAAGGGTGAATGTTCATTTTTTGTAAATTAAAGACAGTTACCGCATGACCTTTTTGTTCAGCTCCATGCTTAAAAGCATCTATAAGTCTTGCCGTATTTCCATTCAGGCGAGGACTTCCATTCAGTATAAGTATCTTGCTCATAGTTATTTTTGAACCGTGTTCGAATTTTGATTATACGCTTTTGCTACACACCTCCATTCTCCGTCTATTTTCAGTAAGAGTAGGTAGTCCGTAAAATCAATCCTACCGCCCCATTTCTCTTCCAATACACGCACCACGGCAACAGTTTCCTCTACTGAAACAATATCAATACGTGCTTTAAAGTCATCTCCCGCACCTACCGTATCAACATTATGATAGAACTGTTTGATAGAACCGTGTTCCAACCGTCCATCCAGATAGCCAAACAGCACGGCCTCATCAACAAACAATTCTTTGGCATAACTGCTGTTTCCTTCCGCCACACTTTTCACAAACTTCATGGCCGCTTTTTCAACAGCCTTGTATTCTTCAATACTTGCTCTCATAATACTTTATCTTTTAGTAAATTATTTCGTTTTGTAAAAGTATGGGATAGTTTCCATCTGGGCAAGTACTGAAAAATTATTCGGTATATCCTCTTTTACGGCAATTATCCATATTTTTACACCATAATTATCAGACAATAATAGACCATGTACGAAAGAAAAATACCTGTTGACTTAGAATGCCCGTTACGGCTGACCATGAGCCTAATAGACTCCAAATGGAAATCATGCATTTTAGATGAATTGCGCCAGAAACAATTGCGTCCGAGCGAACTTCATAAAATCTTTCCTGAAGCCACCCCACGCGTGCTTGACCTCCAATTGAAAGAGTTGGTAGAGGACGGGCTTGTTTCCAAGACCATATATCCTGAACTGCCGCCACGTTCCGAATACACCATTACCCCATTAGGACAAACATTGATACCAATTATTGATGCAATGATTGAATGGGGAAATAGAAATACAGAGTTGTTCAAAAAGAAATACGGGAAAAAGAAATGATTGCTTCCAAATTTTCATGCCTATATAAGTATAAGAGTTGAGTTAGCCCAACAGGAGAAGCGATGTAAAGAGACATATTCTTATACAAATTTACGGAAATTACTTGGGATGACCATATGCTAGGACTCGTCAATCCACGTAGAATTGGTAAAACTACAATGCTTTTCCTGTACATTAAGAAAACTATACCCGAAAGATAAACATTCTTTTACAACCAAATGCGTGTGAAACAAGAAATCACCTCTTCAAAAATTTCAGATTCCCAAATAGGAGAAAGAGCATTTGGAATAGGAGGGAAAAACAAAGGACAAAAACAAATAGGAGGCCTCCCAAAAGGATATATCGTAAGAGATAACATTGAAAGCGGATATGCCAATATTCTCCCGCTTTGGTATTTCGGAATGAATTATTAAACAAACAGTTCCTTTTCGTTTGAAATTTTCTGCTTTATCCATATTTTTGCAACTCAAATCTAAAATTTCGTAGATGAAGAACATTAGGAATTTCTGTATAATCGCACATATTGACCACGGTAAAAGTACACTTGCCGACCGTTTATTGGAAACGACCGGAACTGTAGTAGGGAAAGATCTGCAAGCACAAGTGCTTGATGATATGGAATTGGAACGAGAGCGAGGTATCACCATCAAAAGCCACGCCATACAAATGGATTATAATTACAAAGGAGAGAAATATGTTCTAAACCTGATAGATACCCCGGGACATGTAGACTTTTCATACGAGGTATCACGTTCCATTGCCGCTTGTGAAGGTGCACTACTGATTGTCGATGCCACGCAAGGAATTCAGGCACAAACCATCTCGAACCTTTATCTTGCTATTGACAACAACTTAGAGATCATCCCCGTCTTGAACAAGATGGATATGCCCAATGCCATGCCGGAAGAAGTAAAAGACCAGATTGAAGAACTAATCGGGTGTGACCGGGATGATATTATCGAAGCCAGTGGAAAAACCGGATTAGGCGTGGATAAAATTCTGGAAGCGGTTGTAGAACGGATTCCCGCTCCCACGGGTGATCCCGATGCTCCTCTTCAAGCTTTGGTGTTCGACTCGGAATTCAACTCCTTCCGCGGAATCATCACCTATTGCCGCATCATGAACGGTAGTTTGAAAAAAGGTGACATCGTGAAATTCGTGAGCACGGGCAAAGAATACGATGCCGATGAAATCGGAGTATTACGCTTGGAGCAAGAACCTCGTAACGAATTGAAAACGGGAGATGTGGGATACATTATTTCCGGAATCAAAACCTCATCCGAGGTAAAAGTCGGGGATACTATCACACACGTGGAATGTCCATGCACCACCGCCATCGAGGGATTCAAGGAAGTGAAACCTATGGTTTTTGCCGGTATCTACCCCATTGACTCGGAGGATTACGAAGACCTACGTTCCTCCATCGAGAAACTACAACTAAACGACGCCTCCCTAACCTTCGAACCCGAATCCTCTGCTGCCCTTGGATTTGGATTCCGTTGCGGGTTCCTAGGAATGCTTCATATGGAGATCGTACAGGAACGTTTGGACCGGGAATTCAACATGAACGTGATTACTACGGTTCCTAACGTTATGTATATCGCCCACACCACCAAAGGTGAAGTCTTCGAAATGCACAATCCCTCCGATATGCCCGCCCCCACAGTACTGGACTATATCGAGGAACCTTATATAAAGGCACAAATCATCACGCCCACCGATTACATCGGTCAAATCATGACCCTTTGTCTCGGTAAGCGAGGCGTATTGATCAAGCAACACTACCTGACAGGAAACCGAATCGAGTTGAATTACGAGATGCCACTAGCCGAAATCGTGTTTGACTTTTACGACAAGTTGAAGAGTATCACGAAAGGTTACGCATCTTTCGACTATTTCCAGATCGGCTATCGTCGGGCCAATCTCGTGAAACTGGATATTCTGCTAAATGGTGAATCCGTGGATGCCCTGTCTGCCTTGATCCATTTTGACAACGCTTATTCCTTCGGCAAACGAATCTGCGAGAAATTGAAAGAACTAATTCCCCGTCAGCAATTCGATATTGCGATTCAAGCAGCAATCGGGGCAAAGATCATCTCTCGAGAAACCATCAAGGCTGTCCGCAAGGATGTGACGGCAAAATGTTACGGCGGTGATATTTCCCGGAAACGCAAACTATTGGAAAAACAGAAAAAAGGAAAGAAACGAATGAAACAAATCGGTAATGTCGAGGTTCCGCAGAAAGCGTTCCTTGCGGTACTGAAATTAGATTAGTTCACAAAGTTTGTAAAGTTGATAAATAAAGCGTCCTTGGGGGACGCTTTATGTGTATGCCCCTATAGGCTACTTTACAATCTTATGAACTACTATATCATCCTTATAATCCTTACACTTAGCCTTTACTTTCCCGTCCGGTGCGATCACACAACTCTCCCCCCGATACATTAGTCCCGTTAAATCCGGTCCGGCGCAATTAACAGCAATAACATACGCCCCGTTCTCGATAGCTCGTTCCCGCAAAAGTCGATTCCAATCATCCCGCCGGGATTCCGGCCAATTCGCGATATAAATGGCAACATCATACTCTCCATGATTCCTGCTCCACTCCGGGAAACGCAAATCATAGCAGATATACGTTGAAAAACGTATCCCTTTCCATTCCAGTGTCAAATGACGGTCTCCCGGTGAAAAACTACCTTTTTTAAAACAATTGTGTTTGTCGTAATATTCGTATTTCCCGTTCGGATACACGGCCAATAAACGATTATAATATTTCCCCTCCTCTTTATAAATTGTGGAACCGATCACCAATGCCCCGGAGCGTCTCGCCCATTTTCTCATTTTTTTAATTACCTCCGGATAACGAGAAGCCACCCCGTCTTTCGAACGCCTTGCTTCCTCCTTATCCCGCTTTTTCATTTCACATCCGGAAGTAAAGAGTTCCGGGAATACGATTATATCACATCCCTTGCACAAATGCGCACGCTTAGCGAAAGCCTGTAAATTGGCATCAACATCACCCCATTCCAAATGCGCCTGCACCAAAGCCACTTTCACCGAATCCTGTGCTTTCACGGTCATAGAAAAAGCAAACAGGAAATACAGCATAACATAAAATACTTTCATCTTCAAAATATTATTCATTCTCCAACGAAAACAACAAATCCAAATTATCATCATCCCAACAAATTTACATGTATGAAGAGTAAGATCATTTAGACAAATTTACAAGAATTTTGGACAGTGTCAAAATTTCTGATTTTTCGTTCCACCGTTTTACAACAATACAATACCAACTCGCTTAGGTATATTTAAAACTTTCGGGGTACTGCATAACAGTACCCCGAAACCACCTTACATCCTCCTCGCCCATCGTCGCTTCACCCAAGCCACGGCAAGGGAACTGATTACCCCTCCGACAACACTCAAAACTCCCGCCAATAAGTTATCCGCCATCTGCGATAACACGGCGTTAAAACTCAACGTGGAAAACATTCCTATGACAAAATAACTACCCATATTGATAATTTAAAATTTAAAGTTTAGAATTTAGAATGGACTTCATGTCTCCGGCATGGATCCTATACCGGAAACATGAAACTCCATTCTTGTAAAAATCACTCGACCATTGAAACTCTTACATTCCCGGATTCAAAATCGTGAATCACTATTTACAGCGTCATCACTTGGCTATCCGAGGCTCCCTTCCCGTTCTTCAACGTGGCAAAACAATATAGTTTCACGTTTTCGTGACTCCACTCTTCCGGGAGAGCATAAGTAGTGTTACCGTTCTCGCCGCGAGCTCGTAACATTAGCAAACGAGCGCGACCAAGTACCATTTCGTACAACATGGCGTACACCATGTCGTCATTGAAAGCGTAACCGTTCTCTTCCTCCCGTGTCTCTTGCACGAAAGAGTAAAATTTATTCTCTTCCGAGTAAGTCACCTCTACCTTTGGCGGATACAACATCCCTGAAGCACAGAGTAAGCGGTCAAAATCCACGGTTGCCACATTCCGCTCGTCCACCGAAACCCGAGACATATTCAGCGAGGTGAAAGCGTTTGCCGCCGAGCCTTTACCGATACCAACAAAACCTTTCCGAATCACCGGCAACAACTGTCGGGATAATTGCACTAGCGCTTTCATTTTTGCCCGTTGTGCCAGTATTTCCGGCGTCGGGTTATCCTTCCGAGAAAATACCTTTGCCTTGGCAATATTCTTCCCTCTCGTGTAACACAACGTAATGTTACCTACTGATTTCCTTACTTTTCCCAACAAATACGAATTAAATTCTGCCATAATTTTAAAATTGAAATTAAGAATTGAAAATGAACTCTACACACCCGGGGCGGGCCCTGCCCCCAAGAGGGTATATTTTTAGTTTTTATCTTGAAATTCGCTAAATGCAAACTCCAAGGCCGGTCCCGGATCGATTTTTCTCGGCGTGATTAGCGAGTGTCCCACCACGTCACGAATCGGGTAGGCCTCTTCCAGCAAAGTACTGATTTCCCGTAACACCCCGATCTGTCTTGCCGTGTAGCGATGCCAGTAAGTCGGGTTAGCACCGGAACAATCCGTGTAAACCTCATCAGGTGGCACCACACGACCGCACTCCACGATAAACAGGTCACCCGAGAAACAGAGTTTCCCCAAGTTGTCAAGCTCTATCCCGATCGAGTAACGATTCAACCCGCCACGTCCGGCATACCAACTTTTCCCGGCGTGCCACGCCTCGATGTTGAAAGGCACCAGTTGAAACACCTCCCCATACCGCCCGATCACCAGATGAGCCGAAGCCGCCACATCCGGACGAGTCAGAAAAAGTGCAGAACTTTCAGCACTCGTTCCCGCCGTGTAATGCAACACGATCATGTCCGGCCCCTCCAAACGCCGGGTATTCTTCGCGCTCACCAAGTGAACCACACCTTCCCTCATCAAGCGATGGTTCACAATTGAAAATGGAGAGTTGAATTTTAAAAGTACCATGAATAAAAGATTTAATTAGCCAAGTTTTTAGCTTTTACTTTTTAGTTTTTAATTTAAAAATAGCGGTGGCAATTTTTTCTCCGCCTCGCCCGATCACGTACCCACCCAAGCCGACCTCCAGTAAGTCCCAGAAACGAGAGGTATCGGAAAGGATAGGCAACGTCGTGAATGTTCCCACGAGAACAATTAACGCAAACACCAGCATCACCAACGGCCTCCACGATCGCTGCAACCAGTTTCCCCGAGCCTCTTCCACCACCGCTGCCGAACGGGATCGAACCATCTCCGTCCCATGCTCAACCAGCAATTCCAACAAATCCGCTTCCAGTTGTCGCTTCTCCCTCGCCGGGAGTGTCAGGCGGTCGATCACTTTGCCAACCTCCCCGACCACGTTTTTCACTCCCTCCAAAGACGTAAAGCCGTAACGATACAATTCTTCACCTCTGCCACAAAATAAAACTTCTTGTTACCGACCTTTCTCGCCGGGATCTTAAATTGTTTCTCGTATCGCCGTAACGTGTGCCTGGATATTTGCATTGCCCGGCACAATTCGTCAGCATCCACCAACCTGCAAGAGACATTTGACGCCGCCTCAATCGCCAAGCGTACCTCCTGACGCAATTCACTTAATTCCTCAAGTACTTGAGCGGTCACACCCGAAGTTTCTTTTCTTTTGCTTGTTTCTCTTTCTGTCATATTTTCAGTATTAAAATTACCCGTTCCCTTTTATCCTCACACACGTCTTCCCCGTAACGAAACGTCAGGAACAATTAAACGCCTCGTCTTCTGTTAATTTATAAAGTAATTTCCCATCTGGAAATCCTTTAATCACCCAATCGTAAATCTAAAATCATGAAATCCCTAGGTATTGGCTCGGCGAATAAGCTTCCCCGTTTTTCTCCCGGAAGAAACAGTACAAGTGAGCCGCCGTTCCCCGTTTACGCTGCAAACGAAAAGTAGCTTCCCCGTCACCTCTTGTTTCCCCATCCGTCTTAACAAATTCCGGTGAAAACGAACGATCGGCATAAAGCACGACAACCATCAACTTATCCCCTACCCCCGCAGAAGGAAGATCCTCCGCTTTCTCCCATGACAAAGAAACCGTATCTTCCTCATCAACACGTGCCATAAGATGATTTACCTTTTGTAACATACCAATCGTTAACTGCAATCGGGCAAAATCTCCAATTTTCCCGTTAGGTTTAAAAACCATCATATTTAATTTCAAAAAGAAATTGTACCCACTTTTCCCGGTCCCTTTAGCCGCCAGATGCCACGTCTTCTGTAACTCGATCTCCACCAAACGTCGATAAAAACGTATCGCTATCCTCAAACGGGAACGGTTTTCCTGTTGTTTTGTCGTATTCGCATCCGTGTAACTCGTTGCCGCACTCCTCACCCGTGTTACTACCCCGACCCGGTAGAAAACCGAATTCCCGATCTTTCCTCGAATATTTTCGTCTACTATTGCCATCGCTCGTTTGTATTTAAGATTTTCTTTGTTTTCTGAGGCAAAGGTAGGACATGAATCCCCCGTATAAAATTCTAATTCATAAACGACCGAATCTTTTCACAAACGACATTTTTTACTACATATTCGACATAAATCCCACATTTTCCTCATTCATAAAAACACGGTCCCATTCTAAAAAACTCCAAATAATTCATGTTACAAAACGGAGAACCACCGACAAGCATCTCCAACACACAGACAATAACAGTCTCTCCCTCCCGAATCAAAGACACCCCTGAACGTCTTTGAAACGTCTTTGATTCGAAAGTGATACGTGTTTAATCCCTAAGAACACCCTGTACACACCGAAAGATGTACGGGTATTTATATAAATCATATGGCAAAGATTTCCGTCCAAAATATGATCTATGCCAACGAAACCGATGTATTGAACGTGGCAATGTCCGGAATGATGGCAAAGTAATGGCGGGAAGCCAATTCCGACCGAAAGGCAATATACGTGATTATGCCACTATCAACGAACTTATTTGTCTGTCAAACATGGAGAACCTCAATGCCGTGTTCATTGAACAGGGTATGTCGCAAGGTGAACGGCTTGTCAAACTTAACCCAATAGCCATTCATCAGATGAGCGTGTTGGAAAACAGCGACAATAATGAGAGGAAATTATTGAAACATGAAAAATTGGCAATTACAATTTCCCTACACGCTGACGTCACAATCGTTCTATCTCTTCCTCTGTTAGTCCCGTGCTTAAAACTATTGTATCTAGGGGAATTCCCATTTTTTTCATATTCCGGGCAACTTTAAAGACTCCTTTTTCCTCACCTTCAATTAACCCTTCAGCCTTTCCCTCTGCCTTCCCTTCTACCCTACCTTCTGCTCTACCTTCTATTCTCCCCTCTATTCTTCCTTCTATTTTCCCTTCTATTTTTCCTTCTATTTTCCCTTCTATTTTCCCCTCCAGCTTTGCGGTACCCAGCACGTCATTTTGGATCATAATAGCATCCACATGACGATCATAATCAGCACGTTCTGTGGGATTCATATTATAATAGACCAATTTTTCCCGAGCTTCTTTCAACCCCGGCGTGGTTGTATCGGGACGAATATAATCGTTTTTCAGGTAGTCCAGCCACTCTTCAAGCGGAGTTGTCGCCACCTTGTCAAACTCGTTTACCCGGATCAAGAAATACTCCGGGAAGATTTCCGATGGTAAACGTTGAACCAAAGTATCCCGTTCTTTCACTGTCACTTGTAGGTAGTCTCCCGTGTGTACTCCCGTGAACGTATTTTGCCCGTGATACAAGTAATCATTTCCTTTCCCTATATCGAAATAAAGGATACTGATCGAGTACACTTTCTTCACTTCCGAATAAAGGTCTCCTAATGCCATATGTTCAGTGATCGCCTTGGCTACGCCATAGAGAATTCGTTCTAAAAAATATAATTCCCGGGTAACCTGCACTTCCACGATAATAATCTCGTTCTCGCTATCCCGAGCCTTAATATCCACTCGATTGAACTTGTCGTCGTAATCCTGTTGATTACTCTCGCTTTCCAAAATATCAATGATATGAATCTGCCGATCAAGCAATACGGTCAACAATCCCTCTAGCACGTCAAAATTCGCCTTATTCCGCAACAACCGTTTTACGGCCCAGTCAAACCGAATGTATTTATCTTTCTCCATGATTAAAAATGATTTATCTATCTCAAAGGTACGTATTTTTAAGGACAAAGGAAAGGAAAAGGTAATTAAAGATTTATTTACTAACAAATTAATGCAATTCCATTACCCTCTTATAGCCGTAATTGACATATCACCTACCAACAGGAAAAGCCGCCGATGGCCGATTCACCAGGCGGATTGATGATTAAAGATGATAATTATAATTCCTGTTTATTATCTTGCCAAGGGAGTTTCAGAAAATGCAACACGTCTAGCAGGCGGGAACGATAAGTCCGACCTACCGGGAACCATCGGTCACCGATTTTCACGCTATTGCCCACAAATGTATCGATGTAACGCCAGTTCAAGATGAAACTCTGGTGTACCCGGATGAACATGTCGTCCGGTAAAGAGAGTTTCATCACCCCCAAACGATAAGAAATCGTCATCCGACTCCCGTCTATCGCGTGAAATTCACAATAACTGCCCGATCCCTCAATGTAAAGGATGTCAACGTACAAAAGCCGTCGGCAATAATTTTCCCACCAAAGAAATATATGTCCCTCGCCGTAACGGGGTTCATTCGAATGTATTAACGTATTGGTCTTTTTGTTTTCCATAGATTATTGATTTTACACCTCGTAAAATCAGCCCCGGCGGTTGTAGTGATTATTGACATTTGCAAACAAAACCGGAAAACAAAAGACCAAACATTCTCTGCGAGCAGGCAAAAAGTTTAAAAAGAGGACCGCTTTTTGACAAACCCTGAAACGATCCTCATTTTATATGTATCTTTCGCCTACTTATTCTTCATAATTACTTCTCATCATAGTAATTATGAAGGAATAAGGGTATTCACAAGGAAGAAGACTTATTGTTCTTTCTGCTGGCTTTTCATTCTTGCTTCTTCCTCTTCGATCAATCTTCTGAACTCTTCCCTCGGTAAATTCGATGGGGTAAATGTACCGAACACGTCATAACAAAACTTTTTAAATAAGAGGGTTATATATTCATTCCCCCTTCCACTCACCCCCCAGACGCTTAAAAGCTCATAACTATGAAATTCATAATCGGGATTCAAAACATGGAAATCTACTTCTTTGAAAGCTTTACACTGCTGTTTTATCAAATTCCGGTAAAAGTTTTTCAACGTGTTCTTCGGGAGATCTTCCAATTCCTGAAATGTTTCATCGGTCATAGAAAACTCCACGGCAAAAACACGTCCATCTCTGTCAACAAAAAGTTTAAGATCAAATTCTTTTAGAGCCTTTATTTCCGGAGGATAGATTTCCCAAAGTTTATCCTGCCAATCATAAATAGCTTGGTTCACTTCATCGGAGTTCAAATTGTAATTCATTCCTCCTGGGTATTTGCTCTCAAATCGCTGAAAACATTTCTCAAAATCAGAGATTCTCAATTTCCAATAAACACCTCCAGATTTATAAGTCTTTCTTACCGGAATCACTTCCAAACCGTTAACTACTCTCTTTGGCAAAGTATCCACGACATGTGGGTACAATCTAGCGTTTGCTACCATGATGCAAGATAAGCATAATGACAAGGTCAAAATTATTTTTTTCATGTCTTTATGTTTTTAAGATTAATCATACTCTAACAGCATTTAATACACTTAATCAAATACCCCTCCTAACCAATGAAGAGGGAAACGAAATTCCATATCTCCCCAATAAGTCCATGATACGTTCTCGTATCCAATTTCTTGAATATATATTACAATCCAAAACGTTTGCTCTCTAGGTGTTCGTAGAAAAACGTTAGTATAACCATCGAATCTTCTAATGGAATCATGAAGAATATACTTATCATCTTCTTTTTTGTAAACTTGTGCAAAATAAACTCCTACTGATTTGATATAAATATTAATATAATCATTTATTTTATTATGCGTTAACTCTGCAGAAGTAGGCATATTACTCCACCATCGTTTTTCTTCACCAGTATTAATCGAAGGAAATTCTGGTATTGGTTCTTCCCAAAACTCTATAAATTCAAGTTTAGTTTGGGTATATGCTCTACCTACATATTTTATTTTCCACTTCCATTCTACATCATTACCAAATCCCCACTTAAACATTGCAGAAGAAACTTTTCCATCAATATATGCCATTAGACCTTTCTCTTTTTCGTTTAGTTCAAAAGTGCCAAATCCATTTGATGATGCAACCATTATTTGAGAAGTTGCCTTAAAACGGACTTCATCTGTTACTATTTCTCCAATAAGACCACCTGAAAAATCACGACGCCATAAGATCCCGGTTCGATTATAATCCGCTCTTGATAAGGCTTCTTCTTTAGTTCCAACATACTGATAAAGTTCTTCATTCCGAGTAAATGGTTCTCCATTATAAAATATAATAGCACCAGATTCTAAATATTTTTCAAACGTTTGATTTTTGATGGTTAAATATTCAAGAAAATAACCGTACTTTTTCTCAGGAATTCCTTGCTCTAAAGCATCTTCTAAATTCAATGAACAAGAAAGTTTTCCTTCTTCAAACTTTATATTGTCTAGTAAAATCTGGTCATGTAGAGAAAGTTCTTCTTGTGAACAACAAGAATAGTCAATATACTCTATGTCTGATTCTGCAATTTCAGGAACACCAGAACAACTTATTAACAAGTAAATCCAAACGAATAAATTGATTTTTTTCATAATCTATAAATTATTGGTTAATACCAAGTTTTTCGCTACCACATTCACAACGACAATACTCTAGACATCGGATATTCATTTTGAAGAACTCGCACCTTGAGTGTTTTCCCGAATTCAAGCTTGTAATAAATAGGAACAAACTGATCTTCGTATCTTGTCAAGAAATAGATATCATCCCATACATATTTTATTTTGACCCAGAAACTCACAATCCGCCGACCACTACGAGTTACGATTTGCTTATAATCAAAAATTTTATATTTCGAACTTTTCATCTGTTCCGCGTAACCTTTAGGAGGAAACGAACCCGAAAAAGGATTATCCTGGAGCATACAAGAGATTAAAGAATCTCCACTTACTTGGAAATATTCCGGAACATATATGACGGGACCATCCGTTTCAACCCTATATGGAGGGTATATATCAATCCGATACTCCCGACTATCTATTTTCGCGTAAATCGCATCTATCCTCTCCTGTTTCGCCAATTTTTTATGCACCGAAACGCATGACGATTGGCTGATCAGCGTACTTATCACCAAAAATAACAGTAGTTTTTTCCCCATAATATTCGAAATTAGGCATTAGTCACTAATGATTCATATCTATTTGGTATATAGTTATTTTTATCATTCCATAGGCAATAAATGTATAATCGTTAAACATTACTTTAGTGTACAAAATGAGCAAATTGAATTTTGTTTATTAACTATTCATTTTCAATACACTCTATTTTGTTTACTCGCTGTTCGACACGTTCGATACCCCTAAAACCGTATATATTAACATACACGAAGACCGTCAGTAGCGTCAATATGATAGATACCACCAAAAACACACTCTTTCTTTCAATCAACACGTTAAGGATAAAAATCACACCGATAAGCATCAGCAGTGTTGAAATAAAATGCGATAGACAGAAAACCATTAACAACACACCCGC
>CALUKD010000002.1 GCA_944321125.1 Candidatus Butyricimonas faecavium | reverse complement strand
GACCCTCAAGCGAGCTCCCCCGGGAAAGAACACGGCACCTTCCCCGCCGCCGCCAGCCACGAAAACCAACTCAAACGAGGGAATTACCCCTAGAAAAGTTTGCTAACTACTTATTCACGACAAAACCCGCAAAATCATTGTGTAAAAAACTATTCAGCTCCTGAGGAGTGATACGTACCTTAAAATGTCCGTCTTTCACGAAAGAGATATTTCCGGTTTCCTCGCTGACTACTATAATATGAGCATCAGTTACGGCACTCATTCCAATGGCCGCACGATGCCTTAACCCTAAACTCCCGGGAATATTCGTGTTATCGGAAACTGGTAGAATACACCGCGCCGCTAAAATTTTGTTATCCGCAATAATTACCGCACCATCATGCAACGGAGAATTCTTAAAAAAGATATTTTCAAGCAACTCCTCCGATACAATAGAACGGATCAACACGCCTGTTTGCGCATAATTATATAACTCCGAATTCTGAGATAGCACGATCAAAGCACCCGTTTTTGTTTTAGAAAAATAATCACAAGCCTGCACAATAGCAGCAACGACCTCATCTTTTATGGAAGTCTTAGTAAAAAGCCGCTCCAGATTAAATATATTTTGCAGATTATATTTACTACCCAACAATAATAGAAAACGTCTAACCTCTTGCTGGAACACGATCAACAAAGCGATCACTCCCATACCGATAAACTGTCCCAATATACCTGAAACTAACTCCAGATTCAAAGCCTTTACTAGCAACCATGCCACGTAGAAAGTAAAAATTCCGGCAAATATATTTATAGCAACCGTTCCTTTCACCAGTTTATAAACTTGATAAAATATAAAAGCGGCTAGCAAAATATCAGTTATAGTATAAAAATTTATAGTTATAAATAACAGCATACAATATTCTTAAAAGTCAATTTCACCCGCAAAAATAGCCAAAAATAAATAGGTTACATCATAATAACAGAAGTTTTCCCCCTTATTTTTTCATCTTACAGATCACGACAAGAACTGCAACAAGCACGACCAATAACCCCAAATAATTCACATAGGTTAATTGTTCGTTAAAATAAAGGACTCCCACGACTATTGCTGTGATCGGTTCCAACGTTCCCAACACAGAGCTCATCACGGAACCAATCAGTTTCACGGCCGCAACTAACAAACGGGCAGAAATGATCGTACTTAATATAGCCAACTGCCCCATATCCATTAAAAATCGGGGTCTTGTGATAATCTCCATCTTTCCCTGTACCACGGCTATAATCAAATAGAACAATGCAGTAAATAATAGTACGTAACAAGTCAGTACATCCGGATTTATTCGTTTCAACACGGGACGATTTAAAGCAGTAATATAACATCCGTAAGTAAGCGTTGACATCAATACAAAAAATAATCCCAGCCATTTCACTTCTCCGGGAGTCCAAGATAACAGGTATACCCCACATATAGCCAACACAATCCCAGCCTTCACAGCCAAGGGCAAGCGTTCCTTATAAAAAATAGCCATAAGCAATGCCACTACTACGGGATAAAAAAAATGAATCGCTGTCGCTACTCCCGTGGGCATATAGTGATATGACCACATTAGAAAAAAGGCCGTAATCCCATATCCCCCCACTCCGGCAATCGTTACCTCTTTTACCTCTCCACGGCTTAATCGCATATTGGTTCCCCGAAACAATAAATAAATAGCATACAAGATTCCCGCAATCCCGTAACGGTACACAAGTATTGTTTCATTATTAACCCCATCCAGTATGGCCTGGTTTGCATACAACGGAATCAACCCGAAAGTAGCTGCAGATAATGCCGCAAACAGAATTCCTTTAACCTTATCCATATCCTTTTTCAAAAAACGGTGCGAAAGTAGCAAATTTTCCCATAATTTTTTGCTTCTGCGGGATAATCCCTATATTTGCTCCTGATTTAAAGAACAAAGACAATAATAAAATAACATACCGGTATGAAGTATACTCTAACATTCACGATTTTGGCATTATGCTATTCTCTCGCTTTCGCCCAAACTGACGAAAAAGCAAAAGCAATCTTGGATAAAACAGTGGGACAGATTAAGTCCTACCCCGCCGTGGAAATAGTTTTTGATCTTTCTATGATCAATAAAGCAGAAAATATTAATGAAACACATCACGGGAAAGCGTATATGAAAGACAAGATGTACCGCATTGACGTAATGGATGTGATCAACTATTTCGATGGAGAAGTTATTTACACGTATATGCCGGATCAAGAGGAGGTAAACATCAAGAATCCGGACGAGAACGAGGACGAGATGTTAAACCCTTCTATCCTATTTGATATTCACAATCAGAAATTCACACAAAAACTCGTGGAAGACAAAGATGGCAAAGCATACATCGAGCTAACCCCGAAACAAACCCACAAACAAATTTCCAAGATTGGTGTATGGGTCAATACAAAAACGAATATGGTTGAAAAAGTCACATCTTTCGGTAAAGACGGAAATGACGTGGTGATAACAATTAAAAGCCTAAAGAAACCGGAGAAAGAATTAGATGTAAACTTTTTCCGCTTTGACAAAGAAGCCCATCCGGAAGTTGATATCATTGATTTACGATAATAGATCAGATTAATCATTCTACTGTTCTATGAAAATCAATATTTTTCTAACTTCAATCCTATTCTTTATAACCACCTTTGCATACGGTCAATCTCCCGTAGAAAAAGGTTTACAAAGTATTAACACGGAAACAGCTCAAGCCCATGTTCATTTCTTGGCAAGTGATGAACTGAAAGGACGAGAAGCTGGGACTCGAGAGTGTCGTATCGCCGCCCTATACATTGCTTCCATGCTAAAGAGCTTAGGAATCGCTCCTTTGAGAAACGATTATTTCCAACCTTTTTCAGCCTATCGAAAAGAACGACAACAAAGAGGAAGATGGCAAATACACCCGGATTCCATCGCTCAGCTCACACCCACCGTACATCAACGTATTGATTTGAATAACGTGCTAGGGATTATTCCTGGCAAAATCTCCAATGAATACGTAATTGTCGGGGCACATTTTGACCACCTCGGAATAGATTGTACCCTTAGCGGAGATCAAATTTACAACGGAGCAGACGATAACGCCTCCGGGGTTTCCGCAGTTCTGCAAATTGCCCGTGCATTTCTTTCTAGCGGAAAACAACCCGAACGAACAATTATTCTGGCATTCTGGGACGGGGAAGAGAAAGGTCTGTTAGGTTCCAGATTTTTTGTACAAGAATGCCCTTATGCAGAAAATATAAAGGGATATCTGAATTTCGATATGATCGGTCGGAACAATAAACCAGAGCAACCGGAACATGTCGTGTTCTTTTACACGGAAGCTTACCCGGCTTTTGCCCGTTGGCTAATAAACGATATCAAAAAATACAATCTGAAACTAACACCGAATATTCGTCCGTGGGATCGCCCTGTCGGAGGTAGTGACAATGCTCCTTTCGCCCTGAAAAATATCCCGATTATCTGGTATCACACGGATGGACACCCCGACTATCATTTGCCGAGCGACCATTATGATCGGATTAACTGGGAAAAAGTAACAGAAATCACGAAAGCCTCTTTCCTAAACGCATGGAATCTGGCAAACAAAAAAGAATATAAATAAGAGTCTAAAAGTGACTACTAGGCTTTCTTCGCCTTGTAAGTCACTTTTGTTTCCATGGCGTCCATAATCGTGGCTTTCACCAAAGAATCAAGTTCTCCGTCTTTCACAGTTCCCGTGGCTGTCACTTTCATGGGCATTCCATTATACACATAAGTGAATGAAATATTCAGTTTATACACGGTTTTACCATCCTTTACTTCCGGTTTTACGGAAACACCCGTGGAACGATAACTAAACTTTTGCCCCGTAGGCAACACGAAATCTTTCACCACCACAATCACGCTGTCCCGGTGGGTTCGTTGCAATTCAAGCTTCAATTTCATTTTCTGTTGCATGATCTCGATAAACGCCTCCCCGTTATATATCCCGGCAACAGCTGCCGCATAATCCTTCTTATTGGTATTATTTACCGACATGGCCTTCATCGATCCCCCTACCGCAAAACATAAAAGAAGAAGTAATCCTACAAATTTCATAATCCTGATGGTTTAATTGATAAAAGTTTATATTTTTAACGGTCGAAAATACAAAAATAAATCAATAGTTCATGAAACAGAATATTTTCTTTATGGGGATATTATTACTCATTATCCCATTCACTTCATTATTAACCTCTTGTACTAGTTGCAGTGATCATCGGGCACATGATATATCCTCGCTACCCGGTTTATATGAAGGCGAGGCTATGATTATTCTACCTGACCACGTGAAAGCCATGCTCAAACCTGACACCGAGGGTAAAACTCTGGTTCCCGAAGGTCCGATTCCCTGTAAGATCAGCATCACAGCTGATTCCAGCAAAAATGTCACACTAAATCTCGTAGACTTTACCATGCCCGTAAAAGGTATCACGGTAAACCCGGCAAAAGGCAAGGTAACCGAAACAGATTCCACCCTTAATCTAGAAGGCGATGGTAAAGTCTCTGTCGGTCAACAAACCATATCTTACACCCACAAAGGGAAAGTGTCAAACAATCAACTTAATCTTGATATCACGGTAACCGTGATCCCTATGATCGTGGAACCTAAGATCGTGTTTAAGGGAAAAAAGAAATGAACGCAAAAGTCTAAAAGTCTGTAAGCCCTGTGAACCTCATAAACTTTATGGACTTTACAAACTTATTTGTAACTTCGTGACCAAAATTTCGAATACAAATCAGAAGACAAATTAAACAATGAGAAAAACAACTTTTATGGCTGCAATAATTCTTCTTGTGGCATCTTGCGGAAAAACAGAACAAAACCCGCTATTATCGAGTTTTGACACTCCCCACCAGACGCCTCCTTTCGATAAAATCAAAGCAGAACATTATGAACCGGCTTTTGATGTAGCTATCGAGGAAGCTAAGAAGGAGGTAACACAAATCGCTTCTTCTAAGGAATCCCCGACATTTGAAAACACCATCGTGGCCCTGGATAACGTGGGCGAACGAATGAATACGATCTCCGGCATATTTTTCAATTTGAATGCCTGCCTCACAGATAGTTTAATGCAAGATATCGCACAAAACGTGTCTCCAAAGCTCACTTCGTTCAGTCACGCCATTTATATGAACCCGCAACTTTTTGAACGGGTAAAACAAGTTTACGCACAAAAAGCAACCCTAAATTTGAATCCGGAGCAAACGCAGTTACTTGAAAACACGTGGAAAGCGTTTATTGACGGCGGTGCAAACCTAGAAGGAGACGCTCGTGAGCGTTTTAAGGAAATCTCCATCGAGCTAGGTAAGTTAAGTCTGACTTTTGACAAAAATGAACTGGCAGAAACCAATGCATTTGAATTACACGTAACAGACGAAAAAGATCTTTCCGGTCTGCCTGAAGGAGCCAAGGAGATGGCTGCCATGACCGCCAAACAACGCGGAAAGGAAGGATGGGTTTTCACCCTCCATTACCCGAGTATGGGCCCCTTTATGAAATATGCGGACAACCGGAATCTAAGAGAGAAAGTATTTCGTGCAAATTCTTCACGGGCATACCATGATAACGAATATAACAACGAAGAAGTGATCAAAAAGATTACCGCTTTACGTCTGGAAAAAGCAAAACTCATGGGTTATCCGACCTATGCAGCCTATGCCTTAACAGACCGTATGGCCAACACCCCGGAGATCGTGAACAACTTCATTGCCGAACTGCATGAAGCTTCTTATCCTCATTCTCTTAAAGATAAAAAAGAAGTTGAAGAGTTTGCCCGTAAAGCCGGATTAAAAGGTGAATTACAACGTTGGGATTGGAGTTATTATTCAAATAAATTGATGCAGGAAAAATACGCGCTCGACGACGAGATGCTAAAACCCTACTTTAAGCTCGAAAATGTGCAAAAAGGAGTCTTCGATTTAGCTACCCGCCTTTATGGTATTACCTTCAAGGAGGTCAACAATATCCCATTATACCATCCCGAAGTGAAAACTTACGAGGTATATGATAATGACGGCTCATTACTTGCCATTCTATACACGGACTTTTTCCCACGGGAAAGCAAAGGAGGCGGAGCATGGATGACCCAGTTCCGCGGACAGAAAATGGTTAATGGCAAAGATCAACGGCCATTGGTATCTCTTGTAATGAATTTCACAAAACCGACAGACACAAAACCATCATTATTGACCTTCAACGAAGTTACCACGTTCCTACATGAATTCGGTCATGCCCTACATGGTATGTTCAGTAAGTGTACTTACGGTTCCACTTCTATGGACGGTGTGTCTCGCGACTTCGTGGAGCTACCCTCGCAATTCATGGAAAATTTCGCTCTTGAGAAGGAATGGCTCGACACATGGGCCGTACATTACCAAACCGGAGAGAAAATTCCTCAAGAATATATCGACAAAATCAAGAAGTCATCCAATTTCCAATCCGGGTACGCTAGTGATCGCCAGTTAAGTTTCGGCATGGTCGATATGGCTTGGCACACGATCACGGAACCTGTTACCGAACCTCTTGTCGATTTCGAACAACGAGCCATGGGCAAAACAGAGATTATGCCTATTGTGAAAGGTAGTGCTTTCTCTCCCGCTTTCGGACATATTTTCGCCGGGGGATATGCTGCCGGATACTATGGCTATAAATGGGCAGAGGTACTGGATGCCGATGCTTTCTCCCTATTTAAACAAAACGGTATTTTTGACAAGGCTACAGCCGAATCTTTCCGCCACAACGTGCTAGAAAAAGGAGCATCCGAAAATCCGATGATTCTTTACAAGCGTTTCCGGGGGCAAGAACCGACAATTGACGCATTGTTAGAAAGAAGTGGTTTGAAGTAGATTTACCATAAATATAACCTACTACCCCCTCCAACAACCCCGTGTAAGGTGTAGTTGGAGGGGGTAGTAATTTCTTCCGTTTTACCGCTTGTCCAACAATCGGCTAAAGTTGAACTATCCTTTCCCCTGACCACACACACATCATGTACACATCATAAACATAGCATATACATACTTCAGTGTCTATGATACGTTCGTGTTACGTTGATGATTTGTTGATATTCAAAGGCAGTGATAGCACAAGGGACAACAGGGTATATCTTATCACAAAAGTTACTCCAAGATAAGAAACAAATACTTTATTTCATACGCCAAATAGCTGATAAATAAGAAAAAAGTAATATATTTGCGCCCAATCTATGATAATGGTTCCTAAAGCCACCAAGTAAGCATCATATATGTTTAAAACACTATTGATCATCGGGTTGGGAAGTTTTTGCGGGGGAATATTTCGTTTTCTCCTAGCTCGTTTCGTACAACACCATTTCCTTTGGACATTTCCTTTCAGTACTATGGCTGTTAACATTGCAGGATGTTTGCTGATTGGAATTTTCTATGGTCTGTTCGAGCGAGGTAACCTACTCAACACGGACTTACGTTCATTCCTAACCGTGGGGTTATGCGGAGGTTTTACCACGTTCTCCACCTTTATGAACGAGAATTTCATGTTACTAAGAGAACAAAACTATTTATATTTTATGTCCTACACAATCCTCTGTATTGTACTGGGATTAACAGCTGTTTACGTAGGACACCTAATTATAAAAGCATTATAACCTTATTCTAATGATGAAAACCGTAACGAGCATGAAACCAACTTGCCCCATCCACAACTTGTGGTATTATTCTACACAAAAACACGCTGTTTTTGAGACGGATAAATTAATAAAATTCAGAAATAACGCTGTATTATAATAAGATAACTTATTTTTACATTATCACGTAAAAACGTAGCATGTTATTTTCATTGCATAAGAAGTAGGACGAAAAATGTATATAAAATCAATTCATATGAAAGAACTAGGAATAGCAATCACACTCGTGTTCATTCTCTTGGCCAGCTGTAAAGATAAGACCGAACCAGAGCGACAAGTAGTGGCTGTAGAGAAAGTAGGAGTAGATAACGTGGAAATATACGGAGAATACGTCGGACAAATCCGAGCGAAAGGGTTCGTCGAGGTAAGGGCCCGTGTGGAAGGTTACCTAGAACAGATGCTTTTCGAGGAGGGAAAGCGTGTGAAACGAAACCAACCCCTTTTCAAAATAAATAGTGATCTTTACCAAGCACGTGTTGACAAAGCGAAGGCACAATTAGCAAAAGATCAAGCACAAGAGGCAAAAGCCGAACGCGATGTAGAACGCCTGCGCCCTCTCTACGAGCAAAAGGCTGCCAGTCAGCTCGATCTTGATAACGCCGTGGCTGCTTACGAGAGTGCCAAGGCAAACGTTGCCATGAGTAAGGCTGATCTCGCCCAAGCAGAACTCGAATTAGGTTATACCACAGTACGTTCCCCGATAGATGGATATATTAGTGAACGATATGCTGACATCGGTACTCTAGTCGGACCCGGAGGAAAATCCCAACTTGCCACCATCGTGGAAAGTGACGAAGTACTCGTGGATTTCAGTCTGACCGCTCTCGACTACCTGCGTAGCCAACAGCGAAACGTAACTCTCGGCGAAAAAGATGCAAACCGGTCTTGGCAGCCTAGCGTGACGATCACGCTGGCGGATAATTCAGTTTATCCCCTAACCGGAATTGTGGATTTTGCCGACCCTCAAGTAAATCCTCAAACAGGAACCTTCGGCGTACGAGCAGAACTACCCAATCCTGACAGGAAGTTACTACCGGGACAATTCACCAAAGTAAAGTTGTTACTCGATGTGCGAGAAAATGCCATAGTTGTTCCCAGCAAAGCAGTCGCCATTGAAAAAGGCGGTGCCTATATATATGTTGTCCGCCGCGACAGTACAGCCGAGAAACGTTTTATCGAAACCGGACCAGAAGTGAATAACCATACCGTAGTAGAGCGCGGGCTTGGACCCGACGAGCTGGTTGTTGTCGAGGGCTACCACAAGCTAACTCCGGGAGCACTAGTAAAACCCGTAAGTCCCGACATGATTAAAGAGGAGGAGGTTGCCTTATGAAACCCGGTTTCTTCATTGACAGGCCGATATTCTCGGCTGTGCTGTCTATTGTCATCGTACTGGTAGGATTCATCGGGTTATCCTTACTCCCCGTGGACCAGTACCCGCAGATCACCCCTCCCGTCGTGAAAATATCCGCATCCTATCCGGGAGCCAGTGCCGTTACCGTTTCACAGGCAGTAGCCACTCCTATCGAGCAGGAATTGAACGGAACACCGGGAATGTTATACATGGAATCGAGCAGTTCCAACTCGGGAGGTCTGTCAATTACCGTGACTTTCGACATATCAACGGATGCCGAATTGGCCGCCGTCGATATTCAAAACCGCGTGAAATTGGCTGAATCCCGTCTCCCGGCGGAAGTCGTACAGAACGGAATCAAAGTGGAAAAACAATCTTCCAGCCAATTAATGACTCTCACGCTGACCTCATCCGATCCTCGTTTTGACGAGATATACCTTAGTAATTTTGCTACCATCAACGTACTCGACGTGCTGAAACGTGTTCCAGGCGTGGGACGAGTTTCAAACATCGGTAGTCGTTATTACGCTATGCAAATCTGGATTCTTCCCGACCGTATGGCTAATTTTGGGCTAACAATCAAAGATTTGCAAAATGTATTGAAAGACCAAAACCGGGAATCTGCCGCCGGAGTACTCGGTCAACAACCGATGAACGGGACAGACATAACCATTCCTATCACGGCCCCGGGACGTCTCTCCTCTGTAAACGAGTTTGAAGAGATTGTCGTGCGGGCAAATCCCGACGGTTCTATCATTCGTTTACGTGATGTGGCAAGAGTATCGTTAGAGGCAAGTTCCTATAATACGGAGAGCGGATTGAACGGGGAGAATGCTGCCGTACTCGGTATCTATATGCTACCCGGTGCCAACGCCATGGAAGTTGCCAAGAACGTGGTGAAAGCCATGGAAGAAATCAGTAAAGACTTTCCGGAAGGAGTAAGTTATAACATTCCTTTTGACATCACAACTTACATCTCGGAATCGATTCATGAAGTGTATAAAACCTTATTCGAGGCTCTTTTCCTCGTAATCTTTGTCGTATTTCTTTCCCTCCAAAGCTGGCGTGCCTCTTTGATACCCTTGGTTGCGGTCCCCGTGTCCTTAATCGGAACTTTTGGGTTTATGCTTGCCTTCGGTTTCTCCCTGAATATGCTGACCCTGTTGGGACTGGTACTTGCCATCGGTATTGTCGTCGATGATGCTATCGTGGTAGTCGAAGGGGTTGAACGAATCATGGAAGAAGAAGGATTATCCCCTTACAAAGCCACCCGCAAAGCCATGAAAGAACTGACTGGCGCATTAGTTGCCACCTCACTTGTACTGGGTGCTGTGTTTGTACCCGTGAGTTTTCTGCCAGGAATCACCGGTATGCTCTACCGTCAATTTGCCATTACAATCGTGGTATCCGTGTTAATCTCTCTGGTAGTGGCATTGACGTTAAGTCCTGCCATGTGTGCCGTACTGTTACGCCCATCTAACGAGAAGAAGAATTTCATATTCCGAAAAATCAACGAATGGCTCGCCCGCGGAAATAATAAATACATTCATCTTTTACAACGGGCTCTTGCCAATCCCCGCCGAATTATCGCAGGATTCGGAATGGCTATCGTGTTCATCTTTGTGTTAAACCGAGTGATCCCTAGCAGTTTCCTACCGGAAGAAGACCAAGGATATTTCAAGGTGGAACTGGCCTTACCCGAGGGTGCCACACTGGAACGTACCCGCAAGGTGACAGAACGTGCCGTCGACTATCTGAAGGAACACCCTGCTGTGGCGTATGTACAAAGTGTAGCAGGAAGTAGTCCCCGTGTCGGAACAAACCAATCCCGTTCGGAGTTAACCGTTATCCTCAAACCATGGGAAGAACGTAAAAAAGGCGGAATGTCTCTAAAAGAAGTAATGAACGATGTCCGCACCGAGTTCAAGCAATATCCGGAGGCTCTTGTATTCCTCACTACCCCACCCGTTATCCCCGGGTTAGGTACTTCGGGAGGATTCGAATTACAAGTAGAAGCTCGTAACGGGGCGACTTTCGAGAACTTGGTTGCTGCAGTCGACACGCTGGTGAAATATGCCGCAGGAGACAAGGCCCTTTCCGGAGTGTCTTCCTCGCTGCAAGCTGAAATTCCCCAGTTGTATTTTGATGTAGATCGTGACCGGGCACAATTCCTAGGAATTCCTCTAGCCGATATATTCTCCACGATGAAAGCTTATACGGGATCCGTGTATGTCAATGACTTCAATATGTTCAACCGAGTCTACAAGGTATATATGCAGGCGGAGGCCCCTTACCGGATGCAAAAAGAAAATCTCAATATGTTCTTCGTGAAAACATCCAAAGGAAACATGGTTCCTTTGACCGCCCTCGGTAAAGCGGAAAACACCACGGGGCCCGGATCGATCAAGCGATTCAACATGTTCACAACCGCTGTTATCAATGGTGAAGCCGCCCCGGGCCATAGTTCTGGAGAGGCCATGAGAGCCATCGAAAAACTGGCACGTGAACATCTACCTGACAACATCGGAACCGAATGGAGCGGTCTCTCTTTCCAAGAGAAAAAAGCAGAAGGACAAACCGGAATGGTAATGTCACTTGTTTTCATTTTCGTATTCCTTTTCCTTGCCGCTTTGTATGAGAGTTGGTTCGTGCCGATCGCCGTATTGTTATCTTTGCCGATTGCAGCTCTCGGTGCTTACCTCGGCGTGTGGGTATTCGGATTGGAGAACGATGTGTACTTCCAAATCGGACTAGTAACACTGATCGGACTAGCCGCTAAAAATGCCATTCTCATCGTGGAATTTGCCAAGGTTGAAGTAGACAAAGGTGTCGATGCAGTACAAGCAGCCATTACAGCTGCTCGTGCCCGATTCCGTCCGATCTTAATGACCTCTCTAGCTTTCGTACTCGGAATGTTACCCATGGTACTCGCAACAGGTCCCGGATCGGCCAGCCGTCATTCCATTGGTACCGGAATTTTCTTTGGAATGATTGTTGCCATCACCGTCGGAATCATTCTTGTACCTTTCTTTTTCGTACAAATTTATAAGATAAAAATGTGGAAAAAGAAATAGTTTATGGCCCATCATTAAAACACATAGTCATGAAGCATTACCATATCATACTTATCGCCGCTCTTGTCGGAAGTCTATCGACTTCTTGCAAGATTGGTAAGAAATATACCCGTCCGGAACTGAATTTACCTACAACAATTGCCGACACGAATAGTTCGGACACAACGACCGTGGCTGATATCCAATGGTCAACAATCTACACGGACACGGTGTTACAACGCCTGATCACCACAGCACTCACTTACAACAAGAATCTGCTGGCAGCGGCAGCCCGAGTAAAAGAGAGTCGTTATGCCCACCGTATGGAAAAAGCAAATCTTTTTCCAAGAATCGGTGCCGACGTTCTTGGAGAAAGAGAATACGACCGTTCCCCTGACAATACATTCAATATCGAAGCAACTTTTTCCTGGGAACTCGACCTTTGGGGAAAACTTCGCTGGAGTTCACAGGCCAGCCTAGCTGCCTATCTTCAAACCATAGAAGGACAAAGGGCTTTACATATGACGTTAGTTTCCCAAGTGGCACAAGCCTATTTCGAATTACGCGCCCTTGACATGGAATTAAGTATTGTCAAACAGACCTACGAGGCTCGTGTAGAAAGTGTTCGTCTAGCAAAACTGCGCTTCGAAGGTGGACTGACTTCCGAAACGGCCTACCGTCAGGCACAAGTGGAATTAGCAAAAACCACTACACTCGTTCCTGATTTGGAACGCCAGATTCGTTTAAAAGAAAATGAAATATCTTTACTCACGGGGCATTATCCCGGAAAAATTCCCCGCGGAAAAAACATTGATCAGCAAACGCTGTTGCCTGAGCTTCCGGTAGGTTTACCCTCTTCCCTACTTGAACGCCGTCCCGACATTCGGCAAGCGGAATATAAACTGAAAGCAGCAAATGCTAAAGTAGGTATTGCTTACACCAGTCTATTCCCGCAAATCACATTAACTGCCAGATATGGACGAGAAGATAGCGAACTCAGTGACTTTTTGAAAGCACCTTACTTTTATCTGGGAGGTAAACTACTTGCACCCGTATTCAATGCCGGGAGTAACCGGGCACGTCTTAAAGCTGCTCGGGCCGCCCTAGAAGCCGAGACGTACAGTTATCAACAAACCGTACTATCTGCGTTCAAAGAAGTCGATAATGCCTTAACTACATTCTCGAAAATACGGGATATGCGGGTATCAAGAGCTCGTCTGGAAGAAGCCGCCCGCTCGTATATGGAACTAGCCAATTTACAATATATAAACGGTGTAATCAGTTACTTGGACGTGTTGGATGCCCAGAGAGGTTACTTCGATGCCCAAATCGGACTGAACAATGCCGTACGAGACGAATTGCTTTCCGTCGTTAATCTTTACAAAGCATTGGGTGGGGGATGGCAATCTCCCACTAAGAATAATTAATTAACCAGAGAGTATTTTTTAATTGAATAATCTAAAATAAGCAAGGGGAGTGCCTTCAGGCAACTCCCCTTTGTACGAAAGGAAATCGTACGGAACCTACATATCTAAATTAGCGAAGTGTGAATCCAAAAACAACGTGTGCATCCTGTGCAGCAGGATTAAATATTATGCGGCTAAAAATAGGTAAGGAGAATTTTTTCGAGATTTGTACCTCTTTTGAGGCTGATAATGCAATGTTGCACACGTCAAAACCTCCGGTTCCATACATATTACGACTTTCGTAAGGAGTAAGTCCTAGTGTAGCGTTCAAACTAATCTGACGAACAGTGAACGGATAGTTCAATTCCACGTAAGAAGAGTAATTCTGCTTTCCGTCTTCAGCGTTTTTATCAGCACCCCAGAACATCGTGTTCCATGCTACAGACAAGGGGAATTTCTCTGACACAGTCCAAGAGATTCCTGCTTCCAGACGATGTTTCGTATCATGATTATCCAAATTAAAATATTTAGCAGAAGTATTATCCTCTTTTTCCCAGAATTTATCACCTTCCCACCAGTAATCGGCAACAAACACGGAAACACATCCAAAACTATAAGCTGCTGTAATATCTATTTCTTTATGTAAATCACTAATCTCTTTAGATCCCCAAACAGTTAGAGAAAAGTTCCCCACACTCATTCCCAATGTCGGTTGAATGCTAGCCCCTGCATTATAGGCACCACGCCATATGTAAGAACTAACAACATCTGCACTAACTTTGAAATCCACTTTACTTTCTTTTGTTGATACGGAAGAAGTTTCATTCTCTTCTACCGCAATTTCTTTCCCGCTTTCTTTTACCACGGGAGCATTGTTTTGAGCACAAACACCAAAAGCAAGGAGCATAGCCCCTGTCATCACCATTGTTTTTTTTACGAATTGCATAATCAAACTAATTTTAATAAGGGAAATAAATCCCCACACGATCTGTCGATCGTAACATTGATTCTTTAAAAATCGGGGAATGGACGTATTCCCCGAGCAAAAATAAACACCTAACTAATAAAACTAATTGGCTTTTTCGTCCAACGCCATATTTAGTTTCAAAACATTCACTTTAGAAGGACCAAATAACCCTAAAAGCGGATCTTGTTTTACCTCCTCTACAATATTTTTCACTTGTTCTTCTGACATTCCCCTCGCTGCAGCAACCCGTTTTACTTGTGCATAAGCGGAAGCCACTGAAATATCCGGGTCCAAGCCGCTACCACTGGCCGTTACGATATCAGCAGGTACTTCTTCCCGTTTCAAATAGGGATGTTTTACTAAAAAAGTATCAATACGGCTCTCTACTTCTTTTAAGTATTCTTGGTTGGTAGTTGCTTTGTTACTACCGGAAGAACTAGATGCATCATAACCATCTCCGGCACAGGAAGGACGTCCCCAGAAGTAAATGTCTTTCGTGAAATTCTGACCAACATTAGCTCCTCCAACAACTTTCCCGTTATTAAGGACAGCAACCTCGGCGTTTCCTCCATTCGGACCGGCTACTTTAGCAAACAACCAAAGAATAAATATGTAGAAGACACTAAAAAAGACACAGAATACAAGAGTCAATCTTAATGATTTCAATAAATTCGATTTCATGATTAATTTATTTTTATAAGTTCCTATTTTATAACAACCAACCGATCAATAAATCGATCAACTTGATTCCGATGAACGGGGCAATAATACCACCCAATCCATATATCAACATATTCCGACGTAACAAAGCTGATGCTCCAAGCGGCTTGTAAGCCACACCTTTCAATGCTAACGGGATTAATAACGGAATAATTATGGCATTGAAGATTACTGCTGAAAGAATAGCACTTTCAGGACTATGTAATCCCATAATATTCAATACACCGAGAGATGGGATTGTTGCCATGAACAAAGCAGGAACGATAGCGAAATACTTGGCAACGTCATTAGCAATACTAAATGTTGTCAACGTTCCCCGTGTCATCAATAATTGTTTACCGATTTCTACAATCTCGATTAGTTTAGTCGGGTCGTTGTCCAAATCAACCATATTTCCCGCTTCCTTTGCTGCTTGTGTTCCACTGTTCATGGCAACCCCCACATCAGCCTGAGCCAAAGCCGGGGCATCATTCGTACCATCCCCCATCATGGCAACTAATTTTCCTTCTTGCTGTTCTTTCCGGATATACTCCATTTTATCCTCAGGCTTAGCCTCAGCTATAAAGTCATCCACACCAGCTTTTTCTGCAATATATTTTGCTGTCAAAGGATTATCACCTGTTACCATAACAGTCTTTACTCCCATTTTACGCAATCGTTCGAAACGTTCCCGGATACCTTGTTTGATAATATCCTGTAACTCTATTACTCCTAAAATCTTTTCATTTTCGCAAACCACTAACGGCGTTCCTCCATTACTAGATATGGTATGAATCATTTGTTCTGTTTCCAATGGCATTTCATTTCCGGCTTTTTCTGCAATTGCACGGATCGAATCGAATGCTCCTTTACGAATCCGGGTTCCATCGGCCAAATCAACTCCGGAACAACGAGTCTCTGCGGTAAACTTAATCATTTTGGTCACAGCAGTATCAATATCTCTCATCCGGATATTACTTTCACGTCCTAATTCCACGATAGATTTACCTTCCGGCGTTTCATCAGAAAGAGAGGATAGCATACAAGCCGTCACGAAATGTTTTTCATCCACTCCTCTAGCCGGATAAAAACGAGTAGCCTTTCGGTTACCTATCGTGATTGTACCAGTCTTGTCCAACAATAAAGTATCAATATCCCCCGCAGTTTCCACAGCTTTACCCGATTTGGTAATCACGTTGGCACGCAACGCACGGTCCATTCCGGCAATACCGATAGCAGAAAGTAATCCTCCGATTGTTGTCGGAATCAAGCAAACGAACAAAGATATAAAAGCTGCCACCGTAATGTTGGTTCCCACGTAATCACCAAACGGTTTTAGGGTCATACATACGATTACGAAAACTAACGTAAACCCGGCCAACAATATTGTTAATGCAATTTCATTTGGTGTTTTTTGGCGAGAAGCACCCTCAACCAAAGCGATCATTTTATCCAAAAAGCTCTCTCCCGGCTGCGTGGTTACCAATACCCGGATTTTGTCAGAAAGTACTTTCGTACCCCCAGTTACGGAACTCTTGTCACCACCTGCTTCACGAATTACCGGCGCACTTTCACCTGTGATGGCACTCTCGTCAATAGAAGCCAAACCCTCGATAATTTCTCCATCAGAAGGAATAACATCACCAGCCTCACATTCAAAAATATCTCCTTTTTTCAGTTTAGAACTACTAACCACCTGAATTTTATCATTCACGATTAATTTTGCAGGAGTTTCTTCTCTTGTCTTTCTTAAACTATCTGCCTGAGCTTTCCCTCTAGCTTCTGCAATAGCTTCTGCAAAATTGGCAAACAATAAGGTAATAAATAATATGATGGAAATCGCCACATTATAACCGAAAGATCCCTGATCCGTAATCCCGGCAAAAATAAAATACAATGTAGCTACAATCATTAATACCGTACATATTTCCACAGTGAACATCACTGGATTTTTCACCATAATTCGCGGATCTAACTTCACGAATGATTGCTTCAAACTCTCCAGTACCAATTCTCTCGGAAAAAGTGAAGTTGATTTATCTGGTTTCATATTCATATACTATTAAAATTCAATATCTAAAATGATAAATAATCAGCAATAGGTCCTAACGTCAAAGCCGGGAAGAAAGACAAAGCAGCCACAATAAAGATGACCAAGAATGTCATCACTGCAAAAGTTGCCGTATCTGTCTTCAAAGTACCCGCACTTTCCGGAATAAATTTCTTATTTGCCAACAATCCGGCAATCGCCACCTGACCAACGATCGGAAGATAACGTCCCATAATCAAAACAATACCGCAGGTGTAATTCCAGAAATAAGTATTATCACTCAATCCTTCGAAGCCAGAACCGTTATTAGCAGCTGAAGAAGTGTATTCGTACAACATCTCGCTCAAACCATGGAATGAAGGATTATTCAACCATGCATCCGCTAATTCAGGATTATGAGCTGCCAAGAAACTGGAAATTGCAGTAAACACTAAAATAAAGAACGGATGGGCTAAAGCAACGATCATAGCAATCTTCATCTCCCTTGCCTCCACTTTCTTTCCTAGAAACTCTGGAGTACGTCCGACCATCAATCCACTAATAAAGACGGCGATAATGATAAACACGTAGTAGTTCATGAAGCCCACACCAACACCACCGAACCAACAGTTAATCATCATGTTCAACATGGAGAACATCCCTGTGATCGGAGTCAAACTATCATGCATACCATTCACTGACCCATTCGAGGTGACCGTAGTTACCTGGCTCCATAAGGCAGTACCAGCTGCTCCTATTCGGATTTCCTTACCTTCCATACTACCTAAGTCTTGAGCGATACCCATCTCATCGATTTGTTTGCTTCCCCCCATCTCAAAGTAGTGGGCACAAACGACTCCGACCAAGAAGGCAAATAACATCACTCCAAAAATAGAATAGGCTAATTTTTTACGCTTTAAATAGAAACCCAATGCAAATACCATCGCCATCGGGATAATCAATATAGACCAACACTCTACCATATTCGTCAAGAATGACGGATTTTCCAAAGGATGAGAAGAATTCACCCCGAAATATCCTCCACCGTTTGTTCCTAACTGCTTGATAGGTACAATAGCTGCAGTCGGTCCTTGCGAAATCATTTGAGTTTGCCCTTCCAATGTTGTCACTTCCATCTTACCGTCAAAACCCATCGGAGTTCCCTCTATAATCAGGATAAAACCAACCACTAATGACAACGGTAACAAAATACGGGAACAACTTTTTACAAGTAATACCCAGAAGTTACCGAAATCTTGTGTTGTCTTGGCAGCCATCGCCCGGAAAATACCTGCAAGAGCAGCCATACCGGTAGCAGCGGTAATAAATTGGAATAACATGATTACAAACAACTGGGTGAAGTAAGTCAATCCCGACTCTCCACTATAGTGTTGTAAGTTACAGTTCACCATGAAACTGATACAGGTATTAAATGCTTGGTCAGGAGTCTGTCCCACATTCCCATCCGGATTCAACGGCAAATATCCCTGAAATACTAACAGGAACATCCCCCAAAAGAACCAGAAAACATTGATGGTCAACAATGCGACCAAGAATTTCTTCCAGTTCATTGATTCTTCCGGGTTAATACCACTTAACTTAAACATCCACTTTTCCACGGGAGCCATAAAATCAGTCCATACTCGCTCCCCCTTGTACACTTTTGCAATGTAACGTCCTAGTGGATAAGCCAACACAACCAACAGGACAATCTGCAACGCACTTCCTAGAATTTCTGTATTCATCTTTTCTACTTTTCTTGATAACTAAACGCTATCTGTTTTTACACTCTCATCCTAAAACTTTTCGGGTCTAACCATTACATACATCATATACCCGAACATCGCTAAACCGATAACAAATAATACTGTAAACATCTTTTTCTACTCTAAATCTTTTCAAACCAATCAATACACTTAAAGAAAAACCAGTAACAGACAACGCCTGTCAGGCACAAGAAAATAAATGATAATACCTGTTCCATAATTTCATATATTAATTCAATAATCTTTGCCCCTCCTAATACCAATGGTATGCCATACGAAAAGGCATTTATTGTAACAATCTATGAAACAACAATATAAATACATTTACAGAATAGAATGAAAGACAAGATACCCTACCAAAATGAAAAGGTTGTTCTTTCATTTCGGTATAGCAAAATGGGAAACAAACACAATTATACTTGTTATTTATCCCCCAAACCGTATTCTTCGATTTTACGGTACAAAGTAGTTAATCCGATATGCATCAACCGAGCAGCCTCTGTCTTATTTCCCCCCGTGTGTTGAAGAACCCGCCGGATATGATTCTTCTCAATATTCGCCATGTCGAAATCGGAAAGTCCTCCTGTTTCCTCCGTGTTCAAAGCTGAATTTCGCAATTCAAGCGGCAGATCGTCCACTGTCAACTTCCCTTCTCCCGCAATCACGATACTCCGTTCTACGACATTACGCAATTCCCGGACATTCCCATGCCAACCATAACGCTTCAAGCATTCCATGTAATCCGGATGAATCTCCAACCCCTTCTTCTTCATCTTCGCCCCGAAATGTTGCACAAAAGCTCGCACATACACTTCAATATCCTCTACCCGCTCCCGTAGCGGTGGCAACGGAATACAGAACACGGAAAGCCGATAATATAAATCCTCCCGAAAGTTCCCGTTCCCAATTTCTTTTGTCAAATCTCGATTAGTAGCGGCGATTACTCGCACATCCACCTTCGTGGGTTTAGTGTCCCCTATTTTAATAAATTCACCTGATTCCAGAATTCGCAACAACTTTGCTTGTAAATCAAATGCCATTTCCCCAATCTCATCCAAGAATATTGTACCATGATTTGCCTCTTCAAACAATCCTTTTTTATCTTTCAATGCACCCGTAAAGGAACCTGCCTTATGGCCAAACATCTCGCTCTCCAGCAACTCCTTGCTGAAAACCGCACAATTCACTGCCACAAAAGATTTTTTAGCCCGATCACTATTCCGATGAATTGCCTGAGCAAACACCTCTTTCCCTGTTCCGGTTTCCCCCGTCAACAGCACAGGAACATCTGTCACGGCAACTTTCTTCGCCAGTGCAACAGCCTCCCGGATTGCCGTTGAATTCCCCAAGATTGTATCAAACGAGTACTCCCGTCCCATGGGTTCTCCGACCTGACACTCTTGCTTAGCTTTTGACACCTGATCCATAGCCCGACTGATCAACGGAATAATTCGGTTATTATCATCCCCTTTCGTGAGATAGTCGAACGCCCCATTCTTAATCGCTTGAACCCCGTCAGGAATATTCCCGTGAGCTGTCAGCATAATTACTTCCACCAACGGTTTCACTCGTTTAATCTCCGCAATTAACTCCACTCCATTTCCATCCGGCAAACGCACATCACACAACACTACGTCCGGGTCATACAAAGCCAGTTGTTTTAACCCACTCTTGCAGGAATCCGCCTGGAAGACTTCATATCCCTCCAGCCCTATGATCCGGGATAATAATCCCCTTAATTGATTCTCATCGTCTATAATCAGAACTTTATTCATAAAACGCCAATAAGTGTACGAAGGTACAATTATTTTATCACATTAAAAAAACACCAGGTTTTGAAAAGTGACTTTTACCAAAACCCAATAAATAACATTCGCCTATTGATAGATAAAAAAAGCTTTTTATTGATTATTTTTTAATATCATCACAATATATCTCGCTATTAATCAACAAATAAAAAAACATATTCATTATTATCACAAATTTAATAAATTGGCAACATTTTCTCCCGTGTTTCGAAATGTACCTCTCCTTCTACAATGGAGATAACCTCTTCGCCCCCCCCTATTAAATGATTCTCCAACCATAGTCCTCTGCTAAACATCCGTTTGCAAACAACTCCTTCCCCCTACAGACAACGTTTCACGCCTTTATCCATTGGATAAATACCCAAGGATACAAATACCCAATTTATTTACCTACTTTAGAGTCGTTTTCTTTATAAAGTAAAAATGCACAAGCAGCCGCAGCAAAAACACTGTAATCAAATGGTGCTTTTACATTCAGTGCAGTTACCATAGCCAAAGCAAAGGTTAACAATAAGATACCGCTAACAAGGGCTACCAAACGTTTTTGGAAACCAATTAGTAACAACACACCAAGAACAATTTCCGCAATCGTAGCCGTCCATGCAAATAATGGCAAGAAAGACTTAGGTACCCAAGGCAATAGCACTCCGGTATAAGCGGTAAAACTTTCCATATTACCCCAAACGACATTTTCACTTCCCAGCAACAGAGTCCATATTCCAAAACGATCCGCCACGGCAGACAAGAATCCCAAAGCAATAGCAACACGTGCAAATAAAAAGATATAATTAATATTTTTAGTCATACTGATAATATAAAAATTGAATCGCCCAATAAAAAAGCAAAGCTTGAATGAAATAAAAACACCCAACTTTACATTAGATATAAGATTGGGCGTTAAATCTGTAATCAACTAATTTTCAGTTGTATTTGGCGGAGAGAGAGGGATTCGAACCCCCGGTACCTCGCAGTACAACGGTTTTCAAGACCGCCGCAATCGACCACTCTGCCACCTCTCCAAATGCGGATGCAAAGATAAAGGAAAATTTAAATACACAAAAGAATGAATTTGTTTTTTCTCAAAAATATCCAATCCAACTAATACAGTTTAAAATCCCGATCCCATAAACTTTTGACGGCAAGCTTCTCGTGTAAAACCAAAGGAGCCAGTTCTTCTCCCGACAAACTTGATTTTGCCGGGATAAAAAACACATGAGGATAATTCAAAATAAGATCATGTAACACTTTCACACGTTCCATGTGAAAGTCAGAAGTAACAATCAACAACAAATCCGGCCTTTCCCGCTCAATAATAGGCTTTGACACCCGAAAGTCTTCTACCGTATTCGAGGTCAATGCAAGTTCAAGAAAATCATTTTCCCTTACTCCTCGTTCGATTAAAAAACGTTTTGAATAATAAGCATGAGGATAATTTGCCGTATTAAAGGATTCACCAAATCCCCCGGTACAAAGAATTTTCACATTGTCATTATGAAGATAAAGCCCCAATGTACACTCAAGACGATCCTCCGCCATCGGACTCAAGTTTCCTTGTTCATCATTCGGTGCACCCAAGGTCAAAATAATCCGTTTCATACAATACTCAATTAGTTTAAATTTATGCTTCCAAAGTTAAAGAATATTCGCTATTTTTGTAGACAAGACAAGATATTATTAACACAGGCAAAATGACAGAATCATGGATGGGAAATTAAGTATCAACACAGGAACCTGTATCAAATGCGGTAAATGTGCACGGGTATGCCCTTCACAAATCATCACACAGGAAACAAAAGGTTCTGCGGTGAAAGTACAAAATGTAGAAAACTGTATCGTGTGTGGGCATTGTGTGGCCGTATGTCCTACCAGCTCCGTACTCCATTCCGAATTTCCACCAGAGAAGGTACACTCGTTCAAATACAGTGATTACCCTACCCCCGAACAGATGATGCTCGTATGTAAAGCTCGTCGTTCCAACAGGGCATTTTCTACTCGACCGATACCTCGGGAAATGCTGGAACAAATTATCGAAGCCGCCCATCGTGCACCCACGGCAAGTAATATGCAACAAGTACACTTCACATTGGTAACCGATCCAAAGCAATTGGCCACAATCAGCCGCTTCACTCTGGACGTGTTTAACTCGGCAGCCAAGAAATTGAAGAACCCCATATTAAAACCTATCTTAGAACGGATTATACCGGATGCTTACCGCTACCTGCCCGTGTTCGACCGTTTAAACAGAGAGTACACCAACGGCCATGACATGATTCTCCGAGGAGCTACTGCCGCCTTGTTTATCCATACACCTAAGACCAGTCGTTTCGGAAGTGCCGATGCGAACTTGGCTTACCAAAATGGATCGCTTATGGCAGAATGTTTAGGGGTGAGCCAATTCTACATGGGATTTGTCTGTACCGCTATCCACCAAGAAAACAAGGGGACACTTGCTAGCACGCTAGGAATAAACGGCACAATTCATGCAGCCATGGCCCTCGGCATGCCGGAATTTCGCTTCTCCAACTATATTGATAAAAAAGACAAAATGGAAACGTATCTGTGATAACCGTGCCTTTAAACGCCTTGCTACCTATAGATACTTCATGAACATAAACAGTCCAACCCAATAGGTAGCCAGGCATTTCAGCCAATAATAGTCGATAAAAACTTTACCCGAACATCCAGCTCTTTTTTCATGCGATGACACGTTAATCCCTCTTTCTCAGCCTCCGTACCATCCCCCGTCTTTCTTGTCGGACATGGTACAACAAATATGTTCTTGCCTTATATTCTCCGGGATTTAAATTATTTTATCCATATTCTCCATTTCGTGGATAATAAAACAATTCTATTTACAGTTATCTCTATTTCAGAATTTTTCTAACTACCCGACAAGGATTACCTACAGCAACCACATTAGCCGGAATATCTTTCGTCACAACACTTCCTGCCCCGATCACAGAGTTAGCACCAATCGTCACTCCTGGTACAATCGTCACATTTCCTCCAACCCAAACATTATCTCCGATATTTACCGGATAAGCGTATTCCAATCCAGAATTACGAATCTCTGCATCCAACGGGTGCCCTGCCGTGTATATATTCACGTTCGGTGCAAGCATCACGTTATTACCTATCGTCACTGGAGCCACATCAAGAATTGTACATCCCACATTAGCATAGAAATTTTCCCCGATACGAATATTATACCCGTAATCACAATTAAACGGTTGTTCGATCAGAAACTCGTTTCCCGTACATCCTAGCAATTCCCGTAGGATTCGCTCCCTAACTTCTTTCTCGGAAGGCCGAGTATGATTATAATCGAATAACAATTCCTTAGCCCGCATTCTCTCCTCGTATAACACGGGATCCGTAGCATTGTATAGCTCTCCAGTAAGCATTTTCTCTTTCTCTGTCTTCATTGGTTTTAACTTTATATAAAGGATCTGTCGGAAAAGTTCACTCCATAACAATTTCCCAAACAGCCTCTTTCACAAAAATATACGTCTCCTTTATCAAGTATCTTTTTTTACACTCTCAGACCATTCACACCCCAAGGTATCCATTAGATAATCACCCAACTCACTCGCCCTGAAAGGTTTTATGCCGATGCTTGTTTCATGACTTATAATGTATTAAATAAACAATTACAATTCACGTAATAGTCTGCATCTCATCCATGCGGGAGTGTTATAAAATTATACAATTATACGAGAAATCTACCCTAAGATTATGAAAATAAATCATAAATAAGAGAATAAATATCAAAATTCTCACAATCAATATCTCAAAACACGTAATTATAAACAATCAAAGCCTCATCACCAGTATACGCCATATCCAGCCAGTATCCTCTCCTTCAACAAATAATTTTTAATAAAAAGTTTGAAACAGCACCTGCTCTTTTATCGTATATATAAGAAATTTATAAACCCCAAAATACTCGAAACATGGAAATTATACATGATAAAACCAGACATGTGTTCGAACTCATCGAAAACGGAAGTCGGCTGTCATAGAATACAAACCCTTTAACGAGGGAATTAACATTTTACATACATTCGTTCCAAAACCTTTACAAAATAAGGGTTACGGGGCTAAACTCGTGAAAGAAACGTTGGAGTATGCCCGAGAAAATCATTTGAAGATCAGCATAACTTGTCCTTTTGCCCGCATATACGTGGCTCGTCATAAAGAATATGAATATCTACTTTGACACAATTTCCTCTATAGGCAAACACCCACACACCAATACAAGAAACAATAATATCACAAGAAAGGATTATTTACGACAGAACAATTTTTCAAAAAATATAGAAATTTATAACCCCATCCTTTGGAACATCGATGAATTTTAACAACTTTGTGGTGAATTACAAGAAGTGTGCAACATGAAATATTACATCATAATCGCAATACTAATATGTGTAATCCTGTTTATTTTATATAAGTATATACGGGCGAAACAAGTTATTAGCGATAAAAAAAGAGAAATTAAAACTTCTGAGACACTATTCAATTTTATTTTACAACACATAAAGTCCTATATTCTCGTCATTGACAAAGACTTTATCGTAAAAAATACAAACTATTATGCAATTACAGATTCTCAAAACTTCAGACAACCTAAAAGAGTCGGGGAATTACTTAATTGCATCAATTCCTTGAGTAAGGGCTGCGGTAATGGAGAACTTTGCAAGACATGTCCCATCAGACAGGCAATAACGGAAGCATTTAAAACGAAAAAGGACTTTTCTAACCTAGAAGCTACCATAAATCTGTGCCAATCGGATAAGAAAACCTTGAAATGCAATGTTACTGTTTCCGGTTCGTACATGAACATTCATAACTATCCGGAAATGTTAATTACCATTCATGACATCACGGAACTAAAACAGGCCCAAATTCGCTTACAAGATGCTCTAGCCAAAACAGAACGGATTGAAAAGTCAAAATTCTCGTTTCTCGAAAAACTGAGTAACGAAATTAACGACCAGTTAAACTGCATTTTAGGCTGGACCAACTTGATAAGCACGGATAAAACACTGACATCTAACCAACAGAACGAGTACATGAATCTTATATACGAACATTCCGACCAACTCTCACACGTGGTAAACGACGTGTTACGATTGGCCCGGATCGATGCACACAAGATTGACCTACAAATGGCAACGTTCTGCCTGCACGAGTTCTGTCGGGATATTATCCTCCTTCGAATGAACAATACCCACCCGAACGTAGAATTGTACCTAGAAGGAGGTTCTCCAAATCTCCTTGTATACACGGATCAACAAAAATTGTATCAAGTAATTCTCAATCTCCTGTCTAACGCTCAGAAGTTTACAAACAAAGGACACATCAAGCTTACCTATTCTGTGGATGAAAAACAAAACATGGTTAACTTCACCGTGGAAGACACGGGATCAGGGATGCCACCTAGAATACACACATATCTCTTCGAGAGATTCTACAAGGCAAACACCTTTACCGATGGCCCCGGACTAGGTCTGTCCATCTGTAAGGCATACATTGAAGCTATGGGCGGAACCATTCAATTTACCTCCTCAGAAGGGCGTGGAACCCGGTTTCATTTCTCCATAAAAAAAGAACCGGTCCCAGCAAGCGATACCGCACTGAATATATACAATTAATACACGATCCGCTATCACAACCAAGTGTTTGAGTTTTTAATATAATTTATAAGCTCGGCTCAAACTTTATCCGAGAAGTTTCCGTTTACCACGAAAAATAATAACACCAATGGAAACAACTCAAAAGCCCAAAGAGATCATCGGTCATCTCATGGTCTTGTCAACAATTATTATATATAGCTTTAACACGAACTTCATGAAGATCCTCATGCCAGAATGGATCGAACCTCATGGTCTCGTGTTAATTCGTTGCTCAGTCATGGCTTTCGGTTTCTGGATAATCTCCCTTTTTATTCCGGCAAACAAACAACAATCAAAACCCAAAAGAAAAGACATCTTCATGATGATGCTAGGAGGACTTCTAGGTATTGGAGGTAACCTACTGCTATATATCAACGGTTTGAATATCACGGGACCCGTGGATGCTTTTGTTATCCGTACTGTACAACCCATCATCGTGATCGCCCTCGCCGTATTGATTCTTCACGCAGACTTCAATCGTTACAAGGCCATCGGCATTATTCTAGGACTTGCAGGCACTCTTTATGTTTCGATCATTCCACACGCAGAAACGGTAAAGGATTCATTCACAGGAGACGTTCTAATTTTCATCTCCTCGATTTTCACCGCACTTTATCTCATATTAATCAAACCCTATATCCAGAAATTCAACTCGGTCATCGTGATGCGTTGGATGAGCTTGGCAGCCTTTATTCTCGTACTTCCTTTCGGTTTGCTCCAAGTCCTCAAAGCTCCGCTATTCACGTCAGAAGCCCCCTGTACATATCTGGCTAGAACTCGGTTTCGTACTTGTTTTCGCCACGCTGATAGCTTACTTTCTAAATTTAAAAGCACTGTTATACATTTCGCCCTTCGTGGAAAGCGTATATATCTACCTTCTCCCCATCACCGGAGCTATCGTGTCAATATCGCTCGGTCTCCAAAAATTCTCATGGCATGATCCAATCGCTTTAGTATTAATCATTGCAGGATTCGCTTTGATAAACAAAAAGAAAAAAGAGAAAGTAGTTACAAACAAATCTTAAGATCAAACGATTAAAACATTTGCATCCTCTTTGATAAACCGGCAATAATATCCTTATGTTTTTTCAGGAATTCACATATTTTCATTTTAGACTCTGGATTCTGCAATATTTCTGGAGATTCAAGCATTAGAGTAACCATATTCAACAACTCGCTTGTTTCCTTGACACTCACTGCCAACATTTGTATGAAGAATTCTCTTTTCTCCTTATCCTCGAACAATATTTCGACCTCTTTCCGTAATTTTTCAGTATCAATATTTACCAATTTATCCTCACTCATCATTGTTTTATCTTTTTTTAATTTCCAACTTTTACCACCATCAAAACACTTGTTTACCGACCGAAAAATCTCCTCATGTGTCACAGAATTTCCAAGGTCATATACCATCCGTTCTCATTAATATTTGTACTCTCACTTTACCCACAATACTCGGACACAAGTTAGTATATTTTTATTATACATCCAAATGTGTATTAATTATATTCCAAAATATACTAATTTATATTGCATTATTACACTATTTGATTTTCTCCTCATCCTTTTTTCTTCTACAACTACCAGCTATTGAGCTATTCAGAAGAAAGATCTCTTTTTATCAAAACTTATAAAACTCCATTTACGAACTTGCATTTTTAATTCTAAATCGTAGAGATTATACAATATTCACCTACTTCTACAATGCAACAAAATATTTATATTTGCCTACCTTACTTTAGGGATACGAATTCACAAAAAATTCGAAAAATGGCTCCCCTTTTCTAATGCTGAAAAAAGAAGCCATTCGTTTAAGAGGTATTGTTGAAAAGTCTATTTTTTACGTACGGCACGGACTTTCAACTCGGCATCACGTAACTCCTCGGATAATGTACCGTCGGGCGAATACTTGTAAGCATGCTGATTGTCGTTTTTTACTGCCGTAGAAGTCCAATGATCGTCTTCTAAAGGATACTCTTCATCCGATATACCCGATATTTCATCCTGTGCGGGAAGGTACCACTTCGGATCCATAACATCAGCACCGCCCGTCAACGAGAGGATTTCTTCATTCTGTGCTTCGATAATGTCCCAACTGTTCAATTTCATGCAGACGATACTTGCGTTGTTCGTAGGGAACACACCTTCACCCTCTGTTTCCAACTTATAACCGGGGATATTTTGTATCCGGTTGATTATCTCATTCACAAACTGAATACCATTGAAATTATATATCTCGCGCGTATTCTGTACCCCGTCGGCCGTACTCTCGGCAATACCTTCGGTCGATAGTGAACCTAGATTGATGGTTATCTTATCCGCTTTTGTCTCCCATAAGATACCCGATGTTTCCATCTCCACAAAAGACAAATCGGGTATGTCATCCCCGAAAATCAATCTAATAAGCCAACCAATAATAGGCCAATTACTTGCGTCGTGCAATCCTTGAGTCCATTCAATATACCGTCTGATACTTATTCTGTCATCGTTGTTGCAACTTTCCAGATTATAGATTATTTTGAAATTCTTATCCCAATAGAACCCCCACGGAACTTGTTCGCTTTCTATCCGTTCGCAACCGATACCATTGCCATACCAAGCGAGAGCAAGCTGGATAAGGGTCAATGTCTGTACGATGTCATCACTGCCGTCAAGCCTAACAGACAACTCGACTGTACGCGACTCCTCGCCAATATTCTCCGGCACGAAAATCGCAATCGGAAACTCGCCGCTTCCCGTACCTTGATAGACTGTCTCGCCTCGTGCGCTACCGGTAATTTCGAGTTCACCACTTATTGTTCCACGTGCATAATTGGCCGTCCAATAACCTTGCTTGGCATAGCTGTTCATATCGTCTTGTTTCTGAATAGTGACCTTTTCATCATTCAGGGTTGGAGCAGTAACCGTCCATGCCTTACCTGCCGGGATATCGGACACGATCAGTTTTGTTAAAAGAATGTCGTAATGCGCATCTAATACAGGATTTTCATTTTCCAACTTAAACTCGTATTCCGGCGAAATGGACAACTTGTAAGTAACCGTTTTCCCTTGAGGCCATTCCATTCCTGCAACGGGAGCTTCGAGAGTGCGATTTTCACCTGTCACTCCATCGGCGAACACCACTTCCACCTCCGCGCCTGTCGGCAAGGTTTGTGGTAGCATCATGAACGTGGCTTCGCCCGTGGCAACTTCCGTTCCGTCTGTCTCGTTTCCACTCATCTCTTTATCCAACGACTGCGTGAAACCAAAGACCTCGCTGTCAGGTATCCATTCTCCGGTGGTCAAGTCGTAGGTTCCTTTGTATTGAACGCCCTTCAAGGCCACGCTTTTAATCGTTCCGGGCTGCATCTGGCTGCCGGTCACGAAACGCACGGCGGTACAGATATGATTGAACGTAAGCGACTGCGCCGCATTATGGTCTCCGGGCGTTTCTTCTGGACTTGCCACTACAATATCTTTCTGGTCGGCTGCATCCGAAGGAACAGTATATGTTAGCTTCGTGTTTTCGGGAGTCGCCGGTGTTGTCTCGAAAGCTCCGGAAACGGGTGCCCACGCATAGAACTGAAGGGTATGTTCGGCTCCCGGCCAATAATAAGTATCGGTACTACTCCATAGGTTGTTTTCCTTCTTAGTGACATCAGCATCCATATAAAACTGCTCTTTGACCAGAGTTCCGTTCTTTTTCCAATAGGCCAGCACGTGGAATGAATCATAAAAGTTATTTTCCGTGACAGGTGTGCCCCGTGTTACGACCTGTCTATCCCCGAAAACGGGTGAATGAATACCCTCGGAAACAATGGCACGGACACAAAGCGTATCTGCCGAGTTCAGTGACCGCAATACAAACCGTTCGGAAGTGTATCCATCCTCACCACTAATAGTATTATTTCCTCTAGCCTGCACATTCCCGTCAGGAGAGATTCCAAAACAAATATTATCACAAGCATTTCCGGTAATACTGCCGTTATTTTCGAGAAAGTCCTCGTTATTGCAAGAGAAAAACAGCAGACATGACAGCACTGCCGCCATGCCGTTTGCCGTTAAGTTCGTCCTTTTCTTATGTCCGTTCATTGCCTTCTTTTTTTAGTTACTTGTCCGGAACGCTATTCTCCGGCTATTAGTGAGTGTAAGGGGAACATTCAACCCCTTACACCCTATGCAAAATTATACCTTATAGCAAGGTATATACATTTTGTCTTGTCTTTACATTTCAGGAACAGTTACTGCGCCAGCTTCCCATTCGTCATTCCATTCAGGAATATCGGTTACTGTGAATTCGATAGGATAAAGTTTGCCTTCCGGATCGATGTTCTCCGAATTCAATGTAGCATTGAACACATAGCTATTACCGGCAACCATGTTCGTTTGAGGAACAACTATATCCGTATGGGTATAAGTATTGGCAAGCACTTCACCCTGATACATCTCTACAGTGAAAGTAAGTTTATATGCCTGATTCTGCGGAATCATATACTTGTGGTCTGTAGCGATTGATTTGTTGTTCTCAATCTTAGTTTCTTCATCAGGAACAGCATCGAATACCAGATTACCTGTTGTGTTGTCTTCGGTAAGTGTCCAAACTTTTTCGCTCTTTGAAACATCGCAAGTGGCTTTTCCATTTGCATCAGTAATTGTCACGTCTTTCACTACCAACTTGGTATTATTGTTACCCATATTGTTAGTGAAGTTGAATTTTACACGCGACAGCAAGTGATTGAAAGTAAAACCTACTTTGTCTTGAAGTGAGGGATCATTACAATGAATCTTGCCTGAATAAGCATAGAGCAAGTCCTGTTTACCATCTTTGTTCTCGAAAGTGATGATACCGCCCTCGGTGGTATTGTTCACGTCATAAGTCCACTGCGCACCTGTAGTAGGAGCAATGGCAGAGAACCAATAATCCTTGTCGGAAGCCCAATACTGTGTGTTTGTATAGTTCCAATCAGATCCTCCACCTATGACAGCTTCGTTGGTGAAAATCTGTCCTGAGACATTTGTCATAAAACCATACACACTAAAGTTCGTGATATTGTCTTTTGTGATGTCATCAGCGATACCACGTGTACTCGTATTCACGAAATTCTCAAACTTGATAGCCTTCGACTGAGGTATTTCCACGGTCTCATCATTGCTGCAACTTACCAGCATTGCGGCGGCAGCAATTCCCACAAAAAAAAGATTTTTTTTCATGTTGCTGAATTTTTAGTAAAACATTAATGATTAGTAAAAACTATTTATTCTTAAAGAGGGAGTTCGACGTCTTCGTACTCGCCCCAATCTCCCACGTTCACATCGAAGCCGGAACCGCCTTCCGTACCGTCCTCGTCGGAAATCTCGATACCGCTCACCACGATGACGCCTCCCTGCGGCTGTGCGGCAACCTGATCTGTCACGTCGAAATCGAACGACTTGACTTTCCCGTTCTTCAGACGCACTTCAAGGTTCAGCCCGTAACAACGTTCGGCACGTGCCGTGTAGTTCTCGTTCGGGTAGTCCGGTATGCCGAACGAATGGACGCAGGCCTGTGCTCCGAAATCTTCCATAGTGCAGTCATATAATATGGTAGCTGCCTCTTCCGAGGTACGTCCGCTGTTCAGCCACACCGCACCGGCCATACCTGCCAATGCGCCGCGAGCCAGTGCCACGTACTCCAACCCGTGGCTGAACTCGTAACGCACCAAGTAGGTAAATACCAACGGGTGCATGGTCACGGGCAGTTCGTCGACCTCTGTCTTGCGCTCGGCCGTGTAGTTCTCTATATAGTTGCCATAGAGCATATCAGGGGCATTCACCGTGTTTTCGATAGCATTTCCCATGTATGGATTACCTGCGTAGGAGGCTCGGGTACGCACCCGGGTCGTGGCCTTTGCCGAGGCGAACGAGTTCATGTCATCGAAGACGATGTATTCCGTGTCGTTGTTGTAGAGTAGCAGGGAATGTTCTCCCGGACGCATCCGCACGATGTCACCTTCGGGAGCAACGTTCAGGACGTTATTGGTGCCATCTTCGTTATATACCTGCACGCGTAACCCGTCGGGAATATCGGGGCACAGGTCATGATATTCCATACCGAACCTGCTCTCCCACGCAGGGTACTGTTCCCAATCGGGACCTCCCTCGCAGGTATGTTCCCATTCCTTTTCGTACACTGCTTTCACGTGCACGTCCGACTTCGGGGCGTGTGCCTCGTGGTCGAAACATAGTTCCTTGTGTTCGCAGGAAGACAATACCATCAGCATTCCCGCCAACAGGGAAACGTATCTTGTCGCGTATCTCATCATTTCATACCTCCTTTCCTGTTATTGCTGTTGTCCCGTCCGAGTAACCAGACCAGAGAGACCTCCGCCTTGGTCGGACCGAACCAGTGGCGGTTCTTGGTGGATTCCCACACGTCGTGCCCGTCGAGAGGGCTGTAAGTATAATATTTGCCACCCCAGTAACCCACACCAACGGAGAAGTCGATGTTTAACCTCCGTGCTACCGGCAGCGAATAGCCGTATTCCACGCCCACTGCATAATTGGGGCTGTCCCAAAGTGTTTCTCCAGGTCTACCTCCCATGTAGCCGGTACCACCCCACTCGAAATCGAAGGTGAACAACTGCCCATAAAGACCCAGATGGTGGCCCGTGAGCGGCTTTTCGGTGGCTTTCTTACCCAACCACTTGCGTATGGCAATGTCGCCACCGTACACGCGCCAATAACGGTGCTTGCTACTCTTGTCCCACCAACCGTACATCCAATTTCCACTTACCGACCAATTTTTACCCAGATAGAACTCGACACCGATGTTGGGTACGACCAATACGTCATAGAGCATGTTGGTCTTGACAGCCATGTAAAAAGGCTTCTGCTTTTCCTCTTTCGGTACTATTTCCTGCCGCATTACGAGCGTGTCCTCTTCTTGAATGACGACAGCAGTATCAATGGCGGAAACCGTCTGTAATTCAACCGTATCACTTTTTATTACCGACTTTTGCCGTACCGTCACGAATATGACGCTAGCATTACGTACTCGTGGGAAGAAATGTTCTAGCATGTAGTACCAAGTACGCCCGTACTGCAGTTCCATCAAATGCTTCTTCTTGCTGTCGATTAAAACCCCTTTATCGTCATACGTGTATTCGGGGACATTTCGCAGCGCATCCACGGCTTCCCCCTTGTGAGGCATGTCCGACTGTTCCACCAGACTGGCCAGACGCTCCCACGCAATGGAAACATCACAACGGGTGGTGATGCTGTCCGGTAATGAAATGTACCTACGTACGTAACTCTCCACTGCAGTACGGCGTTCTATCGCTAACTTCCGATTGATTTTAACAGATCCTTCCGGAGAGGCAGATCCGCAGAAGGACACCTCGACCAGATCGAGTGTCTCGTCGTTTTTAAGATTTTCCAAAAACGATACGATTTCTGCCAGACACTCGGCGTTATTTACATAAGTCGTGTCCAGCACTCCCTTGCCGACACGGAAATCTACACAAATTTCCTTTCGGCTTTCCTGCCCGAAGAGCTGAATGCTTCCGAACAAGACAGATACTAATACTATAAAACCCTGTATTCGCATTTCAATTCTCTTTTTAATCTTTCTCTTCACAAGAGATGGATTAAAAGAAAACTGATTTGATAATCAATAATTTATTCTTTTTTAACTTCCATTTTACTCGATAATTGTATTAATTTTTGCAAAAACCGATTGTTTTTATATATTTAATTTTTCTGTAATTAATTTCTTTTTTTCTATCTTGCAGCGTCTTATCCATCTCTTGTGAAGAGATCGTATATTTTGCTTAATATTTATTCATAATTTTTTCAGTATCAAACCATTTGCTTTGTCTATCGTTGAGCTGTCCAAAGAGGTAAGGTAAATTTGCGTGGTGACCTCTGAGTCGTGCCCCATACCTTCACTAATGACAGCCAGAGGGATATTTTGGCTTTTAGCGATACTGGCCCATGAATGGCGGGTCACGTACATGGTAAGATTTAACCTTACGTCTGCCAATCTCGCTATTTCCTTTAATTTGTTATTGACCAATCGCAATGCATTCTGGTACTGTCTCCGTTCGTTATCGGCTCTCGTAATAATAGGTAACAGATAATTCGTATCGTTTTCGGGATATTTATCCAAAATATCTTGCATACATTTTTCCCATTTTATGTATAACCGTTGTCCCGTTTTCCGCCGACAATAAGAAAGTATCCCGTACTGCAAGTCCGTTTTTTTCATATACGCCATGTCTATAAACGACATACCCCGTGTATAGAAAGAAAACATGAACATATCCCTAGCAAAATCCATAGACGGTTTCAGGGATAAATCCAACTCTTTAATCCGTTTGATGGCATTCAACGGAATGGCACGCTTAACTGTTTTACTCACTCCCGTGTACACGTGTTTGAAAGGATTTCGCTGTACGGTCAATTCTTTTTCGACTGCACGGTTATAAACAGCCCGAAGTATACGGTTATAAAAAGAGATCGTATTCATCGACACGTTCTGCATTTTCAGGTAAGCTTCGTATTCCATCATCAGGTCCGAATTAATTTCATTTATCTCTATATCAAAGCCTTTGCGGAAACGCATAAAACTATTGAGAGTAGTCGTGTAGGTCTCAACACTCCGTTCCTTGCCCAAACGTTTAAGCCGCTCTATAACCTTTTGCATGAATCGAAAAAACGATGAGTCGGCCGTCACCTCATGGAACTTCTCCACCACATCATCCGCCGTGAACCTTGTCTGCCTACTATTCAGTCCTTCAATTACAACCTTCAATCGAGCTATATCGTCCCGTAATTTTCGGGATATGGCCCTAATGTCCGTGCGTTCCGTATGCCCCAACAGCACGGTCGACCGTTCTTCATCCCATTCTTCCGGGAACACCTTGTATTCACTGGTAATCTGACGCACAACTCTATGGCAGGTTATCAAATAAACGATACTGCCCGGACGGCCTACCACCGTTGACGGGCGAAATTTAACTTTAATTGTTGTCATGAATCTGTATTTATTATAATTATTAGTTTATGTTCCTACAAAAAGTAAGATGGCTGTTACTATACGGTATAGTTTTCCCCGACAACCTTTTGAATCGAATTGATGTCATTATCAGAACGTTTTTAGGCTAGGAAATTTTTCATATATAATACCTTCAACATATTATATATACTATTTTTGATTTCATATTTCATTAAGAATGTTTCATTTTTCTGGATTAGCTTCACGGGAGTAACCACCGGTCACGATTGTATTTATGATAAGATATTAAACCAAAAGGTTTTAACTTCATGTTTTTGCATTCACATAATCATTATCGAATTTTTTGTGAATTCGACATCCAAAAAATAAAATAGGCAAATATAAATATCTATACGGTAAAACTTATTATTTAGTAAATATTCTGACAACAAGAAAGAGAGTATTTCAAAAGCTCTTACAACTACATGCCATTCGACTCTTATTACTTCATTTGTAACAACAGCAACCGCATCATACCGATTTTTACAAACTTCATCAACAATGATTATATTTCACTGTAAAATCGCATATAAGTTTCTAAAATTAAATACCTTCGCGAGAGATTCAGGCCGGTATTACCGGCTATTGATAACTTGTTTAACACGATTATATGCCACTAAATCCAGACATATCCCGTTTCATCCGGGAGCATCTAGACGATGATCCGGATCAATTACTATGGAAAAAAAATGACTACCCGGACGATCGTGTCGTGTTAACCGTACAACAAATTCAGGCACGGGAGAACATCAAAGAAAAACTTCCCTCGTGGTATGCTTGCCGGGATATCTTTTACCCGTCTAAGCTATCCACCGAACAATGCTCCTCCGAGATAACAGCCCTTTACAAAGTACAACTTGCCGTAGGTAATACACTCTGCGACCTCACAGGCGGCCTAGGCGTTGACACATACTTCTTTTCCCGACAAGTCAGTAACGTGACATACGTGGAGCGTAATGACTCGTACTGCGAAGCAGCCCGTTCCAATTTCCTAGCCCTAGGAGCTACCAATATCGAGGTCATTCACGCAGACGCAAACACCGTGACCAATCAAGTGATTGCTGACACGTATTACATTGATCCCGCCCGCCGGACAACCGACAACAAGCGGGTGTTCGCCCTGACCGATTACGCTCCGAATGTACTAGAGATCAAAGAAGCACTTTTACAACAAGGCCAACGCCTGATAATCAAAATATCCCCCATGGCCGATCTCTCCGCTATTTTGCAACTTCTACCCGAAACCACCGAGGTACATGTTGTTTCCGTCCGCAACGAATGCAAAGAACTTCTATTCATATTGGATAAAACCCCGGCAAATCAAACCGTGAATATTCACACCGTGAACTTCGCCACCGACTCGGAACAACTCTTCTCCTTCCCCTTGGAAGAGGAAAAGAATACACAACCTCGCTACACAAACCACGTCGGTACTTACCTTTACGAACCAAACTGTTCCATCCTCAAAAGTGGAGCTTTCAAACTTGTCGCCAACCGTTACGGGTTGGAAAAACTCCATCCCCACAGCCACCTCTACACTTCGGATCACCTCGTTGAAGACTTCCCGGGCCGTTCATTTCATGTCAAAGAGGTACTGGACTTTTCAAGCAAACTCCTAAAACAAATTTCCCACGCCATTCCCAAAGCCAATATTACTACCCGAAACTTCAAATTATCCGTAAACGAACTCCGCTCCCGGAGCAAAATAAAAGACGGTGGAACCACTTACCTCTTTGCCACTACCCTCAACGACGGACGGGCAGTGATCGTGAGGACAGAAAAATGAAGTTAGTATGAATCTTTTCACTTGTCTCTCCCGTATAGTGCAGAAAACTAAACAGGACCAACATGAAAATACAAACTGGCCATGGCATGATCACGCTCACGGCACTCCTTGCCATCTATTCCATATCGATGGTAACTTCATTACCCGGCTTGGCCATCTCGCCGATTCTCGGTGATCTCAAGAACATTTTCAAGAATGCCAGCGATTTGGAGCTACAAATGCTCGAATCGCTGCCGTCATTTATCATTGTCCCGTTCATCCTACTGGCAGGACGATTATCTTTAAAGATTAACAAAAAAAGAATTCTTATTATCGGGTTATCAATATTCTTCGGGTGTAGCGTGATTTACCCTTTCAGTAATTCCCTGTGGCTGCTACTGGTAGTCAGCGCCCTTTTGGGCGTCGGGGCCGGGATGATCATCCCGTTTTCCACGGGACTTATCGCTGACAACTTCACGAAACGTTACAGGACCCGCCAACTGGGAATCGCCTCGTCGATCACCAATATCACACTAGTTCTCGCCACCTTTCTTGCTGGCGTTCTCGCCAACATCAACTGGCATTACGCATTCCTCGTGTACTGCCTGTCGGGGATCTCGCTGTTGTTCGCTTTTAAACTGAACTCTGCCCCTCCGGCAACACCTCAAAGAGCCAAACCTACAAACGATATCCCCATATCGACAAACCACAACTGGCCGGTAGCACTCATGTTTCTCTATTACTTTATCACATTTATCGTGCTGACAGTCCCTTTTAACTTATCAATCTACATGGAAACGTTGAAATTCAAGGACCCGGACATTTCCGGCACGTATATTTCCGTCTTTTTCCTCGCCATGACAATCCCCGGACTTTTTATCAACAACATCATCGGGTGGTTGCGCAGTTACACGAACGTGTATTCCTCCGCGGCCATCGCCCTCGGTTTCGTGCTTTTCCTTGCGAAAGGTGGGCCAGTACTACTAACCATCGGTGTTATTCTTATCGGGTTGGGGTATGGGTGTATGCAACCCATCATATACGACAAAACATCCACGAGTACGGCCGAATCGCACGTAACATTCGCACTGGCACTGGTGATGGCCATGAATTACATGGCAATTATCACCTACCCTTTTATTCTCGAAATTTTACAGGGAATATTCTCCACGGATGCCTCCTATTTCCCGTTTTTATTCAGCACGATACTGACCGGGATATTTGCCGTGTTCACCTATTTTAAACGAAATACGAGTACTTTGGGGATGCAAATTCAACGTTAAATATGGCGCAAGAAAGAACCTTCTCGTCTTTTCTCCCGTATTTACCCCATACAAACAAGACAGATATAACTAACCAAAATTTCTAGATTATAAATTCTAAACTAAATTAATTCAAGATGACAACAAATTCAAACACAAAAGGGACCGCGATGAAACTCGGCGTGATAACCCTCGCGATTATGAATGTCGCGGCGGTTGTGAGTCTTCGTGGCCTACCGGCAGAAGCCGTTTATGGGTTGAGTTCTGCATTCTACTATTTATTTGCGGCCATTGTATTTCTGGTTCCCACGGCTCTCGTGGCAGCCGAATTAGCCGCCATGTTCGCCCAGAAAGAGGGTGGAGTTTTCCGTTGGGTAGGTGAGGCGTACGGAAAACGTTTCGGTTTCCTAGCAATATTCCTGCAATGGATCGAGAGTACGATCTGGTACCCGACAGTCCTGACATTCGGGGCCGTGTCCATCGCATACATCGGCTTGAACACCTCCGAAGATGCCCTGCTGGCATCCAACAAAATCTTCACGCTGGTTACCGTGCTGGCTATTTACTGGGTTGCAACCTTTATCTCGCTGAAAGGACTAGGATGGGTAGGTAAAGTTTCCAAGATCGGGGCCATGGTCGGGACGATTATTCCCGCCGGGCTTCTGATCATTTTCGGTATTATTTACATTTCCACGGGCGGGCATAATAACATGGACATGAGCCAAGGTTTCTTCCCCGACTTAACCAAGTTTGACAACCTCGTGCTAGCCTCAGGAATCTTCCTCTTCTACGCCGGAATGGAGATGATGGGTATTCACGTGATGGACGTGAAGGAACCCGCATCGAAGAACTACCCGAAAGCGATCTTTATCGGTGCCGGGATTACCGTGGTTATCTTCGTGCTGGGTACGTTCGCTCTGGGGTTGATTATTCCCGCAAAAGACATTAACCTGACACAAAGTTTGCTTGTCGGGTTCGACGGGTATCTCAAATACCTGCATATCAGCTGGGCATCCCCGGTAATAGCTATCGCCTTGATGTTCGGTGTGCTTGCCGGAGTGCTTACTTGGGTTGCGGGTCCGTCAAAAGGTATTTTCACCGTAGGTAAAGCCGGTTACCTCCCTCCTTTCTTCCAAAAAACCAACAAGATCGGGGTTCAAAAAAACATCCTGTTCGTACAAGGAGGAGTTGTTACAATCTTGGCATTGTTATTCGTGGTCATGCCTTCCGTGCAGTCGTTCTACCAGATCTTGTCACAATTGACCGTATTGTTGTACCTGATTATGTACCTGTTGATGTTCTCCGGAGCAATCGTGTTGCGCTACAAGATGAAGAAAGCAAATCGACCGTTCGCTATCGGCCGGAAAAGTAACGTCGGGATATGGATCATCGCCGGATTGGGATTCTGCGGGGCTTTGCTGGCTTTCGTGTTGAGTTTCATACCGCCTTCACAGATCAACGTGGGTAGTAACACCGTTTGGTTTGCCGTGTTAATCATCGGGTGTATCGTGGTTGTTGCCACGCCGTTTATCATCTATTCCTTGCGTAAACCGTCATGGAAAGACCCGAAAGCTGAAATCGCACCGTTCCACTGGGAAGAACAACCAGTTGCCCCGACCACTTCAGCGACTTCAACTACACCGGAAACTAAAAAATAAAAACTCTCCCCTCTAACTCCCCTTACACAAGGGGAGAACGTGCAGCGGTGTTATATTGTAACGACCTCTTGCACCCGTTTCTCCTCTCGTATAAGGAGAAAACAAAGGGGATAGCCTTCCATTTAAAATTATAAATTACAATCACAGGTATGACAAAAACAATTACAAGCAATGACCTCAAAAAATTAGTAAACGAGGCTCATGCACAAGTGAAGGATTTGAAGGGTGGGAAAAACGCAAATTATATTCCATTCCTGGACAAGATCGATTCTAACTTATTCGGTATATCCGTTTGTCTCCCATCGGGAGAAATAATCGAAGCTGGTGACACGAATTACGTTTTCGGTATAGAATCCGTTTCCAAGGTGTACACCGCAATTCTAGTGTTACGCCAATACGGGGCACAAGCCGTGCTTGATAAAATCGGGGCGGATGCCACAGGACTGCCGTTTAACTCGATCATGGCGATCCTACTGGAAAACGATCACCCAAGCACCCCGCTCGTGAACGCCGGGGCTATCAGTGCCGACAGCATGGTAAAACCCGTGGGCAACAGTGATGCCAAATGGAAGGCTATCACCGACAACATGCGGGAATTGAGCGGCAGTGACCTAAAATTATTGGATGAACTTTACAAATCAGAGTCCGAGACAAACTTCAACAACCGTTCTATCGCGTGGTTATTGAAGAATTTCAACCGGATTTACGACGATCCCGATATGTCGCTGGACCTGTACACGCGACAATGCTCGATGGGCGTAACGGCAAAACAGTTATCCATTGCAGCCTGCACGATCGCTAACAACGGTTTGAATCCCGTGACCAAACAACAGGTATTCGACCCGTCATTATCGCCTAAAATTACCTCCCTAATTGCTACCGTAGGATTCTACGAACACACGGGTGACTGGCTATATACCAGTGGTGTTCCTGCAAAATCAGGAGTTGGTGGTGGTGTACTCGGGGTGGTTCCCGGACTGTTCGGTATCGCCGCTTTCGCACCCCCATTGGACGAGGCTGGCAACTCGGTGAAAGCACAGGCTGCCATCAAGTATATCGCCCAAAAACTGAACGTGAATGTCTTCGGGGGAGATCACGTGGAAGTAATCGATTAGTTCATAAAGTTTATAAGGTTTACAAAGTTTCGGGAAGCCCTCGGACCATATTTTAACAGTAACACAAGTTACCGTTGACAAAGTACCCCGCGGGAGATTAGGACTTTATAGACCTTATGAACTTTATAAAACTTATAAACCCATTTTCTATGAAAAGAAGTAAAGTTTTCGAACAAATACTCAACGGACTTGTATTGTTGAGCAGTTTGGCCATTATTATCGTTGCCTCTATCGAATTATTGAATGGAGACAATGTACTCAGTGAGGCTTTTATATTGAAATTCCATCTTTGGGTATGCGGACTTTTCCTAGCCGACTTTTTCGTGCGCTGGTACACGGATGGATGGACATGGCGTTTTTTCAATAATAACCTTTTTTTCTTACTGGTCTCGATTCCTTACCTTAATATCGTGTACAGTTTGTCGACTACCATATCTCATTCCACGTGGTTAATCCTGCGTTTAATACCTCTGGCTCGGGGGATCTACGGTGTATCACTTATCGTGGGGTGGATGACACGTAGCCGGATCACGAATCTATTCGCCACGTACCTGACGATTCTCTTCACGACGATCTATTTTTGCAGCATCGTTTTCTATTACATGGAACACGATGTCAACCCACCCGTGAAAACATACTGGGACGCTTTCGATTGGGCACTGATGAATGTCACCACGGTCGGATCGAATATTTTCGGGGTCACGAAGATTGGTCAAATCCTTGCCGTTATTCTTGCTTCCGCAGGTATGATTTTCTTCCCAATATTCACAGCTTACGTCACGACGGTATTCCAACGGAAAAGAAAAGAAACAAATGGCTCATCTGACGAATAAACGGTCCCCTTAAGTTAACGGCTTATGTCGTTTCTTATAATTTTCGATACGGATCTCTCTTTCTTCTTCAGACAAACTAACCGGAAATTCAAAAGTAGTACGCCCGCTAATGGTGACATACTCGACCTCACCGACTCTTTTTCTATGTTCTTTCAACGCGTTCTCCGCCTGTTGAGCCTGTGATAATCTTTCATAATGATTCGTATTCTTTTTCATGTGAATTAATTTAAACAGCCAATTGATCATTAATTGTACAAATATTTACGGCATTCATTCCCCGTTTCCCACGTTCCAAATCAAACGTCACGATATCATTTTCCATGATATCGACAAGAACATTATTGACATGAAAAAAGTATTTGTCCATTCCTACCAGATTCTTAATAAAACCATACCCTTTCTGCACGTCAAAATACTCCACCCGCCCTTTCAAAATAGCGGGGGCCTCCTGCCTGGGAATCGAAATTTGTATATTCTCTTGCACGATTTCCTCCTCACCACGCCTCTCTTCGGGCGGTGTCGAAGTGATCATACCATGTTCATCAACGTAAGCAATCATCTCATCGAAACAGCTCGCTTTACCGGATTGTTTTCTCTCTTCTTTCCGATTTTGTTTTGCCTGTCTTCGAGCTTGTTTTTTCTTCTCGTTTTCTTTTTTACCAAATGTAGTAGGTTTTACCATGCAATTTGTTTTAATTTATAATATCATTTATTTCTGGTGTCCTTATAGACAAGACGAGTACAAATGCCCAAACTTCCAACCATGAATTCTTCCAAAAAACAGGGTGTAGAAATCCAATTCATTTGTTTTAAAATGACAAATTAGAGATAAGGAGAATTAAAGGAGAAACCTGATTAACTTGTAAAAACGTTTCGATCAATAATATTCGAAATTCTAATTGAAACAAAGATAACACAATTTACCGGAAAAACAATTTTTATTCCCCGATTATCTCCTCACCATCACTTCCGGCATGGAACAAACAGCCCCTATTGCCCATCCCCGGCAAATCACCTCCTTAACAGTTTTCCTTCCCCACCTGTTCTCCACCTGTTCATGACCACTTCATCACCTGTGTACACGTGGTGAGAAACAGTTTGTTAGCTATTTTTAGCCTATTAACATAAATAAATCATCAGACAACAGAAAAGAGGACCACCAAAGCGATCCTCTATACAGTAAATAGTTGACAAGCAGTATGTTTATCTGGAATGATTAAAACCTCTCGGTTTCTGTGGTTCTTTCTTTGCCCACATCAGGGCACTATTCGTCGGTTCTTTCAATGCCTCCAATTGGTTCACGCAGCGTTTAATATCCTCCATCAACAAATCAGCCAAATCAAATCCGGTTCCTTGACGAACAACAACACGCATGATTATCACGTCCTCCATCGCTTTCGGCATAGTATAAGCAGGTACCTGCCACCCCTCTACATGCAAGGCATCCGACAAGTCATACAAAGTCCATTTCCGATTTGGATCATCTTTCAATTTCCAAATGAATAACGGGTTCGGCATATCGTCACTGAAGAACTCGAAAATACCCATCTTTTTCAGTTGATCTTTCAGGTAAAGACAAACGTTAAGGCAATTTTGTTGCACCTTCTTGTATCCTTCCTTACCCAAACGTATGAATTGGTAATACTGGGCCAATACCTGGTTGCCCGGACGAGAGAAGTTGATGGATATACTCGGGATATTGGCTCCCAAATAATTCACGGCAAAGTTCATTTCCTCGGGCAAATACTGTTTGTCCTTCCAAATCACCCAACCCACACCGGGATATACCAGACCGAATTTGTGACCGGAAACACTGATGGAAAGTACCCATTTCAAACGGAAATCCCAAACCGTTTCGGGATTGATAAACGGGAGAATAAATCCTCCGGTAGCAGCATCCACGTGAATGCAAATTTCCCAACCTTTCTCGGCGTTCAATTTATCGAGCGCATCGTTAATCTCCTTCACGTTATCATTCAACCCGGTAATCGTCACTCCTTGAATCGGCACCACGCAAATGGTGTTCTCATCGCAAGCTTTGATAACATCCTGCGGATCAAGCGTGATCTTCTCCGCCGTCACGGGAATCATACGCATTTCCACGTCCCAGTAGATAGCGAACTTCTCCCAAACCACCTGCATACAGGTAGAGATGATGAAATTCGGCTTATCGATAGGAAGGCCTTTCGCTTTACGTCTCTTCTGCCAGCGCTTCAGAGCTGCAATACCACCCAACATACAAGCCTCGGAAGAACCCACGGTACTCGTACCTGTGCAATACGGTTTCTCCGGCGAGTTCCACAACTTGGCAAGGATATTCACACATCGACGCTCGATTTCCGCCGTTTGCGGGTACTCCGTCTTGTCGATCATGTTCTTATCCATGTTCTCGGTCATCACTTTTCTAGCGTAATCATCCATCCATGTTGTCACGAACGTCGCCAAGTTCAAACGTGAATTACCATCCAACATGGCCTCGTCATGCACGATTTGATAAGCAACTTCGCCCGGCATCATACCCTCTGGCATCTCGTATTTCGGTGCCACCCGGGCCTCTTCATCCGTCCCAAAAACCGGTGTGATAGGATTTTCTGTCTTCATAATTAATTAGTTTAGTTTATTTAGAATATTTATAAAGGGCGTGTCTGTCTAGACACTCGTGAATAATTACGATGCTACGGGACGAAAGTTTCAACCTCTCGTCACATTTAACAACCCTTGTACTTTGCTGACATCACTTACATATCCTTGACAACCAACCCTAGATAGCGAGTTAAATCCAACGCCTGCACAGATGACACGATCACACCACGTAAATCCCCAACATTCAACCGCAAACCTGCTAACCGCGAGGTGGTCAAGTCAATCCCCTTCAATGAAGTACGGGAGAACTCTGCTTCCACGAGGCTACACGTGTCAAACGCCACAGCTTCCAGCCGACAACTCTCCAAAGCACTTCCTTGCATATCACCATGAGCGAAAAGCACTTGTTTCAAACGTCCCATAGAAAGATTCATGTAACGAGCGTTACAATGCTGAAATAACACGTTATTTAACACACCATCCGACAGATTCGTCCCCATCAACTTGCATGACCGAAATTCTACCCGGAACAGCACGCCCCCCGACAAATCCACGTTCGACAAGTCACAATTCTCAAACAATACATCCATGAGCCGGGCTTCCCGGAGACAACAACCAGAAAACAAGACATGATCGAACACGCAGGATGACACGTTCACCCCCGATAAGTCCACCCCGTCAATAACTTCCCGGGCAAACAAACGACACTCCACCTCGTCATCGTCTAACAGTAACTCACCGAACGATTCGTTTCCGGCCTCCACTCCCTGTAACACGGGCAACGCTATCCTTATTTCATTCGTGTTTCTTTTCACGCAACCTGATTTTTTGTTTCACGCAAATATACACAAATCCATCGAAAACCTATTTTCATATTTAAAGCTCCTCCAGAATCTCATGTCAAGTGTATCCAAAATGCTCTCAAGACGGCGGAGAGGAGAAGAAGTTGAAAACTGTAAACTCGTATATAAATTCCAAACATTTCAAGTTAATTCTCAGTATAAATAAAAAGAATATTAATCATATAATGTTATGGAAACGAGCTTCTTAAAACTTATAGAACACAGTATAAAAGAACATTGGAACCTTCCTTCCCTAACGGATTACGAGGGTGTAGAGCATAATTATAAAGATGTGGCACGATGGATCGAAAAACTACATATCCTTTTCGAGAAAAGCGGCATTCAACGGGGAGATAAAATAGCGCTATGCAGTCGTAACACGTCCAACTGGGGAATAGTCTTCCTTGCCACACTCACTTACGGGGCCGTGGCCGTTCCCATCCTCAACGAGTTCAAACCCGACACGATCCACCACATCATCAACCACTCCGGAGCCCGGCTCCTTTTCGTGGGAAAATCCGTGTGGGATAACATAGACCACGAAAGTATGCCCGCCTTGGACGGAGTTATAGCCATGACAGATTATTCCGTAATTTTCTCTCGCAATGCAGTACTCGCCGAAACCGCACCCCGATTGGAAATTCTGTTCAAAATTCAATATCCCGAAGAATTACAAACTGATAACATACATTACCGCACCGAACAACCGGAAGAGCTGGCCATGATCAACTACACGTCGGGCACTACCAGCTCGCCCAAAGGAGTGATGCTCCCCTATCGCAGCATGTGGTCCAACCTCCGCTATGCCCTTGATCAAATGGGTTATACGCCGGGCGAGAAACTCGTCTCCATCCTTACTATGGCCCATATGTACGGGCTAGCCTTCGAATTCATTTACCCCTTCGCCAGCGGAATACATATCCACTTCCTGCAAAAAATGCCCTCGCCCAAGATACTGGGGGAAGTCTTTGCAGACATCCGCCCGCACCTGATCGTTGCCGTACCCCTAATTATAGAGAAAATCATCAAAAGTCGGGTATTCCCACAACTGGAAAAATTCCATATCAAACTAATGTTAAAAATGCCCGTTATCCGGGAAAAAATCCGCAACAAAATCAAACGACAGCTCCTTGACGCTTTCGGAGGACGCTTCAAGTTACTCGCCGTCGGGGGAGCTGCCCTCAATAAAGAAGTCGAGGTATTCCTACACTCTGTGAAATTTCCCTATACCGTAGGCTACGGCATGACCGAATGTGGACCTGCCATCGCTTTCGATCACTGGCAAACGTTCCGGCCCACCTCCTGCGGGAAAGCCGTGGACCGCATGGAAATCCGTATAGACTCGCCTGACCCATTCAACCAAGTTGGAGAAATCCTCACCAAAGGCATGAACGTCATGGATGGGTATTACAACAACCCGGAAGCATCCAACACCGTACTTTCTTCCGACGGATGGCTCCACACGGGAGACCTAGGCGTGATGGACCCGGACGGATACCTTTACATCAAAGGCCGTAGTAAAAGCCTCATCCTCGGTCCCAGCGGGCAAAACATCTATCCTGAAGAAATCGAAGATCTGCTCAACGCCCAGCCCTATATCGCCGAATCTCTTGTGATCGAAAGAGATGGTAAACTAGTAGCTCTCGTCTATCCTGACGCCGAGGCCATGAAACAAAATAAAATATCCCGAGATTCACTTCTCAAAATCATTCACGATACACGCAAACTGATCAACCAGCAGATCCCGGCATACAGCCAAATTGCCCGAATAGAAATTCATGACGAGGAATTCGAGAAGACTCCCAAACGGAGTATCAAACGGTATTTATACTCGTAAACCTGATAATTTCAGATTACCAACACACAAGGTTTTCGCCTTAACAACCTCCCCTAACCCCTCCTTTACACAGGAGGGGAAATAGACACAAGAATACGCCCCAATGTAACGGTGCGGATATTCCCATTTGCACATATCCCTTATTTTTACTATATTGTGGATCCATACAGCAAATTATGGCTCATGGTACATGATTTGCTATACATTAAAATAACATTTATATTCACGAAAAAACAACAAGAACATGAAAACACTGAAAACAATCATTCCAATAGGAATACTTCTTTTTACCTGCCTTTTCACAATGGGTGAAAAGAAACAGAAGAGCGACACCGCGGGTATCGCCAAAATCGAACAACTCATGAAAAGCCGTGAATTCTACATCGAAGTAGACCAAGCTTTCCCAACAGGGAACAGTAGCATCACCATCAACTCCAAATACGGGCAAAAACGCATTGGTGGCGAAGGTTACGTTTCTCTAGCTACTAACGAGGGACAACTCTTTATCCTTGACTCCGTGGCCACGGGACATCTGCCATTCTTCGGACGGGCTTACTCCACGGAATACGGACAAGGCGGTGGAATCGAATTTGAAAAGGCAAAAATAGAAAACGAATCATTCAAGGTGATTAACAAACGTAAAAAACATTACATCGAATACAAATTCAACGTGAGAAACCATAACGATGTTTTCAACTTCTACATAGAAGTCTACGGCAACGGGAAATGCAGCGTCAACGTGACCAGCAATAACCGGGCTAGTATCTCCTATGGCGGCGACCTTACCCCGATTCCGGAGGACAAAAGAAAGGTTCTGGGAATATAAATAAGTTCATAAAGTTCCGGTGTTCACAAGGTTTATAGACCTTCTGAACGCCGGAACTTTTCCTCCCTCGCCTCGAAATATCGAAAAATATTTGTAACTTTGACATTTGTTTGATAGTATACTGACAAATGGAAGAAAGTTTTATATATTATATAGAGAGTAGTATCAAGGAAAACTGGGATCGTCCGGCACTGACCGACTATCACGGAATAAATTGTAACTACAAGGATGTGGCTCGAAAAATAGAAAAATTACATATTCTTTTCGAACACGCAGGCATTAAAAAAGGAGATAAAATTGCGTTATGTGGGAGAAATTCCACGAATTGGGGAATTGCATTCCTCGCCACACTCACTTATGGGGCTATCGTAGTTCCCATCTTGAACGAATTTAAACCGGATAACATACATAACATTGTAAACCATTCCGAGGCACGCCTGCTTTTCGTGGGTAGCGTCGTATGGGAAGGATTGAACGAAGCTTCGATGGAAGCGCTGGAAGGCATTCTAAGTCTAGAAGACAATTCAATACTCGTATCACGTAGTAAAATGTTAACGCACGCACGGGAACGCCTGAACGAGTTATTCGGAAAGAAATATCCTGACCGATTCCGCCCGGAAGACGTGACCTACACGTATGACAAACCGGAAGAACTTGCCATCATTAATTATACGTCAGGAACCACCAGTTTCTCGAAAGGAGTTATGCTCCCTTATCGCAGCCTTTGGTCAAACCTCACGTTTGCTTTCGGGGTATTCGGGAAATTACCCGGAGAACAGGTTATATCTATGCTCCCCATGGCACATATGTACGGATTGGCTTTCGAGTTTATCTACGAATTTGCTAGCGGGGCTCACGTATTTTTCCTAACGAGAACCCCGTCACCCAAAATTATTGCAGACGCCTTTTCCACGGTAAGACCCAACCTGATTATTTCCGTACCCTTGATTATTGAAAAGATTATTCGGAAAAAGGTATTCCCGGCTCTGGAAAAACCACTGATAAAACTTATGCTTAACCTGCCGTTACTCGACAAGAAAGTGAAGAATTCCATTCGTCAGAAAGTCATCGATGCCTTCGGCGGTAATTTCAAAGAACTCATCGTTGGCGGGGCTGCTCTGAACAAAGAAGTAGAAGAATTCCTACACTCGATAAATTTTCCGTATACCGTGGGCTACGGTATGACCGAATGCGGGCCGATTCTCTCGTACGCCGGATGGGAAACCTTTAAAAAAGGTTCCTGCGGAAGAGCGGCACCCCGTATGCAACTAAAAATAGATTCCCCCGATCCGGCGCATATCGTTGGGGAAATTCTTGCCAAAGGTGATAACCTTATGATCGGGTATTACAAAAACGAAGCTGCCACACAAGCCGCATTCACACCCGATGGTTGGCTCCGCACGGGAGACCTTGGACTGATTGACGAAGAAGGTAATCTTTTCATCAAGGGACGCAGCAAAAACATGATTCTCGGTCCCAGTGGCCAGAATATCTACCCGGAAGAAATCGAGGATCATCTGAATAACCTTCCCTACGTATGCGAATCCATCGTTGTCGAAAAAGAAGGCAAACTCACCGCTCTTATCTATCCCGACTTCGAGGCCATCAATGCCGACAATAAAAACTCGGACGAGGCCATCATCGCTATCATGGAAGAAAACCGGAAACAAGTAAATGAAACCCTCCCGGCATACAGCCAGATCGCAAAAATTACGATATACAACGAAGAGTTCGAAAAAACTCCCAAGAAAAGTATTAAACGGTTCTTATATCAATAACGGTTAACCGTTATTGATATAAAAATCTACATCAAAGAAAGAAGTTATACTTTTCTCACCGCAAGGTTGTCATACTCTAACAAATAATTCCTAAACAAGTAAATATACCGTATAAGCAATATAAATAACAAACAACACCACTCCCTCCCCCCGTCCAAGCTTGAACCCTGTACGCATAAAAGGTAAAAGAAGTAAAGAAGTTCCAAGCATCACCAACATATCTGTCCAATTAATTTGGTTGGTTTCCACAGGAGCTATCGTGGCGGTTAATCCTAAAACAGCCAAAAGATTGAATATATTCGAACCAATCACATTACCGATAGCTATATCCGTACGTTTCTTCAATGCTGCTACCACGGACGTCGCCAGTTCCGGCATACTTGTTCCTGCAGCCACGATTGTCAACCCAATTACCGCCTCACTCCAGCCCAAGGCCTTTGCGATAATCACTGCATTATCAACGAGCAAGCCCGATCCCCATACCAACAAGGCAAGTCCCGCAATTACCAACAATATATCCAAAACCCAACTCTTCGTAGGTTTAATTTCCTCATCTCCCTCAACCACCTCTCCCCGCTTGGCCTTATACACACAATAAATCATATAAACACATATTCCGGCAAAAAACAAAATACCGGCCCATCTTCCAAAATTCCCGTTACGAAATATTCCCACGAACAACAATGTGGTCACCAACATCAGTGGCGCATCCAAACGAATCAACCGAGGATTCACTCGCAACGGGTAAATCATAGCCGAAATACCAAGAATAGCGCAAACATTAAATATATTAGACCCCATCACGTTCCCCACAGCAATCCCCGAATTACCTTCTAACGCTGACTGCACGCTAACTAACAACTCCGGTGCACTTGTCCCAAAAGCCACTACAGTCAAACCGACAACCAAAGGAGATATTCCAAAACGCACGGCCAATGACGAACTACCTTTTACCAGAAAATCAGCCCCAAAATAAAGCACAACCAAAGAGATCACCACGAGAAGTACAGGAATCGACATGAAAATCAAAAGTTAAAAGTTAATACTAAAAGTTCACGATTACGAGAACAAATATTCATCGTTATTCGTATTTTTGAAGTCTCAAAAATAATAATAAAATTACACGATCGTTTTTTAACCTTTAGTTTTTAGCTTTTAACTTGAACAATATGTTTAAACAATTCAAGGAACTACTAAATACAGCAAAACATACCCCCAAACTCGGGGGATTAGAAATATTCAAATACATCGGTCCCGGTCTATTAGTCACCGTGGGCTTCATTGATCCGGGAAACTGGGCTTCCAACCTAGCCGCCGGAGCTGAATTCGGTTACTCTCTATTATGGATGGTCACCCTGTCCACTGTTATGCTGATTGTGTTGCAGCATAACGTTGCCCACCTTGGGATTGCCTCCGGCCTATGCCTTTCGGAAGCTGCCAGCGAGTACCTGAAACCCCGTTATGCCAAAGGAATACTCTACTCGGCGATGCTCGCCTCCGTCTCCACCTCATTGGCTGAGATTTTGGGTGGAGCCATCGCCCTGCAAATGTTATTCAACATCCCGATCCGAGCCGGGTCAATACTTGTGTTGGTCTTCGTTGTTATCATGTTGTTTACAAACACGTACCGGGTTATCGAGAAATGGATTATCGCCTTCGTTTCCATCATCGGCTTATCATTTATCTACGAGCTTTCCCTTGTCGAAATAGATTGGAATACTGCTTTACCCGCTTGGGTTACTCCGGCTTTCCCCGAAGGTTCAATGGTCGTTATCATGAGTGTGCTTGGGGCTGTAGTCATGCCCCACAATTTATTCCTCCACTCCGAGGTTATCCAAAGCCGTCAATGGAACATCCAAGACGATAAAGTCATAAAAAAACAATTACGATATGAATATGCCGACACAATTCTCTCCATGGTGATCGGTTGGGCCATCAACAGTGCCATGATCCTGTTAGCCGCCGCCGCATTCTTCAGGACCGGAACTCCCGTCACGGAACTGGAACAAGCCAATTCCCTGTTGGCACCGTTACTTGGAAATAATGCCTCCGTGATCTTCGCCGTGGCTCTACTGTTTGCCGGTATTTCTTCCACAATCACCTCGGGCATGGCCGCTGGTTCCATTTTTGCCGGGATATACAAAGAACCCTATGACATCAAGGATAGTCACTCCCGCATCGGGGTGTTAACTTCCTTGATTATTGCCTTTGCCTTGATCATGGTCGTATCCAACCCGTTTCAAGGATTAATCTACTCGCAAATGGCTCTGAGCATACAACTACCTATCACGATCTTCACGCAAGTCTATCTCACCTCCTCTTCCAAGGTCATGGGGAAATACAAAAATTCAACTTACACGAAATGGCTTTTGTATATAATCGGAGGGATTGTTACTTTATTAAATGTCATGCTGTTGATCAGTTTCTTATAATCCTATAAGAAAAAGATTTATTCCGAAGAAAGTCGATTTACCACGTATCTTTATGAAAAAAACACGAATAAAGCTGATAATTCATCTTTATTCGTGTTATAATTAGCCTACAATTCTACTATTCTATAAAAATTGGATCGTATTGGATCAAATCATTCATTTCACAAACTTATCCGGAATATCTATTAGATCCTGTCCCCTCAACTCTTTCGCCAAGATTTTTCCATCCGGACCAACCAAAATGATATGAGGAATACCCTTAATACAATAACGCTCCATAACATCATCTCCCTTTTCCAGTATCAAATGATCCCAATAACTACCATCTTCATGAATCGCATCTATCCAAAGTTTTTTAACCCGATCAGAAGACACACCCAGTATTCTGAAGTTTTTCCCGGCAAAATGTTCCAATGCCCGTTTCAATGCCGGAGTCTCTTCTCTACACCAGTGACAATATGAATTCCAAAAATCAACTAACACGTAATTCCCCCTAAAATCACTCAATTTTATATCGTTCCCTAAAGTATTTTTTCCAACGATCTCTGGAGCTTCATGTCCAATAGCACAATTTTCGTAACGAGACAACTGTTGTTCCATCTTTCCCACGTAAGAAGTCTTCTTTGCAGCCTCACCAAAACTTTGAATGTACTCCCTTTCAACCGTAATCTCCTTCTCCGTGGGAAAATCCTTTCGTAAAAACACTTTACTATAATAAAGATATATTCCAAATGGATTAGCTTTATTTTCTTGAATATACGAGTCTACTAATACTCGTTCCTTCTTTTCTCCTTCATCATAATAAAATATGGACTCATTTTTAATACGCATCATCTCTTCCCGATCTTGTACCTCACGAGCTTTATAAAAAAGATCATTCAATGAATCTTTTATCTGCCCGAACGTTTTATCATACACATCTTTTTTAAACTTTCGGTAAACTTGATCTAGCGGGGAACCTTTCACCTCCCAAATCATTTGTTTTTCAATAACATCCCTCAATGTTAGTCTTACATCATTACCATCTAAAAAGAAATATCCACCATGCCGCGGAGTATCTCCAATAAAATAAAGCCCGGGAATTACCCCTTCTTGTAAATTAAAAACAAATTTCTCGTTCTTCATCATAGCAGAATCTATTACCTGATGAACCCCATAATACTCATTAACCACCTCACACAAATACAACTTATCAGCATTCAAACCTTTCGCATCCACTGTAATCACTTTTTGCTTTGAGATACAAGCAGATATTGCAAAAAAAATCAAACTAAAAAAAACTACTTTCATAACCATAAACTCTCTATAATACAGAATTCAACAAACTTTCAATTCCCTCCTCCGATGGACGGGGTGCGTAAGCATCCACAATCTTAAAATCCCGATCAATCAAAATAAAACGAGGAATATACTTCACACACCAATCATCTTTCAAAGCTTGATCTTGTGAAATATATTGCGGTAAATCTTTATGATGCGATTGTAAATAAGATTTCCAAGTTGCCATTTGGCTATCCGTAGATACAGGTAAAAAAACGATGTCTTTACCTTCATATTTTTTACTCAGTGCCTCAAAAGCCGGAGATTCCTGAATACAAGGTCCACACCACGTTGCCCACAAATCCAAATAAATCACTTTCCCTCGGAAGTCACTCAAATGTTTTATATTACCATCCACATCTTTTATAATAATATCAATAGCTGGTTGGCCTTTCACTAATTTCCCTGCTTGATCGGCTTTATGTCGGACTTCAGTTGCCACATCTTGATATTTTGCCCTCGCTATAAAATCCCTTGCTTGATTAACAGTTGTTGCCGTTACAGCTTGACGTAAAGCTTCTACCTTATCAACTGCCTCATAAAGTTCTTTTGTTCTTTCAGGTAACTCAATTCCCTCAAACCAACCATATTGATCCCTCTCTGAATATGAAAGAATATCCCTCACAACAGCCACATTCAAAAACAACGTATCTGTCAATGTCTTACACAATCGTTTCAAATCCGGAGTTATCGCCGTTAAGTAAGCATCGCGTATCTTTTGACGCTCTTCATTGATTCTCTTCTGTTCTTCTTGACTAGCCTGCTGGTAAGCTTGCCAATCAAAACGAATATCTTTACGATACGAAGCATAACTGATATAACTATTCACCACATCTGCTGTAATTCGGGCTTCTTCCATTCTTTTGAAATCGGAGGACACCTTTTTTAATTCGGCCAATTCATGCCTACGAACCTCAGCCAAACTATCAACTGTAGACTTCGTTTGAAAAAAATCAGCCCTTACATAACGTCCTGCCTCCAAAAAAGACCCACCTTTCGGAAACAATCTCTTTTTCATATAATTATTTGCTTCCGCTCCAGTTCCACTAAAAGTAGCCTCTTGATTATTTTCAGTAATCACCATTTCTAAGTCATCTCCCGGAGTCAGGTACAGTGTATTCCGACTAATAGAGAAATACTCCGGTTTACTCAACTCGATAATCGTATCAAAATATCCATTTTCATCTGTGTATATCAATATATCACGACTATCCCCGACTATAGAAGCCGTTCCGTCATAACACATTACCTCTTTCGGTGCCATTCCTTTCAGTTGCCCTTTTAGATGAACAGTAGTCGTTTTTTTTGAACATGAGAAACATAAAAATATCACCCCTAATATATATATAATATTTTTCATTCTTCTTTTTTTACAAATAAGACAAAAAGATTACGGGTAACATCCTATATCTATGATAGTTTTCGGTTACCCGTAATCCCAAAAGTTACCTATCGTTCTGCTGCATATTCGGATTAAAACTTAATACTTTCGGTGGTATTGGAAATACATATCTCGGACTATTAGGTTCTAATGTGTAAGTTTGACCATTAGCCACATGAGTTATCGTTTTGGCATAACGAGGCTCCCGATTCAAACGTTTCAAATCAATCACTCTCGTACATCCCAACATACACATTTCTTTTCTTCTTTCTATCAACACTTTATCCAACGCCTCCTGATTCGTAGCCGCAGTTTGTGATTGATAGCCAACAATCCTATTCTCCAACAATTGGTCAAGATAAAGCATTGCTTGATCTTTACTCCCCACACGAGCTTCACACTCTGCCGCAATCAAGATAATTTCTGGCACAGACATCGCCATGTTAGCGTATATATAAGGAAACCACAAATAATGATCATAATTCACGCCATAAGCATAATTTGTAAAAAAAAGTCTAAATCTCATATCATTATCATGATCGTACAAAGCCACTAGCTCATCAGAACCAAATGCTGTACCTGAAAAACCAAAAGTCCACGGAGCTAAACGAATATAAATATTCTCCGGATTATCTGCTCCATAAGGAACATCTATACGCCCGATACTTTTATCAGGATCTACCACGGAATAATTTTTTAAATCAAGTAAAGAGCTATTCTCTGTCAGGGAAAGTTTAGCATACTTCAACGCTTCATTATATTCACCCATATACAGATACACCCGTGCTAACATTCCTAATCCCACAGGTTTGGAAGCACGGTAAGCTGTTTTCTGTTTATCCGGTAAATAAAGAGCTGCCGTATCCAAATCTGTCAAGATTTGATCATATACTTGTTGTACCGTAGCCCTTTCTAAATTAGATTTATTGATTCCTTGATCCAGCATCAAAGGTACACCTAAGTCTGTTGTCGCCGTATTCTTATCATAATGATTTGCATATGCATTCACCAAAGTCAAGTATTCAAATGCTCTCCCCAATAAAGCTTCTGCACGCAACGAGCGCTTTTGTTCCAAAGGAGCATCCTCCACGTCCATTACCCCATCGATAATCGTATTATAATAATAAATACGATTATAAGAATACTCCCACAAACCATCGGTTTCTGCATCCCCGAAAATTTCGGCTTGAAAAGTATAAAGATTCCGATTGGGAACTTCAAGATCATTAAAATTTATATCTCCTTCATCTGGCAGATAAACATCATCTGTCATAAAATTCGGGTACGAATCGGAAGCTTTCAGTAATTGGGCATAATTGATTAATTTCTCGTAATCCTCATAATACTTTGGGATAACTATTCCCTTAGGCTGAACATCCAAAAAACTATCACACGAGATCAAACATCCCGTAAAACACAATAAAAATAAATATATCTTGTTTCTCATAATCTTTAATGCTTTAGAAAGTTACTGATACACCTAACGTACAAGTCGTTGGAATCGGCAGAGTTCTGGCACCCCAACCGTAACCGGTTGTCGTATACGCTTCCGGATCAAGATCACTGTCATTAGCTACCCAACGCCATAAATTACTAACTTGACAATTCACAGACATACTTTCCAAACTAAACTTCCGAATCCATTCTCTCGGTAAATCATAAGTCAGAGTCACATCACGCAGTTTAATATAATCTCCTTTAATAATATGTGAATCAAGTGTATACCATACTTGCTTCAACGTGTAGGAAGCACTTCTATTCATAGCCGGAGCCACACCTTTGATATTCTCGTCTCCCGGTTTCCGCCAATGGTTCATTGCTTTTTTCGAAACATTACTTGTTACACCACCAGACAAATATGGAGCAACTTCATCTCTCAACACGTGCCCTCCATTATATATAAACATGAACGACAAACTCCATCCCTTGTATTTAAACCTATTAATCAACGAAGCCGTATAAGGAGGCCGCGTAGTACCTGAATACTCCAATTCATCTATAGATCCAACGTTTGAAACTTTATTGCCGTCCTTATCATATACCAACGGAGCACCGGTTTGAGAATCAAGTCCCGCATCCTTATAACTGAACAAACTGTACATCGGTTTACCTTCCGTGTGTACCACTCCCTGTACATAAGAAAATACCGTAGTGTTACTATGTTTCATCTTGGTAATTCTATTCTTGTTGTATGAAAAATTCAAATTCGTACGCCATTCAAAATCAGGCTTAGAAATATTAACACTACCCAATGCAACTTCAATCCCCTTATTATTCAAGCTACCAAAATTTACTTTCAGATTATCCCATCCCAAAGTCGGATCTGTACTACGATTCCCTAACAAATCTGTACTCTTGCGGATATAGTAATCTATCGTACCATTCAATCTGGAATTCAAAATTGAAAAATCTAACCCAATATTCGTAACAGCTGTTTTTTCCCAACGTAATTGCGGATTAGGTGGATTTTGAATATAAGCACTGAAATCCCCTGTCCAACTATTATAACCATCGTCCACAACAGTCAAATAAGGTCCAACATCTTTCGATACATTACCGTTGATACCGTAAGTCAAACGCAAATTCAAACGATTTATCCATTGAATATTTTGCATAAACTTCTCCGATGCCATAAACCAACTGGCTCCAACCGACCACAACGGACGATACTGATACTTCGGATCTGTTCCGAATAAATTAGACTGATCGATACGAATACTTCCGTTAATAGAATAACGATTATTATAAGTATAAGACGCATTACCATAAAAAGAAACGTACCGATCCTCATCATGAGTAAAATAATTCCAACTTCCATCAACCCAGTTATAAGAACCGGAAATAGCCTCCGTTCCATTAATCGGACTCATTTCATTGGGATTAATCGGTTTATAAGCAAGACTATTGTCATCATATCCCATTTTATAAACACTCGTCCTTCGATCCCGTACTAACCTGCGTTCCGCTCCAGCCAAGGCTACAACTCCATGTTTTTCTTTAAATATACGATTAAAATTCACCTGTCCTCTCATCGTATAGGAATAAATATCTTCTTCTACCTGTAATAACTGACCGCCAGAAGGAATATTTTCAGTCACCTCCCCAGTTTGAGGGTCTACCGTGGCCCCATCATTTACCATATTCCTCACATAATAAGAATCTTTGTCATATAGTTGCCGATTCTTTATTTGTGTGTTCTCGGTTTGATACCTCAAATCCACTGTTAACCCCTCGATAATTTTTACATTGAGTCCTACTTGCAAACGGTAATAAGAAGATTTATCTTTATAATGCTTACGATCAAGTTCCTCCAAAGGATAGAACCTCTCGTTCAACAAACCGATACTTTCCAAACGATCCAACTCGTAATCCGATTTACCTTTTCTCCATTCCCGGGGACTTCCGTCTTCATTTTTCAACATTTGATAAGAAGTCCCTCCTGTATACAAAGATAACTCTGTATTACTTCGAGAACCACCTGAAGAGATATCATCAAAACCATTCTTTCCACTATCTTCCGTGAAACTACCAATTACACCAAAATCTGCCGATAACCACTCAAAAAACTTCACATTCTCTTTCAATGTAAAACCAATTCTTTCATCACTACGATTTTTCTCGTATGGATTATTACCATAATAATTCAAAGAAACTAAATAATTATTTTTTTCTGTCCCACCCGAAAGCGACAAATTGTGCTGATGCGTGATTGCTGTCCTTAAAAAAACATCCTTTATCTGGTCTTTATTATCTAAATTCCGGTAAACATCTAGTTTTTGCTGTAAATCAGAATCAGTAATCTGTCCTTGTTCTGCCATATATAACAATTCAATTACCTCGTTTTGAGACACCCTTTTATTTAAGTTTGCATAGGGAGTATGGTAATACTCAAAGCCTTCTACTTGTAGATCGACTAATTCCGAGCTGTTCATTAATTTCAGATAATCCAAATCCGGAAGTGGTTTAAACTTCACACTACCGTCATAAGTTATTCTAGTCTTACCGCTTTTCCCGCTCCGAGTCGTGATCACGATCACCCCGTTAGCCGCACGGGCACCATAAATAGAAGCCGCCGTGGCATCCTTTAACACAGAGATATTTTCCACGTCTGCCGGGTTTATTGCCTCTATTTTTCCCTCGTAAGGAATCCCATCTACCACATATAATGGATCCCGGTTTCCATACACGGTTGATACCCCCCGGATACTAATCTGATTGTCATAATTTACCAAACCCGTTACCAATCCCTCTATTCGAGACATGATATCAGTCTCCATCTTTCCTTTGTAATCTTTTGCTGTCACCACAGAGAATGATCCTGTAGCCCGTTCTTTCGAAATTTTCTGGTATCCGGTAACAATCACTTCATCTAAGTTCTCTGCCTCCGGCACCAGTACGACATTCACCTCTTGCTGTTGTGTCCCCACCGTAATTTCCTTGTTCTGCATTCCCACAAACGAAAAGACCAACACGACAGGCGTATCCACATCACATTTTAATTCAAACTTCCCGTCAATATCAGTAGCAACTCCCGTCATAGTCCCTTTCACCAACACGGTAACACCCGGCAACGGTAATCCCTTATTATCTTTCACTGTTCCTTTAATTAAACGTTTTTGATCCGCAATTGATGTCTCCTCCCTGCTCCGAATCAAAATAACATCATTATAAAATTCAAACTCCAGATTCACTTTCTCCAGAACCATCCTTAATACATCTTCCAGTTTCATGTCTTTCACTTTCACAGAAACTTTACCAGCTTGGTTCACCAATTTCGAATTATACATAAAACGCTGTTCTGTCTGCTGTTTTATTGCCTCCACAAACTGTTCAACAGACACGTCTGACAAATCCAATGTCACTAGATTTTGCTGCGAATAGACGTTTGCAGACAAATTCATACTGAATAAGAAAACAAACACAATGCAACATTTCATAATCATTAAATTTTTCTTGCACCTTTTTAATAGGTCAAAAGACCTAATTAGTCGCTTTTTTTTCATACTATTGTACAATTTATATTAGTAAATATAGATTTATCGAAACCGGATTCCGAACCTGAGAAATTTGTTATCCGGTTTCTTTTATTATTTATGTAAAATAATTGTATTCTCTTTTATTTCATAATGAATTTCATTCAAACGCTCCAATAGCTGCAAAAATGCGTTAATCGAATCATACCTTTCCAAATTTCCCGTATACTCCAATTCTTTCAAATCTTCATCTTGGAAAATCACGTCTACCCCATACCATCGTTCTAATATTTTCATGATCTCCGACAAAGCTTTATTTTTAAAAATAAATAAACCGTCTTTCCATCCTACATATTCTTCAACATCGACTTCCCGCTTCTCCAATTTACCTGATAGATGCAACACGGCTTGTTCTCCCGGTGATAGTATCACTTTTTCATCCTCTTTCGACTGGAAACAAACTTTTCCCGTAACCAACGTTGTGTAATCCGTTTCTCCGGGATAAGCCCTAATTCCAAAAGAAGTTCCCAATACCCGGACATCCCCCGCATCCATACTCACGATAAAAGGACGAGAATCTTTCTTCACCTCGAAAAAAGCTTCACCTGAAAACATCACCTTTCTCTGTTCTCCCCTAAAAACTACAGGGTATCTCAGTCGAGACCCCGCATTCACCCAAACCTCTGTCCCATCATCCAAAAGGATATGACATTCTGCACCAATAGGTACTATCAATTCATTATAAACATCTTCTATTGCACGATTCTCTCCTGAAGAATAAGAAAGACGTCCATTCTCGTATTTCACAATACTTCCCTCCCCTTCTTCAAGTTCCAATGGCTGCTTCCCGATTTCAACCGTTCTACCGTCTGCCAACTTCAAAATAGCCGCATTGTTTCCGGGAGGTACAATATGTTGTGTTACCCCTGCCAATTTTTGAACATTATCTTGATGTTCCCAAGGATAAAAAAACAAAAATCCCATAATCAAAATTGCAGCTATTGACGATCCCCAAGCAATCCAACGATGAATACGAACACGATGCTGAAAAGTTTTTAGCTTATTAAAAGCCTCCCTATATTCATAGGTATCGAATTCTCGAAATTTATCTAACACAAAAGCCTCATCTGATAATTGGTCATACGCCTCCTTCAAATAAGTATTTTGTAAGACATCATCCAATTTTTCCTTTTCTTTGTCAGAAAGTGAATTCGAAAAAGATTTCCGAAACAACTCCACCACCCTATACAAATCTAATCTCATCTTCTGTCATTTTACGTTAGTCAAACAATTACTACTATTTCAGCCTCAAAAAAATGATAACTACAATAGATAATTTTATTGTATAATACATGAAAATACAAAGAGTATGACAAAAACAACAAAAAAATTGATTATATTAAGAATAACAAGACAGAGTCCTTTAATTTCTCACGCAAATATTTGAAACTCCTATTTTTCTGCGTTTTTACCGTATGAATTGTAATTCCCAATTTTTCTGCAATTTCAGGACCGGACAATCCCGAAATACTTAATTCCATTATTTCTCTAGCCCCCTCCGGCAACTCTTTAATATAACAATACAATTGTCTCAATAATTCTTCTCTCACGGTAATAGCAAAAATTTCATCAGCAACCTCTACCTCCGTCTCCAAAACAATTTTTTGCTCTATATCCTTACGAATCTGTATATTACGTTTAAAAATCAATGCATTATTATAACAAGCCCGATACAAATAAGAAGTCAATTCTTTCATATCCCCAAAACGCTTAGAAGACTTCCAAACAGCAACCAAAACATCTTGCACAATATCTTGAGCCTGATCCCGATCCCTCAAGACATTATTCACATAAGAACATAATGCAGCATAGTATCCTGCATAAAGTTCTTCCCATGCCCACATATCTTTTTTATTAACGCCTTCCAATAATAAATCAAAATCTATCGACATAAAAGGGATATTTAGCTAAACAAATATACACGGAAAAATAAACTTTTCACAATAAAGAAATAATAAAAACGAGGTCACGTTCAAACATACCCTCACCCCTTTCCACATTCCTAACTTAAATGTAATACTAGGACAAACTCTCTTGATGTATCAAAATTGCTTACTTTTAACAATAGAATTACATTACTAAACAGTTAGATCTCATGTGTTATATTTACTTAAATTCCCTTAAAATGGCGGCGAACTGGCGGTTAGGTGGCGGCTAGATACGGGCGAGGTCACTTAACAACCGCCCAACTATCATTAAATATAGCTATATATCCCAACCTTTACCCTACTTAAAACATTCCAAAACCTTATTAAAACATTAAAAATAACAACTACATTGATTACCTATCAAGAAATAAAAAAGAATCTTTTCAAGATTAACAACATTTCCTTGAAAAGATTCCTTTAAAATAGATTCCAATAAAATCACTCAAACTCTTTTAATGTTTTCTCGATAATTCCTATTGCCTCAAGCAACTGCTCTTCATTAATGACTAGAGGCGGGGCAAAGCGAATGATATGCTCGTGAGTCGGCTTAGCTAATAAACCGTTATCTCGCAATTTCAAACATACATCCCAAGCTGTTTTGCCATTCTTCGGAGTAATTACTACCGCATTTAACAAGCCTTTACCACGGATAAGTGCCACCATATCAGATTTAATAGCTTTCATCCTTTCCCGGAAAACTTTACCTAATCTCTCTGCATTCTCGGCCAAGTTCTCATCTTTTATTACCTGTAATGCAGCCATTGAGACTTTAGCAGCAATTGGATTTCCCCCATAAGTTGAGCCATGCTCTCCCGGTTTAATTGTCAGCATGATTTCGTCATCGGCCAACACGCAAGAAACAGGCATCAGACCGCCAGAAATAGCTTTACCTAAAATCAACACGTCCGGACGTACCCCTTCGTGATCGCACGCCAACATTTTACCCGTACGCGCAATGCCAGTCTGCACCTCATCGGCCATAAACAACACGTTATGAGCTTTACACAAGTCGTATGCTTTCTTTAAATACCCTTCATGTGGCACGTAAACACCAGCTTCTCCTTGAATCGGTTCCAACAAGAATCCGGCCACATTCGGGTCTTTCAATGCTTCCTCTAAAGCAGGAATATTATCATACGGTATTCTCACGAATCCGGGAGTAAAAGGTCCGAATCCGGCATAAGAAGAAGGATCGTTAGAAAGCGTAATAATCGTGATAGTACGACCGTGGAAATTATTATCGCAAACAATAATTTTGGCTTGATCGGCGGGTATTCCTTTCACATCGTATCCCCAACGACGGCATAATTTCAAGGCGGTCTCGTCAGCCTCGGCACCACTATTCATCGGTAGTACCTTATCGTATCCGAAATATTTAGTGATATATTCTTCCCATTCACCCAGTACGTTATTATAAAAAGCTCGGGAAGTCAAAGCTAATTTCTTGGCTTGTTCAATCATTGCCTCCACGATTTTCGGATGACAGTGTCCCTGATTCACGGCAGAATAAGCCGACAGGAAATCGAAATAACGCTTTCCGTTAACATCCCACACGTAAATTCCTTCTCCTTTTTCTAACACCACAGGAAGTGGATGGTAATTGTGAGCACCGTATTTGGACTCCCGGTCCATGTACTCTTGTTCGGTCAATTTTTTCATGATATATTAGTTAGGTTCGACGTTTTCACGTAATGACCACAATTTGATGAAAAAAAATTAAAAAAACAATGATAAAGAATGGGAAAATAGAGAATAGGAAATTAAAAATAGAAACTATTACTTATTATCAGCGGATTGAGCAGGGATCTTCGGTTGTTTTTTTCGTTTAAAAATAGCCAAGTATTTACGGAACAATTCCCGGAAGGTATCAAACGTCTCTTGGTAAGAAATACCGACTCCCTGCACAGTTTCGGTCGCATTGTAGGTAATCTTCTCATCTGTATGCGAATAAGCCTTCAAATGTAGTGTTCCTTGGCGATTCAATTTCACATCCACGTCAAAATCACCCGTAATCGATGTATTGGAATTAGTCTTTGCTTTCTCCATCATGTTACCGTTAGCAGAAATTGTCACCCGGTTATTCCAAATCTGGGTTGATAATGCCAATTCAAACTCGTTCGTCGTGACCTGATCACCCGGGCGATAAGAAAAGCCAATATCAAAATTATTACTGATCTGTGATAACCATCGGGATAATTGATTTGACAATAACTCACTCGCCGTCGTCACCCCCACTTGGTATCCCGTGTTCCGTTCTTCCAACTCGGCATCCTTATCAACATAATCCGGTGTATAAAATTTGTTCAATATCAGCAAAGAAAACATCTGTTTGTTAATCTCATCCTGACTGGAGAAAAAACTCTGCATCAAACTCCTCATCTGCACGTCGAGAGATGGGAAATTAATACCAAACTGCACGTTTGGGTTCATTAGATTTTCTCCCAACTTCAACTCACATTCAACAGGTACTTTCGTCGTCTTATCCACCGTTGTCGTGGTTCCGGCAAGCAAATCACTTAAAGAGGTTCGTAAATTATATATTGCACTCACGTCAATCGTGGCATCATACGGTGAACCATTCCACCGGATACTTCCTCCAGGATTCAGCACGAACTTTTTATTAATCAAATTACTCAACGTGAACAGGTAATCTCCCTTCTCGATCTTATACTCCCCGAACATATCCAACTCGTTATCTTTCCCCAAACCAAAACGCAAATTACCACTTCCCACCGTTTTCAAAATATCCCCGATCGTAGGGTCAAAAATAATCTGTACTTCCAGATTGTTATTAATCTCGATATTAGCATTCAAATCAAAACTGGAAACCAATGAAACACGTTCTTCATCCGGAAGATGTCCCCCGTCCGGCTGACGATTATTTATAAAATGCAGGAAACTCCCGTCTTCCTCTGTCAATGCCGAAGTCAAAGGAATATAGAGCACAGAATGAGCCTCCGGCTTCAAATTCACGGACAAAGCCCCGTCCCCGGACAAATTATTCATCCGGGTTTGTCCCGTGATATATAGTTGCCCGTAAAACGCCTCATTCTGGTTCGCTTTAGTATTCAGCACCCGGAAATTATTAAATTTAAGCGACACGTCGTATAAATTCGAATTCAGATCGTAATATCCCGAGCAAACCGATGCATGTCCCTTAGCATCATATATCTTGAAACTATCTAGCACAACCCGATTATTTTTCACGGGTAAACGATCATCGACTTTAAAAGCCGTATTCAACCCGGCTACTGTAAGCGATACGGAATCCATTTCCAGAAAACCATCAATTGAGGCCTTTTGTGTTGTTCCCTTCATAACCAGATTGCCCGAGATAGCACCCTCACCCCCCTTTAACACATCCGGGAAATAACCTGCCAGATAGTTCACCTCTATCCGGGAAAGTTCCAAATTCACATTCAAACTGTCCGTTGAAGGCTTATAATACCCAAACACCCCGATGGGAGTTCTCTCTTTCATCCGGTTTACCATGCTTATTTCCAAAGCACTATTCGATGCATCCCAACGAGAATTCAAATCCAGTACGCCTAATGTGTCCCGGTTGACTCCCCATTGATTCACATTCACATTCGCATATATCAAATTATCTTTGTACAGATCCCGAATTCTTATCTCTCCGTTCACCTGCCCGAATAGCTGCAATTTATTATCAAAAAGTATCTTGTTAAACTCGGTCAGACTGAAGTCATGAAGTTCCAGAGAAAGGACATCACGAGGATTATCCGTTACCCGCCCCCATAAACGAAAACGTTGTTCCCCCCGGTTAATTTCAAAATTATTCACGAAAATATCATTGCCCTCCTTCAAGATCATGGAACGCGCCACGTGCCATGTACTATCCGCCATAACGAATGTACTTGGATGAATAAATACCTGGGTTAAATGACGATCCCCGTATTTCAACAAACGCAAGTTAGCCGCAAATGACCCGCTATAACTCTCCTTCTCCCAATTACACCAAGTTAGACGCTCGCTCACGTTATTCGTGTTTACTTCTATCACGTTCCGCACGTTATACAACTTTCCGAAATTCATATATTTCAATTCATCAGCCGTGTACGTGCAGTGCAAGTTTATCCCGTCTCCATTCAGTTTCATCCGGGAATCACGTAATTTAAAATCACCATAGGAAATTGTATCTGCCACCAAAAACAAGTCGACCTTACGGTCGGCATAATGATACTCGCAAACCAAATTCCCTCCCCGGGACAACTTCAGTTGCGGGTAAGCTACTTTCAAAAAAGGATTAATGTCATTTAAATGTACGTCCAGCATTAGACTAGTACCCTCTGGCAGAGTCTTGTCAACAGTATACTTATAATCGGGTAAATAACTTACCAAAAAACTATTCCACAAATCCGTCACGTCCAAGGAATGGAAAAAACCTTCCAGCGTCACGTCCGCCACATCCGACTGTAATTGAGTGAAACTGTACTCTCCCAGCATGGTTGTGGTAAACTTCAAGGAATCAGTACTCCACGTCCCCCTACTATTCTCGTATTTCAATCCCGGCACCAGCAATTCTACCCAGCGATTATCCTCACGTTGTTTCAGAGTTCCGCTAAAATCAAATTCAACAGACTCATTCTCACCTAAAACAGAGGGTGCCCATGCATCCCAACGACGCACGTTCACATAGCCTTCGGTCTTTGCCAGACTCAACGTATCGCCCATAACATAATCCAAAAGAACATCCGCCTGCAAACTATCGTTTTTCACGGAAGAAAGTAGATATAAATGATCGTCTTCCGTTCCCAATGTCAAGCGGACATCCCGAATTTCCCTATCAAACAACTGCAAACGACGTATATCACTTGATAAATTAAATTGAGAAGTCGAATCACCCAGTACACCATCAAACTTCCCAAAAAACGACCCTCTTCCCAAAAAAGATTGTCCTGTGAGAAACCCAAATTGGACCCGTCCCAAACCGAACCAACCATCGTAACGAATATCCCCGATACTATCCGTCACACAATTAAAAAGCACACTCCCCGCCATTCCGGGAGTCGTGGTACGAGCTTTAATGGCAAAGTCTTCAATCTTTCCTTGGAAATTCCCATCGAAAGTAAAGACATCATATTTATGCAATATTTCTGGTATCTTTACGTAATGACTTCTAAGCCAAGGCATATAAATAGCCTCTAATTCCGATGGGGACACCTTCATGTCAGTAAAATCGATATTGAAATTCGTCTCGAAAAAAGCAGGTAAACCGTGCGATGAGAATGAACCATGAAGTACACTCTTATCATCCAGATAAATTTCTAAATCACGCCCTTCCAGATTGTTTATCGTGTTAAAAACCACCCCGCTACCGAAAACGGTATTATGCATCCCCAATAATTTCCCGTTAAAATACGCCAAATCATCAAAACTTACCCTAGAATCGGTAAACACATAACGTTGTTGCATCCTCGTGGTAAAATTACGCCAATAATCATGTTCCGGCACCCAGTTATACTCCAACGTGTCTAAGTAAATTTTACTTCGTTCTGTCTGTATAAACGTGTTTGTTATTAATAAATTATCATCACTCGCAACGACTTCCCCTCCCATATTGGTCACCTCAAAACCAGACTTTTCCTTAAAACGAAGCCCTCCAACTTTGGCCTTGTATTGCTTGTTCGAAAAATCAATATCAAAAATACGCACATTCAAATTTTGACACTCCACGTCCGTCCAGTTGATCCCGTAATCTATCGGTTCATAATCATTCTCGATATACCGGAAACGACTGTCTTTCAATATTACCTGAGTCAGATTCACGTTCCACCCCGAGGAGGTTTGAGGTATGGTATCGACTTTGGAAGACGAAAAAGAATTGATGAGCTGTTCTACGTTTGTAAGACTCTCACCTCCATCTTGCCTACGTTCGATCCATAAATTAAACTTCGCTTTTTCAAAAGCAGCCTCCGTAATCGTGAAACGTCTTTTCACGAAACTCACGGAATCCACTTTCATCACCAGCCGCTCGCAAAACACAAGCGTATCCTGACGACAATCCCGAACAAACACATCGTTCAGAACCAGAGACTCTATCGGGCGGAATTCCACTCGTCCGATAGAAATTGTAGTTCCCGTCCGTTCCTCTAAAATACGAGTAAAATAATCTACTAACCTCGTCTGTACAAACGGGGTCATTAAAGCCATGTATGCGGCAAAGGCCAAAAAGACCAATCCTATCACACATCGAGATAATATGGAGATTATTTTTTTTATGCTGTCATTATTTTAGTTTGCACGCAAATTTATTAATATTGCAGAACATTTCATCTTAATAATTGAAAATTAAAAATGGAAAGTTGAAAATGAAAAAAACTTGTAACTCACCGCAGGTGAAGATTTATAGAGTTATAAAAAAAAGAAAAATAAAATCATGCAATCTGTAAAAATAAAAGGGGATTTGTGCGGTTGGAATCTAAAATTTTAAATTAAACATCTAAAATTAAAATGGGCGTTGTAATTCTCGGTATTGAATCTTCTTGCGATGACACCTCAGCCGCTATTTTAAAAGACGGGGTTGTACTATCGAATATTATTGCCAGTCAAAAGGTTCACGAAGCCTACGGAGGAGTTGTACCGGAATTGGCATCTCGGGCACACCAGCAAAACATTATCCCGGTTGTTGCACAGGCTTTAAAACAGGCCGGTATCTCGGCAGATGAAGTAAATGCAGTGGCTTTTACCAGAGGCCCCGGATTACTGGGTTCGCTCCTTGTGGGAACGTCTTTTGCTAAAGGATTCGCTATTGCCAAACAAATACCCATGATCGAGGTTAACCATTTGCAGGCACACATTCTCGCAAACTTCATCAAAGAACCGGGAGTGGAAGCCCGTCACCCGAAATTCCCGTTCCTAACCTTACTCGTGTCCGGGGGAAACTCGCAGATTATCATCGTACGTGATTATTTGGACATGGAAGTTATCGGACAAACCATTGATGATGCGGCAGGTGAAGCTTATGACAAATGCGCCAAAGTAATGGGACTCTCCTATCCCGGTGGCCCGGTAATCGACCGTCTGGCAAAAGAAGGTAATCCGGAAAGATTCACGTTCAACAAACCGAATATCCCCGGGTTGGATTATAGCTTTAGCGGCCTGAAGACCTCGTTCCTGTACTTTATCCGAGATGAAATCAAAAATGATCCGGATTTCATACAACATAACCTTTACGATCTATGTGCCTCATTACAAAAAACTATTGTTGACATTCTCATGGCTAAATTGAAAAAAGCCGCTAAACAAACCGGGATCAAACAAATCGCTATTGGAGGTGGTGTATCAGCCAATTCTGGATTACAAAAAGCCGTGTATGATGAAGGCGCCCGCCTCGGTTGGGAGGTTTTCATTCCCCGCTTGGGATTCTCACTGGATAACGCTGGAATGGTTGCCGTTACGGGATATTACAAATATCTGGCATCACAGTTTATCGGACTGGAAGCCCCGGCTGACGCCCGCATGAGTTTGAAAAAGGTTTAGAATAAAATGTCTACCGAAAATGTGATTAACAAGATTTAAAATTAAAAATATGAAAGTTCTAGTTACTTACAACATTCCCCGCGAATCATTCGCCAAACTGGGAAAAGAACACACAATTACAATGCCGGAAGGCGAATATTTCACCACGGAAGAATTAATTAAACTTGTTCCGGATTACGACGTTATTCTAGGCATTTTCACCCGCACAATCGATAATGCCGTTATCGAGGCCGGAAAAAAATTAAAAGTAATCAGCAATTTCGGTGTCGGCTACAATAACATCGATATCAAATTTGCTCGTTCCAAAGGTATCGCTGTTTGTAACACCCCGAAAGCCGTGTGTTTCCCAACAGCAGAAATGGCCATGGGACTCATGCTGAGTGCAGCACGCCGAATCACCGAATGCGACCGCCGTATCCGGGTTGAAAAAGAAAGCATGTGGGGCGTCATGAAAAATCTCGGGTTCACGTTAGAAGGACGCACACTGGGAATCATCGGTATGGGAAATATCGGTAAAACCGTGGCTAAATTGGCTGAAGCGTTCCGGATGAATGTTATTTACTATAATCGCCGGAGTACAGTAGAAGGATACGAGAAAGTTGATCTTGACACTTTGTTGAAAAGATCGGATTTCGTCTCCATTCATACACCATTGACAGATGAAACCCGCCACATGATCGGGAAACGGGAAATCGAATTGATGAAACCAACCGCTATCCTAATAAATACGGCTCGCGGAGCAGTTATCAATGAAAAAGAATTAGCTATCTGTTTACAAAATAAAACAATCGCCGGGGCAGCCTTGGACGTGTTCGAGGATGAACCCCATGTTACAGAAATGCTTTATGGCTTGGATAACGTGATCCTTGCACCACACAACGCTACAGGCACTATCGACACACGTATTGCCACCGGGCAGGAAGCTGTCGATAACATCCTGAACTTTTTTAATGGTACACCCACTAATGTTGTAAATTAATGAAAACAATTATCACAATGCTGGTTTTAACAGTATTAGGTAGCGCAATCAGCGCACAAAACATCAAATTACCCGCCCCGAAAAAGAGCGGAGGGAAAGCACTCATGGACTGTTTGAACGAACGGCAAACAGATCGAAATTTCGACACAAAACAACTATCCCTACAGGACCTTTCCGACCTAGTGTGGGCAGCAAACGGTATCAATCGTCCGGAAAGTGGAAAACGAACTGTTCCCACTGCTACCAACTGGCAGGAAATGGTGCTTTACGTAGCCACGGCAGATGGAATCTACCGCTATAATGCGGAAAAACATGAACTGGAACTCGTGAAAAAAGGAGATTTCCGTAAAGAATGTGGCCCGCAACCTTTCATGGGCATCGCTCCCGTGTGTTTTATCTATACGGCCGACCATAACAAGGAAGGGCGAATCACTAACCCGGAGCAACAAAAAGAATACTCCTATCACCATGCCGGATACATGGCGCAATCCGTTTATCTGGTATGTGCCGCAAAAGACATGGCAACCGTGGTTATTGGTTCTGTGAATAAGGAAGAATTAGCTAAAGTCATCGGACTCCCGGCAAAACATATCGTTATCTACACGCAACCCATGGGATATAAAAAGAAATAATTCAAACCGCCTTCGGGCGGTTTTCTTTTATAAGTGTTACTCCCCTTTTCGACAAACGCAATCCACCAGATGATCATTGATAAACCCTGTAGCTTGTAAATAAGCGTAACAAATCGTAGTTCCAAAGAATTTAAATCCTCTTTTTTTCATATCCTTACTCATGGCATCAGATTCGGGAGAAAATGCAGGAATCTCACTTAAAACCCGAACGGTATTGATAATTGGTTTCCTGTTGGGAAAGAACGACAGCGTATATTTATAAAAACTACCGAATTCCCTTTGTATATCAAGAAATAACCTTGCATTCGTGATTGTCGATTTGATTTTTAGACGATTTCTCACTATACCCTCAAACCGCATCAAGCGCTCAACATCTTCATCAGTCATTTGCGCCACCTGCCCGGCATCAAAATCACAAAAGGCTTTGCGATATCCCTCCCGTTTCCTAAGAATAGTTATCCAACTCAATCCGGCTTGAGCGCTCTCCAATACTAAGAATTCAAATAATTCCTTATCATCGGTTACCAATTTCCCCCACTCTTGATCATGGTATTTCACATACAGTTCGTCTGTTCCGCACCAACCACAACGTCCATTTATTAAATCTTGCATAAATATAATCATTTATAATCCATTACAAATGTAATTATTATTTCATCCATACCTACATTATCAAATACAAGAATGCAGTTACGCCACAAACTCCGTGAAACAGCTCGCTGTCCCCCTTTACTTTATTAAAGAAATTAAATACCGACACGCAAAAAAACACCAAAAACTATTGCGCTAAAACCAAAAAGCAGTATATTTGCACCCGAAATAATTGTTCTTTGAACGAAGGGGAGATACCAAAGTGGCCAACTGGGGCTGACTGTAACTCAGCTGACATCGTCTTCGTAGGTTCGAATCCTGCTCTCCCCACTATTTGCGGAAATAGCTCAGTCGATAGAGCACTAGCCTTCCAAGCTGGGGGTCGCGGGTTTGAGTCCCGTTTTCCGCTCTCATTTTAAAGCACTTACGAATGTAGGTGCTTTTCTATTTTTAGCCATTTTCACGGGGTTTATCCCCCTCATGTAAGCAGAGATGTAAGCAAAATAAACACACGTGTAAACCGAGATGTAAACCAAATCATCATCCAACTCACTTAGCATGTATAAAAAAGAAGTAATGGTAATCCTACCAAGAATTAGGAGAAAAAGAAGCCCTTTTTCGAAACTTATTCAGAACTTACTCGTTGCTCATGCAATCCGGATAGGAGAAGCTCCGAATAAACTCTTGATAAGCAACGAGTAAGGGTAATCTTTTCGATTACACTACGGTTAAATCACATTTAATTTTCTACATAAGTTGAAAAGCAAAACAAATACATAAAAACTTTAATTCTCCAAGGAATATTTTTTACCTTCCAATATCCAATTTGCCGGCTGTTCATCTTTTAAATAGTAGCCAAAATAATCCATAACACGAGAAGTCTGATCTAGCATATTTTCAAGTAAACCAATCGTGTGTCCCTCCTCTTCATAAGCCAATAATATACAAGGTTTTCCTAAACGACGCATCGTAATATATAATTCCAACCCTTGACTCCAATCAACGGCCCGATCATCCGTACCAAACGACATCAACAAAGGAGTTTGAATGTTTTGTGCTTGAAATACCGGAGAGTTTTTTACATAAGCTTCATTAATTTCCCACCATGGTAGACGAAAACGTGCCTGTCCCGTTTCAAACATTTCTTGATTGGAGCGCCCATTTTCCCAGTACACACTATTATACATACTAATCATGTTCGTAAGAGGAGCTCCGGCAACAGCCGCAGCAAACATCGAGGTCTGAGAAATAATATAAGCCGTCTGATATCCTCCCCAACTATGCCCAAGCAATCCTAAACGCAACGAATCTATATCCCCACGCTTCAAAACTTCTCGAACAGCGGCAATAACACAATCAGCTGCAGACTCTCCGGGATGGTTTACCTCATAACGAATATCCGGTTGGAAGACAAAATAACCTTGTAACACAAAATTCATCATATTATAAGTTTCCTGGGCAGAAGGATACGTGAAAGCATTTAGGTGCTGAGATAATAATTCATAGAGATGAACGATCATCGGATACTTTTTCCCCTCCTGATAATTCACTGGATAATATAAGGCTCCTTTCAGTTCTTGACCTCGAGAATTCCGATAATGAATCAACTCACTTTTTCTAAAACGCAATGAATCACTGTACTCTTGGGTTGAAACCACGGATTGTACCACACGGAATTCCTTATCGGCATAAAATAACTCTGAAGAAGTAATGTTATCTTCCCGAGCAAACAAGTAACCTCCTTTCGCACCTGCCTTTGCTATACGAGAATAAGTATAAGGTCCATACAATAATTGTTGATGTTGTCCTTTCGGGTGGTAACGAAATACTCCCGTTTGCCCATCACGGCCTTTGGCCCGTAGTAAAAGCTCCTTATCAAGCGTCGGATTTCCCCTCTGCATGGAACGGAAAACAATTCCCTGTTCACGTCCTTGGGTAAGTCGTTTCGTTTTTAACGTGGCGAGATCGACACTCCAGATATCATATTCATCGTAACACCAAAATTCTTTATCTCCCGCAAGCCACCCGGCAATCCCGAAAGAAGGTGCAATATCAATCGGACCATCATAATATATATCACTCAATTCCTCCGGCAACTGACTCGTCAGATTGATTAATTTTCCCCGAGCAATATGATATGCCCACCAATTTTTATCCTTGAAATAATAAACATATTTTCCTTCACGCGAGAAAAATGCCGACAAAATTGTATTTTCCAACAAAAGAGTACGCTGACCTGTAGCAGTATGTACCAAATACCAGTCTCGATGTGGTTCTCTATAATGAGGCCGATAAGGTTTGTCATCCACCATCAACACGTAATCTCCATTAGGAGCAATAGCAGCTACTTCAGAAAAGGTAGTGTCAGCAATTTGCTTCCATCGTTTTTCCTCCGGCCACCAAGCACACAGAAATGCTTTTGCCCGATTTGCATAATAACGATTCTTCTGTCTAGATTGAATTTCACGATCCTTCCAATGCCAGATATCAAGTGTCGCCTTTTGCGAAACTGCTTCCATATGTTTTTTAGGTATCAAACCAAAAAATAATACCTTCCCGTCTGCAGACCAGTGAGGAGAATAAAATTTACTTACCTCCATATTCCCCAGTAAATCATCTTTCATATCTTCAAATAACGAACTATAGTGTAATTTACCTTTAATATTTCGAAGTATTTCAATATCTACCCCCAGATGTTCAGTAGCACTGTCCGCTCCCACTTTTACCAATGTCAATCCCCAAGAATCCCATTTCAATTTTTCATACTTTGCTTGCTCCATATCAGGAAATATCATACTAAAATCCAAGAGATTTACAATCTCTAGATGACTTCCGGGATTTCCAGCACTCTCACACAAATAAGCCAAATATTGATGAGTCGGGTCCAACACATAAGAATTAAGATTTGCAATGGTCTTGATAAATTTCTTCTCCAAATGATAAAGATTCAGCTCCATTGTTGTTTCTGCACGACCTTTCAATAAAAGATAGCGGCTATCTTTAGTAAAAGAAAAACTTTCCGCCCCATTGAATACTTTTTCTACTCCTGATGTTAGATCAAGTAAACATGTTTGATAAGTAACACCGGCAGAAGATTCATGATTACCGGGTTTGGAAAATGCCACCCAATGGGAATTGGCCGCAAATTCGGCCATTGAAGCTGAAGCATATCTATATTCTTTACCTGAACGAAGGTGGCGAATATGCAAAGAATCCTTTCCCATAGCATACTGGATACGCCACATCCCCCATTCTCCATCAGGCGATATTTCATATTCCAAGAGTTTGTGCCATATCTCAAATTCGTGGTAGTTCCTTTTTTCTTTCTCAGCAGCACACAATTCACCTCCTTTTCCCAACAAGCTCATACCTATCAGGAAAACAATAACTAGTTGTCTAATTTTCATTATTTACTTAATAATTTTTTCAATATTTCTTTCAATTTAGGATTGGAAGGACGGGGAGCATTCACATCAATCCAACGTCCCTCTGGGTCTATCAACATAAACCGTGGAACAGAACCTAATTTTAACTCATGAGGTAACTCCGTCCAATCACCTGCCCACAATTGGATTCCTTCTAACTGTTGCATCCGAACAAAATTTTTCCAAGCTTTCCGATTTTTATCTATAGAAATACTGACAAACACTATATTTTGTCCCTCAAATTCCTTTTCCAAAGATCGAAGTGAAGGTATTTCTTGTTTGCAAGGAGTACACCACGTGGCCCAAATATCAATATATTTATATTTTCCTTTGAAATCAGCCATCGAGAAAAGTTGCCCGCTCGTGTCAGGGTATATCAAGTTAGGAGCCAACTCTCCCGGTTCTAAAATTGAAATCGGACGTTCCTTTAAATGCCGCATACGCTGACGATAAGTGTCTCCTGGTAACAATGGCATATAATAACGTTCATATTCACAATAACGGCGATAATCTGTTGTAGGTATTTCTGCCAATATATACTCCGCTTTTAATTCAGGTACATCCAATTCTGCCAGACGCTGTTCCATGGTATACTCCCGAGTTCGAAAAATGAATGTTTGTTTGTAAGTAAAATAGCTATCCAACAAAGTTATTCCATAAGGTTGTTTTAATAACCGGTTATTCTTTTCAGGGAAACGCTTCATAATCTGACGGTAATATTCACTCTCCTGCTCTTCTGATTCATAATTTTGTTGTTGTTTAGAAACATACATAATGAAATCATTCAACAAATCTAACTCTACGATATCTTTCAACTCTCCGGCATAAGCAGGATAAAGAGAATCAACTTCCCGTAACCAGTTATTCACATTTTTTCTAACAGATTCAAACCGAGGAAAAAATGCCCCATAAGATTCATCCTGTTGTTTTTCCTTTAAACTCCTCTCCATTTTCCGCCATGTTTCTAATAAACGGTTTTCCTCATTTCCCGGCTTTATCACACGAAAATTTTGACTTTCCCACCCTACTTCTATCACTACACCCGCCTCCAAATAAAGGCGACAGTATTCTTTACCATCATACAAATAATAATAAGGTTGATCTTTTTCCGGTTCCACCATGAAAGCGAAACTCCCCCCGGAAGCTATAGAAGTACCGGCATAATTCACCGGTACTCCATTTTGTACTCTCATCAATTGTATATTCAATGGTCGTTGTTCTCCTGACACTTGTCCTTTTATAATGGCAAAATTCTGACCATAAACGCACCCTACCTGCAAAATACAAAAGAGAAAATATAATAATCTAATCATATATTAATAACAAATATAAACATTCTTCATATATGGACTCATATACATTATCTCCGACGGGATTCCTGTTCCACTATATACTTCAGGTTTATCTTTCAATTTATTTGCCGATATTTCAAATAAATACAATTTATAAGTATTCCCATCACTTGTAGCTACCGCCAATTTATTTACTTTGTCACTAATTGTCGGGTCCATATAATCGGTATAATCAAAGATTAAATGTTTAATCAACACTATATTTTCTCCGCTTGGAATTGCCGACGCTCCGTTATCCCGCACGACCTCCAACTCTCTCTTATTTACTAAATCGTAATAACATAACTTATCATGTACACCAAAATAAAGCATTTGATCCTTACGATGCATTCCAAAACAGGTTGCCTCCGCCAGCTTACTACCCGCTTCCACGGCTTGTATATCCGTAATTCTATTTTTCAAATAAGCATCTTCAAAATTAACCATACATGCCAAATCAAAATAGAATATCGAACGACTATCGTCTCTCTTGTCACGCATGACCACATATCCTTTACCTCCTACCCACATTCCTTCATCCAAAAAACCGGCATAAACAGGTTCCATATCCGGATAAGCGAGAGGATATGTTGACATTCCATCATTTTCAAAATAAGAGATAGAAGAAACATTCCTTTCCGATGTACAAAATTGCCCTGAATTCAAGTCAAACAACAAAGGACACATCGTTCCATTTTTTGTGAAAATACTTGATAAGTTATAATCTCCATCTTTAGGATATGATAATTTATTCAAACCAAATTCCCCATCATAACTTGAATAAGTATATAGCTTTCCTCCATTGATAAAACCACTTTCTTCCGATCCCTCATACCATTTCTGAGGAGCTATAACTGGTGCATTTTCAAAAAACAAGGAACTAAAATCACTCATTTGTTTCATGTCTGAAATCCGTATCAATGAAACTTCCCTTTCTGAAGCCAAGAAAAAACATTTATTACCTGTTTCTATTTTATTTTCTTCTTCATTCGTCCATGTATAATTCTCGATATACCCTAATGAACGAGGCTTCCCTTCCATCGCTTTCCCTTGGACTTGTGACAATAAATCAGTATTCTCCTTTCCTTGCCAAAAGAAATCAATATCTGTAGTACCTGCTTTCTCTTTCAAAACGTACCATCCTCTAGAATTTTGCGATTCTACACTTAAGTTTGAATAAACATATTTCGTTATTTCAGTTTCTCTATCACGATACGCAAAAATCAACTGATAGGAAGATAACGGTAATGAAACCGTATAATTCAAATCCTTCTCTAGAGACAGAGTATCTATACTTTTTTCAAAATCATTTTTATCATAACACATCCATATATAATCGTATATCCGTTCTTTATCTTCAGACTGGATGGTCGGAGTAATTACCAATTGCTCCATAAAAATAGCCGTGTACATACTATCAATACCCGCAACTTCTACTTGATTTAATGCGTGATAGTCGTAATTTCCCTTATCATCATAACAAGAAACACAAAACAAGGGAAGTAATATCAATAAAAATAAACATAAATTTCTCATAACCGTATTATTTAAGGAAACACCACTTCATGACCATTTTCATCCTTTAAAGGAGGGTTATTGGTTGGGTCAGCGTTATACTTTTCTAATTCTTTTTTTATCTTTCGCAAAAGGAAAAGTCCTTCTGGTGTTGGTTGGTAACCTGTTTTGATATAAACCTTTATAAAATCATTATCCCATTTTTCACCTGTTGCGTTTATCATAAAACGATGCTTCACTTCCGACCAGTTTCCTAAATATATTGAACAAGTATAATCCGAGTCTTTCCAAATTGTCGGACGCTCCAATTTATCTGAAATTGTAATTTTCTTCACAACATTTTTAGGCACTCCCGTCTTAAAATCATCAGAAGGTAATAAACGTAATTCTAATTTACGAGCGTTGGTTCTCAAACTTTCATCCTCACGTTTCACAACAATTTGCACATTTATCTCATTTTGATTCGCAGGTAAAATCAACTCGTTATTTTCCCCACCAAAAGCTTCAAAATGTACTCCTTCCTTTGCAGGAAACTTCATGTCCACATAAACAGAATCCACCACCTTATTAGGATCTTCTGTATCATAAATATACTCCCACTCTTTTGTAACCTGTTCGAACCGAATCGTACGCGGATAATTCACCACCTCTCCGACAGACATAATTCCGATATTCAAAGTATCCTTTTGCTTTTCACTTGAAAAATAAGCAAAGGTATAAACCTCCTCCTCCGAGGAAGAAAACTGGATAAAATTTCCTCCTTTGAAATCCATATAATCTGTTGAACAACTACTAATCAATCCCATGACAAGTGTTATTCCTAATAAATATCTCATTTTCATTGAATTCGTATTTTACAATTATTCTTCATACTTGATTTCACTCTTAGGAATCGGTAGTACGTACACACTAGCACTCCCCGGAGTATTTGACCACATGATCGTTTCATCATTTCGCCTTTTAGACTGATAAAATGCTTGACCTTCCCCATAAAATTCTTTGTGATACTCCATAGAGACGAACTGATTCTTTTGGTCTACCCCAGCATTACTCATATCCAGAGACATACTACGTGCTGTCATCAATTGATTAATCAAAGGTTGGTAAACGGAAGACTCATTACTACATTCAATTGCAATTAAATACATTTCATACAGTCTGACAAGAGGTATTTGTTCCCGTGTGTCAACCAAAGCTTCACTTTGTTTGTATTTCATCAAAACATAACGATCACCTGTACTAGAACCTTTTAACTGTTTCCATAATTTATTATCACCTCGAACATCTGTAACATCTCCCTCAAATAATTCTGTAATTAAACTCTTAGTCTGTTCAACACCTCCGGAACGATAAAAAAACGTTTCTGTAATATCTTCCAAATCATACACATGTATTGAAAATAAATGTTCAGAACTAGCAATATAATCCTTGTTCGTAAAATCCTGTGGTTGGCTCAATTTAAACTGTTCTCCGGCCCCAGCAATTACTTTAGCCGCATATTCGGCAGCCTTTTCTTTGTTCTGAATCCATAAATAGAAACGTGCTTTTACAGCCATCACAGCCCAATAATTCATCCGATTCTGGCGATAAGTAAAATAATCATCGTCAATACCCTTTTTCTCTACTTTTTCCAATAAAGCTTCTGCCTCATTCAAATCTTGTTCCAAAAAAGCAACATATTCAGCCCACGTATTCACGGGCATATTTTGGCGAGATACTTCTCTCGCATAAGATAGGATCTTCTTATCTGTTTGTTTTCCCGGAATCGGCCCATATAACCGTAATAAATCCAAGTGACAAAAAGCTCTTAACCCAAGTGCTTCCCCTTTGATCAAGTTATACATATCTTCCGATAAAACTCCATTATCAACAAAATCCAAAAGATTATTGATATTGACAATCGTGTTATAAAAATCTGTATATACTTTATCTATCATTGATTGGACCAAACTATTTTCATAATCGTAAGCACTGATATACCCGGATAGCTCGGAGGCATTCGTTTTCCAGTGTTGTGCCAAATATTCATTCAACTCCATCGTCAAGGTTTGTCCGTAAAGCGAACTACTCTTCAAATTAATATACACCCCTGTCAATGAATTTTTAAAACCATCCTCGGTAGAAAACATTTCTTCCTGCTCCACTTGACTTGACGGCTTCACATCCAACCAGTTACTGCATCCTGTTGTCAGCAAGAGATAGCTGCTAAGTATGTAATATATAATCCTTTTCATATTATTATTTTATTAAAAAATTGCAGAAAGAGAAAAACTAAATCTTCGAGAAAATGGATATGCTGTACCACGTTCTTGTTTGATTGTTGATATTCGGAATAAATTATCCGTATTAAATGCTACAGACAAATGTTGCATTCCTAAATATTGTTTTACCCATTTCTGTGAAAAATCATATTTCACTTGTACACTTTGACACTCCAATGTATTTTCTTTCTGCACGAAACGAGAAGTCATTTGTGTTTCAGTTTTATCTTTCACATCTTTAAAGAAAGTATGATCTCCTGGTTTTCTCCAACGTTCTTCATACACTCTTCGGTCAACGTTATATTTCATATCCGCATTCTCTACTCGATCAATGAGGGTCGAATTATAAATATATCCCCCTAAACGATAAGTAAATGCAAGATTCACACTAAGATCTTTCCATGTAAACATAGTATTGATATTTCCCCGGAACTTGGGATCCTGTACTCCACAAGCTTGTTTATCACGAGCATCCCAAACATAGGTTAAATCTCCAAAACGATTTACATACAACTCTTTACCTGTACTCGGATCTATTCCCAACGAGGGAACCACGTATAACGTACGCAATGACTCTCCCTCCCGATAAAGGAAGTTCGGATTTGAGCCTCCCATTGCTTCCAATTCTTCGTTTTCCGCTTTCAATGCATCCGAAATTTTCACAATCTCGTTCTTTTCATGAACCATACTAGCCGATAATGACCAGATGATGTTTTTTTCCGTATTCCGAATCAAATATCCAAACGCAGATAATTCTACCCCTGTATTTCTCACCTCACCAATATTTGCCGTGTAACTAGGGAATCCATTAGCCAACGGAAGGTACATCTCTGATAACAAATTTCCCGTTGTATTCCGATAATAGTCTGCTGTAACCCTTAATCGATTGCTCAATACTGCTAACTCAAGGCCCACATTCCATTTATCCGTTTGTTGCCATGTCAAATCTTCATTTGCCAATCCCATCAATTTACCACCAAACCAATAACGATAACGATCACCTGTAAAATATTCATAACTAGCCAACGCTTGATAAGCACTAAAGTTCACAGATCCTGTCACGGCATAGGATGCACGCAGTTTTAATCGATCCAACCAAGCTATTCCTTCCATAAACTTCTCTTGATTAATATTCCAACCTAAACCAAAAGAATAAAAAGGAGCATAACGTTTATCACTACCAAAATCCGAGGCCCCATCTACACGATAAGAGATATCCGCAAAATAACGTCCATCATAAATATAATTCACATTTCCAGTTATCCCAAGACGTCTTTTTATCGATTCTGTACCTGTCGGCTTTCCATTTTCTTCATATTGTAAAGCCATTGACAACATTTTCAAATTTGCCTGAGGAAATCCTTCCATTGTAAAAGTATAAGATTTCGATTCAGTTTGAGCAAGATTATAATTTAAACCCACGTACAACTCATGTTTATCGGCAAAGATCTTTGAATAACTTAATGTTATATCCCAATCATAATTAAACCCTTTATTTGAAAGATAGATATATTTTCCTTTTCGGAAAATTTGATCATCCGTATAATCTTTAAAATCAGAATGCTCTGCCGGTTTGAAATTATCTCCATCTCCCAATGTTTTAGTTAACCCGATGCGTGAACGCAAAGTCATATTCTTCCAAGGTTTCCACTCTATGGCAAAATTGTCCGTTATCGTCGTTGTTTTCGTCTGATTTACCAAATCTAATGTCGCATCATATAGAGGATTTGCCGGTCCAGGATTAAACAAATCATTTGTCTCTTCCAACTCCTTCATTATCTCTCCTTTTTCGTTTTTCCCTGTCCAATAAGGATTCAATTTCACGTATTGGTCAAACGAACCATAAGGAGACTCATTTGATTCACTTAATCCTATCTCTAAATTATTCCGGAATAATAAAGACCCAAATTCATAAACCAAATCCACATTACCATTAAAAGTTTTACGATCTGAACCTTTCATTACCCCCTTAACATCATTGTATTGTACTGATGCGGAATAACGAAAACCTCCTTCACCGCCTCCCTCTAAACGAAGATTGTGCTTATGACCAACACCCGTACGTAAAGGTTTAGATAACCAATAGGTATCAACCCCACGCTCTACGGCTTCTTTCACTCTCGTGTAACGTTCTTGTAAACGCATGGTTTCATTAGAAAATTTTCCTTCATAAAGTCCGGCATCCACTTCTAATTGTAACTTTTCCCGTGCATTCAACAAATCGTAATCTGTCAGATCCGGAACTTCTACATTTAAACTTCCCCGATAAGACAAACGCAATTTCCCCGCCTCGGGACGCTTTGATTCAATCACGACAACACCGTTGGCACCGCGTGAACCATAAATAGCTGTTGCAGAACCATCTTTTAACAAGGTTACAGAACTGATATCTTCATCGTTCAAATCTAACATCCGTTGTAATGTAATCTCAAAACCATCCAAAATGATTAAAGGTGTATTCAAATTAGATGTCTTTGTTTCATTTTTCAAATCTTCCACGGTTGGTAAACTTGAAGTTCCACGGATTTGTACCTCCGGTAAATGATTCGGATCGGATCCATACGTATTATCCTCTATAATATTAAATGTCGGATCGATATTTTTCAACGTTGATAACAAATTACGCCCCCGAAATGATTTCAACTCTTTTTCCGTGATTGTTGAAACAGCACCAGTAAAACTCTCCCGCGATTTTTTAAAAATACCAGTCACAACAACATCTTCCAACTCATTTTTCGCTGGTTTCAATACAACAACAATGTCTGAAATCTCCTTGTTACCATCAATAACAATTTCTTTAGATTCCATTCCAACCATTGAAAACTGCAATACATGTTTTCCGGCAGGAATTGAAAAGGTAAATTTTCCGTCAATGTCTGTTGCGGCACCAATAGAAGTTCCTTTTATCAACACAGTCACTCCTGGTAGATGTTCTCCTTTTTCATCGGAAACCTGCCCAGACACTTTCACCGATTTCTGTTGGACTTCCTTAGCTTGGCGTTCCTTGATCACAATTACCCCACGACTTACCTCATAACCGAAACGTGTACCTTCAAAGATTCGATTCAATGCTTCCTCTACCGTAACTTTTTCCAACTTCATATCCTTACAAGGAACATCTCGCAGTACATTTTCATTATAAAGGATATTTACTCCTGTCTGATCCTTGATTTTCATCAACACGCTACTTAATGTTTCTGAACGGATTTCTAAAGAAATCGTTTTGTCTTGTGCGTTTACCGAAGTTGGTGCTAGAACAACTAGTCCAACCATCAGAAAATAAACCAAACACATAACTAAACTTCTTTTTCTCCAACAAAAAGATGATGTATAATCATCCAATCGTTTTTTCTTCTTAAATTTGTCAAACATTTTATTTGTATTAAATGAATAATATGTAAACTAGAGGGTATAATATAGTTGGTAGCTTGCTATACCCTCTTTTCTTTTATTAATTTCCTCTCCGTACATATACTGTTCGGTTCCTCACTTCAAATTTCACATTTACACCAAGTTCAAAAAGCGAAAGGAATTCTTGTATATTTGTAAATTTATTCAAGTTTCCGGAAAACTCTAATGCTTTCAAAGTACTATCTTCGAACACGACCTCTACATTATACCATCGTGATAATGTCTTCATAATCATGTCTAATGTCTCCCCTTGGAAAGATAAACGATTATCTTTCCAACTGATATAATGATTTACATTTACTTTCCGAACAATCGATTGACCATTTTCTTTTTCAAATATCAACTGTTCTTCCGGTTTTAAAATTACAGAAGGATTTATTCCATCATCAAATTTCACTTTACCGTTTACCAAGGTTGTAACTAGAGCATCTTCATCCGAGTAACATTTTATATTAAACTCCGTTCCTAACACTTCTATATTCCCTGATTCCGTTTTCACGATAAAAGGAGCTGATTTATCTTTTACCACGTCAAAATATGCTTCACCACTTAAAATCACTTCCCGTTTATTACTGGAAAACATTACCGGATATTTTAAACGTGAATCAGAATTCATCCACACCCGTGTACCATCTGACAATACCAACAAATACAAACCACCCCGAGGAACTATCAATTGATTAAAAACGGCTGAATCTGTAGTAGTTTGTTTCAAACGATTGTATTCCAACCCTGTCGAGTCAGCAGCAATCAATACATTCCCGATCTCTTCCAGATTACGATGCTCTTTCCCTAACACGACTTGTTCTCCGTCCGCTCTGACCAATATTGCTTTCATCTCTGCCGGAAGAATATTTTCCTGTTTTGCGATCATACTCGTTTTCGGTAACACCACTTCTATTTGTTTCCACTGCAATAATATTATACAAACAATAGTCATACACGCCGCACTCGCCATCCACATAGCCACCCGCAAACGTTTCTTTCTTTCCATTTGACGTTTTAACCGCAAAAAAGCATCTTTTCCTGAATAACATTTCCGTTTTTCCAATTTCTTACACACATACTCTGCATCCCGCAATTTATTCACGATAGCACCCTCCTCCTTTCCCACGTTTTTCCCTTCAGCCAATAAACTTTCTATCGCTTTGTCAACAGCCACACGTGATTGATCATGTATCTCATCCCATTTCATACTATTCCTGTATTTATTTTCACAACAGACACTCAATACAAGAAAACGGGTGACAAAAAATTAAAAAAAATTCAGCGATTCTACACGAAAAATAATCCGACAATTACCATCCAGATATCCCCTAATTGCTCACGAACAAAAGCATAGGCCCTCTTTTTTTGCGTTTTAACCGTATTTTCAGATATTCCCAACTTCTCAGCTATATCCCTTACTTTTTCTCCTTTCATGCTCTGCAACAAAATATCCCGTTGTTGCTCGGGTAAACGTGTGATCACGGTATAAAAACGAGTAATAGCTTCTTCCTCCAAGGCCATCTCGACTGCATCACATTCATCGCTAATGACTTGTCCCATCCACACCTCATGGGCTTTTTTACTTCTCTTTTGATCACGCACGAAATTAAGTGCAGCATTATACACGGCACGGTATAAATAAGCAGTAATTACTTTTATATCCTCAAAACAGACCTTAGAAAGCCACAATTTCACGAAACATCCCTGTACCACATCTTCCACCATTTGATCGCTCCCCATAATTTTTGCCGCATAGCAACATAGTGGAGCATAAAAATAATCATATAGCTCTACCCAAGCTTTATCCTCTTTACGATTAACCCCATCTAAAAATTGCCCGTATTCCATCACAACTCTCTTAAATTTCACAAATATATCGATTCCGATATTATCTGCAAAAATATAGTTGTAAAAATCAAAGTTTATCAACCCCTCCATACATTAGGTTAAATGTTTGTGCCACCTTCCTTCATATCTCATCTTTCGTTGAATAATTATCATTCCATATCCAAAAAATAAAGTACATACATCTCACACTATTTACGAACTAAGGAACTATTAAACACAAGAAAAAAACATAAAACAATCACAACACAAAGACGTATCAAAGGCCTTCGTGAACGCCTTTGATACGTCTTTGATTCGAAGTTGATACGTCTTTAATCCCTAAGTACATCGAATATACAACGGGTAAACACCGTGTATTATCCTCTTCCAATCATTGTACCGGAATATAAATTTCAGTAATCAAATTTTCCGACTCTGTATGATCCGGATGATTCAGATATTTCTCAAAACCGGGAGCATCCCCCAGCTTATAACCTTTTTCCGGAATCCACTTGGCATAAATTGTATCGTACATAGCACGCAGGTTATCATACGGCCCCCGGTAACGAAATACCGCATATTTTCCCCCGGGAATTTCCTTTACCGCAATCTCCCCTTTCGGCTTTCCAACACGGGGAAGTACAAGACACACATCTGTCCGCAATTTACCCTGCTCCGTCACTTTCGGATCATCATGGTAAACACAGATATGTTCTACTTCCGGGGCCAAAAGATTTTCCTCCCTCACATAATTCCATAGCCTTTGCCATGCCGCACAATAATCCAATTGATTATATGCACCCGTTAACCAAACATAAATCACTTGTTTCGGGGTCAACACTCGTTCTTCAAAGTCGAACTCCAAATCGGGTCTCATCTCTACTGGTTTCATAATCGTGTAATCTTTATTATGACGATATTCATTAGGAGAAATACCATAGAATTGTCTGAAACTTTTTGACAAAGATGAGGGGACATCATAACCGACACGATAAGCAATATCTCGTACGGACAGATCGGAATAGCGCAACAAGCGAGCAGCAGTTTCAACGCGTACCCGGGTAATAAAAGCTCCAACTGGCTCTCCCAAAAAAGCCCGCACGATCCGGTGGAAGTGCCAAGAAGAAAAACCGGATATCCCGGCCAACACCCCAATATCTATATTCTCATCCAAATGATTATTGATATAATCCACGACTACATTGATCTTTTTCAAGTACTCTTCTTTTGTTGTCAGTTTCTGTTCCATATTCTTTTGCATTTCGAAACAAAGGTAACCTCCTGAATCGGGAGAGACTTTTCCGATCTTGCTAAATTAATTCGCTTACACCTCTCCCTTCACAAATTGAAAGTCCAGCCAGTAAGTTGCCCGCTTTGCCATAAATTTCAAAATACAATAAGCCGGATCATTCACACCACCGGGAAAATGCTCGATAAACCAATCCTGCCACAAGGCTTTTTTTTCTGCCTCGTCGGTAACAATCTCGATGTACCCAGTCAACACGACACTGTTAATCTCCTTCTGGAAACACACTCCCGCTTTAGGATTCACCCGAAAGTGTTCCGTTTTCTCGGAATACGTTCCGGTAGCAAACCAGATTGTAGTTATCCCTTCCGCTTTCACCTTTGACATCGGTACGGGACGAGGAAAACCATTTTCGTCAATAGAAGTCAGTACAACACTATCACATTGCTCCAATAACAATTCCGCTTTCCGCTTCAATTCTTCCATATATTCATTTCATTTAGTTATAAATACAAAAGTAGGATTTTATGAGAATTCTTTCTACAGGTTACATGGGGAGAAATTCCACAACTGGGGCAAAATTTTCCACAAGCATGGAATCGAACAAACACACGCACAATCTGTTTTTCAACGTTTTATCATTCTATCAAGCGAATGGCACGGGCATTGCCCTTCTTTAGGCATAGAATAAAACATCAAAACAAAAAAACTATGAAAACGTTTATTTTTTTAGCAATTAGTTTATTTTCCATCGCTTTCCTCGGAAGTTGTGTGGAAAGTTCACAAAAATATAAAACTTTACAGGCAAAAGCAGATTCTCTACAAGCCGTTAGCAACGGACAAAGCGAAGAAATGGATAAGCTTTTAGCAGATCTAAACGACATTTCCGCCGGAATGCAATCTATCCGTGAAGCCGAACACATTTTGGCCATCGAATCACAGAGTGACACGAAGAACAGCAAGAGTAAAAGTCAGATTACCGCTTTAAAAAATGACGTGCAAGCACTTTCAGACGCTATCGCCGGTTACAAAGAAAAAATTGCAAAACTGGAAAGAACGAACAAAAGACAATCTGCTGAATTCAAGAAATTAATCGCCGGGTTAAATGAAGAATTAGCACTCAGAGATCAAAAGATCAATGAAATTAACCAGATTTTGGCAGCCAAGGAAAAAGAACTAGGTATCAAGACTCAACAAATAGCAGAACTTAACCAAAACGTGAGCAATTTGCAAGAAGAATCAACTTCCCAGAAAGAAATGATTTCCAATCAAGACAAATCGCTTAACACGATCCACTATTTATTAGGTTCCAGAAAGAGCTTAAAAGAAGCTAATGTGATTTCGAGACAAGGAATCTTCTGTCCGCCGATCGTTTCTTCTCAAGCTCAAAATGCAAAATTCGTAGATGCCGATATGCGTGAATTGACATCTATCCCGTTAAACACTAAAAAGGCCAAAGTTCTTTCCATTCACCCAAGTGAATCATACGCATTGGAAACCGGAGACGATGGTATGCAAACTCTGAAGATTAATAACCCGAGTGCATTCTGGAAACAGACGAAATATTTGGTAGTAATGATTAATGAATAAGCAAAGATTCACACTCTCATATACACACAACACACACAGGTAAGGTGTTCGGGGTTCTCCCGAATACCTTTTTCATTTTTGAAAAAAGATTAGGAGCGAAGGATAACCTGTCTCTAAAAACACTACCTTAGTGCCTTATTATAAAAGGAGACAGCAATATGCTATTCAATAGAAACGAAAACAAATTGGCATCCTCCATCGAGGAAAAAATTAAACTTTATCGTCGTCAGGGTCACATTGTTCCCCCGCGAAAGATCATCAAAAATGCAGAACAAATAGAAGGCATCCGCGAAAGTGCGAAGATCAACACGGCCGTGTTAGATCATGTGGCGGCAAACATCCGGGAAGGAATGTCGACCGAAGATATAAACACACTAGTATATGATTTCACCATAGCACACGGGGCTACTCCCGCACCACTGAATTACGAGGGTTTTCCCAAAAGCGTATGTACGTCCATTAATGAAGAAGTGTGTCACGGAATACCGAATAAAAATATCATTCTAAGAAGTGGTGACATTATTAATGTCGACGTTTCAACTATATATAACGGTTATTTTTCGGACGCTTCCCGCATGTTTATGATCGGGGACGTCTCTGAAGATCGCCAAAAATTAGTGCGTGTCACGAAAGAATGTTTGGAAAAAGGCATTGAAGCCGCACAACCTTGGCGTTTTCTAGGAGACGTAGGCGCTGTTATCCAAGAACATGCAGAAAGTAACGGATACTCGGTTGTCCGAGAATTCTGCGGACACGGCGTCGGCTTGAAATTTCACGAGATTCCGGAAGTGGAACACGTGGGAAGACGAGGTACAGGAATGCTTCTCGTTCCAGGCATGATCTTTACAATCGAACCGATGATCAACATGGGGGAACGGGATATATTCATCGACGAAGATAATGACTGGACAGTTATTACAGAAGACGAACAACCTTCCGCCCAATGGGAAAATACCATATTAATTACGGAAACCGGGAACGAAATATTAACCTGGTAACCCTTTAGCATGGCTAGTGAACAAATACCTTCCCCTTTGGTTGACCTCCTGCGGCAATACAAATTGCTGCAAGAAGAGTTCGAGTTTGAAAAAGAGACATTCTATCAACAAACACAACGTGCTGGAATCCCCAAAAGAATTCAGCAGGGTGTTTGCTGGTATCCCGTGTCAACCTATAAAAGTTACTACAACTCGCTAAACCAGCTCGTCATAGAAATCAAACGGAATGAGAATGACGATACGGATCATAATTTTGAATACGGTCGTCCGGTTTGCTTTTTCCGTTTTAACGAAACGGGAAATTTACGTTATTTCAATTTCTCTGCAACAGTCAGTTACGTCCACGAAAATACGATGCACGTCGTATTACCCAACTCCAACAGTCTACTGGATATTCAAGGATGTCCAGATTTGGGCGTACAACTCTACTTTGACGGGACCTCTTATAAAACCATGTTTTCCGCCTTAACGGAAGTCATGGAGGCCAAGAATAACCGCCTTGCCCACTTACGGGAAGTCATATTAGGAAACGAAATGGCGGAACAACGGCCACTTCAACCGATTCGCTTGATGTGGCTGAATCGTTCACAAGAACAAGCGGTAAACCGAGTGCTGGCTACTAAAGAAGTTGCTGTTGTGCACGGTCCCCCCGGAACCGGGAAAACAACCACTCTCGTCGAGTCCGTTTACGAAACGTTGCGACGAGAGAATCAAGTATTGGTTTGCGCCCAAAGCAATACAGCCGTAGACTGGATTGCCGAAAAGTTACTGGACCGAGGAATCAATGTACTGCGAATTGGGAACCCCACGCGGGTAAACGACAAGATGCTATCATTCACGTACGAACGTAAATTCGAATCCCACCCCGCCTACCCAACATTACGAGCGGCTAGAGCATCCATCCGGGAACTCTCCAGACGTCTGAAACGCTTGAAAGGATCCAAACGGGAAACCTCTCGCCGAATGTTGCACGATTTACGGGATCAAGTCATCAAATTGGAAATCAAAATCGATGCCCAACTCTTCGGAGAGGCCCGAGTGATTGCTTGTACACTCGTCGGTTCTGCCAATAAACAATTAAACGGAAAAATGTTTTCCACCCTGTTTATCGACGAGGCCGCACAAGCCTTAGAGGCAGCCTGCTGGATTGCCATATCCAAGGCCTACCGGGTAATACTCGCCGGAGACCATTGCCAATTACCCCCTACTATCAAATGCTACGAAGCAGCGAAAGGTGGGTTAGATCGCACTCTACTTCAAAAGATTATCCAACGTAAACCGGAAACCGTTTCCATGCTCGAAATACAGTACCGAATGCACGAAGATATCATGCATTTTCCCTCGGAATGGTTCTATAAGGGCCGTTTGCAAGCGTCTCCGGAAGTCCGCTATCGTAACATTCTCGAATATGATACTCCCGTTGAATGGTTCGACACAGGCCTCTGCGAGTTCTCGGAAGATTGTATCAACGAAACTTATGGACGACTTAATAAACCAGAAGCCGAATTACTGGTAAAACAATTACAAGAATATATCGAGAAAATCGGTATCGAACGGGTGCTAGATGAAAAAATCGATTTCGGGTTAATTTCCCCCTACCGGGTACAAGTACAATATATTCGGCAAATCATCAAACGAAATCGTTTCTTTATTCCCTTACGGAAACTTATTACAATCCATACCGTAGATGGATTCCAAGGACAGGAACGGGATGTTATCTTGATTAGTCTCGTACGGGCCAACAGCGAGGGAAATATCGGATTTTTGAATGACCTGCGCCGTATGAACGTGGCCATTACCCGAGCCCGTATGAAACTCATTATTTGGGGAGATACCACCACGCTCACCACCCATCCGTTTTATAAGGCCCTGTACGAATATATCCGGAAGAAAGGAAAGATCATTGAAATTCAACCGGAAACACCCGACTCGGCTTACCCTAAAAAGTAACTTTATTGCAACATTATTTTCATTCAGATGTAACAATTCTACACCTACTTTGCCCTCGTGAAAAACAGAATATTATATCAGATGTAGTATGTTATACAATAGAGAATTAAGTTGGCTTTCATTTAACGAACGTGTCATGCAGGAAGCCCAAGATAAGAGTGTTCCGCTTATACAACGTCTCCGTTTTCTCGGAATTTATTCCAATAATCAGGATGAATTTTTCAAAGTGAGAGTTGCCAACTTGGAACGACTGGACAAGAAAAAGAAATCAAAAGATAAAAAACTTTCCGGAAACTTGACCTCATTGGAACTACAACGCAAAGTATCGGAAAAAGTCTGTGAATCACAGAAAGAATTCGAGAACACCTATATGCAAATCCTAGACGAAATGGTCAGCCACCATATCTACGTGATTCATGAAAAAGCACTGGATGATAATGAAAAACAATTTTGTAGACAATATTTCTCGGAGAAAATCAGTCCGTTACTTGTTCCACTGATGTTGAGAAAAAGCGTTCGACTCCCTTATCTGCAAGACGAACGCATCTATCATGCCGTTAAAATGGTCAACAAGAATTCCACCAAGAATAACCGATACGCTATCATCGAAATTCCACATAATAGTCTTTCACCCCGCTTCATCGTACTGCCTTCCTCAAACGAAAGTACTCGAATCATCTTCATTGACGATATCATTCGTCTTTGCCTAGATGACATATTTTTCATGTTTTCATATGACGAGATTTCTGCCTATACCTTTAAATTCATGCGGGATGCAGAGCTGACACTAGATGATGACGTATCGAAAAGTCTTGTTGAAAAAATGGAACAGGGATTGAACAAAAGACTCTATGGTCGTCCCGTTCGCCTCGTTTACGACGAGGCGATGCCCGAAGATCTGCTCAATATCCTCACTGACAAGTTAGGACTAAGTAAAAGTGGGAATCTTACCCCCGGCGGGCGCTACCATCTGATGCGAGATCTAATGAAATTTCCTAAAATCAATCCGGAATTAGAATACGAAGAGGTTCCCCCGTTACGCCACCCTGCTTTTAAACCTTTTTCCAGTGTGATCAACGTAATCCGAAAACAGGACATCTTGTTAAATTATCCCTACCACACATTCAATCATTTTATCGACTTTTTACGGGAAGCCGCCATGGACCCGCACACGGATTCAATTTACATCACACTATATCGCACGGCGGAAAGATCAAAAATCATCAACACGCTAATTAACGCCGCCAAAAACGGGAAAAAGGTCATCGTATTGTTGGAATTACTGGCCCGATTCGACGAGGCCAGAAACATCGATAATGCTGAAGCATTAAGACAGGCCGGGGTAAAAGTAATTTACGGTATACCGGGACTGAAAGTCCATTGTAAACTCGCCTTGGTCAAACGCCGGGAAGGATCACAATTAAAGGGATATGTACACGTGGGTACCGGAAATTTCAACGAGGACACGGCCAAAATATATAGTGATTTTAGCCTGTTCACCGCCAACCGAACCGTAGCGGAAGACGCGGAACGTGTCTTCGAGTTCTTACAAAATAATTACAAACAACTCGATACTGACTTGTTACTAGTTTCCCCCTATAATATGAGGGAACGTTTCGAATCCTTGATCGACAACGAAATCAAAAACGCTAAAGACGGGAAAAAGGCTTACATTTACGTAAAATGCAATAGTCTCACGGATGAACGGATGATCGGATTGCTTTACAAGGCTAGCAAAGCTGGGGTACGCGTACGCTTGATCGTGCGGGGTGCCTGCTGCTTGATGCCCGAAGTAAAAGGCCTAAGCGACAACATCAGAGCTATTAGCATAGTGGATAAATACTTGGAACACGCTCGTCTGATCTTGTTTTACAACGGGGGAAAGGAAAAGGCGTTTATTCTCAGTGCAGATTGGATGACCCGCAACCTGAGCCGCAGAGTGGAGGTCGGAATCCCGATTCAAGATAAAACCATACTGAACACACTAAAAAATACTTTTTCTATCCAATGGAAAGACAAGGTAAAGGCCCGAAACCTGAATTTAGAGGTCATAAATCAACGGGTATCACTTTCCCCATTGGATGAAACAGACCTGCAAACTCGCTCACAAGTGGCTCTATACAATTTTTATGCATCACAAAACGAGACTCAGAAATGACAATAAACACGAAAACACTAGCTGCTATAGACATCGGTACGAACGCTATCCGACTTTTCATTTCCAACGTGGAAGAATACCCCACGGAAACCCTGTTCAAAAAAATAGCCTTTCTGCGAGTCCCCATCCGGTTAGGTGAAGATGTTTTCACCACAGGAGAAATTGGGCAACAGAAAGGAAAACGCTTATGCGAAACCATGCAAGGGTTCTCGTATATCATGTCTGCATTCAACGTGGAAAGCTATAAGGCATATGCAACCTGCGCCATGCGAGAAGCCCGAAACGGTAAATCCGTAGCCGAACAGATACAAAAAGAGTGTGACTTAAACGTTGAAATCATCAGCGGAACCAAAGAGGCAGAAACCATTTTTGCCGGGGGCATGAACGAGGTGGTGGATGATGATAAAACCTACTTGTACGTGGACGTCGGTGGCGGTAGTACCGAGGTAATTGTTTATAGCAAATCCGTTAAGGTCGAGGCCTGTTCTTTCCCTCTGGGAACCGTGCGTATGTTAAATAACGCCGTAGACAAAGAGGAGATGAAACACTTCAAAAAATGGTTGAGAAATATCACGGAAAAATATACCCCGGATGCTATTATCGGGTCGGGTGGAAATATCAACAAAATTCATAAACTACTGAATAAAAAGGAACGGGAACGAATCACGTACCAAGAACTGGATATTCTTTACGAATACATGAAATCCTTCAATCTCGAAGAACGGGAACGAATCATGAAATTGAATACCTACCGGGCCGACGTGATCATACCCGCTATGAAAATATTCCTTACCGTAGGAAAAATATGCAAAATAAACGAAATCATCGTTCCCAAACTAGGATTATCTGATGGGATCATCCGGTTATTGTACGAAGAGGAAAAGAAAAGAAGAGTATAGACCTTATAACAGAAAGTGTGTTAAAAGGAATTTTAACACACTTTCTTAAATCAAAAACAACAACTAGACTCAACAGATCACTTGCTTTAAACCACTAATCCAAGCATCTATTCTCTTATCTGTTTGGTCAGATTCATTGGATTCATCCAAAGGAAGCCCTACAAACTGACCATCCACACAAGCCTCGGAAGAATCGTAACTATACCCGTCAGCATTCATCGAACCGGTAAATTGACATCCACTTCCTTGTAGCTCGTTATAAATTATCCCAATAGCATCGCAGAATGAGCCGCCAAAAGAGACAGAATCCCCACACCCGAAGATTGCCACGATCTTACCCGACAAATTCTTCGCTTTCAACTTATCCAAGAAATCGTTCCAATCATCCTGCAACTCTCCGACTCCCCATGTAGAACTACCTAGTAACAAAACATCGTACTTGTCGACCTCATCCACTTTTGCAGTTCCTACGTTATGTATATCTTCGTTTATAATACCCAAACGAGAAGCAATCGTTTCAGCTACTCCTTCGGTTACTCCTGTCGTGGAGCCATAAAATATTCCAACTTTCTTCATCTCGATGTATTATTTATTTTGTACATGACAAAGATAACGCTCCTAATAATACCGGTAAATCCCTATATATGATTAAATTTACCCTCTCTAACCCCTATTCATGGGGATACGGTCATGGCTGTAACAAAGTGTTATCCCGGATCAGTACTATAAAAATTCCCGGGAAACGAACTGTTATAGCCACTATCGCCGGACTATACTTATTCATTTTGGCCGCAAACAACTGGATGATCAAGTAATGCTCCGTGAAAATCAAGGGGTTTGCCTGTTCTGCCTCCAATTCCTCAAAGGAAAAGTCCGAACGCTCCCAATGTTCTGCATAACGACTAAACCCGAAATGCTCATCCACGGTCTCTTGCAAAAAATACATCAATCCTGAGTAAGGTGCATTCAACCGCATAAATGCGATGTTACCGGAAACACTTTAAGAGAAATATTCAGTATCTTGAATTTATAATTAAACAAATGTACATTTTTTTACTTCTAAGACAAAATTTAGGATATGCCACTTTTTTTTCTTAATTTAGCGAACAATAAAACTACTAACATTTAGTTATTATGAGTAAAAAGGAAAAAAGTATTGAATTATTAAACAAAGCAGTTGCCGATGAATTGCTTGCAGTACATCAGTACATGTATTTTCATTTCCGTTGTGACGATATGGGCTACGACCTGTTGTCTGGCTTATTTAAACGTACAGCTATTCAGGAAATGATGCACATTGAACAGCTTTCAGAACGAATTCTGTTCTTAAAAGGCGAAGTAGAAATGAAAACGTCTGGAGATGTTCAGAAAATCCATGAACCCAAAGAAATGTTGGAATTGGCTACCGCAATGGAAGAAGGTAGTGTAAACGACTATAATGCTTGGGCTCAAGAATGCGCCGCCAATGCAGATGCTGTATCTAAAAAACTATTCGAAACACTTGTTGCTGAAGAAGAAGTTCATCAAGATCAGTACGAAACAGAACTAGACAATTTGGAGAAGTTCGGAGCTAATTATTTAGCCCTGCAATCTGTTGAACGCAGTAAAAGCGTGGCGGTAGGAACCGCACCCACAGGAGAATAAATAATTAAAAAGAACGTTAGAGCTTGCAGAATTCTTAAGATTGGATATAAAATAAGGGGGTATTTATTGCGCCCCCTTATTTTTATATACACATAACACTTAATTAGAACCGGTAAGAAATACCAATCGACGGTGAGAATGCAGTGGATTTATATTTTCCCTCAAACATTTCATCCACTCCCGTGACCACGTTCTTGTACGGATACTTTCCATGTTGGCTAAATCCTTGAATATAAAGAAATGCCACATCAAATTGCAAGCCTTTGTATGGTTCAAAAGTCAACCCGGCAGAAAGCCCTAATTTATCCATTCCCGGAGTCTCCGGGTTATACAATTTCTTACGAATTGGGCTCTGGTCATAATATATCCCGGCACGCAACACCAAGCGATCCGTTGTCTTATAACTTGCCCCAATACGGTAAGTCATAGAGTTCTTATAATCTTTCTCTGCTTTAATCGGTGCTATACCCAATTCTGCCTCGTTAAAATACACGTTCAAAGAGTCGTAAGCATTCCATCCCACGTACTGCAAATCCAACGCCAACTCCCAACGATCCGTGGGACGATAACTTACGCCCAACGTCGTATTGGAAGGCAGAGGCAATTCTGCATGGAAAGAGCCTTCGTCATACCTAGGAATAGAGATATTCGGGATCGTCACTCCCGGCATCTGATTCAACATCGGACCATATTTCGCAAGTAAGTCTTCCATATCGGCAAATAAATCCTCAATACGACGGTTGGCATAATTTAACGATGCATCCCCTTCTTTTACCCTCATTTTGATCTTGGAACGATAAGACAAACCAACAGTAACCTTATCACATACGTCATACATGATTCCCACGTTAAAACCAACCCTCATGTGCGCATTCCCTTGCAACCGGGCATAGGCAGGAGGAACCTCCGTATTTTTCATTAACGCGACCATTTCTTGCATTGTTTGTTTATCTGCATCCGGAATTACATTTGAGGGAACACCTGCTAACAAAGGCAACAAACTCTCGAACTTCGCTCCTATTCCCTGCAAATCGCTAGCGCCCATTAAAGCCCTAGAAAGATTCACATTCCCCCAAGCCAGTTGCAAACCGACACCGATACTCAAACGATCTGTAACCTTGTAAGAAAGCGTCGGTTGAATCACGTATGATTTCAGACTAATATCCTGAATCAATCCTGCCCCAGCCCAGTTCTTCGGCCACTTCAAAGAATTCCCGTAAGGAGTGGTCAAACTGATTCCGGCAGCCAAATTATCGTAAATCTTAAACCCAGCGTAAGCGTATAACGGTGTCCCTACCGGATTGTCCGTTTTAGCTGAATATCCATCATAACTATATTTAGCCTTGGCCATAATAGCAGATATACCCAGTGAAAAATCCATATTAGTACGCAAAAATACCAATCCTGCTGGATTAAAATGCATACTTTCCGCACCCAATTTCATCCCGGTTCCCACATGTCCCATCCCAGTCTGTTTCGTGCTTAACAAATTGACCTGGTATCCTTCAGCAAAAACAGTCATGCTCAAAATAGAAGCCAACACTATAACGACTAATTTCTTCATAGAATTTTTTTTACATTATTACTTAACGGAAGTAATCCAAAAATCTTTTTTTACTCCCGTCCATTTTCTAAATTTTAAGGCGCAAAAATAACATTCAACACCTTTAGTTGTTTCTACTTTACGGTATGCAACAAAAATTGGTTACCTTTGCGTCCAAAATGCAGATACCATGATCACATTTGAAATAGACACCGAATTTATTGAATTAATTAAGTTGCTAAAAGTCACCCGCATCGCTGAAAGTGGCGCCATGGCAAAGATTCTCGTGGAAAATGGAGAAGTTACCCGCAACGGTGAACTCGAATTCCGAAAACGAGCCAAAATCACCAAGGGGGAAATAATCACCACCCTAGGACAAAGCGTAAAGGTGGTATAAGTATTTTTCTTTAAAACTGTATTCGATTCGGAATTCCAAGGTATGATAAAAACATTCCCAGTCAAAAATAAATTACAATATTCCGTGTAAAAAAATACTGAAAACAGATTCAGTGATTCTGCATTACCTTGTTCAAAATCACTGAATCATAAATTAAAAATTAATCAAGTCTTATCCTAATTTCTCAGCCTTAAACCCGGCTTCTTTCACCAGTTCGATTACTTGGTCATCTGACAAATCTGAAGTAATTGTCAATACCCGGTCAGAAGTGGAAAGATCGATATCCCACTGATCACGGGTGACCACTTTACCCAAAGTCTCGCCAATCTTTGCAACGCAACCACCACACTTGGCGGTAGTTTTGAATCTACTTGTTTTCATGTTTTTTTGTTTTAAATTACAATTTTACCCGTGAAGAACATTCAGCACATAGGCCTTTCAACACGTAGTTTATACTTTCTAACATAAAATCACCGGGCAAAGCCACCGTAGGCACGTGAATTTTTCTTAAACAAAAAGTCTTGTGGCAATTCCGACAATAGAAATGAGCGTGAAGATCATCGATGGAACAAGTGCATTCATTGCTGCATACCGAGTATTTCAACGAACCGGAACCATCATCTATCTCGTGGATCAAATGGTGATCCAAAAATAGGTTGATCGTCCGGAATATCGTCGATTTATCCACAGTATCCAATTCTGTCTCTAGATCCAGTAGACTAAACGCCCGAGTAAAGCGGGTCATCGCCTTCAAAATCAACAGGCGCATGGCTGTCGGCTTAATCTCCCGCTTTTCCAGTTTTTCCAAATATATCTTCTCATCCATAAACTTCTTATCTTGCTCGTTTCTGTATTCTTATCGCATTCAGTATTGCCAGTAGGGCCACCCCGACATCAGCAAATACGGCTTCCCACATGGTGGCAAGTCCCCCGGCTCCCAGTATTAGCACACTCAACTTTACTCCGAAGGCTAACGTGATGTTCTGCCAGATGATCCGACGAGTCTCTTTTCCGATCCGAATCGCCGTGACCAACTTACTAGGCCGATCCGTTTGTAGAACCACATCCGCAATCTCAATAGCCACATCACTTCCCAAACTCCCCATAGCGACACCCACGTCACTCAAGGCAAGCACCGGGGCATCATTTATCCCGTCACCCACGAAAGCAACATACCTCTCCGGATCGCTCTTCAATGCCTCCACGTGTGCCACTTTATCTTCGGGCAACAAATCCCCGTAAGCCTCATCTACACCTAAATACGCTGCTAATTTAGAAACAATTGTTTGTTTATCTCCAGATAATATCTGAATATTATCAATATTTAATCTTTTTAATGCAGCAACGGCACTTTTAGCGTCTTCTTTCACGGTATCTGCCAACAACAGGTGACCAACATATTCGCCATCTACCGCACACACGACAAGCGTTTCGGGGACATCGGTCAATTCAGACGGAAACAATATCCCGTACTTATCCAGTAAACGGACATTTCCCACTAATACTTCCTTCCCATCAATAAATGCTTTCAAGCCGTAACCCGCCAACTCTGAGACCTCTATCCCCTGACGAATAACGACTTGCCGAAAGTTGGCATACCGCCCGATAGCCAAGGCTATCGGGTGATTACTCCGATTCTCGACAGAAGCAATTGTCCGAATCACCTCTTCCTCCGTAAGTCCATTCCGAACCTGAACCTGTTGCACCTCGAATACCCCCTTCGTTAATGTCCCAGTCTTGTCAAAAACGACCGAATTAATCTTCGTAACTGCATCTAAATAGTTTCCTCCTTTAAAAAGAATGCCTTGATGAGATGCCGCACCGATTCCCCCAAAATATCCTAGCGGAATACTGACTACCAACGCACACGGGCAAGATATTACCAGAAACACAAGAGCCCGGTACAGCCAATCATTCAGCACGAAAAAGAAGTCTGACTGTACCCACGACACGCCCCACGGGATCAACACAATCAACATCGCCAATCCCGCAACCACAGGTGTGTAAACCCGGGCAAACTTCCGGATAAAGAGTTCTGCCGGAGCCTTACGCTCTGAAGCGTTCTGTACCATTTCCAAAATCCGAGCTAAAGCACTCTGATTATAAGGCTTAGTTACTTTCACCTTCACGACTCGGTCAGTCACAATCATCCCCGCCAGTACATTCTCTCCCGTCCGGATATTCTTCGGAATGCTCTCTCCGGTCAAAGCCGCCGTATTAAAAGCCGCCACGTCACCCAGCATCGTCCCGTCTAGCGGCACTCGTTCCCCGACTTTGATTTCGATAATCTCCCCGATACTTACCCGTTCTGGCTTCTCAATCACCTCATGCCCGTCCCGGATAACCGTTGCCCGTTCCGGACGCACGTCAAGTAACGACCGAATATTCGACCGAGCCAAACTCACCGCTCGATCTTGGAATTTCTCCCCTATGGAATAAAATAACATCACAGCCACTCCCTCTGGGTATTCCCCGATGTAAAAAGCCCCGATGGCAGCCAACGACATCAACATGAACTCATTAAAATATTCCCTTTTTCGCAAGCACTCCACGGCCTCTTTCAACACGGGAAATCCCACTGGAATAAAAGCTACCAGATACCAAATCAATCGCACAATTTCCGATTGAAACCAAGCAACATCTCCCGAAGACAAACCAATTCCGAAAACCAGCAGCCCGAAGGAAAACAATTCTGCACTATATTTTTTCATTATTCTACCATTTTAATTTTCTGTAAAATTACGATTCATTTCGTGCAACTAAATTGCAAAAAACAGAACGCACATGAATATGATCCCAGATCATCCCACATGCGTTCCTCCGAGCTGACACTCCATTGTTGATTATCTCATCATCACTTCCCGGTGTTTCATGATTTCACCCATATGTTCCAATGCCCAATCCACTAGCATCTGTACCCGCGGCATCAAACTCTCGCCCAAGTCCGTGAGCTGATATTCCACTCGCGGCGGCACCTCGGCATACACTTTTCTCGAAATCAACCCGTCGGCCTCCAACGTCCGCAGGGTGACTGTCAGCATTCGCTGAGATATATCAGCAATCGCTTTATGGACATCACAGAATCGCATGATGCCGTTCGCTTTCAACGTCACTAAAACAAGCATTGACCACTTGTCACCCAAGCGACTCAATACATCACGAATAGGACAATTATCATTCGAGTAAAAATTTTCCATTTTTTCTTCTTTATATCTGGTTTAATATCAACAATAGTTATCTCTATGTAACTATCTTATCTATAAGTTCGTTCTTGTTTATTCAAATCAAATAGTGTACATTTGCTAAACAAAAGTAATAAACTTACTTTAAAGAACTATTGTTTAACTAAAAAATTATACTCATGACAAAAAAAGTAGCCGTATTAGCTGTTAATCCGGTAAACGGGTTCGGTTTGTTTCAGTATCTAGAGGCATTTTTCGAAAATGGTATTTCTTATAAAGTATTTGCAGTGGCAGACACAAAAGAGATCAAGACAAATTCCGGTATCGTTCTCGTAGCTGATGACGTGATCGCACACTTGAAAGGACACGAGGATGAGTTCGACGCTCTCGTGTTCGGTTGCGGTGATGCCGTACCTAAATTCGGAGAAAACGCCGGAAAACCTTATAACCAAGATATGTTATCTGTAATCAAAACTTTCGGAGACAAAGGTAAAATCATGATCGGCCACTGCGCCGCAGCCATGATGTTTGACTCCGTAGGCATTGCTACCGGAAAGAAAGTAGCCGTTCACCCTCTTGCCAAACCGGCCATCCAACATGCAAAAGCCAGCGACGAAAAATGCGAGATCGATGGCAACTTCTACACCGCCCAAACAGAAAATACAATCTGTACAATGATGCCTCAAGTGCTTGCCGCATTGAAGGAATAATAACATTCATCAGGTTTATAAAGTTCATAATGTATGTAAAGTCAAAAGTTTACGGGAGTCCTTCGGACTATGTTGACAGCAACTTGAGTTGCCATTGACAAAGCATCTGCAGGGGATTACAGATCTTATGAACTTTATAAACTTTCCCTTTCCCCCAAATAAGCCTCGATTACCCGGAAGGGGGTATCCTTTAATAAAACTCGTTTATCTTGATCCAACAAATAGAATGTCGGGATTGCTCGCAAATCATAGAGACGTTCCTTCGTAATTACCTGACCGTCATCATAAGTACATATCCATTCTTTCGGTTGCTCCGGTAGCATACGCCGCCATACTTCCAATTCTGAATCGGGAAAAACAGACAAGAACACTAACCTCTTCCGGTTGCCCGGAATCTTAGCATTCAACAATCCCTTCACTAATTTGGATGCCTCTACCTCTGCCTTAATAGCCTGACAGGCATTACAATCAGGGTTATTAAAAAAAAGTATGGTGTAATCCGCATTTATATCCGACAACTTGCCCCTCTTTCCAGAATACAACGTGTAGATAAAATCGGTTGCCAACGCTCCGACCCTATTCTTTAACGCCATATCCAGCCGGAAAGCGGGACGCATTTTATCCATTTCTCCAACCTGTCCGGAATTCACGATGTATTTCAACACGGGAATATAAAACTCCTCGTTCAGCATCGGGGAATTCGGATTATAAAGATATTTATCATACAATTCCGTAAAATAAGCAAACATCAATGTATCGGTCGATAACGCCTTATCCAACATTCTGAAAATCTCTTTCTCGACATCGACATACGGGACATAAGGCAACACTTGCAAGAAATTCACGAAAGCCTGCTCGGTAACCTCCGGCATGTGAATCAAGGAAGTATCGGCAAAATCGAATTTATCCCAGTAATGAGCCACCATATACTTGGCCCGTTCTCGCTGATCGGTATAAATAGGCGGAATTTCCGGAACTTGAAATGATTTGATTTTTATACTTTTAGCTTCCTCTTTTCCCTGTTTATTACGAGAAGAAGAGCAAGCAAAGATTACTAGCAATAAACACGCTGCAGCTATCCAGATCCGAACGTTCCTATTCTTACTCATAATTCAATCTTTCATTTATAACACAAAGGTATATTTTTATCGGAAAATGAAGAATAAAAAGAATCCGAGTGTCACCCCGGATTCAATCCTAAAATTTACACGTTCACCCTTAATCAAAAAAGTATTTACCTATAGAAAACTTAACTACTTTCTTAGCCGGTATCACCATGTTCTCTTTACTATTCGGATTATAACCATTGCGTTCTTTACGTTCTCTGATGGCAAAAGAACCTAGATCCAACAAGGATATTTTTTCACCTTTTTTCAACGTTTCAGCCATTATCCCGATCACAGCGTTTACAGATTTAGCTGCTTCTACCTTAGTAGTTCCATTTTTTTCGGCCACTTTTTCAATTAATTCTCGTTTGTTCATTGCAAATGGTTTTAAATTAATAAATAGAGTTTACTGCCATCTATCACGAAGCCGCACCCGGCGAATAATCACTAACTGTGGCTCGAATTCTAATTGCATTTTGTCCCATTAATTCACACGTTTAAAATTCATACCATATAAGCGACATCTCGCTCACTCAACAGTACAAATATGAAGTATATTCTTCACAATTCTGTGCTACATTCAGGGTTTCAACAACATACTAACTTTCTAATATCGTACTATGCTTTACATTTCAATTCATTTTGTGCAACAAACAATTCCAATCCCCGATTACTATTTCACTAATCGAAACGATAACAAAAATACATTTTCATAAACTGAACCGACTTAAATACACAATCCTTCGACAATTTCTCGTTGTGTTTTAAAAAATTTAATACGTTGCATTTCACCACTCTGAGATATTAAAGTGGAAAATTTTTTCAATGAGTGAATCCATTCTTTCACACTATTAAAAACTTGCTCGTCATACGTTGCAAAAGAATTGATCGCAAAAACCCGGACCAAACTGATATGATAAACAGAAGACGCTACATAACTATAGGTAGCCTCAAAGTTTATATTAGATATATATATACTGACCTTTTGGCCTGTTTTAAACCTTCCTCTCATAGCAATCTCTTCCAGCTCATTGAGCAACTGGAGCAATTCCTTTTTCAATTTCTGAACATATTCTTGGGAGATGAGGTGTATGCTGGCAAAATATTTGATATCATTAATCAAGTAAATGAACAATTTATTATCCCATATATACTCCGTGTGCTGGAACTCCTGAGACTCCCGCACGAATTCTCGTTGTTTTTCCAATAATTTGTCCACGACCTCTATGTCCTCGAAATGTTTCTCTATATCAATCTTTCCAAACTGATACATCCACTTGAACATCCTAAATTTAGACAAAAGCTCGTATTTTAAGTAAAAAGTCTGAGGAATCATGTTCGATGAAGTACAAAGTTCCGAGGACGGGTCATGGTTCAAGTCCCGGAAAATCTTCACGTAATTATCCACGATTGAATAATAGGTTTCCAACGGATCGGTCTGACGTATAATATTCAGATCAAATATAGCATTCGAATCCACATTAGTCCCGACCAATTTATCCAGCGATACGCCCATTTTTTGTGAAATTACGGCAGCCTCTGCCAACGTGAAGGGGACTTCCCCCCGTAATCTACGATACACAGCCTCTTTACCTAAATATAACATATCTATTAACGTATTCGCCAAATTAGTACCATTCGGTAATTTTTCATTCATAGCTTTGATTAACTCGCTATTGTAATTATAAGTTGTCATGATTTGAGTTTTGATTAATACAACTATTTGATTTATTATACGAGTCTCTATTTACTTCTGTTGCGGAATACGAATAAATATCTCTCAAATTTAAGTAAAATCGTTTCGAACAGCGGAGAAATAGTGTTTATATCGAAATGAACGTGAATCTAAACGGTTTACCTGTACATAAACAAACAATCTTTCATCCTACCTCCCCGGTAATTGAAACCGAAAAAGTATCCAAAGAACTCCCGTCAATCGTGATTAACGGGAAAAAGCCTATCAACGATCATTGGTTTTCAATCATGGGTTTTCTCCTTTCCCGATCTACACGACAGTTGTTGTTAATCAATGATGCCAAGAAAAAATTATCTACAACGTGGATGTCTCTTATGAAACGTGGATGAAAGATGCAAAACTGAATTTACGGAAAAACTTCTGCGAATACGTTGGCAAAAAACGTCTGATTTCCATCAAAATACTGGCACAAACCATCAAGCAGGAAGAAGATGAGAAAAATATATACTACAAGGAAGGTTCGGCATATCTGGACTTCCCACTAAACCAAACTTATATTCTCCCGAATTTCAGAGAAAATCAAAAGGAACTAGAAAATAATAGTAACTCTAGACTCTATCACAAGCAACCTAAACTACAAAATCATGGGAATTTACCTTACCAGCTATGCATCTCCAGAGGGATCCTATGCACAGAACGAGATGTTATCCAGAGAGCGCACGAGAGCGCTGAAGGCATACTTGTGCCACAAATATTCATTCCCAGCAAATCTTTATCACGTGGATTGGCAAGGAGAAGACTGGAGCGGGCTAAAGAGATTAATTCTCTTGTACGGGATGCCAAATGAAGAGCAAGTACTCCCGATTATGGAAAACTATAGTGTATTCGAAGGAAGAGAAAAACGCCTCATGGATTTGAATAATAGGAAACCTTATAAATACATGATGAAACATTTCTTCTCAGAATTGAGACGAGTGGATTACAAAATTACGTACAAGATAATTAAATAAAGAAATAAAAACTATAACTAAACCAGCTTAAAAGTAATTCCAGAATGTCCTCCGGTATAACAAACGCCAATCCTCACATACACTTTCTAAACTAAGGGTATTCATATAAGGGGCTGAACAATGATCAGTCCCTTTTTCATTCATCCCAAATTTTTAATTTTAGTTTTTAGCTTTTAACCGCCTCTATTTCCAACACACAAGGACAATGATCTGAATGATATACTTCCGGCAAGATATAAGCATCTTTCAATCGTGACCTGAGACTCTCACTTGCCATACAATAATCAATACGCCATCCCTTGTTATTTGCCCGAGCGTTAAACCGATAACTCCACCAGGAATACTTCCCAGCCTCTTCGGGATGGAAATAGCGGAACGTATCAATAAAACCAGTATTGATAAATCCCCCGATCCATTCCCGTTCTTCCGGTAAGAAACCACTATTCGTGGCATTACGCACTGGATCGTGAATATCTATCGGCCGATGACAAATATTATAGTCCCCACACAAGATCAAATTCGGACGCACTTTCTTCAACTCCCCTACATAATGTTGAAAATTCTCCAACCATTCCATTTTAAATGCCTGCCGAACGTCACCGGTAGTCCCAGACGGATGATACACGCTCACAACAGAAATATCTCCGTAATCGGCACGAATAAAACGCCCCTCGTCATCATAAGCCGGAATACCCATCCCGTATTCCACGTGATCGGGTTCTATCCGGGTCAGGATAGCTACCCCACTATACCCTTTTTTCTTGGCAGAAAAGAAATACGACCTGTAGCCTAACGCTTCGAATTCCAAAGTAGGTATCTGATCGGGCTGAGCCTTTGTTTCCTGTAAACACACGACATCCGGTTGTTCTTCCTTCAACCATTGTGCAAAACCTTTTGATAAAGCGGCCCTCAACCCATTCACGTTATAAGTTATAATTTTCATACCGATTCGTTTTACAATTTGCCTCAAACTTACAAAAAAGAAGTGAACCCCAAAAGCCTGATATAACTTTTAGGGTTCACTTCACACATGGAAATCTATTCCAAATATTTACGAGATAGAGGATGTAATTGCTCGTCCAACTCATATAATTGGGGAATTCCCGTCGGAATCTCCAGCTTAACAATCTCCTCATCACTAATGTCATCCAAATATTTGATTAACGCCCGCAGACTATTCCCATGGGCCGTTACCAAAACAGTCTTTCCCGAAAGCAACGAAGGTGCAACATAATCCTGCCAGAACGGGAGTACCCTCATAATCGTCAACGCCAACGATTCTCCCAAAGGAAGAACGGCCGGATCAATCTCCTTGTATTTATCCTCAAAAACGGCACAACGAGGATCATCCGGCTCCAATAATGGAGGTGTCACATCAAAACTTCTTCGCCATACATGCACCTGTTCCTCTCCGTATTTCTTTGCCGTCTCTGCTTTATTTAATCCCTGTAAGGCCCCGTAATGCCGCTCATTCAAACGCCAATGATGAACTTCAGGCACCCACACCCGATCAGCAACTTTTGCCAAGATATGCTGCGTACGAATCGCACGTTTTAATACGGAGGAATAAGCTACATCAAAGGAAAGATCATGCTTCTTAATCAACTCTCCTGCCCGATGTGCTTCCCGTTCACCTCTTTCACTCAGATCGACATCCGTCCACCCGGTAAACCTATTTTCTTTGTTCCAAACACTCTCCCCATGTCGTACCAATATCAACCTGTACATAATGTTTTTATTAATTAATTGTTGACAGAATATACGAAAACAGGAAGATAAAAGTTTGTAAAATTCACAAGGTCCCAAAGCCATCCCCCACTTTATAAACCTTATAAACTTTCTTTCAATAGTAATTCCTTAAAACCGGCTTGATATAAACCCGCACCATCAACACGTAACAATTGTACTCCCGAAGATTCTCCGCATACCCGTTACAATACTGTAAGTAGTTATCTCGGAAAATACCAAAACTCAACGTATTATGAAACAACTCCAACACGGTCTGTTCATCAACAATCACTGAATAGCTTTTTTCTGCTCATTCATTTCTTCCCGTTGCTGTAACATTTTCTTCTCCTCTTCTCTCTAGGCTTGCAAAAACAGGGGCGTAAACACAAAAGAATAAAAGCTCTCCGAACCTTCTTCTTCAAATGTCTATGAGTTTTTTTTACTGAACAACGAAACTATCGCCAGTAAAACAATCGCTCCCACAGTCGCCATAATCAAACTCCCGACAATTCCTGCCGTCCATATTCCCATGATGCCAAAAAGCCAACCACCCAATACCCCACCGATAATACCCACAATCAAGTTTACCAATAATCCCATTCCGCCTCCCCGGACAATCTTCCCTGCCAAATATCCGGCTAGAATACCAATCAAAATATACCATATAAACATCATAACTTATAAAATTTAGGTTAATCTATCTATTTAAACTTGATAGACCCCCCAAAAGTTATAATTCCATATATAAAAAATTCATAAAGTTTATAAGAACCATGCACCTATAAACTTTATGAACTCTATATACATTATGAACTTTATTTTGGTAACGCCAGAAACAATCCCATCACCCAGTAAACAAGACCAGACATCACGATGGTTGCCGGAATCGTAAGAATCCAAGCTGCTACAATATTCGTTGCTGTAGCCCATCGAACGGAAGCAATCCCTTTCGTGATCCCAACCCCGATAATAGAACCGGTAATCGTGTGAGTCGTACTCACTGGAATTCCTAGCACAGCAGTTCCCATCAATGTCAAAGCTCCGGAAGTCTCCGCACAGAATCCCTGTACAGGCTTCAAGCGAGCCAACCCATCACCTAAAGTCTTAATCACCTTCTTTCCCCCAATAATCGTACCTAAAGCGATAACCGAGTAGCAAGTAATAATCAACCAAACAGGAACATGAAACTCTCCCGTATTCTCGTACAGGTAATCACTTACGAAAGTATTACTTCCAGCAACACTATATAACAAAATGGCAATAATTCCCATTGTTTTCTGTGCATCGTTAGCTCCATGCCCTAAACTAAATATAGCGGAAGAAAACAATTGCAATCCTTTAAACAGCCCTTCCACTTTCAGCGGATGCTTTCTATGGAACACAAGCATCGTGAGACACATCATAAAAAATCCCAATATCATACCGATCAAAGGTGACAGCACAATAAAAATGGCAATCTTGAAAATTCCGGAAGCAACTAAAGCATCCCCCCCGAAGGTGAACCATACTGGACCGATCAATCCCCCTATCAAAGCGTGCGACACGCTGATCGGCATCCCAAAATGAGTACACAACCAAACCCAGATCACCGAACCAATCAGAGCTGACAAAATAAGATATTCATTAATTTTAGAAGGATCTACGATTCCTTCACCCATCGTATGGGCCACGCTCACACCAAAAATAAAGATAGCAGCAAAATTCCAAAATGCAGCCCAACAAACGGCCATCGTAGGAGAAAATACACGTGTCGCCACAATCGTAGCAATCGAATTGGCCGCATCATTCATTCCATTCAAAAAATCGAAAAGAAGAGCGATCACAATAGCTAAAAGAACAATTGTCAACATAGCGATCAGGCAAATTTAATAATAATACCTCTCACAATATCACCCACATCCTTTGCCCGGTCAGTAGCGTCTTCCAATACCTGACCGATATTTTTCAGCTTCACGAGCTCAATAGCGTCCTTCTCGTTCGCAAAAACATCACTCATAAATTGTTCATATAAATCATCCACGTCATGCTCGATCTGTTTGATACGCACACATTTCTCGTTAATCTCCTGTGGCTTTTTCTGAATATATTCCAACCCATTCATAATATCTTTCAATATACGAGCATCCTCCACAATACATTGTCCCATTGCAATCAACAACTGGTTCACACTCTTCGGCCGGTACATCAACATTCGTTTTGCAGCATCATGAATAAAATCTAGAAATGTATCCATACGCCCACTCAATAAGTTGACATCTTCTCGATCGAAAGGGGTAACAAACGTCTTATTTAACTCCTCATATAACTTAGCAGTGATCATATCTCCACTATGCTCGTACTCCTTGATGTCCTTGTACAACACTTTCTGCTTTTCAGGGTCTTGCTCTTGTAATAACTCCACCAAAAGCTTGGATGCAGCCTCTATATTAGCGGCCTGCTCGATATACAAAGGGTAAAACTTTTTTTCCTTTACCACAAATAATTGAAGAAATCGGTCTATTTTCATATTTTTTATTGATTAGCACACAAATGTAGTATCCCTACGCGGATATGCGTGTTAAAAAAAACAAAATATACAATCTTTTTTTCCACACACTTAAATCCGGATGACAAAAATGTATAGCAACGGTAACCTCACAACAACTTATTCCACAGAAAGCAACATCTCTACAACAATCATCGCAAGTACAGCCCCCAGCACGCCCCCTTTTCGAACATTTTTTTCATATCCACACAAAGATAATCGACATTTATTCATTCAAATCAAAAATCATTAACTTTGCTCCTGCAAAAATAAACACCATGTCAGACATTCCTATCCTAATATCGGATTTGGCGATTATCTTATTTTCCGCCGGATTGATAACCATCCTTTTTAAATGGCTAAAACAACCTGTCGTGTTGGGATATATCATGGCAGGTATTATTGCAGGGCCCTACACTTTCGGAGGTCCCATGATCATGGATGCCGAGAACATTCACATTTGGGCTGACATCGGGGTTATATTTCTCCTGTTTGCCCTAGGGCTTGATTTTAGTTTCAAAAAACTCATGAACATCGGAGGGACGGCCATGATCAGTGCCCTCACCATCGTGGGGGCCATGATGATGCTGGGTTACATCACCGGACTGTCACTCGGCTGGGGCCACATGAATAGCCTTTTTCTTGGAGGTATGCTCTCGATGTCATCCACCACCATCATTTTCAAAGCATTTGATGACATGGGCCTCCGCAATCAGCGTTTCGCAGGAGTCGTTTTCGGAATTCTTGTCGTGGAAGACCTTTTCGCTGTGGTCCTCATGGTATTACTTTCTACATTAGCCGTCAGCAAACATTTTGAAGGCATAGAAATGGTCTATAGTATTCTAAAACTCATCGCCTTCCTTGTTTTCTGGTCCATTACCGGAATATTCCTAATTTCAACCTTTCTGAAAAAAACGAAACAATGGCTCAATGGGGAAACTTTATTAGTCGTGTCTCTAGGACTCTGTCTCGGTATGGTTCTACTTGCCGTGAAAGCCGGTTTTTCCTCCGCCTTGGGAGCTTTTGTCATGGGCTCTATTCTAGCAGAAACTATCGAGGCCGAGAATATAGAACGTCTCATTAAACCCGTAAAAGATCTTTTCGGGGCAATTTTTTTCGTGTCTGTCGGAATGATGATCGATCCTGACATGCTCATCGAGTACTGGTTTCCGATATTACTAATCACAATGGTTGTTATAGCCGGACAAATCACGTTTGCCGCTTCCGGCATTCTTCTGTCCGGACAAAACCTCCGAATTGCTATCCAATCAGGCTTTTCGTTAGCACAGATCGGTGAATTTGCCTTTATTATCGCAAGTCTCGGTATGACTCTACACGTGACGGATAAATATCTCTACCCTATCGTAGTCACCGTCTCCGTTATCACCACCTTTTTTACTCCCTACATGATCCGCTTGGCAGACCCTGCTTACCAATTCATGACTAAACACTTGCCGACACCCTGGATTCATTTCCTTGACAGGTATAGCACGGGAACAAACACGATCCGCCATAAAAGTACATGGCATCAGCTACTAAAAGCATTATGCCGCATCGTGATCACCTATACCATCCTGTCCGTCTTCACGATAGCTCTTTTCCTGCAATATCTGACCCCATTAATCCGCAAGGAACTTCCCGGAATACAAGGTAACCTTGTTAGCGCTGTTGCTATCCTACTACTTATCTCTCCTTTCCTACGGGCAATCATGATGAAAAAGAATCATTCGGAAGAATTCCAGCAGTTATGGAGTGATAGCAAATACAACCGAGGACCACTTGTTTCCCTCATTGTCTTACGGGTAGCGCTTTGCATTGGGATCGTGATGTTCGTCATATCCAGCCTCGTGAACGTTGCCGCCGGGCTCCTGCTGGTGATCGCCACCGCAGTTACCCTGTTCTTCATTTATTCCAAACGATTAAAAAAATATTCCATACAACTGGAACGTCGCTTTTTGCGTAATTTCACTGCCCGCCAGCAGGAACAAGAACGCAAATCTCCGATCAAACAATGTTTCGTCAAACACCTACTCGATCGGGATCTCCACCTTGCAGATTTCGAAGTATCACAATCTTCACCCAGTGTCGGCAAGACACTAAAGGAATTGAATTTTCGTCAAATTTGCGGGGTCAGCGTGGTAACTATCATCCGGGGAGAAGAACGAATCAATATTCCCGGAGGGGATGAACGCCTGTATCCTTTCGACCACATCATTGTAGCCGCCACAGACAAAGAAATAAACGTCTTCCGTGAATTTGTTGAAAATCGTATAGAAAAACGGAAACATGAACTTGAACAACAGCGTCCCCCGGAAGTCAGTTTGGAACAATTCACTATTGAGGCTAACACACCACTTGTAGGACGCACCATCCGGGAATCCGGTATTCGAGACAAAGCCGCTTGCCTCGTAATCGGCATCGAACGCAACGGAACCTCCTCCATGAATCCCACCCCAGATATCACCTTCGAGGTCGGAGACGTAGTTTGGATCGTCGGTGAAAAAGACAAATTACTCCATCTAGCCGCAGGAGAAACAATTTGACAATAAAAAAGTTTCTCCAACTTTCAGTCATCTCTTCTATAAAGAGAGAAGGAGTAGATACTCCTTACCAAAGATCGGTAAGGTTTTAACTCCCCCCTTATAAAGGGAAACCAGCGAATAAACGAAGACTATGGGGAAATAAATTCGTATATAAACTCCTAAAGTTATTTTATTCAATCTCCAACCCGAACAAAGTTTTCAACTCGCTCACAGCAGGGTTGATCTCGACAAAATGGTCAAATTTATCCTTGGCCGTAAAAAGTCGTCTTTTTTCCTCACCACTTTCCGGTTCCGTGTAAACTTGAACATTCAAGGTAATAAAACCATTATTCAGCTTTTTGGAAAGAAACGAGAGTAAATAAGGATGTATATCCATCATCTTGGACAACAAAATATCATTATCAACCTCAAGAGTGATGACAAACCCCTGTACTTGGGGGGCATGAGAAGTCAAGGCTATCTTAATCGTCGTGTCTTCTAGAGAAGTTGCAACGTAATTTTCCAACGCCGAAACAACATCCACCACCGTAAATTCACATTGTGCCTTTACCCGGTTATCCTCGACTTTTGTACCTCCCTCTTCCTGTTGGATCCGCTGGTCTTCCCGGGTTTCCGCCATGGCCATTTTCAATTTAAATGAACGTGGCGGTTCCGCTTTATAGACATTCGTTTTTCCGGCAGGAACAGAAGGCATTTCCCCCACAACCGAAGCCGTTGTCACACCTCCCGATTGCTGGAATTTTCCATTAAAATTAGCAATCTTCAATAGCCCAGTAAACTCCTCTATACTAAGACTTTTTTTTTTAGTTCATTAATTTGACATAACTTGATCAAAGTGAGTTCCACGCATAAACGCTTCTCCACACGCATTTTATACTGTATCTCGCATTGCTCGATCACTTTCAATGCATCAAATATGAATTCGGGAGTTACAGTTTTCGCTTGTTTCAGGTAACGTTCCTTGATGGAAGCACTTACCTCCAACAGTTGCACCGTAACCTCTTCCTTGGCAACCAATAAATCACGGAAATGACGCCCCAATCCGGAAATCAAGTTGCCAGCATCAAAACCTTTTTCCATGATCTCGTTAAAAAGCAATAATGTTTCAGCTACTTTACCATCACGGAATAAATCTGTCAACTTAAAATAATAATCGTAATCCAACACGTTTAAATTCTCGATAACCTTATCATAGGTCAAGTCCTTTCCACAGAAACTTACAACTTGATCAAAAATCGACAAAGCATCACGCATAGCCCCGTCAGCTTTCTGTGCAATCACATTCAATGCCTCTTCCTCTGCCTGTATTCCCTCTTTGGCTGCAATTCGCTTCAGGTGTTCAATAGTGTCAGGTACTTTTATTCGGCTAAAATCGTAAATTTGACAACGTGACAAGATCGTCGGTAATATTTTATGCTTTTCAGTCGTTGCCAAAATAAAAATAGCATGAGCTGGCGGTTCTTCCAATGTCTTCAAAAAAGCGTTGAAAGCCGAGGCACTCAACATATGTACCTCATCAATAATATACACGCTGTATTTCCCCACCTGAGGCAAAATACGCACTTGATCAACCAAACCTCGAATATCATCCACGCTATTGTTGGAGGCAGCATCCAACTCGTGAATGTTCAACGAGCGTCCGCTATTAAACGCCTTACATGACTCACACTCATTACAAGGCTCGGCATTGGGTTGTGGATTCATACAATTAATCGTCTTGGCAAATATACGAGCACAAGTTGTTTTGCCCACTCCACGGGGGCCACAAAACAAATAAGCTTGAGCCAGTTGCCTATTAAGAATTGCATTCCTCAACGTGGATGTAATCGAGCGCTGCCCAATCACCGTGTCAAAACTTGCAGGTCTGTATTTACGTGCCGAAACAATAAAATTCTCCATGATAATCTATTACTGGTTGTTACCCAGCACGAGTAAAAATCGTACCGGATTACAAATTTACAAAGTAAAATGATTTATCACACCACAAAACTTAATAATTTTTCTTCTACCCCAAGAATAGATGAGAAAAGGGAATTTACGTGTCAGAATATTAAATAACGACGAAATATAGATAGTTTATAACCAAGATAAAGATGAGTTGAATTGTCCTTGTTTCCTTTCACTTTATAGTGCTTAATCGGAACGTTTCAATCACTAATCGTATGATCTAATAATAAAAGGGACAACTGTTTATTTTTCAGTTACCCCCTTCACTAGATATTCTTATATCACCCACTACTATATTTTTTCCAAATCTGTTTTAGTAATCCATCCCTCGTTTCCATCAGCCAAACGCACGTTGTACCAATCACCTAAAGTTCCGATAACCTGCACCTTCAGTCCTTCATGGATCACAAACAATTCGGTTCCACTATTATCCGGAGCCCCTCGTACCACTACGCTGGGAGTCATTATAATCCCGCTATCTCTGTCGGTCATCCGATGATATTGTTTCAAAGCAAAGAAAATAGTCATCACGGATACCAACAACATACTTACCCCTAAAGTAAACCAACTTTTCTTTAAAGATATGGATGTCGCATGGAAGAACAAGGCTACCATAATCAAAAATCCTATAAAAAGAATAACAGACATGTATGCCCATTGATCAGCCGTGAAAGCAGTGACAAAAGCATTATACCAACGTACAAGGAATAATTCCGGTAACACCTTGATATTATCAACCGTGGCTTGTTGCGCCATCTTCAAATTATATTTTATATCATTATCGCCCGGATGTAACAATAAGGCACGCTCATAGTTCAATATAGCTTTCGCAATCTCCCCTTGTTTGTAATAACAGTTTCCCAAATTATAATACACAGTTGCAGACTCCATGTTATCGGACAGCATCTCGTTATACAAATCAATCGCTTTCTGATAGTCGCCTTCCTGGTACATTTTAGTTGCCTTCTCTGCCAACGTCTTTACATCAGCCGCATAGGTCACTACACCGGATAAGAGCAATATTAATATTATATATATCCTTTTCATTCTTTTTCAACTTTTAGTTTTTAACCTTAGTTTTTAGCTTCTAATTTTAACCTTCATATCGCTTTATCCAATTTCGTAATAATAGATATACTATCCTTGTACACGTTATCCATCTCTTCTCCCTGATTAGCACCCGGGGCATACCGAGCGTATTCGCAATGATCAAGTACCTCTATAAAACTCTGAATTAACATCGTATCTGCCCCCCGACGAGTCAAGTGATCACTGATATTATCCCGATTCAATTCTGATGCAGCAATATTCAGTTTATAACTTACATATCCCCACAAGGCGTTTAATGTCTCTTGATAAAATAATTCAGAATTTCCTGCTTTCATCGCAACTGCAGCTGCCCGCAAACGCTTCTGAGCCATTTTGTTTGCTGTTTTACTCTTTACCCGTACCAAATCAGCATTCGCCTTAATCCGGCGACGATTAAGAATCATCCCTACTACGAAAAGTACAAAAGGGATCAAGAAGCTCAACCAGTATTCCATCGTGGCAAAATACAACACACCTTTCGGACGGAGATCATTCTTGTGTGTTTTAATATAACGAATATCCTGTCCCAACATCCTGACATCTTCTTTTTTGAATGATTGTAAAGCAGCTTCCCCAGATCCTTGACTGGATTCATTTCCCTTTTCAACCCAAACCGAGTATTCTTTTCCCTTCAACATCTTATAAGCACCGGCTTGCGGATCAAAGTAGGAATATTGCACAGCTGGAATCTTGTAATCACCCGCATAACGAGGAATCACCAGATACTCAAACGTGACAGTTCCGGACGTTCCGTTTATATCCCGTGTCACTTTCGGATCGTACACGTCAAAATCATGCGGGAATGTGATTTTCGGAGCTTCTAACAATTTCATGTTCCCATTCCCACGTAATACGACCTTATATGTCAAAGCATCATTCGCCTTCAATGTGTCAGTTGATATAGAGGTTGTCATCGCAAGGGTTCCCACCATACCGCTAAATCCTAAAGGCTTTCCAGCTTCGGGTAGGGGTTTCACTGTAATTTTCACGGGTTTGCTTTTACAGAGTACACGGACATCACGAGAATTCCCGAAGAATTCGTCAAAAATACTACCTCCACGACCACCTACCCGCTGGCGAACAAGACAATACAATTCATAAGGTTCAATCGTCAATGTCCCGGCATGTTGCGGAAAAAGAATCGTTTTTTGTAACACGCCAACTCTATCATATATTTTCCCATTATATTCCTCACGTTCCAATTGTATCTGGGGAATCTTCACATCTTCTGTCAGAAACCCATCAAAAGGCGGAATCTTTTTCCCCTGTACATCAACCAGATTTACCCGGGCGTATACTTTTAGCGTGGCCGTCAAACTCTCACCCACATAAAGCGTATTACGGCTCACTTCCATTCGCACAAACAAATCATCATCCGTAATCGAAGTACTTCCCCGACTCTCAGAAATATTCCCGGAACTTTGGGTACTATTCCGAGGTCGCCCGGATCCCTTAATCACTTTTATTTTCAAAGGCTGAGATTTGTACTCTTTGCCGTCCACGGTGATCGTGGCCGGCTCTATCGTAAACTCTCCTTCTTCCTGCCCTTCCAAAATATAAGTGTACGTGTACTCTAAATTTTGTTTCATATCACCATTGATTATCGTGATATTAGAAGAGGTACTCAACGACGGTCCTGCCAGTAAATCAAATCCCTTTATCGTGGGAACTTGTAAGTTCTCCCCCTTGCCGTTCAACACGAAAGAAAGACGAAATTGCTCTCCGACTTCCACGACGGAAGGTGCAGATGCGATAAATTCTATCTTTTGGGCAAATAACTTAGACCCACCAAAAACACATAATAATAATATGATAATGAATGACTTCATTTGTTTATCTTTTAATTCTTTATTATCCCTCTGAAAAACGTACAAAGTTACCAGTTTTTCTCAATCTTCATCTTCTTTGCCTTTTGTGCTTGAACTTTATCTTTTTGTACCTTTTCCTGTGTTTTCTTTTCGTCCGCTTCCAAGGCCTCTAACAAACGTTTAGCATCCTCTTTCGAGATTTTAGGCTGAACTTGTTGTTCCTGCTGTTGCTGGTCTTTATTTTGTTGATCTTTCTGATCTTGATTTTGTTTATCTTGTTGGTCCCTGTTCTGATCCTGGTTTTGATCTTTATTCTGTTGGTCCTTGTTCTGGTCCTTATTCTGCTGATCTTTATTCTGATCCTGCTGATCCTTATTTTTATCCTGGTTTTGATCTTGGTTTTGATCCTGATTTTGATCCTGATTTTGTTGATCTTGCTTCTGCTTACGAGCAAATTCTAAGTTATATTTTGTCTCCTGTGAATTCGGACGATTTCTCAATGACTGTTTATAAGCCTCTATACTTTCATCCAACTTATTCATAGCCAAAAGGGTATTCCCAATATTGTGATACAACTCCCCTAATCTTTCCTTGTCTTTTTCATTCTGAACCAACGATTGGAATTGTTGTAATGCCTCGTCAAACTTTTTCTGCTTATAAAGTGCATCCCCCAAATTAAATGCACCTTCGTATGATTTTACTTCTGCATCCAAAGCTTTACGATATTCCACTTCAGCTTTTTCAAAATCCTGTTTACTAAACAGATCATTACCATCCCGGATAAACTTTCGTTCCTGCTGTGCAGCCGATGGCAAACTTATAAATACAGCTACAACCATCGTTATCAATACCTTCACCATAATATCTCGTTTAAAATTTACCGATTCGTTCCAACACTTTTCGCCTCGCTTCCAAATATGTTGATTTTCAAGAAATTCTTATTTTTACGTCCTAATACAACAAAATCCAACAACACGAATATCAACGCCATGATCAAAAAATACTGATATTTTTCAGCATAATCACTAAAGACTCGTTCTTCCAACAATGTCTTATCCATACGTTCAATCTCATCCAACAAAGTATTTAATCCCACGTTCGAATTACTTGCGCGCACGAATATTCCCTCCCCAGCCTTAGCGATCTCTTTCAACATCTCCTCATCTAACTTGGATATAATAGGGTTACCACCTCCATCTCTCATGTATTGTCCAGGATTCCCCTTTTCCGGAATCGGTCCTCCTTGTGCCAATCCCATCCCAATCGTGTGTACGTAGATACCTTTCTCTCGAGCTGCTTTAGCCGCAGCAATCGCATCGTCCTGATGGTTTTCTCCATCCGTGATCACGATAATCGCTTTCGAAGCCTCTGTGTCCGGAGTGAATGATTTAGCTGCCAAGTCTATTGCCGTTCCTATTGCTGTACCCTGTATTGGTACTATATCGGTATTAATTCCCGATAAGAATAATTTAGCTGAAGAATAATCCGTAGTGATCGGTAATTGCACGTAAGCATCTCCTGCAAATACAACTAATCCGACTTTATCATCACTTAATTTTTCTACCATCCGAGAAATAGCTTGTTTCGCCGCATCCAACCGACTGGGTTTTATATCCTGTGCCATCATAGAATTCGACACATCCAGTGCAATAATCAATTCCACACCCTCTTTTTTTACCTGTTGCAATTTTGACCCGAATTGAGGACCTGCAACCCCAAGAATGACGAAAAATAAAGCTATCAGAACAAGCACAAATTTTAATGTCTCTCGCTTATAAGATTGCAAAGGCATCAATGTCGCCAATAACTCGGGACTCCCGAATTCTGCAATCGCTTTTCTCTTCCGAATCCTTGCTACCACGTAAAAAACAATTAACAATGGTATGATAATCAGCAAGTATAATAATTCAGGATGTGCAAATCTAAACATAACCGTCTTAATTTTAAATTTAATAATTTTAGATTTCAAATTTCGGATTGTATCAATCTACAATCTAAAATTCAAAATTTATAATTAAGGAATTTTCCTCAACAACGTATATCGACCTAATGCCTCCACAATCAACAATAAAGCTCCAATCAAAGCAAAATAAAAATACTGTTCGTTCTTACGACTGAAATGCTTGACTTCTACTTTACTCTTCTCCAGTTGATCAATCTCCTGATAAATTTGCTCCAGTTTTTTGTTATCTGTTGCTCGGAAATATTTACCACCTGTCATATCAGCAATCTGGGTCAATATATCTTCATCTATCTCAACCGGCATACGCTGTAACTGCACCCCAAAGGGCGTTTGCACGGGATAAGGTGCCTCTCCTAAAGTTCCGACTCCTATCGTGTAGACCCGGATTCCAAAAGTTTTTGCCAATTCTGCTGCCGTTATAGGCGCAATCGCCCCTCGGTTGTTGATCCCATCCGTCAAGAGAATTATCACTTTGGATTTTGCCTTGCTATCTTTCAGACGATTTACCGCATTTGCCAACCCAAGGCCGATAGCTGTACCATCTTCAATCATCCCACTATGAATATCCTTCATAACATTGACTAACACAGCTTGATCCGTTGTTAAAGGACTTTGTGTGAAACTCTCCCCGCTAAAAACAACCAATCCGATACGATCCTGAGGACGTTCTAGTATAAACTTAGTTGCGACCTCCTTGGCAGCTTCTAATCGATCAGGAGTAAAATCCCGAGCCAACATACTACCGGAAATATCCAATGCCAACATAATATCAATTCCCTCACTATTATAAGTCTGCCAACTCGTACTAGATTGCGGTCTGGCCAATGCCAAAACCAAAAATAAAATGGCCAAAGTCCGAGCTGCAAACAATAAATGACGTAACCAGATCCGGCTTCCCCGTTTCATTTGCTTGAACACCCGGATCGAAGAAAACTTCAAATCAGCATGCGAGCGCTTCTCCTTGAATATGTACCAAGTAATCATTGGTATCAGTACCAGTAATAACCAAAAGTACTCGGGATTTGCAAATTCATATCCAAACATATCTTTTATTTTAGATCCTATTTAATTTCTCGACTCTAGATTTATGATTTTTAGATTCCAATCTTACAAGACTAACACTTTTAAGCATAAACATTAATCACAAATTCATTCAACTCTAAACTAATTTAAACTTTCTCATCTCCGTCTTTCTTCTCTTCCTCCTCAGTCTTCTCTTTCTCCTGTTGTGCTTTCAGCTCCTGCTCCAAACGTTCTTTCTCCTGTTCAGCTCGAATTGAATCATTAGTTTCCTGTACAAAATCATAGGCAATATCCAAATTCCGGACATTCTCGTCCTGCAAGGGTTCCGCTTTAGCGAACTTCACGAAATCAGCCGTTTCAAACATATCAGCTAGCTTATCTCTTTGTTTTGCATTTACCTGCTCACATTTCTCCAAGGCCTTCAATGTCTCCAAGGAGGTCTGTTCCATGGCTGATATTCCCAATTCCCCATCCAAATAATTCCGAATTGTATCAGTTAACTGAGTATAATACTCTTTAGTTTTTCCGTTCTGCCACAACTTTTCTTTCTTAATCTCCTCCAAAGCCTTCATAGCCAATACGTACGGTGGAATTGCAGGTTTTTCGTGGTGGAAAAGACTCTTGCGAGATTTTCGAACTTTTATAACCCAGATAACCAGAAGAATCACCACGATTCCTAACAAAATCCATAACAAATAAGGTAATATCTCAGCAAATGTCCATGGGGTAGCCAAAGGCATCACAATATCATAATTCCCTTTCTGCGGATCAACTACGAAAGTATTTACAATCAAGTGTAACGGGTCGGTCCGAAGCGTGTTATTATAACTTTCTTGCTGAATCTCGATAGGCATTGGTGGAATCACGAATACTCCTGAATCAAAAGAAGTTATCACGTAACTTTCCTGCATGAGTACTCGTCCGTCCTTTCCCATGACAGAATCCCGAACTGGTCCGGATATAATCTCGATTCCTTGCGCTATCGTATCCTTCAATTGAGGGAACGCCACTTTCACTCCCGGTTCAGCCTTTACCTTCATTCGGAAATGAATCTGATCCCCAATCATGATATAGTTCGTGTCAATCTCGGCACTATATTCTCGATTCTGTGCTTTTAAAGCAGTGACACAAGCTAATAGAATAATTACGAATAGAATAATTCTATTTTTCATTTCAATTCTCCATTTTCAATTTCAATTTCAATTAATACCCAGCTCCTCTTTTCTTGAATAACGTGATCAATGATCTCACGTAATCTTCATCAGCACTGATAGATGCCATATCGACACCGGCGTGTTTAAATATCCTATCCAATTCTTTGTCTCGCTCGATACCATACGCCTCGAACTCGTCCCGAACTTTCTTGTCAGAAGTATCCACCCAAACACTTTCTCCCGTCTCTGCATCCATCAAGTACATCAACCCGACAGGCGGTAATATTTTCTCTCTCCGATCATATAAGTGCAGAGCCACCACGTCATGCTTCTTATTGGCAATAATCAACGGGTGTTCAAAATCGTGATCATCCATGAAATCGGAAATCAAGAAACAAGTACATCGCTTCTTAATTGCATTCGTTAAATATCGTAACGCTACAGAAATATTTGTTCCTTTTTGCTCCGGATAAAAATCCACCAATTCCCGAATAATATGCAAAATATGCGTTCGTCCCTTCTTCGGCGGAATAAATTTCTCAATCCGGTCAGAAAAGAAGATCACGCCAATCTTATCGTTGTTCTGAATCGCAGAGAAAGCTAACACAGCTGCAATCTCGGTAATCTGATTCTTTTTCAGTTTCGACACAGTACCGAAATTACGCGAAGCACTCACGTCAATCAATAGCATCACGGTTAATTCACGTTCTTCCTCAAATATCTTCACATAAGGATGGTTATAACGAGCAGTCACGTTCCAGTCAATACTCCGGATATCATCCCCATATTGATAAGCACGCACCTCACTAAACGTCATTCCCCGACCTTTAAAAGCCGTGTGATACTCCCCCGCAAAGATATTACTCGATAATCCCCGAGTTTTTATCTCAATCTGTCTGACACGTTTTAATAAATCTGAAGTTTCCACCTTGCTAATTTTAAATTTAAGAATTTTAGATTTTAAATTCCAACCCCATAACCACGATTCAATTTTAGGTTTATGATTTTAAATTCCTTCCCTCCAATCAATATTTTCTTTAATTATAAATCATAATTCACAAATCGTAAATTAATTGGATTTCAATCACTAAGGTACTTCAACTGTATTCAGAATTTCACTAATAATATCCTCGCTAGTTAAGTTATTTGCTTCTGCCTCATAACTCAAACCGATACGATGACGCAAAACGTCGTGACAAACAGCACGTACATCTTCCGGAATCACGTATCCACGACGTTTGATAAAAGCGTATGCTTGTGCAGCTTTGGCCAAACTGATACTAGCACGAGGTGATGCTCCATAAGCAATCATGGAAACAAATTTCTCCAAACCATGCTCCTGCGGATAACGCGTCGCAAATACGATGTCAACAATATATTTCTCTATCTTCTCATCTAGGTAAACTTCCTTCACCACCTCGCGAGCCCGCAGAATATCTTCCGGTTGCAGGATCGTGTTAGACTGAGGATAGATTTTCTCCAAATTCTGACGAACGATCAATTTTTCTTCGTCTTTTTTCGGGTAATCAATAACCACTTTCAACATGAAACGGTCAACTTGAGCCTCGGGAAGTGGATAAGTACCTTCTTGCTCGATCGGGTTTTGGGTTGCCATTACTAGAAATGGCTCTTCCAATTTGTAAGTCATATCCCCGATAGTTACTTGACGTTCCTGCATCGCCTCCAATAAGGCTGATTGCACTTTCGCCGGAGCCCGGTTAATCTCATCCGCCAAAATAAAGTTTGCAAAAATCGGCCCTTTCTTTACCACGAATTCCTCTCTTTTCTGAGAATAAATCATCGTACCGATAACATCAGCCGGTAACAAATCCGGGGTAAACTGAATTCGACTAAATTTAGCATTAATAATATTTGCTAGTGTATTTATCGCTAAGGTCTTCGCCAAACCGGGAACACCCTCCAACAAAATATGTCCATTAGAAAGCATACCGATCATCAGTCCTTCCACCAAGTGTTTTTGGCCTACAATCACTTTATTCATCTCCATACTAATCATATCCACAAAAGAACTCTCTTGTTGTATGCGCTCGTTCAATGCTTTGATATCAACAGTATTCATATCATTGATTTTTATATTGATTTATATTACTACTTTGTCTAACGTCAAATATTCCTTTTCGGTTTCAATTTCCTCAAAAAGAGAACTTATATCTCCAACGTTTTCTGTTTTTCCAAAAATAGAGATTATTCCGCCAAATGTTAAAATCAAAGATACTAAATAATGTTAAGACAACTTTTAAGGTTTTCCCAAATAAATTCTAATCCTACCTTAAAATACGGTTTATAATTAAAATACAACCTATTTTTTAACATTTAGCCCTTTCTCATGACAGACTTGTTAACAGATCGCTCTCGAAAAATAGATAAAATCTAGAGTTTTATGGCAACAATAGCCAATCACAGAGGATCAACATCAAAATAAACCCGTAATCCCTTACCTACAGGAGTTTTTATCAATTCATCACATCTTTGTTTCAAAAATATTTTCAATTTTGATAAGGAGAGTCCTTGTTCAGCCTTGATCAATATTTGAATTCGATACATTTTCCTCACTCTGGACACATCTGGCTCTGCCGGGCCGCACACCCTACGCTCCAATCGTCCCCTCATCTGTCGGGCAAGCTCATTCGCCGCATTTCTTAAAACCATCTCATCCATATGCCTCAACTCAATTTGGATCAACCTAGAAAAAGGCGGATAATTAAACACCTCCCGCTCCCGGGACAACTGGGTATAAAATCCATGATAATCCTCTTTTTCCACCAATTGATACACTCGATTTTGCCTATCCACAACCTGAATTACAACTTTACCGCGTTCCCCTTTACGCCCACTACGTCCACTCACTTGCATCAACATATCATAAGCCCGTTCCTCAGCCCGAAAGTCGGGAAAACCAACCAAACTATCGGCATCCATCACTCCAACAAGTTTCACCTGTTCAAAATCCAATCCTTTCGAAACCATCTGTGTCCCGATCAAGACATCCAAATTTCCACTTTCAAAATCATCAATTAAAGCCCTGAACTTTGCTTTATTACTCATAACATCCAAGTCCATCCGAGCAACCCGAGCCTCTGGAAAATACAGTTTCACGTCTTCCTCGATCCGTTCCGTTCCCGGAGTACGGTTCACGTAATGTCCCTGCCCACACTCCAGACATACGGATGGAACTGCCCGCAAACTCCCACAATAATGACAATTCAGTGTGTTCCGGTAACGATAATAAGTCATGCTCACATCGCAATGCTTACATTTCAAAATGGAACCACAACGGTCACACTGCAAATAAGTTGAATATCCTCGTCTATTCTGGAATAAAATCACCTGCATCTTATTCTCCAACACCCGTTTCATTTCCTCATATAAAACCGGGGTAAAACTTCCTTTCATCATCTTTTTACGACGATATTCTTTCATATCCACGAACAATAACTCAGGCATCATCACTTCCCCGTAACGGGTTGTCAATTGCACGAAACCATATTTTCCACTTAGAGCGTTCTGATAACTTTCAAAAGAAGGTGTTGCAGAACCCAACAATACTTTTGCTCCACTCATCTTACCAAGCATTATAGCTACATCACGCCCGTTGTAGCGGGGTGCCGGTTCTTTTTGTTTGTAAGAACTTTCATGTTCCTCATCAACAATGACCAATCCCAACCTCTTATAAGGCAAAAATACGGATGATCGAACACCCAACACCACGGGATAAGGATTCGTTCCATTCTGTTTACGCCACATCTCTGCTCGGGCACTATCCGCCATACCCGAATGATAAACGCCAACCTGATTTCCGAAAACCCGTCGCAAGCGCTTCACGATTTGTACTGTTAACGCAATTTCAGGCAACAAGTACAACACCTGCTTTTCTTGCCTTAGCGTTTCTTGTATCAAATGAATATATATTTCCGTTTTCCCTGAAGAAGTCACTCCTTGCAACAAGACACAATCTTTTTCCCGATAACAACCCTGAATGTCATTCAAAACCTTTTCTTGTACCCCCGACAAAGCATGTATATTCTTCACTTCCTCTTTAGACACCTCCAAACGACTGACTTCCTGTATTACAACTTCCAACACACCCCGTTCACACAATCCCTTCAAAGCCGAGAGTGAATTACCGATTTTCTGAACAAATTCCGTTCTAGGCAAACACGCTACTTGATGTTCATCTGTATAGTATATCCAATTACACAACATCTTGTATTGAGCCCTTGCCCGTTTCAAGCCATCAAGAATTCCATCCAATTCCTCACTCGAGAACTTCCGTTTCCATTTTACCAAACGTTCAACTTTAGGCTTGAACAGGTCATCTACTACCTCCTTGATCCCGATAATTTCTTTTTCCAATAAAGCCCGAACAGCAACATAGACATTCTCTCTCCCCAAAAGTTTTTCAGCTTCAGCCATACATATCTCATCTCTTTCTCGAAATATTCCCACGATTTCTTTCTCTTCCCGGCTTAACATACTTTCATCTACTAATTTTTCTTCCCAGCCATTCACCAAACTCAAGCTCGTGTAGCTCTCCAAACGCATAGAAACAGGTAACGCTGCACGCATGACTTCACCCGGTGGAGTCATGTAATATTCACTAAGCCACAATAGAAATTTTAAATGAGAAGCAGAAAGAGCAAATCCTTCCTCGATGACCCGTTCTATCGGTTTTGTTTCAAACCCGACAGGAGGATTCGTATGCAACGCATAGACAACACCCGTGTAACGTTTATTCTTAACAAATGAAACGACCACGAGTGCACCTACCGTTACCGAATGTTCATATTCTTCCGGCACCGAATAAGTAAAAAAACTTTCCACTCCCAGAGGGATAATAACATCCGCGTACAACAAACGAATCAATTTTAGATTTTAAATAGCCAGAACTTCTGTAATATCCAACAAATTATGGTTCAATGGTTTCGAATTCTTAATAGCCTTATTAAAAGGAACATGAACAATATCTTTATTCATAATCCCGACCATGATACTGGTCTGGTCATCCAACAAAGCATCCACGGCTGCCACTCCCAAGGTACTAGCCGTCACACGATCAAAAGCGGAAGGAGAACCTCCTCTCTGGATATGCCCTAAAACAGTTACTCGCACGTCATATTCGGGATGTTTCTTAGCGATCTGATCGGCAATCGTGTATGCACCACCTGATTTATCACCTTCTGCCACGATCACGATTCCACTTGACTTATGAGGTTTATAATCATGCTCCAAATAACGATCCAAGTCATTCAAATCCGTCTCGATTTCCGGAACCAGTACAGCCTCGGCCCCCGTGGCCACGGCCGACCGTAACGCAATAAATCCGGCATCCCGTCCCATAACCTCAATAAAGAACAACCGATTATGAGCACTTGCCGTATCCCGGATCTTATCCACGGCATCCACCACCGTGTTTACCGCCGTGTCATACCCGATCGTGTAATCAGTCCCGTAAAGATCATTATCTATCGTACCGGGAATTCCGACAACATGCACATTATGCTCTTGACAGAATAACCGAGCTCCGGAAAAAGTACCATCCCCACCAATCACAACCAAGGCATCAATTCCCAATTCCTGCATCTTCTCGTAAGCTTTCGTACGTCCCTCCGGCGTACGGAATTCCTCGCTACGAGCCGTCTTCAAGATCGTTCCTCCGCGTTGAATAATATTACTCACGTCATGGGAATACATCCGCACAATATTTCCCTCTATCAATCCCTCATATCCATCGTAAATACCATAAGCCTCACAACCATTAAAAATAGCGGCCCTCACAACCGCCCGAATAGCGGCATTCATTCCCGGAGCATCGCCTCCTGAAGTTAAAACTCCTATTTTTTTAATCTTTCCCATAAAAACAATGTTTAATTGAAAATTGGAAATCAAAAATGTTAATCTCTATACCCCCAATTCTATAATTTAATTTTTAGTTTTTAGTTTTTAACTTTTAGCTTCCAACTCCTCCTTTATCTCTTCCATCACCCACCTCGGTGTTGAAGTTGCCCCACTAATCCCGACACTTCCGGCTTTATCAAACATCTCATCACGCAGGTCTTTCACCCCCTGCACAAAATAAGTTCGGGGATTCACCTCCCGACACACCTCGAAAAGTTGCTTCCCGTTGGAACTCTTTTCCCCGCTAACAAACAAGATCACATCATGTCTTGCTGCAAAATCTTTCAACTGCGGGATTCGATTTGCTACCTTACGGCAGATTGTATCGTTTACTACCACAGAGGCCCTCGCACTCTCCTTCACCAACTCTACGACACGCTTGAAACCATCCAAACTCTTGGTCGTTTGAGAAAACAGGATTATCGAACGAGAAAAATCAATAGATTTCAAATCTTCCTCTTGCTCAATAATCAGCGCTTCATCATTCGTCTGTGCCACCAACCCGTTCACCTCGGCATGTCCTCTTTTTCCATAAATCACGATCTGCCCCCCGTTCCCTCTCACTTCCTCGTACGCCTTTCGTATTTTCTTCTGCAAATTCAATACCACAGGACACGAGGCATCAATCACCTCAATTCCATTCTTCTTTGCCAGCTCATAAGAACTCGGTGGTTCACCATGAGCCCGGAACAACACCCGACATGCCTTTAACCGGGCAAACTCATCATGATCTATCGTACTCAATCCCAATTGTTTTAATCGCTCCATCTCCAAACTATTATGCACAATATCTCCTATGCAATATAATCTTCCATGTTGCAACTCTTCCTCCGCCTTGGTAATCGCATTCACAACTCCAAAACAGAAACCGGAATTTTCGTCAATTTCTACTTTCATATTTCGAACAAATGATCTTTAACATCTCTTCCACTTCTTCCTCCACGGTCATATCGCCATTATCAATCAACACAGCATCCGACGTTCTCACCAAAGGACTTGTTTCCCGGTGTTCATCTATATAATCCCGTTTCCGGACATTCGCTTCCACCTCTTCATATGTCACTTGCTCTCCTTTCTCAAGGAGTTCCTTGTAACGTCTCTGGGCTCGTACTTCAGGACTTGCTGTCATAAAAAACTTCACTTCCGCATGAGGAAATACAACACTCCCAATATCTCGTCCATCCATAATCACCCCTCCTTCTTTTGCCATTTCCCGCTGTTTTTCAACAAGCAATTCCCGCACATAAGGCAACGAAGCAATCAAGCTCACGTTATCAGAAACCTCTAGTCCCCGAATAGCCGCCTCTACATACTCACCATTCATGTAAGACTCATAACGTTTTTTCTCCTCGTTATATTTAAAACCGAAAACAATTGTTGGTAGAATTTCTTTCAATTTTTCATCCTCCACGATCCCATTTCGTATCACCCCTTCTCGCATAGCCCTCAATGTCACGATCCGATACATCGCTCCCGTATCAATATACGTATAGCCCAAGCGTGCGGCTAATATCTTCGATACGGTACTTTTTCCCGTAGAAGAATGCCCGTCAACAGCAACAATCAAACCTTTCTTTTCCATTTTCAATCTTATCTGTTCAGATTGCGAAGATACAAAAAAAGGGAGTAATCTTTGCGATCACCCCCTGCTATATTTTTGTTACAAATCTTAGTTCACCAACTGTAACAATTTCTTTGCCTTCTCCATCATGGTCTGGTTAGAAGACTCTTCTGCCAATGAAGTAGCTATCTTAGCATATCTTTTAGCAACGTCCTCGAAACCACATTTATTAGAGATCAAAGCATAATTGTAAAGGGCATCAAAATCTTTCTTTGACTCAACAGTTTTGCCCGCCCACAATTGAATCACCTTCAAACGAGAAACATCATTCATGATCTCCAATGCACCATCGGTAATTTCTTTGATCATTTTCCTGTTCTCAGGGAAATAACGGAACAACTTTCTAGCCTTGTAAAAATAATCCTCAGACTTACGCTCTGCCCGTAATTGCTTGATGTAAAAATAATCAGCCACCACGTCATAATGTTCGTAACCAGAACTTTTCAAGAAATCCAAATACTTGTTATACTCGATCTTGTTACTGTTATAGTACTGTTCCAAATGACCAACAAACACGTTATCCAACTTCTGGAACACATCATCTTTCGAGAAGTTCTGCATGAATTTGGACTGATTGTTAAACAAATATTTAATCTGGGGAGCATTCACATCATCCACGTAATCTCGGATAATCGACCAGTTATAATCTTTCAAGTAGTCCACCTCTTTCTGAGTCTGAAAATACCTGTTCACAACATCACGATTCGGCTTCCCTTGGTTTTTCAACTCTCTCAGAAGTTGAATTGTCGTTTTAGGGTCCGCAGGATTCGCCTCGAACTTCTTCACCAAATTATCCAATGAATCCATCTCCTTCTCGTGAGCTTGCACTCCAACAAGATTGAATAATAAAACACCTACGATTAATACAATTTTCAACATAATACTTGATACTTAAATTTGAACTTACACCCATATAACACCTTTAGGAGCAAAAAGGGTGACTCAAAAGTCGATTTTAACTTAATATTTAACATGAATTAATTATTTTACTTACAAAAATGAATCAAATCTCCCCTTTAAATAAAAATCTATAACCTTTTCATTCTTTTTCTCTCTACTCTGTGAAATATTTAATATTTATGGTGTTATATACGGACTAAACATATCGTATGTTTCAATCCAATCCCCCTTTTTACATGCGAAGACCTTAAATTTTAACAATCTTAATTTTTAAACACTCCACACTGATACAGAAATGAATGTTTTGTTCAAATTTATCTATAAATAGGATGCCAATATTAACCTACCCCTTTTCCCCGACAAATTCGTTAACACGTAATATCAATAAAACCCTCGAAAATCATTGGGAACTAATTTTTCTGATTGCTCCTCTTTAATCGTATAGGGTGCTACACGAGAAATCGAGTAAACATTTCGATAAAGACCACTACCAGCATAAAATTCATACAGTGTAATCACACACCTGCGTTGCTCCATTTTTATCCGTGGACCTAAATTTTCTTCTAAAAGAGGCAATATTTTTTTTTCATCAAACCAAATACTAAAAACCTCCCTTCTGTTCCTCTCGATCAAAAATTCAATTTGTTCTTTCTTGTAAACAGGAAAACGATAGCTATAGTTTGCATGCCACCATAAAGCAAAATTATTATTATACAGTTTAAAAATCAATAGTTGAAAATATCCCATCTTACTATCTTCCGGAATTAAATGTCGAACAGCATGATTCACTGAGTCCCATGCAAATTCAAGAAGAATGCGTTCGTCGCTTACTTCACTCATATACATGCACATTCGTTTTATTCTCTCTATTCGTTTATTTTTCTCCTCCTCTTCCCAATCTTCATTTTCAATTTTTTCAACCCGTACGTCCATTATCGAATCCCACTGCACCCGAATCCTTTCCCTTTCTGTAGAAATATATTCTTCCTCTTCAAAATCATCCCGCCGTGCATATAACAACGGAATCCCTCCATCCCAACTATAATTGTAGATATACTCTAAAATATACCTAGGTTCAGGAATTAACTTTGAGAAAATAGACATATAATCTTTCAAATTAAACGTATTTGTATCAATGTCTCGAAACTCCCTATCTCCAACCAATTTTTCCTCTAAACGAACATTATCTTGGTAATCACAAAGTTTGTCCAAAAATTTATTATACGATTGGGCTGTAATCTCAGACGAAACCAAACAAATGAAAAGAATTAATACATATAACCGTCCCATACACTTGATTTTAAGATAATATTCAAAGGTATGACTTTTATTTTATATAGACAACGAAAGATTGTATTAGCGAAATTGACCGGAAATCTAACTTTCCAACCAATCTCGCCCTCATTTCTAATTCTCGAAAAACTTCGATACCTCGAAATACAAATTACGATAATGAGCCCGTGTATCCCGATCTCCCGAATTCATCACTCGTTTTAATAATTTATAAACTTTTTCCAACTCATAATGATAAACAGCATTCGCCACTATTCTCGTATCAGAACCGTCAGCAGGACTCATAGCCATACGTTCATGTAAATGGATTGTTGAACAAGAACATATATCAGCATGATCACCTTCAATCAACGAGCGTCGCCCCTTCTCTCCCGTAATTCCTTTTCCCTCGGCCATCATTAATGACAAAATGTAATTATACTGCATCACTCGTTCATAATGATTAAGATCTCGACGTTTTAACGTCGGTTCCATCACTAAATTATAAACGTCGTCCATATACTCGACTGGCGTATAAGCATCTTTACCATCCTGCTTTTCCCATACAGAAAGATTTGATAATATACCACTTGACGTTAAAGAACCAACAACCAATCCCATATACTCGGCCACTTTCGTATTTCCAAATGAGAAATTTCGTTCAATCTCAAGTTGACAATACCAATCTGGAAATGCCCGTAATTGTTCTAATATAAAAGCCAACGCTTCCCTTTGCTTTTCCTCGCTCACGAATTTATAAGCTTTTTTTTGATCGCCCATAACCGGAGCATCCAGATAAACACCTCCTAAATAAACAAGGATATGTTCAATATACCTCCTGTATTGGCTGAATATTTCCCGATAAAGTTCTTCTGGTTTATCAAAAGTCTCTCCTTCATCATATGTCCATTCTAACAAATGTCTCGTAATATATTTCAAGTTCTCAATCCCGTAACGATTAGCTTTCATACAATCATCTCCTAAAGATTCGGATAAAGCAGACGGATCAACAATCGAAAACAAAGAAAACTGCTGAGGTCCATAATGATACATCGGATCATGCTGTTTTTCTTGTATCCATTTATTTAGAATTGGACGTTCTGCCTCTGGATTCTCGACAGCAATAGGAGCATACCCCCATTTTATGGCATATTTATCATAAACTCCCAAAAGTGGGGGAAGTAAATTTACCCCCTCGTCTCCCGGTTGCGCCACATAATTAAAACGAGCGTAATCCATGATAGAAGGAGTTGTTCCATATTTCCGAGTAAACGTCACGGAACGTAAAGAATCTACCGGATAGGCGTAAGATGCCCCCATATTATGCATTAACCCAAGCGTATGACCAATCTCATGAGCAGCCACATACCGCAATGCTCGTCCCATCGTTTCCTCGTCAAACACCTTTTCCCTCACCTTAGGATCAACCTGGGCTAATTGAACAAATTGCCAGTTATGCAACAACTTTATCACGTTATGATAGAACAATACATCTGCCTGTATGATTTCTCCCGAACGAGGATCAATCCAAGCCGGCCCCATTGAATTTGCCGTTTCTGTCGTGATATAACGATAACACGAGTAGCGAATGTCATCCGGATCAAAATTTGGATCATCCGCTGGATAATCTTTAGCCACTATCGCATTCTTAAAACCGATTTCTTCAAAGGCCGCTTGCCAATCTTCAACCCCCAATTTAATGTATTTTCTCCATCGCTCAGGAATAGCAGGATCTACGTACCATACGATCGGCTTCTTCGGTTCCACCAGTTCTCCATTACGATAGCGCTCCACATCCTCATCTTTAGGCTCGATTCGCCATCGTTGGATATAATCTACTTTTTTCAACTCGTCCACCTTTTCCGTATAAATATGTTTTCGTAACGGAAAATACCCGATTCGGACATCAGATATACGTGGTCTCATAGGCTTATCCGGTAACAGAATGATCGAACGAGTCATAATAGCCGTAAAAGGATAATCATCAACGGTATACACTAACCGACTTTTAATATTCAGATTTAAAGGAAATGATTTCACCTCTAATATCGTCGATTTATCACTAGAGAAACTACCCTCCAAAGGATTCTCCCCAAGAATAAAGCTCAATGGAGTTCGCGGCTTAAAAGGACTTAATTCCTTCTGATCCGAACAAAAGAAAAAAGAAACATCAATCACAACCCCGGTAGAATCAGCATTCCCACACACTATTTTAAAAGCCTCCATTATCGGATCTACATTATTTCTTTGCAATGATTGATAGATCGGAGACATCGGGTCACATTGATTCAACGGGCTCAATCGATGTAGATACACTTGTTCCTCATCCCGTGTAAATTTTACCAATAACGGATGAAGAGGCATCTCTCCTCCCGACACATCGGTATTATTACTTGTAGCGGTTACCCGTGAAGAAAGCAACATATCCTTATTCAACAAACTTTGAGGTATTTCAAAATACACCTTCTGTTTTTTCTTGAATATTTTAAACATCCCTTCATGCACCTCCGCATCTTTTAAAATATCGGCATAACTACTGGCTCCTACCGCCGAATCTTGTTTGGTTGTCACGGGACCTAACTCTCCTAACTTTTTGCCAAACAACTGAGCTTCACTAGTCTTTGCCAATAATAAACCGGCAAAGATTAGTATTCCTGTCCTTACATTCATTCTTAATTATTTAAACTGTTTATTCCCTATAGCAACAAGATCAATCTGATATTTCATTTTAAAATAATTTACCAAAATGTCATATTTATCTTTCAATTTACTATGAGTATCTAACACGAGTTTTAACTCTTCATAAGGAACTGTTAGAATTACTCCCATGAAATCTCTAAAATCACCTTCTTTATTAGGTGTTACCAATGAATAAGGATTTGAAAGATCCCTATACCAAAAACCATAATCTCTTACATCCACATCAGTCACTCCCTCATTTTCCGGCAAATATTCTAAAAACGCTTGATAATACCCCTTACTCACTTCATAAAAACTCTCCGGCACCTGAATAATACCATTTTGTAATAGATACTCTTGCCAAAACACCCCGTTAGTTGACTCTCGAATACTTCTCAACTCTTCTTCTGACAAATTCTCTACCCCTTCTCGTATTTTTCCTAAAGCCAAATAACTAAGCCCCGCCAAAGCTGCATTATCCTCCAATACGCCCCAATTCATCCGCCCTACTTGCTCTCCGATCAACAATTTCAATGGGAAATATTTCTTTTTAAAGTCAGTATCATAAATATTCAAAAATGTTTTTTCCAACATAGAAAACCCTTTCATCAAAACGACACGGTCTTCCTGTTTTGTCAGGTAAACATTTTTTGCCAGTCCACTCATGTTCCATTGGTAATCAATCGTATCGTAATCAACCATAATGATGGATCCGTTTTCTTGATAAAATTTATAAATATATTGATCAACCTCATCTCCTCCTTCCTTCAGTTCATAAGGAATATCTCCCTTCGTCGTATGAATGGCATCCTCATCATAACAGGCTGAAAATCCTATACCCAAAACAAGGATTAACGATAGTAATTTATATGTTCTCATCCTATTCATCTTTTAATTATTGTACAATAACACCTTTTCTCTCCGGACGATTGATATTCTCCAGATTATAGTCAAACTCTTTTACCTCCACAGGCAAAGGCAAAGTGTACGCTTTATCATTCTCTTCAAGTACAAATTTCACTTTTTGAGAACTATTCATGTCTGTCGTGTAAATGTGCTCTATTCTTGGACGATCCCAACGCCGAAGGTCAAACCAACGATGTTGCTCGAAACACAACTCGAAACGACGTTCCTGCCGAACCAATTGAATAACATCTGTTTTCGTAGAAACTGTTATTGGAACCTCTACTTCAAAACGATATTTTCGAAGATGTTCAATATCATCTAAAGCTAAATCCGTATGTCCCAACTCCGCATTAGCCTCAGCTCGATTCAGATAAGCCTCTGCCGTACGAAAAGCGAAGCCATATACTCCTGTATTTGCAGCACCTTTCCCAACAATCAAATCCCCCCAATCATCTTTCACGTAAGTCCGTTTTCGGACGTCATTTGCATGAAACGAATTATAAAACGCCATGGCAACAGGGAAACACCCACGATACGCAGCACTAAGATAATTCACTTCATAATCACCGTATGTCCAAATGATCTCAGGATTTTCTTTTGTAAATACATAATCTTCTTCCGTTAACGTCCGAATATCATATAAAGCTGAATTTACAGCTAAAACCTTATCCGCATAAAAAATAACTTGTTCATAGTCTTTTTTGTATAGATAAAATCTGGAGGCTAACAAATAAGCAGCACCTTTGGATATCCGAAAAACCGTTTTCGTATAATCCGTGGATTCAAGAAGTTGAATAGACTTTTTCAGGTCTTTCTCTATCAATTCGTAAGAACGTGCCAATGTTTCCCGTTGATATGTCCGTTCCCTCACACTATGCTCATAATTAAAGGGAATACCTAAAGCTTTATCAGCCGTTTCTTTCTCGTAAGGTTCACCGTACAAGTTTACTAGTATAAAATAACAATATGCACGCAAAAAATAAGCTTCCCCTAGTAAATCATCTTTATCGCTCTGAGTTCCTTCCGCATCATCCAACAAATCAATAACATTATTAGCAATAAGAATCTTACTATAATACGTTTCCCAAGCATTATCCGCATTCAATGCTCCGGTAAAACGATACTCCGGATTCGGTTGCCAACAAAAATAACCATACCCATCTCCCCGAATATCTGACTGCATAATAGGCCAGGTATTCGCTTTTTCTTCAACATCATCCGTCATAATATCCAAATACGTATGAATCGAAGTATTATCTCTAATATACCCTTCCCCAAACAAGAATTCACTATAATCCTTTACCGTTTTAGGAATAATCAAATCCTGAGAACTCTCTTCTAGAAAATTTTCACACGAAGAGAAAAATACCACAATTATTATATATATCAATTTCTTCATGGCTATTTCGTTTTAAAGTGAAATATTTAATCCAAAAGTAAAACTCTTCGTCGGGGGCACGGTACCTGATCCCAAGGTCATCTGCTCCGGATCCTGTCCTCTTAATTTCTTATTGGCCCACAACCAAAGATTTCCAGCCTCTAAACGTAAACTAACTCCGGACACTCCGATGCGTTTATAAAGATGTTCCGGTAAATTATAACTCAGCGAAATATTCCTCATTCGTAAAAAATCACCCGACACAACCCGTAAATCTGCATTATTATACATCTCCCACTTATTACTGGATATTGTATATTTACGGTCCATATCAGAATAAGCTAAACTCAAATCTGACAACGCTGGAATATTCGTATTCTCATTTACCCCTTTTCTCCAACGATTTACAAATTCATCTGACATATTTTGCTGAGGCAAAGGCAACATCTGCCCCGTAGATTCATATAAATTATTCAACCGAACTTTTTTACCCACAGAGAAAGCAAACAACGCATTCAGCGTAAAACCTTTAAAACTGAAATAAGTCGAAAATCCTCCGTTAAAATCAGCCACCCGTTTCCCGGAATACGCAAATGCTTTAGCAAACATTTCCTCTTTTGAGATACCATCCGGCTCGTCTATATCTTTAAATTTCGGCAACCCCTCTTCATCCAAACCATCAAACTTATAGGAATAAAAACCATCCAAAGGTTTAGACTCCATGATCAGATTCCCTTGCAAATAATCCTTATAATCATAAGTTTGCGTCTGATTCTTACTGGTCACTTTATTATAATTCTGATACATATTCAAAGAGAGTCCCCATGTAAAATTCTTTGTTTTTATAGGAGTTCCATTTAACGTAAATTCCCAACCCTTATTTTCCACATCACCTCCATTAATTGAAACATCTCTCTTACCAGAAACTGTTGAAACTCGCTTAGTTATAATTTGATCTTCACCCTTTTTCAAATAATACTCAGCACAACCGCTAATTCTATTATTCAAAAATGCAAACTCCAAAGCTAAATTATAAGATTTTGTCTTTTCCCATTTCAGATATGGATTCTGAAGTTTATTCAAAGATGATATATACTCTTTGGAAACATCATCCATTCCGCTCATTGACACAATCAGATTCGGAGTCTGATCTGAATGAACATTACCTTGTACCCCGTATGATCCTTTCAACGCCAATAAATTCATCCATTGGATATTACTAAAGAACATCTCGTTATGAATATTCCAACGAACAGCAGCAGACCATACTGGCAAGAATTTTGTACTCTTATCCTGTCCGAATTTATTCGATCCATCAGTACGAATATTAAAATTAGCCGTGTAACGATCATCGTAAGTATACGTGAAAGTTCCATAGAAAGAAACCACATTAGTCAGACGATCCATCACCACATCCGGATTAGCCATCAGCCATTCGTTATACAAAGGCCATTCAGCTGCATTAATAGCAACAAATTTCTTACCTCTATCCGGCAAATATCCACGTTGCACAGTAGATATTCCATCATATTTTACAGAACGAGCTTCTGATCCCACATTCACGTCTATTTCATGCGTTTCATGCAATCTTTTGAAATAATTAAATCCAGCCCTCACCGTATATGTAGACGACAATGTATTATCATTTTTTAATTCCCCACCATAAGGTAAACGGCACCCCGTCTCAACGAAATTACGATCTGTCGGCAATTCATCACCATAATTTACACCCCGCAAATCTGTGATATAATACGATTTCTCATTTGCCCATTCAGAATCCTTTGTATTAGCTTTTGATAAAGAAAACACCCCGGAGAATGTCAATCCTGATAGTATTTTATAATTTACATCTACCATGAAATCAATAGTCTGGTTTTTTATCTTCCGGCCAGTATTATCTCGTTCATTAAGGATATTATAATTCAAAATGGTTTCGTACCCCTCTGTTTTATTATAAAACAAATAAGATCCATCCTCATTATAAGCAGGAATTGCACGAGAAGTATTATAAGCATATCCGTATGGATCGATAGAACCATGCAAATATTTCTTTGTTGCTGCGTAAGCCCTTAAAGATAATCCGACATTTAATTTTTTACTCAATTCTAAATTCAACTTCAAAAGAGCATTACAACTCTCCACATCAGACCCCTTCACCACGGCATTTGTATTTGCATATCCAGCAGAAAAATAATAATTCACAAACTCCGAACCTCCTGAAATTGATAATGAATGCTTATGAGACACGTCCGTTCTGAAAAGTTCATCATACCAATCCGTATTTACTTTTTCAAGATCATACACCCGATCCACAAATTGTTCCTGAGTAATCCGTTTAGCATACAAATCATATAAAGCTCCTTCATAACCGATATTAGAAGGTTTTATTCCAAACGTCAATCCCCTCTCCTCAATCTCCTTAGACACATCAATTCTCTCCTTGGAATTCATCCGGTTCAGATTATTATAACTCGGCCTCAAACTAATTCCTACATTACCAGAATAATGAACTGACGGTTTCCCATATTTACCCTTTTTTGTCGTGATCACAATCACACCATTAGCTGCTTTCACTCCATATATAGCAGTGGCTGACGCATCTTTCAAAACATCAATACGATCAATATCTTCCGGATTAATGCTAGCGATTGCGTTGCCTATCAAATTCACGTTATCCAAACTATTCAACTCTTCAGCCGAAATTGGCACCGGATCTTCCAAAATAATTCCATCCACCACCCAAACCGGTTCCCGATTTCCAGAAATAGAAGAGGCTCCCCGGATACGCACTTTCGGGGCTGCTCCGGGTGTTGAAGTCGGGTTGATAATATTCACTCCAGCCAATTTTCCCTGTAACATATTATCAATCGAAATAGCAGCACCTTCCTGTAACTCTGACCCTTTCACGCTGATCACGGAACTGGCATTTTTACGTTTATCAATACGTTGATACCCGGTAATAACAACCTCATCCATCGTATTCACCTCTTCTTCCAACACCACATTAATCGTATCTTTACCCACGTATTTCACCTCTTGTGTCTTCATTCCGACAAAAGAAAATTGAAGGATAAAATCTTTCTCTTCTTGGGGAATAGCCAACTTATAACTGCCAGTCACGTCTGTAGCCGTCCCTACCGATAATCCTTTGATCATCACTGTTACACCCGGAAGAGGAGCCCCGCTTTTATCTGTCACTTTCCCCGTGATCGTTCTTTGTTTTATCTCTCCATTTTTTTGCTCCATTTCACTCAAATTACGGATCACAATCGTCTGATCCACGATTTTATATCCCAATCTAGTTCCTTTTAAACAAACATCCAGTATTTCCCGAACGGTCGCATTTTTCAGTTCAACCGTTAAGTTATCTACTTTAGCTACATCCTCATGACTATAAAGGCAAGTATAGTCACTCTTTGATTCGATCATTTTTAAGACTTCCACTAAAGAAACACGAGCCACATTTACGTTTAACAATGTCTCTTGAGACTTCACCACGGCATTCACTTGGAGTGCCGTAAGCAACATGAATAACATGAAAAACTTCATCATAAGACAACATTTTCTCAGGCCAGAACACCAGCCCTTGCATTTGAACTTTTTTTTCATACATTTGTAAATTAGATAAGTTACTGCCCTGAATTCGTTTCAGGCTTAGGCAGGTGATATTGGCGTATCACCTGTTTTTTCATTCATTACTTCTTACAAAAACATTTCTATCCTTAATATCTATATCTATTTTATTAATAAGTTTCAGCATATTAACAACTTGATCCAAATCACTATATCGTTTTATATTTCCCGTGAACAAAATATCTTTCACGGAAGAACTCTCGTAGAACACTTCAATATTATACCACCGGGCAATCGTATTCATGATCTCCTCCAAACGTTGTTTCTCGAAAACAAACCTTCCATCCTTCCAAGAGCAATATAAAAGTACATCAACAGCCTCTACCGTAGTCTTTCCATTTTTTTTATTCAATCGTAATTGTTCTCCCGGTTTCAAATAACTACAGTCTCCCTTCCTTTCAAAAGCAACTTTCCCATCTACCAAAGTCGTCTCTAAAAAATCTTCATCTTGATAATCTCTCACGTTAAAAGAGGTACCTAACACACGAATATCTCCCTGGCGAGTATGAACCACAAAAGAAGCCAAAGAATCCCGCACTATATCAAAATAAATCTCCCCTTTCATAAAAACTTCCCGTTGCCCCTTCTCAAATGTCACCGGAACCCGAACTTCTGATTCTGAATTCATTCTCAAGCGACTACCGTCACTCAATAACAAATCATATTCTCCTCCCCGGGGAATCGTAATCGTATGATAAAGAACTTCTGTCACCTCGTCCTCACTCTTCCTTGATATTGCCTCCTTTTGAATAAAAGCTAGAAAAGTCGTATCTGAAATATCAATTTTTGTCCCGTCAGGCTCTGTCAATATCGCTTTATAAGATCCTGGTTGTATCTTCTGAACAAAAGAAATGGATTCATCTTTGACATCGTGGAAAAAATAAAAACTTCCACCTAACAGAAATAATAATAACACCGCCGCAGCCACAGAACGATATAACACCCAGGTCCTCTTCCGACGTTTCGCCTGTACCACTCGCCCTGCAAATTCTTGATAAGCTTCTATAGCACTGTATTCTTTAATAAATTCAAATTTACGAGCAACAAAATCCGTTGATTGATAAAGATTATACAATCGTAAATGTTCAGGTGTCTCATGCTTCCAATTTTCAAGCTCTCTTCGACCGGTATCATCAATTTTCTCAGTCAATTCCGCCACAATCAAATCGGCAATACGAGTAATATGTTTATCCTGCACCGTCATGTTTTCTTGTGTTTTATTACAAGACACGGAGCATTATAAAAAGTGACAAAAATCTACAAGAAATTTATTAGTAAAAACAAGAATGGATGATTCAATTTTTCCTTCAACTGCTCTTTTCCCCTCTTTTTCTGTTGTTTAACAGCATCAATAGATATTCCCAAACGCAGGGCAACTTCTTTATCGCTCAATCCTTCCAGACTCAGATTAATCACTTTTCTATACTTCTCCGGAAGTTCATCTATAGCTTGTTGCAAACGAATAAAAATTTCTTCCTCTAATACCGTGTTATAAAAGAAATCTTCTGAAACGACCTCTACTCGATCACGATAACGATCTTCCACTTTCTTATTCCGAATATAATTCAAACATTGATTCTGTACGGAACGGTACAAATAAAAACGTAAATCCGTGGTCGCAGAAAACTTATGAGGCGTGGTCCATAATTTGAAAAAAGTGTCCTGCACGATATCCTTCGCCACCTCACTCTCCACATATTTACAGGCAATAGCAAGCAATGCATGAAAAAACTCTTCATACAAAATTTTAAACGCTTCTTCGTCTCCTTGAAAAATTCGTTTAGCTAATAATCCATTGTCCGAATTCATCTTACACCTTCACATTATAAATACAAAGGTATGATTTTATTTTATACAGACAAGAGTCGCCCGAAAATTCCCGGACGACTCTTCACATTACCATATAACATATTTGTAATTTTAATAAAAGATAGGCTCTCATTTCATCACATCTCTAACCTCCTCCAAAGAAGGACCCGTTATCAGCACTTTTCCTTGCGGGTCAATCAAATAAACGGTCGGGACCCGTTCTACCTTGTAATCTGTTCTGACTTTACTTTTCTCAAACCCGTCCAAATCCACCAACTGCAACCAAGAAACTTGATCCTCATTTAAAGCTTTCAGCCATTTGTCCCGATCGTTATCCAGAGAAACGGATACCACGTTCACCCCCATATCTTTCAATTCCTGATAATGCTTATTCAATTCTTTATTCTTCGTCCGACAAGGAGCACACCAAGAAGCCCAGAAGTCGATTAGCAAATATTTTCCCTTAAAATCTTCCAAGGAGTACATTTTCCCGTTCATATCCGGAAGGCTAAAAGTAGGAGCATTACCGGTAAGTTGACGATTTTTAGCCTGTTCGTAAGCTTCCGTGACTCTATTTTTCAAATCCCCTTCGGGCGCAGAATCACCCAATGCTTCCATCGCCCTCGTAAAAAAACGATAATCCACTTCACAGAAATACATCAACTCATTAACGATATTCAAGGCTATCTCTGTTCCTGCAAATTCCTTTATACCTTGAATAATCCGATCATTCCTCCGGGCAAAATCCAGCTTCAATCGATCGGAAAGTAAAGCTTTCCGGTTGATATCGGAAATCGTGTCATAACCTTGACATAATCGATTATAAGCTGAATCCAAAGTATAAATCTGACACATATATTGCACGTATCGATTTTGTAAGGATTCTTTCTGATCGGAGAGAATATAGTAATTATCACTCTCTTTAACCACTCGATAATGTTGCTTCTCGACATATAGCGGAAGATGTTGATAACCAAAGTTGAGAAAAGCAACTTTACCGGGAGTAATTTCTCCAGTCAGAAAAAAACAATCACTCGAATCCGCTTGAGTAGAAAGAAAATATTGACGCCCGGGAGCCGTAGGATATCTCAACCCAACGGTACCGTTCCGAAGAGCCTGTCCGCTATGTCCTTCCAGTTTGAAAATAGCTTCTTGCTTACAGGCAATCAAACTCATGAAAAAGATGATATATAAAATATTTTTTTTCATTGGATTCATTACTTTAAATACTCCGCAATCTTCTCCCGAATTGTTTCTCCTCGTAACCCTTTATCTAAAATAATTCCCTCGGGAGAAATCAAGATAATAAAAGGTATACCGTTAAAATTATAGAGCTTTGAAGTTATATTTTTCGGATCACCGAGTTGCAGATAGTCCAACTTCTCTTCCTCTAAAGCCTTTTTCCAAGCTTTATCCGAATTATCAATAGAAACACCCACAACCTCTAATCCTTTATCCTTAAATTCGGCATACACTTTTTTAATATTCGGAATCTCTTTCCGACAAGGACCACACCAAGAAGCCCAGAAATCCACAAGTACATATTTTCCCCGTAAAGAAGAAAGTTTTATCTTTTCCCCAGTAGAAGTCGCTAGTTCAAAATCCGGAGCCTCATGCCCTACAGCACAACTCTTACCACGTTGGATCAAATCTTCCAGTCTTCTCAAGGCGTAACAATGTCGGATGGAAGGATCGAATTGCTCCCACACTTTTTCAGCTTCATCAACATTATCAACACCAAAATACGAAGAAATAATAACCGCAAAAGGCATACTGTTCGTATACTGAGGAAGTAAATCGAATATCTCATCCCGCCTTTGTTTCTGTAAAGCATCCAACGCCCGACTTGCCTCTTCCAATTTCTTCATGTTTTCAGGAGTCTGACTAACTTCATTATATTCGTGAAAAGCCTTGTTGTAATTATCGTATGTTTCCTCCACCCTTGATGCAGAGGGAAGAGAGGCCATAATTCGATCAGACTCTTTTTTCCCCGGAGAACCTTTCAATGACTTGACTTTTATTTGCTCGTTTTTGAGTTCTGCCTTGATAGTTATTTTAGGAGAATCTATGAAAAAAAAGATCGTGGGAATACTCATCGAAGGCCCTAATGGTCCTACCGACGGGGCATAAAGCATATAATAACGTAAATCACCTGTTTCCACTTCCGCCGTGATCTCGAAACGATCATTCTTTGTTTTCGTCCGGGTTATTTCACTTTGGTCGACATTCATCAATATCAACTCTTCATTTCCAAGACCTTTAATTACACCTTTCAAGGTTACTTTTTCGACTTTAGCCATGAGGGTGGCCGGAATAAAACATCCGACCACGAACATGAAAAATAGTATTTTACTCATAATTCTTATTTTACTTTATACATTACTTTTACCGGCTCGTCAGCCACTCCCTCATAAGGTTTCCCGATCGCTTTTCCCGTATCACTATTATAGATGTAAAGCGAACCTTTCAAACCTACCCGTTGACTATTATAGGTTGCGATATAAAGTTGTTTATGATCAGCAGACTGATTCATACATTTCACGACCTCTCCATCAGGCAATGTTATAAAAGGTGTCGAGGGGATCTCCGATTGATTATAAGCCCATTTATAAACTAAATTTTGATTTCCGAAGAACAAACAAGAATTAGGATCATTCACTTCAAACACAGAATTCCTGTTAAACAAAGTAACATTCGTCGTACACTCTCTTTCGTATACAACATCCAAAGCCATCGTTTCAAAACTTGTCAAACTTGATCCGATTTTAGTCAGGTAATATTTTCCATTATTAATCGTGTACACAATTAAGTTCCCATCTACATCGAAAAATACCTGAATAATCTCCCGACCATCAAAATAATCATAACAGGGGAAATAACTAAAACTAAAATCAGCCGCATTAAAACCACTCGCATACACCTTACTGTTTACATCATCAATAAAAGCAATCACTTTAGAAGAAAACTCGTTCGGTCTATCATAAGTCCGGGTAAATTTCATATTCTGCGGAAGATCGGTATACGGAAATATCTCCAAATCCGCCACTTGTATTTTGGCAACCCCACCATTAGGAGAAGTACTATAAATTTCACTACAATACCGGGAATCGTATGAAATTAAATCCTGCGGAACAAAATCATTCCCGTACATCGTGTAATCAAACTCGTGTACCAACTGGAAGGACTTGGCATCCAACTGATATACTTTCCGGGCTTTTCCACACAAAATATAAAGCTTGTCGTATATCTTGTCGCAATCAACAGGACCTTCACCCAACTCATCACCTCCATTCGTGTAAGCAAACAGATTCTGTCGGAACTCGGGTTGTAATCCTTGTTCAACCTCCTCCGGTGTCAATGTTTTCATGAAAGCCAAACTTCCTTTTCCATCCTCTCTTCGACCTAGAATCAAATACCCCTCTTCAAATTCGGAATTGACAAATACATGATAATATTTTATATCACTTCCGTATTTATTACTTGTCACCAAGCGAAGAAAATAATGTCCCACTTCCGTCGTTTTGTACTCCAGATTAGCCTCTGTACCGATCTCTTTAAAAGCTGTTGTAATCTTTTTATCAACAGCATTCTCCGTGTATTTACCGATACTCCACTGCCACGTGATATCATCCCCCGTGTAGGAATATTGATTTTGGATAGAGATATTATCTCCCAAATACAAGTTAATGGTATCTTTCACGTTACTCGTCACCTGTATTTCAGCGATCTTACCCGAAGCAAGCGAAGACTCATCATCATAACAGGAACTGAACAAAAGCAATATGACTAAAAATGATATGATATTATGAATTCGTTTCATGGCTTAGTTATTAGGATTAGGGATTTGATACATCGGATCGTTTGTTTCAAAATAATATTCATACATTGGGGTTAGAATATAACGGTTCAGGTACCCTTGATACTTATATATGGTCAACAAATTGGTTGCCGTCCCCTGATCCAGATTTTCACCCCATTGTTTTCGAATTGCTTCATAGATAACCGGACTTTTTTCCTTAGACTGGTGGTAATAATCCACAAACAGGATTAACTTTTCTTGATTATAATCACCCAATTTGTCAGAACGCCACCACACGGGAGCCTCGATATCCTTGTTGCTAAACAAAATCACACACTCCCGGATATCCGTTGGCACGTAATTCTCGTTTTCCACCAGTCGCAAAGTCAACATATACTCTTTATTCTTTTCGAGATTAAGTTTATGAAAATCCAAAGGAATAAATGCCATTGCGGAATCCTTGGGCATTATATTCTCCAAGGATAACGTAAAATGTTCCCCCTCCTGAGCCGTTGTCTTTTCTTTTACAATCTCGACTTTAAATACCTGGTTCTGTGACAAATTCACGAAACCGATCAAATCCACTTCCACATTCAAATCTACATCTTGATCACGAGTTAACCCATAAGTGAATTGCAGAGAATCCTTTGCAAAAAACAACTTATCCTTCTGACTCTTATCATATATCTGGTAATCGGTATCTTCACAGGAAAATAACGAAACTATACCGCTAAAAAGTAATAAATATATAAATCCTTTTTTCATAGTCGTATCAATTAATATCTGTATTCGGTTTCATTTTCCGGAAGCGGGAATACATAAATGTCATTAGAAGCCGGATAAAGTTTACCGCTCTTAGGCTCATAAATACTTTGATTATATCTTTTCTGCGTGAAAAAATACTGTCCTTCACAAATAAGTTCTTTTCTCCTCTCTTGAATCACTTTCTCTAATGTGAGCGTGGCTCCTTGACGATCTGCATACCCTGTCAACCCTCTCGATTGCAATACTTTGTCAAAATACTTCACGGCCTCATCCTGATTTTCCAAACTCAAATAATATTCCGTAATGATATAATATAATTCCGGCAATCGAAGCATATTTATCCCTTTCACCCGAGCATCCGGGCGAGTAGAATAAGTTAGCTCGTAAGTGTCCAATATTTTAACACAACGCATTCCGCTCGCTTCAATCGCACTGTAATTCTTAAACCATTTTTCATATCGGTAATCCGTCCCCTCTTTGTCAGCCAAATAAGTATCGTCATGATCGGATTTCAAGAACAAACAAGAGGAACTTCCCGTCAAATAAAGATTAGCCCTGACATTCGTGTAAAACGTTGCAGAAAATAATCCCCAAATCGTCTCTTTAGGAGAAAGAACACCATTAACCAAATCTTCTATTTCAGATTTATCGGCCAATTCAAAGTACCCGCAATCCAATACTTTCTGAGCGTACTCGGCGGCTGTTTTTAAATCCCCCTTCATCCAATACACCCGAGCCAACATCCCCTGTACGGCATACAAGTTCATGTGTATCTGCCGATCCTTCAAAAACTCATTATTCTGTTGATCCGCATTTTCAAAATATTCCCCGTTTTCCGACATAATCTCCTCTGCGGCCTTCAAATCGCCAATAATTCTTCCATAAGCGGCTTCAGCGCTTAAAAATGGACTGACTTTCAAATCATATTTATCCACGTAAGGTATACCCTGTGCCGACGGGTTATTCACGATATTTTCACAAAATAACCGAAGAATATCAAAATGCATGAAACCTCTCAGAGCCAGACATTCCGCTTTATACACATTGTACAGCGGTAAAGAACTTTCATCACGTCCTTCCAGATTTTCCAAAATATTATTGACATAGGAAATGTTCTTATACATACCACCCCAAATCTGATCGATCGTCGGACGAACAGTTGCATCTTTATACTCAAAGTTACAAATCTTTAAAGTAACATCTCCCGGATAATCATAGAAAAAATATTGAGACAGAATATCATTAAAATAATAAGTCATCGTACGACCGTAATAAGACGGGCCGGCCAACGTGGAATACACCCCGTAAATGGCATCTTCAAAACCTTCGGCATTCTTGAAAAGTTCGTTATTCACGACTTCCCCTTCCGGTCGAACATCCAGAAAACTATCACACGAATAGTGAAGTGTGAAACAGAAAATAATTAGTATATATTTCAATTTTTTCATGATTCTCGTGATTTAAAAAGTTGGACTAATCGTGAAAGAAAATCCCCGACTGAAAGGATAGGAAGTTCCCCGCTCGTATTTTACCGTGGACAAACGAGCAACATCATTCATCCCGGCTGCTAACCGTAAACGTTTAAAACCAATTTGTTTAAGCCAGTTGGAACGGAATTCATAAGCCACCTCAATCCGGTTGATCTCTAAAATATCATCATCCTCAACAAACCGACTACTTTGATAATTAGTTCTCGACTCCGTATCCGCAATATCCAAATAAGGGAAAAGATCATTCACATTCTTCCACCTCTCGTCAAATGCCCGTTGATCCACGTTCTTTTTGGGATCGACATTTTCAACATTCGCCGCACGGGTCAAATTGTAAACCTGCCCCCCGAATTTATATGACATGCTGATATTCAACGACCAATTCCGGAAAGATAACATCGGGAAAATAGAACCTTCCAATTGGGGAGCCTCATCCCCGATCACCACCTTGTCCGCCGTATTATAGGTCAGGGTATGCTCACCATTTTTATTAATAAACACCTCTTTCCCGGTAGCCGGATTAATCCCCGCTGAACGCACCGCATAAATCGCCGTGGTTGATTGCCCTTCCTTGTACAATACTTTCGGCTTTCCTACACTGGATGCATTGGCCTCGTCATTGGCTGCCGCCAAGGCATTACTAATCGCCAGAATCTTATTCTTATTATGCGAACCGTTCAATTTCAGACTAAACCTCCAATCCTTATTTTGCACCAACACTGCTGCAATATCAAACTCGTATCCTTTGTTTCGTTGCTTTCCCAAATTACTCTTCACGGTCGTTTCACCGATAGAAGGCGGAATCGTCTGATCGATTAACAAATCGTCCGTCGTCTTGATATAATAATCAAAGGTTATACTGAAACGACTATCCAAGAAATCCGCATTTAACCCGAAATTGTGCGTCTTTGTCGATTGCCAAGTCAAATCCTTATTTCCCATCTGCTTGGGAACGGCACCCATTCCATGCAAATAGTAATTATCCTGATTATAAGTATAAGTCGTGATCGCTTGATAAGACGGGAAAGAAATATTTCCCGTTACCCCGTAAGAATAACGAAGTTTCAAAGTACTAAGCCACTCTTTCTGCAAAAACGCCTCGTTGTGCAGGTTCCAACCGGCACCAACCGACCAGAAAGGAGCGTAACGATTATTGGAACCGAACTGAGAAGAACCGGAACGCCTGATCGTTCCATCAACGAAATACTTATTATGCAAAATAAAATTGAGATAAGCGAAGAACCCGGCTCTTGTTGTCAACTGTTGGCTCCCCCCGGGGTGAGAATTCTCCTGATAAGTACTGGCATATTGCGGAGAATGCAACTCCGGTTTCAAAAATCCGGTACCGGTAAAACTTTGGGACTTACTGTCATCTTTGTAGATATCCCCCCCTAAATTAACCGTTAACAAGCTATTATCACCAATCGGTTGATTATAACTAATCACGAAATTCCCACTCAGGTTCAAAGATTTACTGTGACTTTCCTGCAAGTATCCTTTTTTCGTCAAATCCTCTTCACTCAGGTAAACAGCAGACGTGGGTGAAGTAAAAATCTCGTGATTAGACGAGGTGGACACGATAGATCCATTAGCTGTCAAATACAAACCTTTCATCACATCCCAACGGATATTTACATTATTCGTGAACGTGTTACTTGATGTTTTGTCGTAATTACCAGCTTTCGCCTCATACAAAGGATTATTGACATCCCAGGTTAATTTTTTCAAAAGAGCCCCGGTTTCGTCATAAGGACCATCGTAAGGATTTAAAGTTACATAATCAGAGAAAGTACCATAAGGACTGTTTTTTGATTTTACCCCGGAATAATTACTTTGGTAAGAAACCGTCACTTTATTAGCAATATGATAAGACAAGAATACACTTATACCGTAAGTATTACGATAATCTCCCCTCATAACTCCCCTCACGTTTCTTATATTGGCATTAACCCGGTAAGTCATATCGTTCCCTTTACCACTAACTCCAATCGAATTGCCGATCGTGTACCCCGTACGCAAAGGCTTGGACATCCAATCCGTATCCATTCCCTTAGAAATCAACAATTTTTTCCGGTTATACTCTTCCAAATCATATTTATTCTCAAAATTATACAAATTGGCTCTTCGTTCAAATTCCAACTTATCGGCTGCATTCAAATAATCATACGTCGATAAATCCGGAAAATCCACCGTTCCATCCAGATTATAACTCAACCGTAACTTATCATTCAAGATCTTTTTCCGCTCGATAACAATAACACCGTTAGCCGCTCTCTCTCCGTACAAAGCTGAAGCCGATGCATCTTTTAACACGTCAACCCGTTCAATTTCGTTTATATCAAGATCATACAAATCTCGAAGCGTGATTTCAAGTCCATCCAAAATAATAATCGGTTGATTCGGATTAACATCCGCCTCGGTCGTCAAAGAAGAAGTTCCCCGGATGACAATCTCCGGAAGATTATTCGGGTTAGACCCGGCTTGATTATTCTCCACGAGTTTAAGACCAGGTGTCAACATCGCCAAGGCACTGATCAGGTTGGTATTAGAAACCGCCTTGATCTCCTCTACCGAAATCGTCTTCACCGATCCGGTAAAACTCTGTTTGTTCTTGGTAAAAAAACCGGTGACCACCACGTCATCCAAAGCCGTTTGCGACTCTTTCATGATCACGCTGTACACATCCCGCTCCGGAGTAACTTTTAACTCGACATTTTCCATCCCGACGAACGAAAATACCAACGTAGCCTCCTTTTGGTCCGGCAAAGTAAGCGTGTATCTACCCGCCGTGTCGGTTACCACCCCGATCGTGGTTCCCTTGATCAACACCGTCACTCCGGGAAGCGGGCTTTTACCCTCGTCGGTAATCAAACCTTTAATAACACGGGCTTTTTTTTGCTCTCCCCGAACAATCTCTTTAATAATAATCATACTATTTTCGATCTCCGCCACGAATCCCGTTCCCTTCAACGCCTCGCTTAAAACGTCTGCCAACAAGGCATTTTGCATACTCACCGTAATATTTTTCACGGCTTTTGTTTTACCATAATCATATAAGAATCCCATGTCACACTGACTCTTGATCGCCACGATCAAATCCTCAATACCCGCATTTTTCAACTTCACACTAACACGTTGATTCTGCGAATGAACTGCGGCATTCAACCCCATATTGAACACCAACAAAAAAATACAAAGGTGTTTCATTGACAAAAGAATTTTTTGACACCACCTTTTTTGAAAAGGTGTGCATAGTTTACCTCTTTTTTTCATAAATTTGTGTTGTAAAATTAAACAATCAAATAAGCTTGCCGGCTTATTAAGTGACAGGGGAATATTACCGTATTCTCCTGTTTCATTTTCATCTCACTACTTGTACTACTTTTTTATCTATTATAAATTTGACATCACTCGTTCGCTCTATCAACTGCAAGAGATAATTAAAATCGTCAAACCGCCTCAACTCCCCGGAGAACAAAACCTCTTTCATTTCCGAATTCTGATAGAACACCTCAAAATCATACCACCTGGACAACGTGGACAGAATATCTTCCAAACGTTTCTGTTTAAAAACATACTTCCCCTCTTTCCAAGCAACGAATTCTGCGACATCCACCCTTCTCTCCCGGACCATTCCACTCTCCTTGTTGTACTCCACTTGCGTTCCGGGTTTCAACACGAAAGCCTGTTTCCCTTGTTGTAATTCGACTTTCACTTTTCCCGAAACTAATGTCGTGTAATCATTCACCTCATTGGCATAACAAGTCATCCCGAAACTGGTTCCCAACACGGTTACTCTCTGATCCCCCGCATGAACGATAAAAGGCCGGGAAGAATCCCGCCGCACTTCAAAATACGCCTCTCCTTCCAAATATACTTCACGAGTATCTCCCGAAAACACAACCGGATATCGTAAACGAGACGCAGAATTAATCCATACCTTGGTTCCATCTTCCAATTCGATCCGGTATTCTCCCCCCTTGGGAACGCTCAATTTATTATATACAATATCTTGAGACAGGCCAGATTTATTATTCACTGGTAAATAGCTTAAAACCGTACTATCAACCTTAATTTGATTTCCTGTTCTCTCTTGTAAAAAATACTGTTGTTCCCCTAACTGATACGTGGCCCCATCCGCCATCTCCAACACGGCATTATATTGTCCCGGAACGATCTTTTGTACCGCCACGTTCAATTTTTGTTCCGTGTTTGCCCGATAGTACACGAACCAACAACAACAAATCACAAGCGCCACGGAAGCTACCGCACTCATCACCCACACCCAACGCTGTCTCCTTTCAATCCTCCGCTGTCCTTGCACACGCTTTTCAAACACCCCCCAAGCCTCCTGAATTTCCCCAGTCACAACTTCCTGCACATTTTCCTGTTGATACATTCTCCGCATTCGCTCGTAGTATTCCCGATGTTCCCATCCTTCTTTCAGCCATGCCTCAAAACGTTCCTCCTCCACAGCGGAAAGCTTCCCTTCGATCTTCCGATAAATCAAGCTAGCTGATATTGTTTTGTCTTTCATGGTTTTTATCTTAATAACACCTCTATAACGAGAAGCCATTTATTTTGTGTGACAAAAATTTTAACTTTTTTCAGATAAAATGAAAAATATTCTTTGAAGCACTTCATCCATCCCTCGTAATACTTGTAAACAAGTCTCGCCGATGTCTCTCTGATATGTTCATTTAATTTCAAGATAAATAGAGCTATTTGTTTTTCAGAAACATATAAACCAGAATAGAGGTATCCATCTCTTCTGCAAGAATTTCTCGCAATTTTTTATACCCCCTAGACACCTGTGTACGAATCGTGTTTATCGTGATTCCTAATTCTTCTGCAATCTCCTGATACTTTTTCCCTTCCAGCACGTTCAATTTAATAATCAACCTGCATTGTTCCGGTAGACTTTCTATAGCTAGATTCACTTTATCATACACTTGTTCATCAATCTCTTCATCCATATCAGGAACATTGATCATGGCTTCCGCCATCAAAAACTTATACTTATCCTCCACTTGCAAATGACGAAGATAATCCACTGCTGCATTACGGGCAACCTTATAAAACCATGATTTTAGCTGGAAATTATCGGGTAGAGAACGACTGCTTTCAAATAATTTAAAGAAAATATCTTGTACAATATCTTTCGCAACATCCTCATCCCCAACATGACGCACAACAAACACGACAAGTGGTTGATAGTACTTTTTAAATACGATCTCATAAATTCGGGTATCTCGCCTCCGTAATCCCCAAACATACGACTGATCCTCATTTAAATTCACATCCAACTTCTTACGTTTTAATTGATATACAATTTACCAAGCAATAAACGAACGTTTAATGCATTTTAAAATTGCATGGACTAGGCAAATTGTTAAATATGATAATTCTCTAGTGTCGAGATAGATGAAAGATATGAAATCATTGGCTGACAACCAATATTTCTATATTGAGAAAACTTTATTAAACGTTCATTTATTGATCTTCAAAAATATAAAATAATTCAAACGAACCAACCACTTATCACCATTTTTCATATACCGCCTTGAAAACACTCACCTCTATCCAACCTTCGCCTTTCTCCCTACCAAAGCTTATATCCTACCATCATCCCACCCATCCACCTTCGTTATCCCTTCGTTCTTATAGAAGCCCATTTTAACGACAGGACAAGAACGACATAACGTCAAGATGTAAGCTATACTATTGATTATAACAATACTTGCACTTAAACAAGTTGATTCCCTAAATATTCACCTCCACTCCGGACACGGACATTTCCAACCCACAAACAACCGTTATCATACCCGGTAAGTCCCTTAAAGACAAGATAAAGACGAGACACGAATGACTTATGTCGTCTTTATCACCACCATGTATCCCAAGAGTTCCCCCTGTTTCTATCTATATCCCCACGTAACCAAGACTTTAACAGCTTTTTTTAATATACCATGCCAGTACTTGTTATTTCTCAAATGGTAAAAGACTACTCCTTACCCCCGGACATGAAAAAAGTGATCCGGGGCATCCCGGACCACTCACCCACCACACGGTGCATCCAAAAAGCAACATTCAACCCTACATCTGCTTTTCCAGTTCGTCAAAATAATAAGTCACGTAGTTTATATTTTCCTGTATTTTCAAATTGGGAATAATTCCCCTCCCCACCTGAATAAACTCTTTCAATGCCGCTTTATTCTCTTGGGTACGGAAATAAACCGATACGGGCATCACCATCAGCATCACGTCAGCATCAGAGAAAACGGGAAATACCTTCTTAACGAGCTTCAACAATTCTCCGGTATTCTTTTCCTTGTAAGCGTTGGCTAAGTTCACGTACGCCAACAATCGTTTTTTATCATCCGTTTTCAACGTCCGGATCACTTTCCCGATCTCCTGTACATCAGCAAGTGTCGTTTTCGTGTCACGTCCCCAAACAATGGATGACAAAACACCCGCATAGAGCATCCCTAAACGTCGGTCCACCTTTTCCAATCCCACCCGTTGACTAAATTGCTTCCTGTGTTCCAGTAAAAAACGATAGTTTGCAGAGTTAAACGGAGCCAAATCATTATTATCAAACAAAATCCAACACGCAGAATCAATCTTCTCAACATCCGTCAACTGCCCGGATAAAATTCCGGCAACCTCTCTCAATCGGCGGACCTCACTCGCATCCGACAAGGCCCGTAAATATTTCAACAAAAATTCCTTATCCCGCTCGCCTTGATCATAACGGACAGCTAATGTTCCCACGGTCTCCGTCTGTTTCATGGAATATTCCACCCGTTGAATAATTCCATCAACATCCGCTCCTCCAACCAACTTATCATGGACCACACCATCCGGCCGAATCAACACGAATGTCGGGTACGCCCCGATACCAAGCTTTTTAGCCAGTTCCGGCCCTTCCCCCTTCTCCATGTCATATTTCACGTTCACGAAGCGGGAGTTAAAAAACTCCCCCGCTTTCGCTCGCGTAAAAACTTGTTCTGCCATCACCTTACAGGGACCACACCAAGAAGTGTAAGCATCCAAGAAAATCCACCGATTTTCTTTTTTCGCTTTCTCCAAGGCCTCCTTGAAAGTAAGCGATTCGAATCTTACCCCCTCTTGCGCCTGCAGCAAGGTGAGGGACAAACAACACAACAACATTAAAATTATTCTTTTCATTCACAGAAAATTAACGCATTAATCTTCGGAAGGCAACGAAGCCTTGTACTTGTTGAACTCCGTCCGGTACTTATTCCCGGCTGCTTGAATATCCCAACCATATTCTTTGAAATATTTAATCAAAATCTCGTATTTCAATGCCCGGGGTTTACTGTTATCCAAGTAATCCTTCTTAATATTCTCGTACGACTCCATCACAAGTAAACGCAACCATTCCGAAAAATCACCCTCGAAAGAACGAGAACTTCCCCCGGTAATATATCCCCCGTTTCGACATAGTTCAGCCACGGCATTCTTGTATTTGATCACGTAGGGACGACGGTTCACCTCCTCCTCATCTTCATCATCCGCATCCGGATTTTCTTCTTTCCACGCTTTTTCGTCCTTGTCATATTCATTCCCTAGTTTTTCGTACGCTTCTCCATCATCATAAGCCTTTCCCCCAGCCACGAATTCTTTCAGGGGTTCCTCCATACGGGCAACAATCATAGACCCCAACTTCCGCCACACTTCCGAAGCCAACACGGAATCCTGGTAATAATGATTTACCGGATCTGTCACCGGAATGGCACCATCCGTGGTATTAGGCCACATCAAAATTAAACGACTGCGCCCCAACGCTTTCACCGGATAAATCCAATAAAGCGATCCGTATTGTTTCACGTAGAAAAATTCCAACGGGAAAAACGATTTGGAATACTGTTCCGATACATTACTCAACAACGCTTCTGAATAATTCAATACTTCCGGAACTTTTTCCTCTTCCAAATTCTCCGCTCCCCGCATGGCAACAAGGGCATCTTGAGCTAAAATTGCATTTGTCAATTCATCAATACTGCTAAAATAAGTACGAACCCAAACCCCATAATCATTATACATCGTTTTTACCCGAGGATCAGCGTTCTCATCCGGGGAAAACATATCGACAATCCCCAAATCTTCTGTCGGCGACAATTTACTCTCCTTGTCACAGCTACTCAATAATAACACGAGAGCGGTCAGCAGCAAATATATAATTCTTGATTTTATCATGATATTCTACATTTATAAATTTAAAACCAATCGTTTATCTAGGATTCAACGGCATATCAGGACTATTCAATTGTTCCGATTCCGGAATTTGAAGCACGTAACGCAAATCCCCCTGCTCCAACGTGTATACCTGTCCGTTCTCGTACGCATGTTGAAGCATCGGTTTCCCCAATCTTCTTAAATCAAGCCAACGCATTCCCGCATCAAACGCCAACTCCACACGGCGCTCTTCCAATACGCGTTGCAAAGCGGTTTCATCCGTGAAATCGGCTTTATCCAACTCAACATAGTCATCACTCTTGGTACGAGTCACCAAAAGACGATTCAAATCGGCAATGGCCAAATCCTTTTCTCCTGTCCGAACATACGCTTCCGCACGAGTTACATAAGCCTCACTTAATTTCAAACCGATATAATAACAATCACTTTGCTGAGTGGCAAACATCCGGTACACGGTCGGTCCCTGTTCCACGTAATCCGCACTCTCCGGATCTGCATTCGATTCGAAAATATATCGCCTGTAATCCACCACATTCGGATCACGCTTGCAGAGATTCAGCAATTCTTCTGCCGGTTTAAAGCGAGTTTTGTAATAGTAATAAGGATTTCCATTCGCTTTACCCCCCACGAAAAACAACACTTCATTCCGGTAATCCGTATCTATGAACCCATACGTGTAACTGAATGCATTCGAAATTTTATCTAACCCGTCCAAGTAAGCTTGAATCTCGTTCATATCAAACAAAGCCTTGGCATCAATAACGTATGAAGCCGCCTCAATAGCCTCTTCATACTTGTTCATGAACAAATAAACCCGTGCTTTAAAAGCCTGCAAAGAGATATAATCAAAACGATACTTACTTTTACTTTCCTTACCTTGTAGATCTTTAGACGCTTCCTCTAAGTCTTTCTCAATCTGTTCCCACACTTTACCGACCGGAATCCGAACGTTATTCTGGGTATTCTGATGCACATCCTTGGCGCTCAATGGCATCGGGACTCCCGGCTTTTCCATGTTCTCGGTTGCATAATTCTCAGCATAATAATTCACCAAATAAAAATAACAATAGGCCCGCAAAGCATAAGCCTCACCTCGTACCGTTTCAAACAAATTCTTCTCTTCGGCAGAAGGTGTTTTCCCGGCAAATTCATCCAGAACCGTGTTTGCGTAAAATATAGATTGGTACAACTGTTTCCAATAACCGTCCTCGGCCCCGTTATACTGATGCGTAGCCGCCCAAACAAACCATGGTTCATAAGATTTTGTTACCGCAGAAGTGGCATTTAGATTCGCATACACGTTATCCGTAGCCAGATCGGTATTAATAAAGAAATCCGAACGGGGATAACCACCCAACAAAACGGATTCGAAATCCTCCACGCTAACCGGCAACATACTGTTCACCGGTTTTATATCCAGCAAATCACAACTACAGAACAACGTAAGTAGTATCAACACGTGAGTATAAAATATCTTTTTCATAATCAATAACATTAAAATTGTACAGATAGCGAAAACGAGTAAGTACGAGATAAAGGCAGATACGTGTTCCCGAAAGAAACATTGGCACTACTCGTTGACCCATATTTCATGATAGCTCCCGTTGCCTCAGGATCTTGTCCCTTCAACTTCGAATTTTTCCACACGTGCAGGTTATTCCCTTGCAACATAAAACGAATGTTTTGAATTCCCAAATCCCGTAATTTTTTCAGATTCAAGTCATAACTCAAAGATATATTCTGCAACCGCACGAAATCCCCCTTCACGGTTCTCAGGTCACTATTATTATACATCGTTCCGTTTGACGGGTAAGGATAGAAAACGGCATCATCAAACTCGTTCGCCTCCAGTCTCGGAATATCCGTGAAAGCCTCGTCACCCGGTTTTCTCCACCTAGAGGCCCATTCTTTAGACATATTCTGTGTTGCTGCTGGGTAAGCAAATGCTTGCCCATCCGTCATATTTCTCAAACGAATCACGTTTCCGAAGTTTCCAACCAACAATACTGACAATGTCACATTTTTATACATGAACGTGTTGGTAAAACCACCTTGCACTAAAGGCATTGTTGTACCGGAATACACCAACCCTTCAATATTATTCATCCCTTTCAGAACCTTTTCCCCTTTTTCGTTATAGAACTGGGCACGTCCCTCCTCGTTCAATCCCGCATATTTATAAGACCATAACCCGTTAATCGGTTTACCCACGATTGCAGCCGAAGCGTAATCCGTCCGTTGGGCATTTGTCATGGAGCCATACGTAGGCGTTGAATAAACATCCAGAATCTCGTTGTAATTATAACCGAAGTTGAAATTAGAAGTCCAGCGGAAGCCATGAGTGTCTATATTAATCGTGTTTAACGAGAACTCCCAACCAGTATTCTTCATGGATGCCCAGTTTACAGAAACTGACGGGAACCCGGAAACTAAAGACACTTGTTTTTTTCCAAGCAAATCGACACCTTTCTTATAGTAGTATTCCAACGTTCCGGCAATTCTACGATTAAAGAGTCCGAACTCCAAAGCCAGATTGGTAGAATAATTCTTCTCCCATTTCAAATTGGGATTTTTCGGCGCATCAATAACCAAATAATTCTCTTTCTTTATTGCATCGATAGTACCGACTTTAGCTACCAAATCTGAATAAGCATCTGCCACGTTTCCCTGGCTTCCGTAAGAACCTTTCAGCGTTAGATAGGTCAACCACTGCACATCTTTCAAGAAATTTTCCTCTTTCACCTGGTAATTAAACCCGACCGACCAAAGCGGCTGGAAAAGGTCATTCGTTTTCAACCCGAAACGATTAGAACCATCCGTACGGGCATTGAAACTCACCGTGTAACGATTCTTATACGTGTAACCGGCCACTCCAAACCAAGAAACGGCAGCCGTTTCATTCATACTTTCCGTCCAGTAAGGAACGCCTAATTTAGCCATCAAATCCAATTGTAGAATTTGTTGATGCCCCCGATCGTGAGCGTAACCATAAATTTGGGTTTTCTCCTCTTCATATTTAGAAGTTCGTATTTCCTGGCCTACCATCACGTCAAAACGGTGATCTTCATTGATAACCGGCATATAAGATATCTGGTTACGGAATGTGATGGAACTATTATTCGTTCCTTTGCTCTGGCGGTATCCACCATCGTGCCATACCGGCTCAAAAGTGGTGTTATCCTGCATATCCTTTTGACGGGCACGCACAAAATAACTATCCTCGGTTGCTACGTCCACGTCGGTCGTATTTGATTTCGAGAACGAGAACAAACTGGTGAAAGTCAGATCCGGCAATATCTTCCACTCGATGTCTACGGTTCCCTTCAACCCAAAATTCTTGGATTTTCTCCAACTTTGTTCCCTGTTTTCCAGAAAATTAAATTTCAGATCATTATAATACATATAATTGAAATCACCATTCTCGTCATAGGCATTATGAGCCCGGGTCGTGTAGATCGCCCATTCGTAGGGATTCTCACGTGAATCGGAAGCGAAGAAACTCTTGTTGTTACGCATATTCACGTCCAACATTCCCCCGATACGTAAATTATGTCTTAACTTGGTGAACACCTTTGCCGCCATCGTGTAAGTATCCATTCCCACACTTTTGGCAGTTGCCTGCTCATCCATATAACTACCGGAAAGATAGAACGTCGTGTTTTCCGATCCCCCAGAAATACTAATACTGTGGCGATGAGTTATCGAATTCCGGAAAAGATACTTAAACCAATCGGTATTCACCGTTTCCAACTGATTCACTCTATCTTGAAACTGCTCCCAAGTCATTTTATGATCATGCACGTCTATAAAATAACGCTCGAAATCGGAAACCGTTCCATATTGCCCGGCCCCGTTGGAAGAAGCCTTTAACAAACCCTGAGCTAACATCTCCATATTCACATCAATACGGTCTTTGGAATTCATCATGTAAGCATCTTTCAATTTCGGACGCATACCCATCGTGATACTTCCATTGTAAGTTACCCGAGTTTTACCGGCCGTACCCTTTTTAGAGGTAATCACGATAACACCATTGGCTGCTCGTGTACCGTAAATAGCAGTTGCCGCGGCATCTTTCAAAACGTTGATCGATTCAATATCATCCACGTTCACGCCCCCGATACCGGATGCGATCAAATTTCTATTGTTCAGAAGATCATCGACATTGGCATCCACCGGATCTTCAAGAATAATTCCGTCAACCACCCATAACGGCTGAACGTTACCACTAATCGTGGAGGTTCCCCGAATTCGTATTTGCGGAACGGCTCCCGGAGCCCCTGAAGTACTCACGATGGTCATACCCGGTACCTGCCCTTGTAATAACTTATCAATACTCGGCTGGTTCACCATACGCAAACGGTCCATATCCACCGTGGTAATAGAAGACGTTAATTTACGACGTTCGATCTTCTGGTAACCGGTCACAACCACCTCTTCCATTTCGCTCACGTCCTCTTCCAACACCACGTTAATTTCCTTCTGCCCCGTATAAGTCACCGTTTTCGTTTTCATCCCGACAAACGAGAATTCCAACACGATCGACAGTTGATCCGGGATAGACAATTTATAGGTTCCGTTTATATCCGTGGCCGTACCTAAACTGGTACCTTTCACCAACACGGTTACCCCCGGTAGCGGAGCGTTGTCCTTGTCCACCACTTTACCCGAGATCTCCACGGATTTCACGTTTACCTGTGTTGCCGGTTTCCGGGAAACAACAATCACGTTATCGACCAATTCGTATCCGAAATTCTGTCCGAATACCAACCGAACGAAATCGGCTACCGAGGCATTCTCCAGATCAACGGACACTTTCTTATTCACATCAATCTCCTGTTTATTAAAAAAGAAATCCTGTTTTAATTGTTTTTCCGCACTTCGGACGGCCTCTTCCAAGCTGACATCTTTTAATTTCAGATTAATGACTGCATTCTGACTGGAAGCCGTTGCCGACACGTGGGTTAACCCTACCAGCATCAGGAATATCATAACCCTCACTCCATGAAATAGGTTAAAAAATCCCCTGTATGTACCGGAATGGTACAAACTAAACTTTTTTTTCATAACTTTGAATTTCAAATTAATTATTGAGGTTCTCTTTGGAAGAATCAGACGAGGGTTGTTGACGGCAATCCTCGTTTTTCTCCTATTCATTTTTTTATTGCCACTTTTATTGTTCGTCCATTTATATCAAAAATAACATTACTTGTTTTCTCCACGATAGCCAACACGTTCTTCAAATCCATATCCCGGTTAATCGCTCCCCGAAATTCATACCCTTTCGCCTCCGGGGACAAATAAACCACATCAATATCATACCAACGTTTCAACTGACACATCAAATCCCCTAAAGTAGTAGAAGGGAAAACAAAACGTCCCTGCCGCCAAGCCGTGAATTGCTCGACTTCCACCTCCTTCAATTCTGTTTTACCCGATTTCAAGTTCAAAACACTCTGCATACCCGGTCGCAAAGTCACCGCTTCATGTTCTTTCTCCGAAGTAAACTGCACTTTCCCCTCCACTAACGTGGTATATATATAATCCTCATCCCCATACGCCTTGATATTAAACGAAGTTCCCAGCACGGTGACACACGACTCTTTCAGATGCACAATAAAACAACGGGATATATCCTTCCGCACATCAAAATATGCCTCTCCCTTTAAATACACCTCCCGTTCCCCAGTACCGAATTGTACAGGAAACCGGAGTTCCGATTCGGCATTCAACCAAACCCGTGTTCCATCACTTAGTTCTAATTGATAAAAACCGCCCGTCGGAACTTTCAGCGTGTTGTATAAAACCTCCGTCACCTTTTCATCCAACGCTTTTGCCTGCACGTAAGTCAACCCCTGTAAAGAATCATCTTTAATACCGGATACTCCATGATCTTGAATCTGCCGCCCGGAACCACCTAACGGGACACGTTTCCCATCTGCCAAAATCAATTCCACTCCGGCTATTTTACTTTGATCTAAATTGACATGCTGAGGAAATTTTTGTTCAAAAGCCCAATAGGAATCATTCCACAAGTACAATGCACTTAACGCAACACACAATATGACGGATGCCGCCACAGACCAACGCCTAACCAGTTGACGTTTTTTCCTTCGGCTAATGGCTTGCTGTAAACGTTCCCGCTCTTCACCTTTTATTACCTCAAAATCCCAATTCGTATATTTTTCCCGAATAGCAACGAATTCCTTCAACATCTCCACGTGTAACGGATCACTCATCCAAGCCTCAACCAACTCGTTATCTAATTCATTTCGACGTGTAATGATCTGATTAGCAAACTCTATATCTTTCTCGCTATACTTCATCTCTTTCTATTTTTCACAGCTAATACACGTACCCCCCAAAAATAGGCGACAAGAGAAATAAAGTTTTTTGAAAAAAAATCAAAATACCGGTTATAGACACCCGTCTACAACAAATAAACAACTGAATATATGGATATTATATTCTTTTTAGACACAAAAGAAGCATGATCAAATCCTCCTGCAATTCATCTCGCAAGAATTTCAAGGCCCGGGTAATATGTGTTTTCACCGTGTTCACGGTAATATCCAACTCTTCCGCCACCTCCTTGTACTTTTTTCCTTCCACCACACATTTTACCAACACCTCCCGCTGTTTTTCCGGTAATTGCGCCAATTTTTCCTCCAAACGCACCAACCGTTTCTCGTAATCATTCAAATCTTCATTCGCCGCCTCCAGCAATTCGGTCACAGCCTGTTCGTTACCGGTTACCACACGTAAATGCCGTAAATAATTCAACGCACAATTCTGGGCCAACGTGAACAAATAAGATTTCACCGGATAAGTCGGGTTTAAACGCTTCCGGTTACTCCACAAAGTCAGAAAAGCATCATGAACAATATCTTTTGCCACCTCCTCATCCCGCACGTAATTAAACACGAACCCCATCAGTTTCGTGAAATGTAATTCGAACAAATCCTCAAAAGTCTTATTGTCTAAAAGTTCATTCGCCATATAGTATTCGTAGTTAATACGTCCGGAACTTCGTTTTGACAAAATTAATTAATTTATTAAACTAAAAAAATAACATACCAAGATAATGATTTACGAAAAAAGAGGAACCTCGGTTTGTATTTCACAATTCCAGATTTTTAAAAGGGTAACCAAGGAGGAAGTTTATCAATATATAAGAAATGCAGAGAAAATGGAAGAGGATAAATATTTTATAGGAATACTATTTACAATTCAATATATCTATATTATATATATAACGAATCCGTTTAAAAAGTACTTAAATGCGAGCCCCTAATTAACAAAAATTCAGAAGCATAGTAATATAGAAACTGAGTATTGGGAATTAGGAACACTACAGATAAGTACTTTTTGAACACCATCGTTCTATTTCCGACCTTTTTAATATTATAACCTACACTTGATTATTTTATAAACTTAGTAACATTCTCATAGAATTCATCTGTTTCATTCATGGCCCTATATAAAATTATTCCATCTGGAGAAATTAAAATTTTAGTCGGAAAACCTGTGATATTATATTTTGCCACAAAATCCTCCTTTTTTATACCATTATGAATTTGAAACCAATTCAAATCTTTTTCTTTAATCACATTCCGCCAATTTTCAATATTAGTTTCCTCTGCCACACCTACAAGCACTAATTTATCTTTATATCGATCTCGCAATTCTTTCATCCGTGGCATTCCTGCCATACACGGACCACACCATGTTCCCCAAAAATCAAGAATTACATATTTCCCTTTCAAAGAAGATAGATTGAACTCCGCTCCGTCAAAAGTGTTCCTTGTCACAATCATCGGTGCCAATTTACCCACAACCGCATTTTTAGCCCCCTCTATTTTACTCATTAAAGTTAAATAATACGGATGATCTATATACTTCTTATCTACACTTTTCAATATTCCAATAACCTCATCTACAGTTACCTGATTACGAGTAAACATCTCATCAAGCAACCACAATGCGGCCACAGACGAAGGATCTTTGGTTATCATATCTTTCTGAATAGCTATCACTTTTGCATCTAATGCTTTTATTTTTTCAGTTATTATATCCCTTTCTTCTTCAGCAAGCGTCGTGTCATTATTCATTTGAACCTGCAAATCCCCCCATTCGTTAATCAAAGGAATAACTCGCTTATTTATTTCGGATAATTTTTGATTTTCCCCGTTATCCTCTACATTTACATCATGAAAAGTTGTAGTTTTCCCTCTAATTTTCAGTGCCTTTCCCGGTTCAACAACAGCCCAAAGCAATGCTGATTTACATGGTATAAAACCTCCTTTTATCAACTTCATCGTTTTATTATCATCAAACACGATACTCGTTATCATGGGATAGGAGCACTCCCCCTCCACCACATAATGCCCATTCTCCACAGGGATTCTCTCAACTTTTATTCCCTCTGCTAAATAAGGATCATAAATAACAAAATTTCCAAAAGTGGCATTTAACCCATCTAACTGAACATCCAATTTGTACTTCTGAGCAACAAGCACAACACTAAAAAGGACAAAAAATACTATAATAATAAATCTTCTATACATATTTCTACTTTTTAATCAATAATTCTGTGGATACGAATAATAATCTCCTGTCGCATTATAAAATGATTGATGGAAAACATCAGTCACACGCCCCTCCCCTTTCAATACTTGAGGCTCCCCATCAGGCAAGCCGGATAGTAAATCAAATAGGTATACTTTATAGTTTCCTGATAGATAAGTTGCAATAATCAATTTATTTTTCCCCACGGCTATCGGAGTTTTTACATGAGCAATAAAAGTGATTTCTTCTCCATTAAAATTATAATCCACTTTAGTTTCTACCCGCAAAGACACATCTAACCTCCATAATTCATGTCCTTTCGTAAAATAAATATAAGGAAGTTCCCAATTAGAACCTATACAACTACTATATACGATATTTAAATTGTCAGGTAAAGTATCCAACTGCATCGTTATACTACGGAATACATAAAGTGAATCTGGATAGTTTTTATTTTGAAACAAATACCCGACCCCACCTATACCATTATCATACATATGAAGTAATTTCAAATTAGACATACCCATTCTATCCACATACTCGTTACCCTCCATATCCCACTTAACAATATTACCCCATGTTTCATTAAAACCATTCATATAAAATCCATTCATAGAGCTGGCAGAAACCGCACAATGAGTGGATATTTTATCACCAGTCAAATATACATTTTGATAGGGAGGAGAAAACATCCCTGTTCCAGGAGATGAATATAAATCTCCGTTATTAATAAAAAATACGGAAGAATACAATCCTTGATTATATATTTTTTGTGGATTACAAACTACAGGTATATCATAAAACAAATCTTCATACTCCAATAAAATAGCCATATCATTCGCCGAAATCACTTTTATATCCTTAGAACTCATCACCATAAGACACTTCGTAGAAGTTTGAATTTGAGTATTGCTATCATAGGTTTTCCGCACGTAGAACCCGATATCCCTAGCCGTTCCCTCCAAACTTTCTCCATTCATTGAATAAATCAAATTCGGATATTCATGCCCCTCGTAAGTAAACAAATCCAAATCGGTATAATTACCATCATCTTTAAGAATAATCCACCCGTCGGACAGATTGGAAGCAACCTCCAAATTTGTTTCAACAGAAGCTATCAATCCAGTCTTCATATCTTTCACCCGAAAGACAAGCCTATACGAACCGGCGGCCAAGTTCACAGTATACTTCAGCTCTTTTTCTCTTGATATGGTATCACACGCAATATTAGACTGCTTATCTATCAATAACCAATAATACTCGTATTCACTTTCCTTTGAAGTAACAACATTAGGAGTTAGTATCACTTCTTCTTGAAAATCTACTCGCCAAGGAGAGGCTAACGTATCTATATGAATTTCGTTAAGTTCCGAATATTCATAATTACCTTTATCTTCAAAACACCCTATAATCAATACATTCATACAAATAACAATAAACGTATATGCATTGATAAATTTCTTGGTCCTATTTCTCATATTCTAACATTTTATCCATTAATTCAACTCATACTGAAAAACCATAGTCCTTCCGGTCTCATCTTTCAACGGAGTCAGTTGAGTGGCATTATATTCCATTAAAGCCTTTTGAAGACGTTTTTGATAATACGTGAAATCTGCCGCTCCATAGTTTAACAAATTACTACCAGATAAATCTATATCACTATAATTTACCATAAAACGAAGCTTTGTCGCACTATATCTTCCAAAAAACCATACAGCATCCTTTTCCCAATAAAGCGGCATAGAAGGAATATCCGAAAAATTAATAATTCGAACTTTAGAAGGCGCATCAAAATCAACTGCAAAATTTTCATTCGGAACTAATCGTAATTTCAAACGATAGGGTCTTTCTTGCAAATCTTTTGATCGCAATAACAATATGGGAACAACACTTTGTGTTTCCCCTGCTGGTATTCTCAAAAAAGAAGCCGTATAAGGATCATCAAGAGGACGATAATGCACACCAGCCACAGCATCAATAACAGAATCAACAACGTTATTATGTTCATCATACAAATAAGTAAATTTAGGATATTCAACAACTTGCTCTATCGCAAACACCCGTTCCTTATTCAATACCGGTCCAGAAGTTGTCACAATCAAATTTATCGTATCAATAAGATAAGTCTCCTTTCTCACTACAAATGTAACCGTTTGCGTCGTATCATTCTCGCCAAGTAACGCATTGCCACTGAGATCTGTTCCCATATCTGCATTCACGAAACGTAATGCAGCACTATTCTCGGCATCAACATCAAATAACATGATTTTATCTGAATTACAAGCAACTAAAAAAACGATTAACAACAAAAAATATATTTTTCTCATCATCTTTTCATTTTACGGTAAATAACTAATTTCGTCCTGAGGCAACGGAATTTTATAAATTGAAGGTGTTATAGGTACGATTGACCACAACATAGATGGAGAATTCACCCGTTTATAAGCATAAAACATCTGCCCCTCACCATAAAATTCTTTCTCGTATTCTTTCAATATATCAGACTGTAATTGTATCTTCGTTGAATACGTCAAGGTCTGTAGATCCCTCGAAGTTCTGAATTTTCTAAAGTACGAGATACCCTCTTCTAAAGTCGGAGCTGCCTCTGCAGCCACCAGATACATCTCCGAAATTCTCATAACTGGTAAAGACGACAAGCCTTCTTGAGTATACTTCGTAAACAAATACGAAAAAATAGCTCCACTTTCACTTGTATAATCTTTCCATAAATTCCTTCTCGTATCCGCCGTATTATTCTCATACAATCCGGTAAGCACCATCTCTTTTGTTTTCGTTAATTTAGCTCCTGCTCTCGCCTCGATAAAATTCACCTGCACATCATCCGCCAAGCCTTTAACACTAATACCAAATATCCACTCGCCTGTTAAAGCTTTATTGTCACTTAAAAAAACTGTTTTATCGGCTAGTGTAAAAATATCTCCCCCCAAAGCACTCTTTGCCTCAATAACCTCCTTGGCACAAGAAAACGCTGAATCCTCCTGATCAATCCACAAATAAAAACGCGCCATCAAAGCTTTTAGAGCGTAATAATTTACTCGCAATTCTCGGCTTTGAATAAAATCATCCATTGCTGCATCATACAGTGAAGTATTATCTCCTATTATTGGGTCACTTACAGCTAGTAAAGATTCAGCCTCCAACATATCTTGTTCCAACAATTTGATATACTCATCAAAAGTAATATGTACATTAGGGATTGTTGAAACTTCTGTAACATAAGGCAAAATTCGTTCCCCAGACACAACAGCTGCCGGAGTCGGACCAAACAAACGTAACACGTCAAAATGCATAAAAGCACGTATAGCCAAAGCCTCTCCTTTCACCAATTCATAATATTTTTTGGTAAATACATCCTTACGACCATCAATATTATTCAAGATATTATTACAGGAAAGAATCACCTTATACCATTGCTCGTACACGCTACTAAACGTAGCCTCCACAATTGCATCAGAATAAACATAAGTACTTAAATTCTCTTCATAAGTTACTAAAGAATAATTCCAATGCTGTGCCAAATACTCTAACGTCGTGTATGTCAAATTTTGTCCATATAAACTATTCTGTTTCATTTGAATATAAGCTCCAATTAAAGCATCCTTGAAACCTTGTTCTTTAGCAAACAAATCATCTTCTTTCGATTCTGTCTGAGGTTTTATATCCAACCAATCCCCACACCCCGATACCAAAACCATCAAACCCAACACGAATATTTTAAACAAATGTTTCATAACCATTTCTATTTAATTTTTTAAAATATCACACTTAACATGAACGAAAGTTTACGAGAATACGGATAATAAATTCCTCGTTCCTGCTTAACTGTTGAAAATCTAAACGGCTCTCCAAAATCTCCAGTAATGCTTAACCGAGATATTGACAAATTATTTTCCAACCATTCAGAAGCTACTTCGTAACTTACATTTATATTATAGCACTCAAAATAGTTATTCTTTTGTACAAATCGCGAAGACATTTGAGTCATCTCTGTATTATTGACATCTTTATATTGCGTTACTTGCCCCGCAGAAATCCATCTCCCTTCATACACCCGTCTATCGACATTATAATTCCTTACATCCGCATTTTCAACTTTATCAATAAGCGTATTATTATATAATTTCCCTCCGAATGCATACCCACAGGATAAATTAGCCATCAAATTTTTATAACGAAACATCGTACTTACCGTTCCTCTATATTTCTCTGGAATACCGGCATTTATTTTATCACGAGCGTCCCAAGTATATGTTTTTTGACCGAACCTGTCTAGAAACAATTCCCGCCCGTTACTTGGATCTATTCCTAATGATTTAACCACGTAAATAGCATCCATTGCCTCGCCTTCCCTATAAATAAAATTCGGATTAGTTCCTGCTGCCAACTCCAATTCTTCATTTGCCTTCTTCAAGGCCTCGGAAATACGTACTATTTTATTGGTATTCCTCAAAATACTACCTGAAACAGTCCATAAAATACTTCCTTTATTGAATATCCGCCCGGTTGCCATTAATTCGAACCCACGATTTTCCACCTCACCAATATTCTCCGTATAAGACGAAAAACCACTAGAAAGAGGTAATTGATTTTCTGACAACAAATTATCCGTAGTATTTATATAGTAATCACCTTTAATTGTCAAAATTCCATTAAAAACTTCAAGATCAAAACCTACATTTGATTTTTTCGTTTCCTGCCATTCCAACTTATCATTTCCTATTGCAACCATTGCCGTACCTATCCAGTTGGCATAACTATCATCAATATAGTACTTGTATGTTCTCATGGCCTGGTAAGAAGAAAATTGCTGAGATCCGGTTACCCCATACGAATACCGCAATTTCAACATAGAAATCCAATTAACATGGAAAAACTTCTCTTTATGAACATTCCAAGCCAAACCAACAGACCAAAAAGGAGCAAATCGCTTATCACTTCCAAATTGCGATGAACCATCCATCCGAAAAGAGAAATCAAGAGCATAACGCTGGTCATACATGTAATTCATATTTCCAGTAATCCCTATTCTACGGGTTAATGATTCATTACCAGATGGCTTACTATCTTTTGCGTAAGAAAAAGCTGTTGCTAAAAAATCAATATCCTCGTTTGGGAAACCCTCTACCAAGAATGTATAATCAAAAGACTTTTGCTGAGAAAGATCAAAATTCCCTCCAATATTTACCATATGTCTTGCTGCAAAAATTTTGTTATAATTTAAAGTTAAATTTACATCATAATTTAAGCTCTTACCGGATAAATAACTATAAGATCCTTTTCTATCCAACTCTGTCACATTAAATAAGGTATGTTTTGCTGGTAAAAATTTATCGCAAGTATTGATATTTTTACTCAATCCAACCCTCAAATCTATCCTCAAACCATCAATAATTCGCCAACTCAACGAAGTATTATTCCGGATATTCGTATACTCCGCCTTATCTGTCGAATTAAGTATTGCATTATAGAGAGGATTCACCACCGTATGCAAATGAGGCGCAGCATTATTCTCCAAATAATATTTCAAATTACCTTCCTTATCATAAGGAGTGTAATACGGATTTAATTGCACATACTGGTCAAAAGTGCCATAAGGGGAATTATTACTTTTGGATAGTCCTATTGTTAAATCATTAGAGAACGATATAGACTTGCCAAAATAAGAAAGTGTCAAAGAACCATCAAAGCTCAATCTATCAGAACCTTTCATCACCCCCTTCACATCATTCACGGCAACATTTACAGCATACCGAAAAGCTTGATCTCCCCCGTCAACAGTAATATCATGCCGTTGTCCACATCCAATTCGCAAAGGTTTCGACAACCAGTAAGTGTCAACACCCCTCTCAACATCGGCTAACTTCTTATTATAAATCTCATCTAGACTCATTTGCTCGTTAGCATCATAATAACTACTTTTTTCTAGAGTATAAACACCTGCATCATATTCTAACTGCAATTTTTCTCGTGCATTCAAAACATCATAATCCGTCAAATCAGGTATCTCCATATTCAACCCACCTCTATACGTCACCCTCAACTTTCCCATTACCGGTTTTTTCGTCGTAATCACGACAACTCCATTAGCGCCACGAGAACCGTAAAGGGCCGTAGCACTCGCATCTTTCAACAGCGTGATTGTTTCCACTCTATCTGGATTCATATCCAATACTCTCTCTAGTGAAATCTCGAAACCATCCATTATAAAAAGAGGTTGATTCAAATTCGTTCGTACATTATTTTTCAAATTATCTACATTTTGTGGTAAGGATGAAGTTCCTCTCATCTGAATTTGAGGTGTGCTATTGGGATCAGAACCATTAAAATTATCTGTCAAAATATTAAAAGATGGATCTATATTTCGAATATTAGTAATTATACTTCTATTCCCGAATTTTTTTAATTCTTTCTCCGTAATCGTCGTCACAGCACCAGTATAACTCTCTTTAGCTCTATTAAAAATACCAGTTACCACGACTTCTTTCAACTTCTCTACATCTTCTTCCAACACTACATTTATCACCCTCTGATCCGTTACTTTTATTTCTTGTGTAACCATCCCGACAAATGAAAACACTAACGTAATACCCTCTTGTACTGGTAGAGAAATTTTATAATTTCCGTCAACATCCGTAACTGTACCTAAACTAAGCCCCTTCAACACAACAGTCACCCCTGGTAAAGAACTCCCATCCTTATCTTTCACCGAACCTGTCAAAGTAACCATTTCTACATTTTGCTCCTGTTTTTCTTTACGTTTAATTAATATTGCTCCCATCTCGAAACGGTACTCAAAAGAAGTTCCAGTGAATAACTTCGACAACACGGAATCAACAGACACGTTCTTCACATCCATCGTAATGCTCGACATCGAAGCCAGTTGATCCGGATCATACACGAAATTCAATTTCGTCTGTTCCTTAATCTGCCGGAAGACCACCGACACGTCCACATCTTTCACGTGAATTGATACCTTCTGTTGTTGTGCGAAAGCCCCGAAAGAAAAGCCCAAGCACATCACGATCGCCAATAACCAGCGGCGACATAAAAGATTTGAATTCTCCCGTTTAAAAAAATCGGGAAAAACAAAACTCGTCTTGTTTTTTTTCATAAATTTATAAATTAACGATTAAAACTAACGGATGCGCAAACATCCCGAGACAAACCGTAAACGTGTTGACGCACTTTACGGTTTTTTATTTCCATCACTCATCATTGTCCATATTTCACCGTAACCACGTTTCCCTTTACCTCGAAACGCAGTGTTGCAGGCCCCTCGATCAAACGAAGTACTTGTTCTATATCTTCATAACGACTGATCACCCCGGTAAATCGTTTTTGTTTCAACGACTCGTTTTCATAGAAGACCTTCACGTCATACCACCTTCCAAGTCGTTCCATGATCTCCTCGATCGTTTCTCGTTCGAAAACGAATTCCCCGTCTTTCCACGCTATATATCTATACGGATCAGTATCTTCCACCCGAACCATACCCGTCTTTTCCGAGTACTCGGCCATCTGTCTAGGCGCTAACATCACCTCTTTTCCTGTAGCATTCACCCGAATACCCACCTTACCACTTACCAACACGGTCTGTACCACACCGTGTTGATACGTGTTCATATTAAATTCTGTCCCGTACACTTTCACCTCCATCCCTTCCTCCGTCACCACGATAAATGGATGTTTTGAATTAGGAGCCACCTCGAAATAAGCCTCTCCTGTCAAATACACTTTTCTCTCTTCGCCTGTAAAAGCAACCGGGAAACGAAATTCTGTCATCGAATTCAACCAAACCTTACTCCCGTCAGACAACGCCAACTGGTAAAATCCCCCCACCGGGATACGCATCGTATTATAAATCATCCCTTCCCCCTGCACCTTTGCCGTCGTATAATTCAATCCGGTCACCGAATCATTTTGAATTCCCGTCTCATTCACTCCCTCTATTGATACACATTGTTGATTCAAAACCACTCGTTCGCCCGTACTTAAAATTAACTCAGCTTTCACACCCGGTACAATCCGTTCTGTCTCCGCCAGCATCCGCATCTCATCCAAATTTCGCCATTCATTGACCATACGTCCCACGAACAAACCGATAAACAAAATAACAGAAGCAGCCACCGACCAACGTAACGTCATCCGTCGACTCTTTCTTTCTTGAATCGTGTTTTCCAACCGGGCAAATTCCTCCTTCTTATCCCGGTTAAAATCTATATTCATCCGCTTCTGATAAACCGTGGCAAATTCCTTCAGCAACATCACGTGTTCCGGATCTTTCATCCACACCTCAACCTTCGCATCATCCAAATTCCCCCGATCCGTCAATATCAGGTTAGCAAATTCGATATCTTCATCCGTGTATCCCATAGATTGTCATTTTACATCTATCACACGTACCCTTCAAAAAAGGGTGACAAAAAAGATATTTTTTTATCTAAAATCAAAAATAAAAAGATAATCACCTATTACTCAATATGAAAAGTAAAATAGATTCGCCCTGTAACTCATCCCTCAAAAACTTCAACGCCCGCGACATATGTTTCTTGATCGTGTTAATACTCACATCCAGTTCATCAGCTACCTCTTGATATTTTTTCTCCTCCACCACGCACTTCAAGAAAACCTCCCGTTGTTTATCCGGCAACTGAGCCAATTTCTCTTCCACACGAGCATAACGCTCATCGTACTCGGCTAATTCGTCTGAAGCAGCTTCCAGTAGCTGACTCACCTCCCGTTCGTTCACCTCCACCACCCGCAAATGTCTCAAGTAATTCAACGCATAATTCTGGGCCAACGTAAACAAATAAGATTTTGCAGAATAGGATAAATCCAACCGTTTCCGGTTATTCCAAAAAGTCAAAAAAGTATCGTGAACAATATCCTTAGCCACCTCTTCATCCCTCACGTAACCATACACGAATCCCACGAGATTCCCGTAATGCAAATCAAACAACTCCACAAAAGCCTTATGCTCCAAAAAATCTTTCGACATATTATCCTTTATTCACGACATCTTACCTGCAAAAATAAACTATTTGTCGTGTTATACAATAACCCTCGGAAATATTTAATTAAAAAAGAGGCTATTCCCAAAGGAATAACCTCTACAAACATTTATACAAACACAATTCGTTATTTCTCAAACAACTCTATCAACTTCGTATCCAACCACCCTCCACGAGCATTTGTCAAGATAATCTTACCTTGGGGATCGATCAGAAAAGAACTAGGAACCCCGCTAATTCCGTATTTTTTCACGATAAACCCGTCAAATCCTTCTCCTTTATCGCACACCTGCAACCAAGCCATTTGTTCCTGTTCCAATGCTTTCTTCCACTGTTCTTTATTAGCATCAATTGACACGCTCACGATATCAAATCCTTTCGCGTGATAAGCCGAATACGCATCTTTCAGATGAGGAATATCCCCCCGACACGGACCACACCAGGAAGCCCAAATCTCCAACAAAGTATATTGACCGGGGTTTATCACATCCGATAAATTCACCGTATTCCCTTCTTTATCCAACATATCAATATCCAGATACTGATCCCCTACGTAAACCGGGATGCTATTTAATCTTTTCTCCAGCGCCTTTCCCTTCGGACTATTTCGCAACGGTTCCGACAACAAAGCCAACACCTTGTTTATCTCACCTCGCCCGTACTTGGTTATCGCCAACGTACCAGCAACATACAGGGCTACCGGAGAATCCGAATTCTCTTGAATAAATTTCACCTTGTAACGATAAATCTCATCTTTACAATTCTCCAATTCTTCCAAAGCGTCATAAGCGGGTTGCATATTCTTACGTCCCAACTCGTCGGCCTTCGCGTAATAATAAGCCACTCGATACTTCTCGAATAATGTAGAATTCAAGGTGGACAAGGGTTCCAACCCTTTATCGTATTTCATGTACAAATCATTAGCCGGAGAACCAGTAATTTTAATACATCCCGGAACCGTCTTACTCGATTTAGTAGGCAAACTATCATAAGGAGCTTCCAACGTCATGGATGAATTATCAACAAAGATCGGTAACTTCACCGTACTTTTCCATTCTCCTCGCTGACTGTCATTTTTATAAATCGTGATACAACGCATTTCAGGAGATTCCACTTTCCCGTTAAATTCAAACTCACCATTTTTAATCGTGGTGCTATCATAAAAATGCCTGTATTGTGAGAGATCAGTCAAGAAAACTTTCACCCCCTCTCCACCCCCACTGATTTTCCCTTTAATTTTAAAACCATCAGCATGACACAAACTTATGCTTGCCAACAAGATTACAACGTAAACGCATATAAACTTCATCATAACATTACTTCTTGTTATATTTTTCCAACAGAGGAACAATCACATCTTTTTCAGAAGGACGGGGAGCAGAAGCGGAAATAATCTTAAAATCTTTATCAATCAACAAGAAACGTGGAATTCCCGTAATATCCCATCCCGTCCGAACCAACGGATCGGTAGAAAACAACTCTAACACCTTTCCATGATCGGCATCTCCTTTCAATTTATTCAACCACACCTCCGTATTGTCATCCAAAGAAATACCAACGAATTGAATATTCGGAAACTGCTTGCTTAACTCGTTAAAATAAGGCATCTCTCCCAAACAAGGCATACACCAAGTAGCCCAAAAATCCACGAACAAAACTTTGCCTTTATAATCACTTAATTTACCCTCCTTCCCATCCATATTCACTACCGTGAAATCAATTGCAGGACGTCCCTCCATCAACTTTGCCCGTTTCTCCAATCGCCCTAAAAATGCTTGTTTAAAATCCGCATTTTTCAACTTGGAACCGTAGGCATACAATTCATCATAAAGTGATTTCGTCATTTCCTCATCCATCCGTTCCCCCACACCATAAATTTCATTCAATTCTTTCAACCGTTGTGATTTCGGGAAATCAAAAATAGAAGGGTCTATTTCATTACAACTCGACAACACATCTCTCACCACAGCAACCTCCAAATACTCATCCTTAGCAGAAATCTCCTTTAACAACGGATTTATGTATTCCCGGATAGACTTGTTAAAATCATTCGCAACCTTTTCTCCCTCTTCCCGTGTCTTACAATCTTTCAAAAGATCAGAATACCATAAATATGCCATATAACTATTAGCCAAATCTGCCTTAATTCGCATCATTTCCATCTCCCTAAACTCCTTGCTCACGTTATTCAACGCTTTCAACTCTTCTATTCGTTTTTGAGCCATTCCATCAATTAACTTTTTAGTTTGCTCAAAATTCTCTTTCACGTTTCGTCCAGCTTCCATAAACGAACCAGCTTTAGGGAATAAACGTCCTTTCAAATAATTATTCGCCTCTTCACCTTTCCCTTTGAACCAACTTTGCGGCTGAGAAGTTCCCAAATTCACCTCCATATCATCCCCCGGAGACAAGTACAACGTATTCCGTCCAATCTGAAAATAAGTCGGTTTTTCCAACGGTACCACTAAATCAAAAGTTCCGTCATCATTCACCGGGATACGGATTACATTTATATCCGATACATCACCCACGGCTCCCGCCAATTCCATTTTTACATTGTTACTTCCGAATTCTTTCAACGAACCGTGTAAACGAGCGGACTTCGGTCCCGCACAAGCACCTATCCCTAAAAGAAGAAGGGCTACCATCATCATTAAATTTTTTCTCATACAGTAATTTTTATTAATTTAATTATTAACAAGGCAAAAAGAGAACTCTATGCCTGCTCCCCCGAAGAGGATTAGCAGGCACATCGTTATATCAAAAACTTGTTCCCTATTCTACAAGAACAAAATATCTTTCACATCACCAAAATCAGTATAAACTTGAGTCGCCGGATAGTTTTCACTATCAGTCCCAACACCTCCGGTTACAGAAAGATTCAGTACGACAAAATCACATTTTCCGTTCCCCATGTCAAAAACAATCCCCAGACTACGATTAGGATCAAATTCATAATTCGTAAAATCCAAATAATTTGTGTTAATCTTAGCCTTTTTGGCAAATTTCATCATCGTTGCTTTTCCTCCCGCGTGCGTGTACACCGGAGTCGCTTTTCCCCCACTCTGTTTAAAATCCAAACGATAAACCACGTTTCCTACCGTGTAAAATAAAATACCGCTGTATGACATGGTAGAAGCAAAACAACTATTTTCATCCATTCCCTCAGGTAACTTCAGCTTATAGTAACCGGCAAAAGCAGGATGTCCATCAACAGTCGAAACCATTCCGTCCATATTAAATTCATACACGAAACAACTATCCAGACCTTTTATGGAAACGCTGTTAGCATAAAAACCACGACTATTATTAGGATCAAACTCGTAACCAGCCCCTACCCAAAGAACTTTTTGCTCTACAGGCAAATTATTCACATCAACATCCGTCACGTTATTGTCCCGCTTCGGAACAGGATTAATTCTATAACTAGATGGATTCTCATCTGTCGGATTAAAACGATTAGGATCTCCCGTAGTTGATCGACTTTGATTTTGATAGAAACAGAAACGATGTCCCGCCTCATCATATAATATCGCACCAAATCCAGCTTTGGATGCATACTTTATTCGTATATTATCTCCCAAATCTGCAGCTATATTTGCTTTATATAGTTTCATTGCTGCCGGACTTTGGAAAAGAACTCCATCCGACAGACAAACAGCACCCCACGAAGCCTCCCCATCAATCAACTTCACGTTAGAATAATTAAAACGACTTTGATCCGATGAGTACACCATTTTAGTCAACGGACTCATTAACTCAAACTTCTTCCACTGACACATAACGCCTGACTCCTCCGGTTTATCCGTGATAACAGAAAACAAATTAAACATCTCCCCCCTGCCATATGGATAATAATAAGTAATATAATTACCCAGACATTGAGCCATTCCCTCTAAACGTTTTCCCGTTTCCTTATAATAAGCATCCTGTGTCTTCAATATGCTATTCCCCATATATTCAACAGCACCCAATGCAGCGTGCCCATTCTCATTATGCAGAATCATCCACGCCCCATCATACGGTTTTACAAGTTTTATCTTCACATTAAAAGGATAATTAATTTCGGTCAACTTATCGTACACGTTCAATCTGAAATAATGTTCGTACTCCAAATCCGGATCATCCGGAACAATATGGAATCGTAACGTATCAATTCGGCTAATCGTATCGTTATCATCGTGTCCTTCAATAAACTCATTAATCACGGAATGTACCCACATAAACTCCAAATTATCCCTATTCTTTTGCAAAGATTGACTTAACTCGGGAATGATACACACGGTCGTGTCCCCATCCAAACGATACGAATAAACATCATCCAAAAGAACTGTAATCGTGTTAATTTCCTCGTAATCATAATTTCCTTTATCGTCATAACAAGCCGCTAAAAGAAAAACAATCAAAATATAGAATACCTGTTTCATAACTTTCATCATTAATTACATTATCACATCATTTCGGATAAATCAGGAAATTCAATCCATTCACCCGTATTCTCATCCAGTAAAGGCGGATTAGAAGAATCGGCCTTATACTCTTCCAGTGATTCATACAACACATTTCCCATAAGAGCTTCAAAAAAACTGTCTTCATTATAATACCAGTTCATGAAACTCACACATCCTAACATCGTTATCATGTAACGCATTTTCGTTTCACTCCACTCCCCGAAAAAGAACACTGGTTCATATTCCCAATCCTCTTGCGTAATTCCCCATAATTCCATGGAAACCTTATCCTCTGCCTTCAAATTAAACACCTGTCTTTCCCGCGTTCCAGCTTCAAAATCCGATTGCGAATAATCAAACATTAATTTCGTCGTGTAAGTAATATTTCTTGTTGCCGGACGTTTTACAATCACCCTAAACGTAGCAACAGCCGTATCTGCCGGGACATAATACTCTTCCGGAAAAATCACCTCCAATGCATTTTCCGCAGGAGCCTCAGACTTCAACACCACTTTCCGTGGGTAATTCACAATCTCTCCCATTATCTTTACCCCTACAATCACCGTATCTTGCAACAAAGAATCACCCTGAACATTCATTCCAAAATTCCTTTCCCATTCCAAGTACTTCTCATCATCACTCCAATAATATTTACTTCCGTTCAAGTATCGTCCCCTGAAATTAATCTCGCCCCCTTCCCCAAATTCCACCATATCATATTTTTCACAACTCGAAAAAAATGCAAGCAAAATCATCAACAACCCTATATTTTTATTCTTTTTCATAACATCCATTTTACGTTATAACCATTATTCATCGTATCAATTAGTCATTCCGAATAACTCCTCGTTTTCCGGCCAAGTGAACATATAATTTTTCTCAACCATCCTTTCCACCGGACAATGCAAGAAAGTTGTGTAACCATGCCGCTTGTAGAAAAAGAATAATTGTCCTTCCCCGTAGAACTCTTTGCGATACTCTTTCTCTATCTCATTCAAACGCGTAGCTTCCGTTAAACCCGTGGGATCAACACCCCTAGCCTCACGCACCGCATTCAGATAACCTGCAGCAGTTTGGGCATCCGCTGCACACTCGGCCAGAACGTAATACATCTCTGCCAAACGAATCAACACCACCGTTCCTTCTGTAGAAGACCACATGTTCTCCTGTCTATATTTCCGGGTTGTTATCCCGTTTAAAGCAAAGTCAAAACTAACCCCTTCCCGTATTCTAAAATCATTCGTACCATCATGAGTGACATCAAACATTTCGTACAAAAAATTCATCGTCGAAACATAATAAGAACCGTTAGTCCCGAATTCCTCTTTCACCTGTAAATCAAAATCATCCACGTATATCGAAAACACAATCTCCTTCGAACGTTGCAAATCAGCTACATCGGCCACGAAATCAAATTGTTTGCTATCGATCACCTGTTTCGCATAATTAGCCGCCTCGATTTTATTTCCCGCATACAAGTATACCCTAGCCAATAAAGCTTTCACCGCATACAAATTCATACGTTTGTGACGATACTCCAAAAAACCATCTTTCCCAGTTCCTCTATCCCCATCTTCTGTTTTTGGGAATTCAAAATTCAATGGATCCGTATTTGTCAATAAAATTTCAGCTCTTTTCAAATCAGTAATAATACTATCCACCACCACGTCAGAAGACTGCATTTCCTTTGGTACTTGGTTAAACTCTGTTCGATAAGCAATTCGTTTGGCCATTGGGTTATCTTTGTATATCGGCCCAAACATCCGTAACAAATCAAAATGCAAAAACGCTCTCAAGCCCAATGCCTCTCCTTTAATAATTTCATAATAATGTTCCGTGGTAAACACGTTTTTGTTTTTATCACAGTAATACAACAAATTATTTAAATTAGCAATCACGTTGTACATCTTCGCCCAGATCGTTTCCGTATAACTTTCCGTGTATGTAGATGGGAAGGTATACCACAAAGGATTCTCATAATTCGCCACCGCGTTAATCTGGTAACGTTGTCCCAATATATCCAAGAAACCATAACTCAAATTTTTGGCATACAAATCAGTTGATGCCATCTTTATATACACCCCAGTTAAAGCTTCTTTAAAACCTAATTCTCGACTAAAAACCTCTTCTTCTTCCACCGTTGTCTTCGGTTTTACATCCAACCAATTCGAACAAGAGGAAAACAAGAACATTCCTAAACAAATGCTAACTATATACTTTTTCATAGTTCATCAATTTAAAAAGTTACATTCAACGACATAGACATTTGTCGAGAGAAAGGATAATCAATCCCTCGTTCCATCTTAATAGACGAGAATCGACAAATATCTTCCATATACACACCAATTGTTGCCGCACTAATTCCTATTCGTTTAAGCCAATCACATTTTTGCCCATCCAACCGATAAGATAAATTTATAGTTGAAAAATAAAACTCATTATCATCCATCACGAAACGTGAACTCTCCTTGGTGTCCATCTTTGCAACATTTCCGTCTATTGCCTTAAAAAACACCTGATCTCCAGCCTGTTTCCAACGGCTATACAAAGCCCTTCGGTCCGCATTCATTCTTAAGTTGGCATTTTCCACCTTATCAATCAGTGTCTGGTTAAAAGTCTGTCCGCCCCAATGATATTGCCCGGCAAGCGTTAAACTAAACCCTTTATAGGTAAAGGTCGTTGAAACTGAACCTTGGAATTTAGGTTCTGTATCTCCAACAGGAACTTGATCAATCGAAGAATATTCATTTGTCAACTGTCCGTCTCTCGTCAAAAACACTTCTCGACCAGATTGTGGATCTATACCCATCGAACGCACCGCCCAAATCGTAGTTTGAGAATAACCGTTCTCATAACGAGGTAAGGGACGTTTTTTACGTTTATCTTCTAAACCTGTAACATATGGATCTTCAACCTCGTCAGCAATTTCCATTTGCTTCTCGTTCATCACTTTCAAGGCATTAGAAATTTCCTCTATCCGTGATTTATTATGAGAACCGGTAAAAATCACGTTCCAGTATGCCTGCCTTGCAGGATCGCTATACGGCATTAAACGTAACGTCACCTCATATCCTTTATTAGAAATCCTTCCAAGATTCTCTTTCATTGTCGGGAACCCAACTGACGGTGCCATCGTATAATCCAACAAAGTATTTTTTGTATATTTCTCATAGTACTCGAATCTTGCACTCAGAATATTATTAAACATGGTAAAATCCAGTGATGCATTATAATTTTCTGTTTGTTGCCATTTCAAATCGGGATTACCCAATCCATATATTTCCGTTCCTACCACATCCGAACTTTTATAAGTTTTCATCAAATTAGAATACGTGTACATCTGTAAAGATTGATAAGGTGTAAATCCTTGAGAACCTGTAATACCGTAAGTTCCCCTTACCACCAACTCATCAAAAATACCCAAGTTATTAATAAAAGGCTCTTTCTCCGCATTCCAACGTACTCCAGCAGACCAAAACGGAGCATAACGGTTATTTTTCCCAAACTCTGAAGATGCATTGACACTCATGCTGTAATCGAAAGCATAACGTTGTTTATAAGCATAATTCAAAGTCATTACAAAAGCCAAGGATCGAGCGACACTCTCACTTCCCGAGGTATTCTTATATTGAGTTCCCATATACACTTCACTCAACTTATCATTCGGGAATCCCATCATGGACAATGTCGTCGATTTTGTTGAATTTTCATTAACACTATATCGTAGATAAGCGGTCAACAAATGATCCCCTAACCCTTTAGTGTACGCACCAGACAAACTTAATCTATATTGAGTCCCCTCTGTTTTACTCCATTCATATAAGCCTTTTTTAGCCGGATCATCCTCAAGAAAGAAATCATTATGCTGGGCAGAGTTAAACACCTCTACTGTTCCATCCTTCCGGGTTAATGTGAAATCCAAACTTAAACGGAAATTTTCAAATGGTAAATACTCCACTTTTAAAGCCTCCCGAAGTTCAAAATTTCGACTTTCATTCTTTGAATCAAACTGCGTATTCCACAAAGGATTTAAAGTTGGGGTACCATAATAAGCTACATAATCATAATTATCTCCAATACTATGATCATCCAATACTTGCTTGATATTTCCATTCTCATCAGTTTTACGATAATAAGAATTTATTTTCGTATAATCTTGGAAACTTCCATAAGGAGAAACCCTGGTACCATCTGAATAATCCACAGTCAATTGATTATTAATCAAAATTTTATTATTACGGTAATTCAAATCTATCTTTCCTGTTTTAGTATTCAAATCCGTTTTTTTCATAATACCAGGTGCCCATTTCGCTCCTAAATAAATTTTATAACGTAACGTCCGGTCCCCCCCTTCAACCGTCAGTCCATGCCGATGAGAAAAAGCAGTTTTTACGGGTTCGGCCAACCAATAAGTATTCACCCCCCGCATTACCTCTTGTCGAAGATTATTATAATAATTCATCAATCCCAAATTATCTTTCTCATCATAATATCCTGCCAATTCCTCTATTTCTAATTTCTCTTTCGCGTTCATCATGTCGTAGACGCTCAAATCCGGCCATTCCAACTCGTAATTACCGTTATATGTGAAACGCAATTTTCCCGGTAGCGGAGCTCTTGTTTCAACGACCACCACTCCATTGGCGGCCTCCGAACCATAAATAACCGTTGCCGCAGCATCTTTCAATAATGTGATTGATTCCACTTGTTCCGGATCAAGATCCATGATCGTTGTTGCATCCACGCCAATCACACCATCCAACACGAACAATGGTTGATTCGGACGAGTATTTACATCACCACGCAACACGACCACGTCATCACTCTGGTAATTACCCATACTAGCCTGTCCTCGCATTTGAAAATCCGGTATTGCATTTGGATTCGAACCAGCCAGATTGCTCGCATTCATCCTAAAACCAGGATCTAGCATCTCTAACGCCTTCAACACATTACCAGAAGTCATTCGTTTAATCTCATCTCTGGACACTCGTGTTGCCGACCCTGTAAATCCCTCTTTCTTACGAGTAAAAATACCCGTCACCACCACATCCTCCAGATTCTCGGTCTGCTCCTCCATCACAACCTTCAAATCCTTCTTACCGGCCAGAATCTCTTTATCCTTAATATCTGCCAGTTTCACCTTTTGCGTCACCATCCCGACAAAACGGAAAACAACAACCACATCCTTCAGCTCCTTAGGCAAAGGAAGACTAAACTTCCCGTCAATATCCGTGGCACATCCCACCGTTGTACCTTCAACAAGAACGGTAACTCCGGGTAAAGGATCTCCTCCTTTATCCACCACTTGTCCTTTCATCAGAACGGTTTTCTCTTCTTCTTTAGCAACAACTGTTTTCGGGGTAATTACAATCAGGTTATCCACTAGTCGATAACCGAATCCCTCCCCGAAAATAACCTGTACAAGTTCATCTAACGTTGCTTGATTCAGATTCACTGAAATCTTTTTTGTCACATCCACTTCTTTTTTACTGAAAAAGAAATCTTGTTTCAACTGCTTTTCGACTTCCAAAATTACCTGCTCAACAGTAGCATCTTTCAGTCTCAAGCTAACCGATGCATTCTGGCTTCGAACCTCCGCTGAAAGATGTGTCAATCCTATCAGCATGAATAAAATCACTATCTTCATCACTCGAAATAGGTTAAAAAGTTTCCTGAATGTGCTGTTCATGCACACACCTCGTTTTTTTTTCATAACTTTGTAATTGAATTAATACTTGAATTCTCTTCGGAGAATGAACACGGGGGTTGTTAGCGGCAATCCCCGTTTTTCTTTCCTAACGTTTTATAATAGTTATCACTTTTCCTTTTACTTCAAAATCAACATTTGTCGTTGCCTTGATCACGGACAACACTTTATCCAAATCCATATCCCGCTTAATCACGCCTCGGAATTCGTAATCTTTCAGTTCCGAATTCTGGTAGAACACCTCGAAATCATACCAACGCTGCAACTGGCGCATGATCAAATCCAGTGTCATCGCCCGGAACACGAACCGTCCCTCCCTCCAAGCCACGTATGGCTCCACATCCACCTCTCTCACGGTCAATAGTCCCGACTGCACATTCATCACGCTCTGCATCCCCGGTTTCAGCATCTCTTCCTGCTTGTTCTTCATGGATGCCACCCGAACCGATCCGTTCACCAGCGTCGTGTAGATCTGCCCGTCATCACCATAAGTGTTCACGTTAAACGATGTTCCCAGAACAGTCACTTCCGCCCCGTTCATTCGAACGATAAAAGGACGCAAGCTATCTTTATGTACCTCGAAATAGGCCTCTCCTTTCAAATCAACGATCCGTTTCCCGTCACTGAATTCTACCGGATATTTCAATTCGGAATCCGCATTCAAAAACACCTTGGTACCATCCGATAATACCAATGAATACTCTCCCCCGACAGGCGTTGTCAACTTGTTATACTCTTCTGTTACCATTCCTTTTCCATGCTCTTCATACACGATTCCCTGACTGCTGGTAGCCACCCGTACTCGTTCATTCAACAAAATATTCAAATTCTGCCCTTGTTCCAACACCACCTCTTTCCCGTCAGCCATCATTAAAATAGCCTTTGACGTTCCGGGCTGCATCACGCTCTTTGCCAACTCTTGCTCCTCGTGTATATCCCGAACCCCGCTTATCGTGCGTCCCACGAATAAACCCACCAACAAGATAATCGAAGCCGCAATCGACCAGCGCAAAGTCATCCGACGACTCTTCCGATCATAAATACTCTTTTCTAAATACAGGAATTCTTCCTCACCACTCTCTCCATAGCTTTGTCTCGACAACTTTTGCCGGATTGCCGCAATCTCGTCCAATAACTCAACATGATCTTTCTCTTTCAACCATGCTGTCACTTCCTCGTCATTCAACTCTTCCCGCCGAGCAAGTAACCTATTGGCAAATTCTATATCATCATCCTTATAATCCATTTTTTGCTATTTTTACAATAACACAACAAGCCTCCTCAAATGGGTGACAAAAATTAAATATTTTTTGTTCGGGAATAGTTGATCCTTCCGTTATGGTTGCTCTCCCCTTTCACTACCTCATAAACATAGTAACTACATAACATGATTTCTCCCTTGTCATTGATAATCAAGTGGAGTTTGAACCCGAAAAACCACCCATGGAGCACTGTACTCCTAATAACCAGGAAAATAATTTTAATCTTATATCGAACTCACGTTAGAATTAAGCATTTTGATGAAATTTCTACCTGATAAAACTATCATCTTGTAATCAATTTGTTATAATAGACTTATCATGATGTTAACATTTACTATTGTAATCTAATATTTTGCTATTTTAATAGGAGCGGAATAGGGGAGGAATGGGAGCGGAATGGGAGCGGCTTACAATATGATAACAATATGATAGCAAATTGTTGACAACATTTTACATTAATTCAAACTGATCTTTTGTTGAAAATCCCTAAACCTATGAATACAAAAACACTCGGTTAGGGGTATTTTAAGGTAACGAATAAATATCTGACGAGAGTTCGATATAAAAACGGTAAGTTATATCGAATTCACGTTAAATACTTAAATTCCCATGTATGAGCATCCAACAAAAAAACAGGACTCTCGAAAATCCTGTTTTCAAATTATTCCGGAAAATAAAGGAATACCTCTATTTATATTTCTTCATTATTTTCTCGATAACCTCAGCTGTTAACTCATGTCCTTGCAGGAAAGGAAACCCTTCCCAACGAACAATACCTTTCGGATCAATCAAAATCACGTGAGGAATTCCCTTTACCCCAAGTGCTTTCTTCATTACTCCTTTAGTATCCACTGCACTATAATATTCAATATTCGGGTCTTTCATCTCTTTCACTTTAGCGGCAGTTTCATCAGAAATTCCGATAACGACCAACTTTTTCCCGAACTTTTTAGCAAATTCGTTTAATTCAGGAATAGCTTTCCGGCACGGACCACACCATGTTGCCCAAAAGTCAATCAGAATGAATTTACCCTTCAATTTCGGTTGTTGGGAAATCCACTCTTCCACCACAAATTCCGGGGCTTTCTTATTCAAAAAAGAGTCTGCCCATAATTTTTTTCCGTTATTGGACTCTTGTCCAAAGACGTTTGACAGGGTCAACGTCATTACGATACATACAATTAACTTCATCATTTTTTTTCACTATTTTAAATTAACATCCCAATTTTCAAACATTTATACTCGTTCCCGTTTCAGCAGGAATAACATCACCATTTCCCCCTTCAACTCGTTTCGCAGGAATTTCAATCCTCGTGAAATATGAGTCTTTACCGAATTTACACTAATTCCCATCACGTCAGCCACGTCCTTGTATGTTTGGCCTTCAACAAAACATTTCATCAGTACTTCCCGTTGTTTTTCAGGCAATTCGTCGAGTTTCTCGTTCAAGCGGGCCATACGTTGTTCATAATCATCCAATTCCTCATCAGCATTCTGCAACGCCTCAACAACTTCCCGTTCGTTCATAGCCACGACACGCAAATGTTTCAAATAATTCAAGGCGTAATTCTTGGATAAGGTAAACAGGTAGGACTTCAAAGAATAAGAAGTATCCAGTTTCTTTTGATTCCTCAACACCACGAGGAACACATCATGCACGATGTCCTTAGCCACCTCTTCGTCGTTCACGTAGCTACACACAAATCCGACCAAATCCCCGAAATGGGATTTAAATAAATTTTCAAAAGAATCACTATTTAAATCATTTCCTATCATGATACGCATATAACTAACACGACCTCTATCTATGCAAAAGTAAACTTTTTATTGAAGACGACAAACAACTAATCCAATTATAAAATAGATAACGAACAAATTCCCCATAAGTTGAATAAAATAAAAAGAAGAGAGAACCATTCTTGATTTTAGAATGACTCCCTCCATATAAATTCAAACACAAACCTCAATTCCAACCGGTAGCTTCCACTATAATCCGGGGAATATCCGTGTTGTTCAACGGACTTCCAGCAAAACGCCAAGCACCCGCACCGATAGCATACATGGGTACCCGTGTTCCAGTATGTTCCAGTGTAGTCCATCCCATTTGAGCTTTATCATTCAATAATCGGACTGCTTGTTGGGCCAAAGGTTCAACAACTGCATACATTCCCCAGACTGCAGGGCTCGCCTGCAAATACGAACGTTCAAATTCCTGTTTCAAAGCCTCTTCCTCTTCTTTCATGATTTCAATCTTACTCCAAAATCCCAACTCTTCCGAAAACACCTCTTTCACTTCTTCCCAAGTTACTTTTCCTTCTCGATTCTCTCGCAAATTAATCAACCGATTCGAGAGGATATCCAAAGAATGCTGTTGTAGAGACAAAAGTTTCAGATTCAACTCGTATCCCCGTGTTCCGAGTCCCACGCCCCCAGTTTCGTGATCTGCTGTCACGATAATTAACGTCTCTTTCGGATGTTGGCGGTAAAATTCCAAGACAACTTCCACGGCATCCGAGAAATCCATCACCTCTTTCACCATTGTAGCCCCGTCATTGCTATGACATGCCCAATCGATTTTACCGCCTTCTACCATCAGAAAAAAACCTCTATTTGACTTTTGAAAAAGATAATCTATCGCCCCCCGGGTGATCTCGGACAGGGTCAAATCACCCGGTTGTCGATCAATCGCATAAGATAAGCTAAAAGGATTCGCCCCGGCTTCCTGCACGAATACCATCTTGGATGCCCCCTCCCGTTTACGGTTAAAATCGTCATATCCCCTGACAACCGTGTAGCCAGCCTCCTCAAAACAACAGTACACCTCCGGTGCGGCAGAATCCGTCAGCGAACGAGTTTGCAAAAATCCGCTTCCGGCATAAAGGTCGAAATCCGCCTTGATGGCATCCATGGCTATCTCGTAATACATACTCCGGCTTGGCTGGTGGGCATAAAACGAAGCCGGTGTCGCATGATCGATACTCACGCTGGTAGCAATTCCCACCCCCATACCTCTTTCTTTTGCCTTCACGGCAATGCTATACACGTCTTTCGAATGAATGGCATCCTTGCCAATGGTTCCGTTTGAAGTACGCATTCCCGTTGCCAACGCTGTTCCCGCGGCAGCAGAACAGGTGATCGCATTAAAGGCCGAGTAAGTCGAGACCACATTGGTTACCGGAAATCCGGTAAAGGACAACGAGTCTAAACCGATACGCCCGGCCCGTTCGGCGAGATAGAACTGCGTTCCTGTCACCTGACTACTTCCCATCCCGTCCCCAATAAGGAAAAACACATATTTAGGTCTATCCCCTTTATACTCATGCACAGAGCAAGAATATATTCCCAAAAACAGGATCAACACACAGAAGCAGGTAATATTTTTCATCTCTCGAGTTATTTTGAAACTTCCTTCAGAATGTTTTTCACCATTCGTTTCGTGCATTTTTTACTAGCTTCTTTGATTTTCTCGCACGAGTTCAATGCTATCGTATTATAGGAATTCGTATCGGTCAAAATACTTTTTTTATTCTTATCATACATACTAAAACTGATCGTATGGAAAATCGTGTTAAAAGGTTGTTCTTGTTTATTCAAGAAATAGCCATTAATCACCAACACGTAGTCAACCCCGGTTTCCCGTATCAAATTCTTAAAATCCTGCTCAGATACTCCTGATAAATCTGCCACGGAAACTTTTTCCGGTTGTTCCACGACCTTTATATTTTTAAGCAACTCTTCAACCACGGTACTTTTTCCGTTCAATACCACGAATATCGGATCGCATTCCGCCATACTCTCCGTAACAATACCGTTCAAACGAGATCCTACCGAATCCTGCCCTATATTCAACTCTTCAGCAATCATATCCAACGAATAGTAATTGGACGTGACATTCGCTTCCGGTGTGATAATCAATATTTTTTTCTCAAGCGAAGATGAGGTTTCCCGTGTTTTAGGCGAAGCATGCAAACTCATCATGCAGCAACAAAATAATAGTAAAATGATTGTCTTCATATCGTTTTTATTCATCGTTTATTTTTATAGATCAACGCTCGGAAATCACCAACGGGAGTTCCATTTCCAGATTCTGTTCTGGTGTAACGTAAACGTTTTTCACTTTTACTTTCACCGTCTTGGGGCAACCATTTTTGAAAGATGCACCCAAAGCAGACACGCTATTCTCTTTCACGAGGCAAGGCACATCATTCCGAATCGAGAAACCTTCCGGTAATTCCTGAAATTCAAAAACAAAAGGCATTCCCGTGAGATTTTCAATTTCAAATAATCCTTTTTCTTCTGACACTCGGGTAAGTCTTGCCACCACACCATGCCCAACAATCGGTTCTACATGTTCCTTACGCCCCATCAACTGGTTGTTCCATAATGCCACGGTCCGATGTTCGCGAAGAGCATCCATCACTGCTTCTTTTGTTTTTTCCTTTGCCAACACGAGAGTCATAACCTTAAAATTGTCAGCACTCCTTTTTTGAGCCATCGTCGTATGTACATCGGTGTTTGCCAAAATCGTCAAATTGTAATCCAAACACCATTGAAAAGCGATCGGTTCGTAGCGCTCGCCATTCACGATTTCAATCCCCATCATCAAGCCTTTATTTTTCAAAGTTTCATGTATAGGATACCAATGAGATTTATTATCCTTCGAGGGATAAGCGGTATGATTCCAAAATATAAAACCACCTTGTCGTCTAGCCTCTTCAAGCGTCTCAATTACAGTTGAAGCATCTCGGGAATCTTGCTTGTTCACAAATTTTTCTAACGGGTTGGCATCTTTTATATCAATCACGTTGAGATGGCCGGGAGCCATCGCCCGCGTCACTTCTGCAGAACGAATCAACAACACACCGTAACGTTTTGCCTCTTCTTGTGCCAAATCGAAAGAATGATTGTGATCGTGTGAGATAAATTCATTCAAATGAGGACGATATTCGATATGTTCCGAAAGTGCAATGATATCAAGATCTTCCTCGTATGCTTCCACCACTCGAACGGTAGGCCACACTTGACCATCCGAAAACACCGTATGCTGATGAAAATCAGCTTTTAGTATCATATATTCACCCGCATTAGGAAACGAGAACTGTTGTTTTCTTAATTGTCCTTGCACGCACAGACACACGCATAATAGAATCGGTAAAACAAGTAATGCTTTCATTTTGTCTTTATTTTACTCATTAAAACATATATTTAACTCCCATTTGAATTTGCCAAGGGTTTCCTCCCGGACTCTTTTTACCGGCAGCATTGTTCACGGTATACTTGAATGTTTGAGTGGCTGTATCAAATCCAGTACAGTTCAACAACTCTTGTTTACCCAAGTTATGTGTCAAACCACTTTTTTTATCGATCAGGTTAGCCACGTTAAAAATATCGACGGACAATTCTAGTCTCTGTTGCTTATAAAAATTGAAAATCTTGGAAACCCGGACATCCCACGTACCACTAAATCCATTTATCCCCCCGTTTCTCTCGGCAATTTTACCAAAACTTTTGCGCAGATATTTCTTAAAACTCTTATCCACATCCGGGTTTTCGAGCAAACCGTTGATCCCGTCCCGTATTGCCTGAGGGACACTAGAATCATTCGGATCGAATACAAACGCCAGGTCATTCCCTTTTACAAAATCGCCGTTTATATTCCCGTTCACAACCATGGAATAACGAGTTCCTCCTATTCCCGAGTAACGTACCCCCACGTTAAAACCGTGAAAAGAGGGGAGATTTCCATACAACACCACTTTGTGGCGGAATTGATTATCCGAATAACTCATTTTACTCAAATCACGGGGATCATCTACAATCATGTTGTAAAGCGTCGCACTGTTTGCCACGTTACCGTTGTAAGAGGTATTATCTTTAGAATCATTCCACGTGTAACTAGCTGTTATTTGTCCATCACGACAGTAACGCACGGAGACATCTGCCACGATTGTATAAGTATTCACTTTTCCGTCACTATTCAATTCAAGCACTCTACCGATTTTCTCGGACTTACGCCCATTGGTCCACTGGGTATTTCCAAGGGTATCTATAGATGCGACCGGAACGTAAACTCCGCGGTTCCCCTCGTTTGCTAAGCGGAAAAAAGGTTCATCCACCATATTTCGGTCAACATACATATAATTGTTACGCCCGAATGTCCCGTAAAAACTGATTCCCGCCCGGATTCTCTCAGAAATAAAACGATTATATGACACGTTGAACTTGTAGACCGTGGGGATTTTCACGTTTGAACCATTCACGTTGAATGTCGCCGCTTTATCCAATCCCAACTGATCAAATAGTTCCACGCCGGGCACACTGGACGGATCTTCTCGATAACCGGGAAAATTCGGAATAGGCAGCACATAGTCTTTAGAAGATATATCCACTGATAATACTTTCAATCCATCAAATTCCAAATTGTTCACCATGGCATAGTTATTCATGTTCGAACCGAATATACCTGCCCCAACACGAACGATATCCACACTACGTTCCCCTATATCCCATGTCAGTTGAAAACGGGGCTGTAATTGAAAGGCGGCTACTTTATTGGTTGTTTTTAGACCTAGTTCTGCCGTCAATAACTCGTTATCATCGGGGTTCGAAAAATAGTAAGAGTAATCACCTCTTAATCCCAAAGTGACATCCACCCCTCTAAACGGTTTAAACTGGGCCTGCCCGTATAATGCAGCATTCAATACACTTTGCTTCACCGTCGGGTCTGTTACAGGAACCTCCCGTGCATATCTATACGGGGTGTTATTCTCGAATGCCTCCAATCCTTTGTAATAATAACGACCGTTCATTTCGCTCGTCGCTTTAGAACTCAAATGTGTATACATGAGATCTATACCGAAGGTGTAGTTCACTTTATCGGTATTATAATACAAGTTATCCACGAATTGGATCACATTGTTAACAAATTTTTCCGGAACATACCGTTGTCCTCCCAACTGAATACTGGATAATTTGTACTCTTTACCATCAATCGTGGAGGTAATATTCTCTACGATCGCTCTCGGTATATTGGAAGAAGGTACTTGTTTACTCGGTTGCCCGTCATCCAATGTATAAAGATATTGCAATTTAGCCTCATTCGTCATTTTAGGACCGAACACGGAACGCAAGGAAGCCAACAAACTGTTGTCTGACGATACATGTGTACCATATACTTCAAAAAGATTAATTTTACTATTATCATTGATACCCAAATCATTCACGTCACGGTTATAATTATTTCGAATGGTCAACAAATTTGTGGCATTTAATTGCCAATCAAGACGACCGAATACACTGTTGGACTTTCTTTTTTTATCGAACGAACCGGTTTGAGGAGAAGCCGCAACACCATATTTTTCACGGGCAATTGCCAAAAATTTATCCAGATTTTCCTTCGTTATCCCGTATGTCTTCTCATCATCTGTTCCGTGTATATCTGCAATTAACAAAGGACGTTTGTCATCCTGGTGATCCCACGCGACAAAAAAATGCATCCGGTTCTTGATGATCGGTCCTCCAAGGGATCCCCCGTATTGGGAAATAGAGTATTTGTCACTGCGCTTATTTCCACGGGTATCGTACTGACTGGACAGTTTATCTGCTCGATGAAAAAAGAATGCCGACCCGTGAAATTGGTTTGTTCCCGATTTGGTCACGGAACTGATCATTCCTCCCCCGGCCCTTCCTTGCGTGACATCATAGCTATTGGTCACAACTTCAAACTCACGGATAGCTTCCATAGATACAAGGAAAGGACCGCGATTGGAGGTCCCACTTGAAGTCGGACTTTTCGCCGTCATACCATCTATCGTGTAGGTCGTGGAAGAATACAACTGCCCGGCAAGGTTACTACCCGAACTAAGCGGGGAAAGATCTACCAGTGTGGTAAAATTTCTTCCATTTACCGGAAGGGTCTGAAGACTTTTACCGGAAATTGATGTAGCCTCTCCCAGTACATCTATCTTTTTCTTCATGCTATTGGCCACCACATCAACTTCACTGATATTTGTGGATTCTTCTTTCATTTCAAAATCAATCCGTAAAACATCTCCTTGGTTTAGGGTGTAATTTTTTTTCACTTGATCGCCATATCCGATAAACGACACCGTGATCGTGTAAGGGGAACCTAACGGGAGTTGTTTTAAACTGAATTCTCCGGTTACCGAGGTGGCCGTTCCTGTTTTGAAACCGGTAGATTCATTTTTGACGATAACAGTTGCTCCAATAATCGCCTCGCCGTTCTCATCCACAACTTTACCAACAATTGAAGCATTTGTTCCTTGGGCTAGCACTTCTGGCAAAGACACACACCATAATGCTAACATACAAATAAAAGATTTTACAAATAAACATTTTATCACGTAATTACTCTTTTTCATAATTATCTTTGTTTTGATTACGTGACAAAAGTATGGGCAGAATATGACAATCATGTTGCCCTATTATTAAGAAATAGTGACAACATTGTGGCAACATGATAGGCCCCATCAAGGGCTACTCTCTCACTCTACAAACGCAATGGCAGAGCGTATCTCGCCACTGAGTAACAGTAACGATAATTCGGAAACTTTCGCCTGATAGATCGCTGATAGCTTTCGGTCAACGGCATCGATGTAACTACGTTGAAATTCCCGGAACTCGATTCCGGAGAGTGATCCGATCTTGTATTTCTCCAAAGCCGCATCCAGATTATCCTCGGCAACTTCGGCACTTTCAATCTCGAAATTTACCATCAGCAGGTTGTTTTCATACGTATTGTACATCAACGCCAAATCCCCCAGCGTTTCCTTTTCCGCCTCTTGGTAGGTTAATTCCATGTTTTCCAATTCCAATTTGGCATTTTTGATTTTCGTTCTATTCTGCAAATGACTGAAAATAGGAACATTTAACGAGAATCCCCAGTAAAAACCGTTTGACCGGTTCAACGTGGTACTGGAAGAGGGTGTATCTGTCTTGTTATAGTTGTACCCGGAATTGAAATCTAGCGTCGGGAATAATACGGCACGGGCATTTTTTAAATCCAGCGCGGAAATTTTCTGATCTTTTTTAGCGATCAACAAGGTGGTGTTTCCTTCCAAAGTTTTTTGCTCCAAGGTACCCAATGCCAGTTGCGGCCCCAGCAAGATCGTGTCTTGCACATAGTTCACCATTTGCAAATCCGTATTCATCAATTTGTTCAACGTGATATAGGCACTTTTTAAAGCCTCCTTTTGCCGCACGTAGGTAGAGCTATCCGTGTTCAAATCAATTTTTGCCTGTTGAGCTTCTAACCCGGATCTATTCCCAATCTTGTAACGTACTCTGGCCTCATCATAACGTTCATTCGAAAGTTCCAAAGAATGACGTGCTGCTATCAACTTATGGTGTTGTACCAGCACGTTATAATAAGCTGCACTCACGTTCAAAATCAAGTTCTCCACGGCTTGCCGCACGGCAAGTTCGCCCATTGCCAATAACTCTTTCTGTTTTTCATGGGTGGTGAACATCTCTAACCCGTCAAATATCCGCCAGTTTAGAGCAACCCCCGCAGTGTAGTTATCCGTTTTTACATCCGACATCTTATTCACCTCTCCCACGCTATTCTCGGTCTTCGTGTCATTTCGGGTCTGTGTCTGTTTCGCAGTCCCTTCCAATGTAGGTAGGAAAGTCGAGTAATTCAAATTATTCTTATCCATCCGAGCCTCGTTCCGGATGATTTTAATGGAAAAATTTGATTCCAAGGCTTTTTCCAAACATTCATCCAGACTTACACGCTGCGCGGAACAATTGAAAATCGAGAATTGAAAATTTAAAATGAACAATAAAATGATCATTTTTCCTATCCATTTCATATATCGTAAATTCTGTTTTCTCATAGTTATTCTTTATTCTACTTGCAAATCTTTCAATTCATTCAATCTTCTATCTCTTCTATTATTTTTACTTTTTTCGAGGAGAGGTAAGTGTAAATAGCCGGGATCACGAAAAGTGTCAACAGGGTGGAACATACCATACCTCCTACTACCGCAATACCCATGGCAACACGGCTCTCAGCTCCCGCACCCGTGGCCATTGCCATCGGAAGAATACCTAACACGGTAGACAAACTCGTCATCAGGATCGGACGTAAACGAGACACGGCCGAATCCTCTATCGCCTCACGCATGGACAAACCGGCTAACTTACGTTGGTTGGCAAATTCCACGATCAGGATACCGTTCTTCGAAACCAACCCGACCAACATGATGATACCAATCTGGCTGAAAATGTTCATGGTCTGCCCAAAATACCACAAAGCAACCATAGCACCGATCAATGCCAATGGAACTGTAAACATGATGATTAACGGATCACGGAAACTTTCGAACTGCGCAGCAAGTACCAAATAAATAAATACCAACGCCAACATGAAGGCGAACATCAAACTGGAAGAACTTTCCACGAAGTCCTTGGATGTTCCAGATAACGTGGTTTTAAAGTCATCGCTCAATACCTCATCGGCAATACGATCCATCTCTTCCAATCCTTGAGAAAGAGTCACGCCCTTTGCCAGACCGGCAGAAACGGTTGCCGACACGAAACGGTCATAACGATATAACTGTGGCGGCATGGAACTTTCGGACGTTGTGATCAGATTATCCAGATGAATCAAGTCGCCATTGTTATTCCGCACGTATATTCCTTTCAAGTCACTCGGTTTGTTTCGATCTTGACGCTCCAACTGGGAAAGTATCTGGTACTGTTTTCCATTCATGATGTAGTAACCCACCCGTTGCTCACTCATGGTCAACTGAAGTGTTCTGGCAATATCCTGCACGGAAACCCCCATACTGGCAGCCTTGTCCCGATCAATATTAATGGTCAACTCCGGTTTCGTGAACTTCAAATTCAAATCAGATGCCGAAAATACCGAACTCTTGTTCACCTCGTCCATGAAAATAGGTAATATCGCCTTCAAATCATCCAGATTTTTCGCTTGGATTACGTATTCCACCGGAAGTCCTCCCCGCCGGCCACCGAAGGTCTGTTGCTGGGAAACCAACGTTCGGCCTCCTGTAAACTGACGCACGTCTATAGCTAACTCGTCGGCAATCTCCTGTTGAGTCCGTTTCCGCTTGTCTGCATCAACCAACCATAATTGTAAACTTGCACGGTTTGTTTGTCCTCCCCCGATGAATTGAATCACTTTCTCTTGTTCCGGCACGGTTTGTTCCACAAAGGTTGAAATTTCATCCGCGTAACGGGCCATATACTCGTAGGTAGCTCCTTCCGGAGCGACAGAATTCAAACGAATATTCGAACGGTCCTCCAAAGGTGCCATTTCCGAGGGAATCAATAACCACAGGAAATAAATAGCTACACCGGAAGCCCCGAGTATAATGATTGACCAATAACGGACTTTCAAGAATCGCTGTAACCAACGACGGTACACCCGGTTCATTCCCTCGAAAAAAGGTTCTGTTTTCCGGTAAAACCAGTTTTGCGTGGCATTCCGGGTCAATAATTTCGTGGAGATCATCGGTGTAAATGTCAACGCCACGAAAGAGGAAACCACTACGGCTCCGGCAATCACCACACTAAATTCACGGAACAAACGCCCCGTGGTTCCTTCCAAGAAAACGATCGGGAAGAACACGGCCACCAACACCACTGTTGTCGCGATAACGGCAAAAAATATCTCGTTTGATCCTTTGAATCCCGCCTGCAACGGGGACATTCCTTGCTCTATTTTCGTGAATATATTCTCCATGACCACAATAGCATCATCAACCACCAAACCGATGGCCAGCACGACAGCCAGCAAGGTCAATATATTGATGGTAAACCCGGCCACGTACATAATGAAAAAGGATGCAATCAATGACACGGGGATTGCCAGAACAGGAATTAACGTCGTCCGCCAACTCCGCAAGAAAAGGAAAATGATCAAAACAACCAAGAGGAAAGCCTCGAAAATCGTGTCCTCCACCTCGTTGATTGAACTCCGGATGAATACCGTGTTGTCGAAAGCTATCGCGGCATCAATATCTTCCGGCAGGTCCTTTTCCAAATCCTGCATCACGAGATAAGCCCGGTCTGCAATATCAATGTAGTTTGCTCCCGGCTGGGGAATCAAAGCACACATCACCATGGGAAGGCCGTTACGTTTGGCTATACTCCGGGTGTTCTCGGCATCCACTTCCGCCACACCAATATCTTTAAAACGGACAATTTTTGATCCTTCTCTCGAAATGACCAGATTGTTAAAATCCTCGATAGACATTAATCGTCCCAAGGTACGAATTGTCAACTCGGTATTGTCTCCTTCCACTCGCCCGGAAGGTAATTCGATATTCTCTTTTTCAACGGCAGACTGCACGTCCATCGGGGTCAACCTATGTGCTGCCAGTAAAGCCGGGTCCATACGCAAACGCACGGAATAACGTTTTTCTCCCCAAATATCCACGCTACTCACGCCAGGGATAGTCTGTAACCGTTCTTTGTAATAGCGTTCGGCATATCCGCTCAGGTCGATCAACGAACGTTGACCACTACGCAAAGAAACAGCAAAAATAGGTTGGGCATCCGCATCCGCCTTGTACACGGTCGGGGGATCTATATCCTGCGGTAACCGACGTAACGTTCAGGAAACTTTGTCCCGGACGTCATTAGCTGCCGTTTCCAAATCCACGCTTAATTCGAATTCTATCGTGATCCGGCTTTGTCCATCACGGCTCGTACTACTTAACGAACGGATTCCCTGTATACCATTAATGGCCGACTCCAAAGGCTCGGTAATTTGTGTTTCAATAACATCGGCGTTAGCCCCCACGAACGAGGTCGACACGGATATTACCGGGGGGTCCACGCTAGGGTAGTCACGCACGCCTAAATATAGCAACCCGATGGAACCGACAATGACCAAAATCAAGTTTAACACGGTTGCCAGCACAGGACGCTTTATACAGGTTGAAGATAAACTCATACCACTGATTAATTTTAGATTTATGATTTTAGAATCTAAACTCTAAATTTTAAACTCTAAACTTTTTCTCTATTTATTCAACTTGACATTCACGATCATTCCCTCACGCAATTGCATCAAGCCTCCCGTTAACACGGTGTCACCCACCTGTATTCCGGAAGTTACTTCCACGAATTGGGAATCCCTACTGTCTGTTTGCACGGGTACGCTGGTAGCTTTTCTATTTTTTACTACCCACAAACGTTTCCCGTCCATCTCCGGCACGACGGCCTCTGTCGGAACAAGTATATATTTCAAATTCTCAGCTGTCATCAACTCCCCCTTCACGAACATTCCCGCTACCAAATTTTTAGTATTCCGGTAACGAGCCCGCAGATTTATGGTATGAGTAGCCACGTCCGCCTGTGGATCAACAGCATACACTTCTGCCTCGATCTGATGTTCCATCCCGCTAGGTTGGAAAGTAAGTTTTCTACCCACTAAAGGCAGGTCAATATATTTTTCAGGAATAGAAAATTCAATTTTTAAATAAGAATTATCAACAATCGTGGACACCTTAGTACTCGGTTGCAAGTAACTCCCCTCACTCACGAAACGAAATCCCATTCGACCGTCAAAAGGAGCCCGGATTTCAGTTCGAGCAATTTTAACCTTTAATAATTCAATATCAGCCAGATTCATATTGTACTCGGTCTCCAACTGCTGGAATTCTTCCACGCTGATGGATTCCCGCTTTAATAGTATCCGCTGTCTTTCCAATTTGGCTGCCAATAATTCTTTTTGGAATTCGGCACGAGCGAGTTGAGCCTGCAAATCCGAATCATCCACTTTCACTAACAAGGTTCCTTTCTTCACCAACGTCCCTTCTTCAAAAGCGATCTTCACAACTTTACCGGCTGTTTCCGAAACCAGTTCGACTTCTTCATTTGCAACCAATAATCCCGTTACGGGAATTCCATTACCGGAAGTTGACATAGATGCCACGATCCCCGATACCGGTAAAGCCCCCCGGTTAGTCGCCTTGGGAGCTGTTGTCGGGGTTGACATCTCTTTATCCGAAGAAAAATCCAAACGAGGGATCACGATTGCTCCCACGATCACGACCGGAATTCCAATTTGTAAAACTCTCTTTAAACCTTTGTTCATATTTTAAATCATTACATACCAAAAATGCCTGTTTCAGCAAAGCTTAGACAAGTATTCACAACACTGTTGTTATGACATCAAATATCCCCAAAAGTTTATCAACAAACCGTTAATAGTTTGTTAAAATAACGAGATGTTTTAGATATTTTATTTAAAACCAATGGCGCCATTTAAACACGATGAAACCGAACACGGAAAAGAGTATCGAGATAACAATCACGATCAAAAATCCATAAGGATTTTCCTCCAAAGAGTTCGGAACATTCATCCCGTACAAACTAGCAATCAAGGTTGGTAACATTAATATAATCGAGATGGACGTCATCCGTTTCATCACGATATTCAAATTATTGGAAATCACCGAAGCGTAGGCATCCATTGTACCGCTTAAAATATCACTATAAATACGGGCCGAATCCTGAGCTTGCCGCAATTCGATCTCCACGTCCTCCACCAAATCCTCGTCGAAGAATTGCCGCTGCACTTTCAAGGTCTTCATTTTGATCAACAAGTTGTCATTCCCACGCAAAGAAGTGATAAAGAATACCAACGATTTCTCGATTTTCAGCAACCGTTGTAATTCTTCATTCCGGATGGAACGTTCCAATTCGACCTCTGCCATGTGCATTTGGGCGTTGATTTGTTTCAAGTATTTCAAATACCACACGGAGGCAGAAAGAAACAAACGGAAAACAAGATCCCAATTATTGGCAATCTCCAAGTTTTTACGAATCACGTAATTGATGAAATCAGGTATCATTTCTGTCTCGTAATAGCACACGGTTACGAACATATCCTCCTTCACGATAATCCCCAAAGGCACTGTGATGAAAGGAATACTTGTATCTACCGACTTAAAGGGAATACGCAGGATCATCAGCGTCCATCCATCCTCTACTTCCAAACGGGAACGCTCGTCCACGTCTTCAACGTCATCTATAAAAGCCTCCGGAACTCCCATTTCGTCGATCAGGTAGCGAAGATCGTCCTGAGTGGGTGAAACAACATTAATCCAGCAATTGGGTTCCCATACTTTCTTTTCCACGAACCCTACTTTACCCATTAGGAAAGTTCTCATAATAATCCTCCTTCAATTTATGAATAGAGGCATTTATCGAGAACCCCTATTCAGATTAATACTGTTGATGATAGTCGTCCATATCTTGTTCTATGAATTTTGCCACAAAAGTAATCTTTTTATTGTAAAACAGCAATTATTTCTTTAAATCGATGAAGACCGGAAGATGATCACTGTATCCTCCAATGTAGTGAGGCCCCCGATAGGTCGGTTTCGGACGAACACCGAAAGTCCCTCGCTCTTCTTCAAGTAGAAAATCCGCATCATAGATACCCATTCTTCGGGACACCTGCAAACCAGCTTCCCCGTTCAACAGGTTCCCGGAAACGATGATGTGATCCAGCGTCTGCCACTCTCCCTTGTAACGATAACTACCATAGTTTTTTCCTAGCAAGTAATACCCGGTGTTGTAAAAGTTTTCAGATTCAATTGTCCCGGATTCCGGATTTCGAGTTTTCAATGTCTTTTGCGCAGATGTATTCGCCCGTCCGTTCAAATCTCCCAAAATCAAAATCATGGCCCGGGGATGAATATCCTGTATAGAATCCACCTTCTGCCTTACGACGGATGCTGCTTTTACCCGTTTCCATTCACTTTTCGCCTCCCCACCACGCATAGAAGGGAAATGACAAACAAAAACATGAAGAGTATCGTTTGGGGCCAATATACCCTCACAATAAAGTATATCCCGGGTGGTCTCCCCGCTTTTTAAGTGGACAGGAAAGAAAGCGTTATGCAATAGCCGAAATGAATCTTTCCGGTAGAGTAAAGCAACATCAATTCCCCTTGTATCCGGGGAGTCGGTATGTACAATACCATAATTACCATCCGCCAACACCGTTTTGTTTACCAAGTCTGAAACAACATTCCGATTCTCCACCTCGCTCAAGCCGATGAGTAGCGGAAACTTTCCCGCCCCAAGACCGTTTAACACTTTCGAGATATTGAGTAACTTTCGGGTATAACGTTCCCGATTCCAATGCTGTTTTCCCCAGGGAGTAAAATCGTCATCTGCCGTCAGCGTGTCGTTTCGGGTGTCAAATAAATTTTCCGTATTATAAAACACGACTCGTTCCTGCGTCCCCATCTGGGCATATGAAACACAGGAGACACACAATAAAAATATCTCGATACAGGTCTTTAGAAACATCACTAGAGTAAAATAAGATGCTTCTCCAACAAAGCAATAATTTTACTCCTTAATAAATTTGCATTGATCGGTTTTGCCGTGTAGCCGTCAAACCCGCTAGCCATGATTTTTTCTTCATCAGAAGCATAAGCATAGGCTGTAACCGCAATCACGGGAACCGTGCAGGAAATCTTGCGGATTTCCTGCACGGCTTGAAAACCATTCAACTCCGGCATATTTATATCCATTAAAACCAAATGTGGATCGTGTTCTTTAAACAATTCAACGGCCTCCCGGCCATTCCACGCATGTATCAATTGATAATCCTTTTTCAATATGGATTCGAAAAGCATGTAATTACTCGGATTATCTTCAGCAACCAGTATCTTGAGTTTATTTTTCTCGACTACTTGCTGAACGATTTTCTCTTCCTTTATTTCTTGACAACGCAATTTTACAGCCACGTAAGGAATCGTAAACCAAAAAGTTGTTCCTTGTCCTACTTCCGATTCCACCCCGATCTTACCGCCCATCCGTTCCACGATCGTCTTACAGATAGACAAGCCAAGCCCTGTTCCCTGTGCAAAATTGTTCAACTTCACGAATCGTTCAAACACAGCGTCTTTTTTATCTGCATCAATACCACATCCCGTGTCAGACACATAAAAATAAAGAGAGTCTTTCTCCAAAAGATGATAACCGAAACGAATCGTTCCTTCTTTCGTGAATTTTATCGCATTATTGAGCAGATTGGTAATCACTTGTGTTAATCGATTTTTCTCTGAACGGATACAACATTCCGGAAGATACTCGTCAAATTCAATTTCGACCTTTGCGGAAGTCAGTCGTAAACAAGAGGTTTGTTCTAATCCTCGCATCAAAGCGTTCAAGTCAAATTCCGAATAAGCAAACTCAATCGAACTGGACTCAATCTTGGAAAGATCAAGAATATCACTAATTAATTGCAAAAGTAAGGTGTTATTATTCTCGATAATATTAATGTATTCCCGTTTTTCCTCTTCAGTTTCCGTCGATGCCAATATATTAGAGAATCCGACGATAGCATTCAACGGGGTACGAATTTCGTGGCTCATGTTAGCAAGAAAGGCTGATTTTAACCGGTTGGATTCTTCCGCATGTTCTTTCGCATCACGCAAAGCCAGTTCCATCTGTTTTCGAGTGGTAATCACAACCGAAGATCCCACCAAAGATAAAGGTTTCCCATTTTTATCCCACTGATCCACGGTAGCCTGAGCCTCTACCCATTCGTAAGAATAATGATGTTCTCTTTTATCCAATACCCGGTATTCCTCCCTGATCTTGGCTACTTTCCCGGCAATTAAAGCCGAATAAGCCGCTTTTACACGTTCCCGATCGTCTTTGTGTATCTTTGAAAAATACTGTTCTTCAGGAACCGCTAAAGAATCCTCATTATCAGTACAATGTTTTAGTTCAATTGGACGATTCACATCACACAAGACGGTATGTCTTTCCAAATCCCAACGCCAAGGAGTTATATTCGCCACGTCAAGAGCCATTGACAATTTATAGTTCACAGATTCCAACATGGATCTTGTTTTCCGCAAATCAGTAACGTCCACGCAAAAAATATCGACCATTCCTTGTTCCGTGGATGCGATATTTATTATTTCATAGTATTTCTGTGTTGCACTGTAATAATATTCAAAGGTAAATGACTTTTTCTCGATAAACATTTTTTTGTACAACACGACGAACTCGTTATATCGACTTCCCCGTAATTCACTACCTTTTTTACCTACCACCTTCTCCGCTTTGGCAAAACATTCTTCAAACATCGGGTTTACTTCTTCCACTTGATAATCCACGACATCCCCTTTGGCATTATAAATCAACCGATGTTTCATGTAAGCCAACGGCATATTCGTGAAAAGCGCTTTATATTTTTCCAAAAGAACCAACTCCCGATCGTGTAACACTCTCTCTTTTTTCAACAACCGTAACCGTATCCATAACAGATACGTGATAAATAGTAATACGATAATGGCTAGTAACATATAACGAGCCTGCTCCCAAAATCCTTCCGGAGCAAATAAATAAACCGCATTATCCGGATACAAAGAAGTCGGGATTCCGGCCTTCTGAAGAATCGGATAAGAGAGATAATAATTCGGTTTTCCCGCCACTTGCAAAGGAATATCTTTTGCCTCCTTTCCATCCAAGACCTCCCTTAACGTCCGCATGACCGTATGTGCAAAATCTTTGCCCAAGTAGAAATATCCTCCAGCCATATCCCCGTCATAGATTCCATTATCTTCCAACGTGAAGACCGGGTGATTATCGAAATAACTGATAGCTTTATGGTTGTTCGTGGACAAATATTTATTTCCGGCAATTTCCTTACGTTGGACCCATGAAAAATAAAATAACCCGACCTCATTCACGTCATATGAATAAATGGAATCCAGCATTTGATCCATATTTATCTGCCCTTCAATAAAATAAGACACATCCAAATCCGGAAAATATGTCTCGCACACGTGTCTCATTTTCTCCCGTATCTGCGCACTCACGTAGTGTCTATCCGATATCAAGACAATCTTCTTCATGTTCGGGAGCAATCGTTTCATTTCGTCAATCGTTTCACGGATATAAACGGGACACTCGATAAGAGTAACATTCAATCCGTTCAATTTATCCTGTAAAGGGATAATATCCTTCGGGTTGATCTCTTCTCTTTTCAACATGACATCCAACGGACTGACATAATCTTCCCGCACACAAAGAATAACAGGAATATCTTTCCAGATTCCTTTAAAAACATCCTCGAACACGCACCAGATACTATTTCCCAACATGACAATACACCTGGGAGCGGTATCATATTTTGCCAAAATATAATCCCTCCTTTTCTGCAATCCCGCCATACTATCCACCAAAAGCATGTCCAAGGATTCAACCCAAATATCTTCTTTTATCGAATGATCTTTCCGTATACTGTCGATAGCGTGGTTTGCCCACACGTCAGATTCTGCATAAGAATTCAGAATTAATATATACCCTCGATCATGGATATTCGCTTTTGTCAAAAAAACATGACAACAACAAATAAACAATAAGCTTATCCGCAAAACATTTTTCGTCGACATGACAATTCCCTTTATACAAATATTGTACAAAGGTATAAAATCTATTTATGAACCCATCCTATTTTGCTCGAATTCGGCAATATATTAATTAGTCATTCCCTGCAACTCTTCCCAATATTCCAAAGCCCGTCGAGTATGAGGGATCACGATGGTTCCTCCCACCAGATTGGCAACAGAGAATATTTCGAACAACTCTTCCGTGGTTACCCCATACTGATGACATTTTTCCAAATGATATTTAATACAATCATCACAACGTAACACCATAGACGTCGCTAATCCCAGCATTTCTTTTACTTTTGAAGATAAAGCCCCATCCATATATGTATTGGTATCCAAATTATAGATCCGTTTGATCACTTTATTATCGGCAGCCAGTATTCTTTCGTTCATTTTAGCCCGGTATGCCCGGAATTGCTCAACCATTTCACTCATAATTATACATTTATAGCTAAACAAATAATTTCAATATATCGTTGATGTTTGCAAATAATAGCAAGAACAACAGGAAGAACATCCCCGCAATCTGGGCATTCTCCATGAATTTTTCATTCGGTTTGCGACGTGTTATCACCTCGTAAAGAAGGAACATCACATGACCACCGTCCAATGCCGGAATAGGTAAGAGGTTCATTACTCCCAGAATAATGGACAACATGGCTGTTAACTCCCAAAAAGCCCGCCAATCCCACACGCTGGGAAATATGTTCCCGATAGAAATAAACCCTCCCACGGACCTAAAAGCTTCCGGATTTTTAAATAATTTGAATTGTTTCAGATAGGATTTAATCCAATCAAATCCCATGTTAATTCCCGCAGGAATAGCTCCAAAGAATGAATATTTTTTCACAGCGTATTCGAAATCGTTTATCACTTTCGGATACACTCCAATCACTTTCCCACTTCCGAGAGCAATAGGGATAGAAAGGGTATCGCTCCCACGCAAGACTTTTGCATTCAATATACTGTCCTGATGTGAACGAATCAAATCAATATACTCGTCATAGAATGTAAATGAATGCCCGTCCAATTCCAGCACCCGGTCTTCTTCCAACATCCCGGCATTCCGGGCTGGCGATTCATCTGCAAACCCTTGTATCGAACCGTCATATTTATAACGGGGTGTTAACAAAGCTATCCGCTTAAATCCTTTCGAGGAATAGGCCAACATTTCCCCGATCAACGTTGAAGGGAGATCTATAGTCATCATTTGACCATCCCGCATAACCTGTATTGTCTTCGGGTTCTCCATTAAAATATACCCTGGAATTTCGAAAAAATTCTCTACTTTCTTATTATCCAAGGATAATATCATATCTCCATTCCGTAACCCCGCATTAAGCAACAAAGAGTCGCATACAATTCCATATTTCACATTCTCGGTTGGCAAATATTGCTCTCCCCACGCATAAAGAATCATAATGTAAATAAAGAACGCCAAAATAAAATTAACGAATACTCCGCCGATCATGATGATCAACCTTTGCCAAGCCGGCTTGGAACGGAATTCGTAAGGTTTTGCAGGTTCTTTCATTTGTTCCAGATCCATAGACTCGTCAATCATTCCCGCAATCTTCACGTATCCACCAAGAGGCAACCATCCCATCCCGTATTCTGTTTCTCCTCTTTTAAAACGAAATAAAGAAAACCACGGGTTAAAGAAAATAAAAAACTTCTCCACCCGTACTTTAAATATTTTTGCCGCTACAAAATGCCCCAATTCATGCAACATAACCAGAATCGAAAGGCTCAACAAAAACTGTAATATCTTTACTAATACATCCATATATCCATTTTAGATTTTAAATTCTAGATTTTAAATTGAGCAATTCCTCTTTTGCTACCCGTCGACCTTCTTGGTCTGAAGCGATATAATCTTCCAAGGTAGGCTGGACAATATAACTTACTTTATCCATTGTCCGTTCAATCACGTCTGACATGGCCGTGAAAGAAATTTTATTTTTCAAGAAAGCTGCCACCATAACTTCATTCGCTGCATTCAACACACAGGGTACATTTCCCCCACGATTCATGGCCTCGTAAGCCAATCCCAGATTTCGAAAGGTCGTCACATCCGGTTTTTCAAACGTGAGATTAGAATAAGTACCAAAATCCAAGCGCGGTATTTCCGAATGTATCCGTTCCGGATAAGTCAAAGCATACTGGATCGGTAAACGCATATCCGGAACTCCCAATTGTGCTTTTACATTCCCATCCTGGAATTGAACCATCGAGTGAACAACGGATTGCGGGTGTACTAATACCTCTATTTGTGAAGGTTTTACTCCAAACAACCACTTCGCCTCAATCACTTCGAACCCTTTATTCATCATGGACGCAGAGTCAATAGTAACTTTTGCCCCCATGCTCCAGTTCGGATGTTTTAACGCTTGTACTGCCGTTACCGATTTCAGATATTCGTAATCTCGTCCCCGGAAAGGTCCTCCGGACGCCGTTAATAATATCTTCTCTACCGGATTGTTGGATTCGCCCACTAAACACTGAAATATCGCCGAATGTTCGGAATCCACAGGCAATATCGCTACCTTGTATTTTTCAACCAATCGATTAATTAAATCTCCGGCGACAACTAAAGTTTCCTTATTGGCCAAAGCAATCGTTTTACCCGCCTTGATCGCATTAATGGTAGGTAACAAACCACTATATCCAACCATAGCTGTAACGACCACATCAATCGTGGAAGTTTGCACGACTTGAGCAATAGCCTCACTCCCGGCATATACCTTTATATCTTCGTCCTTCAATAACTCTGTTAACTCGGAATATTTTGATTCATTCCCGATCACAACCATGTTAGGCTTAAATTTTCTAGCTTGTTGTGCTAGCAATTCCACCTGATTATTTGCTGTGAGTACCTCTACATTAAATCGTTCCGGATTAGCATCAATTACCTGCAATGTCTGCGTTCCGATAGACCCGGTAGATCCTAATATTGCTATATTTTTCATTTCAAAACAATCTCCAAAACTTCTATTTGCGAATCATTTAAACTTAATGAATGTTTCCGGATTCAATGCTTTTCCCGCTTGCCACAACTCAAAATGCAAATGCGGTCCAGTTGTTTCTTCACCCGTATTTCCCACTACTGCAATCGCCTCCCCCGCACGCACAAAATCTCCCTGCTTTTTCAACAACACCGAGTTATGCTTATATACTGAGACCAAATTTCCATTATGCTGTACTTGAATCACATAACCTGTCTTAATTGTCCAATCCGTGAAAATGACCACACCATCCAGCACGGACAAAACATTTGAATTTTGTTTGGCCACCAAATCTACCCCATAATGACGAGTCATTTCATCAAAATGATTAGTTACCACTCCATCTAACGGCGAGAAAAAATGATAAAAATCATCATCTGAAGAACTGACATGTCCTAAAGTTAAATTATATTTTTCTTCTTTTTCCACGATTTCTCGAAAATCGGCCTCTTCTTCTGACATACCTAACATGGAAGTATCATATGTCACCTTCACGTTCTGTCGCATAGCAACAAAACTTGTCGTATCTAAATTTTCATTCCTCAATATTGTCTGTATAGAATGAAGATAGCGATCCTTTTTTTGTACTTCATTCAATAACGAATCCACCCGCAAAGCATTCTGTGTGATCTGGCGCCTTAATTGCTGACTTGGATAGCCGGGGATAAATTCCCGCAGATTTGTAAAAGCAATCAACATGATTGTCAACATAATTAAAATTACCGCTAGCGTACTTAAAGCTGTAAGTACATGTAAAGGGGAAAGTCGCAAATGCATCACTTCCTCATAAGTTGACTCGTTAAATATGGTCAGCTTATAGCGATTCTTCAACTTATTCCAATATTTTCGTTTCTTACTACACATCCGGTTATTTTTAGCCTTCAAAAATAGTATAAAAATCCAACTTTCCCACCCGGAGCGTTCATAAAGTTTATCAAGTAACATTCAAAGTAATCAACTTGTACCTCTAATAAGTTCTGGATACTGGTAAACCCGCAAATTAAAATACGGAATAACGGCTAACAAATGATCAAATATATCCGACTGAATTTTTTCGTATGTCACCCACTCTTGTTTTCGAGAAAAACAATATACTTCCAATGGAATACCCGTTGCTGTAGGTTGAAGTTGTCTTACCATATACGTCATATCCATATTCAAATTAGGATTAGTTTCCAACTTTCGCACAGCATATTGCCGAAATATTCCCAAATTAGTCAATCTCTCTTCGTCCAACACATCAACCTTTCCTTCATTTTGCTCGTTCAATTTCGGTAACATATCCTCTATATATCCTTTCAACACTTCAGACTTTCGTAAGGCATCTATCTCTTCGGCTGAAAGGAAATGCACCGAAAGCATATCAATATTAATGTAACGCATAATTCTCCGACCTGCGGATTCCTCCATTCCTCGCCAATTAGTAAACGAAGCCGAAACTAGTTGATAAGTGGGAATCGTTGTTATTGTCATATCCCAATTTTGAACTTTCACGGTATACAGATTAATTTCTAAAACCGTCCCGTTAGCATTATTACTTGGCATCACAATCCAATCTCCGATTCGAACCATCTGATTAGCCAACAATTGAACTCCAGCCACAAAACCTAGTATCGCATCTTTAAATACCAACATCAAAACCGCAGCAAACGCTCCTAATCCAACCAATAAATTACGAGGAGACTCTCCTATAAATTCGCTAACAATTGTAATAATAATAGCTGAAATCACGAAAATTTTAATCACCTGTACAAAAACTTTTATCGGACGATCTTTCGCAATAGGATACGATTCATATATCCGATTTATGGCATCCATCACAGCAACAATCACGAACCCCGCAACAACCAATATCCAAGCAACAATAAAACGGTGGAAAAGTTCTATATGATCCCATTTTCCATACACAATTTTAAAAGCAAAATCAATAAATATCGGAGGTATCAGATTAAATACTTTCTGGAAAACACGTTCTTCAAAAAATATATCATCCCATTTCGTCTTTGTCCGACGTACCATTTTGTCAATTACACGGGTTATTCCCCTACGCAGAAAAAACGTAAACAAAAAAGCGATTAGACAAATTACTACAATCTGCAAGAGAATCTCTATTACCGAGGCCGTGGAAGAATCCTTAATCCCCAAATTCAACCAAGAAAACCATTTGCTTATATCTATTTTTAACTGTATCATATCTTTCTCAAACTTTTACAAGCATATACGAAAAACGCCTAGATAAGTTAAACCCCATTAACAACGAACCGTTCTAAATAATCTAAAAACCCCTCTATTTTTCCCTATTTTCACATTTAACCCCTAAATTAACGTTAAAGAATTAACGTATCAGAACAAAATTACTTACATTTATTATATTTGCAGACACAAACACTAAAACATTAAAATAATTCGTATGGCAAAAAAATTATTAATCGTGTGTGCTTTACTGGCATTAATCAGCTCTAGCCTATTCGCCCAGTATGATATGAAAGCACCACTTCCGATGGATCCGAACGTCCGCATCGGGAAACTTGCTAATGGACTAACTTATTACATCCGCCATAATGCGGAACCCAAAGAAAGAGCAAGTTTTTACATCATCCAAAATGTAGGAGCAATTTTGGAAAATGACGATCAAAACGGTTTGGCCCACTTTTTGGAGCATATGGCATTTAACGGGACCAAACACTTCCCAGGCAGAAAAGGTATCACCAATATGTTGGAAAAACATGGTGTTGAATTCGGAAGAAATGTAAACGCTTACACAGCACAAGACGAAACGGTTTACAACATCAGCGAAGTTCCTACAACTAATCCTGATTTGTTAGATACTTGCTTACTAGTACTTCACGATTGGTCTCATTACCTTTTATTAGTTGATGAAGAGATCGACGGGGAAAGAGGCGTTATTTCCGAAGAGTGGAGAACCAGAAGAAACGCTGGATTCCGCGTTCGTAATCAAATCATGCCAGTATTATTAAAGGATTCTAAATATGCTGTAAGAGATGTTATCGGAGATTTGAATATCATCAAAAATTTCAAATACCAAACTCTCCGTGATTACTATCACAAATGGTATCGTCCGGATTTACAGGCTATTGCTGTTGTTGGAGATTTCGATGTAGATCAAATGGAGAAAAAAGTAAAAGAATTATTCTCCAAAATCCCAACTCCGGTAAACCCGGCCAAGAGAGAAAATTTCACAGTGAACCCGCATGATGAAATTTATTTTGTATGTGCAACGGACAAAGAGTTAACTCAATCTTCTGTTAGTGTATATATTAAATACCCAGCTCCAACTAAAGAAGAAAAGAATCATCAATATTTGAAAAACGGTATTCTTCAATCTTTCTACAACACCATGTTAGGACAACGTGTTTCTGAATTACTTCAGAAAGGTAATCCTCCTTTCATCTCTGCTCAAGCTGGATTTGGAGGTAATATTGTAAGAGGTTGGAACACCTATATTATTTCAACTACAGCAAAACCAAATGAAGAAGCTGAAGCATTAGAAGCTATTTATCGTGAAAATGAAAGAGTAAAAAAATTCGGATTCACTGAGGGTGAGCTTGAAAGAGCAAAAACCAACATGTTAGTAGGATTAGAATCTGCTTACAAACAGAAAGATAAAACAACTTCTGAAGATTATATCAGTGAAATGCAAGCCAACTTCTTAGAAGGAGAACCAATCGTTGACTTTGATTACTATTATAATTTTGCTAAAAACATTATCCCAACCATTACCGTGGATGAAGTTTCAGCCTTAGCCAAAAAATACCTTAACCGGAAAAATATGGTCATCGTGGTACAAGGACCGTCCGAAGGAGTTAAACACATCACGAAAGAAGAAGCTATTGCCGCTCTAGATAAAGTTGAAAATTCTAATTTAGAGCCCTATAAAGATCAGACAGCAGACGCAGCTTTAATCACAGAAGACCTAAAAGGTTCCAAGATCATTGCTACCAAAAAATTGCCTCAATTCGATGCTGAAGAATGGACATTAGAAAACGGGGCAAAAATAGTATTCCGTAAAGCAGATTACGAAAAAGATCAAGTACAAGTAGTTTCTTATAGTAAAGGTGGTACCTCATTATACGATGTAGACAAATTAGCTTCTGCCATGGTTACCGATCAATTCATCGGAGCTTACGGATTAGGCGATTATGATGCCATTACCTTAAGAAAATTATTAACAGGAAAACAAGCACAAGCGGGTGTTAGTATTAGTGGGCTTTCTGAATCCGTTGGTGGAGCATCTACTCCAAAGGATTTCGAAACTTTAATGCAATTGATTTACCTACGTTTCGAGAAACCTCGTTTCGACAAAGAAGCTCATCAGACCATGATGCAACGTAATTATGCCGCAATCGAGAATTCTAGCAATAATCCTCAAAAGATTATGCAAGACTCTGTAAGCAAGATCATGAGCAATTATAGTCCAAGAACATTATCATTTGGAAAAGATTTCTTAGATAAAATCAGTATTGAACAAATTGAAGAGATTTACCGCGATCGTATTAAAGATATCAGTGACTTCACGTTCTTCATCGTAGGTAATATAGATGCAGAAACGGTTAAACCGCTAGTTGAAAAATACCTAGGATCTGTAAAATCTTATAACCGGAAAGAAAACTGGATCGACCGGAAAGTAAGAGGTCCGAAAGGAAAAACTGAAAAAGTCATCGAGCTAGAGTTAACGACTCCGAAGTCGACCGTTATCACCAACTTCTCCAAAGAAATGAAAACAAGTATTCACGACAATCTTTGCTTGAATATCTTAAGAGGAGTTATGGATCAAAGGTACCTAACCAATATCCGTGAAAAAGAAGGTGGAACTTATGGTGTAGGTGTTCAAGCAGGCTCTTCTAAAGAACCGTATGAAAGCTACAGTATGACCATGAGTTTCGATTGCGATCCGGATAAAGCTGAACACTTGAAATCATTAATCTATGCCGAAATCGACAAATTAATGAAAGAAGGCCCGACTCAAGAAGAAATAGACAAGGTAACTACTATCCTGAAGAAAAATAACGAACAAAGCAAACCTCACAATGCATATTGGATGAGCGCACTTCAAACTTATTATCTTCGTGGAATCGATATAACTGACCCCAAAAACTTCGATGATATTATTGACAAGATCACAACCAAAGACGTGAAGAAATTCACTCAGAAATTATTTAAGGGTGCTGATGTTGTTGATATAATCTTCCAACCAAAATCAAAATAAAAGCAGGTTGCAATTTATATAAAAGAAAACGTCCGGGTATAATTGCCGGACGTTTTTCATTTATACCCAATAAAAAGTTTGAAGTATTTCTACCCATCACGTCCATCTACCCTAAACTCAAATTGTTTAGTCTCCTTAAAAATACCTTTTCATTTTTTAGCTATAAAGTAACTTTTTAAATAGAAAAAACAGGAAATCATACACAATTCTACAGCAATCAAGCGAGTAAGGTTCCCAAGTGTATGTAAGTTTTCTTTTTTATTTCTGACGGTAAGAACCGGTGAAGATTTTCCCTGTTGGCCGTAGAAGTGATAACGAGATTCCAGTTTAAATTGTAATCAATGGCATGGGGACATACTGGCCAAAAACTTTCTCTTACACGGGGGAGGCCCGCCCCCTGCTAATCCTTCCTCTACCCCTGCCCGCGGGCATCAACAGAGTTCCAACATAACACGAACGGAACATGTACACTGGTCAGTGTTCATGTTATGTAGTTGCTATGTTTATGCTATGTTCATGATATAGCGCAAGGGTAGGGAAACCATAACGAAAAGATGGACTATCCTCTAACAATAATGGAAGGCAATTCATATACTGCTTTACGGTGAATTTGGTTGCCACGTGAGCGTAAAGTGTTTTCGAGTTATCCACGTTCGGCAGGTAGCGAGTGAACTTTCCGAGGCGAAATTTAGGATAGTGTTTCAAAAAGTGTGTAAATCCCCAATTTTTTATTTTTGTATAGAAACTTTCAAAAATGAATCCTTATGGAATTTACACATGAACAAATCTCGGAAATAATTTCTGAAATTACAAATGGCGAATCAGGTCTTCAAGGCTTGGTCAAACAAGGTTTAGAGAGCTTGATGCTCTCGGAACGGAGTCTTCACAACGAGGCGTTATCAGACGTGAGTAACGGTTTTCGAGGGCGCCGAGTCTGCCACGGGGGTAAAATTTTTGAACTTCGAGTTCCGCGTAGCCGTAATAGTCATTTTTACCCGATGTTGCTTGGCGTGTTGAAAGACCAGGAAGAAGAAGCACAAAAGCTAGTGAGTAGCCTTTATTGTAGTGGTTTAACCACGGAACAGGTGGGTAAAATTTACGAGCAATTTTACGGTAAGCATTACAGCAAAAGCCAGGTTAGTCGCTTGTTGAACACGGCTCGCGAGGATGTTCGCCTGTGGCTAGGACGTGGACTCGACTCCCGTTACCCGGTAATTTACATCGACGCCACTTATGTTCTCACCCGTCGAGATGACGCCGTGTCCAACGAGGCCTATTACACCGTTTTAGGGGTGAAAGAAGACCGGACAAGGGAAGTGCTGACCGTCGTGAACTTCCCCGTGGAAAGTGCCACGAACTGGAAAGACGTGTTCGAGGATCTAAAAGCAAGAGGGGTCCAGGAGGTTAACCTCCTGGTGTGTGACGGGCTCCCCGGCATTGAAAATGTACTGGCGGATACTTTCCCGCGTGCGGATCTACAGCTATGTACCGTGCACCTGAAAAGGAATATCGCGGGAAAGGTCAAACCAAGGGACAAGAAACAAGTGCTGGAAGAACTTAAACAAATTTGCGCTCCTGACCAGTGGGAGATCTCCCCGGAAAAGGCTTTTCTAAAATTTAAAGAGTTTATTGCCAGGTGGCAGAAAAGTTATCCCGTCTTGAAAAGATATTGCCACGACAGGTACAGGTTCTATTTCACGTACTTCAAGTATGAAAGAGAAATCAGGGGCATGATTTACACGACAAACTGGATCGAAAGGTTGAACAGGGATTACAAGAGGGTCATAAACATGAGGGGCGCCATGCCAAACCCGCAAGCCGTCATCCTGCTCATGGGAACGGTGGCTCAAAAGGCCGATATTTACAAGTACCCAATTTATAATTTTTTAGAATCAAGATTATTTTATTGAACTATTTATAATTTTGCAAGCATGAAAAAAGAAAGAATTTACACACTTTTGGAAACACTATCTCCAAGAGCTGGAAAATATGAAATAAATTTTAATACATGATCATTTAACTGTAAACTTGTATATAAAACTCCTAAAGAAAAACCCGCTACAACTTGTTATGTTTTAGCGGGTTGTAAAATAAAATTGTGATCCAGCTGGGACTCGAACCCAGGACCCCAACATTAAAAGTGTTGTGCTCTACCGGCTGAGCTACTGAATCCTTCAATTGTGTTTCTCAATTGCGGTTGCAAAGATAGTAATTCCATCTGAACTCCCAAAAAAATAAGAGGATTTTTTACAAAAAATAATATAAGAAATTCCGTACAAGGAAAAGTATTCCAGCTATTCTTCAATACTCAATGACTCTATCTTTAGCAAACGTTCCCTAAGGTGAGACATATTTTTCTGTCTGATAGACAACGTCATCTCACATTCCATCTCAAAATTCCGGGATAAAATGTCCGGACCTTCTTCTTTCAACACTTTCATTACGTCGTTCATCACAATATAAGTAAAACGTATGTGAATAATCTCATCCACTGTACGCTCCACAATTTCTGCATGATTAATGGCATCGGCAGCAGCTTCTTTATAAGCTTGTATCAGACCAGATACTCCTAACTTAATTCCCCCGAAATACCGGATTACCACGATAAGCACGTTAGATAAATCACTAGAAATAATCTGTCCAAGAATAGGTTTACCTGCCGTGGAAGAAGGTTCTCCGTCATCATTCGCCCGGAAACGCTCCCGGTTTGCGCCTAAACAGTAAGCATAACAATGATGACGGGCATCATAATATTTCGTTTTAAGCCCAATAATAATATCTTTAATCTCTTCTTCGGATTTCACGGGATAAATAAAAGAAATAAAACGACTACCTTTTTCCTTATACAAGCCCTCGGCAGTCGTATTTACAGTTCTATATTTATCCTCCTTCATAAAGGAATTCAACAATTAGTTACGACAATAAAGTTTTTTTTGTATTTCCTCCACTTGAGCTTTAAAAGCACGATCAGTTTCCATCAGATCAGTAACAGCCTTACAAGCATATAACACGGTTGTGTGATCCTTTTTACCGATTTGTTTACCGATGTATGCTAACGATGCATTCGTGTAAGTCTTACTGAAATACATTGCCAACTGACGAGCTTGAACAACTTCTCGCTTCCTCGTTTTTTCTTGTAACATTTCCGGCTTCATGTTAAAATGATTGCAAACAACTTGTTGAATATGTTCCACGGTTAACTCGACCTTCTGATTCTTTACCATTTTACTCAAAATATCTTTCACCACATCAATTGTAAGGTCCTTATGATTAAAAGTTGCTTGAGCCAGTAAAGAAATCATCGCCCCCTCCAATTCCCGTACATTATTACTTACATATTTACAGATATATTCCAACACCTCGTCCGAAAAGTCTATACCATCTTTGTGCGCTTTAAAACGAGCAATTTCCATACGAGTTTCAAAATCAGGAACTTTTATCTCAGCAGACAATCCCCAACGGAACCGAGAAAGTAAACGTTCTTCCAAACCACTCAACTCTGCCGGAGAACGATCAGATGTCAATATTAATTGCTTTCCAGACTGATGTAAGTGATTAAATATATGGAAGAATGTATTTTGAGTGGCAGTCTTACCGGCCAGTTCATGAATATCATCCAAAATCAATACGTCAATTAATTGATAGAAATGTAAGAAATCATTTATCTCGTTCTTACGTACAGCTTCCGTAAATTGAGTCTGAAAAACATTCGTGGTCACATACAACACAACTTTGTTGGGGTAATTTTGTTTAACCTCCATACCGATAGCTTGCGCTAAATGAGTTTTTCCTAACCCAGATCCCCCATATATTAAAAAGGGATTAAAAGCCGTACCACCCGGATTTTGTGCAATAGCCACGGCTGCAGACTTTGCCAATCGATTACAACTTCCCTCAATATAACTATCTAGGGTGTAAGAAGGATTTAATTGAGGATCTATCTGTAAACGATTATTATTACGCTCAAAAGGATTTTTAGGAGCAACACTATCCGGTTTACTATTTACATACACCGTATTCGGTTCTACCTTTTTCATGTTATTGGAAGGCATCGTCACGGAAAGAGGATCTCGAGGATGGCTCTCTTCTACCACAACTGAATATTCAAGTTTAGCATTCGGACCAATAGCAGAACGAACTGCTTTTCTCAAAATATCTACGAAGTGCTCTTCCAAACATTCATAAACATATTGACTCGGCACTTGAATTGTCAACACATCATCTTTGAAACTCAATGCACGAATCGGTGCAAACCAAGTTTTAAACGTTCTTGGTAGCACTTGCTCCTTGATCAAGTCTAGACATTCCGACCAAACACTTTTACAATCCCTTTTCATTTATCTATTATTTAGATCCCTATCTCATTTCTAGGAAATGGAACGCTAAATTCGAAAAAAAATATTGGAAAAAAAATAACACTTTCACTTGTTTTTATCGTTTCTTGCTTACGTTTTAGATATCAATTATTTAGATATACAACAATGATAATCAATAGTTTATCCACCAAACAATACAATTAACAAGCCTCTCTATTTTGTAATAAATTCTTAACATAAACGTAACATCTTAATTAACCAATCCTAGGGATAAAGCTTTAATATCTAAGGGGGAAAAATGAAGTACGCTATATTTTTTTGATTCTTCAAACTTCATTTTTATGTTAATAAAATCAGGCTTCAGAGATTATTATTTAGAATAATTCTATTTTTCAAATAAAATCAATTTTAACAATATAAGCGTCATTATAACGCTTTATAACATCACCTAATTTCCGCTGAGCCACTTTCAATTTCTTATAGCTATCAATGACATAAAGATATTTATCTTTATACTTAATTTCCTTTAATCCTGGATTTTGAACATACAATTCAGAATCAATATTCAATCTTTTGGATGACTCAAAAATCACCACTCCATATTCTTCAAGAGCATTTTTCCCTGAAGAAAAATCAATCAAAGAAAGACTTATAAAGCGTTTCGGGTTATACCTAAACTCTACCAATAAACGATTCAAGTTTTCACTCACTTGGTTCAAATTATAATAGAGATCATTATCATTTAAAAGCGCACCTATCGTTCCCTCACCTCTATTCATTTTATTCATTATCGAATCGGTTGTAGCCAAAATACAGTCTAGGCTCACCAATGTCTGATGCAAATTTGCCTGTCGTAAAGAATCACTTATCGCAGACACATTACTTAAAATACTAGAAATTTCCTCATTATTATTTCTCAAATTACTAGTGATACTATTTACATCCTGTAAAATAGAACTAATTCTTGTGGACTCCCCTTGTATTAAAGTATCTAAATTTCCAGAGGCTCCCTCCAAATTACGCAATGTTCGATCAATACTTCCGAAACTATTACTTAAATTCTTTTTTGTCTCTTCATTAAATAACCCTTGAACAATTAACATCACAGAATCCAACGATCCCAACAAACGCTCGGCTTTCTGTTTCAATGGCAACATTTGCTGGCTTACCTGCTCCATAAGTCCACGCTCCACTTGGGACCGCAAAGTATCTCCACTTACCGCAGACTCTTGGGAATCACCCGGCACCAATGCAATGACTTTTGAACCCATTAAATCAGCACTCTGAATCATAGCCAATGTGTTTGAAGGTAACTCCAACCCTTTATTCACAGAAAACTTCACAAGCACCCGATCAAACCTTTCTCCCTCAAATTGAATCGAAATTACCTGTCCTACCTGATATCCTCGATAAATAACGCCACTGGACACTTTCAACCCTTCCACACTATCATACACACCATAAAATGTACTTTTGGATTCAAATAGGGACGAACCTTTCAAGAAATTTATTCCCCAAATCAAGATAAAAACCGCAGCCAATGCAGTCAAGGCTAATTTTGCTTCTCTTTTTATTTTCATGAGTATTATTTTATTTCTTTATTTATTTCTTCTGTTCTAACTTTCTTGCCTCTGTCACAGCAATTTGTTTTCCTTTATAGACAGCAATAACAAAACAATCTTTTACCGTTTTCCGAACTTCTTGCTGAAACTCTAACGCTTTTTCATAATTCGAAGTTTTCTTTATGTAATACCGATAACGATCTGTTCCTTTCAATACCTCCACCTTACCTTTCAATTTCAAATACCGGAAATCCTTTATTTGCGTCTTAGAAGATGCTACTTGTATGGCATAAAACAAATCATTCCTACCGGATATCGTAACAACCTTCTCTACTCCTTTCTTCTCCTCCGTGGAAATTTTCTGTTTTTGCGCTTGTAGAATTTGTTTTTGTTCATCTAGCCCACCGGTCAACACGACACTATTACGTTCCACGTTATTTTTATATGTTTGAAAGGCCGCAAATATCGCCCGGGCTATATTCGTTTGTCCCGATTCTGACATTAAAATCTTTTGATCACTCGGATTTGAAATAAAACCTGTTTCAATCAAAACTGCCGGCATTCCCACGTCCATCAACACGATAAATCCCGCTTGTCTCACTTCCCGATCTGGCATACGAGTTCTTGCGATTAACTCTTTTTGAATAGGTACAGCAAACTCCATACTATTTTTTAAATGACTGTTCTTCAAAAAATTAAACATAATATATGACTCAGTTTTCTTCGGATCAAAACCATCATATTTCACAGAATAATCCTCTTCATAATGAATTGCCTCATTCTCTTTCATGGCAACTTGAAAACTGGCCTCTGACTTGTGTAATCCCAGCACGTATGTTTCCACACCTCTCACACTCGATTTAGAAAACTTGTTTACGTGAATGGAGATAAACAATTGCGCTTTAGCCTTATTCGCAATCCGTCCACGTTCTCTTAAATCCACGGCAACATCTTTTGTTCTCGTGTACACGATATTCAAATCGGGATAAGCATTTTTCACCATTTTTCCCAGTTTCAAGGCTATCGCCAACGTTATATCTTTTTCTCTCAACTTTCCACTAATTGCCCCTGGATCTTTTCCCCCATGTCCGGCATCAATACAAATACAACTAATTTTTCCCAAAGCCTCTTGTGCTATCAAAGAATTTGAACCTTCTAATAAAAAGATTACCAACAAGAAACATATGAACCTGTACTGATTTATCATGTATTTAAAACTTTTTAAAAAGAATCATGAGCATTAACAACCATTATTTCTTACATTTGCAAAGCAAAAATGCAATATGCTTGATGCAATAATTAGTCACAAAAATAATTATAAAATTGCAAGTTAGATTATATACAGGGCTTTTTATTAAGAAATGTATCATTTTAACAATGATCGCCCTGCCCATAATACTCTCATCGAATGGCTTGGCGTCCGAGATTATTTTCGGACAAAATTTCTTTATTATGGCCATTGACACAACGGGACAACCCGGTGATAGCATTCGTATCGTTTACGATTCCGCAGGCATTCCGATTGACACCATTCGCAATGACTCCGCACAATCTAAACCTTTATTCAATGACCTAATCAAATACGATGCGGACGATTCTGTCAGATTTTCAATACAAGAAAAAAAAGTATATCTATACGGGAATGGTTTCGTGAAATACCTCTCGACCGAGTTAAGAGCCGATTACATCGAACTCGACATGGATAAAAAACTAGCCATGGCAACTGGAGTACCCGATTCTATAGGAAAATTAAAAGGAACTCCCAAATTTAAAGATGGAGGACAAGAATTTGAAAGTACGGAATTACATTATAATTTTGACACTAAAAAGGGGTATGTAACCGAGATTATCACCCAAGAAGGAGAAGGTTATGTCCAAGGAAAAACCACAAAAAAGATGAGTGATTCTGTCTATTGCGTGAAACATGGTATGTACACGACCTGTGACGAACACGACCATCCCCACTTTGGGCTCAACATGAGTAAAGCAAAGATGATCAAGGACAAAAAGATATTCGTCGGTTTCACCAACTTAGAATTAGAAGGTATTCCTTTGCCAATATTCATTCCTTTCGGATTTTTCCCGATTACGAAAAAAGCCACATCGGGAATTATCATGCCTACTTACGGAGAAGAACGAATGAGAGGATTTAATTTGAGAGGCGGTGGATATTATATTTATATCAACGACTACATTGACATGAACATCACTGGAGATATTTACACCAATGGTTCTTGGGGATTACAATATGCGACCCAATACCGTAAAAGGTACAAATTCAACGGTAATCTGAACTTCACAATCAGTAAAAATTATGTCAGTGAAAAAGGACTGCCAGACTATCAAGAATCATCCGACTGGTCTGTACGCTGGACTCACACTCAGGACGGGAAAGCAAACCCGTACAGTTCATTCTCTGCCTCCGTGGATATGTCATCCGCCAATAATAACTATTACAACGCTAACACGGTAGACGGGATTGCCAACCAAAGAAAGCAATCCAGTATTTCGTGGAGTAAAAAATGGCCGGAAAGCCCGTTCAGTCTAAGTGGTTCATTCAATCATAGCCAGAATAGTCGGGATACCTCCATTGCCATAACATTACCAAATTTGAGCCTCCGAATGACACAAATCTATCCTTTTCGTAAAAAAGGGAAAAGCGGAGAAATGAAATGGTATGATAATATTGGTGTATCTTATTCTGCTGAATTAAGAAACAGTATCCAAACCAAAGAAGACAAGTTATTCAAATCTTCTTTTGAAAGAGATTGGAGTAATGGATTTAAACACAACATTCCGATCAGTTTACAATTTAAGATTGCCAAGGATGTAACCTTTACTCCCTCTTTAAATTACAATGGATACTTGAATCTCAAAACTATTGAAAAGATATGGATTCCGGATACAAGTGCTGATGGCGGACAATATATTGTCCGGGAGGTTCCCGGGTTGAATTACTCACACGATTATTCGGCCAGCGGATCAATCGGATATACCCCAACAATATATGGTATGTTCATGTTCAAGCCGGGATGTAAAGTTGTTGCCATTCGACACATGATACGTCCATCAATATCGGTATCCTATACTCCCGCTATCAAACCACTGGGTAACTACAAAAAAAGTTACTTCGATGGAGAAAAAGAAGTCGAATACGATATTCATGAAGGTTTAACTTATCGTCCAAACACTAGCGGCGGTAAACAATCCGGAAGTATCAGTTTCAGTTTAGATAACAACATTGAAATGAAAGTTCGGAATGATAAAGACACAACTGGAGACGAAGAATTCAAAAAAGTAAAACTTTTGGAGAGTTTCAGGCTTTCAACATCTTATAATCTTTTTGCCGATAGCATGAACTTTTCAAATATCTCCATAAGTGCACGTACCAAAATATTGAATAACAAAGTCGATTTGAATTTCAGTGGTACTATTGACCCTTATGCAATAGACACAAATAATATAAGATATAATAAATATCACGGGAAACTAGGACGTTTAACCAACGCAACAATTTCTACTAACTTCAGTTTCTCCGCAGACAACGGACAAAATAAAGAAAAAAAGAATGACCTAGTAGGTGGATTTTATGATGATTACGTTGATTTTGACGTACCTTGGAATATCAATATTAGTTATAACTTTAGTTATTCCAGGCCTAATCCCTATAGAAGTCCAACAATCTCTCAGATTATCAACTTTTCGGGCGACCTCTCGTTAACCCCTAAATGGAAGCTCACATTCCAATCGGGATATGACATTAAAAACAAAGAGGTAACTTCAACTAGTTTTAGCGTCACAAGAGACTTGCATTGCTGGGAGATGACATTTAACTGTATGCCATTCGGACAACACCAGTCTTATAACTTTGAAATTCACGTTAGATCCTCGCTACTAAGAGATTTAAAATTGACCAAACGTGATTCTTGGTATGATCGAAGACTTTAACCTTCAAAAATAAAACGAAATAAACAGGTTAAATCCTGTTTTATTTCGTTTATTATTAAGTAAAATTTCTATTTTCTTTGTCTCACCGCTTCATACATCAAAACAGCCGCAGCAGCAGAAACGTTCAGAGATTCAATTTTTCCGTATTGGGGAATTCTAATTTGTTGATCTGCTAACGCTAGCAGTTCCTCATCAATACCGGTATCTTCCGCTCCCATAATAATCATACATCCTTCTTTCATATCTACTTCGGTATAAAATTTATCAGCCTTTTCTGTGGCAGCAAATAAAGTTAAACCTCTCCGTTTCAATTCTTTTATCGTTTTTTTGAGATTTTTCTCCCGACAAACGGGCAAATGATACAAAGCCCCAGCTGACGTTTTAATCGCATCAGAAGATATTTTTGCAGAATTCTTATTCGGAATTAAAATGGCAGTTACCCCAGCACACTCTGCAGTACGAGCAATCCCGCCCAAATTTCGAACATCAGTAATCCGATCCAACACAAGGATTAACGGCATTTTCCCTTCTGCCACCACAGTATCCATAACCGTATTTATATCCTGATAGGGAATTGGAGATACCTCTGCCAAAACTCCTTGATGGTTCTTCCCGGCAAACGGTTTAAACACCTCTTCGGGTACATATTGAAACTGTATCTGGCGTTCACGCACCAACAAAAATAACTGTTGGAATAACTCCCCCTTTATTCCCTGCCGGAACATCACCTTATCAATTTCTTTATTGTCCTGTATAGCCTCCATCACGGCTCGGATTCCGAAAATACATTCTTGTTTAAACTTTGCCATTTTATTCGTTATTATTAATTTCTAGCTTTCAATTCTTCCAAATGCCCGTTTTCCTTTTCCCATTCTTCCATACAGAGCTCCAAGCGTTTTTTCACCTCATCATAAGTTTTTAGTAACTCATCATTAATCACGCCTTCTGCCATTTTTCTCTCTATCTCCCCGATCTTTTGTTCTAAATCAGCTACTTCCACTTCTAATTTCTCGATCTTCACTTCTGACTTTTTGATCTCTTTATTCCATTGTTTCCGTTCCTCAAAAGCAATTTTATTTTCAGAAACAATCTCTTCTTCTATGACATTTTCCTGCTGTAATTTTCGAGGATGCATTTGTTCATACTCCCGGAAACATTCCAATTTCTTAATCTCTAGAAAATGCGCAACTCCCCCTAGATATTCCTTTATTCCCTTGTTGGCAAATTCATATACTTTATCTGCTAGCCCAAGCAGGAAATCTCTGTCATGAGAAACAACAATCACAGTACCTTCAAACTTTTTCAACGCATCTTTCAATATATCTTTTGTGCGCATATCCAAATGATTCGTCGGCTCATCCAAGATTAATACGTTATAAGGTTCCAGTAACAAACGTACCATTGCCAGACGGGTACGCTCTCCCCCAGAAAGCACTTTCACCTTCTTATCAACATCCTCTCCAGAAAACAGAAAAGCCCCTAATATATCCCGTATTTTCTTCCGAATCTCCCCTACGGCCACTTGATCTACCGTGTCCAGAACACTCAACGAAGAATCAAGTAAATCAGCCTGATTCTGTGCAAAATACCCGATATTCACGTTATGCCCGATCTTCAAGTTCCCCTCATAGGGTATCTGCCCCATAATCATCTTCACCAACGTTGTTTTACCCTCTCCATTTCTTCCAACAAAAGCAACTTTCTCTCCTCTCAACACATCTAGATTCACATCATGCAATACCACGTGATCACCATATGCTTTGCTTAAATCCCGACCGCTCACCACAATATCTCCTGAACGTACCGCCGGTTGAAATCGCACATTGATCCTTGCTGAATCCTCCTGCTCTATCTCGATTCGTTCTATCTTTTCCAACTGTTTGATTCGGGATTGCACCTGTACTGCTTTCGTCGCTTTATAACGGAAACGCTCAATAAAATCCTCTGTATCCTTAATCTGTTTTTGTTGGTTCTCGTAAGCACGTTGCTGTTGCTCAATACGTTCCTTACGTAATTCGGTAAACCGCGTATATGATACTTTGTAATCATATATCTTTCCCAACGAAATCTCAACCGTCCGGGTAGTAATATTATCCAAAAATGCACGGTCGTGCGATACAAGCACCACAGCCCCGGAATATCCTTGCAAAAATGATTCCAACCAAGATATAGATTCTATATCCAAATGGTTGGTTGGCTCATCCAACAAAAAAACATCAGGACGTGCTAATAATATTTTAGCTAACTCTATTCGCATACGCCATCCCCCACTAAATTCCTCGCAACGACGTTCCAGATCCTCTTGCCGAAATCCCAATCCCTTCAATACGACCTCAACTTCTCCATCCATATTATCTGCTCCTCGCACATGTAACATTTCGGTCTTCTCGTTCAATTTATCAATCAACGCCATATAACTATCCGACTCATAGTCTGTACGCTCACCTAATTCCTGATGTAAACGCTCCAATTCCTCCTGCAAATCTAGCACGTCATGAAATGCAGTTTCCGCTTCTTTCCGTACGGTCTTACCTTCTGCATACACTTTTGTCTGTGGTAAATACCCAATTTTCAACCCGGAAGGAACAGATACACTTCCTTTGGAAGGCTCCTGTACTCCGGCCAATATCTTCAATAATGTAGACTTTCCGGCCCCATTACGCCCAGTCAAACCAATCCGATCCCTTTTGTTCACTAGAAAAGAGATAGAATCAAGCAATGCGTAATCTCCAAATAAAACACTTACATTATTAATTGAAATCATATATCATCATGCAAAATAAAAACCTTCTATTTTTAACGAGTGCAAATATACGAAACTTATAGACACCGGCAAACGAGTTCTCCCATGTGTTACAAAGTTACAGGTTTACAAGTTACAGATTACAAATCCAAAATCTACACGAAAAATAATCTATAACTAAATGAAATCATATAAAAATGACAATTATCTTGTTTTATCCATTAAATATTTTTTATATTTGGGAAATTTACAAAGAATACTAACTACATTAAAGAATAAAATATGTCCAAAGGAGTATTTAAACTACCGAACATTACCAATGAACCCATCAAAAGTTATGCACCGGGTTCTCCGGAAAGAAAAGAATTGAAATCACAAATCAATCACTTACGTTCTATCGTTGCCGATGTTCCAATGATTATCGACGGAAAAGAAGTTCGTACTGGAAAATTAGTAGATATTCGTCCACCACATGATCATCATCATTTACTCGGACAATATCATCAAGGAGATGCCAGTCATGTGCAAATGGCAATTGACGCTGCATTAAAAGCTAAACCGGCTTGGGAAAAAATGGGTTGGGAAAGCCGAGCCGCCATATTTTTAAAAGCTGCAGACCTTTTAACTGGACCTTTCCGTCAACGTATGAATGCAGTGACGATGTTAGGACAATCCAAAAATGCCTTCCAGGCAGAAATTGACTGTGTGGCAGAATTAGCTGATTTTTTCCGTTTCAACGTGAAAAACATGTACGAAATATACCATATGCAACCGAATTCATCTCCGGGCATCTGGAACCGTACGGTATGGCGTCCTTTGGAAGGATTTGTTTTTGCCCTTACCCCATTCAATTTTACCTCTATTGCCGGTAACCTACCAGGAGCCCCAGCATTAATGGGTAATGTTTGTGTATGGAAACCATCCAAAACGGCCGTTTACTCGGCACACTTAATCATGGAAATCCTAAAAGAAGCCGGGTTACCTGATGGTGTCATCAACCTAGTTTATTGTTCTGGACCAACGGCTGCCGATGTTATTTTCTCTCATAAAGATTTCGCAGGCATACATTTCACTGGATCAACTCAGGTATTTAATGATATTTGGACTACTATCGTAAAAAATATAGATAAATACAGAAGTTATCCGAGGATTGTTGGTGAAACCGGGGGTAAAGATTATATTTTCGCCGATCCGACAGCATGTCCTAAAGAAGTGGCAACAGCCATCGTTCGCGGGGCATTCGAGTATCAAGGACAAAAATGCTCAGCTGCTTCACGTGCCTATATTCCCGCCAACATTTGGCCTGAAGTAGAAAACTACATACAAGAGGATATGGCTAACATAAAAGTAGGTGGAGTTGAAGATTTCACAAACTTCGTAAATGCTGTTATTGACGAAGCATCCTTCATTAAATTATCTAATGCGATTGATGCTGCCAACAAGTCTGAGGACGCAGAAGTGATTATCGGGGGACATTATGATATGAGTGCCGGATATTTTATCCAACCGACCATTATCCAAGCCTTTAAACCGGATTACATTACCATGCGGGAAGAATTATTTGGCCCAATATTAACAGTTTACGTTTATGATCCAGAAAAAGTAGATGAAACACTAGATATTCTAGACAAATCATCGGCTTACGCTCTTACCGGAGCTATTTTTTCTAAAAATCGCACAAATATAGAGGAAATGACAGAGCGTTTAACTCACACGGCCGGTAATTTTTACATCAACGATAAACCGACTGGAGCTGTCGTTGATCAACAACCTTTCGGAGGAGGTCGCGCATCTGGGACCAATGATAAGGCAGGAACGATCTTCAATTTATTGCGCTGGGTTTCTCCACAAGCTATTAAAGAAACATTTGTTCCAGCAACAAACTATATGTACCCTAATTTTTTGGAAGAATAGAATTTTTAATTTTCCATATGAGCTGAACGTCTTGTACGTTCAGCTTTTTCTTTTCTAGAAAAGCTGATATTTCCGGTTCACAGCATAAAAAGTTTCTCGTGATATATGATAAATTCGACAAACAGCCGATACAGACATTCCCTCTTCAAGTAAATGACTAATCTCCTCCCGGTTATCCAATAACACATTTTGTTTCCCTTTTCCTGGCGGACGCCCCAAACGTACTCCCTCGGACTTCCTATGAGCTAAAGCTTCTTTCGTCCTCATTGAAATTAGATTATGCTCGATTTCCGCCACCAAGGCAAAAGCAAAAGCTAAAACCTTACTATTAATACTATTGTCAAAAGCGTAACCGTCTTTCGTGCTATAAACTGTTATATTCATTTCAAGACATCGATGAAGTATTGACATTATGTCTAACAAAGTCCGGCTTAATCGGGATAATTCAGTAACAATTAGCACGTCTCCTTTTTTCAAACTTTTCAACAATCTACCTAATTTCCGGTCATGCTCTTTCTTTTTACCACTTACAATCTCCGTAACCCAACGGTGTACAGTTAAGTTCTTTCGTGCGGCAAACTTTTCTATCTCTTCCTTTTGATTCTCAAGATGTTGTTTCCCCGTGCTTACTCTTAAATATGCTATTGTCATAATTCTTTTGTATTATAAAATAAATTAAAACAAAGACATTAACAACCATTTTATGAAATAATCAGAAACACAAATATAAATAAACCAATCACACAGGTGTCAAGTAAAACGTTCATTAAACTTGACACGAGTTTCTGCACGAATGATAAGATTTTTTTATATACCTTCTCTTTCGTGTAGTAGTCTTGTTAGTAATATTTTTGCAATAATTTATCATGTTTCTTCTAAAATTTGGTATATTTGTCTAGTAAAATGAACGATTACTCTGACAGATAGTTTTAAATAAGACGTTAAATCATATGAAAATCGAATTCACATTCAAAATGTAGAATCATATAACAAATTGATTATGAACAAAAGAGAACTCACGAAAAAAGTAGCGGAAAGAAGTGGACACACCCAAGCAACTTCAGCATTAATCATTAACACCTTCATCAGTTGTATACTAGAATCTCTTGAAGCAGGTGAAAAAGTTACGATTCAAGACTTTGGAACATTAGCCGTAAAGCAACAAAAAACAAGAGAAAGGTTCAATTTGATCACCAAAAAAGTGGAAAAATACTCCTCTTACGATTACATCAAATTTATAACTAGTAAATCGTTAAAGAACAAACAAAAAGCGAGAAGTTTAGAAGCAAAAAAATAGGAGACTGTAAACTAAAGTGTGTCAAGTAAAGGGAAAAGAAAATATTAACTTTACAGACACACTTTAATTATGAGCAATTCATTTGATTTTGAGGAATTCAAGGCACAAGCCATCGAAAAGCTGAAGGCAGGAGTGCCGCTATCCGGCAAGGACGGGGTATTGGCGCCTTTGTTGGAGAATCTGCTGAACAGCGCGCTGGAAGGAGAAATGGACAGTCATCTTGACGAAGTCGAACGCGAGATGGGCAACCGCCGCAACGGGCATATGAGCAAGCAGGTACAGACATCAATGGGAGAAATAACCATAAACACACCGCGCGACCGTGACGGCACTTTCGATCCCCAGGTTGTGCGCAAACGCGAGAAGATCCTTGCTGACTCACTTGCGGACAGAATCATAGGCCTGTACGCCATCGGCAACAGCACAAGGGAAATAAGCGACATTCTGGAGGAACAGTTCGGCAACCGCATATCGGCAGAGACCATAAGCAGCATAACGGACCGTGTCCTTCCTGAGATACAGAGCTGGAAAAACCGGCCTCTGGACCGGGTGTATCCCATCGTATGGCTTGATGCGGTGCATTATAAGGTAATGGACGAGAAGAACCGTCCAGTGACACAAGCCATCTATAATGTACTGGCCCTTACATGCGAGGGAAGGAAAGAGCTTCTTGGCATGTACATATCCAAGAGCGAGGGAGCCAACTTCTGGCTCGGCGTCCTTACGGATCTCCAGAACAGAGGTGTCCAGGATATCCTCATCGCCTGTGTTGACGGACTGAAGGGCTTTCCCGATGCGATAGCAAGTGTCTTTCCTCAGACTACGGTCCAGCTCTGCATCGTACACCAGATACGCAACTCTGTCAAGTATGTTGCCAGCAGGAACCAGAAAGAGTTCATGCGGGACCTGAAACTCGTATATCAGGCGGTCAACAAAGATGCCGCAGAAAAGGCACTTGACGACCTTGAAATCAAGTGGGGCGAGGACTATCCTATTGTCATCAAGAGCTGGCGTGACAACTGGGACCGCCTGACCGCCTACTTCCAGTACTCACAGCATATCAGAAGGATAATATATACTACAAATACCGTAGAAGGCTATCACCGCCAGCTCCGCAAGGTAACCAAAAACAAGGGTGTATTTACATCTGATACCGCCCTGGAAAAACTTGTCTATCTTGCATTTACGAGAATCCGGAAGAAATGGACACAACCGGTGCAGAACTGGGGACAGACGGCCCAGCAACTGGCCATCCTGTTCCCGGACAGGTTCAGGATCTTGGCCTGACAACATCTTTTGTTTGGAGTTCTTTGACGATATTGATAACTTAGCGGAGCCGTTTTGGGATATTGGTAGTCCCAAAACGACTCCGAAAATAACTTGACACAGTTTAGTTTACACTACTAAAAATAGAGATACACATGTATCTCTATTTTTGTAATTAGTATTTATCGTCAAATGATTACGATGTGCTCTTGATCTGTTAGTTTCTCGCAATAGTGACATTTCAACACGATAGGAGAACTTCCGACAACATCAAACTTTGTACGAACATTCTGATTGTTCGTGATACATTTCGGGTTTACACATTTAGCAATTCCCTCCACGTGCTCTGGCACCATAACCGCTTTTTTCTCTGCCACCTCAAAATCTTTTATAATATTGATTTTAGCAGTCGGAGCAACCAATGCCAACTTGTTAATCTCATCATCCTTTAGAAATTTATCCCAAATTTTAATAATCCCCTTTTTCCCTAATTTACTGCTAATCAGATTATATCCAAAAGTTACCGTGTTTTCAAGATTTTGAATTCCCAACACGTTGATCACGTCAAATAATTTCTCTGCAGGAATATGATCTATTACCGTTCCATTTTCTACGGCACTAACCTGTAATTCTTTCTTTGCTGCCATATCTTTTTATTCTTTAATTACCATTTTAAATCTAACGCCTTGAAAATAATTGCTTGACGAGTGTATACCCCGTTCAAAGCTTGCTGGAAATAGTATGCTTTCTTATTATCGTCCACATCTTCGCTGATCTCATTCACACGAGGTAGCGGGTGAAGAATCCTCATATTATTTTTTGTCCCTGTCAGCATGGAGTTTTTCAAAATATAAACATTCTTCACTTTCTCGTACTCCAATGGATCTGCAAAACGTTCACGTTGTACGCGTGTCATATAAAGAATATCCGCATCATTAATTACATCATCCAGCTCGGTATGTTCGTAATAAGGGATATGTAAGTCATCCAAGAACAACTTGTAGGCTTTCGGCATCTCCAATTCTTTCGGAGAAATAAAATGGAACGTCGGATTAAAATGACTCATGGCCTGTAATAAAGAGTGAACAGTTCTTCCATATTTCAAGTCTCCGACCATGAAAATATTTAGATTTTCAAGGGTTCCCTGCGTTTTATAGATAGAATACAAATCCAACATAGTTTGAGTCGGGTGTTGATTCGCACCATCTCCAGCGTTAATTACCGGCACATCAGCAACCTCACTAGCAAAACGAGCTGCTCCCTCCAGTGGATGACGCATCACAATCAAATCACAGTAGTTATCCACCATTTTGGTCGTATCTTTTAATGATTCTCCTTTTGTTGTACTAGAAGATGAAGCATCGGAAAATCCGACAATACGACCTCCCATTCTACTAATAGCTGTTTCGAAACTCAACCGTGTACGAGTAGATGGCTCGAAAAATAGGGAAGCAACCACTTTACCCTCTAACAAATTACGATTTGGGTTTTTCTCAAATTCAGAAGCTATTTTCAATACTTCCAAAATGTCCTCTTTCGAGTAATCAGTAATGGATACTAAGCTACGTTTATTCATAATTCTATATATTAAAAGTGTTTATGTTCATTCATACCCTCCCATATAAAAAAAACCAACAATGTCAACTAACGACAATGTTGGTTTTTTGTATCTTATTAAAACAACGATTATGCCTCTGCCTAAACTGTAGGCACAAAAACAATCTTCGCCGAATATTTTGATGTTCTATCTTCATATCGGAATACAAAATTAAGCATAATTTCCATCCGAACAAAACGATTTTCCAATTTATTTTCCAAAATATTTCTAATGAAAACGAGAATCTTTGCAAACGAACCAGTTACAAAATAAAAATTCTAATCCGCAATTTTCATGCATAAAATTATAGTCGGGAAGCAATCTGGTCTACAATATCTTTAGCAACTTCCACCTTCGTTTTCAACTCATAAACAATCCGATCTCCTACTTTGCCCATGATTGTCACTTTGTTCGTATCCACACCAAAGCCAGCCCCTTTATCATTCAAACTATTCAAGACAATCATATCCAAATTCTTTCGTTTCATCTTAGAAAGAGCATTCACCTCTTCATCATTTGTTTCCAAGGCAAATCCAACTAATAATTGTGAAGCCTTCTTCATCTTTCCCAATTCTGCAGCAATATCCTTTGTAGGTAACAATTCCAACACCAAATCATTCTTTCCTCGCTTAATCTTGTGATCAGCTTTCTCTTTCGGGGTAAAATCAGCTACGGCAGCACTTAATATTGCAACATCACTATCTATAAACTCCCTGAATACCGCTTCATACATCTGGGCTGCAGACTCCACGTCTATCCGACGAATCGCTGGATGACAAGTTTTTAGATTCACGGGACCACATACGAGTACCACCTCTGCTCCTCGCCCTGCAAGCTCTTCTGCTATAGCCAATCCCATTTTCCCGGAAGAATAATTCCCAATGAAACGAACAGGATCTATTTTCTCGTATGTAGGTCCTGCAGTCACCACCACCTTTTTACCTTTAAAATCTGTCTGACGGGCAAAATAAGCAGTTATAAAAGAAACGATCTTTTCCGGTTCCTCCATCCGTCCTTTTCCCACTAAACCACTAGCTAGTTCCCCGCTTTCCGGCTCTATAATAATATTGCCAAAAGATTGCAGCATCTTCAAGTTTCGTTGTGTCGCCGGATGTTTATACATATCTAAATCCATTGCTGGAGCAACCATCACCGGACATTTGGCCGACAGATAAGTCGTCAACAAAAGGTTATCAGCAATACCTCCCGCCATCTTTCCGATCGTGTTTGCCGAGGCCGGAGCTATCAGATATAAGTCTGCCCACAATCCCAAATCAACATGCGAATTCCAATCTCCATTTTCCGGATTATAAAAATCAACCAAAATCGGACTTTTGGAAAGAGTTGCCATCGTTAAGGGAGTAATGAACTCTTTCGCCAAAGGTGTCATCACCACCTTCACACTTGCTCCTTCTCTCACAAGTAGACGAGTTAATGTAGCAGCCTTATATGCAGCAATACTTCCTGTCACTCCCAATATAATATGTTTTCCTTTTAACATCACCGATTTATAACATTATAAATCCATAATCCTCAAACAACTTTACGCTCAAGGAAAGTTGAACCTGTTCGACAAATTTAAAACAAAAAACCTGAAAGTATGACACTCTCAGGCATATTCTTTTCCTTAAAGACAGTATCTATTCCTCGTCTGTATTATTATTTGCATCACCTTTCTCCTTCGAAGAAATACGGAAATAAATATCCCCATCCTCAAATTCTTGGGTAGCAATCAACACCGGTTTCGGTAAACGTTCGTAATACTTGGAAATCTCTATCTGTTCCCGATTTTCAAATATCTCTTCCAAATTATCCGCATAAGAAGCAAACTCTTGAAGTTTCCTACTTAACTCCTCTTTCATTTCAACCGAAATTTGATTAGCCCTTTTACCGATCACAGCCACTGCTTCGTAGATATTATCCGCCTTACTAGCCAATAAAGCCGGATTCCGGGTAATAGTATTATTCGGTGCTTTAACTTTCTTAAAATCTACCATGGTTAATTTGAATATTATTTGTTTTATCTGATTATTCTTCTTCATCAACATCATACGGTTTCAAAAACTCGTTGATGATTTCATATTTTCGAGCCATTTCTTTAGCATAATGGCTTTCCGGATACTCATCAAGGAAATAATAGTACTCCTCTTTAGCAGCATTATAACGCTCGTATTGTTTATCCTCAACACTATTCACGGCCATCTCGTACTTGGAATTGAATAGCATATACATGATCTCTTCCCGATACTTCGATCCAGGGTAGTCCTTCAAACAATTCTCAAGACTAACCACGGCCGATTTATATTTCTCTCTTAAATAGTAATTTCTCGCACTCAAATAATCCTTGTAAGATAACTTGTCCCGCATCTCGTCCATGTACTCATTAATTTGCTCTTTGCGGGAAGAATTCGGATAACGACTTAAATAAAGTTGAAAACTTTCCATTGCTTTCTCGGTTACCGTTTGATCCAACCGTGCTTTCGGTGAAGCTAAAAAATTACAATACCCGATCATATACAGGCACTCTTCCACATAAGAACTTTCCGGATAAATAGAAACAAATTGTTTAAATAATTCCGCCGCAACTTCATAATCTTTTTGATTATAACTACAGAAAGCCCGGTAATAAGCTACACTCTGAGCCTTGGATGTTCCTTGGAAAACCATCCGAATCCCATCAAACAAATTGGAAGCTCTCGTGTAATCTCCACTATTATAATACTCTACTGCTTTCTTATACATAGCTTGAGAATCACCACTTTTCAAAAGTTTCTGATACTCACTACATGAACTCATCAAAATTATTACGAGCAGAAATCCTATAAAATTCTTCATCATAAAGTGCCTTTTTTGCATCACGCAAAGATAAATTATAAATATCAATCCACAAAATAATTTACGACTTATGATTAACGATTTTAGATTTTAAAATAAAAGCACCCAAGCAACTGTCATCGCAGATTTATAACCTGCAAACTTGTAACTTTTTCCATCAGCATGGAAAAAACAACTAAGTATTTAAACGTATTTCCACACCTGAAACCGCAACTTTTCAAAAGAACTTATCTGGAATACATTTTTTTAGTTACCTTTGCTTCCACATTGTAAATAATAAGATTAAGAATTTCAAAATATTTATCAAAGTGGACATTTTTGAAAGAGTTAGACAACAGAAGGGAAACATTGGTCAATATGCCAAACAGGCTCATGGCTATTTCTCTTTCCCGAAATTAGAGGGTGAAATTGGTCCCCGCATGAGATTCCGCGGCAAGGAAGTTTTAAACTGGAGTTTAAATAATTATATCGGTCTTGCAAATGATCCGGAAGTACGTAAAGCTGACGCTGAGGCTGCTGCAAAATACGGGATGGCTTACCCGATGGGGGCTCGTATGATGAGCGGACAAACCTCCCGTCATGAGTACTTGGAATCTCAACTAGCAGAATTCGTGGGTAAACCGGATGCTTTTTTATTAAACTTTGGTTACCAGGGAATGGTTTCCATCATCGATGCCATGACTAGCCGTCATGATTGTATCGTATACGATGCCGAAGACCACGCTTGTATTATGGACGGCCTTCGTCTGTCTCCGGCTAAAAGATACGTATACCAGCACAACGATATGGAAAGCCTACGCAAACAGCTAGAAAGAGCAACCAAATGGGTAGAAAACACCGGTGGTGGTATTCTAGTTATTACGGAAGGGTTGTTCGGAATGGCTGGAGACCTTGGAAAATTGGACGAAATTGTTGCCATGAAAAAGGATTTCAACTTCCGCTTACTCGTGGATGACGCCCACGGATTCGGAACTATGGGGCCTCATGGAGCTGGAACTGGCGACCATTTTGGAGTAATGGACGGTATTGACCTTTACTTTGCCACTTTTGCAAAAGCAATGGCCGGAATCGGAGCATTTATCGCTTGTGATGAAGATATATGCATGTATTTGAGATATAATATGCGTTCTCAGACTTTCGCTAAATCACTCCCAATGCCTATGGTTGAAGGAGCAATCAAACGTTTGGAGTTATTGAGAACCAAACCGGAATTACGCAAGAAGCTATGGACTATTGTTCGTGCTTTACAAGCTGGATTAAAAGCAGACGGTCTGAATATAGGAAGAACCAATTCTCCTGTAACTCCCGTTTACCTATCTGGTAGTGTGGCAGAAGGGACTCAAGTTGCCATGGATTTAAGAGAGAACTATAACCTGTTCTGTTCTATCGTGGTTTACCCGGTTATTCCGAAAGGCCAATTACTACTTCGCTTGATCCCGACTGCTATGCATACTTTAGAAGACGTGGAATACACGGTAAAAGCATTTAAAAACGTTGCTCAAAAATTAGCTAAGGGAGAATACAATAAAGACGTGGTTGTTGATGCCAACGCTCTTTAAGCTACCAAGAAATTATAAAGAATAATGAATCAATCCCTGAAAGTCACAATTATACTTTGGGGGATGATTCATTATTCTCCCGTGTAAATATCATTCACTTGGGCAATTTGCTTGCGGATTTCTTTCAGTATTTTACAAGTTTGCTTTCCCGGTATCATATAGATATTATATGTAAACAGATCGAAATACTTTATCCCCATCATCTCCAATTGTCGGCAACTTTTTTTCCCGATCCCCATCGGTATTATAACCAAGAATAAGAGGTACACGCACAAGCATATCCTTCCTCCGTCCCCGTTCCACTAGCAAACGAAGATTACGAACAACAGCCTCGTTATCCTTACCCGTGTATTGTTTATAAATATCTGGGTTCATATCCTTGACATCAATAATAAAACGATCAATGACCGGAAGCAATCGCTCAATATGCTCCTTCCCCACGTTCAAAGTAGTTTCCAAAATCAACAACCATTCTTTCCCACAAAGTTCCCGGAATTTACTAATAAATTCACTCTGCAAACAGGGTTCTCCTCCCCCGAAAGTCACTCCTCCTCCGGTAGCCAAAAAATAAAGTTCATCCACCTTCACCTCTTCATACAACGTCATGCAATCATACCGTTTCCAAAGTCTTCCACCATCCAGCGATTGTGGATTCAAGCAATACCTGCAATGCAACGGGTAGCCATGAAATGCCATCAAAGGGAAACCTCTTGCCCGTCCATTTGTAAACGATGACGAGCTATTCCGATAACTTTAGAAGAACTTTCACACTCCTCACCTCCCAAGGTCATATTTCGACTTCCACATACCCACTAAACACCAATTCCCTGTCTCCTCGCTCACATAAAGTTTGTGCAATACATCTTGCGGTTCTCGCCACCTTCCCCTCGAATAAAACCTTCCCCTTGTAAGTAACCTTAACAGGTCTCTCCATATCCACCATCCGGTCATTTAGATAAATTCTCAACTTCGGATAATCACACGCTTCTATTTTAATCTCATTACTGGCAAGCTCTGCTATCACAATCATTCCCGGACGAGCCGTTTCAAGGTCAACTCCCAACCAATACATAAAAGGACGCACGACTTCTTCCTGACGCCAAACAATCTCTTTCGGCAAAGCGTTTCGCTTATATTTTGTCATCCAAGCAATTGCAGCAGTATCCGCACGATCCATCCAATGTCCTTTCCCCTTCACGATATGTGTTTCATGCATATAACCCTCCGGTTCTGCCTGCTGTAAAGAATCCATCACCCGGCCTTTTTCCACTGCCAGCTTATTCCGATCATAAGCACTATCATACTCCCCCATCCAAATCATGAAAGGCACATTACGCAAATTCACTTGCGATGCTTCTCCCGGATGCCCAGCCATCATAGAAGCTGCTGCCCAACGATCAGCCATACGGGGAGCCATCCTCCATACCCCATCACCACCGGCAGAATATCCCAACAAATATACTTTATCAGGGTTAACTCCCATCTCCACGACGGCTGTCTGAATCAAGACTTCAAAAAACTCATCCAATCCCGGTTTAAACCACATATTCCAATCATCCCAAGGAGCTCTAGGAGCCACGTAAATTCCCTCTCGGGGTTCATACAAACGAATTTGATTCTCCCATTGCTGAGTATTCAACGCTTCCGGAGCATTCCCCCCTCCATGCATAGAAATAAACAAACTCCTTCCATCTTCCGGACGTTCGCCAAATACCCGATAATCAAATTTCATTTGCAACCCGTCTCGAGAAAAATTTTTCAACATCCAAAAACGATGATATTTCTTTTTCACCTCCTTTTCCCACGCTTCACACAAAACCTGTTCCACCTCACTTGCACCCTTCTCTGTCAGTTTTTTGCCCGCAAACCTTTGATTTACCAAATCCTCCAATGCATTTTCCTTCAAATAATTTTCTAACTTTCCTGTATTCTGAGCAAACATCCCTGTACTCAAAAACATATAAAGCACTAATAGTCTAATTTTTATCATATTCTTTTCACACTTATAATATTCAATACATTATTTTCCCAATAGATACTCTTACATCCGTCCGTTATCTTTTCATTATACCAACGTTAATATAGAAGTATTGAGTAAGAGTAACTTTACTTCAATCACCTCAACACCCGATATTTTAGTAAATGCGTTCCGTCACTCCCTGCAAACAAATAAAAACCGGCACTTCCTTTATCTCCAAAAGCAATTGAAAACGGTGAATTTCCCCGTATTGGAAAACCTTTGGAAACATCTTTCATGTCTAGCAAGAAAAGACGTTCACCCTTGCCATCCATAACCCCAATTCTTGAATCCCGGACCGAAAAACGATAAACATACGGAAAATCCAACTCCGCATCTTCCCAATACTTCTCGAACAACAATTCACCCTTGTTATCCATCACCAAAATTTTATTTTTCAACGTATAAATAAACTCGTCTTGCCCATCATTATTAACATCCTCCACGTTGAACATCCCCCCGCCAATCATCCCTTCTCCTTTGATTCGCTCCACTTGGCCTCGAAAATTCACCAATACAATTTCTCCGTTAGCATCCGTAAAAGTAATTTTCATCTGACCATTCTGTTTCGTCAAGTACAAAGAGGTGTTAGCAGACAAATTCAATAAAGTAGATACATTCACTCGTTCCTTCCCTTTACGATCCAAAATATACAAACGGTACCGGTCTGCATACACAAGATAATCTTTCCCTTCCACCCGGAAATGATAAATTTTAGAGACAATATCGTTATCACTCTTTGGCACACCCCAACCTTTCACGAAATTACCAGACACCTCATACAAATACACGTAATGATCCGCCCCAGGGGCAAACACCCGGTAATTCTTGTCATTTTCATAATCAGCCACTGAGATTCCCCGTTCGCAAGGAGATTTAAATGCCAAAGGGAACCGAGGTAAATAATTACCGTTCCGATCAATCAAATAAAGATGATGAGATGTAGAAAATAAATATTGCAACTTCCCGTTCTTAAACATATCCACTTGATAAACCTCACTATTAATCTTCCCTTCAATCGGCAATTTCCACAAAATACGTCCCACATCATTAATCAGGTAAATCGTATTTCCCTCGTCCTGCACGAAAAGTTCACGTTCTCCCGTGTTATGATTTACCACAATCGCCGGTTTCATACTCATTCTAGTATCCAACCGTGTCTGCCACATAACCTGAGCTTGTTTCTGCTCCACCTCTTCTGTACTTAAAAACAAGGTGTGATACAGCATATTGCCCTCACTTCCCCACTGTAGCCCGAGAGAAGAAAATACCTCCATCCCTTCTTTATTTCTCACTAACAATTCACGTAAAGCACCTTTGGTCACCTGTTCATAATAAGGTAACATTGAGACCATCTCGGACAAGTACATCCAATTAAACTTTGAAGACAATTTTGTCCTCAACTTCTGGTACCATTCCTGATCCCTCACACTCAGACGACGCATATAATCACTCGCAAAAGATTGGAGTCCTTTTTCGGAAGAAGCAAACACTACGTAATTGTCTTCTACCAACACGTAATTCGTCGCAATTCCACCCAACACATATCCCCACATCACTCCTGCAAAATCAGGAACAGGCATCTTAAAATAACTTACTTTCTTATCTTTATCCAAGGCAAATGAACGATATAATGAAGCTTCAACAACTCCAGACTTCGATGCATACGATTTCAACATCTTCTCTAGCAAACTTCTAGCCAAGCTTCCAGCTTTCACGTGAACCACCATGATCCCCTCCTCCTGTTTTCGGCTCGCATCATAAGAAAGTGTCCCTTTCCCCCATTCACCTTTTAACAAAACCTGCCACTCCTCTTCCAGCTTATCCCCAAAAAGACGGGCAAACTCCTGTTTCCGTTTCCGGATATTCTCAATCTGTCCCGCCCCGTAACGATAACTCTCAAGAGATGCCAAATAATTTGCCACATCATTCAAAGCCAAAATACTAACACACTTCACATCGGCAGGCATCACCGCATCTAATTTGGAATCCTGAGGAACTTGCCCTTTAAACACAATAGGGAATGCGGCTTTCAACCCATCGTAATGCACAAAACCGTTAAAACTAACACCATTCGGCTTTATATCGCCATCTAACGCCCCCCACTTAAACCATTGGGCAACATTCGTCTGTTTCGCAATAAAATCCTTTTGTAATAATAAAGGAAGTAAATCAGAAAAACAAGTCGTATTCAAAAACACGTTCAAACCTGCTCCCGTGGAAAAATAACGATTCACATTTTTAAAACGGGGTGCTTCGTCTTTTTCATCCACACCAGTATCACCTAATTGATTTATAGCATCTTCCACGTACAACTCAGAGTTAGAGACCAATACCATTCCGCCAACAGCTGCATAACATATTTCATCTTTCCCCCGACTTACCAAATATATCTTCTGACTATTATATTTTCGCTCTTTCACCTGCATACCAGCAAACATTTTTTGCAAAAAAGCATGTACATCCCCTCTAGAAAACAAGCCACTCCGGTTCAACACGTACAAAAAACGAATCGATTGTTTCCCTTCCACTCGAATCGCCATCACATAGGAGGAGGTATCTACCTGGGATACCCGTTTCAACGTATCTACAACCCGGGATAACATACTTTTCCGAAATGTCTTAATTTCCCGGTCAAAAGCAGCAGCAATCTTCGGTGATAAGTTTGCATTCGCATTCACATTAACCACAACAGCAGAATTATAAGGGATAAACGATTCCTTCGGGACATCAACCTCACGTTCCCGCTCATTCACCCACCATAGCGCAAATCCTATTCCTCCGAGAAGAATAAATCCTAAAACGATTAATGCAATTTTCTTCACCACGTTCTAATTTTAAATTTAGATTGAAGATTAAAGATCACTCGATGAAAAAATATCAACCTTGTCGGTTGAAATCTAAAATCATCCATTCCAAAATTGATAAGTTTTTTTCATTGGAACAAATTTAATAAAATCAAGCCTTTTTCCTACTTTTGTAAAAAGGAAAATCATATGAAAAAAATATATACTCTGCCGGAGGTAGAAAATATGCTGACTTGTCGAGAAGAAGATGAAAATCAACTTTACTCGGAAGCAAAAAGAATAAAGAACAAAACCATCGGTAACAATGTATACCTTCGGGGATTAATTGAAATCTCCAACATCTGTATCAAAGACTGCTATTACTGTGGCATTCGGAAATCCAACATGAAAACAGCCCGGTACGCACTCTCGGATAAAGAGATCATTGAAGCCGCAGACTTTGCCTATACGCATAATTTCGGTTCCATCGTGTTACAGGGTGGAGAACGTTCTGATAAAAAATTCGTGGATCGAATCACCCGTTTGCTGCAAGAAATCAAAAAAAACAGCAACAACGAGTTAGGTATCACACTCTCACTGGGAGAACAAACGGAAGACACTTATAAACGTTGGAGAGATGCCGGAGCACATCGCTATTTGTTGCGTATAGAATCATCCAATCCCGAATTATATGCCAAGATTCACCCGAATGATCCACTCCATTCCCATTCGACACGTTTGAAATGCCTAGAAAGCCTACAATACTGCGGGTATCAAACGGGAACTGGCGTAATGATCGGACTACCGTTTCAAACCATTACCGATCTGGCAAACGATTTACTATTCCTGCAATCCATGGACATCGACATGGTAGGTATGGGACCTTACCTAGAACACCATGACACACCTCTGTACGAATACCGCCATTTGCTCCTTCCCCTCCAAGAAAGACTGCGCCTGTCCATCCACATGGTAGCAGCACTCCGACTTCTCATGCCGGACATTAACATCGCTGCTACCACAGCCCTTCAAGCTATTGCCCCCGCCGGAAGAGAAAAAGCACTGGAAATAGGGGCTAACGTGGTTATGCCAAACATTACCCCCACGACAAACCGAACCCTTTACAAACTCTACGAGAACAAACCGGGAACCCATGAGGGAGCCGCTGAATCCATGCACAAACTGGAAGAAAGCATCCTAAAAAGCGGCTGCAAAGTAGCCTACGGAATTTGGGGAGATTCTCGACATTTCCAATCAAGAACTGCAAATCAAATCCAAGATACAGAACCAGATAATTAATGAATTACTAAATTCTTAAAAGGAGCGAAAGCAGCTAAAATAACCAACGCCCCCAAAATCGTGATGACTAATCCGGAAACCCGGTTAATTGTGATTAACACTCGTAGTCGGAATTTCTTACGGAAAATATTTACCAACGTCGAAAGCGTGTACCACCACACGCCACCACCTAACAACACACCAATCACCACCAGCAATTCACCAAATAAAGAAGAAGATTCTCCAAAAACAGACATCCCGGCAAAAACAGCCATAAAAACAACCACCGTAATCGGGTTAGAGACCGTCAAAAAAAACAACGAAAGATAATCTCCCAACAACCCGGTCTTACTCACCCGACCTTGACGCCGTTGACGGATTTGACGAATCGGGTTATCAAAATAAATTTTTAACCCTATACACAAAAGAAAAATTCCACCGATAATCTGTAACAATAACTCATGAGTCTGCACGGTATTTATCACGTACCCCAGCCCGAACGCCGCCACCGAAGCATAAAAAAAATCCGCAGAAGCAGCTCCCATTCCGGCAATAAAACCCGATAACGCACCTTTATGCAAGGTTTTCTGGATAATCAATACACCCATTGGCCCTAATGGAATCGATACCATTAAACCAACCAACATTCCCTTGAAAAGATACAATATATCGTACATGCTATTCTATCGGAAATTTACAGTTCCACACTATCCGAAGAAAATCTACTCAATATCGTGTCATCATTTATCTCTTTTGACAACGACTCGATCGTTTTCATCGGCACGTCAAAAATATCTAAAATAAGTAAACCATCCAAGCACATATTAAACTTAGGATCTATATTAAAACCGATAATCTTGGCATTCAAAGAAATATATTTCTTTAACAAAACCGGCAACTTATCACTCGATGGCTCAATATCCCCGATCATCTTGTCCAACACGGATATGTCCTTTTGGGCAGCATCCAGCATTACCTGTACCCCAGGCTCTTCCGAATGCACCTGATACTTGGAACGCGGAATCACATATTTCGCTAACTCATGGTTATAATGATTTTCTTGAATAAAACGCATAATCAACTCTTTTGACACTTCCGTGTACTTCCCGCTAATCGTCACCGGTCCAATCAGATAACGATACTCCGGGTTCTTCAACAAGAAATAAAGAATACCTTTCCACAACATGAACAATGGGAGCGGTTTACGCTGATACTCCTCCGTGATAAAAGAACGTCCCAGCTCGATCGACTCGTACAACACGGGTAACATCTCTTTCCGCACCTTAAACAATGAATTAATATAAAATCCCTTCATCCCGTAACGATCAATAATTTCCTTTCCTTTCCCCACACGATAGGCCCCGACAATTTTCTCCTCTTCCTTGTCCCAAATAAATAAATGATAGTAATAAAGGTCATATTCATCCAAGTCTATACTACGATTCGTACCTTCACCCACAGCACGGAAAGTAACTTCCCGTAAACGCCCGATCTCGTTCAACACATTCGGAATCTTTACGGAAGGCGAACAATATATATCATAATTTTTCATGTTAAACAACAAGTAATCTTCAGCGATACCCTCGATTTCTTTCTTTAATATCGCACTCTCTGTCTCTGCTGCAACCGGTTCTGCTTTAGACATTGCTTTCTGTGATTTAATAAAAAATTTTTTTACTTCTAACGCAGATCCCAACAAATAGGTTTTCGCTCGCAGAAATTTACCATATTGAGCTATATTATGGAAAGTATTTTGAGTTTCCACGCTGATCGGGTTCCCGATCCTTAACTTCACCACCCGGTTTTTCTTGTTCAACAACTCAGAAGGCAACTTAATTGTTTTCAATACCGGATGAATCATCCCCAATAAATAAAACAATAAACTGTTAGACCCTTTAAAATAAATCGGGATAACCTGAACCTTCGCCATCTTCACCAACTTCAACACTGAAGAGTCCCACTCTTTATCCTCCACGTGATTTGAATCAGCCTGATAAGAAGAAACCTCTCCAGCAGGGAATATCCCCAAAGGCTTTCCGTCAATGACATGACGTATTGCTTCTTTAATCACTCGCATATTCGACCCTTTCTTACTCTCCTCCGGGTCCACACCCAATATATAGTCCTGTAACGGAACAATTTTTTTCAACAGGAAATTGGACATGATTTTGTAATCTGGACGCAATTTACACAGCAAACGAACCAATACGATACCATCCAATCCCCCGAACGGGTGATTAGAAACCGTGATAAAAGTACCATTTTTGGGAATCTTCTCCAAATCTTCCTTGCTCACCTCAATCGTCACCCCCAAAGCCTCAATCAAACTATCCAAAAGAACTTCCGGATCATCATCATTTACCTTCACATTCAACTTATCCAGTTTATACAACCGTAAGATATACATCACCAACTTGGATACCAAGCTTTCCCGAAACCGGTTTAACCCATGAGAGCCAAGCAAAAAATCATTCGTATCAATTAATTTCATCTATATTTTTATTAAATGTTCTACGACTAGAACACTACAATATCTTTCACTACATTACCCCCTACCCGATCATTCAATGCTTTTATTAATCCCTCTTTCACCATCAGTATCTCATTCTTTACCACGGAAGAAGTAAAACTCACGAACACTTTCCCCTCCGAAATCCGTAAACTTTTCGTCCGGGAAGCAATCATCCCCCCCACGACATCCGGCCAAACCTGACACACTTCCCTCTCTTTAAACTGACGGGATAATCCCATCTGCTCCAAGTAAAGATTTACCAGTTCATCCATTGTCAACGTCTTACCCTGCTTCAAAATATTCCTATTATTACAATTCTACTATTAAATTTGTTCTACAAAAATACGATTTTCTAAACAACCCGAATGAATTTTAGATTTTAAATTTTAAATCCCCCAAAATTTAGTAATTCATAATTTACTATTTACGATACTACAATTCCGTAGTTAAAACGTGTTAGCCTGTGGTAAAGAATCACATAATCGCAAATAATCAATCACAAACTCCTTACTTCTCCCCCCTCTACATGGAATATCTTGTATTCCATTGCATGTTGCTGCAAAATTTCATCAATATGTTCACGATTGGTATCCGTAACAAAAACTTGCCCAAAATCCATACTTGAAACAATTTGTATGATCCGACTTACCCGGTCAGCATCCAGTTTATCAAAAATATCATCCAACAATAGTAATGGTTTCACCCCCTTCTGCTTCACCAAATAAACAAACTGTGCCAACTTCAACGCTATCAGGAAACTCTTTTTTTGCCCTTGGGATCCCAACTTCTTCACGGGATATCCTTCTAAACTCAAGTTCAAATCATCCCGATGCACACCCACTGTCGTATAAGTCAATATCCGGTCTCGATCGAAACTACCACGTAATGATGCTAAGAAATCGTCATTCTTTATAGTTGTCGAATAGTCCAACATAACCTTTTCCCTTCCCAACGAAACCTGATCATAATACACTTGGAACATTCTCTCTAACTCCATCACGAAAGCTCTACGCCGCTCAAGAATGACACGCCCGCTATCCACAAGCTGGGCGTCCCACACGGACAACATATCCGCATCAATGGACTGTCCCGCATATTCCTTCAAAAAACTATTCCGCTGCATCAACACCCGGTTATAACGAATCAATAATTGCAGGTACTCTTTATCACACTGGCTGATCACTCCATCAATAAAACGTCTTCTTTCTTCACTAGCACCATCAATCAACACCACATCCGCAGGTGAAATAATAACTAACGGCAACAACCCGATGTGATCAGAAAGCCGGGCATAAGTCTTCTTATTCTTTTTAAAAATCTTCTTCTGTCCCCGTTTCACTCCACAATACACGTCAACCTCCTCCCCCTCGTGCACGTATTGTCCCTCAATCACGAAAAAAGCCTCTCCATGACGAATATTCTGCGCATCCGGCAAGTTGAAATAACTTTTACACATCGACAACTGGTACACGGCATCTAGAATATTAGTCTTCCCCACACCATTATTCCCGATAAAACAATTAAACCGGGGACAACATATGACACTCGCCTCAGCGATATTCTTATAGTTGACAACATTCAAGCTTTTTAAAATCATTCACTTCAACTGTTAGTGGTTATAAGCAACAAGTTCCAACGGAAACGTGAAACAGATAATCAAAAGTAAGGAAAAGAAGGATATAATCCACGAGTCTGATAATTTTTTGCACAAAATTTCGTGGAGCCTCTTTTGATATCAAAAAAAAAATTAATTTTGCACGTTGACGAGCGATACGTCTAGGAATAAGAAAAGTAAATAACAAAAACATATAACCATGTCAAAAGAGAAACAGAAACGTGCGGATGGCTTTGAACAAATTGAAGAAGCCACGATTTCAACCGAACAATTTATCGAAAAAAATCAAAAATTATTGGTAAGAGGGGTCCTCGTTATTATTATCGTGGTAGGAGCAATCTTGGGATACTATAGATTCTATAAAGCCCCGATGGAAGAAGAGGCATTAAAACAGATGTTTGTTGCCGAGAACCTTTTTGGAAAAGATTCCTTCAATATGGCTTTAAACGGTGATGGAAACGCACCTGGTTTCTTGGAAATCATAGACAAATATGGTTCTACTCCCAGCGGAAACTTGGCTAACTATTATGCGGGAATCTGTTATTTACATTTGGGTGATAACCAAAATGCTATCAAATATTTGGAAAAATTTTCTTCTGATGATGTAATTTTCTCCAGTATGGTAACGGCAAATTTAGGTGACGCTTATATGCAGTTGGGCGATTTCAAAAAAGCTTCTAGTTATTATCAAAAAGCAACTAATGGAACAACCAATATGGCCACAACCCCAGTTATCCTAATGAAAGCTGGACTTGCTTTCGAAAAAGCAAACGACTATAAAAGCGCATTAAACATGTACGAAAGATTGGAAAAAGAATTTCCCACTTCATATGAAGCCCGCGACATCGAAAAGTACATCACCCGAGCAAAACTAAACATGAAATAAGAATTCAATTTTACCGATATAAAGCTATCCTCTAAGGATAGCTTTTTTTATTTCTACTCCTAAAAACATTCCCGATAAAAAGCGGTATAATCCCAATGATATACCACTCACGTAAGTATTTTTCCCCGGCATACTCACAAAACACCGACGGTACATCTTCGCTGCGGGAGCGAAGGTGTACCGAAGATATACCGAACAAGAACCGAAAGTATCAACTATCTTCATTGAAACTATAAAGACTCTTCACCGTATCATCCCTTAAAATATACTTCCTACACTTTTCATCTGAATCCAAACTTCTATATAAAAAAATACCCCCGTCTCAACGAGACGGGGGCACCCCTATATTTGATCTTAACTACTTCTCGAACAATTTACCGAAATCTTCCATTGATATCTCTTGCTCTTCCAATTTTATCCCCTCTTTAATAACACCGAAAATTTTATTTTCCAAAGCACGGTCATAAAGACTAGCACGTTGTTTCTCGTTTTCAAGCAAACGAACGGCAAAACCATCCAATTGCTCATCAGACAAACCGTATAATCCGTATTGTTGTAATTGAGCGGCAGCAACTTCACGCCCTACAGCCTTCATATCCTCGTCCTCAACTTTTATACTGTTTTCCTTAATCATATCACCCTTGATCAACTGCCACTTGAATTCATCCCGGTAAGAATCGAAATCTTTATCAACAGCCTCTTGAGTCAATTCTTTATTGGTTGCCAACATCCAACGCTTCAAGAATGCTTCTGGAAGAAGCACGTCCTCATTTTTCTTCAACATCTTGTCACGAGCATCCACCGTAAAACGGTACTCGCTATGAGCTCTAAACTGTTTAGCCAAATCTTCTTTCACTCGAGCACGAAATTCCTCAACGCTCTTCACGTTACCTTCCCCGTAAACTTTATCAAATAAAGCTTGGTTTACTTCTGCCTCAATGTAACGTTTAATCTCGCTAATGATAAAGCAAAAATCAGAAGTAATATTCTCAGCTTCTTCCTTACCTACCTGTAACAAAGCTGCATAATCCGTTTTATTCGGATAAGCTTTTGACGGATTAAAAATCACCTCGTTTCCAGCCTGTTTACCGGTAAAAATTTTCACTTGCGCCTCATCCTTCATGTGTTCAACAGACAAAGAGGCATCCTCTACATGAACTCCACCTTCTTTCGGTTTTCCATCTTCTCCCAGCTCGATCAACTCTCCCTTCACGTACTCCGATCCTTCAATTGTATCAACCGGAGTTAACTCACCATTACTCTTGCAGATACTTTCAATCTGTTTGTCTATCATTTCATCATCCACCTTGATGATGTAATACGGAACTTTCTCTCTTTTACTTAATTTCACGTTCATCACGGGAGACAAAGCAATATCATAAACGAATTCAAAACTTTCCTCGTCCAAATTCAATTCTTTTTGTTCCGTCTCACTCGGAAGTGGTTCACCCAAGATATTCAAATCGTTCTCTTGGATATAATTAGACAAACTCTCTCCGATCAACTTGTTGATCTCCTCAATCAAAACGGCTTTACCGTACATTTTCTTGATAATCCCGAACGGAGTTTTTCCTTTTCGGAAACCATCAATCACCGCTTTCTTCTGGTAATCTTTCAACGCGTCGCTCACGCGAGTTGCGTAATCATCCTTATCCAATTGAATCTTAATGGTTGCATTAAGATCATCGATTTGGTTCTTTGTTACATTCATACTTCTTTATGATAATACAATAATTGATAAAACAAACAAAAAGGCCACCTCATTGTAAGGCGGCCATCTCTTCAAGTGCGGGCGAAGGGACTCGAACCCCCACGCCTTGCGGCACTAGATCCTAAGTCTAGTGCGTCTACCAGTTTCGCCACGCCCGCTTGCTATTTTGACGGTGCAAATATATTGCTTTTTCGTGAAAAGCAAAACGATTTGACCTTTTTTTTATTTTTTCCTACGTAATTCAAAATTTTTCCCTAGATAAACCCTTCTAACTTCCGGATCATTAGCCAAATCTTCCGCAGAACCGGACTGTAAAATCCGTCCATCATACAACAGATAAGCTCGGTCTGTAATACACAGAGTCTCCTGTACGTTGTGATCCGTGATCAAAATCCCGATATTTTTCTCTTTTAGCTTGATCACGATACTCTGAATATCCTCCACGGCAATCGGATCCACTCCGGCAAAGGGTTCGTCCAACAAGATAAACTTCGGAGCAATCGACAATGCTCTCGCAATTTCCGTACGTCGACGCTCCCCTCCCGATAATTGAATTCCTTTGCTCTTACGGATATGTTGTAAACCGAACTCATCCAACATCTCCTCCAAACGGTGACGCTGGTAATCCTTCGGTAAATTACTCATCTCCAAAACCGCTTTGATATTATCCTCCACGCTTAACTGCCGAAATACGGAAGCTTCTTGCGCAAGATACCCCACACCAAGCTGGGCTCGACGATACACGGGTTCCGTAGTGATCTCCGTGTCATCCAAGAAAATACGCCCCCCGTTCGGTTTAATCAATCCCACAATCATATAAAATGACGTGGTCTTTCCTGCCCCATTCGGTCCCAATAACCCGACGATCTCCCCTTGTTCCACATTTACGGAAACTCCTTTTACCACCGTACGGCTCTTGTATTTCTTTACTAAATCCTCAGCTCTTAATTTCATATCTTACTATTTTACCGCGCTAAGATAGTCTTTTACAATTGAAAATTAAAAATTGAAAATTGAAAATTATCAGAAATTTAGATGTAATGAAAAATTAATCGCGAAATTATCCACGTCCTGCCCCAGACGGTCCCCGCGATGCGTCAACCGCCAGATGGCATCTATCCGGATAAAACGGAAAATATTCTCAATACCGACACCGGCTTCAATATAAGGCTTCGACACGGAAGACATACCTTCCGGGAATCGGAAAATAGCATCTGTATTAGACAAGCTACCGTTATTTTTATCTGACAACGTACCCCACAAAGCCTTCACTGTTGCTACTTCACGCCATTTTAGTCGTTTCATTAACGGAATCTTACTTAAGAAAAATCCTCTAAAATGATGTTCCCAGAATACCGCTCCCCATAAATCAGACGCAAACTCGTAAAAATTCATACAAGAGAAAGCGTAAGGATCATAAAAATAAGTGGCATTCCCCTCATGAAGTTTCAACAAAGGATAAGGTACCTTGTTAAATATTTTGCCCCCAGATAACATGATATCACTATATCCTAACGGGGCAATATTAAAGTCATGTTTTACAGACAATTCCAGACGATAATATTCGTAGTCCCCATTCAACACATCCTTTAACCCGGCAATCACGTCTATTCCTACAATCGGGAAGTCCGATCCCATGGAAACCTTATCGAATGTTTGCCGCACGACTATCTCATTCCTCGACAAACGTGTTCCCAATCGAAGCTGAGTCGTGTGAATCTGATCCACAACTTCTCCATTCGGACGAACAAAATCAACATATTTCGTGGGGAACATTTGCCTGTATTCCAAAGCAAAAGAATTCGAAAATCCCTGCCACCACTCCTTTTCGTAACGTACATCAAATGAATTAATCAACGTCAACTTATCATTGTTTCCCCTAGAAAATATAGAACTCAATATATTACTCGTTGAAAAAGCATTCTCACTAGCACCCAACTGTAACACATCATGCCGACCACTAATTGTAAACTTCGATGTCGGTTGATTATTAAAGATATATTCAACCGTTCCACCTCCTTTAAATTCACCATCTTTCGTGCTATACGCCCCGTATCCGGAAAGCCGTACATGCTTGCTAAAATCACTCGTAGTTTTGACTCCCAGCTGGAAACGACATCCTTCCAGCTTATTAAAGCTCATCAACTTATAATAAGGTCCGAAACCAATGTACTTCGTGTTATAATATCCTAGCAGAGCTGTTTGGATAATATCATATATATTTTTATATAAGGGGACATTCTTAATCGAGTCCACCATACTATATATATTCTGTTCTTTTTCACTTAACTCGTAAGGACGTACCGACTGCCAGTAACTTTCATCATTTTGGAGTACATCCTTATTAATGATCACATCGTTATCCAACTTCTGAATCTCGGTAGGAATATCCTCGTTCACCTTCACGTTTGAATAGTCAATCTGGCGGTGTCCCATAAATGAGATTAATTTCGATGAATCTTTCATCTGCACCGTAAAATCAGCTAATATTTTATCCTGCTTCAAAAACCAAGTAGAATCATTAATCAATTCGTTCGTATTCTCGATAGCCAAATCCCTGATCCAGTTTACATTCAAACCTTTAGCCATACGTAAACGGGCAGATTCTAATGCCCATGTCGTGGAATCTATATTTACCTCCCCATCAAATACCGGGGTAGACTTCCCCTTAGGATGGAAACGAATCTTGTATATTTTTCGTCCCTCTTTCTGTACGCTATCTACCAAAAAATACTTGTAATACATCAACCCGTGTTCACTCAGCGGGCTGGCAAAATTTACCTCGAAAATATTAATATAATTATCATACAAGTTCACATTCACGTGTAGATGTCCCGTGAACTGTGCCAAACTGTAATCCTCCTCAATACCCGAAATCCGGCTGGCTTTAACGATCTCCCTTGATAATTTCGGGGAACGCCGATAATAGTAATCTGCTGAAGCCTCGGAGATCATCACTGGTAGATAAGCCTTTCCCGTGATGGCCGAAGTATCCATATACTGGAAGATAAAACCGAAATTCTTCTGCAATTTCTTATTCTTAAATTCCGGTTTCATATTCGCTATATCCAGTTCCATCTTAGTATAGGTGGTATAACTATACGAATCCTTTTCAGCTGGGTTATTCCTTTTCTTATTCTTTGAAATATTCCGCAAGATCGCGTGAGCCGGATTCTCTCCGGGTTTCACTTTCACCTCGTCCAAATGTGTCACAATCGGTACCAATTCAAAATTGATCGTATTGAATGCCCCTTTCTTGACTGTCACCGTCTGACGTTCATAAGAGACAAAAGATGCCATAATTTCACTGACATCCTCGCGTGTCTCAATGTCATAATTTCCTTCAAAATCGGTCGTCACTCCTATCGTGGTACCCACAAACACGATACTCACCAATGGCATAGGCTCGCCCGTCTCTGCATCCACGACTTTTCCTCTAACTTTCGTCGTTTGTGCCTCTGCAGCAGACACCCACGCCAATAACAACAAGACAAAACACAACTTCAGATATTTCATTACAAAAAAATTTACGATTTTAGATTTCTGATTTTAGATCAGGAATAACCATTCTAATAAAAATACAGATAGTACCTCATCATAAATCATCAATCACAAATCATATATTAAACCACTCCTTCACGCAATATGTCGTGTATATGTACCATTCCTTTGTAATGACGTTCATTATCAACAACAACCAGTTGAGTGATACTATTTTGTTCCATCATCCGGTAAGCATTGTACGCCAGTTCGTCCTCCGATATTGTCTTGGGAGATTTTGACATGACATCCTTTGCCGTCACCTCATCCACATCATCATATTTCTCCATCATTCGCCGCAAATCACCATCCGTGATAATTCCTTCTAAACGTTCTTCCTCATCCACGATCGCCACCGCTCCCAATCGTCCTTTCGACATGGCTAAAATCACAGGGCGAATTCCCGCTTCTCTCGTGATACAAGGCCGATTCGTTTTATCGTAAACATCCGACACACGCGTGTACAAACGTTTTCCTAAACTTCCGCCCGGATGGAATCTCGCAAAATCCCTGCTCGAGAAACTACGACACTCTACCAAACACATTGCTAATGCATCTCCCAGCACTAACTGTGCCGTAGTTGAATTTGTCGGAGCTAAATTTAAAGGACAAGCCTCTTTTTCCACTTTCGCTTTCAGCACATAAAGTGCGTTTTTAGCCAGAAAAGAGTCCGTATTTGACACCATTGCCACAATATTATTATTTCCGTTATTCCGTATCAACGGGATCAAAACTTTTATTTCCGGGGTATTTCCACTCTTCGAAATACAAATCACCACATCCTCTTCCCGGATCATTCCCAAATCACCATGAATAGCATCTGCAGCGTGCATAAACACGGCCGGAGTTCCTGTGGAATTCATCGTTGCCACGATTTTCGTCGCAATAATTGCACTTTTTCCAATACCAGTGATAATCACCCGCCCCTTATTTTCATAAATTAATCTAACGACCGCTTCAAAATCATCATCTATGTAGTTTATCAAATTTTGAACAGCTACTGTCTCATCTTGAATCACTTTGCGCGCAACCGATTTTATATCTACCATGATTATCTAATTATAAATATTCATTCAAAAGTTATCCTTAAAGCAAAAAAAGAAAAAAACTATTGTACTTATCATTTTTTGCTATAACTTTACTAGGGACAAAAGTATTATTTTTTATGATAGCTTAAAAACGAGTGATGATAGATTTATTATAGAAGATTTTGTTTGTAGAAACAAATTAAGTTATAAATTTGCGCACCCGTGTAAAAATGGGGTGTGTGAAAATTAAAAAAAAATGGGATTGCAAATAGATTTACATGCTAAATTAAAAGAGTATTTCGGCTTTGATAACTTCAAAGGGAACCAGGAACAAATAATAAAGAACGTCCTCGCCGGGAATAACACGTTTGTACTCATGCCAACGGGCGGAGGAAAGTCTTTATGTTACCAGTTACCGGCCTTAATACTTGACGGAACAGCAATAGTGATATCACCACTAATTGCTTTAATGAAAAATCAAGTTGATGCTATGCGCTCATTCAGTGCATCGGAGGGAGTTGCCCACTTCATGAATTCGTCTCTTAGCAAAAGTGATATTTTAAAAGTGAAAGAAGACGTGTTGAGTGGTAAAACGAAACTATTATATGTAGCCCCAGAGTCGCTAACCAAAGAAAGTAATATTGAATTCTTACGGAAAGTACAAATCTCCTTCTTTGCAGTGGATGAAGCTCATTGTATATCTGAATGGGGACACGATTTTCGTACAGAGTATCGCAAAATCAGACCGATCGTGGAACAAATCGGGAAAGCTCCGATTATCGCTTTAACCGCAACAGCAACCCCGAAAGTCCAACACGATATTCAGAAAAACCTAGACATGCTAGATGCCCAAGTATTCAAGTCTTCCTTCAACCGTCCCAACCTCTACTACGAGGTACGCCCAAAGGTAGACCCGACAAAAGATATTATAAAATTCATCAAAAACAACGAAGGCAAATCTGGTATCATCTATTGTTTGAGTCGTAAAAAAGTAGAAGAACTCACGGAGGTTCTTTGCGTGAACGGCATAAAGGCTGCTTCCTACCATGCTGGTATGGATGCCTCGGCCCGCAGTGCTAATCAAGACAAGTTCTTGATGGAAGAAGTCAATGTTATCGTAGCAACGATCGCTTTTGGAATGGGTATTGATAAACCGGACGTACGTTTCGTCATTCATTATGATATTCCGAAAAGCCTTGAAGGATATTACCAAGAAACCGGGAGAGCCGGACGGGATGGAGGAGAAGGTTATTGCTTAACATTCTACAGTTACAAAGACATTCAAAAACTGGAAAAGTTCATGCAGGGGAAACCGATTGCTGAACAAGAAATTGGGAAGCAGCTTCTCATGGAAACCGTTTCCTACGCAGAAAGTTCCCTTTGCCGCAGAAAAGTACTGTTACACTATTTCGGTGAAAACTATAATGAAGAAAATTGCGGAGCCTGTGATAACTGTTTATTCCCGAAGAAAGAATTCGAAGGCAAAGAATATTTGATCGATGCCTTGAACGCTATCCTTGAAGTAAAAGAGAAATTCAAGGTGGACCACATGGTAAATATTCTCCTCGGAGAAACCGATTCCATGATAAAATCGTATCATCACGATGAACTGGAATCTTTTGGAATCGGTTCTGAAAAGAACGCACAATTCTGGAACATGGTGTTCAGACGCGCTTTAATTGCTAATTATATAGAAAAAGATATTGAACAATACGGGGTCATAAAACTAACTGAAAAGGGCCACGAATTTTTAAAAGAACCTAAAGATTTTATGCTGATGGAAGATCATAACTTTGAAGAATCAGAAGAGAAACTTCAGGAAAAAGGGGGAGTATCAGCACTCGACAACACTTTATTTGCGATCCTGAAAGATTTACGGAAAAAGATTGCCAAGAAAAACAATCTGCCACCGTACGTAATTTTCCAAGATCCGTCTCTAGAAGATATGTGTACCAATTACCCGATCACGTTGGAAGAATTAGCCAACATACAGGGAGTAGGTTCAGGAAAAGCTCAAAAATACGGACAGGAATTCGTAGAAGTAATCAAACAATATGTTGAAGACAACGAGATCGAAAGAGCACAAGACTTAGTTGTTAAAACCGTTGCTAATAAATCGAAATTCAAGGTATATATCATTCAAAATATTGACCGCCAAATTGATCTGGAAGACATTGCCTCCGCAGAAGGTCTTACCTTCGAAGAACTGATCAAAGAAATGGAAGCCATCGTCTTCTCCGGAACCAAACTCAACATTGATTATTATATCAATCAAATTCTAGATGAAGAACAACAACAAGAAATCATGGATTACTTCATGGAAGCCAAGAGCGACAATATTGGAGATGCCTATGATGAGTTCGAAGGTGATTACTCGGAAGAAGATCTTCGTCTGATGCGACTGAAACTACACTCCAAACATGGAAATTAAATAAAAAGCGACCTAAGGTCGCTTTTTTCATTCCATCCGGTCAATCATCACATCCGGCAAATGCTGTATAAATTGAAATAGCAAAGTTTCATCCCCTGTCTTATGGGTACGAATAACCATCGTCACCCGATAAGTAGTCATATCCCCTAATTTGGATGATTCCGTTGAATAGGAACTGATCGTGTGCTTTTTACGTTTTATCTCGTCAGTAACCTCTTTGATTACCTCTTGGCTTGTTGTCGTAAATATTAACAATACATTCCGCTGACTGAACTTTTGGAAAATATATCCCAAACCTTCCAAACCCAACAAAGTCAACAACATTGCACTGATCCCCAACCAATATTGTCCGGCACCAACTGCAAGGCCGATGGCAGAAGTGGCCCAGATTCCGGCAGCCGTAGTCAATCCTCTAACAAATAACTTCTGTATAATAATAGTCCCAGCTCCCAGAAAACCAATACCACTTACCACTTGAGCCGCAATACGACTAGGATCAAGACCAATCCCCGTATCCCCAAGAACATCCCAAAATCCATATTTTGACACAATCATAAAAAGGGCACTACCTAAAGCTACCAAGAAATGAGTTCTAAATCCAGCCTCCTTCGCCCGATACTCACGATCCAAGCCTATGACAGCCCCTAGAACTCCAGCCACTAGCAATCTAAAGAAGAAATCCCATGTCATCATATCCGTATCTCTTTTACCTGATTCTTATCTTCACACAAAGATAAACCAATCTACGCAAAATTGCGTATGAAAGATACAATACAATAAAAAAACTTCATAAACTCAATAACAAGATATGACATTATTACTTGTAATTCTATTTATTAGCGGCTACATTCTGATTGCCCTAGAACGTCAGACCGGAATCAATAAAAGTGCCGTAGCGCTCCTTCTAGGCATACTGCTATGGACTCTCATTCCACATAGTGACGACGAAATTATTAATCACCTCGGAGATACTGCCGAAATTTTGTTTTACTTGCTCGGGGCCATGACAATCGTGGAATGGATTGACACACACAACGGTTTTTTCCTGATCACGAATCATATCATCACACGTAACAAACGAAAATTATTGTGGATCATTGCTTTAATCACTTTTATCATGTCTTCCGTACTTGATAACCTAACCACAGCCATCGTCATGATCATGTTACTTCGCCGCCTAATTGACGAGCAAAGAGAACGATGGATATTCGGAAGCATCGTTATTATTGCTGCTAACGCAGGTGGAGCATGGACCCCGATCGGGGACGTTACCACGATTATGCTCTGGATCAATGATAACATCACCTCTCTGAATATTATCCGTCACTTATTCCTCCCAAGTCTAGTTTCATTAATCATTCCACTGACCATCACGACCTATTGGCTACAAGGGGAAACACGACCTCAACAAACAACAAACACAAACACGTTCCTAGCCATCAGTCGCAGAGAACAAATAACCATACTGATCATCGGCATTACTAGTCTCCTATTTGTCCCTATTTTTAAAGAATTCACGAATCTTCCCCCATTCATGGGTATTATGCTAGCTCTAGGATGCGTATGGACATACTCGGAAATTCTCTATAATCGAAAAAGAAACCTTTCCCCAGAAAAGATACACCGCATGCCATCTATACTCTCGAAAGTCGATTACAGCACCCTCCTATTTTTCTTGGGAATCCTTATGGCTGTCGCAGCCTTACAAATAGCAGGCATACTTAACGAAATGTCTACACTCTTAAATAACAAGATACACGACGTTTACCTAATTAACATGATCATAGGTTTTCTTTCCTCCATAATCGATAATGTTCCACTCGTCGCCGCTACCATGGGAATGTATCCATTGACTCATACAAATGCCACATTATCACCATACCTTATGAATTTCTCGACAGACGGAACATTCTGGGAACTTTTAGCCTATTGTGCTGGAATCGGCGGCAGTATTCTGATCATTGGTTCTGCAGCCGGGGTTGTCGTTATGGGTATGGAACGTATCAATTTCATGTGGTACTTGAAACACATCACTTGGATAACCCTTCTCGGTTATCTGGCCGGAATCGGTGTATATTACCTACAATCTCTTTTATAAATAAAAAGACCGTCATGCCCAGTAGCAAGACGGTCTTTTTTATTTTTTCGAAATATTCTTATTCCATATAACGAATAATTGTCTGTTCCCGATCCGGTCCCACAGATACAATCTTGATCGGAACCCCAGTTTCCTCTTCCAAGAATGCCAGATAATTATTGAACTCTTCCGGGAATTCATCCTCCGAAGTCATTTTTGTCATATCACATTTCCAACCCGGTAACTCGGTATAGATCGGTTTCACCCCATCCGTAATATCATACGGGAAATAATCTATCTCTTCCCCATCTACCTCGTAAGCAACACAAGCAGAAATCGTGTCAAAAGTATCCAACACATCACTCTTCATCATGATCAACTGGGTCACTCCATTAATCATGACAGCATATTTCAACGCCACCAGATCTATCCATCCACAACGACGTTTACGACCGGTTACAGCTCCAAACTCATGGCCTAACTGACAAAGTTTTTCACCTGTTTCGTTTTCCAGTTCTGTTGGGAACGGTCCACTACCTACGCGGGTACAATATGCTTTGAAAATACCGTAAACCTCTCCGATACGACGAGGAGCAACTCCCAAGCCCGTACAAGCTCCGGCACAAACAGTATTAGAGGAAGTCACGAAAGGATAAGAACCAAAATCTATATCCAACATGGTCCCCTGAGCCCCTTCTGCCAAAATAGATTTTTCATTATCCAGTAATTGGTTAATCTCATGCTCACTGTCCACCAACTCGAATTGCTTCAGATACTCGATCCCTTCCAACCACTCTTTCTCCACAGCTGCTAAATCGTAAGCAAAGTTTAAGCTTTTTAATATCTGTTCATGGCGAGCTTTCGCTTTCGCATATTTTATATCGAAATCATGTAAAATATCGCCTACACGTACACCGTTTCTACTAATTTTATCCGTGTATGTTGGTCCGATCCCCTTTCCGGTAGTCCCCACTTTAGCATCACCCTTGGCAGCCTCGTAAGCAGCATCAAGAAATCGATGGGTCGGCAAAATCAGATGCGCTTTCTTGGATATATGAAGTCTTTTTCTTAAATCGTGCCCAGACGCCGCCAACGCTTCTGCTTCCGTTTTAAACAATGCAGGATCGATTACAACACCATTACCGATGATATTGACTTTATCTCCTTGAAAAATTCCGGATGGAATGGAACGAAGTACATATTTCTGACCTTCGAATTCAAGCGTGTGCCCTGCATTAGGCCCACCTTGGAAACGAGCCACTACATCATAATTCGGGGTTAACACGTCAACTACTTTCCCCTTACCTTCATCCCCCCACTGTAATCCCAGCAATACATCTACTTTCATCTGATACTATTTTTTATGAAACAAACGTGCAAAATTAATATTTATTTCTTACCTGCCAACTTACAATTGCTGCAAATTCCATAAATATAAAGCATATGATGATGAACGGTAAAATCATACTTTTCTTCCACATGTTCAACAATTTCCTCCAACCGTGAATCAGCGAACTCCTCCACTTTCCCACACACCTTGCACACTATATGTTCGTGTTTCCGGTTATTATACGCACGTTCAAATTGCGCGATATTATTTCCGAACTGATGCTTAATCACCAGCTTGCATTCCAACAACAAATCAATCGTATTGTACAATGTTGCACGACTAACCCTGTAGTTCTTGTTCTTCATAAACACGTACAGAGATTCTATATCAAAGTGCCCGGAATGAGAATAAATCTCATCTAAAATAGCATATCTCTCTGGCGTCTTGCGATGCCCTTTCTGCTGCAGGTAAGTGGTAAAAATCTCTTTCACCGTCTCCTTTATTTTTTCCATTGAATCCAAAGCTAATTCTATTTACAACATTGCTAAGTTACAATAATTATCCGAAGTTCTATCCTTATTTAGACAAAATTTAATTTAGACATCCAAATTCTCTACTCGGGAAACGTTCTCCACCCCTTTCAGAGAGGCAATCTTCATCATTAAATTGTTCAAATCCGCCGTGTTATGCACATACAAATGGATTATCCCCTCGAAAATTCCATCCTTAGTTTCAAAATGCACCGTCCTCATGTTCACATTACTCTCCTTTGATATAATCATCGTAATATCACTCACGATTCCGATGCTATCAATACCGTTTAATTTGATCACGGCAAGGAAAGACATGATCTTGTGACTAACCCATTTCACGGGAACAATTTTATCCCCATAGCTGGACATCAACCGGATTGCCTCCGGACATTTCCGTTTATGCACAGTAATCTTATCTCCGTCAATCTTCATGCCAACAACATCATCACCCGGTATCGGGTTACAACACGGAGCAATGATAAAGTCCGAAGCATCAGTAATATCATTAATCACTTTTCCTTTTTCCTCTTCTTTTTCTTTACTTGGCACGGATTTATCCTTCTCGCTTTTGAAGAACTGGAGTTTCCAATACTTGACAAATTTATTTTCTGACTTTTTCTTCAAAGCTTTGCGTACCTCCTCTATATCCAAATGTCCTTTAGCAAGACTCACGTACAGATCATCTTTATGCTGCAACTTCAAATGCAATAAAGCCTTATTCAGATTTTCCGCTCCGAAAGGCAGTTTCATGTCTTCTAGCAATTTTTCAAACATGGTAGTTCCGATACGGATTTGTTCTTTTTTCTCCCTTCGGAAAACCATAAGTATATTATTCCGAGCTTTAGCTGTAACGATAAAATCAAGCCAATCACTCTGTGGTTTCTGTTTATCACTAGTCAACACTTCAACCTGATCACCACTCTGTAACCGATGGCTCATCGGAACCAATTTGTGATTCACCTTTCCTCCAATACACGAGTTCCCAATCTCCGTGTGAATATCATAAGCAAAATCCAAAACGGAAGCTCCTTTCGGAAGGGTTCTCATCTCTCCTTTCGGAGTAAACACCCGGATCTCCTTGGCAAAAAGATTAAGTTTAAACTCGTCTAAAAATTCCAAGGCATCAGTTCCCGGTTGTTCTAACATCTCTTTGATCCCCGCCAACCACTTGTCCACCTCGTTACTTGCTTCGGCATTATCTCCCTTGTATTTCCAGTGTGCAGCCAGCCCCTTCTCGGCAATCTCATCCATCCGACGGGAACGAATCTGGACCTCTATCCACTTCCCCCCAGGTCCCATGACCGTAAGATGTAATGCCTCGTAACCATTAGCCTTTGGAACACTCACCCAATCCCGGATTCTCTCCGGTTTGGGACTATACATATCAGTAATCAGCGAGTAAATATTCCAGCATTGCCATTTTTCCGGCTGATTATCCTTTGGATCGAACACGATCCTCACGGCAAGCAAATCATATATCTCTTCAAAAGAAATGTGTCTACGCTGCATTTTTGACCACACAGAATAGACACTCTTCGTTCGTGCTGTTATATCATAACGATACCCACTCTCCGTTAAACGCTCCCGAATCGGAGCAATAAATTGCTGATACAAACCAGTATGTTCATCTCGATAATCATGAATTCGCTTCTCTAATTCCTGATATTCAACTGGATTTTCGTACTTCAAACTCAAATCCTCTAACTCTGTTTTGATCGCATGTAATCCCATACGATGTGCCAAGGGAGCATATATATAGAGTGTTTCACTCGCTATCTTCACCTGTTTATGTTCCGGCATGGAATCAAGCGTTCGCATATTATGCAAACGGTCTGCAATCTTAATCAGAATTACCCGTACATCATCCGCTAACGTCAGAATCATCTTACGAAAACTCTCAGCCTGCTTGGTCGTGTTAGACCCCATAACCTCACTGATTTTCGTCAATCCGTCAACAAGTGAAGCAATTTTAGGACCAAAAAGATTGGCTATATCCTCCACGGTATAATCCGTATCTTCCACGACATCATGCAAAAGTGCCGCAACAGCCGATTTCGTACCCAATCCGATCTCTTTTACCGCAATCTTTGCCACGGCCAAGGGATGCAATATATAAGGCTCTCCCGATTTGCGTCTAACCCCTTGGTGAGCTTCTCGGGCAAACTCAAATGCCCTGCGAATCATTTTCACACTCTCCTCCGTCGTCCCCTTTCGTAAAGATTTTATCAAATCATCGAAAGCCGCTTCAATCATTTCCTGCTCGTCCATAACCCAAAACAATTTTAAATTTTAGATCTTAAACTTTAGATCGAGAAATTCCGAGATTCTTCATTCTAAATTCTAAACTTTAAATTCTAAATCATCGAAACTCAAAACTTTACAATTCTACATGCCGGGAAGTCACTTCCGCCTGCATAAATAGTGCTGCCATCTTATCAAACATTCCACCTTTCTCCGTGGTCAGGAATTCAATCTGTCCTCTCCGGGAGAGCTCCCGTTCCATCTCCGAATGCCGACACAAATAATCTCTCAAACTTCGTGCAACAATTTCCCCCTGCTGAATGACAGTTACCCCTTTCGGAATAAAACGATCAATAACATTTCTCAATAACGGATAATGCGTGCAAGCCAACACGAGAGTGTCAATCTGAGGATCAGCCTGCAGGATCATATCTATATACTTTTGTACAAAGAAAAACGCCCCGGGAGAATTCATCTCGTTATTCTCCACGATCGGAACCCACATGGGACAGGCTTGCTGCGAGACTAAAAATCCTTTCTCCGAATGAATTTTAGCAATTTCCAATAAATATGACTCCGAGGCCACAGTTCCCGAAGTTGCCAAAATACCAATATGGCCGTTTTTGGTAAAATCTGCCACCGCCTCCACGCTGGGACGAATAACTCCCAACACTCTCCGTTGAGGATCTATCCGTGGCAAATCGATTTGCTGGATAGTCCGTAGGGCTTTTGCCGAGGCCGTGTTACATGCCAGAATAACTAGCTTACACCCCATCCCGAACAACTTTAAAACAGCCTCTCGCGTGTACTTGTAAACAACATCAAAGGAACGAGTTCCATAAGGAGTACGAGCATTATCTCCCAAGTAAATATAATCATACTCAGGCATCTCTTTCACAATATCTTTCAATATCGTCAATCCCCCATATCCGGAATCAAACACCCCAATCGGACAAGACATATGTCTATTATATTAAATTTATAGCTGCTAATATACCCTTTATTCACAAAGAATGCAAAAAAAAAGCCGCCCTTTGGGCGACTTTATTTTATCACATATATAAATTATTGAATACCTAATTTTTTCTTTACCAGCGGTAACACATCCTCACTGTTATCAGCCATGTACAATAATGCACCTTGACCAAAATTAGGAGTTGCTGCAAAAATATAAGTGAAACCACCTTCTTTGCCTACGGTTTGAACTGCATTTTGAATTTTAGTAATAATCGGCGCTAACAAATCTTCCTGAGTTTTAGCCATTTGCTCTTGAGCTAACTGTTGAAAGTTTTGAATTCTCTCCGCCAATCCTTGAATTTCTTGTTCTTTCGCTGTACGGCTTAATTCTGTTAATGTTTTAGCATTAGCCTGATATTCTTGCATCAATTTTTGATAATTCTCATGCATTGCAGTCAATTCTTTTCTAATCTCTTGCTCTTTAGCTGCTAAATCATCCTGAGCCTTCTTGAATTCCGGCATACTCGTCATCACCTTTTGAACATCGAGGTGACCTAATTTAACTGGTTTTGCAGTTTGAGCAGAAGCAGCGAAAGCAGCAAACATAAATGCTACTAAAGCAAATAATTTCAATGTATTCTTCATAATGTTTGTCTTTAAAATGATCTACAAAAGTAATAAAATTAAATTCCTTTTCCTAGCCTACATACATAATGTATGCAAAGAAGCTCAAAATAATTTATGATTTAATGATTTTAGATTTTAAATTAAAATTCAGAGTTAATTTAAAATCTAAAATGGTTAAAATTCTTGTCCTAGCACAAAATGGAATTGTGAACCACCAGCACCACTACGCCCCGGCACATCATCAAATCCATACCCCCAGTCGATTCCAAGCAAACCAAACATTGGCAGGAAAACACGCAAACCAACTCCGGCAGAACGATATAAATTAAACGGTTCGAAATCTTTCAACTCATACCAAGAATTACCTGCTTCCAAGAATCCTAAAGCATAAATCGTTGCTGATTGTGCCAAAGAAATCGGATAACGCAACTCCATCGTGAACTTGGAATACAAACTTGCATCCGAAGATTTCGGGGCAATAAAAGATGAACCGGCATTAGTCAATGATCCGTTTTCATAACCACGTAATCCCACGTACTCTCTACCATACAAGCTATATCCAGACATTCCGTCACCACCCATTTCGAATCCTTCAAACGGAGATTTTTTGTCCTTATCATAGTAACCCAAGTATCCGTATTGTGCCGAAGCATATAAAACCAATGGACGTTTTTCACTACGAGTCAACGGCATAAATATCTTTCCACTAAACTTCCATTTGTGATACTCAATCCATCTGTACTTCACTTGATCTTTCTCTGCCTCAAAATGACGATTCGAGAATAAGGAGTACGGCGGAGTCAATGTTAAAGAGAATGTGAATTCACTACCCATTCTAGTAAACAGCGGATTGTCAATAGAACTTCTCTTGATAACAGTAGCAATAGACAAATTATTGGAATTACCATCACTAAAAATATAATACGGCCAGTTCTTCAACTGATAACGTTGGTATGAAATCTCATTATACATCGTAAACCAGTTATCCGGCCAGTTAATACGACGTCCTAATCCTACACTAAGACCATAAGTCAACATCAACTGACGAGAATCGTACATCTGGGACGTATTACTCATATAATAAGAATTCCGGTAGCTACTGGAATATCCCGTTTGACGAGAAAAATACAATGATACACTCAATGAATTCGGCTTCCTTCCACCTAACCAAGGTTCACGGAAAGACAAACTAAAAGAAGTATAGTATTTACCGTTCGTCTGAGCCTTCAAACTAAACGTCTGACCATCCCCCTGCGGCAAAGGACGATAAGAATCCCAATTAAATATATTACGAATAGAGAAATTCGTGAAAGTCAATCCCACAGAACCGATAATCATACCAGCTCCCCATCCTCCGGAAAGCTCGATTTTATCATTCGCTTTTTCTACTAAACTAAACACGACATCTGCCGTTCCTGCTTCTGCATTCACATTTGCCAAATCGGGCTGAATTTGCTCCGGATCAAAATGTCCCATATTCGCCAACTCTCTGGCACTTCGTATAATATCCTCTCGACTAAACAACTCTCCTGGGTAAACATACAGTTCCCGACGAATTACATGCTCATGCGTACGGTTGTTTCCCTTAATGATTACTTTATTAATCGTCGCTTGGGGACCTTCAACCACCCGAACTTCCAAGTTAATAGAGTCTTCTCCAGATATAGTTTCCACCGGAACCAACCGAGAGAACAAATAACCATTATTCTGATATAGATTTGAAACAGCATCGTCATCAGATGTCATTCGTTCCTCAAGATATTTACTATTATAAACATCACCTTTCTTGATATTCAACACATCACTCAAAATATCTGAAGAGTAAATGGTATTCCCCACCCATGTAATATTATTGAAATAATATTTGTTTCCTTCTTGTACATTAATATAAATTTTTACTCGCTTAGGTGAAATCTGCACCACGCTATCCGAAAGGATCACAGCATCCCGAAAACCTTTCTCGTTATACTTATCAACAAGAAGGAATTTGTCTTCATCATAATTCTTTTCTATATAATTAGCCGACTTAAAGAAATTACGAAAAGATTTCTCTTTCGTTTTCTTCATTGCTCCTTTCAAACGACCATCTTTCATCAACTTATTTCCAGTGATAATAATCTCGTCAATTTTGATCTTGTTATGTTTCTCCACGATAGCATCCAAAATCACGAAATTACTATGTTCCGGATCATCACGTTGAATAATCCTAATATTCGTATTATAATATCCTTTTTCTTTCAGATATTTTTCAATCTGCATCTTTAAATTCGACTTCATCAAGTCTGTCACCTGGGCACCCGGCAACAAATTCATCTTTTCCTTAATTTTATTCTCCTCTGCTTTTTTCAAGCCGACGTAATTAATCTTGGAAAGTTTATGACGTTCCTTTATATATAAAGCCAAATAAACTTTATCACCTTCGATCTTATCTATGGCAATCGATACATCCGAAAAAATTCCGTGCCCATACAATCTTTTGATTGCACGGGTGATTGTTTCTCCGGGAATTTGCACTGCCATCCCAATTGACAATCCAGCCATCTGTGCCAGATAATCCTCGTCATAATTCTCCCCTCCCCCAACAGCCCGCACTCCAGCTAGTTCATAAGTTTTAGGTGAAGAATAAAAAATATCATATTGTTGTGTCGTATCTGCGACTTGGGCCTTTGCCCCGTAAACACACAGTATAAAGATTAATAAAAGCGTTATTTTTCCTATCATCTGAGTCACTTTTTTAGTTGCTCTCCGGTTAACCCGAATCGTCTTTCTCTTTTTTGAAAATTACGAATGGCCAAATATAAGTCTTCTTTTTCAAAATCAGGCCAAAATTTATCAAGAAAATATAGTTCAGTATATGCTAATTGCCATAAAAGGAAATTACTAAGCCTACATTCACCACTTGTTCGAATCAATAAATCGGGATCAGGAATTCCCGATGTTGTCAGGTAGGAGGAAAAATCCGCATCAGTAAATACCTCAATATCTTCAACTTTACCATCTCGCACGTCTTGAGCAATCCGCTTTACTGCTGTCAAAATTTCCCATCTTGCCCCGTAACTTAACGCTAACACAAGAGTTAATCCGGTATTAGATGCCGTTTTCATTATTAATCCTTGTAACTTATTATACACCTCTTCCGGTAAATCCGACAAATTCCCGATAGCCTTTACCCGGACTTGTTTTTCCATCAAATTATCAGTTTCAGCCAAAATGGCATCCACCATCAACCCCATCAACACGTCAATCTCTTTTTTCGGACGTTTCCAATTCTCTATCGAAAAAGCGTATAATGTCAAATACTTCACCCCAATCTCCCCTGCAGCCTCTAGTGCTGTCCTTACTGCATCTACACCTTTTTTATGACCTTCCCATCTCTCCAAACCGTGACTTTTAGCCCACCTCCCGTTTCCATCCATAATAATTGCCACATGTTCCGGTATATTCTCTTTATCCATAATTATTGAAAATTGAAAATTGAAAATTGAAAATTACTTTTCATTCTCCAATAAAATTAACCCTATTATTTAAAATCGTTTCAACTTTTAGTTTTTAACTTTTATCTTTCTTGTTCCTCTTATCTTCTCCCCAATTCAATTTATTACGCAACGTTTCATAATAACTATGATCGGGCATTTTCACAACATTCATTTTAAAATCGCCCGAAGATATAAATAATTCGTGATTATCCGGCATTCTTTGCATACGAGAATCAGCACTCAACATAAAATCCCCTGAACGGCTCTCCACTTTTAGACGGATTTTCACGTCACCAGGCAAAATCAACGGACGCATATTCAAATTGTGCGGGCTTACAGGGGTTACGATCAAATTATCACAACCGAAAGCCATAATCGGTCCTCCGCAACTTAACGAATAGGCAGTAGATCCAGTAGGAGTGGCCACAATCACGCCATCTGCCCAATATGTTGTGAGATATTCTCCCCCGATATAAGCATGAACCTTCAACAAAGAAGAACGCTCCGTCTTCAATATACTAATCTCATTCAATGCATAATTAAACTTAGCAAAAGGATTATCTTTCATCTCGAATTTCACCAGCGCACGCTGTTCCACATCAAACTTTCCGGTACACAACCAATGAATAGCCTGTGGAATCTCCTCTTGAGCGATATTAGCCAAAAAACCCAACCGTCCGCTATTGATACCCAACACTGGGACTCCATAATTCTTTACACGCATTGCTGAATCAAGAAATGTCCCATCTCCACCCACACTAAGCAAAACATCCGCATCTTTATCAACATCTTCCTCATAAAAGGTCTGAAAAACCTCAGAAACGTCACATCTTTCCTTCAAAAAATCATAAAAAGGTCTATAACAAGTCAAACAAACCCCTCGTTCATTCAAATCACGTAACATTTGTTTGAAATAAGGATAAAACTCTTCATGAATCACCCGTCCGTAAATCGCAACTTTACTTATTTTTAAACACATCTATTTATTTTAGATTCAATTAATTTAAATTCCCAACCTACTACATTTCCATAAACTTCAACAACTGACCGTAACGATCCCTCAACTCTTCATTCATGTCTTCTCCGGAAACAAAAGTGTTTTTGATCACATAACGATAACGGATAAAAGTATCCAGAATCGGCTCTATTCGGGCCGTATTCACTTTAAGAGTAATCTCCACTTTATTAGAATCCGGCATACATGTAACATAACAACTCAACACTTTCGCCTCGTTATATTCCACGATCTGGGCAACCTCTGCCAAAGAATAATCAATTTTATTCACTTCCAACACGATAATCCCGCCAGGATCATCTATACATAAAAGTTTATCGATATTATGCAAGATATCTGTTAACAAAATAGCTCCTTGATATACCTCTTTCCGGTTCAAAACCGGCACCACCGATAAAAGCCGAGAAGAAGCAACCCCAATAACATCATACATATGCACATCCTCATAAACAAAAGTCATTTCCCGAGGTATATCCAATTTACCGATCGGATCATGAATACTCCCGTGCGCGTACATGATTTCATCAGACAACAACCCCACATACATTTCCCCGTCCAATACAGGCAGATGAGACACTCGAAATAAGTCCATCCACCCTAATGCTTGGGCACAAGTATCATCTTTTTTCAATACTGGAACAACATTCGACAGTAAACTTGATGCGATCATATCTATTTCATTTATCGCCCTAAAGATACATTATTTTCCCCAGTAAATTCCACCCTTAAAATAATTTTCAATTTTCAACATCTCCGTTTTCAATTATTTCTATATTTGCCACGTAATTTAAAAACAGTAAACATCATGTTACCAAAATTTCTTATTGCAGACAATTCCCAAGAAGCACCAGATCTAGTATACGTTGTGCACACGGAAAAGCCTCAATGTATTATTCAATGTGACATGGACGGCTTTTATAGTAACCAAAAAATTTACTGGATTGACGAAGAGCCTCTTTGCACAGACGACATTGAAACTCTCATGGAAGAAGCTGAAGAATTTTTCGAAGCCGAATTAGAGAATCAAGAAGAATTATATGACGAAGAAGAAGACAATTAATTGTCTTCTTCTTCGTATAAATCGCAGGCTAACAAGTTACAAATTCACGATAACACCACAACTTTCAGGAGCCGAGAATCTCCCGGCGATCTGTAACGCAAAAGACAAATTTTGCTTTCTGCACAATAATTCGTAACTTGCACAATTATTTACGTACTTACAAACCTGAAATTATGTACACGAAAAGTGATCTCAAACAATTTAAACGCAGAGGAATAAAACCCGAGCAAATTGAAAACCAGCTTGAAAACTTCAAGCAGGGGTTTGACTTTGTACAGATTCGAGATGCGGCAACGATAAACAATGGAATCCATAGCTTGAGTGACGAACAAGCCAATGAATTCATCCGTATCTTCGAAGAAAGAATGAATTCGCTGAAAATCGTGAAAATGGTTCCAGCCTCCGGTTCCGCCTCACGTATGTTCAAAACACTAAACACGTTTTTCAACACGTATACCGGCAGTGATGAAGACTATTTAAAATTCAGGCAAGATAAAGAACCTGGAAGCATATTCTCGTTCTTCGAGAAATTAAAGGAATTTCCATTCTATCCACACCTAAAAGAGGCTCTTTACAAAGATCGCCTTGATTTAGACAAATTACTCTGGAAAAACCAGTTCATAGAAATCCTAGAATATATTCTTACCCCCAAAGGGCTCAATTACAATGCCACCCCCAAAGGATTAATTGATTTCCATATTTACAGGGACCACATCCGCACCGCTGTTGAAGAGCACTTGGTAGAGGCGGCACTTTATGCCAATGATGGTAAAGAAGCTCATATACATTTCACGGTATCAGAAGAACATATCGGCAAATTCAAGGCCCTCATGAAATCTGTTCTCAAAAATTACCGGAAAGAATTCAACTTGAAATACGACATCACGTATTCTGTTCAATCACCTGCAACTGACACCGTGAGTCTTGACATGGAAGGCAATCTCGTGAGAGACAACGAAGGCAACATCGTGTTCCGTCCCGGTGGTCATGGTGCGTTAATCCATAACCTCAATGACTTGAAAGAAGACTTGATATTTATCAAGAATATTGACAACGTGGCCCCTGATCGTAGTAAAGCCGACACGGTAAAATTCAAGAAAATCCTTGCTGGAGTTTTATTGAAAACACAGAACCAAATTTTCAATTACATGAAAACTTTGAGCAAGAAAAACAGTATTACAGACGAAAACCTGAATGAAATCGAACAATATATCTACGATCACCTCGGCTACAAACCAAAAGAGGGATTAGTTCATGCAGATCGTAAGGAAAGAGTAGCTTATTTAAAACAATTACTCGATCGACCATTACGTGTATGCGGAATGGTAAAAAATGAAGGAGAACCGGGTGGAGGACCGTTCTGGGTTGAAGACAATGAACATGCAACACGCTTGATGATTGTGGAAAGTGCCCAAGTCAACCTGAAAGATCGAAACCAGAAAAAAATATTCACCCAATCGACTCACTTTAATCCCGTTGACATCGTATGTAGTATCTATAATTACAAAGGTAAGAAATATGACTTGACCAAATACATCGATAACACACAAGGATTCATCACCAGCAAATCATTAAACGGGAAAGACATAAAAGTACAAGAACTGCCCGGATTGTGGAATGGAGCCATGGCCAACTGGAACACGATATTCGTGGAAGTCCCGCTATCCACCTTTACCCCGGTAAAAACTGTTTTTGATTTACTGCGTTTTGAACACCGTAACGTATTTAAAGTTGAATAAATGAATTTATGATTTACGATTTATGATCCAGATTACTCATAAATCGTAAGTCATAAATCAATAAATTAAATTATACCCAATCTAAAATTAATTTCGTCATTCATGGAGAAGAAAAAGAACTACTTACTATTAGCACTTAGGGGATGTGCCATGGGAGCCGCAGACGTGATTCCGGGCGTGTCAGGAGGTACTATTGCATTTATCACGGGAATTTACGAGGAGTTAATCGAATCTATCCGATCAATAAACCTGAAAGCATTACGTTTACTGGGCACTTTTCAACTAAAAGAATTTTGGAAACACATTAACGGCAACTTTCTAATCTCTGTTGTTGCAGGTATCGCCATATCTATATTTTCTCTGGCAAAATTGATGAAATTCTTGCTAGAAACTCACCCGTTATACATTTGGTCCTTTTTCTTTGGCCTCATTGTTATTTCAGCCCTCATGGTATCAAGAGAAATTAAAAAATGGGATCTATTAACCATCACCTCGTTAATCGTCGGTGCCATCATTGCTTACACGATCACGGTACTCACTCCAACTAGTACCCCGAATGACTGGTGGTTCATCCTTCTTTCCGGAGCGATTGCCATTTGTGCCATGATCCTACCGGGAATATCCGGAGCTTTCATATTGTTACTTCTAGGAAAATACGAATACATCATTACCGCTGTCAGCGAATTTAATATTCCTGTTTTACTAACCTTTTTAATTGGAGCCGTTGCAGGTATTGTAGCCTTCTCTCACTTACTATCCTGGTTATTGAAAAACTATCACGGCATGACCGTTGCCCTACTAACAGGATTCATGGTCGGTTCATTGAATAAAATCTGGCCTTGGAAAGTTACAGACACAGAACTGGTTAACGGAATCGCTTTTGATGTTGAGAAAAACGTTCTTCCCAACACCTTCGAGCAAGTTAACGGAAGTGACCCTTTAGTATGGCAGGCAATCCTCATGTGTGTCATTGGTATTTTACTCATCTGGGGTATTGAAAAGTTAGCCGTAGTAGTTAAAAAATAGTTCATAAACTTCATCAACTCTCCATGCCACTTTTCGGATTACTCGGCTTCCCTTTGGGACACTCATTTTCAAAGGCTTATTTCACAAAGAAGTTCAAAGCAGAAAAAATAGATGCGGAATTTGTGAATTTCGAATCTGACAATATTGAACAGACTTTGCAAGTCATTAAATCAACCCCCTCGCTAAAAGGATTCGCTGTCACAATCCCGTATAAGGAAAAAATCATTCCTTACCTAGACTATATCAGCGAGGAGGCCCAAAAGATCGGAGCCGTTAATTCCGTGAAAGTGGAGTACACCATTTCCGGTCCAACCTTGACCGGATACAATACAGACATCTTGGGATTCAAAGAATCTTTATTAGAATTTGTCCAGATACCACCTACACAAGCTTTACTTTTAGGTACTGGCGGAGCATCCAAAGCCGTCCGGCACGCACTTGTCTCTTTGGGAATAGAAGTATTCACGGTTAGCCGTACCCCCCATTTTTCTGAAATTTCCTACGACCAAGTTGCCCGTTTCCTATCCAACACGCCTTTAATTATTAACGCCACCCCCGTGGGGATGTGGCCTCATGTAACCAATTGTCCGGACATTCCTTATCACCTTCTCTCCTCAAATCATTATCTTTTCGACCTTATTTATAATCCGGAAATAACCGAATTCATGCACCGTGGAGAACAACAAGGGGCACGAATAAAAAACGGCTTACAGATGCTCTATCTGCAAGCCGATTATTCATGGAAACTCTGGAATACTTAATAGTTCAAAGTATTATTTTAAGAAATAAGCTACTTGTTTTGCCTGAGTCCCCTCACATACTTTGACAGGAGTCATCGGTACGTCATTGTAAGGAATGAATTCCATGACTTGTAACAAAGCATATTGTTCATCTTCACTACAATAAGCCTCCAAGCTTAAATTAGATTGTCCGGAACGGGTCAATGATTGTAAATCATCATACCTATTTTGCTCCAAAATATCATACAATCGTGAAGACTGATTTGCAGCCACGTACACTTTATGTTTCTTCAACACCTTTCCCGTTGGTTTATAAACGTAACGCTCTTTCTTTACCAAAAATGCCACGATTCCCCATGCTGCAACACCTAAACCAATCATAATAACAACAGAAGAAAGCGTGTCACTCTGAGCCGTGTTAATATAATTCGCACCATACCAAAGGATTGCTGCCCCCAAGATCAACAATGCTAAAGGCTTTATGGGAGATTTTTTCTTTTTTTCTATTTTATCTTTATCTACATTCAAGAGAACATCATCGATATATTCAAATTTACTATCACTCATGACTTTATAATTTTTATATAATTAAATAGTTTATTTTTCCACATATTCATGCGTACGTCCATTTTCCCGAATACAATTCGGTTAAGACACAACTCTACCCGCTAATAATTAACGAGTAGCGTTTTTATAAATAAACCAAAAATCATACAATGATTTCGCGCAATGCAAAGACATAGTATCCACCGTCCTGCTTTAACGCGAAAGAGTCGAGATAATCGTTTTCAATATACCTAAAATAAGGAGTAAAAACTCTTTTATATTCTTCTAAATAAACCGAAATATTATTTTTTTGCAAATAACGAAAAGTTGGTTGCACGTTTGTCACATCCTGAACAGTATTGACCGGTAATGCATTTCCGTTCATTGCAGTCAGCATGACTAACCGTTCAAAATCATCCTTTTCATGTGAAATAAGTCGCTCTTGCCTTGTTGCCTTTGCTAAATAACGAGTAGAATCTATCCCTTGTCCAAGATAGATTACTGCCACCAAAAGCAACACGCAATATTTCACAAAAACTTTCATTCGATATACCTACAATAATACATGACAAAGGTAAATATTTTTTCGAATATATACTAGTTTTATTCATTCTTTCCCTGCATCAACCTCCTCAATGAACTCACAGGGATCGTCAATTTCACATTCATCTGCAAGTAATAAGGCGGTTGCTGAGAATAATATATTGCCCGTATGCAAGACACCATCGCCACCATATTCCCCCGGTCATCCATGATAGGCCCGCCACTTGATCCCTTGGCAAAATCCGCCGTCATTTCCATCCGGTTGGCAAAAGGATCCACCGGATTCAACGTGATCGTCCGAGACACAACTCCTTGCGTGTAAGCGTACGGGTATTCCTCCGGGTTACTCAACAGATGCACGTTTGCCCCTACCGGCAGATCACGTCCCAAAGGCATCGGGACCAACACATCGCCACGAGTGTCAATCTTGAAAAAAGCCATGTCTGCCGCCCGGTTAAAACTCAAAACTTCCGTGATCGGGTACACCCGGCCGTTTTCCGTGGCCACGAACATAATACTATCCCGCAGATTCAACTTCACCTTTGCATCCAGCAATTCCCAGAACACGTGGTAATTCGTCACGCAAATTCCATCCTCGGACAACACGACAGCCGTGGCCCAACCGGTAACCATTTCCGGCCCTGCCATAGCCCGCAAATATTTATTCACCGTCAACACGCTTTCCCGTCTCCGCTTAATAATTTCTTCCGACGTCATCTTCCGTCTTTCCTCCCGTCGAGGTTTAACATTTACGGGAGTACTCTCTTTCACCCCCAATACCTGTTTCTTCAATTCGTTTATCCCTTTAAACAACGACATCACACCCTCCCGTTTCAACGAATCAAGTAAAGCCGCCTCCTGACGAGTATAATCCCGGTACACCACAACCTCTTTGCTTTGCGCCTGAGACTTTCCTCCCCCAAGTAAAATAACAAACAACACGATACACAATAATTTACAATAGTATGTCATCATCTTTTCCTTTTAATTATAATTTATATATACATGACACGTCAAACGGACAAAAAAGGTATACCTTTACAAAAAATACAATTTTTCCTACATCGACTTGATATAAGGCAAGAAACTTTTCAGGGCATTAACCGCCCGACTCAAATCATCACGTTCGAGAAGTTTATCACAAAGTGTGATAAGTCTTTGTCGCTGATCTTTCGTACTCTTCGTGGCCACTGCCATCCCCAGACTAAAGAAACGCTGGTTTACTTCCGCATCACTCCATACGGGAGCAAGATTCTCAAGCAAAGTGATTATCTTCTCGTAATCTTTTTCCAGACTCACATTTGCCAGCGTGACATACGCCTCAAGATATTTATACTTTTCATCCGGAAGATCACTATCGATAATAGCCTGCCTGATTAATTTAACATCATTTATCGTGGCATTCTTCTTTCTACCGATATAAATATTCTCCAAGCTTTTGCCAAACACGTCGATAATCTTCTTATCTACCGATTCGTTACCCACATTTTTATAGAATTGCTTTTTATGATCGAGTATATATTTAAAATTATCATTCCCATCAAAAGTCAAGGCCGGACTCTCGTATATAAACCAGTAATCTTTTCCCGTCTTTTCATTATCGGGAAGCGAACCGAACCAAGTACTCGCGACCTCATTCGCTTTTATAAAATTCCCCACATTCATCAGGGCATTAATATACCTCAATACCAAATCTTTACTACAATTTCCGGCCTTATACTTACTTTCCAGTAATCCCACCGCCACATCATCAAGCATCCCTTCAGACAATTTGCCGACAAACTCTTCTCCCGTTTTAGTTCCACCCGTGAATTTGTGTCGCAACGAACCGTCCAGTTCTATCAATATGTAAGTCGGATAAGCACTAATCATGTATTTACGTACCGCCTCCGGCCCTTCGCCTTTCTCCGCATTCATCTTGATACTGACAAAATTCTTATTTACGTAATCACACACTTTCTCTTCACGCAACACGGTTTGATTCATTAGCTTGCACGGTCCACACCAATCGGTATAAGCATCCAAAAAAACCAGCTTATTTTCGGCGGCAGCTTTATCAAGTGCTTCTTTCAAAGACAAATCAAGAAAATTAATTTCAGAAACCTTTACCATCGGCCGAACAAGAATTTCATGCAAGCGTTTTTCCGTCGCTTTATCCGATGGACCGGTCATATTATCATCAATAATTGTCATATCAGGCCCTAGTAAGATATATCGAGGCATGGAAGTAACCTTCAACAAATCAATAAAACCATCCGCCGCACTAATCATCCATTGCGGTTCCTCCAGTTTATTTTGAGTTATCACATTCGTCCACAATTCATGAGCGTCAGTACGTTTATCATTACAAATACTCAAGAAAACAACATCCTTACCTTTAAACGTTTCCCGAAGTTTCTTCAAATAGGGGATCTCCGCCATACACCTCGATTCCGACCCGGCCCACACGTTAATATAAACATACTGTCCCCTGAACTCTTCCAGTGAAACAAGATTGTAATCCCGGTCTATAAATACCAGATCAGGACATTTATCCCCGGTTTTAAGAATCTTACTTTGCGCACGCACCACCACTACCGCTACCAACAGTAACGTCATCAAAATCAACTTCAATTTCATTATATTCTTTTTATATTAAAAAACCTTTTCCAACATTCTCTCCAACTCTTCTCCTCTCAAATCCTGTGCGATAATTTTACCATCCGGATCTATCAAAAAATTACTAGGAATCGCTTGCACTCCATACAATTTAGGGGCATCTGCACTCGATTTCCCCAAACCGGACAATTGTTCCCAAGGCAAAGCATCGTTCTCTACAGCACCCAACCATAATTTCCGGGAAGAATCCAATGAATATCCTATCACCACGAAGTCTCTTTCCTTGAACCGCTCGTACACCTTCAATACATTCACGTTCTCTCGCCGACAAGGCCCACACCATGATGCCCAAAAATCAAGCAAAACATATTTTCCCCGGTAAGAACTCAAACGAATCTCCTCACCTCTCGTATTCTCGGCTGTGAAATCGGGAGCCGGATTGCCGACTTCTACCGATGCCACAGCATCCAGCAAACGTTTAAATCGTTGTCCCGACGGCGAATTTCTCACGCTTTCCTCCAATTTATTATATAAAGAAATAATCTTTGATTTTTCCCGGACCACGTTATAAGTTCTTGCCAACCAATCCAATGCGACAAGAGATCCCAAGTGACTATCAAAATAATTTCTCTCTGTTTCCAATTTTTTTTCTCGCATCACGACACTTTCTCTATTCAAGCTATCCAGCATTCTGCTATCCCGGCTCTGATAAGCTTTTCCAAATCTCTGGCGGTACCCGTCCAGCCAATCCCGGTAAAAACGAACACTATCCGTGTAAACCTGAAGATCATCGTTTGAAGGCGTACCACTCAACCGGGCTCCCCGCAACACTTTTTCAGCAGCGACCTTTATTTCCCCCGCTTCCAGAAACACGAATAAGGCATCATCCATGTAATCAACAGCGTCTTCAAATAACACGGGTTTCCCCTGATTGCCATGTAACACCCGGATCAACGCCCACTGGGGATAAGGCGCAACACCTTTCAATACGAACTGTCCCTCCGCATAAACAGCCGAATCCACGCGAAGACTTTCATCTTCACTCCTGTAAAATAAGAAAAGTTTGTTCTCCGGATCGGTCTCCACCATGTCTACCGTCAACGTGAAACTTCCTTCTCGCACGACTTGCCCACACCCCCACAAGAGCAAGCTAAACAGTATTAATATTTTCATGTCATCAAATTTTATCATTCTACAAATCTTTCAACTTACTCAATATCTTCTCGAATTTCCGATCCGAAGGTTTCGGCAAACTCAGATTCAAAACCCGCCCTTCTTTATCCAACAATATCAGACGGGGTATCGTCACGATCTGAAACGCACGCATAAAAGATTCGTCCCCGCCAATCCACCACTGGTAAGCCACCACTTCCCGCAGGAATCCAAGTTCATTACGCCATCTTCTTTCCGACTGATCGCAAGAAATCCCCACGAATACGATATTTTTATCTTTATATTTATCTTCTAGTTTCTTCAAATTCGGGAATTCCTGCTTGCACGGGTAACACCACGAAACCCATACATCAATCACCACGTACTTTCCCTTGAATTGTTCCAACGACACCTCCTTTTCACCCGCATCTTTAAAAACAAATCTCGGACAACAATCTCCTTTCTTCAAAACTTTTACCTTCGACAACTCTTCTCCCCATACTAAAAAAGGAAGTAACACACACATTATTGCTAATAACTTTCTCATTATTTCATAATTTTCTCCTTTCGATCAATACAAAAGCACTGTCCAATCAAGATTATACCACTCGCCCCAACTCTCAAAACTACATCATACATCCATCCACCATTATCATTTGCTCTTACATGAAAATCCGGAGGAGAAGTAGAGCAAAAGAGAAGAAACGCCACCAACCATAAAAATAAATTTTTCATAACTCTTTCATTTTAAATTGTTTCTTAAATGACTCTATCATCGCAAAAAATCATTTTTAAAACGTCTATATATCATCCCTTTACCTCTATCCAAACCTATAATCACGTCACTCGGGAAAAATATACTTGAAACATCCTCCCGATACATACTTGTCGACATATAAACGGTATCCACTCGAGCACCCACATCATTCACATCTTTCATCATCTTCATAATTTTGTCATATTCTCCTTCCGTCACACCTATTTCTAATACCTCCTCCCTAGAGACCGACAAATGAATAAATCTCGTATCATGCCGCAAAAATCCGATCATAACAGGTGTTGTTATGTCATAATCCTGCCAAAATCTACCCATCATCCATCTTTGATGAGAGTCTAGACTTTTCAACAAATCATTCATCAACCTGAAATACGATTTCGTGTATTCCACATATTCCACGGGTAATAATTTTATCGCCTCTGCCTGTTCCAGATTAAACGCCATCGTATCACCTTGAAATACATGCTGTAAAATCCGTCCCAATCTCAACCGTTCTTTTAATTCCGCCCTTGTTAATTGTTCATCCCGGAGTATATTCAATAATCGAAGTACCTTTTCCACTTCCGGGTTTTGCTTCACTTCCAGCCCAAAATTCAGTATGGGAAGTAGCATACAAATTACTAACAATAAATACTCCACCAAAATTATTTTCCTCATACAGACAATTTAATACAGTTTATTTCCCTAACCTCGTGAACCATATAGACCTTTTGAATTTTATAAATTCGGAATCATCGCATTAGCGAAGTTCACCAGACCATCCTTCAACACCACATTCTTTACCCGTTTAGACAATTCTTTTGATATCTTGTCCAACTCCTTCTTATGAGCATCGCTCCATTTCCCCTTCAACGTCAGTATCGGGTGAAAATACAAATAAGCCAACTTCTCGTCAGACATCGAGATAAACAATTTCTTGCACATGGGCAATGCCTGCCCGGCATCCTTTGTGATCATGGCTTTCGCCAAAACCACGTAATCCGACAAATCTTCCCTTCCCGGTAAGTTACACGCTTCCAATTGTTGCCCAATCTTCTCCACTTCTGTCAACGAGGCATTTTTGTTTCGCCCACGAAGAATATCCTCCAACCGTGTTTCAAATAATGCTGCCAATTTCGCATTCACGGGCTCCACGCCCACGCCTTTTCGGAAATTATCCACATGTTCTAACAAATACTCCATGTTTTCCGAACCGATTGGCGAAATATTAATATCCTCATAAATAAACCAATAAGTAACATACGCCTTCTGACTATCATTCAAAGACTTCACCAGCTCGTTTGAAACAGTCCGAGCTTTATTGAATTGCTTTGTCGCCTGCAAAGCCTTCAAATACGACAGCACAAAACGGGTCATCCGATTCCCGCTAGCGTACAACGAATCCATCTTCACCGTCGAGATATCTCCTAACGCAAGTTTCACCTTGTAAACAAACTCTTCTCCCGTTGAAGTCATTCCAACAAGCGGTTGTATCAAGGTCCCATCGGCCCTCAATAACAAAAATGTCGGATAAGCCTCCACGCCATACTTTTTCGCTATTTCAGGCCCTTCCTCTTTCTCCATGTCATACTTCACACACACGAATCGCTCGTTCAGGAAATCTCCCACTTCTTTCAGCGGCAATATTTTTGAAGCCATTATCTTACATGGTCCGCACCACGAAGTGTAACAATCCACCAACACCATCTTTCCCTCGCTATTTGCACTCTCCAAAGCTTTCGCCAGATTCAACTCTCGAAAATTCGTCTGTGCAAACAAGCGTACCATTAAAAACATACAGAGAAATAATAATACAAACTTTTTCATTTCTTCATTTTTAATTAAATAATATACAATACATCTCCTTAAAGTCCATAAATCGACCTTACCAGCCCAACTTTATGAACTTTATAAACCTTATAGATTTTACAAACCTCTTTATAAATTCGGAATCACTACATTCACAAAATTCTTCAAACAGACCTTTAACATGGTATTTCTTACTTGTTCGCTCCACACCTTATTAAAGCATCTCGCATTAATTCAGTTTATGTGAATAAGAATATCATAGATAAAAAATAAACAATAATGTTTGGAAGCGTAGCCTTACGCTTCCAAAACTCATATTACCAACTCCACTGAGTAAACTTAGCTTTACCACGATAAAATCTTGAATCTAATATCTTAATTTCATCATTCGGCACGATCTCAAAATGTAAACAAAAACCTTTAGAGAAAGAAGACCCGTAATCGATATTCGGATCATGCAATAATATCACCGGTACCAATATCTCCGATGTATGAGGTGGAATAACATAATACTTTTCCATCCGAGGATCATCAAAAGCTACATAATTCACACCAGGCACAGCCACTTTTACCTGAGGAGTCAAACCTGTATAATAAGATGCACTGTCCAAAGCGGAAAGAGTACTCTGTTTTAAAGAGAAGGTACGTTCTTTCTCACTAACATTTCCCATGACTAAAATCTTATACCAAAGTGTATCTGTCTTTTGGGAAGAAGATAATGATCCTGTTTTATCTGAATTAGGATAAGGATCTGCATCATAAGGTCCCACTTGATCGTAATAAAAATTTATTCCATCCGGTCCGCTATATATGGAAGGAACTTCCGCTTTGTCACATGCTTCTAATAACAAACATGCACAACATATCATTATTAATATATTTTTCATAACTCAATTATTTTACATCTAAAAACTCTGCTTCAGGAATCGGAACAATATATTGGCTCTCAGAACAATCTGTTTGTGCCCCAATCATACGTCTCACGTTATTTCGTTTATAAGTAAAAAAGTTTTGACCTTCTCCCACATATTCCCGAATACTTTCTAACATGATACGTTCCTGACGATTTCCTTCTGTCAATGCCACATATTCAATATTACGTGCAGCACAATACTCCTGATAAAGAATATTTGCCTCATCCAACGTACCGCATTCCATTATAATAAAATAAATCTCAGGTAAACGCATTATAGGAAAATTGTCTTTGCAATTATTTGTTGAATTGGCCAAGAACTGACTAAATTTATTAATCGTGATAGAAATTACCTTATATTTATCTAATATACTTCCATCAGGAGCATACCATGTTCCATCACCTGTTCTCCAAAAGTGCTGATACCGCAAATCATCTGCATATTTTTCTCCATACAAGACTTTCCCAAAATCAGGATCATTTGATGCAGAAATTCGACCATAAGCCCAACCTGAAGTACTAAAATCAAATGTTTCACATTTCGCCCCACAAATATGTTCAGAATAATGAGATAAATCTGTCGTACTAAAACTATTCACGTCATCACTTGGAGTGGTTAATTTAAATTGTAATTGAGCCCATAATTCTGCTGAATCTTTAGCATCTTTTACCAACTTGGCATAACGTAATGCTTTTTCTTTTTCTCCAATCCATAAAGCCACACGAGCCTGTAAACCCAAGACACCGTAATAATTGATACGACTCTTACGATAGGACCACGTGTTTGAAGTTGACTCCGTATAAGAAATATTAGTGGTTAACACCGGATCGTATTTACTCAACAAAAACTCAGCACTATCTAAATCAGCCTCTACATATTCCATAAATTGAGCAAAAGTATGATACTCATAATTCCCTGCATCATTTACCCGTACATAAGGTAAATACGTTTTACCTGCATCCACTTTGGAAGGAACAGGACCATAAGTCCGTAATAAATCAAAATGGCAACAAGCTCGTAATGCAAAAGCCTCTCCACGTACCATATGATACACCTCCGGAGTAATCTTATCCCGGTGAGGCTCCATCTCTTTTAACAAAGAATTTAAATTGGCAATAATTGTATAAGGATACTGAAAAGTATATCCATTCACATTCTTCTGGGAATCTGTCTGTTCATAAGTATGATTGGCCCAATTATAACCATCCGTATTCATTGCATAAAGGTATGTATTGGCCATACTCTCCACGGCACTATGCCCACCAAAATATCCAGACGGTCCATAGACAGTTTGACTCGCAAGCAGGTATGCCCCATTCAAACCATATTTCACCCCGTTATCCGTTTGAAATAATGTTTCAGCAGTCATACTTGTTTCCGGTTGGACCGTTAACCAATCCGTACAAGCACTTAATACCATTATCAAACTCAGCCCCATTGTATATATAATTTTTTTCATCATAATACTGACCTTTAAAATGTACATGAAATTGAGAAATTAGGATTAATAGAAAACGGATAACTCGTTCCTCTTTCCCGTTCAATCGTAGAGAAATAAAAAATATCCGACAAAGAAGCTGAAATGGATAAACTTTGTAATCTTGTAGCTCTCTTAAACCAATCTTGAGAAAAGGTATAAGAAAGATTAATGTTATTACAACTAAACACATTATCCTTATGTATAAAAGCATCACATATAAAGGTGCTCAGATTACCATAATCACCATACTTATTCTTATAACGAGCTTGATCTCCAACCTGTTTCCAACTATACTTTGTCATCCGACGATCCAAATTATAGGTTAAACTAGCATTCTCTCCTTTCGTCATTTCTGTCTGGTTTACAGCTTTTCCTCCCCATTTCACTCCAAACCCGATTGTCATGTTAAATCCACCATAAAAAAACGAAGTACTGAAAGTCCCATTCAATTTCGGTTGACGATCTCCCAAATAAACCAAATCATCAGCACTCTGATCTAATGTCGTTGTAACCCCATCTTTCTTTAAAAATACACGTTGCCCTGATGAAGGATCTACCCCAACTGTACGCAAACCATAAATAGCTTCCAAAGAACGCCCCTCCTGATATTTCATAAGATCGTTATTTGTACTCATACCTCTATTATGCATACTAATTCGTTCTTTAAAACCTTCAGACAGTTTCACCACGACATTCTTCCGCTTGGAGAAAGATGCGTTTAGTGTCCAATTAATTTTTTTCTCCGTGTTCCGCAACAACCCCACACTCACGTTTCCATCTAATCCTTCATTCCGAATCTTTCCGACATTTCCCGCGATACGATCAAAACCATGAGATATTGGCAAATTCATATCCGTCAACGTATTATTGGTTAGAAAATTATAATAATTCAATGAAATTCTTACCCGACTATTGAATAAACCTAAATCCAAACCTGCATTATGTTGATAAGTATTTTGTTGCTCCAAATCCGAATTCGCAAATTGGCTCAACGTCCAAGCAATTCCCCCTAAATAAGTATAAGACGAATTCCTACTGAACACCTCTAAAGATTTTTCAGGAGAAACAAACATATTCCCTGTCACACCAAAAGAGTAACGGAAACGCATTTCATTAATAAATGGCAAATGCTCTTTCACGAATGTCTCATTACTAACAACCCATCCCGCACCTAAAGAGTAAAAATATTGGAAACGATTGTTTTCACCAAAAGAGGAAGCACCATTGTAGTTTATGGATACATCCATAAAATAACGTTGGTCATAATAATAGTTAGCACTAGCAATCAAGGATGCCCTACGCACGGTACTCTCACTTCCACTAGTTCCCCCCACACTCGGATAAGACATTGACATACCGGGATGACTAACATTAGAAGAAATATACCCTGTCGCACTCCAATAAACATCATCCGAAATTGTCTCACTTAACTCTGCACTAACACCGAGAGTGACCATATGTTTTTCTGAAAAAATATTATTATAATTCAATGCTAGCCGTACTTGCCACATGGTTTCCTCACTTTCTCTCCGAGCAAAAGATCCCTTTTTCTCTATTTCTGTCACATTTTGAAAAAACTTATGCTCTGGAGGTGTAAAAGTATCTGCTGTTTTACTCTTACGATTCAACCCTAATGTCGCCGATGCCTTCAAACTTTTAGAAATAGTAAAATCAATTACCGTATTACTGCGTAAATTAGTGTATTTCGTTTTATTCCATTTCCCAACGGCATAATCATATAACGGATTGTCAATGGGTCCATAAGTTGAAAGAGGATGATAAAAATAATCAACCGGCTTTCCATTTTCGTCATACGGTTCCCAGTATCTATTCATTTGTACATAATAATAAAATTGCCCATAAGGAGAATCTTGACTCTTGTTTATACCTATAGATAAACTTTGCCGTACATTCCATTTATTCTTATGATATCCTAATTGCATTGTTCCATTAAAGTTTTTACGGTCAGACTTTTTCATCGCACCTTGAGTATCATCATACGCCAAACTCAACATATAATTCCAATTTTCTTGACTTCCCATAAAACGCAAAATATGATTTTGTCCTACACCGGTACGTGTCGGAACTTTTAACCAGTCATAATTCACCCCGTTTGCTATTGCCGTCTCAAGTTCCTTATAAGCATCCTCTATCTTTTGACCACCAGGCAAATATGAATTCAAATTATCCCACACCCCATATAATTTTTCAGCTTCAAATTTTTCAGATGCAGTCATTAAATTATCATAAGTACTAAAATCCGGAATTTGAAGATTCAACCGTCCTTCATAAGATACTGTTAATGCCCCCGCATTTGCTAAAGTCGTTGTAATAACAATTACTCCATTTGCCCCACGAGCCCCATATAAAGAAGTAGCACTTGCATCCTTTAAAATAGTAATATTCTCTATATCATTTTGATTTAAATCCATCACTCGCTCCAAATCTACCTCGAAACCATCCATGATAAACAATGGTTGATTATATTCCGGACGTTTTTTCTGATTCTCCAAGTCAGAAATATCCAACATCGTGGATGCCCCACGCAATTGAATCTCGGGTAGTGTATTCGGATCCGACCCCATCTCGTTATTCTGAACGATCAACAAACTAGCATCAATATTGGCCAATGTCTGAATTAAATTTCGTGAAAAATTTACCTTCAAATCCTCTTTTGTTACGGAAGTTACCGCCCCCGTGAAACTCTCCTTCGGCTTGTTGAAAATCCCTGTCACAACGACCTCTTCCACCTGCTGCAAATCCTCCTCCAACACGATCCGCAGCGTATCTGTTTTTTCCGTAAAAGCGATTTTCTGTTTTTTATATCCCACGAAAGAAAACTCCACCTCCCCTTTCGTCACAGGTAAATCTATCGCAAACCATCCTTGGGCATTGGTTGCCGTTCCCAAGCTCACCCCCACCATTCTTACCGTCACCCCTGGTAGCGGTTCTTTTTTCTTATCACGGACCCACCCTTTTAATCGCAGGGATTTCTTTTCTTCTTTCGTTTCCTGAGGTTGAATCACGATCACATAATCTTCAATCTGGTAAACGAACCCCGTGTTTCGAAGAATTTCATCCAGAATCTCTTGGATAGTAGCCTCATGTACGTTTATTGATTTTACCCGGATATTCCTCACGTCATCCATATTATAGATAAACGTGAACTCACTACTTTTCCGGATGGTTGAAAAAACATCCGTCAATGCGACATTCTCCAATGCCAGAGTAAACCTTGCATTCTGTGAATAACTTGCTGCTGATACCGAAACAGACAACAAGAAAAAAAAGCACAAAAATTTCATAACCAACAATGTTTTTCGCAGCCTTATTTTCATAAGACCACCAGAGTTACATTTTTTTTTCATAACTTTGTTTTTGAGTTTTACATTGAATTAAATATTGAATGTATTCGGACAGATAGCATGGGGGTGCTGTCTGTCTTTTTTTTATTCATACACGTTTATAGTTCTATCTTTTATTTCAAATTTTACACGTTTAGTTTGTTCTATTCTTCTCAGGATCTCGTTTATATCCCCATAACGTCTAATCTCGACAGAGAATTTCATCTCTTTCAACGCTGGGTTCATATAAAAAACATTCACGTTATACCAGCGGGCCATATCATCCAGAATTGTCTCCAAATCAACATCTTCAAAATAAAAAACTCCCTCTTTCCACAATACAAAATTACGGGCATCTACCTGTTTCACCCAAAACTCGTCATCAGACCATATTGCTTGCTGGTTAGGCGATAAAATAACCTGTTTATTACCTTTTTTCAACTGCACCTTTCCTTCGACCAACGTGGTCACCACATCTTCTTGATAAGCCAAAACATTAAAACTTGTTCCCAAAACCCGAATATCAACCCCATTCACGGTTACAATAAAAGGTTTTTCCTTATTCTTTGCCACTTCAAAATAAACCTCTCCCTCCATCTCAACTTTTCTCTCCTTACCCGTGAAAGCCACCGGATAACGCAACCTCGACTCCGCATTCAACCACACCCGGGTTCCATCAGCCAATTCCAACGAAAATTCACCTCCTCGCGGCACGATCAACGTATTATATTTCACTTCTGCCGGCTGTCCGGTTAAAGAATCCTTCCCCGAATACTTTACCCTATTATCTGATGTCAAAATTCGGGTTCCCCCCACCTCTTCTAATTGTAAGCTTGTTTCTGGCCTCAAATCCACTTTTTTCCCATTAGCAAGTACAAGCTGCGCTTTCATGCTACCATGTTCAATTTTGGCAACAGTGACATTCTCCACCTCCTGCTTTCCTTCATTTACAAGCCCAAAAATCCCAATGTTCACTAATAACACGATAATCGCTGCATACTTACTCCACGTAATCCACCGGCTAGTTTTTCGAACTGTATGATATTTCACAGTTCCCCATCGAGCTTCCATTAATTGCCTCCCCCGCTCTTGATCTTTCCAAGCCTCGTTTCTAGTCTTTAATGATTCTAAAATATTCGCATATTCCCCCCGGTGTCGCTCGTCCTCATCCAACCAACGGGCCAACACGACCCGATCCTTTTCATCAATCGTTCCAGTCAACTCTTCGGCAATAAGTCGGGCAATATTCAAACGTTTTTTTAGTAAATCCATACTTTTACATTTGTCATTTATAATAGAGATTACTTCAAATGAAAAGTGGGTAGGTCAAACCAGAAAAAAATTCAAAAAAGAAAAGATTTAACATTTACTCTCCTAACAGGAACATCAAAATCACAAAGTAATTTTTGGATAGGGCCCCCCTTAATATCTCGTAAGCGGACTTTTTCAAACACTTCACCGTGTTCACGGAAATTCCTAATTCTTCTGCAACCTCCGGGTTCGTTTTCCCTTCCAAATTCAAAAGAATCACGTTACGAGTCTGTGGTGGTAACTGGTTAATAGCAACATATAACATTCGCATGGTCTCCTGCCGGGTAACCTCCTGCAAGAAATCATAATCATCCACGTTACTCTCATCCAACTGAGCGAAATAATTTTCCTTCGCCCGTTGATGCTTACAATGATTCCAGTACAAATGACGCGCTACCGTGTACAAAAAAGCTTTCCCGTAATCAACAGAAACAATCTCATCCCGCCGTTCATAAACCCGGATAAAAGTCTCCTGTGCTAAATCAGCCGCTAATTCATCATCCCCCGTATAGCGTTTCATGAAAGCATATACGGAGGAAAAATTCTCCCTGAAGAATATTTCAAAATCCCTATTGGACTGAATAATAGCACTCATAGTGCCACAAAAATAAGGATTTATTCCATTATCCCCAAAATTGTTATATATCTATGCAAATATTTTAGTATTCTTCGGGAGAGCTTGTTCGTGTGTTCTTTCCAACATTTTACTCTCCCCCAGAATACTTCTCACACTTAGCAATTCGCTATCACGGCCTCACCATGCACCAATCTTTAACGTCCTCTCCTCCTCAACCAGATAATAAGTGCCAAGATCAAAATCAGACAAGGAAATAACCATTGAAATGACATAGTTATTAACCCCATATCACTTTCTTCTATAAGTAAATTATTATCCGGGAAAATCGGTCTACGCACATCAATTGGTACTTCTCCATCCGATAGCCAAAAGAATAAACTTTGAACGAGGGTGAAATTTGAAGCACGCACCCCTCTCCGACTAGAACTCAATTCTCCATTCGTGATACAATCGGCATCACCCAATATAGTTATCTTTTGTTCTTTTTCTCCTATTTTCCGAGTCAAGGCTAAACCTGTCACATATTTCTTTTGTATCTCCCCCTTGTCATTATCAGGAGTAGCTTTTTGCTCCTCATTCATAAAATCAGTGGTTTGCAACTCATTCCAAGTAAGCGTATCAGTTGTAAGAATTTCCGTAACGTTAAACCCTTTATCAAGTGTATATTCCAAACCAACCGCCTCAGGCATTGAAATGACCGAATTAAAATAACGTAATCCCGCCAATTGATACAACTCATCAATTGCCTTTACATCTGCAGTAGGACGTGATTGTGTCAAATTCGAATATTCTCCAGAATTTGCCAAAATTCCCGGAACAAATTTCACACCAAAACGTTCGATGAATGAATTTGCTATATCACGTCTCTTGGGTTCTGTCGCAATTATCAAATTATCTCCACGCTCAACATACTGATCTAAATTACGACGTTCATCCTCGGTCAATTCCTGCTGAGGATCTGCAATCACTAATATTTTTATATCATCAGGAATAGGTTTATCCAAAGTCACTTCAGTAACATCAAAACCTTGATTTATTAAAGCCGGACGAAACGTTTTATAATTAACAAAAGCCGAATAACTACGGTTATCATCCTCTTTGATGGATCGTTCCCCGTGGCCCGATAAGAAACCGACAATAGGTAATTTCATTGCGATCCGCTTAAATGCAGCAGTTATTTCAGCCTCTGAGGGTAATTTTTCAAAATCATTATAAATCCGAAGAAATGTTCTCTCGCCATTATCCCGAACCAATTCTCGCACGAATGTTTTACCCTCGCTAGAAAGATCTACCAATTTATCAACCTCCCCTGGTTTTAAAAAGAGTTTGGGACTCACTTTATAAAGTTCCATGAGCCGTTCAGCCCTCTGTTGCATTGACATATCGGGGAATCGATGTTCCAAACTCGGATTGTATATCGAATCATAATAATATACATACTTAAGTTTAATTTCCGGTTTAAAACGTAAATAATGGCTAAAACGAGACATATCGGTATTCACGAAACGTGGGAAAGCAAAGGAATGCGTCCCCTCATCAAATAAATTCATATAAGTCGTAATTGTCAACCCACCTTCCATTTGCGCAATTACTTCCTGACTATTAGGAGTTAATGTGTTAGCTTTCGTAGACGTAGCATCATAATAACATTTCATCGCCGGACGAGACGTAATATACCCCAAAACAATCGTTACCGAAAAAATCAACAAATATCTCCCCAGCGAATGTGTCCATTTGGCTTTTTGCCGACAAGCCTGCAAACGGACTATCGTTAAAGAAAGAAATAACAGTATTACAATCAAAAAATAAATCACGTCTTCACTCCCGATTAAACCGTATAAAAATGAAACAGAACGACCGGACATTGAAAACCAATAAGTTATATCTCGAACAAATTCAATATCTTGCCACATTTCCTTTATATAATTCAAGGCCGCAAGAATCACCAGAGTACCGATTGCCGCAACAACTTGATAAGAAGTTAAACTTGACATGAACAATCCGATCGCCGCATAAGTGCATATCAACAAAAACAATCCCAACAAAGCCGTCAACAACCAACACCATTCCACGTTTTCGATCACACAACAACCAAACCCCACGTATATGCCGATAATACAAATTAATAAAAGAGCATACACCACCATAGACAGATATTTTCCTAAAATAATCTGAGTGTTGGTTATCGGAGACGAGTAAAGTAAGTTTATCGATCCACTACTCAGTTCTCGGCTCATCAACCCCATGGTCAATAAAGGAATATAAAGATAAAGATAATTCTGCACCCCAAACAAAAGTCCCCCTGCCGGATTCGCAAATATAGCCTGCGTTAACATTGGTGTACGATATCCCAACAACATCTGCGTTACACGTAAATCCAATGCACCCGTAAATAATAAACTCATTTGAAATATAAAGACAATAATTATAAGCCAAGCTATTGGCGAGTAAAACAATGTCTGTAATTCGGTTTTTGCCACCTCGTAAATTTTCCTCATGACTTCTACTTAATTATTTTTTTGATAATTCTGCAAATATCTCATTCAACGAACTCTTCTCTATGTTAATCTCAGTCAGTCTCCATCCTTGATTCACACATGTTTCCACGATTTGTTCCATCGCATCTATCGACCGATCAAAAAACAGACGATACCGGGGACCCCCTAATTCCTCAACCTTAATTACACCTGGAAGCTTTAGAAGTTCATTTCTTGTTGGCATTGCCATCAAAGTTGCTATCGCAGAACTTGGAGCTAAATAATTATCGAATTCATCCACAGTTCCGGCAAACACGACACGTCCCTGTTCTATCATACGAATATCATTACACAAAGCCTGAACTTCTGAAAGAATATGAGTTGATAACATCACGGTCCGCTCCTCTGCAATTTCTTTCACCAACCGGCGTATTTCAAGAATTTGATTGGGATCCAACCCATTCGTCGGTTCATCCAACACGACAAAATCAGGATCATGTATGATGGCCTGCGCAATTCCCACTCGTTGGCGATACCCGCCAGATAAATTTCTTATCATGCGCTTCTTGAAATGAGAAATCGCACATCGTTCCATAACTCTGTCCACCGCCTTCTGAACCTCTTTTTTTGGAATATCCCGCAATCCGGCGCAATAAGAAAGATATTCATTTACAGTCAACTCCATTTGCAAGGGCGGATTTTGAGGTAAAAAACCGATATATCGCTTGGCTTCCACCGCATGCTCCGTCATTGAAATTCCTTTAATCCAAACATTTCCTTGCGTTGGTCTCAACACCCCACACATAATGTTCATTGTCGTTGACTTCCCCGCTCCGTTAGAACCGAGTAAACCGAAAATTCCTTTCCCGGGGATCTCGAAATTGATATCTTTAATAGCCCATTGCACGCTATAACGATGTGACAAATTCTCAACTTTCAAAACTACATTTTCCATAATTTTTTACATATCAATACAACATATATAAATACAAACCTCCTACTGATCCATACTCGTACAAATCAGCCTCAACTAAACTCATCTTATGACAAAAAACTTTTGTTACTCGCCGTAACTCGACAAATCGTTGCTTATTTTTTGTAAATCGATTTGATAATTCGTTTTAAAATACTCGATAACCAAATTATATTTCTCACGTATCTTCCCTTGAGTATCTTTACTGGGATGTAAAAAACCAGAAGGACCATCAGAAATCCATTCTTCATACGAATGGTCTACGATTGCATCAATATATGAAAACCAATCACGTTGCGGGGTACTCGAATTATTCCAATTGATAAACCCGTAACGATATATATACGGTTTATTATTCACGTTTGAAAATATCGCATAATTCCCGATTGCAGCGAATTCCGGCGTAACCGGAATGTCTAAATGATCCAAAAACACCCGATGCAACATTCTCTTGAATTCATACTTGTCCGCTTTTGTCATTTCATCTATTCGGCTACTACCATAAGTAACCAAAATATAATCTACTCCCCTGCGCACTAAATAATTATTATTCAAAAGTTTTACCGGAGATCCAATTCCATTTTTCGCCGAATATAAACTATCGACTAAGAAGACTCTAAGCGGCAATCCTTGTCTCAAAAACTCGTTGGGATAATAATCCAACCACAGCTCTTGCAGTAACTTTATCTGTTTTCCCACCCAAGCCTCATCCGAAGGAACATCAAAAAGTCCAGCTGCCGTACTATCTTTGTCGGGGAAATAAGTGCCTCCCACGTATTCATCCGTGTTATAATAAATATCCCTTGGATTGTACTTGTAAAGAAACAACGTATTGTATTTCTTAAACATTTCCAGAATGTCTTTGTCATAATCGTGATTTCCTTGTGGCAAATCATATTCACTATAAACCTTTTCATTCTCTAGCGATGCGTGTAAAGTTCCTTCTTTATAACATCCTGATAATCCCAACACAAGGGACAAAGCCAATAACCAATATCTTATTTTTTTCATAATTCATTCAATTATTAAAATACCACATAATGATCTCAAGGATTCGCCTCCAAATTATAATTTTTATCAAGAACCGAACGAGGAATCGGGAGTACATAACGATCACCTCCTTGCGGCAAAACATACGTAGCAGGTATTTCCGATTCGCTACCTTGATACACGTGTGTTATTTCCGGCATCCCGTATCTTCTCAAATCGAACCAACGATGATCTTCAAAAGCAAGTTCACGCCGACGTTCTTCTTTGTAAAATGTCAACAAATCATCCCCAGAATAATCAACATCTTCATAATCCACATTACGGGTATCATAACGGGAGGAACGCAAAAAATTAAGATCAGCCAAAGCACTTACTCTCAAATGCTCCTCTCCATTTTGAAGATAACGACGGATATTCGCCTCCGCCCTATTTAAATAAAGCTCTGCCACTCGCATTCCCTTAATCGGGTAATTGGTCTCCACCGTATATTCTTTTCGTATGCCGTACTTAATCTTAAAATCCAACAAAGGAGAGGAAAAATCCCTCATGTATTCGTAATAAAAACGTAAACGCAAATCCCCTCTGTTATTCACATTACTTTCGGTAAAATCATACAATTGCACTAATTCGGTAGAAGGAACAAACGTAAACCCCGATTGAGCAAAATCATACTCGTAACTATTTCCGTATCCCAACCAAATTACCTCATCACTCTCTCTTCCATAAACATTTTTAGCAGGACTATAAGCTAACCCCCAAGTTTGGTAAGGAGCATTTGCCATATCGAATAAACTAGAATTTTTCGCTAATCCCAGAGATGCATACTTTTCAGCCTCTTCCCACCTTTCCATATAGAGATATAACCTAGACAATAAGGTATAACAAAACATTTCCGAAGCCTTGAATTTACTATTCTCTCCTCCATATTCACGCAAAAGCGGTAAAGCCTCCAGCAAATCCATCTCGATACGCGAGTACACCTTAGCAATAGAAGCCCGCTTGGGATATTCATCCGAAACTTCTGATGTTGTGATCAAAGGAACACCTGGAGCTTTTTCAAGGTCAATTCCCGGAGCATTATAAGGCTTTGCAAAAAGATTCACCAACATAAAATAAAAATATCCCCGCATCGCCAAACTTTGTCCTTTAACATTTGCTTTTTGTCCTTCACTCCCCGTGACCTTATCCAACATATCAAGAACCACATTACACCCTTTTATACAACGGTAATAATGATCGTAAGTGTCTGCTCCCTGTACACTACTATTCTCCAACTGTTCGAACATATCAAACTGCCAAGTATATACCGGCCAATACCGTTTATAATATTGTTGCACCATTTGATCCTTGGAATAAACACAAGCAACATCATCCGTCATCATATCAAGATACAGGTGAAAGACATTCTCGCTATGCCCCGCGGAATAAACTTCCCCCATTAATAACTGTTGCAAATCGTCTGCCGAACTAGGGCGCATTTCATTTTGACTAACTTCATCCAAAAAATTACTACACCCACAGATTCCGAGCAAACAAACTAAAATCCATATATTCTTACCCATTCGTTTCATATTCATATGCTATTAGAAAGTAACATTTAAACGTATTGAATAAATTCTCGACAAAGGCTGTCCACCCGTCGCAACTTCCGGATCCACTCCCTTGTAGTCCTTACTTACAATCACGAACGGATTACTCATCGAACCCGAAACAGATACACCTTTCAATGCCATACGTTTCACAAAGTCTTGCGGCAAATTATAAGTCAAGGTCAAGTTATTACATCTCAAGAAAGAGGCATTAACAACCCGCACATCCGAATAATCATACATCTCGTACACATTACTATTAAGATATCCCGAAGGAAAAGCGATATTTACATTTCCAGTTCCCGCAGAAGGAATAGACGGAATGTTTGTGTGTTTTTCGTCACCCGGATTCTTCCATCGCTTCACGAATTCTTTTGAATAATTGTCATAGGCACTCGGAAGCGAATAAGGGAAATTTTTGCTTTGAAATAAAGAATGTAAAAAACGCTTCCCCCCTATGCTCAAGGTAAAACCACTACTCAACGACAAATTTTTATACCTGAAAGACATGGACAACCCTCCCGTGAAATCAGGTTCCATCTTCCCCATATATTTCATGTATTCCGTTGCATCATTCACCCCGATACTCTCTGGATTATTCTGTTTATCCGGAATATCAAACAAGGGAGTCCCATCAACAGGATCAAGCCCTTTCAATTCGAAAGCCCAAAAAGCTGAAACAGGATAACCGCTCTTGTTTAACTCTCCACTAACAGCTGATAACCATGAATTATCCGGGAGAATCGTACTTTCAATCCTATTCCGATTTTTGGAAGTATTCACTGAAATATTCCAAACAAAATCTTTCAATCGGATCAACGTTGTGCTCAAATTCAACTCAATTCCCTCGTTTTTCATTGTTCCCCCATTAATAGGCATCTCTTTAATCCCGTAACTAACCGGAACACTTTTATAAATAATCAAATCCTTGGCACGTTTCATATAATACTCAAGGGATAACATAATCCGATTCTTAAACAAACCCATATCTGCTCCCAAATTAATCGTTTTTGTCTTTTCCCAACGAAGATCAGCATAGGGTAATGATTTTATCTCTAATTCATATTCTCCCGTCACGTTATTCACCACATTAGTAGGAAGCTTGGCAATAAGATCCGGACCAAAATTCTCTGCCACATTCCCCTGCCAACCATAAGAAATTCGTATATTCAATTCACTGAACACCTTCTGATTCTGCATCCACAATTCGTTATGCACGTTCCAACGTCCACCTAGTGACCATACCGGAAGAAACTTAGATTTACTATCCTGACCGAATCTATTAGAGGCATCCGAACGTACGCTGGCCATAAACACATAACGTTCATCAAATGAATACGTCATACTACCATAAAAAGACAAGAAATTAGAAGTCCTATCCACGATTCCGGTTTTTATCTTCTGATAAATAGGATTCGCTCCCGAGGAAATCAACTGAGGAGGTAACGTCACATTTTTCCCTCTATTAGGAAAATAACCATACGTCACGGCTGATACTTGCTTGTTTTTTGTACTACGACACTCCTGTCCGATGACAAGACCAACTCTATGCTTACCAAATAACTGATTGTATGACAAACTATTTCTCCACGTGAATGAAGTACTCCGAGCCTCTGTATTATTTAACTCACCGCCATGAGGTAATTGTGAACGTTCATAAACTGGATCCCCCTTCAAATATTCCCCGAACTCATACCCACGAATAGCCGTGATATAATAACTATATTCAGAGGCATACGACTCCCCCACCGTGTTATTTGAACCGAAGCTGGCCAATGATTCGAATCTTATGCCAGGAAGAATATCATAATCAACATTTGCCGTCATATTAAAATTACGCCTGTCATTAGTATTTCCCGTTTCTGCCAGCTCATGCAAAATATTAAACTTGTACCCATCCGCCCGGTCATAAAAAAACAACTCGCCATCTTTATCAAAACAAGGAATAGCCCGGCTCGTGGACAAGGCATAAGAATAAGGATTAGTAGTATAAAATCCATCGGTAATACCGTAACTAGCATTCAATCCAAATCCCACTCTAATCTTCTTACTCAGATGGGCATCCATCCGAAAAGAAGCGCCCAACTGTTCTGATTCATTTCCTTTCGCCGCCCCCCTATTCTGGACATAATTCAAAGAACTGTAATAAGTCACCTTGTCACTACCACCGGAAACACTAATACTGTGATTATGACTTAATTGTGTTTGATACAAAATATCCATCCAATCCGTGTTCATCTCTTCAAGTTCTTTCACTGCCGTATTAAACTCATCATACGAGATTTCCTTGTCCATATATCTTTTTATTTCTCTCTCATACCCTACGGAAGTTGTCGGAATTTTCCCCAATAATCGTTTCTCATAAATCTCACGGGAAAAATCAATCCGCTCTTTTGAATTCATTAAATTCATTTTTTTATAATTTAACTTCTCTGTGACGGATAAACCTCCTGAATAAGTAACAGACAAACGCCCATTTTTACCTCTTTTCGTATTTATCACGATCACTCCGTTAGCAGCCTTCACCCCGTACAACACCGTGGCAGCAGCATCCTTCAATACGGTAATATCATCAATATCATTAGGATTTAACCAAGCGATACTATTACCCACGAAATTACTAATCATATCAAAATTATCACCCAAATCATTCAGTGCCTGTGCATCAAAAGGAAGCGGATCTTCTTGAATAATACCATCAACCACCCAAACCGGTTCTTGGTTACCAAGCAAAGTCGAAGTTCCCCGTACTCGTACTTTCTGGCGTGTCCCAACCAAACCACCCGTGTTCATAACCACCACGCCGGGAAGTTTACCTTGTAACATTTGTTCTATACTATTGGTTCCATCGAAAATCATATCTTCACGTTTAACAGTATTTGTCGAACCGACCATATCCGTCTTCCGAATTCTCTGGTAACCAGTAACTACAACTTCATCCATAGTTTCCGAAACCTCTCTCAAAACCACATCAATTGTATCTTGCCCCGTATACGCAATTTCACGTGTTTCCATCCCGACAAAAGAAAACACCAAAGATAAATTCTTAGGGGGATTAGGAATTATCATCCAGTACTCACCCTTCATATCCGTGGCCACCCCAAGCGTCAATCCCTTCACCGTAACCGTTACCCCGGGTAATGGTTCTTTTTTCATATCACACACCCGACCTCTCACCCGTACGGTCCGTATACTATCATTTCCCATTTTTACTATAGGAGTAATCAGAATATAGTCATCCATAAATTTATAGGTCATCCCACTCCCAACAAGAATCCGATCCAGGATCACGGACAATTCCATATCTTTAAAATCCGCCTTCACTTTTTGTTGCACCGCCAACCGATCATCATTGTAAATCACAACTTTATTGGTTTGGTTACGAATCTCTTCAAAGACCCTTTTAATGGATGTCTCCCCTAAATTCATGCTTAACTTTTGCTGTGACATCACGTTTGCAGACAAAGTACATACAAAACATATACACAAAATCCAAGTCAATTTCATAATTCTCCACATTTGTTGCCACTTATTTTTCCTAAAAATAAGCCACAAGACATTACTTTTTTTCATATATTTGTGAATTAAGTGATACTTAACGCTCCTTTGGGAGGAATTACCGGATCGTGGTCCTAACACTTTCCGGTATTTTTATACCCTCGGAACTGGTTTTACAATTTATTTCTCATTAACAACAATTACATCATCATTTATTTTAAAAGATACATTCGTGGTCGCTTCTATCAGACCAAGAATATAATCTATATCATTATACTTCTTAAAAGCCCCGGAAAATTTCAATTGTTTCAAACTTTCTTTACTGAAAAAAAACTTCATCCCGTACCAACGTCCCAATTTGTCTCCCAACTCCTCCAAAGGCATAGCATCAAAATTCAAAATTCCGCTTTTCCAATCCACATAGGTACTCACATTCACAGAACGCACCTGATATTCCCGGCTTCCATAGTCCATCACAAATTGTTGACTTGGCTCCAATATTTCACTGATATCACCGTTTCTCACATCGACTTTTCCATTCACCAAAGTCACCTCCGTACGGGAATCTTGTTTATAAGCCATTACATTAAAACCGGTCCCCAAAACTTTTACATTCAATTGGTTTGCACAAACAACAAAAGGATGCACCTCGTCACGAACCACCTCGAAATAGGCTTCTCCTTCCAATTCCACGATCCGCTCATCTCCTACAAATTTCACCGGATACTTCAATCGGGACTCAGAATTCATGTAAACGATCGTACCATCAGACAATATCAAGCGATACTCTCCTCCTGTCGGGACAATTAGCTCGTTATACACAACACTCTTTACCTGTGAATCGTGATCCTGTTTACTATAATCAATGTAATCTTTCTCGTTCAAAATAGGTAAACCTTTCTCCAGAATCGTATCCCCGCCCCGGTTATCAAGTTCAACTTTTACCCCTGAAGACAACACTAACAACGCCTTCGATTCCCCGGGTTTTCCTACCGAGGATTGTACCATTGTAGACACAGACGTATCTTTTCCCACCGAAAATATCATCCAAGTAAAACAAAGTACCACGACCACGGCCGCAGCCACACTCCACCCAATTTGCCTGAAACGACGTCTTCTCCTGTATTCATGTCGATATTCCACGGCCTTCCATGCGGCACTCATCTCCACGTTTTTCCATCGGGCCGCATATTTCCCCGTGTACCAAGCCCGTTCTATTTTTTCAAAAAAGACACGGTGTTCATCATTTTCCCGTAACCACGTCTCGAACTCCTTCCGTTCTACCTCGTCCACCTCGCCTGCCAGCACTCGATAAATCAAATCTTCCATGTAATCTGAAATAGCCATATCTATTCTCATTTTTTACAAGTAGGACTAAATAAAAATCAAAACGGGTGAATAGAAACACGTTTTTTTAAAATCAAAAGCAAAATTAATTCTAATAAATACATTCTTAAAAACAGGGCTGAGCCATACCCTACTAATCCCTTCTCTATCCCTTCCCGCAGGCAGCTACAAAATTCCTACATAACCCGAACGGAGCACATACACCCGTCAGTATTCATGTTATGTAGTTGCTATGTTCATGATATGTTTATGAGATAGCGAAAGGGTAGAGCAACCATAACGAAAAGGTTAACTATTCTCGAACAATAACAAATGAATGGATAATGGATAACCTAGTCACCTAAACTCCGGGACATGATAAGCAACAAAATCAACTCTTCGTCTCTCTTTAATTCTTCCCGCAAGATACGCATCCCGTTACGCAACAACGTTTTCACCGTGTTCAATGACACTTGTAACTCATCTGCCGCATCCTGATATTTCATATCCCGCATCAGAACACAATCCACCACTTTTCTCGTTTGCTCAGGCATCCGACCGATAACAGCCATCACCCGATCCACGATTTCTTGGTTCAACACGGTAGCCGTGTCTGCAGCTACATCAATAGCCGTGTAATCCACTCGCATACGCAACACGTCCTTCTTGTGCGTGTAAGTGTAACAACTATTGCGAATAGAAGAAAAAAGATAAGAACTAAGAGCCTTTTCCTCGATATGCTTCAAATAATCATCTTCCCATAAACGCACGAAAAATTCCTGAACGAGATCTTCTGCCATCGTATCGTCATCAATCAAACTTCCCGCATACAGCACGAGAGGCCGATAATATCGATCAAATAACATTCGAACCCCTTCTTTACGGTTCTTCAAGAACACATCCAGTATATCTCGATCACTTTTTCGCATTAGTGCAAAAATAAACTTTTTTCAACAGCGATCGACAAACAATGAACTTTTTCTTAAAACAACAAACCATCCCGCACTTCAAGATATGACTGAATTAATCGGGAGACAGCATATTCTCCCACCCGATTATCGGATACTTTCAAATATTTCCCCATACTCTCCGAAAAAGAATCGACCCGAATTTCATAAAATACAGGGTATATCACTCGATGAGACAATACATGTTTTTTCGCCACGTACTCCCGGGTAATTTCAACTTTTTCGATACCATCAAATAACTCTTGAAAAACAGCCATACCGGACAATTCCTCCCACGTAACCGCACGCTCCGTTTCGATTAACGGAAACTCGTAGAGATTACGCCAAATATCATTCCCCGTTCGCTTGGATAAAAGGGTCATACCTTGCCCATGTATATACAAATAATTAAAATAACGAGGTTTCACCGCAGTCTTCCCACTTTTCACTGGTAATCGTTCCACTCGTCGGGCTGCCAATCCCAAACACTTCCCGTTTAGAGGACAACACTCGCAATCCGGTGACTTAGGCACGCATTGCAACGCCCCGAACTCCATCATCGCCTGGTTGAACAAATCCGGACGACGTTCATCCAACAGGGATTGGGCCAATGCCGTAAAATACTTCTTCCCTTCTCCCACATCAATCGGTAAATCTACATCAAACAACCGGGCCAATACCCGGAAAACATTCCCATCCACGGTTGCATAGGATAACCGGTAGGCAAAAGAACAAATGGCAGCAGCTGTGTAATCACCAATTCCTCTCAACGAAAGAACCTCTTCTCGTGTACGGGGAAAAACACCATCAAAATCATTCATGATCTGTTGGGCTGCCGCATGCAGGTTCCTAGCCCGGCTATAATACCCTAGCCCCTGCCAATACTTCATCACCTCGTCCTCATCCGCCATGGCAAGAGCCGCCACGTTGGGAAACCGTTCCGTAAATCGGTTAAAATACTCCAACCCTTGTACCACCCTGGTCTGTTGAAGTATGATCTCCGAAATCCAGACCAAGTAAGGATCAGAAGTTCTTCGCCACGGTAAATCCCGCTTATTTTCCTCGTACCAACGAATCAATATATCGCTAATCTCTCTATCTTCCATCTCATATAATTATTCGCCACGAAGATACAAAAACATCGGATTAGAAGGTTACTATACACAAAACAAAAGGGATCACCATCACAGCAATCCCTTTCATTCACTAATAACAAAAAAATCTATCCCTATTCCAAATGGGCCCGGATCATCCAAGTTACTTTTTCTTTCTTCTCAATCATATCTTCCAAGAAATTGGATGTCCCGAAGTCCTTTGACTCTTCTTTCTCCATGGTTTCCAAATCGGTACGGATTTGTCGAATCACCTCGGCATTATCGTCCAGCAAAGCTGCCAGCATTCCCTTTGCATCGGGGAGTGGTTTTTCATCATCATGTTCTTTAATACGATTATGTTCCAAACATCCCTTCAAAGAACCGATAGGACGTTCGTCCAAATCACGAACACGTTCGGCAATACTATCTATATCTTCAATCAAGCCGTTATAAAGATCTTCCAAAAAAGTGTGATAAGACCTAAAACTCGGGCCTTTCATATTCCAGTGGTAATTCCAAGTTTTAGCAAGTAAAACAAAATGGTCAGCCAACAGGTTATTCAAAATGGTTTTGCTGGATTTAATCATTGCAGCATTTAAACCGATATTTCCTTTCATCATAACTATAAATATTTAAAAGTTCGTTTTTATTTCGTTTTCAACACCTATAGAAACGAAAGGAACTCGATAAAGTTTCGATTATAGCTTAAAATTTAATATCTATTTCTCACCCCAGAATAAGCAAGATTCCTAAAAATTCCGTCCGGTATCCCACCACAAAGGAGTTCCGGCATGATCTGGACCTCCCAAGGCATTGACCAGCATCTCGTATTGCCCGTTATCACTATCTAAAATTGAAGATGGATAATTCAGACGACGAATCATCTTTTCCGTGTCAACACACCCGTTACGACTATTGTTATACCGCACGGAGAATAACCTCGGATAACCAGTCCTTCGTTGTTCTGCCCATGCCTCGCAACCTTCCGGGAAAACAGCCAGCCATTTTTGCGTGATAATCCGTTCCAATTTCATCTCGTCAGAAGCGGCATCATCCCAGCGAGGGGAAACTAGACAACGAGCCTTGATATTATTTTCGGGGGTAAAGGCATCCTCGAAATCAGCCGCCCAACAATCACTCTGCAAATAAGTTTCCACGCCGGCCACCTGCCACTGGGAGAATGAACACCGGATACCCTGCTCGTAACAAATTCTGGGGTCCTCTGCAGTCCATCCCCGCAAAGCGGCTTCCGCCCGCAGAAACCAGACCTCGGCTGCCGTCATCAGAATCGGTTTTGTCTGGACATTCACGTATATTTTCGACAGAGCGGAATAAAGCGTGTGGGCAAACATGGTTCCCTGGCGAATTCCCCGGTACTGCCCTTTCAAAGGAATAAGCACCGAATCCCTCCCATCCCGATCCGGCAAAAGAACATCATCGGGACAAGGCTCGAAAAAAGCCTCCCGCCGGGGATCGTCAAAACCATTCAAAATGGATTCCATGGACGCATTCATGTACACCTCGCCCCACACCCGGTTAATCTCGCCAAACGGGTTACTGTATTCCTCATCGGTCGTCACCGCCACCAGTTGCGTGGGTTCTTCAAAAACCCCGAGAGGGTCAGCTAAAGCGTCCGCAAACTCTTGCCGGGCTTTATCCGGATCGGCCATTGCCATCCGAATTGCCAGACGCAGGCGCAACGAGTTGGCAAACCGAATCCACGATTCAACCTTCCCATCCAACAACAAGTCAAAACGGGAAAATTCAGGCGTGTAGCCGGCTAAATTCACATAATTTTCCAGTATTCCCACCGCCGTCTTCAAATCATCCAGGAAATAATGATAAACATCCTGTTGGGTATCCGGCTGGTAAATCATTTTTTTATTTCCGAAACTCGTGTAAATAACAGGACCATAGTAATCGGAAACTCGATGCATCACTTCCACTTTCAAGATTTCAGTAACAGCATACACGGCAGGATATTTTAACCGGGTAGAGTCCTCCAGCCGTTTAATCTGAGGCATGATGTAAGCGTAGGTATTCTCCCACAACGTCCCGTTCCACCCGTCTTGCAGGTTATAATCGGAATTATGACTTCCACCGTTTAGAGGTTTGTAATCGTGCATGTACCCGCTAAACATATCGGCACTCAGATTCTGCATCAGCTGATAGGGCCAATTCTTCCCCTTCCCGTAATCATAATTAAAATAGATTCCCTGCTGAATCACGTCTAAGGGTATTCCCAGGTGATTCAAGTCGACTTGCATATTCTCATCCGTGATCCCCGTCTTATCCGTGTTCAAGTCCTTGAAACGCCCCGTGCAAGAGACAAACATCGCCCCTATTATCATGTAGATTAAACCTCTCATCCTTTCTTCCAATTAAAACATGATACGTAAACTGAATCCCATACTTCTCGTGGTGGGCATCCCGTACACTTCTATCGCCTGGTTATCATTCCCCGTAGAAAGAATCAGATCCGGGTCAAAAGGCGCTTCCTTGTATATAAAAAACAGATTTCGGGCTGTAAAAGCCAGTTGAACATCCCGGAAAAACTTCGTCGCCTCCATCCAGCGCTTGGGGAAAGTGTACCCCAAAGCCAACTCCCGTAAACGGAAATTAGTGGCATCATACATATAATATTCCGTCACCCCGGCACGTCCCCCGACGATAGACTTGTAGAACCCTTTCACGTTAGTAATCTTCTCTCCTTCCAGTATCACGTACCCCCTGTCCCGTGCATCCCCGGTAACTTTTGTCACCCCATACATATCCATGTCGGCCTGTGTCTGCGATAACACTTTTCCCCCGTACCGACCATCCACCAGCAAACTCAACTCCAGTCCCTTCCATGAGAAAGCATTCGTCCATCCCAGCGTGAAATCCGGATTGGCATTTCCCACTTTCACCGTGTTCCCATCTCCTTCAATCATCGGCAATCCCTGACGTTCTCCATCCGTCTCGTAAAGAATTTTCCCGTCTGTATCCCGCTTGAACGCTTTACCGTATATATCCCCGAAAGATCCGCCTTTCTTCAATTTCATCGCGTAACTGGATGAAAAACCATAAGGTCCGTATTGAAACACGGGTAACTCGGCGTGCAAACGCACCACTTTATTTTTGTTGAAAGCGTAATTTATTCCTGTTTTCCAACTGAAATTTTTAATCTCAACCGGAGTACCCTCGATCATCAACTCGACACCTGTATTCTGAATATTTCCAGCATTCACGTAACGATAGGCATACTCGTCGCCATCTTTTGCTGGCAATTTGAAAAACTGATTCTTAGTATGTGTCTGATAATAGGTAAAGTCAATATGCAGGCGAGAGTCAAAGAATTTCCATTCCGTTCCCACCTCCATCGACAGGCTCATCTCCGGTTTCATCTCTTCAAAAGAAGCCGCATCCGATACCTGTATTCCCCCTCCGGCCAGAACGTGAGCCACAGGATTCGTAATATACAAAGGAATGTCATTCCCAACCTTACTCCATGCAACCCGCACCTTACCACTCGTCACCTGTTCGGGCAATTTCAATACCCGATTCATCAAGCAAGAAACCCCAATGGATGGATAGAAAAAGCCCCTTGATTCCCGGCTCGTGTAAGCTAACGTGGAACTCCAGTCATTCCGGGCTGAAACATCCAGAAATAAATAATCTCGAAAACCTATTTGTGTCGTGACAAACAAAGACTGCATCTCCCGGATAGCATCAATCTGCTCGGAAATATAGGCAGAAGTATTCATGTTTATATTAGCAATATTGAACACGTTCGCAAACTTCAAAGAGGCAGTTTTCGAATCGTACCGGAGTTCATTGGCTTTTTTCCGGCTAATACTGACGCCTAAAGACACGTCCAACGAAAAGTCACTAAATTTTCCTTTATAAGTTCCGATCACATCCCCGTACGTTTGCACCTGCTCGTTCCCGGAATCTATATAACGTCCGTTATTTCCTGCTAACGCAGGAGCCGTCGAAGCATAATATTTTTGACGGAATTTATCGTTCACGTAATCCACGTTTCCACGGGCCTGAACTGAAAAGCAATTTGTAATTTTCAAGTTCAACGCGAGGGAAACAATAGCCCGCGTACGTTGATCCCGGCTCGTGATTCGTTCCTGTATCCAATATGGATTCTGCTCAAAATCTTCGGTTGGGGCATGCCAATTCTGCACGTTCAAATGACGTTCTTCACTCCATACTTCAAAATGTTCTTTATATTCGGTTATATCCATTCCCCGGGGGAAGCGATACAGACCAACTAACGGATTCATATAGAATCCTCCCGGAACAGGACGATTTTTCACGTGCTGGCTCAACAGATTCACATTCCCGTCTATTTTCAAACGCCCCTCGTAAAATGTCGCTGTTTCCCGGAAGTTAATATTGTGTTTTGACAACTCATGTTTTCCTAGAATCCCTTTTCCCATGGTATTAGCATACGAAAAATAAGTTTGCACACGTTCATTCCCTGTCATAAAGGATAAAGAATGAATTGCTGTCACGCCCGTTCGAAAAAAAGAGGGTATCGGGTTACCCGTGGTTATATTCTCTCGTTCTCCCCAACTCTCGATTTCATCACTCATCCCGTAATGATTCTGCAACTTCGGCAACATCATCGCCTTGTCAAAAGCCACACTGGAAGTGAAAGCAACCTCTTGTTTCCCGGCCAATCCCTTCTTCGTAGTAATCAAAATAACCCCGTTGGCAGCCTGTGTCCCGTAAAGGGCCGCAGCAGGGACTCCTTTCAAAATGCTAATACTCTCGATATCTTCCGGATTCAAATTAGAAATCCCATCTCCGGCATCCCGATTTCCAGCATCAGCCGTTCCCCCGATAGCCGTGTAAGGTTGCTCACTGCTTTCATTCAACATGGGTACCCCGTCAATCACGTACAGCGGTTGATTATTCCCAGCCACGGATCGGTTCCCTCGCATCACGACTTTCACAGCCCCTCCCATTCCCGAAGAACTCCGGTTCACTTGCATTCCGGCCACTTTTCCCATCAACGCCACGATCATGTTCGGATTTTTCACCCGGACTAATTCATCCTTATCCACTTGGATAGCAGCGTAAGACAAGGCCGATTCTTTCTTTTGCAATCCCAATGCCGTCACGATCACGTCGTCCAAAAGAATATAATCATGCTCCAACGTAATAACGAAATCGGTTCTCCCTTCAACCGGGATAATCCGAGTCCGATAGCCAACAAAAGAGACAATCAACGTTCCATGTAAATCTACCTCAAGCGAGAATTTCCCTCTCCGATCGGTAGTTACCCCGTTCATCGTTCCTTTTTCAATAATATTGACCCCGACTATCGCCTCGCCTTGCGCATCACACACGACTCCTTTTACGACAACACATTTTTCTTCCCGAACCAATGAATCAACTCTCAGTATCTCTGGAAAACATTTCCTTTTTCCTGCAAACAGCCTTCCACCCTGTATCGATAATAGACAAAGCAAAAGAACAAATACACGCACACACATCGTAATAAGTTTATAAAATCCATAAAGTTCATAAAGTCAAAAGCCACGGGTATCCTTCAGACTACTCCATCGGCAATAATGCCATCAAGAACAAATCATCCCCAAGGATTCACAAACTTTATAGACCTTATAAACTTTATAAACCTTACGAACTTTACGGATTCTTCTGTTATTTTAATCCTCTCTTATGCAACAAAGGATCCTCCGACGGTTCCTGACCGCGGAATTTGATATACTGCTGCATGGGATCAGCATATCCTCCTTCAGACAAAACATATTTTCTAAACTTGGCTGCCAGCTCTTTGTTGTAAATATCCCCGGAAGACTTGAAAGCCTGGAATGCGTCAGCATCCAGTACTTCGGCCCAGAGATACACGTAATATCCGGCACTGTAGCCACCATCGAATATATGAGAGAAATACGTGGAACGATAGCGAGGTAATATCTCTCTGATCAAACCGTATTTATCCATAGAGGCTTTCTCAAAAGCGTTTATGTCAAAATCTTTCACTTCTGTATTAGAGTACCAATCCATATCCAGTAAAGCTGCTGCCACGTATTCTACCGTCGCGAATCCCTGGTTAAAATGTCCACTTTCCTGTATTTTCTGGATTAACGCATCCGGCATAGTCTCACCTGTCTGGTAATGTTTTCCATACATTTTCAACACTTCTGGTTCGCTCGCCCAATTCTCCATCACCTGTGAAGGTAACTCTACCATGTCGTGAGGAATAGTACCCGCAATCCGCTGGTAATCGCCACGAGTAAAGAATCCGTGCAAGGCGTGTCCGAATTCATGAAACATCGTTTCCGTGTCATCCCAGCTCAACAAAACGGGAGCATCCCCCACGGCCGGAGAGAAATTATAAACCACGGAAACTAACGGCATTTCTTCCTGTCCGTTTACTTTCGTGTAGTGACGGAATTCAGTCATCCACGCTCCTGCCGACTTGCTAGCACGAGTATAATAATCCAAATACAAAATTCCGAGAGAAGTTCCGTCAACATCTTTCACCTCGTAAGTCTCCACTTGCGGGTGATATAACGGAATATCCGTTCTTTTATGCATGGTGATTCCATACAATTTATTGGCAACCGCAAACATTCCATCCCGCACGTTTTCCAATTTCAGATAAGGAGCCATCTCGGATTCGTCCAGATCATATTTTTGTTTCCGCAATTTCTCCGCGTAATACCACCAATCCCAACTTTCCAGTTTATACTTCATCCCTTCTTTCGTGGCAATAGCCTGCATTTCAGCCAACTCCTGTTTGGCAACTTTCAATGCCGGTTCCCACACGCATCCCATGAAATCATAGATAGCCTTCGGGGTTTTGGCCATATTCACGTCTACCACGCAAGCAGCATAGGTGTCAAATCCCAGCAACTTAGCTTTCTCCGTTCTCAAGTTCACCATTTTCGCTAACACTGCCTTATTATCATTAGCATTGTCATTATTCCCGCGCATGTAATACCCTTTGTACAACTTCTCCCGCAAATCACGATTTTGAGCATATGTCAGGAAAGGAATCATACTTGGCTTTTGAACCGTGAAAACCCACTTACCTTCCATTCCCCGGTCTTTAGCCTCGGCAGCAGCGGCGGCAATGGCAGTCTCCGGAAGTCCGACCAAATCATTCTCGTTATCAACAACCAACGTGAAAGCATTTGTCTCTTTCAACAGGTTATCACCATATTGCAAACTCAACTTAGCCAATTCACCATTAATCTGCATCATCTTAGCCTTATCGGCATCATTCAGATTTGCACCGCCACGCACGAAATCATTGTAATACAGTTCCAATGTACGCAAAGCCAGAGCATCCAATCCCAAAGTCTCTCGTTTGTCGTACAATGCCTTGATCCGGGCAAACAATTTAGGATTCATGTTAATCTCATCCCCGTGAGCTGTTACGGCAGGACTGATTTCCATGGCTAATTGCTGCATTTCGTCATTCTTCATCGCTTCATACAGGTTGAAGAATATCGCAGACGTCCGGTTCAACAACTCCCCGGCCTTGTCAAGCGCCACGATCGTGTTCTCGAAAGTCGGTTCTTCCGGGTTATTCACGATAGCCTCAATTTCAGCCTTATGCTGTTTCATACCTTCCTCGAAAGCCGGCTTGTAATCCACCAGTTTTATCTTATCAAAAGGAGGAGCTTGAAACGGGGTTTCAAACTTCTGCATCAACGGATTGTTCACTGGTTTAGCACCATCCTTACAAGATGTTACTAACGCAGTAACACTCAAAAGTAATATAACGGTCTTTTTCATGAATAAAGTAATTTATATTTAAGTATCATTTCTCTCCACGTCCACAAAAACAAGGTAAAGATATAGATTATCCACTATAAAGCATTCGTTTTGCAGATAAAAGATTATTTTTAGTGTATGCAAAATTTTAATTAACTTCGCCACCAAAGTAAAAATACCAAAATTAATTCAGATATGATAAAACACTCGTTCTTATGTATGGTTGTTCTGCTGGTTTCCATCAGTACTGCCGCATTTGCACAAAAAAGCGGACCTCGTTCCGGTTACAACTTTACAACAATCGTCGACTTAAAAACGACCCCGGTAAAGAATCAACAAAGCGTGGGAACATGCTGGGACTACGCAACTCTCTCATTCCTAGAAACAGAATTACTACGCAAAGGCAAACCGGTCTATGATCTGGCAGAGCTTTACGTGGCTAAAAACGCTTACTTCGAGAAAGGATTACGTTACGTTCAATTCCACGGGAAAACAAACTTCAGCGAGGGTGGACAAGCACATGACGTAATAGACATGATCAAAAAGTACGGAATTGTTCCGGAAGAAGCATATACCGGTTTGCAATACGGACGAGACTTCCACATTCATGCAGAAATGGTGGCTGCTTTGCAAGGAATCCTTGACGCCGTGAACAAAAATCCGAACCGGCAAATTACTCCCGTGTGGACAAAAGGTTTCATGAGATATATCGAGGCTTACTTGGGTGACAGCCCGGAAACATTCACTTACGAAGGTAAGGAGTATACCCCGCAAAGTTTTGCAGCATCCCTAGATCTAAACTTGAATGATTACGTGGAGTTGACTTCTTACCAGATGTATCCTTTCTACGAAGAAGTAGAACTCACAATTCCCGACAACTGGATGCATGCCCGTTATTACAATCTACCGATCGATGAACTCATGGAAGTAATGAACAACGCCTTGAAAAACGGATACTCCGTATGTTGGGACGGTGACGTAAGCCACAACGGTTTCAGCCACCCGAACGGATTGGCCATTCTCCCGACAAACAATCCAGAAGAGATGATCAATGCCGAGATTGACAAGTGGACAACACTTAGCGCAAGAGATCGGGAACGCAAAATGCAATCTTTCGAATCCCCCGTACCGGAAATGAGAGTAGATGACAACAAACGTCAATTCACCTTCAATAACCGCCAGACAACGGACGATCACTTGATGCACATCACCGGAATGTTAAAGGATCAAAACGGAACGATCTACTATAAGACCAAAAATTCTTGGGGAGAAGATCGTAACCCCTTCGGTGGTTATCTTTATATGTCCGAACCATTCTGTCGCTTGCAAACCGTGGCAATCATGGTTCACAAAGATGCTATTCCGAAAGCAATACGTAAGAAATTAGGATTATAATAAGAAATGAAAACAGCAGCAGTTTTGCTGCTGTTTTTTTATTATCGTTAAAACGAATTATCATCCGTAATCGACATGAATTTCTTACGAATCCATTGAGAGATTTTCGTCGTGATCTCCGGACCGGAATAAGAAATAAACTCTTCATACATATCCGCCTGCTCGAAATTATCAATTCCCACGGACAAAACTTCAATTCCTCTCTTCTTTCCTTCCCGCACGACTTCCCACACGTGTTCACGGGCATTCTCCCCGTCATATCCCGTGGCTGAGGGAGCCCCGTCGGAAATCATGAAAAACAATTTATTTTTGGCATCCGACTTGAACTTATCAAAACAATACAGCATGGCATATCCGTCAGCATTGGCATTTAACGCCTGTTGAGAAAACAGTTTCCCCAGTTGCAGTTTCTCGCCCCGATCATGAAAACGAATAATCTCGATGCCCTCATCTCCACAGCGATGCCCATATATCGAATAATATACCACGTTCGGATACTTGTTGAAAGCCAAGGCCAACGCAGAAGAGATCACAATTTGCATGGGTATCTTGTCTCCCGTACACATCGAACCTGACAAATCCAAAAGGATAACCACTTCCAAAATAGCCGAAGGAGCCATTACTTCCTCAAAAAATATATTCCGGTTATACCGAGATTGATACAATTCATCCTCATCCAACTCCCCGGAATCCTGCTCGTAGATCACCCGGGTTCGATCCATCTTCCCGGAAAACATAGCCAGACTCAGTTGTATTTTAGCAGCCAGTTCCTTTGCCCGGTTTAATAAATCATCCGAAATCTCGGCTACATCTGCCTCGAACTCCTCGATACGGTCACAAACACCCAATGTTCCCTTCCATTCCAACTTTGACCGTTCCGGACTCACGTATAGCTGAGTCGAAAAGACAGGCTCTTGGTTCAATGTTTTCCGCAAATCACGAATAACGGATTCAGCCATTTTAATCTGCCTGTCTGTCTTGAAATCCTCGATACCCTTCATCGCCTTTTTCATCTCTTGCAAAAAGAAATGATCCGGACACATCTCCTTCTCTTGAAACAATTCGGTCAACATTTCCGCATACCAAACAACCTCCTTGTAAGTCAATTCCCCGTAATCCTTGATAGATTTCAAGATGGTATTCACCTGAAGTACCTTCCCATCATTACCGGGAAAAGACAACACTTCCCGCATGTAATTGCTCTCATCCAGCAGATTCGGATATAATATTTTAGAACATATATAATCATACAAAGCCTCGGAACCATCCATTCCCCGATGTACACCATCTTCACTCTGTCCACCATAGAATCCCATATAATGCTCCACGGCATTCAATCCCATTGCCAATCCCAGCTTGCGAGCCGCATACAAATAATAATGATAACCGGGGAACTCCTTTACGAGTTTCGATTCCACCCGCCGATCCTCTATAAAATGAATCATATCATAATGCATTGGCGTATAGCGCAACTCATCATCTCTCAACTCTGCAATATCTTTTCCCGTATAAATCAGGTGCGCCAGCTCGTGAACGAAATATCCGAAAAAAACAAATACTCTCGTCTCGTCCGACACTCCCAATCGCAACAATTTCAAATTTAGGGCAATATGCTTGGGATTCATCGATAAACTAGGAACCCGGTTGGAAAGTACCATTTTAGGAATCTCTCCCGTGACATGAAAAGCGATTCTCGCACATACCGGGATCAATTTCAACAAATCCGTGGTTCCCAGATTCCGATCCAGTAAATTTCGTGCCGCGGGAAAATTCCCCCACCAATCCCGGTCGATAAACTGCTCGTCATATATCTCTTCTATACGTCGATAATCCATGTTCACACGTTCAAAGAGTCTGTATTAAGGAACGAGCCACCGTCTCTTCCCCTGTAATCACATAGTTAGTAAGAATCACCCGCTCGATCACCTCATCCAACCGGTACCCTAACGGGATATAAGCTGCCGCATCCAATACTTGACGAGTCGAAAGTGAAACGGATAGTGTTTCTTTCTGTTCAGCCAAACGTAACACCTCTGCCACCTTGGCCAATTGAGTAGCCGCATCACGAGACACTTTCGGGAAACGAGCCCGAATCAGTGCAGCCTCTTCCTCTGCGGTCAAGTAATTCAACCGAACTTTAATAAAACGATCTTCGAAAGCCGTGTCTAAACGCTGCGTGGAAACATAGGCAAATCCCACGTTACCTGCCGCCACGAAAAGCACATTCTCACCTTTATTATAGCGTTTCCCGGAATCCTCATCATAGATATACGATTGTTGACGATCCAAAATCGTCATTAGGAAATTCGCCGCCACCATCGGGGTTCGTGTCAATTCATCTAGGAATATTAGCGTGGGCTTAGTTGACACGAAAGCCTTGAAAAATTCCGAACGTACCGCTTTCGTCTTCCCATCATCCCCAATAATCAATCCTCCCACGAACATCTTTTTCGGCTTAAAAGCCTGTCCCATATCAAAAGCGAAATACACCATCCCCATAGCATCTGCCAATTCCTTAGCAATGGAAGACTTCCCACACCCTTTCGGACCGAGTAAAAAAGGATACCGCTTTAAATAGAGCGTGTGACATAAAAACTCCCATGTCTGAACGGGAATACACAAACTATCCGAATGTTTCGGCGGGGTAAAAGGGAAAAGAGTAGCTTGTTCGGCTACGGACATATTATTTTTCATATTTTAAATCTTACTTTATTAAGATGTAAAATTAATATTTTCTTGACATCAAACCTTGATAAAAATCAAGCAAACGATATTTACTTTCAATCAATTCGTTGATAAGTGTAGTGATATTCAGTACATACAACACCATCAACCCCATACGAATTACACGACAAAAGATTCCCCGCCTCGTCGTATTTATGATCTTTAAGCACGTGCGCAAGTTTTCCATCTTGATATTCTTCCTCCAATATCAAATACCCCTTGGAATCATAAGAATACTTCCATGTAGTAGTCATTTCCAAACCTAAATATGATGTCACCGTGCTTTCTTCTATCTTCCCGGCCCCATTATAAGTAGCCTCATATTTCATTTTAAGTTGTCCGTCTTTATCAACATTATGAACCAAAAGTAAATTCCCAGAATTATCATACTTGTAATTTGTATGTACCCCAAGAACCTCGTCATTGAGGTAAGAAAGCTGCTGAATTTCACGATCCTGTTCATCATACGTGTATTGCGTCAGGTAATGATCTGTCTCCGCCCCATACCCGCTCTCTGCTGTCGGAAGAAAAACTTTGTCCTCCACCAATATCTTTCCCGACGCAGAATAAGTATAATCCATCGTTAACCCTTTCCTCCCATCCGGGGTAAAAGCTTCCCAATGCAAAACTCGTCCCAGTTCATCATGCTTGTAATTTTTCCTTTGCTCCACGTTTTCACCGTCAACGTACAAGATAAAACTATCTTCATACCCGAAATCGTTGTATGTATAAACCTCTTTCATCTCGCGACCTTTTTGGTACTCAGTCGGCAACATTTTTACAGTCCTGGTCAATACTAAATACCTTGGTTGGGAAGGCTTATTATCACTTTTCTCGCATGAACAAATTGCACACACGAACACGAGTAAGGTTATAAACTTCTGCATATCTTTTTGTATTTTTACAAATATATGCATTTAAATCCTAAAACGTCTATTATCTCTATAAAAAAAAACACCCCAATTTTTCAATATTGGAGTGTCTCTGTTTTTTATCGAGTTAATTCTATTCCGCCCAAAGCTGAATCAAGTTCAAAATCGTCTGTTGCGCACGTCTCATCGTGTCCAGAGAACAGTACTCGAACTTACCGTGGAAGTTCATGCCACCGGTAAATAAATTCGGACAAGGTAATCCCATGTATGAAAGACGGGCCCCATCGGTACCACCGCGGATCGGACGGACAATCGGAGTCACCCCGGCTTGTTCCATAGCCTTGAACGCCTTGTCGATCACTTCCGGATGCGGCTCAACCATCTCACGCATATTATAATATTGATCCTTCAAGGTCAACGTCAACACGCCTTCGCCATACTTCTGGGTCAACAATTCTACCACTTTCGTCATGAACTGCTTTTTAGCTTCAAACTTATCCCGGATATGATCACGAATGATATAACTGATTTCCGCATTCTCCACAGAACCGTTCAATCCTACCAGATGATAGAAACCCTCATATCCATCTGTATGTTCCGGACGCTCCCAGGCTGGCAGCAGGCTATTCACCTCAGCAGCCACCTGCAAAGCATTAATCATCTTATCTTTAGCATAACCCGGATGCACGTTCCGTCCTTGAATAACAACCTTGGCACTGGCGGCATTGAAGTTTTCATATTCCAATTCGCCCTCAAAACCACCATCAATGGTGTAAGCGAATTTAGCACCAAATTTCTCCACGTTGAAATAATCCACACCCCGGCCTACTTCCTCATCCGGCGTGAAACCGATACGGATTTTCCCGTGCTTAACCTCCGGGTGCGCCATCAAATATTCGGCAGCCGTCATGATCTCTGCAACGCCCGCTTTATCGTCAGCACCCAACAAAGTTGTCCCGTCGGTCGTGATCAACGTGTGTCCCTTGAATGCTGATAACTCCGGAAAATCCTTTACTGTCATCATCAAATTCTCGTTCAAACGGATATCCTTTCCATCATAATTCTCGATAATCTGCGGTTTGATATTCGCCCCACTCATATCTGGACTCGTATCCACGTGAGCGATAAAACCAATCGCCGGACGATCCTCATAACCCGGAGTAGCAGGAATCGTACCCATCGCATAGCTATGCTCATCCATCTCAACCTCGGTTAACCCAAGAGATTTCATCTCCTCTACCAAGTATTTCAGCAACACTTTCTGCTTTTCGGTAGAAGGGAAAGTCTCACTCATTTCGTCACTCTGCGTGTCGAAACTCACGTATTTCAAAAAACGATCTTTTAAATCCACCTTGTATAATTTTTAAATTTTAGATTTCAAATTTATGATGTCAGATTATGATTTACGACTGGAATCAAATCTTCAATCGTAAATCATAAATCGTAAATTAATCCGCCAGTTTAGCTTTCATAGAATCGTAGATGAAGTAAAGGATGATCAAAATATACATCACGACAGCCAATACCTCAGCACCACTCCAACTGATAAACCAGTCAGCACCGCAATATTTCAAGATAGCACTGATCACACCCATTAAAGCACCACCGGCAATAAATCCGGAAGCGATCAATGTACCGCGTTCACGGCGAGCTTTATTCACATTCTCATCTTTACTACGAGTACCCACATACCAACTAACCAAACCGCCAATCAATAACGGGGTATTCAAATCCAACGGGATAAACATTCCTAAGGCAAAAGCTAACGCAGGAACGCCGATCATCGTCAAGATCAATGCCAAAGCCGCTCCGGCAAAGTACAACAACCAAGGAGTTGCCCCTCCTTCCATTAAAGGTTTGATCACGGCAGCCATCGCATTTGCCTGCGGGGCAACCAATGCATTCTCTCCCACGAAACCATAAGTCTGGTTCAATACCATCATAACCCCGGCAATCGTGGCAGCAGAAACAGCCGTACCCAAGAACTTCCAGCCTTCCTGTCTGGCAGGAGTGGTCCCCAACCAGTAACCGATCTTCAAATCAGTAATGAAACCTCCGGCCATAGACAGCGCAGTACAAACCACACCACCGATAATCATGGCGGCCATCATTCCGCTCGTGCCGCTCAATCCGGCACTAACCAACACCAAAGAACTTAAAATCAATGTCATCAATGTCATTCCGGATACAGGATTCGAACCCACGATAGCAATAGCGTTTGCAGCCACAGTCGTGAATAGGAACGAGATGACGAATACAATCAAAGTAGCAATGATCGTGTGTGTCAAATTACCCAACACTCCAAATTGGAAGAACACAAAAGTAGCAATCAATATGGAAATGATTCCTGACAAAATGAACTTCATGGAAATATCACGTTGAGTACGTTCTACCGCACCTTCGCCTTTTTTCTTTCCACCCAATTCACTAACGGCCAATCCTAAAGCCTGCTTGATAATACTGGAAGAACGAATAATACCGATAACTCCGGCCATAGCGATACCACCTATACCGATATGACGGGCATAATTTGAGAATATCTGCTCTGGGGTCATATCCCGCAATAACACCGAGATCCCCTCTCCCACGGCTAACGTTTGTCCGTCGGCGAAATGGCTGATAAAAGGAATCAGCACAAACCACACGGTGAAAGAACCGGCACAAATAATCGCCGCATATTTCAACCCAATAATATATCCTAAACCAAGTACTGCCGCACCCGTATTCACTTTAAATACCACTTTCATCTTGTCAGCAAGCACTTCTCCCCATCCCATGATACGAGTAGAGATTCCTTCTGCCCACCAACCGAAGGTACTCACGCAGAAATCATAAAGACCCCCAATCAGACCACTCACGGCCAATAGTTTAGCTTGATTACCTTTTTTTTCACCGGAAACCAAAACTTCCGTGGTTGCCGTTGCCTCTGGGAAAGGATATTTCCCATGCATGTCTTTCACGAAATATTTCCGGAAAGGAATCAATAACAAGATACCCAAAAATCCCCCGAACAAAGAAGAAAGAAATATCTGGTAAAATTGAGCCTCCAATCCTAAAATGTAAAGAGCCGGTAGCGTAAAGATTGCCCCGGCCACGATCACACCGGAACTAGCTCCGATAGACTGGATAATCACGTTTTGTCCCAACATATTTTTCTTCCCCAACATATTGCCCACACCAACAGCAATAATAGCGATAGGAATTGCAGCCTCGAATACTTGTCCTACTTTCAACCCAAGGTAAGCTGCTGCCGCAGAAAAGATGACCGCCATGATAATACCGAATGTCACGGAATAAGGCGTAACCTCCTTGGGGTTCGTGTTCGCCGGCATCATCGGCTTGTACTCCTCGCCCGGGGCGAGTTCCCGGTATGCGTTATCCGGGAGTGAATTCATTTGTTTGTTCTCTTGCTCCATTGTTTCTTTATAGTAAGTGATTTATTTTTAACAGCACCTCAAAGATAACGATTTTAGCGAAAAAACGGGAATCGTAACAACCTTTATACAAAAAATCCGTAATTATGACATTATAAATACTATATCATGAAAATCATGTACTACCTCGAAATACTATCCACGGGTATCAGTATCATCAGTTTGATCATTGTTGTTTATGGAGCGATAATCGCTTTTTGCGCATTCATCCATAATGAATCCCGGCGTTTTACCGGGAAATACTCGTTCACGGCAACTCGTGAACTTCGTGCCGATCTGGGAACTTATTTACTATTAGGTCTTGAGTTTTTGATCGCCTCCGATATTCTAAAAACAGTTCTGGAACCCAGTTTGAATGAATTGGCCATACTTGGGGGAGTTGTAATTTTACGGACAATCCTGTCCATTTTTCTCAACAAAGAGATCAAAGAATTACAAGTACAAAAAGAAGGAACGGGTGGACCCGAAAAGGATTAATCCAACGTTTGGACACCACCCCCGTTCACGAATAACACTTGCCCTGTGATCCAACTGGAAATCGGTGCTGCAAAAAAGAGGACAGCCCCGGCAATATCTTCAATTTCACCCAATCGCTTGATTGGCGTGTGTTCCAACATCTTTTTCTCAATTTCCGGTGTCAGCACGGACGCAAGGGCTTGCGTTTCCACGGCACCCGGCCCCACCGCATTTATCCGCACGTCAGGTCCGAAATCCATTGCCAAGTTGGCAGTCATGTGATTTAGAGCCGCTTTTGACGAGGCATAAGCACTCATATTCGGACTCCGGTTGATACTTCCCATGGAAGTAATGTTCACGATCGAACCATAACCAGCCTGCTTCATATAAGGTACGGCCAACTGGCATAATCTCCAAGCACTAAACACATTTACCTTGAAAATATGTTCGAAATATTCCACCGTCACCCGAAAAGGATTTTCACGACCACCCCCGCCAACTCCCACGTTATTCACCAGAATATTTAATTTACCGAACTCCACGATGGTTCGTTCCACAAGATTCATCAAATCCGCATCCTTCGTCACGTCGCATCTCAGAGCCAAAGCCTGACGTCCCATTCCCCGTATATCCTCAGCCACTTCTTCAGCTGCCGCCAGATTCACATCACCAATCACCACATCAGCTCCCGCCTCCGCCAAAATACGGGCACTCCCGCAACCGATACCATTACCGCCTCCCGTCGCAAGAGCCACCATTCCCGTCAAATTCAACATTTTATTCAAATCCATCATTTTTCTTGTTTAATTTTTACACATTACGCTTTTCCTCTTTTCAAGGTTACTTAGAAACAAGAAAATTCTAAAAACGAATGAATACTCCCAATCATCGTAGCTATTTTATAAAACAAGTAGCTATATTTGCCTTTTGCAAAAAATACCTGATTATTATCCATCTCATTCCCTCTCATTTTATACATTATAAAAATATTTTCAAGAAATTAAGAATTAGTACTACTTATAATGTATTTGGAATGAGTTGCATTTATAGCTTGGCAGGGGAAACTCGCACAAAAAAATCGCCCGGAAAATAATTCCGAGCGATCTTTTTCTATTATAATATGGAGTATTACTCGCCGTATTTCATTTCTGCACGACGTTTGTAACCTTCATAACGCCATTTAGCATCAGCCTGAGTCTTGGCAAATAATTTCTCAGCTTCTTCCGGAGCAGCCTTCAACAAAGAATTGAAACGAACTTCACCCATCAGATAGTCACGGAATTTGCTATAATCCGGTTCTTTAGAATCCAATTGGAATGGGTTTTTACCCTCTTCTTCCAATGCCGGGTTATAACGGTATAATTGCCAGTATCCACACTCAACAGCTTTTTTCTCTTCAGCTTGAGATTTACCCATGCTTGCTTTCAAACCGTGGTTAATACACGGAGCATAAGCGATGATCAATGAAGGTCCATCATAAGCTTCAGCCTCTTTCAACGCTTTCAGATATTGAGCTTGGTTAGAGCCCATGGCAACTTGTGCAACATATACATAACCATATGACATTGCCATTGCACCCAAATCTTTCTTGCGAACACGTTTACCGCTAGCAGCAAACTTAGCCACGGCTCCTACAGGAGTTGATTTCGAAGATTGACCTCCAGTATTTGAATAAACCTCGGTGTCAACCACTAACACGTTTACATTATGACCACTTGCTAACACGTGATCCAAACCGCCGTAACCGATATCATAAGCCCATCCGTCTCCACCGAATATCCATTGAGATTTCTTCGTGAAGTAAGCCTTCAATTCCAAAATCTCTTTAGCAATAGCAGAATTTTCTTTAGCCAAAGCAGCAGACATATTATCGCTAGTAACTAAAGTCTTCTCCCCATCCTCGAAAGCAGCAAGCCATTCGTTAACAACATTCTGAGTCTCAGTAGAGAAACTTGATAAATTCTCTTCCAACAATCTCTTAACACGGTCACGCAAACTGTTATTACCTTCTGCCATTCCAAGACCATATTCAGCATTATCTTCGAACAATGAGTTAGCCCAAGCCACACCACGTCCTGACTGATAATTCTTACAATACGGAGTTGAAGGAGCAGAACCTCCATAAATTGAGGTACATCCGGTAGCATTAGCCACCATCATTCTCTCCCCGAACAATTGAGTAATCAATTTGATATACGGAGTCTCACCACAACCGGCACAAGCTCCTGAAAACTCGAATAGAGGTTGCTGGAACTGAGAATTCTTCACGTTATTTGGCTCAACAACTTTCTTATAACCAACCTTCTCATCCATATATTCGAAACGAGCAATTTCAGCTTCTTGAGATTCGAGCGGTTTCATAATCAATGCTTTCTCCTTGGCCGGACAAACATCAGCACAGTTACCACAACCCGTACAATCTAACGGAGATACCTGAATCTTGAACTTCAATCCTGCAAGTTCCTTACCGATAGCAGGTTTAGCCTCCGTTCCTGCAGGAGCAGCAGCCAATTCTTCATCAGTAATCAAGAACGGACGAATAGCTGCATGAGGACAAACGTAAGCACATTGATTACATTGGATACAATTATTCACTTGCCATTCCGGAACATTAATAGCAATTCCGCGTTTTTCGAATTTAGAAGTTCCAGCAGGGAAAGTTCCGTCTTCACGTCCTGCAAATGCACTAACAGGAAGATCATCACCTTTCTGAGCATTCATCACGTCAACCACGTTACGGATAAACTCCGGACGGTTTTCATCATGAGCACATGCCTCATCTTTCAGATTTTTCCATTCAGCTGGAACGGTAACTTTCACCACGTTTTCAGCCAAACCACCTGCATCAACAGCAGCATAGTTCATTTTCACAATGGCCTCACCTTTCTTTCCGTATGACTTGTCAATAGCTTTTTTCATTTCGCTAACAGCCAAATCGTAAGGAATTACATTTGTGATTTTGAAGAAAGCAGACTGCATGATCGTATTAGTTCGGTTGCCCAAACCTAACTGTTGACCGATCTTCGTTCCATTGATAATATAAAAATTAATTTCATTTTCAGCTAAATAGCGTTTCATGGCATTCGGAAGGTGTTCACCGATCTCTTTCTCATCCCAAAGAGAATTTAACAAGAAAGAACCGCCTCTTTTCAAACCTTTCAGTACATCATACATATGAATGTATGCAGGCACATGACAAGCCACGAAGTCAGGAGTAGTTACCAAATAGGTTGAACGGATAGGATCATCACCAAAACGAAGGTGAGAAGCCGTGAAGCCTCCTGATTTCTTTGAGTCATAAGCGAAATAAGCTTGGCAATATTTATTGGTTGCTCCACCGATAATCTTGATGGAATTTTTATTGGCACCCACAGTACCGTCAGAACCTAAACCATAGAACTTAGCCTCATACATACGATCTGAATTCACCTTCACTTCCGGTTCAACAGGAAGTGAACGGAAAGTCACATCATCCACAATACCAATAGTAAATTGGTTTTTCGGCTCGTTCATAGCCAAATTCTTATAAACAGCGATGATTTGTCCCGGAGTTACGTCCTTAGAACCTAATCCGTAACGTCCGCCAACGATCATCGGGGCATTCTTTTGCCCGTAGAACACATCTTTTACGTCAAGATACAACGGATCTCCGGTTGCTCCCGGCTCTTTCGTACGGTCAAGAACAGCAATACGTTTTACAGTTGCAGGAACCGCTTCCATGAAATATTTAGCAGAGAACGGACGATACAAATGAACAGCGATCATACCCACTTTCTCACCCTGTGCAATTTTGTAATCGATAACCTCACGAATAGTCTCAGTTACGGAACCCATAGCAATGATGATATTCTCTGCATCTTTAGCTCCGTAATAAACAAACGGACGATAAGTACGACCTGTAATCTTGGACATTTCATCCATATAGTTAGCCACGATGTCAGGTACTGCATCATAGAACTTATTGGCAGCTTCTCTACCTTGGAAATACACATCCGGATTTTGCGCAGTACCCTTTGTCACAGGGTTCTCTGAAGTTTGAGCCCGATCACGGAATTCCTGTAAAGCTTTCATATCAACCAATCCGCGAATTTCCTCCATGTCTAACTCTTCGATTTTTTGAATCTCATGAGAAGTACGGAAACCATCAAAGAAATTAACAAAAGGAACTCGAGACTTAATAGCGGTCAAATGTGACACGGCAGAAAGGTCCATTACTTCTTGCACAGAACCAGAGGCCAACATAGCAAAACCAGTTTGGCGAGCAGCGTAAACGTCTGCGTGATCACCGAAAATAGAAAGTGCATGAGCAGCCAAAGCACGGGCACTCACATGGAAAACGCAAGGAAGCAACTCACCTGCAATCTTATACATATTAGGAATCATTAATAATAATCCCTGAGAAGCCGTGTAGGTAGTGGTTAATGCACCAGCTTGTAAAGAACCATGAACAGCTCCTGCTGCACCCGCCTCTGATTGCATTTCCATCACTTTTACAGTCTCCCCGAACAGGTTCTTTCTACCTTTAGCAGCCCATTCGTCTACATACTCAGCCATCGGAGATGACGGAGTAATAGGATAGATACACGATACCTCGCTGAACATATAAGCTACATGAGCAGCGGCCGCATTACCATCACATGTGATAAATTTCTTTTCTTTTGCCATTTTTTTAAACATTAACTAACAATAGTTGATCATTCTATTTAAAATTTTTACTTCTCTCAATACACAAAACCGGCAAGCCACAAGGGTATGACATTCTTTTTACCTCGTTCGATCATATCGGTCATCAGAATTACTGAATCCCGGACTCGCCCTTTATCTCCTTGTTGCCGTATGGAGACCTCGTATTTCTGGTTCACGCATAAATCTTCGCTCCCCGAAAAATTCAATTTCGCCACGGCACATAACTGACTAATTAAAAATGTTTTCCGAACCATTAGAGAATCCGTCTGATCCAAACAAACTGCATTTAGTAAATTCGGATTATGCAAAAACACTTGATTCGGCTTTAACCCGTTCTCGTCATCACTCTCCCGATCAAACAACAAAGTCAACAATCTGGCATTTTTCATATAATGCAGGTAGTTCAATACCGTTGCACGGGAAACTCCGATTTGCACACTTAACTTACTGATATTAATATTACTATTACCATTTGCCACGATAAAAAGTAACTGTTTCAGTTTTGTCAAGTACTTCAACTCGATTTGATTATTGTACGGGATATCAAACTCCAATGTTAGATTGATATTTTTCAGTAAATAATCAATATGTGATTTTTCCTCTAAATATATAGGATAATAACCATATTTTAAATAGTTATCAAAAAAAGCCAATGGACGCACCTTTTCAAGAATACCATTCACAATCTCCTCGTGACGTTCCACAATCTCTTCGAAAGAATAAACAGGAAACTTATACCCCGTTTCTAACTCTAAAAACTCACGAAACGACAAACCGCTCAAATTATACATTTCCACAATCCCATGTAGATATTTGTTGGATTTGACCCGCAAAATAGAAGATGCCGTAAAAATAATCTGTAAATCCGGAAACCGATCGTAAGCCTCCCGCAATTCCCGATCCCAATTAGGATACTTATGTATCTGATCCAACAATAATACTTTTCCTCCCAGCTTGTAGAAACGTTCCACGAAATTAAACAAACCTTCCATCGCAAAGAACAAGTTATTGATATTCACGTAAAGACAAGAAGGATCATTCTTGTAATGATCCTTACAAAAGTCTAATAGAAAATTTGTCTTCCCCACACCGCGACTTCCTTTTATTGCAATCAACCGGGCACGATAATCTATCGTATCCAATAAACCGCGACGGATGGCCGACGTTCTTTCTTTCATTAAGATTTTATGTGTGTTACGTAAACTCTCCATTTTTTATTCTTTGCAATGCAAAGATAATAAAAAAAGCATAGTTTTGTAATCTACATGTTGCAAAACATACATTTTATATCTGCTAATGAACTTGCATTTACGTGTAACCCCCTACACCATTGCGATATAAACACGTACTTAAAATGATTCTATATTTGAGGTACAAAAAAGCGGGTTCCGAATGGACCCGCTTTTCCATATATAAAACCTTATAACATTATTTATCATTCATCGAGATTAAGAACTCCTCGTTAGACTTTGTCTTTTCCAACCGATCCTTCACGAACTGCATTGCCTCCACAGAATTCATATCCGTCAAATAGTTACGCAGAATCCAAATACGGTTCAACGTGTAATCCTCTAATAACAGGTCATCACGACGTGTACTTGAAGCCGTAATATCCACAGCCGGATAAATACGACGATTGGACAACTTACGATCCAATTGTAATTCCATATTTCCAGTCCCCTTGAATTCCTCGAAAATCACGTCGTCCATCTTCGAGCCGGTCTCCGTCAATGCAGTTGCCAGAATCGTCAACGAACCACCATTTTCGATATTACGGGCTGCACCAAAGAACCGTTTCGGTTTATGCAAGGCATTTGCATCAACACCACCGGAAAGTACCTTCCCGGATGCTGGTGATACCGTATTATAAGCACGAGCTAGACGAGTGATTGAATCCAACAAGATCACCACGTCATGTCCACACTCTACCATGCGTTTAGCTTTTTCCAACACGATATTAGCCACCTTCACGTGCCGTTCTGCCGGCTCGTCGAAAGTAGAAGCAATCACCTCCGCATTCACACTACGAGCCATATCGGTTACCTCCTCCGGACGCTCATCGATCAATAGGATGATCAGATACACTTCAGGGTGATTGGCTGAAATTGCATTAGCAATTTCTTTCAGCAACATAGTCTTACCCGTTTTCGGCTGAGCCACGATCAAACCACGCTGTCCTTTACCGATCGGAGCAAACATATCCACCACACGAGTAGAAATAGTAGCTCGCCCACTTCCGGTAAGATTGAACTTCTCATTCGGGAAAAGCGGGGTCAAATGATCAAATGGGATACGGTCACGCACCGCTTCCGGAGACTTCCCGTTAATTTTCGAGACTTTAATCAACGGAAAATATTTCTCTCCTTCTTTCGGAGGACGCACTGTTCCTTCCACAGTGTCACCCGTTGACAAACCAAATAACTTGATCTGACTTTGAGACACGTAAATATCATCCGGAGAATTCAAATAATTATAATCAGAAGATCTCAAGAATCCATATCCGTCAGGCATGATTTCCAACACACCCGAATTCAAAATAATTCCCTCGAACTCGTAATATTTATCACGTTTGTCGAAACGCATCTTATTAGAATTCTCTCTTTTTTCTTCCAACTCAGAAGATGCGTTTTCATAATTATCATTTTCAATCTCGTCTTTGACAATAACTTCATCTTCTACATCTTCGAAAGCTTCCTCTTCTACATCCTGACGGATCGTTTCCTCGTCTCTTTCAACTCGTTTATTTCGCTTTACAAACTTAGGACGATTAGTTTTCTCTACCGGTTGCTCTTCTTTAGCAGCCTCTTCTATCGCTTTTTCTTCTTTCACGTCCTCTTTTACCTCTTCACTTTTAACGACCTTGGAGCTTAAAGACTTTCGACCACGTTTATCAAAAAACTTACGTTCTTGTTTTTGTCCGGCTTGTTCACGCTTAGGTCCTTCCGAAGTTTCATTCTTCACTTCAGCCCCTTGAGGTTCAGAAACGATCTCCCCCTTTTTCTCCACAATAATACCGTTTTCTGTACGACTAAAAACCAGATCCTTATCCAAAATATCACTATGTACAACGTTGATCGGCTGTACTTCTTCTACAGGCAATTCAGTATCTTTTTTTCCGGGAATTTCTTTAACTACCTCATTGAGGGCTTTTTCCTGTTTAACATCAGCCTTCTTATCTTTATTGCGATTAAACTTAGCTAATCCCCCCTTCGAATCCCCCACTTTTTCAGCGCTACCTCTTATCACTCTCACTCGAGGCTTTTTCTCCTTCGGTTCAACGGGAGTCGTTTCCTCGGTAGCAATCATTGCTTGCTGATCTAAAATTTTATATATTAATTCTTTCTTTTTAAAGGATTCAATCCTTTTAACATTCAGTTCCTTTGCAATTTGACGCAAATCTGAAAGTAACTTTTCATTCAGTTCTAAAATATCGTACATATAGTCACGTTATATTTGGATAATTCTCATTACGTAAGTAAAATCACCCAGCATGAACCAGGTGGAAATGTAAACTGCGACAAATTTAAGAAGAATTCTTCTTATTCCCAAATCGTTAGTAGAAAATTATTTCAAAAATTTCATGTAAATTAATTTCTTTGTTTCAAAAAACTCTTCTTCGAAAAAATCAAGAATATTATAAATAGAAACTCTATTTCTGAAATCTTTTATCTCTTCCTCAAAATCCCCCCCCTTCAGATACAGAATACCATTAGCCAAATCATTAAAACTATCCCCGCCTATACGATTTTTTGTCAAGGCTACAAAAGCAGGAAACGCTGTCACCGCACGACTCACGATAAAATCAAACTTTTCTTTCATCGTTTCTACTCTCACTTGTTTTGCCGTTACATTTTTCAAACCTAAAGCTTCAGAAACACCTTCTACCACCTTAATTTTTTTCCCGATCGAATCTACTAGAAAAAAATTAACCTCTGGAAACATAATCGCTAACGGGATACCCGGAAAACCGCCACCAGTACCAACATCCAGTACTTTCGTTCCTTCCTTGAAAGAAATCACCTTCGCTATAGCTAACGAATGTAAAACATGATGGACACTCAGCGCATCTATATCTTTCCTCGAAATCACATTAATCTTTTCATTCCATTTCTGATAAAGTTCCTTTAATTGTCGGAACTGTTCTACTTGCTTATCACTTAACCCAATAAAATATTTTTCAACAATATCCATAAACATGAGATTCATTTCCGGTTATATATTGGCAAAAATAACAGACACAATACACCGACCACAATATATAACAACGTCATCGTACCGTGTGTCAATAAAGCAAATGTCTTAGACAGACTAGCAACCTCTTCCGTATGAGGTAAATAAATCATCAAAGCGGCAATCACCATAAAATGCCACGCCCCCACTCCTCCCTGCACAGGAGCCACCATCCCGTAACTAGAAAGGACAAATACCGTCAAACCCACCATCGGTCCCAAGTGAGCAGTAAACTGAAAACAGAAAAAACAAACATATAGCATCAGAAAATACATCAGCCATATAAACACCGTATGCCCGATAAATAGCCATTTATGCTCTACATCCTTCACGGTCAACAACCCCTCTTTCATTCCTAACAAAAAACGATGTAGCCGGGTGAAGAAAGTACCTTTCCGTACAAACCAGAAAAATCCTATCCCCCCCACAATCAATACACCCAACACCACGTAAGTCCAAGAAGAATGTAATATCATGTATAATTTTTGTTTAATCTCTTCATTATTATCTAAAAATATTCCGATTTGTTTAAATTGCGAGGCAACAACAACCAAAGTAAGCAATAACAACATAATCATGTCAAATACTCGTTCGGTAACTACTGTTCCCAATAATTTCGAGAATGGCACATTCTCATATTTACTCACCACACCGCAACGGGTAAACTCCCCCATTCGAGGAAGCGCCATATTAGCAAAATAACCAATCATCACTCCCATAAAACTATTCATAAAAGAGATACGATACCCCATAGATTTTGTTAACATCTGCCAACGCAGAGAGCGGCTCACGTGGCTAAGTAAACCGAAAACAATCGCTACCCATATCCACGTGTAGTCGACATCATCACGCAAAACCTTCACTAAGTCATCGAAATTCTGATCTCGATACACTAACCAGAACAAAAAAACTGTTACTAGCAAAAAAGCAAAAAACTTTATAATCTGTTTATAAAATGGCTTCATCCACAAAATTCGTCAAGATTGACACTCTAATAATTTTCACAAATCAAAATAAAAGCATTATTTTGTAAGTCGTTTGCAAAAGTAAATAAATAATTGGAAGTTTAACCCATAACACCCTGAATTCATACTATGAGTATCGTTCGTGCCAAAAAACATCTGGGACAACATTTTTTAAGAGATCAAAACATCGCCTGCAAAATCACAGCGAGTTTATTACCTGTTACCAAAGGAATTCTGGAAATCGGACCGGGAATGGGTGTATTGACACGCCACTTATTAAAAGACTCCAAGTTCTCCGTGCTTGCCATTGACATCGATCAAGAGTCCATTGACTATCTGCACAAAGAACTACCTGAACACAAAGAGCAAATCATATACGGAGATTTTCTTAAATCAGACATTCGAAATTTCTATACTGAACCTTTCTCGATTATCGGGAATCTTCCTTATAACATCTCGTCGCAAATCTTTTTCCGGATTTTGGAAAATCGGAATCTGATTCCCCAAGTTGTCTGCATGATACAGAAAGAGGTGGCCGAACGCATCTGTAGCCCTCATGGGAACAAAGCGTATGGTATTTTAAGTATCTTTTTACAAACATATTACGACATTGAGTATCTTTTCACCGTGGGAGAACAAGTTTTCGACCCACCTCCAAAAGTAAAATCCGCTGTTATCCGACTCATGCGGAATAAAAGGGAAAAACTCGATTGTGACGAAAAACTTTTTTTCAACATTGTAAAATCGGGCTTTAACCAACGGCGCAAAACCCTACGTAACTCTTTAAAATCAATTATTTCTCCGGATTTTACCTCAGAAATGTTATCTTTGCGCCCAGAGCAATTAAGTGTAGAAGATTTCATTACACTATGTAAAGAAATTGAGCAGGCAAACAAGTAATTGATAAACTATGCAACAGTTTGAACTCTCTGAAGAATTAGTTTCCCAAATTGAGAAACTGATTAAAGCTGATAATAAAGAAGAAGTTTCTAAACTAGTAGAACCTCTTCATCCAGCGGATATTGCCGAAATTATGAATGAATTGGACACCAAAGAAGCCCAATTCTTATTTTTGTTGTTAGATGAAGAGAAAGCCGGAGACGTTCTAGCAGAAATCGAAGAAGACGAAAGACAACGATTTATTGATTCATTTCCCCCGGAAGTTATAGCCAAACGTTTCGTGGACAATATGGACACAGACGATGCTGCAGACCTCGTAGGTAGTATGCCTAACGAACAACAGCAAGAAGTGCTTTCACACATGGAAGACCTCGAACAAGCGGGAGATATCGTCGATTTGTTGCATTACGATGAAGATACTGCCGGTGGACTTATGGGAAAAGAATTAGTGAAAGTCAACGAAAATTGGACTGTCCTCACCTGCCTACGCGAACTTAGCCGACAAGCAGAGAACCTAGACGAAATATTCTACGTTTACGTCGTTGATGATGACAACATTCTAAAAGGAAGACTTTCATTAAAAAAGATGATCCTTTCCCCAACATCCACCAAAATTCAAAGCATATATAACCCAGACGTAACTTACGTGACCACGGACGAACCAGCAGAATCCGTAGGACGTATTATGCAGAAGTATGACTTAGTTGCCATCCCCGTGGTTGACTCCATCGGACGGCTTGTCGGACGAATCACCATCGATGACGTGGTTGATGTAATTCGGGAAGAAGCTGAAAAAGACTACCAGATGATGTCTGGTATCTCGCAAGACGTGGAATCATCCGACACGATCTGGGATCAAACAAAGGCACGCCTACCGTGGCTAATCATCGGTTTATTCGGTGGAATGCTCGCCGCCTATATGATTTCTTTCTATGAAGCGGACATCGCTCTATTCCCCGCAACGGCCATGTTTATTCCTGTTATCACCGCCATGGGGGGCAACGTGGGCATCCAATCTTCAGCAATCGTAGTGAAAGGACTTGCCTCTAACACGCTAACATCAAAAAATATATTACAGAGTATTTCAAAAGAAATTTCATGCGCAGTCATAAATGCCTGCATCTGTTCTTCTATCATTTTTATTCTATCACTTTGTTTCAACTTAACATCACTTGCTATGCCTATTACGGTAACCATATCCTTGTTTATCGTGATCATGTTCGCATCCATGTTTGGAACCGCATTTCCTCTATTACTCAATAAATTAAAAGTTGATCCGGCTCTCGCTACCGGTCCATTTATCACCTTAACCAATGACATCATTGGCCTAAACATCTACCTTTTCACGGGAAAGGCTATCCTAAGCTATTTAATGTAACTTAGAATGCGAATAATTACGGAAAAAATTGCTTAATTAAAAGAGTGTTGTTAACTTGCGGACCTCTTTTAAGAGGTTAGCTAATAACAAAATCATAAGAAATCAAAATAAAATAACTTGCTATGTATCAAGGAATCAAAACAGTGTCATTTGAAGAGGCTGTAAAAGTTGTAAAATCCGGAGACCGGATTCACATTCATAGTGTAGCTTGCGCCCCTCAAGGTCTAATTCAAGCTCTTTGCAATAGAGGACGTGCCGGAGAATTGAAAGACGTAAAATTACAACACTTGCACACGGAGGGTAGTGCCCCATACGCAGAAGCGGAATTCGAAGGAATATTCTTCCTTGAATCCTACTTCGTAGGCAGTAACGTGCGCAAACCAACGCAAGAAGGGTACGCGGATTATGTACCCATTCATTTAAGTGAAACCCAAAAATTAATTAGAAGCGGTATTCATCCGGTTGATGTTGCAATGATTCAAGTTTGCCCTCCGGACAAGCATGGTTTTGTATCTATGGGAACCTCTGTTGATGCTACATTAGCAGCCGTGCAAAACGCAAAAACAGTTATCGCTGTCATCAACCCCAATGTTCCTAGAGCATGGGGGGATGCGATTATCAAATTATCTGATATTGACATTTTCTGCGAAGATGACACTCCACTTATCGAAGCTCATCCAGCAACATTAACAGAACAGGATATTGCTATCGGTAAAAATGTAGCTTCCTTGATAGAAGATGGAGCAACCCTACAAATGGGAATCGGGGCAATCCCCAATGCAGTACTTTCTCAATTAGGGAATCACAAAAATTTGGGTATTCACACGGAAATGTTTGCTGATGGCGTATTACCCTTGTACGAAAAAGGTGTTGTCAACAACATGAATAAGAAATTCGACAAAGGTAAGATCGTATCCACGTTCTTAATGGGATCTAAAAAAGTATATGATTTTATTGATGACAATCCAGGAGTTGCCATGATGGATGTGGGCTACACAAACGATCCATTTATTATCGCCCAACAACCAAAAATGACAGCTATTAACTCGGCCCTTTCTGTTGATATCACTGGTCAAGTGAACGCCGACTCTTTAGGTATAAAATTTTACAGTGGTAGCGGAGGACAATTAGATTTTATCCGCGGAGCTGCAGCTAGCGAAGGTGGAAAACCGATTATCGCCTTACCGGCTGTAACAAACAAAGGCGTGAGCAAAATTTGCCCCACCCTGTTAAACGGAGCCGGAGTTGTCACTACTCGTTTTGATGTACATTACGTTGTTACGGAATTCGGTATTGCAAACCTTTATGGTAAAACACTTCAGGAAAGAGCAAAAACTTTAATTAACATTGCTCATCCTGATCACCGTGAAACGCTTGATAAAGCAGCATTCGAAAGATTTGGTAGTCACTACCACTTCATTTCAAAATAAAGGTCAAGAAGAGGAAGCTGTTGCTTCCTCTTCTTTTTATTACTACATTTGTATAGTCGTTACAGGTCTTCATTCAACATACTTTACTCAAACCTGTAATCTAAAACTTGTAATCTGAACTACCACTATGGACTGGAATAAATTATTATCATCGAGACGTTATCAACCAGGAAGTACTATCACAATGTTTCGCTCTCATGACCGATCACAATTTCAAAGAGACTACGATCGTTTGATCTTTTCCTCTCCATTTCGACGCTTACAAAATAAAACACAGGTATTCCCGCTACCAGGCAATATCTTTGTACATAACCGTTTAACTCATAGCCTAGAAGTGGCTAGCGTGGGACGTTCGCTAGGAAACAAGATTGCGCAGTTTGTCAAAACCAAAGAAACATTGGAACATCCGGAAATCCTCGAAGAAATCGGAACCATTGTTAGTACAGCCTGCCTAGCTCATGACTTAGGTAACCCGCCTTTTGGACATTCCGGAGAAGAAGCTATCTCTTATTTTTTCACGGAAGGAGAAGGACAATATTTAAAAAAACTCTTGACGGACGAGGAATGGGCTGACATCAGCCATTTCGAAGGCAACGCAAATACTTTTCGATTATTAACCCACAGCTTCAATGGACGCAGACCGGGGGGCTATACGATGACCTTCACTACACTTGCATCAATAGTTAAATATCCATTCGAATCCAAAGCCTCCCTTAAAGGTCATAAATATGGTTTTTTCCAAAGTGAAAAAGAAATATACAAGGAAATGGCAGAGGAGCTTGGCATTATCCAACTCAACACAAAACCACTACAATATGTTCGTCATCCACTCGTTTATCTAGTAGAAGCCGCTGACGATATTTGTTATCAAATCATGGATATAGAAGACTCTCATAAGCTAAAAATTCTATCATATGATGAAACAACTCGAATTCTTCTAAACTTCTATGATAAAGATGCAGATAAGGAAGATTTAAAAACTATCTCTAGAACCTTCAAGATTGTCACGGATAAAAACGAATGTATCGCATTTCTAAGAGCAGGAATTATTAATAAATTAATCAATGCTTGTGCCGACATCTTCTGCCAAAATTACGAAGCAATCATGAGTGGAAATTTCCAAGGTAGTCTGATACATCACTTAACAGGTACCAACAAACAAGCCTATGAAACTTGTACCGAGGTAGCCTATTCTAGAATTTATCACACGAATATTGTCACTCAAATACAGATTGCAGGTTTCAAAATTCTAGCTACCATATTAAAAGAATATATTGATGCCGTTTTGAAACCGGAAACTTATTATGCACGGAATATTCTATCTGTCATGCCAGAACAATACAAAGTTCATCAAGACGATTCTATATATACAAAAATTCAAACAGTAACGGATTACGTTTCAGGAATGACAGATTCTTATGCTTTAAATTTATATCGCAAAATAAAAGGTATCGAGTTACCAGAAATTCGATAAAATAACGGGAAATAGAAATACGAAAATGATTACCGGGTACCCCTTTATGTTTCCCGAATTGAAAACCTAAAAAGAGAGCGGGTAAAAAAAAAGGGCGAGTCTCGTTGACTCGCCCTGCTAGATTCGGCATCGACCTACTCTCCCACCCGGGGGGGCAGTACCATCGGCGCTGACGGGCTTAAC
>CALUKD010000001.1 GCA_944321125.1 Candidatus Butyricimonas faecavium | reverse complement strand
ATTAAACGTTCATTTTATGACATCAAAGGTTCCAATAAATCAAGACCGCTTAATAAATGGAGATGAAAAAGAATTTAAATCTCTGTTTGATTTATTGTATGTTGGAATGGTGCAACAGGCGACATTTTACACGAATGATTTTGCTGTTGCTGAGGATGTTGTACAAGAAATCTTTGTTCGTTTGTGGGAAAAGCGGGATGAGTTGAAAGAAGTTCAGAATTTGCAGGGATATCTATTGTTATCTGTAAAGAATCGCTGTTTGAATTATCTTGAACATCAACAGGTCGTGGATAAATACAAGCAATATTGTTTATTGCAAGAAGTACAGGATAATAATGAAGATTCGGAACAATTTATTGAGAATGTTGGAAGATTGTTGGAAAAATTGCCAGAAAAACGTCGTAGGGTGTTGGAGATGAGTGTTCTGGAAGCTAAATCTTATGCAGAAATTGCAGAGTTGCTGGGAATTTCCTTAAATACGGTGAAAGATCATGTCAAGAAAGCATATGCTTTCTTGCGAGAAGAATTGCGTCAAAATATTTCCTTACCAGTCTTATTTTTTGTGCTCTATTATATGAGGAAAAATATACTTGAATAATTAATCTTTAATTTTTTTATTTTTTGAACCACTCGTTTTATTTCTTTTCCTGTCTTTAAGGTATAATAACCAGAAATAGTGGAAATGGATATAGAAGAAATAATAATAAAACGTCTCTCTGAGGAGCATTTATCAGAAGAGGAAAAAATGACTTTTGATAAGTGGTATCAAAGTGTTGATAATCAAAAATATTATAATGATTTATTGAGAGTTCGTGCGGGAATTATTGCTTCTCAAGTTAAAAATAGAATTGATAAAGAAAGAGCATGGAGGTTGGTGCGACCTGTACATAGGCCTCTCATTCGGGTATTGTTAAAGTATGTCGCAATTATAATATTGCCTTTGTGTTTCGGATTTTTCCTGTTTACACGTGAAGCCCAACAGAAAAAAGTTGTTTACGCTGAGGTTGCAGTACGACCTGGTAAAAAACAGGCGGTTTTAACATTGTCTTCCGGTCAGCAAGTAATGCTTGCGGACACGATCGTTCACGTGAATGAGAAAGGAATGGCAATTTCTAATATTCCTGATAAAGAATTAGTTTATAAGTCCATAAGTGATACATTAAAGATGGAAGAGGTTTATAATACAGTAACAGTTCCCCGAGGAGGTGAGTATAAGTTGATTTTGGCAGATGGTACAACTGTTTGGTTAAATTCTGATAGTTACATTCGTTATCCGGTAACTTTTTCCGGAGCTGTGCGGCAAGTTGAATTGGAAGGGGAAGCTTATTTCGAGGTTGTTGAAAATATAGAGAAACCTTTTATCGTGCGAATGAATGAGTATAATGTAAGAGTGACCGGAACTCAGTTTAACGTACGGAATTATTTGAGTGAAAATTTGGCAACAACTCTAGTTGAAGGAAGTGTGCAAATAGAAAGAATGGGAAAAATTAATAAACTGAGACCGGGGCAACAAGCTGTTTGGGAAAGTGATAAAATCAAAATTCGAGATGTGAATGTTAATGAACAAGTAGCATGGAGGCATGGAGCTTTTGAGTTTACTCAATGTCGACTGGAAAATATTATGGAAGAATTGGCTCGTTGGTATGATGTGGATGTGTTTTATATGAATCAGCAGGTAAAAAATTATCATTTCTCTGCTTGGTTTAAACGGAGTTCTTCGATAAACGAGGTGATAAGTATATTAGAGAAAACAAAAAAAATAAGTTTAGATCTTAAGGGACGGATTCTTATGGTAAAAGATATAAGTAGAAATTAAAAATAAAAACAGGAAGCTTGTGCGAACCTGCTTCCTGTATAAAACTCCTCGCCAAAGGAATTTTAATGTTAAACTCGAAAAACAAAGTTATGAAATTTTTATGTAGAAACCTAATCTGGATTATGATTAAAATCAAGCTGGTATTTCTGGTATTGGTTTTGGGCTTCTCTAGCTTAAATGCGAAAGTGTGGTCGCAACAGGATCGAATTGATCTAGTATTTGAAAACATGAATATGGTTCAACTTTTTGAACAGATTCAGAGAAAGACCAATTTGAAATTCGTATTTAATCATGAAGATGTCCAAAAATATACCGTTAGTGGAAAGGTACACTACAAAACAGTATCGGAGATTCTCGATCTTGTTTTTGTGGACAAACCTTTGCGATATGAGATTACAAGTGATCACGTGGTAATTTTCTATGCCCAACAAAATGATGATGAAAAGAAAGTAACCGGAATAAAGGTGAAAGGTACGGTTACAGATGAGGAGGGAATCCCATTACCGGGTGTTACCGTGATGATTAAATGGACCTCGATAGGTACAGCAACGGATATTGATGGAAAGTTTAACTTGGAAGTTCCTCAGTCGGACACAACGAAATTGGTTTTTTCTTTTGTGGGTATGCAGAGCTACGAGTTGAAGATATCGAAGAAAAAAACAGAATACAATGTTGTGATGAAGTCAGATACCAAAGCATTAGATGATGTTGTTGTTACGGGATTTTTTACCAAGAAGAAAGAGAGTTTCACCGGGTCGGTAAAAACAATGACGGTAGAAGAGATTAAAGCAGTTTCCAATACAAATTTGGTAAGTGCGATTTCGATGTTGACTCCCGGTATGCGTATGGTTGAAAATAATGCTTTCGGTTCGAATCCGAATCGGATGCCAGAAATTGTGATTCGTGGAACATCTTCCTTGTCAACGGAAGCGGACCAAAGTGCGAATCAACCGGTAATCATGTTAGATGGGGTGGAGATTACCATGCGAGACCTGTACGATATAGATATTAATGATATTGAACGTGTTGATGTATTGAAAGATGCTTCTGCGACAGCTCTTTATGGGGAAAAAGCTGCCAATGGTGTTATTGTTATTGAGAGAAAGCGTGTGTTAAATGATAAATTACGTTTATCTTATAACTTGGACGGGGCTCTTGATGTCCCTGATTTGAGATCATATGATTATCTGGATGCAAAAGACAAATTGGAGTTTGAGCGTTTGGCGGGATTGTATAATTTTTCGTTATTAAATGATTTTGAGGAATACAATAGGAAAAAAATATTGATCTCCAAGGGAATGGATACAGATTGGATGTCCAAACCATTACGTTCCGGTTACACGATCAATAATTCTATAGGTGCTAGTGGGAGAGGCAATGGGATGACTTATCGATTAAATGCTAATATACGGAATGTAAAGGGTGTAATGCAAAAAGACTATCGTAATACGATAGGTTTGAATATGTTCCTTTCTTATCATGTGGATAATAAGATAACAGTTTCTTTTCAATCCAGTTTTTCTGATTTGAAATGGAAAGAGAGTCCTTATGGAAAATTTTCGGATTACGTGGTTATGAATCCATATGATTCTCCTTATGATGAATATGGACGTTTGAATAAAACTCTTTCATGGGAAATGGCAAATCCCTTGTACGAGGCTGAGTGTGGAAATTATAATGAGGGATCAAGTCGTTCTTTTACCAATTCTTTATCTTTCCGGTGGGATGTGCATCCCGGTCTTTTCGTGAATGGAACGGGGGCTATCGTAACTTCTAAAGAGAGGACGGAAATCTTTTATTCTCCAGAGTCTAATGTGTTTAAAGATGCGACGAGTCGTTCCGAGCAAGGTTCTCTAAATATTGTTAATAAGCAATATTTAAAATATGAAGGTAGGATTGTCGTGAACTATGCTCAAAATTTTGGAGAAGATTTTCTATTGACATTACACGGAGGTGCTGATATTAGTAAAGAAACTACCACAACGGACGGGTATACGGCTTATGGTTTTTATAAATCTTCTTTACATGCTCCGAATTTTGCAGCGGGCTTTGGTGAAGGAACTCGTCCAACAGGGTCGGAAGATATTAGTACTAGCGTGGGACCTTTTGTGAATGCGAACTTCATCATGAAAAATCGTTATTTCGTAGATGGGTCTTTTCGTCGTTCAGGTTCTTCTAAATTTGGAGACAAAAACCGTTTTGCACCTTTTTGGTCTATTGGTGCGGGGTGGAATATACATAACGAGGAATTTGCCACTCGTTTTGGTTGGTTGAATACATTTCGACTTCGTTATTCATATGGAGTGACGGGTAATGTTAGTTTTGCTCCTTATCAGGCTGTTACTACTTATCTTTATAGTGGAGAAAATTTCTATTTACATGGAATTGGAGCAATCCCGAAGACTATGGGGAACCGAGATCTGAAATGGGAATTGACAAAGTCACATAATATCGGATTGAATCTTGATTTTTGGGATAATCGTATCAATGCAACATTTGACTATTACGTGAAGACCACGGATGATGTGTTAATTGATATGTCTGTGCCACCTTCTGTAGGAGAAACTACTGTGCGGAATAATTTAGGGCAAATGAGAAACAAAGGATTCGAGTTTGAAGTTACAGCTTTATTGGTTTCTACGAAAGATTGGCGTTTTAGTTTAAAAGTAAATGGCGACCATAATAAAAATGAAATTTTGGGGATTAGTAATAGTTTGGCAAAGTATAACGAAGAGGCTAACGCGGATGGGTCTTCTGCTCCCAAAATCTTGTATAAGGAAGGGGAGTCAACCACGGCAATTTATGCGGTGCGTTCTGCAGGAATTAACCCGGCAACAGGAGAAGAGGTGTTCATCAAACGTAATGGAGCTTGGACTTTGGAATATGATCCGAACGACAAAGTGGTTGTGGGAGATGAGTCTGCTTGGTTAAAAGGGGCATTTTTCCCGATGCTGTCATACAAAGGATTGCAATTGAATATGGCTTTTGAATATAATTTTGGAGGTCAAATATATAACACGACCCGTGCAGATAACGTGGAGAACGTGAATCCAAGAAATAATGTGGATCGGCGAGCGTTTGAGGAACGTTGGAAAAATGTTAATGATGTCCCCGCTTATTTAGATATTGCAAATGCAGATTCTCGTACCAGTTATCATACTAGTCGATTCGTAGAAGATGATAACAACGTGATTTGTAGAAGTATAGAGTTGGCTTATGATTTTAATCAAAATTTATTGAAAAAAATTGGTTTCAAGCGTTTAAGACTGAGTGTGGGAATGAAAGATCCATTCCGTATGTCAACCGTGAAATTTGAACGAGGTACGGAATATCCATTTAGCCGGGGATTTACTTTCTCAATTAGTCCGACTTTCTAAAATGATATGATTATGAAAAGATTGATATACATACTATTTATCTTATTGACAATCTGTTATTCTTGTGATAGTTTCTTGGATGTTAGACCGACAGGAGAAATTGTGAATAATGAATTGTTTGAAACAGCCGAAGGGTTTGAAGAAGCGATTTATGGGGTCTATTCTTATTTGGCAGGAGAAGCTCTGTTTGGGAAAAATATGACGTACGGTTTAGTGGATGTTGTTGGACAATATTTTTCTGGAGGATGGGATCAGCACTGGTCGAATCAATTGCGGATTTATAATTATAAACACATGGAAGTGCGTCCAGAGATAGATGCAATATGGGAATCCATGTATAAAGGAATCTCTTACGTGAATAATATGCTGGAAAATCTGGCCAAACATGATTCTACGAAGTTTGCCCTGTATGATGTTTATAAAGCGGAAGGATTAGGATTAAGAGCTTTTATGCATTTTGAACTTTTACGTTTATTTTCTGAAAGTATAATTCAGAATCCAAATGCAATAGGAATTCCATACCGGGAAAATTATACTTATCAAGTAACACCTTTTGATCCGATCAATGTGTCGTACAATAAGATTATTCGTGATTTTAAAGAGGCTGAAAGATTATTAACTGCTCACGGAGAATATTTTGATCGGACGGATGAGAATGCAGGAGGATTTGTGAAAGACCGGGTGATTCATATGAATCTTTATGCCGTACAAGCTTTATTGGCTCGTGTATACTGGGAAAAAGGGGACCTGGAAACAGCAAAAGATTATGCAATGAAAGTGATAGACTGTCCGTTCTTCTCGATGGAGGATAAAACAAATGTGGAAGATATTATGAATGGGGTGATTTCTGACAAAGAAACAATCTGGGGATTGTATTCGGAGGAGTTCCCTAATTATACGCGTGATGTGTTGTATTCCAGTGGTGGTAGCTATTATTATGATCCGAAACCGGATTATCGGGATATTTATGAGGTTGATCAGGATGGTTTTGATTACCGTTTGGATAAGTGGTTTCAGACTTTGTCTGATCATGGAGCGGAGGGATTACGGTGTATGAAAGTGGTTGATCGTTTTAAGGTAAGATTACAGACACGACCTGTGGCGAAACTAAGTGGTATAAATATGATTCGCTTGCCTGAGTTATATTATATTGTGGCAGAGTATTATTTGGTGGCGGATAATATGGAAATGGCAGCATCTTATTTGGATAAAGTTGTACGGGCCCGGGGATTGAATGGTTTTAATAAAGGGGATGGAATTGTTGTCGTATCTCGGATGAATATTAATAATGATAGGCGAAAAGAGTTAGTGTGTGAAGGACAATGGTTCCAGATCATGAAACATTACAATATGTCAATTTATGAATCTATAACCGATCAGACATTCCAACCTTCAAAAAATATTTATGTATTCCCAGTACCTGATAATGAGTATGAATATAGAAATTAATATGAATGTTATGAGAAGATTATTATACACGAGTATTACAGTAATATTGTTATTAGGGGTATTATTTTCATGTACAGATGAAGATTATAAATTATATAACACCTCTCTAACAAATAAAATCTATTTTGATAAAGACACGTTCTTTTTTGAATATGGTCCGAGAGAAGATAAAGAGGTTGATTTAGAAGTGCCAATTAGCTTAATTGGTTTGGCTAATCTTGATCAGGATGTTGAGTTCAAAGTAAGTGCAGATGTGCGTAATTCCACGGCAAAATTGGGCATACATTATGATATGGATGAAGTCCAAGTGTTTATGAAAGATTCTGTGACGGCAGCTATCAAGCTAGACTTTAAGCGAGATAATTTGGTAAAAGACATCCAATATAAATTATATTTAAATCTGGAGGAAAATGATAATTATATTCCGACAAATAGAACAAAATGTATCGTATTTTTTGGAGATATCAGTATCGAACAACCGGAGTGGTGGCGTCCGGATCGTTTAGGAACATATAACCAGGATAAATTGATATTATTTATTAAATATTTTCATGAAACGAAAGAAAAATTACCCGTATTGTATGATGATATTGAATCTAAATGGGGAGAATATCTAGATAATGAATCGCATAGTAGATACCCTTATTTATTAACAACTTACGTTTATCTAGGGTATTTTAAACAACATATTTATACCCCGATGTATGAATATTATATTCAAACAGGAGATGAACGTTATAAATTGCCCAATCCGGCAACAACTGAGTATGAATAATTGAAAAATTAGTCTATTATGAATAGAATAAAATATATATGGAGCATATTGATCGTTTTATGTTGTTTACAAGCATGTTATGATGATAATTCCAAACTGGCTGATCAACCGATAATTGAGGTAAATATCTTACCTACGGCAAAAGATTCGATCAATATTTATTTCAATAACACATTGGAGATCAAAGCTGATATTGAGAGTGAAACGGAAGAACTAACTTATCAGTGGGATATGGGGCTTTATGCGGAGGATCCGAAAACAGGAGAATCTTCAACTGTTTTTAAAAATATTTCTCAAGAAAAAGATTTGAGTTATGTGGTACGAGATTTGGGACATTATCATTTGCGACAAGTGGTGACAAGTAAAGATGGGAGTACAATTAAGTATTATCACGTATTTGTAAATTCTCAGTTCGAAGAAGGTTTTACAATTTTAGGACGTCGTCCGGATGGTAAAGGAAGTATTTCTTTCATGAAAACATTAACTCCCGAAGAAAAGGAAGCGGGAATGCAGCCGTCATTTGTACAGAACGCTTTTGCATATGCAAATGAAGGGAAAGAGTTATATGCGGATCCGGTGGATATAGATAAGGTCGGGAATTTTTTGTATATTTTGCATGGGGAGAGTCAAAAATTATTACAAATTGATGCTAAAACCTTTGAAGAGGTGTACGAGTATGATTTTAAGTTTTATGATTTAAACTTTCTACCGGGTAGATTAATGGCTTATGATGGTAGGTTTAGTACTGAATTTGAAGTTGTTTCCAAAAATGGGGGAGTGGCAATGGTACAAACTCAACAACAGGCAATTTTCCCGTTCCCGGGTCTTCCTCAAGAAACGGTATATACAGATGCTTATGATCGTCCAAGTTATACGAGTAGCATGACAAGGGTGTTTATCAGTAAAGATAGAGATGCTGTTTGTTGGAATGGAGCTAATGGGTATGATCCATTCTTTTCTTACCAGAATTGTTTTGATTATTTTAAAAATAGATATGTGATTAAATTGTTTCAAAATCATGATGACAATGTGTTTATTATTAATCGTGATGGTGGTCAGACAAAGATTACTGGAGTGGAAGGGACGATGTACAATTTTGCCGGAGGGGGTGGACTATGGGTTCTTTTTGAGCGTTCTGTCAGAGAAGGTATCATAACTGAAGACTCTCAAATTTTGCCAAATGATTATTATACTTGTGCTTTTGTGTCAAATGGGAATAAAATTTATAAATGGTTTTATTCTCAATTGGATATTGATGCAACGCCTTTTGTTACGTTGCCGGAAGGCGAAGAAGTACGTTGTTTGAATCATTATCAATGTTCTCGTAGTGTTAGTGATGAAGAGTATTTGGACTACTCTAGGCAAAAACAATTTTATGTGGCTACATATAATCCGAATCGGGAAGGGGAATATAAAGGTTCTTTGTATATCTACGATGCGGATACTGGTGAATTGGTAAATAAATACGAGGGAATTTCTTACGAACCTGTAAGTATGTTCTACAAGATTAAATAGTAATTAATAATGAAGGCTATGAAACGATATATAGTAAATTGGATGATTTATGGTATCATATCGCTTTGGATGTTCTCATCTTGCGAAGATTATGATTTCAAAGATATTCCTGATCCGGAGATTCCGGAAGACATGACTCCGGGCTTAAAATTGTCGAGAAACGAGATTATGATTGATGCTATGGGGAATGCTCAGGGATTTGAATTACGTTCTATCGGTGGGGGTTGGAGTATAGCACCTGTTGAAGAAACGGCATGGATTTTTGATTATGAACCGAAATCGGGGGATGAGGGAAATGCTGTTGTCGGTATTACTTTAAAGGTAAACGAGGGAATGCAGGAACGTTATGTAAAGTTTGTTGTTCGTCAGGAGAAAACAGGGATGACCGATACAGTTTTGGTAGGTCAATATACGTATGAATCGCAATATACCAGAAGAAGTGATAGTTTGGCATTACTTGTACTTCATGAAGCACTTAATGGGGAAGGATGGCGTAATCCGTGGAATCCAAGAAAACCTATGACGGAATGGTCAGGAGTGACGTTGCAAGAGATTAATGGAGAGTTGCGGGTGACGGGATTATTATTGTCAGATTTTAGTTTATCCGGAAATTTACCGAATGAAATTGGTAATTTGCGGGAGTTGATTTCTTTACAGATTACAGGGAAAGTCTACAAGTGTCCGAATAGTTTGATAAATCTCAGAAAATTAGAGTCGTTAAATGTAAATTTCTCGGATGGTACAGAATGGTTTCTGCCGGATGATATGTCTTCCATGCTTTCATTAAAAGAGTTCGTTCCTGGACAATTGAAGATACCGATGGAGTCTTTTGCGGCTTTCTATACTTTACCTGCACTAGAAAAATTGGCATTATCTACAATTTATTTGATTGGTGATATGCCAGAGGGAATATCCCGCTTGAAGCACTTGAAATCGCTGGATCTTGCCGGAACAAATATTTATAATTTACCGGATGATATTGGAGAACTTTCGGAAACATTAACTACGTTAAACCTGAGTGGTTGCCAATCGTTATCTTCTTTAGGTAATGGGTTTGGACAGTTAACGAATCTAACAAGTCTTATGCTGTCCGGTTGTAAGGTATTGCAAGAATTACCTGATGGTTTTGGTAATCTAGGATTATTGACCTCTTTGGATTTATCGAATTGTGAACGATTGGTTCGTCTTTCTGATGATATTGGAAATCTTAATATTACTAATATCAACTTCTATGGTTGTACTGCTTTGAAAACTTTACCGGAAAGTTTTGGTAAGTTGTCTAAATTGACAGCGTTAAATTTCTCTGGGTGTACGGCTTTAGAAACATTGCCGGAAAGCATTGGTGAAATGAAGAACGTGACTGAAATAAATTTGAGTAATTGTAATGCACTAAATTCCTTGCCTATTTCTATTGGGAAAATGAATTTAAGAAAGTTAACAATGACAAACACGGCATTGACAACTTTACCTCTTGTATTGGCAGAGATAACTTCTTTGGAAGAACTTGATATTGCAGGGACCTCTGGTTCTACGGGAATGACAGGTGTTGCTGGAGATATTTTTGGGAAAATGATAAATTTGAAAAAATTAAGTGCGAATGATAATTCATTTTCTGGTGATCTTACGTGGTTACGAAATCTGTCGAAACTTACTGAACTTCGGATGGATAATAATCAATTATCCGGAATAATTGATTGGAGTCAGTGGGGAACTGAAATTGTAACTGTTTATTTAAAAAATAATAAGCTGGAAGGAACTCTTGATGGAATCTCGCGGTTGACTAAACTTAAAAATTTGTACTTAAGCCAGAATCAACTTTCAGGAACTTTACCTGCTGAAATAAGTCAATGTACTGCGATGTATTATTTGGTTTTGGATGGTAATAACATTACAGGTTCTATCCCTGTGGAAATAACTCAATTGAATTTGGGATATAGCGGATTAGTGTTGAAACAAAATAGAATGTCTGGTGATATTCCCGAAGAGGTATTATCTTCAGCCCTATGGAAAAAGTTATATCCGGAAACGAATATTTATCCTCAACAAGAGGGGTACGGATTCTCTAATGTACAATAACGTAGCGTGTTGTTTTTATTAAAGGGGCTTTTAAGGCCCCTTTGATTTATAAATTGGAATTTTAGCAGCAGTTTGAATCATCATGTATAAAGAAAATATCATGAAGAAAATAATTATTATCGGGTTATTTTTGCTTGTTTTGTTGGGTTGTAAACAAGTTCCGGTTCGCATTACAGGTGAGATTGAAAAACCATGGAAAAGCGATAGCGTAGAGATTGTGTTACCAGATGCCCGACATGGAGAACGGTTGGCCATTTCTCCGATACGAGAAAATGGAACTTTTCTTTTGTTGGGGGACATTGCCCCGGGTAGGCTTGTTTTTATTAATTTCCCGAAAGATTATCTTCGTATTCCGGTATATATTGACCAAAAACGTTATATGCTTGTTGAATCGAATGATAAATATTATATCCTTTCCGAAGAATCGTCATTGCAAAATCAATACGTGGAATACCAGAAAGAACTCGATATATTGAACCGGGATTATGAAAAGGCATGCTTTGGGTATGATACGATCAGGGATATTCACCAAAAAGCTGTTTGTTCAGAATTGTTAGATCAGAAATTCACTCAAAAAAATGAATTGGTACTGGAAGGTATCCGTAGATTTTCCGGAACAGAAATAGCCCAAAGTTTGATATATGAGCTTCTTTTTTATTGTGAAGTTGATTTTAAATTTTTTACTCGGGCGATAGAAGCTTTAGGAGATACGATTCCTGAATGCGAGATGAAAACCCGAATCTTTGACTTGTATGATAAGTTAAAGTCGAAGCAATTGACCGGGATGGCTCCTGATTTCGAATTACCTGACGTGAAAGGACAAAAGATTCGTTTGACAGATTTTCAAGGAAAATACGTGCTTTTGGATTTTTGGGCTTCTTGGTGTGCTCCTTGTCGGAAAAAGAATAAGGAGTTGAATAAACAATATCCGGAATTACAAAGAGCCGGTGTGGAAGTGATCTCGGTGTCCTTGGATAGTAAAAAGGCTCCTTGGTTACAAGCGTTGAAAGAAGATCATGTGGCGTGGATTCAGTTAATTGACGAGACTGGTTTCGAAAAAAGTAAAGTACGGGAAGCCTATAAGGTAGAGCAAGTGCCCACGGTTTACTTAATAAGTCCGGAGGGAAATATTCTTTTGAAAAACCCTGATGTAGAAGAGATATATGAAGCAATAAAACGCAAGGAATCATGAAATTGGTAAGCTGTATTATAATATTCCTGTCATTGGTGTTGAATGGAAATGCTCAGGAAAAAGCAATTATTTTGAAGAATGTGAATGTCGTGGATGTTGTTCAGGGAAATATCCGTAAGGGGCAAGATGTTGTAATAGAAAAGGGAATTATTCAGGCTATTGGTAAAAATGTTGGAAAGGGAGTTACGGGAGAGGTAATAGATTTGACGAGAATGTACGTGATGCCGGGATTGATTGATGCACACGTACATATAGCGAATGACCCAAAGGAATCACAGGTTGATCGGGCGAAGCACTTGGAATATTTCTTACGCCACGGGGTTACCTCTATTCGAGATGCTGCGGGAGATGCGCGTGTCTTGCGAGAGTTGAAGAAGGGCGTACAGCAGGGGAAATATTTGGGTCCGGATATTTATTATGCCGCTTTCATGGCTGGGCCTGCTTATTTTGAGGGGAATGACCGGGAGAAAAGTATGGTGGAAGGTTGGTCAGAACCTTATGCCCCTTGGATGCAGTGTATTCGTCCGGATTCTGACCTAAATAAGGCTATGGAAGATGCGAAAGCATGGGGATGTACAGGAATAAAGATTTATGGTGGATTTGATCGGGAAATGTTGTTACCTATCGTTCGGAAAGCCAAGGAGCACGGCTTACAGGTATGGGGGCATGCCACGCTTTTCCCAGCTAAACCGTGGGATGTTGCGGATGCTGGGGTACAGGTAATCTCTCATGCTTATATGTTGGAATGGGAAGGGGTATCGGAAGAGTTGAGTGAGAATATCTTTGAAAATTATGAGAAATACTACGATAAAATTGATCATGAAAAAATGTCGGTAGAACGGTTTTTACAAGTCGTAAAATTGAGAGGACTTATTTTTGATCCCACTCTTTTCTTGTGTATGGAAAACAAAATGGATTGGGCCGCTCGTTTTGTTAAAAGGGCAAACCAGATTGGCGTGAAAATTTGTGCGGGTACAGATTATATCAATGATTTGAATCGTCCATTCCCTTTTATTTTCGATGAACTTGACTTGTACGTGGAGAAATGTGGTTTTTACCCCATGGAAGCAATTTTCACGGTGACAAAAGTAGCGGCTGAGGCATTGGGAGTTGCCGATAAAGTGGGTTCCGTTGAAGTTGGGAAACAAGCTGATTTATTAATCCTTTCCAATAACCCGTATGATGATATTAAGGAATTGCGGAAAATTCGAATGATCATCAAGCGAGGTCGTATAGTTAAATAGAAATACACAAAATTGTGGATAGTTTTTTTCATTGAGAGGGATATTTACGGGTGGTAGTAAAAAAAGAAGTTTTTCCCCTCCTTCCTCTTCGGAGTTTGCGCTCCAGACGTTGACGAATACCATTGATTTTTTAGGGTGCTCCTTTTGCCGTAATGGTTGTTGTGGGGTTCATACTTTCCACGAGGGTGAGTCCAGTTTGCGCCTAACTTTGGATACAGCCTAATCGGAATTTGTTTATTTTAAAGTTTCTATGTATTGCTTAATACTATTTTTTATTTCTATCTTTGTTTTGTACTAAAATTAAACCTTATAATCATGGAAACAACGATGTTAAAGGCTGCTATCTCTTACGAGAGCAAGCTGGTAAGAAGAAATTGGTTATTCTATTTCTTCATTTTCGGGGTATTAGGCATATTGAGTGTTCTCATCCCTTGGGCACGAGATTGGATTTCGTGGGAGCATGTAGTATTTGCTTCTTCCATTCCTATACGTGGAGTTTACTTTTTGAATCTGTTTCAATCGTTAATCGTTATTTTTATTATTTGTGATATTGAAAGAAAGCGGAGAAAAGCTGAAACCCGAGAGGTCCTTTCCGCAAGGCCTATCGGCAATAGGCAATCCTTGCTTGGGGAATCTTTGGGAGTTCTTGTCCCGTTTTTGGCCGTAGATATTATATTTATGATTATCTGTGTGGTTATCGGTATAATCATTCCTGATTCGCCGATAAATCTTTGGGTGAATCTTTTTTATCTGCTCACGCTTGTGTTGCCCACGCTTGTTTTTATCACCGGGTTATCTTTGCTTGTGAACAAGTTGTTCAAGCAACCTTTTATCAGTTGGGTAATTTTGGTCGCTTTTTTTTATTTTGCTTGTAATTATTGGGTAACGCCTCTTTATGGAATATTAGATTTTCGGGGTAGTATACTTCCAAGTTCGTTTTCCACTTTGATCGGATTCGTGTATATTGAGGATTATTTGCTTCAGCGGTCTGTTTTCTTATTCTTGGGAATCTCTTTTCTTTGTTTTGCTGTTTTGTGCACGAAGAGAAAATCCAATACTTCCGATCGAAAACACTATTTAATTGTTCCTGCTTCCCTATTTTTGGTACTTGCTTTAGTGTTAGGGGGTATTTATGTCGGAAAGTTTCAAGCCCGTTTGGAAAATAGAATAGCGTATCGTGAAACGTTTCTTAAATACAATGAATATCCCACGTCACGTGTGCTTACCCACGACGTTACGTATTATTCCGGGGGAGAAAAATTCTCGGCAACGAGTCGTATGAGTATCCAAAACCAGAAAAAGGTAAAAATGGATAAGCTTTTACTCTTTTTAAACCCGGGACTGGAAATCGGCAAAATTGAATCCAATGGACAAAACCTCTCTTTTAACAGGGATTATCAAGTGATTGTCATTAATCATTCTTTGGCTCCCGGTGAAGAAATTGAATTGGAAGTCGAATACGAGGGAAATATTGATGAGGATATTTATCAAGTAAACATCCCCGACGATGAGTTTTTTTCTCCAACCGTTCGGTATTCACAAAAAGAAAACTATGGCAGACGTAGGGCTTTTCTGTCAAGCGAGTTCACGTTGCTTGTGCCGGAAGTGATGTGGTATCCGATGACTGTTCCCCCGGTGGAATTGCAGGCATCCAAAGAGATTAATTTTACGGATTATACTCTCCATGTTAAAAACTCGGGTGAAATGACTGTTTTATCTCAAGGAGTCCCCGTGAAGGAAGGAGATGACGTTACATTTAATAATTTGCAAAACTTGACGGGATTAAGCCTTTGTATGGGAAAGTACGAGAAAAGAGCTGTTACCGTTGATTCTGTTACTATCGAGTTTTATACTTACCCGGGGAATGATTTTTATCTGGAATATTTTGATGAATGGGATGTGTTGGGAAAAGATAAGCCGGACCGGGAAAAGAAATTAGTGGAAATCGTGAAACGGTGTAAAGATGTTGTCGAGGATGGCAAACCTAATCCCTATCCTTTTAAATATTTAAAACTAATCGAAGTTCCCTCGTCTTTATCTTTGCTCGTCAAAAAGGCGTTCAGTAATAAGGTTCAACCGGAAATCGTGTTCTTTGGGGAACGGCTGTGTGACGTGGAGACGACGCATCCCAGTTTTTATACCGGTGAACCTGACAGGGGGATGAGTGTACAAGATTTTCTGTTGGATAATAAGATACCCTTCGATTTGAACTGGATGGGTGTAAATTATCTTTTCTCGAATTATAGCACTAGTATCACGTCCGATACGTATCGAGGTATTGAGTTGATATTTAAAGAAATGATAAATTCTCAACGTATTCGGGATAAAGTAACCCCGAAAATGTTAGATCATATCGTGGAAAAAGGATTGGAAGGTGTGGTCTCGGGAGAATATAGCAGGGAGCAAAGTACGCTCGTTTCTTTAAAAGTTTCTTCTTTGTTGGGCTATCTTACAACGATTACTACTTGGGATTCTTTAACTCGGTTTATGCAGGAATTTAATGCGACTACTCGTTTCCGGGAAGTTCACTTTGATTCGTTTATCGAGGAATTTGGACAGCGTTTCGGGAAGGATATTAAAGCCTACATGGACGAGTGGTACACGAGTAAACGGATACCATTGTTAACGATAAAAGATGTATCCCGTAAAACAACGGATGAGATGCAAATTATTGATTTTAAAGTAGGTAATTTTAGTGAAACGGATGGTGTTGTTTCGATTACGACAAGTGAGTCTCGTATCGGTGGTGAAACGATAAATTATTGTCGAAGTTACTTGATCAAACCCGGAGAATGCAAACGGATTATTGTGCATGAAGACATAGACAATGACTTGGAATTAACCACTAATTTCTCCGGATGTTTTCCAAGGGATATTTTGTTCGATAATAGAGACCTTCCATTGTTAGGTACTATACCTGCCGAAAGTGTTACCTTGCTCGAAAGAAATCAATTCTATCCTCCGGGAGAAATTATAGTTGATAATGAGGATGAGAATTTTCATTTGATTGATTCGTCAAATAATCGAAAACGATTGGCAGATTTAATCAAAAAAGAAAATGGAGAAAAGTATATTGATTTGTATAATATTAAAGCTAACACGTGGAACCTTGCTTTATCTCAAGAATTTTGTGGAGGGCATATTCGTAGCGGTTTCATAAAAAAGGCCGGAACGGGAAAGTGTAAGGCAGAATGGGTGGCAAACCTTCCAGAATCGGGGAAGTATGAAATATTTATATATCGTCCTCACATTGTTACGTATGATGGGGGTGAGGGTACAACAGACTATCCCGGGATGAAAAATTACTATACCGTTTATACGCCCGAAGGAGAAAAAGAAATCGTTTTGGAGGTTCCGGAAAACGATGGTGGGTTAGTGTTCGAGTATTCTTTGTCGGCAGAAGAAGCTTGGGTGTCTCTAGGTACATTTGCTTTACCTGCCGGGGAATCACGTGTTGTGTTGGATGACCAGGGTGTAGCTCCTATTACGGTTGAAAAATTTCAGATGACCTATAACCAACTGGTGGTAGCCGATGCCGTTAAGTGGGTTAAAGTAAAATAATTATGAAGTTTTAATACAATACTGCTGAAAAGAATTCTAGTAGTGGGTTATTTACAAAATCGAGCTTCCTATTAGCTCGATTTTGTAAATATTTTAGTATTTGTGTACTACTCTATTGCGTGTGAAAATCCCTCCATCCTTCGGTTTGCTTATTTCTTCCTCTTTTTCTCTTTTCTTCTCGTGGGAGCGTCTCCCCTTCTTCCTCTTCGGAGTTTGCGCTCCGGGCGTTGGCGGTTGCCGTTGGCTTTTGGAGGTACAATTTTTGCCGGGACAGCTTTATTTGTCGTGCTTTCGCTTTCCACGAGAGCGAAGTCCAGTTGGCGGGCAACGAGGTTTGCTTTTACCACTTTTACAAGCACTTGGTCCCCTAGTTGGTAAACTTTCCTATGGTGGCGGCCCACGATGCAGTAATTTTCTTCGTCGAATTCGTAATAATCTCCTTCCAGTTCATTGATAGAAACAAGTCCTTCACATTTTGTATCATTCAGTTCCACGTAGAATCCCCATTGTGTCACGCCGGAGATTGTACCCATGAAATTCTCGCCTAGTTTGTCGCTCATGAATTCGACTTGTTTGTATTTGATGGAGGCTCTTTCTGCGTTAGAAGCGATCTGTTCCATTTCTGAGCAATGTTTACACATCTCTTCATACTTCTCGGCATTGGCCGAGCGTCCACCATCGAGATAACGTTGTAGTAAGCGGTGGGTCATCACGTCCGGGTACCGACGGATTGGTGATGTGAAGTGCGAATAGTAGTTGAAAGCCAATCCGTAATGCCCCACGTTTACCGTTGAGTAGACAGCCTTTGCCATGGTACGGATAGCCAGTGTTTCAATCATGTTCTGTTCCGGGCGGTCCTGCACGTCTTCCATCAATTTGTTCATGGAAGAGGATATTTGCCGGGGAGTACTCGTGCGTAGACGGTAACCGAATTTAGCGATGAAACGGCTGAAATCTTCCAATTTTTCGGTGTTCGGTTGCTCGTGGATACGGTACACGAATGTTTTAGCTTTTTGGCCTTCTTTGACTTTCCCGATTTTTTCCGCTACTTTTTTGTTAGCGAGAAGCATGAATTCCTCGATCAGCTTGTTGGCTTCTTTCGAGCGTTTGAAGTACACGCCCGTGGGTTTCCCTTTTTCGTCAATATCAAAACGAACTTCGATCCGGTCGAAAGCGATAGCGCCATTTTGGAAACGGGCGGCCCGTAATTTCTGGGCCAAATCGTTAAGGGTTAATATCTCTTCTTTATAGTCGCCCTCGCCGCCCTCGATCATGGCTTGTGCTTCCTCGTAAGTGAAACGGCGGTTTGACTTGATGATCGTCCGTCCGAACCATTGATTGACTACCTCGGCTTTGTCATTCAACTCAAAAACAGCCGAGAAACAAAGTTTTTCTTCATCGGGGCGTAACGAACACAAACCGTTGGACAGATGTTCCGGTAACATCGGGATCGTACGATCCACGAGATACACGGATGTGGCACGAGTGTAGGCCTCCTTGTCCAGTACCGAATCCGGGGTTACGTAAAAACTGACATCGGCGATATGTACACCGACCTCGTAATGCCCGTTTTTCAATTTTTGTAGCGAGAGAGCGTCATCGAAGTCCTTGGCATCTTTTGGGTCGATCGTGAACGTCGTAATTTCCCGGAAATCTCTCCGCTTTTTGATTTCTTCAACCGGGATTGTATCTTTTATTTTTTTAGCGGCTTTTTCCACGTTTGTCGGAAATTGCACGGGCAGCTCGTATTCTGCCATGATAGCATTCATTTCCGTGTCGTTGTCTCCCGGTGTTCCGAGAACTTCCAGTACTTTCCCCACCGGGTTCTTCTGATTCTCTGGCCATTCGGTAATTTTGACAATGGCTTTTTCTCCATCCTTGGCACCGTTCAAGTCTGCCAAGGGGATAAATATATCGTAAGGTAATTGTTTGCCCGTGGGAACGAGAAAGGCGTATTGTTTGGAACATTGTATGATGCCCACGAATGTCTCTTTCTTGCGTTCGAGGATTTCCACAACTTCCCCTTCGGGACGTCTTTTGGAACTTCGGGCATAGAGTAGTACCTTTACTTTGTCACCGTTTAAGGCGTGATTCAATCCGACTTGGGGAATGAAAACGTCTTCTTTGCAATCGTCCGAGATCAGGTAGGCAGTGCCTTTTGCCGTCAGGTCGATGATTCCTGTAACGTAAATGGTGTTTATCTTGAATTTGAATACCCCGGTCGATTCTTCTGTGAGCATGTTGTCATTTTTCATCTCGTAGAGAACCGTCATGATCAATTGCTTGGCATTCATGTTTTTTATGCCTAATCTTTGGGCTAGTTGCTTGTAATTGAAATTTTGATCGGGGTTACCGGAAAATATATCGTATAATAATCGGTGTAATTCTTTTTTACCGATGTCTCTTTTGCTTTTTTTCTCTTTCTTTGGCATAATCTAAATCGTAAAATATCGGGTATGAACGTTTAAAGAACGCTTGCCCTCTTAAATGAAGTTACTAATATACTGTTTTATTTTCGTATTTTTATATATAAAGTTTCAAAATCTCCGTTTTTCTTTCCAGTGAGATATTTGGATGATTCAAATGGTTTATTGGAAAAATGTTTTAGTCTTCTTTTGGGAAATTATTTTTGATGTTGTTAATTATTTGGTTTTTAGGTGATTATTTGTACCGTTTTTATAATGAAATGTACTTTTTCAGGACCAATAGCGTTTTACATGGTAGTGGTCACGAAGTACTCTGTCATGGTTAATGTAGTAATTATGAAATAAGGGATTTAAAGGGTTGGTTGTGGGAAGAAAGACTTAATAAAGGGTGTTAAAAAACACACCTTTCAATAAGAAGAATGGATACTCCTTTGTTTATAGAGGAAATAGGTGATTACGTGAGGGTAGATAGAAAGCTTGCCTGTATTTGCCGAATGTAGCCAATTTGAAACCGTTTCGAGCCTACTTGGCAGCGAAACTGACGGAGGAGTTTTAGTGAAAAAGAGTTTTGATGTATCCTCGAAACGTTTGGTAATCAACTTTTAAAAATTAATACTGGGCCCGAAATTCGTTGGGCGTACATCCGGTTACTCGTTTGAACATCCGGCTTAAATGCTGGGGGTATTGGAATCCCAGATCGTAGGCGATTTCGCTCATCGTTTTGTCCGAGGAAAGTAAATTTTCCTTGGCCCGTTCGATGACCTTGGTTTGAATATATTCCGAGGCGGTCTTTCCGGTTTGCTTGCGGATCATGTCACCGAAATAATTCGGAGAAAGAAAGACTTTGTCTGCAAAGTATTTGACTGAAGGTAAACCTTCTTGTTGGGGCATTGGGCCATCGAAATATTCATCCAACAAGCGTTCGAACCGGACAATGATGTCGTTGTTTTGCTGGTTACGGGTAACAAATTGTCGGTCGTAGAAACGGAGACAATAATCTAAAAGTACCTCAATGTTCGCTGTGATTAGGCGTCGACTGTGTTTATCGATGGCATGTTCCAATTCAGCTTGTATTTTATTCAAGCAATCTATGATGGTTTGGCGTTCTTCCTCGGAGAGGTGTAGGGCCTCATTTGCCTCGTAGGAAAAAAATGTGTAGTTACGAATCTCTTGTCCGAGTGCTGTACCCCGGATAAGATCGGGATGAAACAATAGCCCGTGGGCTGCAGGGCGAACTCCGGGAGGCATGTCAATCCCGGCGATTTGTCCCGGGCCAAAACTGACAATGGTACCGTCTTGATAATCGTAGAGCTGTCGTCCGTAGCGGATGTCTCCGCATTTGATGTCTTTCAGGAAAAGGGCGTAGATGCCGTAGTTAAAGACTGCTTGAGTGGGCCACCGGGTGGCTTGTGATAAATCAACAACGCTGACTAACGGGTGGCGGGTTTCCAATCCGAAGAGCTTGTTGTAGTCGTCCATGTTGTTTATTTTCAGTATCTCGTCCATGTTGTTTGTTATTAACTATTCACAAAAATAAGATATTTATTGGAAAAATAGTTGGTGTATTTTCACATTCTGTAATTCGGGTATGAATTTCTGTAAATCGTATACAGGCAGGGTGTATTTCGATGGAGGAAGGATAGAGGTATTCCGAAGGGCCGGTTTCCTGAAGGGGAAATTTGAAAAACAATAGAAAAAACAGTAGTGAGTTTATCGAAAAAGAGCCGCTTTGTAGAAAGCGGCCCTTTTATGTGATTTTTATTTGATCAATCCTTTGTCGAATTTTTCTTTTACCTTGATTAGCATGTCGTTTGTCATGCTGGTAAGGTCATATTTTGGAGCCCAGCCCCATTCTTCCCGGGCGCAAGTGTCGTCCATGCTGTTTGGCCAACTATTGGCGATGGCTTGTTTCACCGGGTCAATCTGGTAATCCATTTTGAAGTCGGGGATATGTTTACGAATTTCGGCAGCGATTTGTTCCGGCTCGAAACTCATGGAGGCGATGTTGAAACTGTTCCGGTGTTTTAATTTGCTAGGGTCAGCTTCCATCAACTGAACAACAGCGTTTAAGGCATCCGGCATGTACATCATGTCCATGTAGGTTCCTTTTTCCACGTTACAGGTGAATGAACCTTTGCGGATGGCGTCGTAGTAGATTTCTACGGCATAGTCTGTGGTTCCGCCACCGGGAAGCGTCACGTATGAAATCAATCCTGGAAAACGTACACTACGGGTGTCAACACCGAAACGATGGAAGTAGTAGTCGCTTAAAAGCTCGCCTGTTACCTTGCACACCCCGTAAATCGTGGTGTTGGAACGTTGCAATGTGTCTTGGGGAGTTTTGTCTTTGGGAGTATCGTTTCCGAAAGCCCCGATGGAACTCGGTGTAAACACGGCGCAGTTGTTATCCTTGGCGATATACAAAGAATTCGTTAAAGCACCAATATTAATGTCCCAAGCTAATTTAGGGTTCTTTTCTCCCGTGGCAGACAACAAGGCAACCAAGTTGAAGATGGTGTCAATATTGTATTTTTTCACGATGGCACTGAAACTTTCCCCGTCAAGAGCGTTCAATTCCTCGAATGGTCCCGCTTCTGCCAATGCTTTACATTTTTCAGCACTGATATCAGCTGCCACTACATTGTTATTCCCGTAAATGGATCTCAAGTGGGGTACCAGTTCGGAACCGATTTGTCCCCCTGCACCAACGATTAATATTTTTTTCATCTCTGTAAGTTTTTGTAATGGATGATGTTACTTTTTCTAGTTACTAGATTGTAGCGCGAAAATAATTATTTTAGAATCTCTGTAACTAACAATTGGAAATTTTTTTTGCCTATTCACTGAAAAGTTGTTCGTCAGAACTTTGTTCTGCTTCATAATATTCATCAATCTGCAGGTTCGGAGCTTTGTAGGCGGCCACGGCGAGTTGGTCACAACGCTCGTTTTCCGGGATGTTGGCATGGCCTTTTACCCAGATGAATTTCACGTGATGTTTGCGATAAAGGGCGAGGAATTGTCGCCAGAGGTCGGGATTCTTTTTCTTTTTGAACCCGGTTTTTTCCCACCCGAAGACCCAACCCTTTTCGACAGCATCGACCACGTATTTTGAATCGGAGTAGATGGTTACGTTACTTCCTTCGAAACGTAGTGCGGCGAGACCGATGATGACCGCAAGCAGTTCCATGCGGTTGTTCGTGGTCCGGCGGAAACCTTCCGACAGTTCTTTGCGGTGAGTTCCGGCAATAAGTACGACCCCATAACCTCCCGGTCCGGGGTTGCCGCTGGCGGCTCCGTCTGTGTATATCGTGATGTTATGTGACATATATTTGTTTTTACGCCGTAAAAGTAAGTATTTTGTTAAAATATTTGTATATTTATATCGAGGAAACAACAGGCCTTTGTGTGGACCTGATAAAATAGCAAATATGATAAAATTAAGTCGAACTGTTTTGATGTTCCTGTTCGCGGGCATTCTCGTCGCTTGCCAACCGAAGGAACGGGTGATTGATTACCCGGCCTTTCAGGCTAAAAATTCCGCGTTACTCGAAATTTCCCGTATCGTTTTGAACGACACGGCCACGGTTATTTACGCTGATGTCGAGCAATTTCCCGGTGGCTGGGCCCGGGTAGATTCCGGTATCTATATCTTGGCGAACGGGCAAAAGTATCTTGCCTTGAAGTCGGAAGGGTTGAAGTTGAGTGAAAAATTCGAAATGCGTGACACCGGGTTGCTCTCGTTCAAGTTGTTTTTCCCTCCGCTACCGAAAGGGGTGAATTCGATCGATGTGGTCGAGAGCCGGATGAATCTGGGAGGGTGGCATATTTGGGGATTGAATTTGAATCCTGATGTTGAAGTGTCTGCGGTGGCTATTCCCTCGGATGTATCTGCACGAGACTGGAAAGAAGCGACTACGTTACCGCCGGCTGAATTGAAAATGGGAAAGACGAGGGTGAAGGTACATTTGTGCGGTTATCGTGATTTGATGGACGGGCGGGACGTCGAACTTTTCGTGAGTGATATGTTTAGTCCGGGAAAGGAGTTGTCGAAGAGGATTGATAAGGATCATAGCTGTATATTTGAGTTTGATCAATATTCCACGGCGTGGGTTTATTTGAGTAACACGCTTTTTCATACGATGATCGTGCTTGATCCGGGGGATGACGTGGAGGTGTATGTCGATTTGGAAGAGGCTACCCGGAGGGCTTCCCGCTATCAGAAAGACCGGATGAAGGCTCATCGTTTGGTTTACGTAGTCGGGAAAAGTCGGTTTATTCCCTTGAATTACGCGTTACAGGATGGGGGTGAGGATAGATTTCCCATGTATTCTTTCTATAAGGATATAAACGGGATGAATGCCGACGAGTATATTGCGTATGTGATGAAGCTTTATCGGGCAGAGATGGAACGTTTGGCAAATGACAAGGGACTACCAGATGGAATGAGGAAATACCGGGAGCTTGGGGTGAAAGGTTTTGTGATGAGATTGGTTTGTTCCGGGGAGTCTAATTTGGAGACGGCTTACCGGGAGGCGAATCATATCGGATGGGATCAACGGGATATTGATTTCAAGGCCCCGGAGTTCACGGATAAACATTTTGCCGTGTTACAAGAGTTGGATGTGAATCGGTTGGATATGTTGTATGCTCGTGATTTCCCGTATTGTTTTGATATTGTCGGTTACCGAATTCCTTCGCTGGATCGGTTGGAGAAGATACTGGGAAGCCGGGAAGGATTCTTGATCGATTATTTCAAGTTACAGGGTATTTATGGGCAATTGGAGAATATGAAGCCCTTGACAAAAGAGCAACAGCGGAATCTGGCTACGGTCAATCCTTATTACACGAAAGTTTTCGAACAGGTGAAGCAGCGGATTGATATGAAAGTTGCGGAAAGTAAGGTGAAGGCGGAAAAACGAATCCGGAAGGTGCCGTCGGTATCAGAGAAAAAGTTATTTGATGCAATTATAGCTCGTTATAAGGGGCAAGTGGTAATGGTCGACCTATGGGCTACATGGTGTGGCCCTTGCCGGGGTGCGATTGCCGCTTTTGAACCCAGAAAAAATAAGTTCAAAGATAAGGATGTCGTTTTCGTGTATATCACGAACGAATCTTCTCCGGAATCCAAATGGTTGGAGATGGTGGCAGGAATTGAGGGTGAGCATTATCGTTTGAATCGTAAACAATGGGATTATATATGTGATTATTTCGGCGTGGATGGAATTCCTTCATACATTCTTGTTGATCGGGACGGGAATGCCCGGTTGAGGAATGATTTGCGGGGAGCAGGGATGCTGGAACAGGAGTTAGCGGGAATGTTTTAAACGTTCCCTTGGTATTTCATGGTAAATTCTTGTTGACCGGTTTGTCTGTCGGTTTGTTCCCGTACGATCGTGAAGCCTTGGCGTTTGTAGAAGGTCAAGGCTTGCGTATTTTTTGTGTAAACATTTAATTCCAGTTCAGGATGTTGTCGTTTGACGTGGGCCATGAGGGCTTGCCCGATTCCTTGTCCTTGTAGATCGGGAGAAACGAAAAGGGCGGCAATATAGTTGCCGATTAAGGATATGAAGCCTGTAATTTGGGTTGTGTGTTTGTCTTCATAGACAAAGGTTTGACTTTGTGGTAGATACTCGTTGCGCATATCCGAAACTTTACCTTCCCAGTAGGAGTGGGGAATGAAGGAGTGGGCGGTAACAGATGCTTCTAGCCATATTCGTATGACGGAATCTTTGTCTTGTTGTTGGAAATAGCGAATCATTGTTTTGTTGATTTTCATATTTATTATTAGCGTAAACAAATGTAATGAAAATTAGCGAGGATTGAAAATATATTTTGTGGCGTAACGTGAAGGTTGGAGGTGTGTGGAATAAAATTAGTAATAGTTTGAAGTGTTGATTTTCAGAAAAAAGTTGTTACTTTGCATGATTGTGATTCATTGAGGAGGAATGGGGACATTGATTTTATTGTCATGAGGTGTGGCGTTTCCACGAGGATACGCATATTTGAATATTTTTTGCATTAATAAAAATAAGAATAATGGATTTTGTATCTCCTGAACGCTTGTTCGAGGAACTTCCTCTCACGAAAGAAGAGGCGGGCATTCTTGATGAGTATATTTGTGATTATGATTTCACGGTTGTTGGAAAACAAGGGCCGGAGTGGATATTTTCTTTCTTGGGTGTTGTTCGTGCAGAGTTAGGGGGAGAGGAAATGATTTTGGAAGATTATGCTCTTCTGAATGATATTTTTATTCGTATTTTGGAATGGATGCTTGAGGGATCCGATTATTTGAAATGTTTTGAAGGGGTCAAACTGAATGATGCCCGTATGCAAATAGAACGTTACTTGGATGAGGCTATTGCCAGTAGGGAGGCGGTCCGGTTGATTGAGGCAAATGAGGAAGGAGAATACGTTACCTCAAAGTTGGAGAAATTAATGGTATCGGGTTACCTGTATAAAAAATCACTCGTGTGGATAACGTTATTGACAATCGTTCGATTTAGTTCAAAATTGCATTTATTGCCGGCACGAGGGCTCATTTTGCTGGTGTATAACACGCTGAATAAGCCAAATCCCCGGGTGATGAAATGTTTTAATGAACGGGTAGCTCTCGTGAGAGAACAGGACGATGTATTGTGTTTTGAGGGACATACCCAGGATCAAATTCAAGAGGCCGTTTGGATTTTGGGTGCCCGGATTTTGTTAGGGGATTCCGTGCAGGAAGAGCTGGCAAGTTTGCGTTCTATGTTTTTCAGGTATTTGTATGTATTGCAGGGGGAGGAAGAGGAGGTAATTCGAAAAAATGCATTCAATTCTTTGTTGTTTAACCAAAAGAATGCAGTATTCACGTGGGAAGATTTGTTAAAGTTTTCCATCCCTGTCTTGGTGGAATCTATTGCAGAAAAAACGGTTGATGCGATAAGAAATTGTCAGGGACGTTTGTACGAGGGACACGGGCAATTATTAGTGGAAACGAAGGCCATCACGCTGGCGGCACCGGTTTCGTTGAAGTTTGACACGCTGATGGAGATTGACGGTGTCGCTTTAAAACTCGGATATAGTAAGAAAAAGTTGAGTTTTGAGGAAGGTTTGGTGGGCGCAACCCAAGCATGGAGAAGTATTCTTGCTGATTTCTCGGATGAATTGAGAAAGAACGTGATTCAGAAGAAACGACCACCTGTGGGGGCTGTTGTGAATATACGGGTGAAGTTAGTTCATAATTATAAACCCACGTTGGCTTTCGTTACGGTCGTGGACCCGCAGTATGATGGACAGGGGATATTGCATGTCAGTCAAGTAACACGGGCAAGGTTGGATAGTTTGAAGGATATTCTCCATCCCGGGGATATTATGACGGCGACAGTGGTCGAGTCGGAGGATGATCGCCTACAATTCTCGATTTGGGAGGAATTGAATCAGGTGGCCGTGGAGCATTTGCGGGAAGGGGACCAGTGTAATGCCTTGCTTTTGAGTGAGAAAAACGGTTTTTTAACATGGTTGTCAGAAAGTGGTTTTTTGGTATCGACTCCTCTTGCAGAAGGGGTGAGTGAGGAGAGAGGGGGATATTATCTTTTGGAAATTACCGATGTTCCTCCGGTAGGAAGGATTAAAGGAAAAATTCTGGGTACCACGAAGGAACGATTTGACCGACATGAGGCGGTTGCCAATTTGGTTTACAGTTATATAGAGGAGTGTAAGGAATATAAAAACAAGGACGGGCAGGGGAAGTTTAACACGGGTAAGATTGAGCGTTCTATCGGGGTTTCGGGTAAGTACGTGAAGGAGTTGATCCGGTTGTTGCAGCTTTATCTAACGCAAGAGGTTTGTTTGGAGAATCTGAATCTACTTTATTTTATTCGCTTGTTAGCACACGTGCTAGGTGATTATCGCTTGAAAGGGTATTATGATTGTTTGATCAATCATTTGATCGTGAAATATGAATTTATAGAGGGACGTTTAGGTACGTTGGATTTAGGGGCTTTGGAAAAGGACTTCCGGGCTTATCCGGCATTGGAACCGTTATGGGCGGTAGTGAAGATGTTGGCATCGTATGATGACCCTTCTTTTGCAGATGAATTGGAACATTTTTCTCATTCGGAAAATGAGTATGTGGCAGAAGTGGCCAAGTGTATTCTAGCCGAGGGGGTGGATGGAAATATTTCCAAAGAGTCCCGTTGGAGAGGGGATGAGTTATTGGAATTGTTGTCCTTGAGAAGGAAAGAAAAGGAAACTTCTATGTTCGAGGATGGAGAGGGAAGGCGGACGTTTAAAAATTCGTTGGTTTATCCGGTGGGAGCGAAACATGTAGATGTGGAATCCCAGCTGGATTCAATTATGCAGGATATATGTGATTTCTTGAATGGAGAGGGGGGAGTTGTGTATATTGGTATGAGTGACAAAGGTGTTCCTGTTGGAATACAGGCAGATTTGGATTATTTGTGTTGTAATCTAGACAGGTATGAAGTGTTTCTTCATCAAAGAATTAAAGAGGCTTTCGGCGAAGAGGTGGATCGGACGATTCAAATCGAGAGAAAGCAATTCGGGGATAAGGTGGTGGAGGCTCTAGTGGTTCCGCATTTCGACCGGGAGGTGGAGTATCGTTCGGAGAATTGAAAAGATAGTGTTCTCAAAAGTGTGTAAATTTTTTTAAAGAAAAAAGAGGTTCTTTTGAACCTCTTTGTGGGCGCTGAGGGATTCGAACCCCCGACCCTCTGGGTGTAAACCAGATGCTCTGAACCAGCTGAGCTAAGCGCCCGTGTTGCTTGATTGCGGATGCAAATGTAGTGCAATTTTTGAATTCTGCAAAGGATTAATAGATTTTTTTCGAAAAAAATGAGATTACTGGTAAATTTGAAGGTTGTAAAATATTTTTTAGAGGAAATTCTTGGTTTTTGGGGGGTGTAATATGATGTAAATCACATGATATAAATATATTAAATCCATTTATAAAAACAATCGATTTGATTTATATTATAACATATTCTATATTTGTATTAGAAAAATAAAGAGAATAGTAATAATTAAAATCAAATAATATGAAAACACTAAATTTAATTGGATTGGATAAAGAAAAATCAAAAGAGTTAGTAAACCATTTGAATGATTTGTTGGCAAATTACCAGATATTTTATCAGAATCTAAGAGGATTCCATTGGAACGTGAAAGGAAGTAACTTTTTCGAGCTACATGCTAAGTTTGAAGAATACTATAATGATGCTATTGAGAAGGTAGATGAGATTGCAGAGCGTGTGCTTACGTTGGAGGGAACCCCGTTGCATTCGTATTCTTCTTATATGAAACAGGCAGAGATTAAAGAGGTAACGGGAGTTTCCGATGGAAAGCGTTGCGTGGAGGAGATTGTTGGGAACTTGGGAATATTGATCCGGAAAGAACGTGAGATATTGGCTTTGGCCGCAGAAATCGGTGACGATGGTACTCAAGATATGATCAACCCGTATATTTCCGAACAAGAAAAGAATCTGTGGATGCTACGTGCATATTTAAGTGAATAAGTTTAAGTTTTAATTTGTATTTAGGGCCGTGCTGTTATCAGCATGGCTTTTTTATTTCGGTTATAGCCCGATGAAGGAATTGTTTGGTGATTTATTATTGTTATATTTGCAATATATTGCATAAAATTAAATCATATTGTCATGTGGGGATATATTATTGCCGGAGTAGTGATCTTAGGAAACTTTGTGTTCTTTTTTTCTCGTAGGAGAAAAATCTCTGCTCTTCGAGGGGGTATGGAAAATATTATGGCAGAAAAGGTTATTGCTTCTGTTCCTGATATGATTTTCATCGTAGATAACCAGTTTAATATACAGAAAATTTATAATGCTGATCCTGTGAAACTTTCTTTACCGGTGGAGACATTGGTTGGTAGGAATTTGAAGGATTGTGTTGATCCTCCGTTTGTAGATATTGTGATTTCTAATTTGCGGGAGGCGTTGATTTCGGATAAAGTATGCGAGGTGGAGTATACCGTGTCGGTTCATGGCAAGGTAACCTATTACGAGGGGCGGTTTAAGCGTGTACAGGAGAATTTGGTGGCTTGCTTTGAACGAGATATTACAGGACGCAAGAAGAATGAGGTTGCAATAAAACAGAATCAGCGATTATTGAATTCTGTGTTGGATAATATGCCGATGCCTCTGATCATAAAAGATATAGATGATGATTTGAAATATGTTTTTTGGAATAAGCAGTGTGAGTTACAGGGGGGATATTTTCGGGATGAAATTATCGGTAAAACTGATATAGAGGTATATGGAAAGGAACGGGGCGAGTATTATCGGAATGTCGATTTTAAAATTATTGAAGAAGGAAATTCTTATCAAGTACAAGAAGTGTACGAGACTCCCGATGGTGGGAAACATGTTTCTATCGTGAATAAAAATGTGGTGTCTAACGATGTGCATCATTGGTTGTTGGCTACTCGCTGGGATATAACAGATCTTATGCGTATTCAGGAACAACTTCAGGAAGTAAATCAGCAATTGCAGATGGCATTTTCGGTTACGAATACGGTTCCCGTGATCTGGGATTTAGAAGAAGATCTTATCCGGTTTAAATACCCTGAATTTAAGGTCGGAAATAAAGGTTTTTGTAAGGAACGGGATGGTCAGTCCGCATTGGAGGCTGTTGAAAACATGCATCCGGATGACCGGGAGGTTATGTTACAGCTTTTGGCGGATATAAAGGACGGACGGATAGATAATTTGCACAGGGAGGTTCGTTATGATGTTTTAGGGCTATATGAGGATTATTATGACTTGTATTTAACGGTTGAGAAAAAGGATATTGCAGGAAGAGCTCTGCGGGTTGTTGGGACATTACGAAATATAACCGAAAGTAAGTTATACGAGAAAACCTTGATGGAGGCAAAGCAAAATGTGGAGAAAATTCAGGAGATTAACCAGCTTATTCTTGACCACTCGAATAATGGATTGGTGTATCTTCGCCCGGACTACATGATCGAGTGGGAGAATTTGGCCCAGTATTCCGAGTATCCGCTGGCTGGTAGGTATAAGGCCGGGTTATGTTGCTACGAGGATGTTATGCATCGGGATTCTCCTTGCCCGGGTTGTGTGATGCAGAAAGCGTTAAAGACGGGAAAACGAGAAATGAAAGAAGTTACTTTTGATGATGAATTCACCGTAGAGATTACGGCCACGCCTGTTTATGATATGAAAAACGAGGGGCAAATTCGAGGAGTTGTGTTGAAATACGAAGATGTTTCTGAACGAACCCGGATTGCCAATGAATGGAAACGGGCGAAGGATGCGGCAGAGATGTCCGATCAGTTGAAGTCGATATTCCTGTCTAACATGAGTCACGAGATCCGTACGCCTTTGAATGCCATCGTGGGATTCAGTGAATTATTGGTTAACACGGATGATCCGAAGGATAAAGCGGAGTATATGGCCATTATTAATAGAAATAATGAGTTGTTATTGCAGTTGATTAGTGATATTCTGGATTTGTCAAAGATTGAGGCGGGAACATTGGAATTTATTTATGACATGGTCGATATAAACGAGATGCTGCGTGGATTGGAAATGAGCTATCGTCAAAAGAATATGGAGTATCCTGATGTTGATATTTCTTTCACTTCTCACGTGAATGAGTGTGTTATTTACACGGAGAAGAATCGGGTAATGCAGGTAATTTCGAATTTTTTGAATAATGCATTAAAGTTTACAAATAAAGGGTATATCCATTTTGGTTATGAGGAGCAGGCGAATGGGTTACGATTTTTTGTTTCTGACACGGGGAAGGGAATCCCGTTAGAAAAGCAAGATGAAATCTTCAAACGTTTTGTTAAATTAGATAGTTTTACTAACGGTACGGGGTTAGGATTAGCCATTTGCCAGACTATTGTCTATAAGTTGGGGGGAGAAATCGGTGTGATTTCCGAGGAGGGTAAAGGAAGTACTTTCTGGTTTACTTTACCTGCTAAACCGAGACAATAGTCCATGTTGATGTTCTAAGAATGGTTTACTTACCTTCTTGTCCGTGAACAGTTTTTTCTTTTGTTACCCGAGTAAATAAAAATAGCTAAGGACTCTTGTTTTTCTGAATATGTTTTTGCTATTTACAATACCGTTTGTGGTTTAATATTGAAATTATGATTGAAGAAAAAAAGAAACTTATTTTTGCAACTCAGGCACAACGCTATGCGGATGCAAAATTGATGTGTTGTAGTAGTGGAAATTTATCATGGCGTGTTGGAGATAAAGCATTTATTTCAGGAACAGGAACATGGCTTTCTACTTTAGAACCCCGAAAAATTGCCGTGTGTGATATTATTTCGGGGCAATCCGTAAATGACGTGCGTCCTTCTATGGAGAGTGGTTTTCATTTAGGTATTTTAAAGGAACGTCCGGATGTAAACGTGGTGTTGCATTTCCAATCTGAATATGCGACTGTAGTGGCTTGTATGAAAGAGAAGCCGGAGAATTTCAATGTTACATTGGAAATTCCCTATCATATCGGGGATATTGCAGTGATTCCTTATTTTCGTCCCGGTTCTTTAGAATTAGCGGAAGCGGTAATTACAGCAATGAAAGAGCATAATGCTGTTTTGATGAGTAATCACGGGCAGGTAGTGTGTGGAAAAGATTTTGATGAGGTGTTAGAGAGGGCTTTATTTTTTGAAATGGCTTGCCGGATTATCGTGCAGAGTAAAATGAATTACACTGTACTTGGCGAGAAAGATGTGATAGATTTACAGAAACATTTTTTAGGCAAGAAAAATTAACTTAATTGGAATGAATTTGGGAGAGTAAAGTTTTATTTGCATATTTGTCTTTAGTTAGAACCGAAATGATGAATAGCTATGGACGTGGATCGGTTTATTGAGAGTGTCAATAAGAAACGTGAAGGAGCATGGCGGGAGATGTATAGAAAATACTACCCTGCACTGTGTAATTATGCGTCGAAGATAGTGAAAGATTCGGATCTGGCAGAGGATGTAGTTCAAGATTGTTTTATCAAAATATGGGATTCTGGGACACAGTTCCCAGATGCTCCTTCGTTAGTCGGCTATTTGTACCGTACAGTGTATACTAGAGCCTTAAATTCGGTAAGAGATCGAGGATTTGTGCAAGAATTATATGAAAAGTGGGGAAGTGAGCTTCTTGAGAATCAAGAAGAGGAGCTTGTGATAGAATGTGCGGTGGAGGAAGATGTCGTGAATAAATTTTATAGTGCTGTGGATAAATTATCAGATCAGCAGCGGCAGGTGTTATTTATGAGCATGGAGGGATGTAAGGTAAAGGAGATTGCTGAAAGATTGGGGGTTAGTGAGAATTCTGTGAAAACCCAGAAAAAACGGGCTTATGCATTCGTGAGAGAAGAGTTAGGGGAGGGGTTAGCCATATTAATTTTCTTTTTATTCTCGTGAGTGGACACTGTAATTCAATTTTCTTACATAAATTTGTCTGAATAATTTGAAAATGTACTCATGGATATCGAAGAGAATTTAATTTTAGCTCGGCTAAAGAAGCGTGATAAAGAGGCGTTTAGATTCCTCTATGAGTATTATTTTTCCAAAATAGTGCTATTTGCCGAGAGTTATTTATATGATGAAGAAGAGGCAAGGGATTTGGTTCAGGATTTGTTTTTTCATTTGTGGGATCACTCCGAAACACTACAAGTTACGACTTCAATAAAATCTTATTTGTTTACTTCCGTGCGGAATCGTTGTTTGAACGTTTTGCGGGACCGAAGGATTAGGGACGAACATAATAATAAATTATTTGAAGCCCAACTTTTTTCCGGTACGGAAGATGTGGTTATTGATGAAGAGATTCAACAACGTCTTCAGAAAGCTTTGGATTCGTTACCTGATAAATGTAGAGAAATTATCTTGTTGAAAGTGGTTGAGGGAAAGAAAAATAAAGAAATTGCCGAACAATTGGATATTGCCGAGACGACTGTAAAGACTCAAGTGCAACGGGCTTATCGTATATTGCGTGAGAAATTGATACCTATTTTATTATTTATTGAGTATTTACAAGAAGGTATTTGAATATTTTTCAAAAAATAATAAGTGCCTTTGTACTCCGTTTTTTTAACAGATGTGTCTTATGAATGATTAATTAAAAAAATCATGATGGATGATAAGACATATATAGAGTGGGATGTAATTGCGAAGCATTTGCTGGGAGTTTCCTCTGCTGAAGAGAAAGAAAAGGTTGAGGAGTGGTTGTCAGAAGATGAAGGTAACAGAGAATATTATCGTAAAGCACAACAGTATTTTGATAAGTACTACACGGGAGAGGAGAGTCGGGTTGTGGATTCTAAAAATGCTTGGGATGAATTTGTTATCTACGCAGATAGGGCTCCAAAGAGATATGTTTGGAGGGTAATTATTAAATATGTCGCTGTGTTGTTGCTTCCTTTATTTTTGGGCGGTGTAGGTTATTGGTTTTGGAAGAGTAATCAATTTCAGGTTACGGAAGTTGCAAAAGAAATATCCATTGAACCAGGAACTACAAAAGCTGTCTTAGTATTTAATTCCGGTCAACGGGTAGAATTAACGGATTCTGTTGCTTTTAAACAAGTGGTGGAAAAGTTTAAACCTGATCATAGTAGAATTGATGATTCAGGAAAAATCATGAAATATAATAAAATTATTGTGCCGAGAGGAGGAGAGTATAATCTAGTGTTATCGGATGGAACGAGTGTAATAATAAATTCTGATTCAAAATTAAGTGTCCCGGATCACTTTGTCGGGAAGGAACGGCGGGTTTATTTGGAAGGAGAAGCATTGTTTCATGTTTCTCGGGATTCTGAGCATCCTTTTATAGTAGAAACAGAAGATGGTGATATTACAGTTTTAGGGACCGTATTTAATGTGAATGCTTATCCGGATGAAACATATATACAGACGACCTTGGTGGAGGGAAGTGTTGCTTTTAAAGGGAAGGGTATGGTTGTCTCTCGAATGATATCACCTGGCGAGCAAATTACTTATGATGTCCAAACAAATGACATAAACGTGGAACAGGTGAATACTGATGTATTCACTGCGTGGACCGAAGGAAAGTGGATCATTGAAGGAATGCGGTTGGATGAGATCATGAAGCAATTGGCCCGGTGGTATGATATTACAGTATTTTATCAAAATCCGGAAGCCAAAGATCTTGTATTTACCGGAGATCTGGAGAAGTATAATAAATGTAATGTAATCTTGGATATTATATCCATGACAACAAATGTTGAATTTGAATTAAAAGGGAGAGCAATTATTGTGAGAATGAAATAACCGGTAGGTGTTGGGACCACCTAGCCGGTCAATGTGTTAATAAAATATAGTAATCTTTACATTAACAAGACAAATGTATGCAAAAAAAACGAGATGATGGCATCCCTGTAAGGGGTGTATGTGTAAAAAAATGGTTTCTGGTTATGAAATTAATATGTGTTTTTACATTGTTTCTATTGTTGAAAGTTTCTGCAAGTGGTTTTTCTCAAAAAAAAATAAGTCTGGATTTTGAGAAAGCAAGTATGTTGGAAATCATTCAAGAATTGCGTCAGCAAACAGGTTATAAGTTTTTTTTCAATCACAATGAATTGAAAAAAGTGAAAGATGTGTCTGTAAAATTTGTTGATGAAGAATTGGAACAGGTGTTGGATGCTCTTTTGAGTAAAGTGAATTTATCTTATCGAATAGAACAAGGTGTTATTATTATTGTTCCGGGCGAAGTAAAAAATGAGGAAAAAGAGGTACGTATTATTGGAAAGGTGACCGATGAGAAAAAACAACCATTACCTGGGGTGACGGTTATTGTGAAGGGTTTAACTTTAGGTACGTCAACAGATGTAAATGGGAGATTTTCTTTAACATTGCCCAAAATGCAAAATGTGTCCTTGCTTTTTTCGTTTATAGGGATGGAAACCCAAGAAATAAAGTACACTGGTCAGGATTCAATTCATGTGGTTTTAAAAGAGTCTACAGAGCAATTGGAAGAAGTTGTTGTGAGAACCGGGTATCAGAATATTGATAAACGTAAATTGACGAGTGCTGTGCAAACTATCAAAATGGATGATATTAAAGTGGCAGGAGTGAATACTATTGACCAAATGTTGGAAGGTCGAATTCCCGGCATGATTTTCATGCAAAACTCTGGACAGGTGGGTGCCGCTCCGAAATTGAGAATACGGGGAACTTCGACAGTATTGGGTAATAGAGAGCCATTGTGGGTGTTGGATGGAGTGGTCTTGACCGATCCGGTGAACGTGGATCCTGCTCAGATTAATGATTTGGATTTCGTGAACCTGTTGGGAAATGCAATTTCGGGATTGAATCCTAATGATATAGAACAGATTGACGTGCTGAAAGATGCTTCCGCAACGGCTCTTTACGGGGCGAAAGCGGGAAACGGAGTGATTGTGATTACAACGAAGAAAGGAAAAACCGGTCCTCCTAGTGTGACTTATTCCGGGACAGGGTCTTTTACGCGGCGTCCGCGTTACAGTGACCGAGCTATATACCTGATGAATTCGAAGGAAAGAGTTGATGTTTCCCGTGAGTTGGTAGAACGGGGTGTTTATTATAACAATGTGGATAGTTGGGTCGGATATGAGGCTGTGGTGCAAGATTATTACAACTGTGTGATTGATTATAATGAATATAATCGGTTGGTTGCATATTATGAAACATTGAATACGGATTGGTTCGATATTGTTTGTCAGGATGTGTTTTCACATAGCCACACGCTGAGTCTGTCGGGTGGTTCTGCCAATATCCGCTATTATGCATCTCTTGGGATGAGCGATGAGAATGGAGCAATAAAAGGCGAGAATAACAAGCGATATTCGACGACATTGAACTTAACGGCTAATTATGAGCGTTTTTCGGCACGTTTTCAGCTTCAGGGAAATGTATCAAGCCGAGATTATAATCCTTCGGAATTAGGTGTTTTGGATTATGCTTATAATATGAGTCGTGCCATTCCAGCCTTTAATCCCGATGGTTCCCGTTATTTTTATCAGCGAACGAATGGTTCTATGCCGGTATACAATTTCAATATATTAAACGAGATGGATAATTCTGGAGATGAATCCAAGGGTAATGCGATTAATATGCAGGCACATGTTAGTTACAACGTTATTGATGATTTGAAATTGGAGGGAACACTATCTTATGCGGTAAATAATACGAATCAGGAGATTTATTTCACGGAGAATACTTATTATGTACATCAGTTGCGTGCAGACCAGACAGAACGAAACGATATGTGTCCTGTCGGTGGAGAATTACGTAAGAGTGAGGTTCGTAATACGAATTGGATGGCACGGGTCCAAGCGAATTATACCAAGAACGTGGGCAAAGACGGGAAGCATAATGTAAGTGGTTCTGCTGGATTGGAATTGAATTCTCAAAGATATGATGGTTTTAATATCACTCGGCGGGGATATCGTAAAGATAGGGGTAAATTGTTCTCTTCTATCCCTCAAACTTACACGGGATATTATAATCAATTTATGGCAAGTGCTAACGCTTTAGGTATTATCACAGAAAATTTGACGAATTCGATAGCATGGTATGCGATGGCTGGATACGATTATGACAATCGATATATGGTGAATTTACATATCCGGGGAGAGGCTTCCAATTTGTTCGGATCACGAGCGAATGATCGAATGATGCCGATTTGGGCGTTGTCAGGTCGTTGGAATATGAAGCAAGATATTTTGAGATCTGTTGATTGGATAGATGACATGGCGTTAAGAGGTTCTTTTGGTTATCAAGGAAATATGTTAAGTAATCAGACTCCGAATATGATTATTCGGCAAGAGGCTGATTATGCCGGGAAATATGGTGAATTTCATTCGAAAGTATCTCATTATCCAAATCCTGATTTAAGGTGGGAAAAGACGGCGTCCACGAATGCGACATTGGATTTTTCGCTTTTGAAGAATAAGATTAACGGTTCGGTTTCTTGGTATTATAAAAAGACACGGGATGCATTTTTAACCAAAACGATTTCTGAGATCAATGGAACCACGCAATACGTGGTAAATAGTGGAACACTTGTAAACAAGGGAATAGAGGTAAGCTTGAATTTTACCCCTATCAATCGTGTCGGTTTAGATGGAGGAAAGAGAGGATTTGTTTGGCGTATTGATCCCCAACTAGGGCAGGTGTTGAATGAGTTGGTAAATAGTGCGATAAATAATCGAAATAACGTGTTGCGGGATGAGATCGAGTATACCGATATGTTGACAGGTGATGTGGAGATTGCCGGGGAGCCATTGAATACATTTTATTCATACCGCTTTAAAGGATTGAGTCCGGTGGACGGGTCTCCTATTTTTTACGGGGCTGAGGATGAATTGCAAGAAGAGTTGAGTAAAAAGTATAACAATATGGAACGGGAAGATGTCTTTTTGGAGGTAATGGAGAGATCAGGACGGCGTGAGCCTTATCTCCAAGGAGGGATCTCGAATTATTTGGGATATCGGAACTTCGGTTTGTCATTTAATCTGACTTATAGCTTGGGTAATAAAATTCGTTTACTAAAGTTATGTACCGAATATGGGACAACTAATCCCAATCCGTCAAGTAATTTGCGACGGGAGTTTGTAAACCGTTGGAGAAAACCGGGTGACGAGAATTATACCAATATTCCTGCGTTGAATACAGTTGCGGGAACCCATGCTAATCCGTGGTGGAATAGCGGCACAAATAGGACACATAAAATCGCATCTAATATTTACGAAATGTATGACAATTCGGATATCCGGGTGGTAAGTGGAGATTACTTGCGGTTGTCGTCACTTTCTTTCCGTTATAACGTGGATGATCGATTTTGCAAGAAATTAGGACTTGAGTCTGCTTATATCAATCTGACGGGGACTAACTTATTCACGATAGCCCATAAGAAGTTACGGGGACAGGATCCTACTCAATCAGGTTCGTCGCCGAATGTAAATCTTTCGGTACGTCCGACTTACTCATGTAATATTAGTATCACTTTCTAAAACTTGAGCGATGAAAAGAAGAGTTTTAATTTATATATTCGGTGTGCTTACCCTTAGTCTTGGTTCTTGTGGTGATTTCTTGGAAGAATATTCGCAGAATCAGCGTTATGCGACTACAGCACAGGATTTAGACGAGCTACTTAGAGGAGAATGTTTTATGCAATCCCCGAACGTTAGCTCTAATACTCAAGAAACAATGAGCTATAGTGACGGGCTTACGATGAATTATCCATGGTTACACGTGATGGACGATGATGCGGAGGAGTTCGTGGAGGGTGGATTACCTTATACTTCGAATTACCCGCGTAATGTACTGGGATCTTTTTATCAGTGGGGACCCGATCCATTTTTGACTTTGGAGAATGCCCAGTATAGGGATAATGATTGGGAACGATTTTATAAGAGTATAGGGGTATTGAATTCCATCATTTACATGGCTGATGAATTCCGTTCAAAAGAAGAGGATATTGAATTGTTAAACAGGGTGGAAGGTGAAGCGCGTTTTCTTCGGGCTGGTTATTACTTCCTGTTGGTAAATATCTATGGAATGCCTTATAGCAAGGCTACTGCATCACAGGATGCTGGTGTGCCTTTAAAAATCACGGAGTATATAGAGGATAAATATTTTAGCCGAAATTCGGTGGAAGCAGTGTATTCGCAAATTGTTACAGATCTTAAACGTGCTGCTGTTTGTTTGGAAGGTTTTGTGCCTTCCTCTACATTACGGGTTGGGGAGGTTGCCGTTAATGCACTGTTATCGAGAGTGTATTTGTATATGGAAGAATATGAGGAGTGTATTGCTGCAGCCGACAATGCGATGTCCGGAATTTATTCGGTGATGGATTTGAATAGTTGGACTGAAGGACAAAATGTGATCTCTTGGACATCGCCCGAAACGATTTTCACACAAGGGGGAAATGCTGTTGTTGAGACCTTCTTGAGTTATTCGTCCGATTGGAATAATCCGAATCCGGATTATACATATCCAGCTCAAGCCCTTTCGTACCAAGTGTCTGAAGATTTATTAAAATGTTATGATGATGGGGATTTGCGTAGAACCTCTTTTTTTAAAAATTCTTTGAATGCGGCTATTCCTGATAAATATAAGACTTGGACGGATTATAATGATAATGATGAGATTGGATCGGATTTTTTGATTCGTTTACCGGAGGTGATTTTGAATAAGGCAGAGGCTTTGGCGATGTTGAACCGGGATGGAGATGCGAAGATCGAGTTGGAGAAGTTGCGTTCCAAACGGTTTGCGATAGCTCCATCTGTAACGGAAACGGGAGGGGCATTGATTGATTTTATTCGTGATGAGCGCCGTCGAGAGCTTTGTTTCGAGGGACATCGTTGGTTTGATTTACGACGCTATGCCGTAAACAGTATTCGTCCTCTTCCGGATAATTTCAGTATCCGTCACCAGAATAATGCTTATGAATCAAATTCACGGACTTGGTATGAGAATGGTTATTATGAATTGAATGCTTACACGAAAGATCGTGCAGCTTGGATTATCCCGATTCCGAACTATGCTATTGAATTTAACAGGGGAGAACTTCAGAACGAAATTCGCCCGAATAGAGAACTTCAAAGAAATTGATTATGAGAAAAAATAAATCCCTTTATGTATTATTGCTTTTGTCCGTGTTGTTCACGGCGTGTGACAAAGAAGATCATTTGACTCCTTCCAATCTTGGTAAAGATTGGTTCACGATTGAAAGTTCGGATGATCCGGTGGATCAAGCGATTTATCAATTCTACGTGGAAACAGGGATTCCCGTGTTTTATAACGATACGATCGGGCAAGAAACCCGTGTAGATAACTGGGGTAATTCTTATATACATTATGAAATCTTGCAGTTTGGCTCATCTGCTTTGGGAGGAACAGAAACTCCCAATCCGTTTAGTTCCTATGAGTTGTGCCCGAGGGAGAATGTCATTGACGGGCTTGAGTTTTTACGAGAAGAGATCATACCTGTTCTGTCAGAAAGTATTAAGGTCCGTAGCTTTTTATTGTTAAAATCTTTAACTCCTTATAATACGGCAATAAGCAATGAGGCTTTTAAAGGATTGAATACGGTATTGATTTCTCGTGTCCCTGAATTGAAGAATATGAGTGAAGTTGAGCGTTTAAATATGAAAGGGGCTGTACTCAATGCAGTTCTTGCCACGCCGATTGCCGCCTATACTGAAGAGTTGACCATGTTTTATCAGACAACACGTAGTTGCTATACAGAAGAACTGTATGGTTGTGCTGGTTGGTATTTTTACAATAGATATGAATTTTCTGACCCGAGAACTGTAGGTTTCTTAAAAGACCCTAATCCTAATGATTATAATAATATGCCTACGGAAACTCAAGATGTCGGTATGTATATTAGTGCAATATTTACTTATACGCCGGAAGAGTTTGAAAATTTGTACGGGGCGTTTGATGCCGTGATGACAAAGTATAGAATTATGGTGTCAGTATTAGAGGCAATAGGGATTTCGATATAGATATTGTAATTCACTTATAAAATATTATTGCTTGTGGAAGAGAGCTAAACTCTCTTCCATTGGGAAACATACGGTCTGAATTGGGAAAAAGATGTTTTGTATTGTATAATTTAGAATGAACTGAAATGAAAAAAATTTTATTGATTTATGTTGGAATTTTATGTTCTGTACTGGCTTTCGGACAGACAAATTTCCAAAAATTGACATTAAATGAAGCGTGTGAAAAAGCGAAAACGGAAGGGAAAATGGTTTTTGTAGATCTTTATACGTCATGGTGTGGCCCTTGTAAAGTTATGGCTACTGATGTATTCCCGAATGTACAATTGGGCGAGTTTATGAACAAACATTTTGTGTGTGTAAAATATGACACGGGAGCGGAAGAAGATGGCAAAAAACTAGAGGAAAAGTTTAATGTACAGGCATATCCGACATTCCTGTTATTGAATACTGATCAAGGATTAGAAAATCAAATTGTCGGAGCTACAATTGACCCGTTAGAATTTAAAAAAATGGTGGAAGAGGCTATGTCGACTTCTATTGCTAGTTTAAGAAAACAGTATAAGGAGGGCAACCGGGAAGCTCCTTTTTTATCCAATTATTTACAGGAATTATTAAAAGCCCAAATGGTTCCAGAGGCACGAGAGGTTTGTACGGAATTGTTCAAAGTGGTTCCAGATGCTGAGAAATCGAATAGAGAGTATTGGTATATTTACGATAATCAAATATTGTCCCCTATTTGTTCGGAAACAATGGATTTCCTATTTGCTCATTTCGATCAATTTTGTGAGAGTATGGGAGAGGAAAAGGTGTTGGAAAGAATTTCGATAGCTTTTGAAATGAAATTAAGGGATATGATTCGAGGGAAAGAGAAAATGGATGATTTGGATAAAGTTATAGAACAGATGGCTCCCCATCACTTTAACTCTCGGACACGTCTTGATGTTTATGGCTCTTTAGCGCAAGCATTGCGTACTGCTTGGGCAGATAAGGAAAACAAGGAAAAAATAGAAAAAGTACTTGTGTTATGTGAAAAAGAATTTCCGAAAATCGATGGTGAGGATTTGGTGTGGTTTTATTTTCCGGTAACAATTTTTATCGCAAATTTTGGAACAGAGGCACAATATGTGCGGGTAATAAAGTTACATGAGTACACCTATGAACATACAGAGCATCGGCCTTTGCAAATCGGACTAGGAAATATGCTTAATGCTAGAAAAAAAGAATAGAATTAATGTTATAAATAAAAGAAAATGAGAAAATTATTGTTAGTGTTTTGGGGTCTCTTGAGTTCCGTGGTTCTATTTGCTCAAACAAGTTTTCAGGAATTGTCATTAAAGAAGGCTTGCGAGCAAGCAAAGGTAGAGGATAAACCCATATTTTTGGACTGTTATACCTCGTGGTGCGGTCCGTGTAAAATGATGGCTAATGATGTTTTTACACTTAAAGAAGCCGGAGAGTATTTCAATAAAAATTTTGTTTGTGTAAAAGTCGACATGGAGAAAGGCGAAGGACCGACTATTGGTAAACAATATGGGGTTGATGCATATCCTACTTTCTTGATTATCAATTCCGATGGTAAATTGATATATAAAATTGTTGGGGCGATGTCTCTCAAAGAGTTGATAGAGAATGTTGAAAATGGTTTGAAAGCAAGCAGTCTTGCCGAATATGAAGCTTTGTTGCAGGCAGGAAAATTGGATAAAACGGAGCAAATGGCATACTGGAAGTTGCTTTCTGTTTCTGGTGATGTGGTGAAGGCTCAAACCGTGGGTGATGATCTTTGGAGCAAACTTTCAGAAAAAGATAAGCTGAATTCGACTTATTGGGCATTATTACGTTCACGGGCAACAGCCATAGAGGGTGAGGAGATGAAATTTGTTTGTGCGAATCGGGAATATTTTGAAAAAGAAGTCGGGAAAGAAGAGGTTGGTAAATTGATTTATAATTCTTTTATAACTGAATTGAACATGATGATTGTATACCAGTTACCCGCAAAAAAATATGAAAAGATTTCAGCTATTAAATCGCTGCTTGAAAGTCTCGATGTGCCTCGTAAAGAAGCTCTTTTGAAGATGACGGAGTTGGCTGAAGCCCGTGGAAATTATGATGAGAAGGTTTTTCTGGATGTTCTTGAGGCAAGTTTGAATGTATTGGATGATACGGAAAAGGGAACGGTATTCGAGGGAGCAAAGTTATTCATTTCATATTCCCGAAAGAGATTAGGTGAGATTGCTCTTCGTACAGTGGAATGTATTAAAGACGAAGTTGAAAAAAACGATGTAGCTAGAATTGCTTTCACCTCTAGGCGTATGGGAAATGATGGCGTGTATTGGGAGAATCTAGAAACATGGGAAAAGGTTATTGTACAAGCTGGCTTGGAACAAAAATATATATTTTTGAATATCCATAATAATGGACAAACTTCAAAACTGATAGATGAAAAACTTTTTGCACAAAAAGAAGTGGCAGATTATTTGAACAAATTCTTTATAAATTATAAAGTAAATATTGAAGAAGGAGAAGGTCCGAAAATAGCTAGAAGATATGGTATCGTTGTTCCTAATGTAATGTTTATCATTGATGAGGAAGGCAATATCCGACATAAGATACCTAATGCATTGAAAGGTAATTTTATTGAACAGCTGAAAGAGGCTTTTGATGACAATAAAGCATCGGGAGTTTTTGAGGCAAAATATGCCATGGGGAATCGGTCTCCGGAATTCATGATTAAATATTTGGCATCCTTGAGTGAACTGGCTAGTCCTAAAGCTTCGCTTATTGCCGTGGAATTATTTGCTTCGCTTAATGATGAACAGAGAACTTCTCCTGAATTTTGGATGTTGTATAACCCTCAATTTTCCATGATAAGTTCTGATATGAAAAATTATTTATTTTCTCATATCCAAAAATTTAGAGAGAAGATAGGAACAGAGAAGGTGGATCAAACTGTGGTAAATCAAATTTATTCAGATCTGTCCGGTGTCCTCTATAAGCCTAACTCAAGATGTTCTATTGATGAAATAAATAAAACGATACAATTTATTAAACAATATAATATACCAAATGCGCAGCAACTGCTTTGTTATGCCCATATAGCTAAATTATTTAAGAGTAAGGTTAGCAGTGTTAAGGATTATAAGAAGGCCTGTAAAGGTTTAAGGCCGGAAGATATTCCGTTCGCAGATTTATATGCAAATATTTTTGTTGTAGAACCAGAAAGAAGAGATGAATGGGAGGCATGGGGAAAAGAGATTATGGAAGCTCTTACAGACCCTAAATATATACAATGGTATAAACAGTTTCTTCAATTATAAAGAAAATTCTTTTTAGCTAATTATAGAGTTTTTAGCTAATTCTTATTAATCTAGAAAAGTATCATTTTGAACTTGAAATATAGGGACAAATGGTACTTTTCTTGTTTTCAAAAGTGTTTTTATTAATTTATATAAGTTTTTCAAAAAAAACTACGCATTATTTTTCATCTGATAACATGTGGTGATACATGCATTTTATTTATTTTTTTGAAAATATTTGTCACCCGTTTTTTTGAATCATGTGTTCTACTAATGAAAGATATATAAAAAATATGAAAAAGTGGAAGCAAATATATGAGTGGTCTGAAAAAGTCAAAATGTATTTAGATGAAGATTATTTCACTTCGTCGGTAGATGAGGAACATCCTATTGTGCGTCGGGTGTCGAAACGTTTATTTGATCCGAAATATTTGCAGACGAAAGGGAAAGAACAGGGACGATTTGACGCAGAATCTGCTTTTAGAAAATTGCGTCGGAGAAACCAAAGGCAAATAATAAAACGTGTGGGTGGTGTTGCTGCCATTTTTGCTTTGATCGTGGGATTAGTTGTTATGTATAAGGGGGAACTTTCTCAGGAAAAAAATTCTTACGAATTGGTAGAGAAAATCACTCCGACTCTTCAGCCGGGGACAAATAAGGCTATTCTGAAGTTGGCGGATGGGAGAAAGCTTGTTTTGGATGATACGTTGCGGGTAAAACTTGAGACAAAAGAGGGTGTTGTGGAGATTGATTCAAGAGGTGTGGTTTATGGCATGAGGACTGATTCTTTGAAAATGGAGAAAGTTCCAGCGTATCATGTGATGAGTGTTCCCCGTGGAGGAGAATTTCACTTAACATTAGCGGATGGAACTTTAGTTTGGTTGAATTCAGAAACAGAGTTGCGCTTCCCTGTTCATTTTGCAGGGAAAGAGCGGAAAGTTTATTTGAAAGGAGAGGCTTATTTTGATGTAGCTAAAGATTTTGTTCATCCGTTCGTGGTAAGTACTTCGATGGGAGATATAAAAGTTTTAGGGACGGCGTTCAATGTTTCTGTTTACAATAAGAAGTCAATAGTAGCAACGCTTGAAGAAGGAAGTATTTGTTATTTAAAAAATTCCCAAGATAAAGTGTTAATAAAACCAGGAGAACAATTAATTTGCGAAGCAGGGGATAATTTGCCTATTGTGCGGAAGGTAAATACACGACTATATACGGCTTGGAAAGATAATCTTTTCTGTTTTGAAGAACAGTGTTTGGATGAGATTATGGATATTTTGGCTCGTTGGTATGATTTTCAGGTAAAATTTGAGACTGAGGAATTGAAGAAGTTGGAATTGTCGGGAACATTGGATAAATATTCAGACATACAGCCATTATTAAGGTTGTTTGAATTAGGAACAGATGTGAAATTTGAAGTTCAAGATAAAGTTATTTATGTACGAAAAGTAAAATAAAAGGATTCGATTCGCCAGCGACCAAACTATAGAATCAAATCCTTTAATTAGAGTTTATAAACCCTTTAAACAAAAACAAAGTTATGAAAAAAAATCCACCTGACGTGTGGGAGAATTCTCGTTATGTCAAAAAAATTTTTTTAGTGATGAAATTGACTCTATTTTTAGTATTCTTTTTCTTTACTTCAGTGAATGCTTTTACTCAAAAAATTACTCTTACAGTAAAAGCAGGGACGCTGAATGAGGTGTTGCGGCAAATAAAAGATCAGTCGGGAGTACGGATTCTTTATGATGCTGGTAAAACAAAACAGGTTCAATGTCAAGGGATAAAAATTACTGATATGGATATTGCCGAGGCGTTGAGACAGGTCTTAAAGGATACTCGGTTTGAATTTTTTAAGGAGGGAGGGGTGTATATTGTTAGAGAGATGGCAGAACAACAGGCAAAAATTATTCGTATTGTTGGAAAAGTGGTTGATAAGAAGAAGAAACCTTTACCCGGTGTTACTGTGCAATTGAAAGGGTTTACAATAGGTACTGCGACAAATGTTGAGGGGATGTATCAGCTTTCGATACCGAATGCTCCGAAAAAGTTTTCTCTCGTATATTCTTTTATAGGTATGAAAACACAAGAGATCGTATATGCGGGGAAGGATACGATTAATGTGGTGATGGAGGAAGATGTGGCGACGTTGGATGATGTTGTCGTGACCGGGTTTATGAATATTCGGAATTCAAGTTTTACGGGTAATGCTGTCACTGTGAAAAAAGAGGATTTACTTAAAGTGTCGAAGACGAATGTCATTAAAGCCTTGCAAACGTTCGATCCTTCTTTCCGAATTAAAGAGAATAATCGTTGGGGATCAGATCCCAATGCTTTACCTGAGGTATATATTCGTGGAGAATCCGGATTAGGGGTGAAACAGTTAGACAGGGACGCTTTGTCGAAATCGAACTTGGTAGACAACCCGAATCTCCCGACATTTATTATGGATGGTTTCGAGGTGAGTGTGAGTAAGTTGTATGATATGGACCCGAATCGAATCGAGTCGATCACCATTTTGAAAGATGCTACTGCAACAGCTCTTTACGGATCGCGTGCAGCTAATGGAGTGGTAGTAATTACTACAATTCCTCCTAAAGCCGGTAAGTTGAACGTTGATTATAGTTTCGTGGGTGATATTACGTTTCCAGATTTGACGGATTACCGTTTATTGAATGCCAAAGAAAAATTGGAAGTAGAGCGTTTGGCGGGATGTTATGATTTTGCCACGAATGATGATGGCTACACGGATAAGTATACTTTGGATAAAGAATATAATAGTAAATTAGCGAATGTCGTGAAAGGAGTGGACACTTATTGGTTGGCAAAACCATTACAGACGGTATTCAATCATTCTCATAGTCTGTATGTTGATGGAGGTAGCGAGAGCGTGCGTTTCGGTATAGAATTACAATATGCTAATCAAGATGGTGTGATGAAAGGATCTTTGCGTGATCGTATGGGAGCCGGAGTTTCTTTATCATATAATTATAAAACATTTTTGGTAAAAAATACGGTGACCTATCAGCGTGTACGTACGGAGGAATCTCCTTACGGAAATTTTGCTGATTTTGCCAAGCAATTACCTTATGATACATATAAAGACGAAAATGGTGTGTATAATCCGACGATGAAATATTGGGGAAAGGGTTCTGATAGTCGGAGAGTGAATCCGATGTATGAACCGAGTTTGAATAATTTTAATAAGGGAAGTTCTGAGGAATTTATCAATAATTTGTCGGTTAATTGGAATATTATTGACGGATTATTATTAAAAGGTCAGTTGAGTTTGACTAAGACAATAGGTAATACTGAACGTTTTTATGATCCATTATCGCACCAGTCAGGTAATTTAAATATCTTGTCTTTGGAAAATTTGAATTCAGGAACATTGTATTTGGATAATGACAATAGTTTTAGTGTGGATATGAATGCCACATTGTCATTCAATAAGGTTTTGAATAGCCATATGATAAATGCTTTGGCAGGAATTTCCGTGCAAGAGGATAAATCTAAAGCGAATAGTGCAACCTATATAGGTTTTCCATCCGGTGTACTTTCATCTCCGGAATATGCTAAAGAAATGTATCAAAAGACCCGTTTTAGTGAAAGTACTAAACGTTTAGTAGGATTCTTGTTTTCATTGAACTATTCGTATAAAGATATTTATCTTTTGGATGCTTCTATCCGTATGGATGGTTCCTCGACATTTGGGTCTGATCAGCGTTTTGCACCTTTTTGGTCATTTGGGTTAGGAATAAACTTACATAAATATGATTTCATCCAATCGTTGGGGTTTGTTAATCAATTAAAACTTCGTGCTTCTTACGGGCAAATTGGTAAGGCGAATTTTCCAGCTTATGCTGCTCGGTCTACTTATGATATCGTAACGGATGAATGGTATAAAACGGGGTTGAGCACTAGGTTGAAAGCACTGGGAAATAAGGATTTAACTTGGGAGACAACCAATACATTTGATATTGGAGCAGAGTTGTCATTATTTGATGATTTGTTGTATGTGAAGGGATCTTATTATGATAAGCGTACAATTGACTTGGTAAATGACGTGACAGTACCTACTTCTACTGGTTTTACTTCTTATCGAGACAATGTGGGTGAGGTTTCGAATAAGGGGTACGAGTTTGATGTGCGAGTGACTGCTTATCAGAGAAAGGATTGGTCTGTTATCTTTAACTTTAATTTGGCGCACAACAAGAACCGGATAGAAAAAATTTCAGAGAGTTTGCGTGCTTATAATGAACGTGTGCAAGAAATGTTCTCGGAACAATTGGCTTATGATGATCCGGATAGAGCGTTGCAATCGCAACCTTTCTTGCAATATGTGGAGGGAGGTTCTTTGAATTCTATTTTTGGAGTTCGTTCGTTAGGTATTAATCCTGCTGATGGTCAGGAAGTATTTGTAAGTCGTAATGGCCAATTGACAAAAGTTTGGTCCGCTTCGGATCAAGTTGCTTTAGGAACGTCAGAGCCCAAAGCACAAGGAACTTTCGGTTTCAATATCGTTTATAAACAATTTAGTTTGTTTACGAATTTCATGTATGAAGCCGGAGGACAACGTTATAACCAAACATTGGTGGATAAAGTGGAAAATGTAAATGTTTATACGGATAATGTGGACGAGCGAGTGTTAACCAGTCGGTGGACAAAACCAGGTGATAAGGCAAAATATAAAAGTTTGGTTGTAGGGCGAGACGTTGTGGAGCAAACAAAGCCGACTTCTCGTTTTGTTCAGGATTACAATATGTTATCTTGGAACTCTTTGGAATTGGGGTATGATTTACCGTCCAATATTACAAATAAATTGAATTTGAGTATGTTGCGTTTTAGCTTCGGTATGAACGACATTTTGCATCTTTCCAGTGTGAAACAGGAGAGAGGAACGAGTTATCCTTTCGCTCGTACGGTGACGTTCTCTATCAAAGTTTCATTATAATGAAAAAAACTAGAGATATGAAAAAGATAAATATATTGATTTTATTGACGTGTGGCTTGTTCTTATCGGCATGTACCGACTGGTTGGATGTTTCTCCTGAAGACACAGTGGAAGAAGAAGATTTATTTAAAGAAGCCACAGGATTTCAAAATGCTTTGAACGGTGTGTATCAGCAAATGGCAAGTACTTCTTTATATGGACGAGAATTGACTTTTGGGTTGATTGATGCCATGGGGCAGGTGTATAGAATATATGGAGAGGATAATACGTGGGAGTCCTGTATTACTCAGTATCATTATTATTACCAAGGTACGAAGTTTGATTATGATGCAAATGAAGATATAAAAAATGCCATTGGAGATATTTGGGCAAAGGGGTATAATACAATAGCCAATTGTAATAATATTATTAATCATATTGATGATTTAAAAACGGAAGATTTTCGTGCAGGGGAGGTGGAACGCCAGATGATAAAAGGAGAGGCATTGGCTGCCAGGGCATTGATTCATTTTGATTTATTGCGTTTGTTTGCTCCGGCATTAGTAACTAATCCTGCCGGTATATATATTCCTTATGTGACTGAATTCCCGTATTATGGAGGACAAGCTGCATTGACCGTGGAAGAGACGTTAGAGAAAATAGAAGCTGATCTTTTAATGGCGAAAGAAATGATTATGGCTTATGATACATTGGATTTAGCTCACCGGCAAGCTTTGGGTGCACAGTATCGTTTTGATACCTACGCCCTTTCTTCTGCTGAGGACGGATCAGAGGTGATAAGTTTACCTTTCTATCATTACCGTGGTTATCGAATCAATGCTATGGCTGTGACCGGTTTATTGGCGCGTGTGTATAATTATTGGGGAGGAGAAAAGTTAGCAGCAGCGGCTAAAAATGCTCAAGAAGTGGTTGATTTCAAATGGGCAGAAGGATATTTGGCATTGCAATACACGGAAAATGGTTGGGATAGTCGTTTGGATTATGATCGGAAATGTACCCAGGATTTAATATTCTGTTTATCATACCCGTTACTACAACAGGATTACAGTGAATATTCTGAATCAACTAGTAATTCTTGCTTGTCTTTGGCTAAATATGATGAAGTTTGGAATTATGATCTTGCTGATGGTGGTGATTTTCGTTTGAAATTGATTAAAACAACAGATGATTTTTATCCAGCAAGTATGCCGTTGAAGAATATCCGTCCGAATTCGGAAAAAGATTTGGTATCGAAAATCGAGGATATGGTTCCGATGATGCGCTTGAGTGAGATGCATTTTATTTTAGCGGAATATTATGCTTCTTTAGGAGATTTCGGACAAGCTGCAAATTATTTGAAATTGGTACGTGTGGGGAGAAATTGTAAAGGGGATGTGGATTTAGGTATTGTTGATATGGAGACTTTCAAGGCTCGGCTTTTGGGAGAGGTGAGACGCGAGTTCTTTCAGGAAGGGCAGACATTCTTTTATTATAAGAAGTATGGAGAAAGTTTAAGATCAGGGATGAATCCAGAGTCCTTTGTTTTTCCGAAACCAGATAGTGAAAATATTAATTAATGAGGAGGTGATTATGAAAAATAAGCATATTATAGGAAAAGTGTTGTTGGGAGGTTTGTGTCTAATGATGCTATTGCAAAGTTGTGATAAACAGGAAGTATTTTCTTACGAGGCGGATCGAGCGTTGTTTTTTGAACGTTGGGAACAAGTTGGAACTAACAATATCCGCTTAGATACGGTGCAATATTCTTTTTCTCATTATGTGGGGATAGAAGATTTGGAACATCGGTTTAAAATAAATTTGATCGGAAATTTGTTGGAGGAAGATATGGCGTATCGAGTGATTGTTGTCGATTCGTTGACAACAGCTACGGAGGACCAATATACGATTAAAGACCCTATTTTCCGGAAAGGACGATCTTCCGATTCATTGACTGTGGTATTGCATAAAACTCCGGCATTAAAAGACAAACAGGTTTATCTGACTTTGCGTTTGGTTGAAAATGAAAATTTTGATTTAGGGTATATGGGTTATACGGATGTAAGGGTTCGTTTTAATGATATGAAAGTGAAGCCATTGTGGTGGACGGATGAGGTTGAATTGGCATTTTTGGGGCCCTATTCGTATGAAAAGTTAGAAACGATTGTTGCGGCGAATGAGGGATTCACAACATTTGAAGGTTTGGATATCACGGCTAGGCGTAAGATTGCCTTGAATACTAAAGATTATATTCGGCAACATGGAATTACTGAGGCGAATGGCGATGCAATGGTGATACCCATCTATTAACATGTAATTTGGTGAGTTATGAAAAAATATATATTGTACTTTTATTGTTTTTCCGTAGTCTTCTTGACCGCTTGTTATGATGATAAAGGAAATTATGATTATAAAGATATCGATGAAATAAAAATCTCATTTGATGGTGATGGGTATTATTCGAAAACATTCGGAGAAGTGTTGGAATTGAAGCCAACTTTTAATATAGATTTAAGTCAAACCCCTGATCGGTACTCGTATTTGTGGAAGTTGAATGATGAAACTCGTGAAGGTTGGAACCAGCCTACATTTAGATGGGAAATTGATGAAGTCGTACAACGTGGTAATATTTCTTTGGAGGTAACAGACAAGCAAACAGGAGTTGTTTACATGGAACGTGTGACTTTGGATGTGGTTGGAGTTTATGAAAATTATCGCTCGTGGATGATTTTGTCGGATGTGGATGGAAAATCACAATTATCCTATTTTAATATGTTGGAGTATGACGAGGATGTTGATACAATTATTGCATCGCGGTTGACATTGGATGTTTATGGGATGGCAAATAATGGAGCTGAATTAGGATCTGGTCCAATTGCTTTACAGGAGCATTTTAGGGAACAGATTGACTGGAATGAGAGTGTTGTTGGTAATGTTTGTGTTTTTCAAGAGAGTGGAGCGGTGGATTTAAGTGGGGTGACTTTTGAAAAGGAAATCGATATGGCAGAAGCTTTTGATGGAGGAGTATATCCGGAAGGAGTTGTACTTTATCCCGGAACTTTTATGGATTGGGTAGATGTTTTGGCAGATCAAGAAGGGAGATTATATTCCCGATTGAAAATGACAAGTACCGTCTTTAACTCGGATTATTTCTTACATACACCGTTACGTTGTGAGAATGAAACCGAACCATTACGGAATTGTACAGTGATACGAGGATATTATAGGTCGAATCGTACAGGGTATAACTTTGTTTATGATGGAGAAAATAAGCGATTACTTTACGTGACTAATGGAGGAACAAATTGGGATTCGGATTTATTAGATGCTGGTAGAGTAAGTAAGTTACCAGCTTGTGGTGAGAATGATGATATTAATGCAATTATTCCTTTAGATAATATGGAGGGGTATGAATTCTTGAAAGGAACAATGTTTGGGTATGGATATCCGAATTATGGTGTTGCCTTGCTATTGAAAGAGGAGGCAACAGGTAAGATATTCTTAGAGCGAATAAAATTTGAGGGAAGTGGTGGTAGACCTACAATTGTAAAAATTTATAAGGATGAGGTGATTGGTTTACCTGGAATTCCGACTGTTTCTACAATGCCGTTGAGTGGTCCAGAATATATATTCTTTGCTGTTGGTAAAGATGTTTATTATATGGACTTTAATAATATGCAAAATCCTGCAGTTCTTTACAAGAGTTTTAACGCTAATATTACAGCGATGAATGCTGAGTCTGAAACCTATTCTGGTGCTCATATGGCTGTAGGGTTGGAAAATGGTGAGTTTTACATACTATTTATTTATGGTGCTAAAAATCTTTCCGAGGAAGAGAAAGTTCTTTACCCTAAAAATGGTGCGACTTATCCAGAAGAAGAACGTATGGGGCGTATTGTAGATATTCAATATAAGCAGTTGGATCATTGGAATTATTAATAGTAGGTAGATAATAGGGTATTATGGAGTTTATAAACCTTGCAGACAAGAGAAATGTCTGCAAGGTGTAATGAATTGTATGTTTAGGTCGCTGTTTTATATATATTAAGTGGATTACAAATGAAAATTAATATGGGTAGTTCGATTGTATCAGTAAAAAATCTGTCTCATCGCTATAGTGTGCAGTGGGCGATAAAAGATATTAGTTTTGATATAACTAAAAAAGGAGTGATGGGTTTGTTGGGGTCGAATGGTGCGGGAAAATCAACCACGATGAATATTATTTGTGGGGTATTAAACCAGACAGAGGGAGAGGTTTTTATTAACGGTATTAATTTACGGGAGAATCCGGTTGAGGCTAAACGGTATATTGGTTTTTTACCTCAACAGCCTCCTTTGTATACAGATTTGACGGTAGAGGAATATTTGCGGAATGCAGCATTTTTACGTTTGATGGATAAATCAGAAGTGAATAAGGCTGTTGCTATAGCTTTGGAACGTTGTTCAATCACGCATTTTCGTGATCGTTTGATCAAAAATCTTTCCGGAGGTTACCAACAGCGGGTCGGTATTGCACAGGCTATCGTTCATAATCCAAGCTTTGTGGTGTTGGATGAGCCAACGAATGGATTGGACCCGAATCAAATTGTGGATATTCGTAATCTGATTCGAGAGATTGCGGAAGAACATTCTGTATTATTGTCCACTCATATTTTATCTGAAGTTCAAGCGATATGTAATGATATAAAAATGATAGATAATGGTCATTTGGTATTTTCCGGTTCAATGGAAGATTTTGATAATTATATAGCACCTGATAGTTTTATTATCGAGTTAAATAATTCTCCGGGTAAAGAAGTTTTATCTCAATTAGCTCCAAATAAAGGAGTTGAAGAGTTATCAGAAAAACGTTTTAGAATATTTTTCAAGGAAGATAATAATATCACGGAAAAATACATTGAAGAGAGTGTGGTAAATAATTGGGATTTGAAAGAACTTTTAGTGGAAAGATGTAGTTTGGATCGGATTTTTGCACAATTATCCGGTAAAGTAAGAAAATAGTGTGGATATGAAACTAAATAATAATATAAGACAAACCCTAAGGGTGGCTACGATAGAACTAAGTTCTATGTTTTATTCTCCGGTAGCATGGTTAGTTTTGGTTATTTTTGCCCTGTTGATTGGGTATGATTACGCGAATGTGTTTGATGGTCAATTACATGGTCAGTCATTAGGTAATGGTTTATGGAATGTATCATCGGCAATTTATAATAGTTGGATGACTGGAATCTTAAAACCGATTTTACGAAATTTATACCTTTATATACCTTTGATTACTATGGGGTTGATGAGTCGGGAGTATCAATCAGGATCAATTAAATTATTATATTCTTCACCGATTAAAAATTCTTCGATTATATTCGGTAAGTATATTGCTATGATGTGCTATGGAGCTGCATTGATGAGTATTATCGGGTTGAATGTGTTATTTTCTTGGTTAACGGTTGAAAATTTCCAGATATCTATGCTTTTAGTGGGAATGTTGGGAATTTATCTTTTGATCCTAGCTTATTCGGCGATCGGTTTGTTTATGTCCACACTTACAGGTTACCAAGTTGTTGCAGCTGTGGGTACATTGGCCGTTTTAGCTGTTTTGAACTTTATTGGGGATGTTGGGCAAGGTATTGATTTCGTGCGTGATATTACATTTTGGTTATCTATTTACGGACGTTCAACTTCTTTCATTGCAGGATTGTTACCTAGTGCTGATGTATTGTATTTTGTAATCGTGATCGGACTATTTCTTGCTCTTTCAATATTCAAATTGAACACGGAAAAGAAGATTATGTCTTCACGTGTGAAAGTGTTGAAATATAGTTTGATTGTGGTATCTGCTTTATTGTTGGGATATTTAACTTCTCTTCCGCAAGCGAAATTGTATTACGATGGAACTTATACGAAAAGTAATACATTAGCTCCGGAGAGTCAAGAGGTAATAAAAAATTTAAAAGGACCGCTCACGATTACTACTTACGTGAATATTTTAGCACCGGATTATTTTTCTGGTTTGCCTTTTAATCGAAATTATGATCTAGCTCGTTTTGAACGTTATTTACGTTTCAAGCCGGATATTAAAATGAAATACGTGTATTATTATCATAAGGCAAATAATCCGGAACTTGATGCGCAATATCCTGATTTAAATGACGAAGAACGTGCCAAGGCTCTTTGCAAGATTAGTAGTTTGAATTTTAAGATGTTTAAGACTCCGGAAGAAATAGAGGAGATAATAGATTTGAGTGGTGAGGATTATCAATTTGTTCGGATTGTAGAGCAGGAAAATGGGAGAAAAGAGGTTTTACGTTTATTCAATGATAATGAACGACATCCGCGAGAAGGGGAAATTTCTGCTACATTAAAACGTTTTATTGCTAAAGCTCCGATGGTTGCTTTCTCTACGGGGTATGGGTCCCGTAGTATAAATAATTATGGCGGACGTGGATTTTATCTGTTTGCAAAAGATTTGTGGTTCAGACATTCATTGCTCAACCAAGGTTTTGATACCAGAGAGATTGATTTGGATAAAGAAAAGGTGACAGATGATATATCCGTACTTGTTATTTCGGATTTAAGAGAACCTCTCTCCGAAAAGGCATTGGCAAACGTGCAGGATTATATAAACCGGGGTGGGAATATGGTAATTCTTGGAGAGTATGGAAGAAGTGAGAATATGAATCAGTTGACAGCTTCATTGGGGGTTCGTTTCTCAGATGGAGTTCTTGCTTGTTCGAATGAATTAGTGTCTCCTGTTGTTTTAAGAACGACTTACACGAAAGAGGCGGTTGAAAAACATTCGATTTTTGCTCGTATGTATGAATGGGGTTATGGAGTTTCCGTGCCAACGGCAGTTGCTTTGGATTATTCACAAGTAAAAGATTTTGAAGTTTATCCTGTATTGCAAACTACGGATAGTGCATGGATTGAGTATGAAACAGATGATCTGGTAGACGGAGAGTTTGTTTGTAATACGGAAGCGGGAGAGAAACAGGGAGTTTATACGACATTGGTTAACTTGAGTCGTAAAGTGGGGGACCGGGAGCAGCGTATTGTGATCTCTGGGGATAGTGATTTTATCACGAATGAGGAATTTGGACTGTCTCGTCCTGGGATGGACGTGAATAATTTTGAGATTATTACAGGATCTTTCCGTTGGCTTTCATATGATGTATTCCCTATTAGTACGGATCGGATCGGGGCGATTGATAATCAAATCAATTTATCTGGAAATTGGCGACCATGGATTAAATTGTTCTTTATGATACTTTTCCCTGCTTTTCTTATGGGGATGGGTATTTTGATTATATATCGTAGACAACGTAAATAATATAAAAACAGGGTGAATCAAAATAATTGGAACATGATTTATTCGTGTGATTACATTAAAAATAAAGTGTATGTCAAATAAAATAGTGGAAGTTAGGCATTTGTCTCATAGATATAGTGTAAATTGGGCTATCCGGGATATTAATTTTGAAATAAAAGAAAGAGGTGTATTTGGTTTACTTGGATCGAATGGGGCTGGTAAATCCACGACTATGAATATTATCTGTAATGTTTTGACACAGACAGAAGGAGACGTGTTTATTAATGGAATTAATTTGCGAAAAAATCCAATTGAAGCAAAGAAATATATTGGTTTTTTACCACAAAAAGCTCCGCTTCACACGGAAATGACGGTAGATGAATATTTGTATCATTGTGCGGATATTCGGTTAATGCCCAAGAAAGAAATTCCTCAGGCCATGGAACGGGCAAAAGAAAAATGTGGAATAACGCATTTTAGTAAACGTCAAATACGTAATCTTTCTGGAGGATACCAACAGCGTGTAGGTATTGCGCAGGCTATTATTCATAATCCTTTATTTGTTATTTTGGATGAACCAACAAATGGGTTAGATCCGAATCAAATTATGGAGGTCCGGCATTTGATCCGGGAGATTGCGCAGGATAGGGCCGTGTTAATTTCTACACATATATTGCCTGAAGTTCAGGCTATCTGTGATTATATTATGATGATTGAGCACGGGGAAAAAGTCTTTGAGGGTACAATTAATGCTTTCAACACATATATGTCTCCTAGTGCCTTAATTACGATCATGCATAATGCTCCGAAAACGGAAGAGTTGCTAAAAATAGAGGGTGTTGTGCGGGTTGAACGATTAACAAATACACGGATCAGGTTACATTTCAAAGGTGATGACTCTATTGTTGGGCGTGTCGTAAAACAGGCAGTTGCCAATCAATGGCATTTGCGGGAAATCGCAATGGAAAAAGAATCTTTGGATAAAGTGTTTGCTAAATTATCCGGAAAGGAAGTGTGAGTTGTGTTGAATATGATTATGTGTTATTTTAAAAGATTACAAGAATGAGAACAATTATACGGATTACAAAATCGGAACTTCGGATTCTGTTTTTTTCTCCTATTGCATGGCTTATACTGATTGTTTTTAGTTTTCAAGTTGGTATGGCATATTGTGATGCGCTTGCGATGCAACTTCGAAATCAAGAATTGGGTTATCGGATGTTTGCCGTTACGTCTTCTTTATTTAGTGGGTATTTTGGAATACTTACGCGACTACTAAATGATTTGTATCTTTATATCCCGTTATTTACAATGGGGTTGATGAGCCGGGAATTAAGTAGTGGATCGATAAAATTATTATATTCTTCACCGGTGTCTAATTTCCAGATTATTTTAGGAAAGTATATGGCTGTTGTTGTTTATGGTGTTTTATTGTGTGTGATTCTGTTAGTTCCGGTTATTAGTACCTGTGTCTCTATTTTAGCACCGGATCTCCCGTTAATGTTAACAGGAATTTTTGGGGTATTCCTGACGATATTAGCTTATGGAGCCATTGGTTTATTCATGTCGACAATTACGAAATATCAAGTCGTGGCAGTTGTTGGGACGTTGGCCATTCTTGCTATTTTGAATTTTATCGGAGGTGTAGGGCAGGAATATGATTTTGTCCGGGATATTACATATTGGCTATCAATTTCTGGGCGAACAAAAGTATTTATCAGTGGTATGATCAGTACAAAGGATACCCTATACTTTATATTAGTAATTTTTATGTTTCTGGGACTTTCCGTGATTAAGCTTCAAGGTGAAAGATTAAAATTATCCAAGTGGAATACTTCATTGAAATATGGTATTGTATTGTTCATTACCTTGTCTCTTGGATATATTTCATCCTTACCGGGATTTATTGCTTATTATGATTCGACTGCAACTAAAATGAATACTCTTACGGAGGAAAGTCAAGAAATTCTTGAGCAATTAAAAGGAGATTTGACCGTTACAACCTATGTGAATTATTTGGATGAGACTTACGATCGGGGAGCTCCGCGGAATAGAATTCGTGATATTGGAGAATTTGAACAATATTTGCGTTTTAAACCGGAAATGAAACTTGAGTATGTTTATTATTATGCCAAAGGGTACCTTCCTTATGCTAAAGCAGCTTATGATACAATGACATTAGAACAAATCGTGGAGGATAAGTGTAAATATTCGGGGTATGATCCTAAACGTTTTTTACCTTTAGAAGAGGTCTTAAAAAAGGATGATATTTCAGAGGAAAATGGTCGTTTTACCCGAGTAATAACAGCTGCTAACGGAAAAAAGGCAATATTACGTATTTATAAAGATAATCATGTTTATCCTTATGAGGCACAGATATCTACAGCATTAAAGACTTTAATTCAAGAAGCACCTGTAGTCGGATTTGTTACAGGGCATAAGGAAAGAAGCGGGACGGATATGGGGGAAAAAGGGTATGGGACTTTTGCCTCAAATAAAACTTTTCGTTATTCGTTGGTGAATAGTGGATATGGAGTCCGGGAAATATCTTTGAAACAACCTGTTGCAGATGATATTAATATTATTGTGTTAGCGGATATGAGAAGTTATCTTACGGAAGAAGAGGAACGTAACTTTAATGCTTATTTAGAGCGGGGAGGTAATTTATTCATTTTAGGAGAACCTAAGCGCCAACAATTTATGAATCCAGTCCTGGAGAAGTTGGGATTACGTTTTGCAGATGGAATTATTGTGTCTCCTTCCGAGATCAATTTAGATGATCTTATTGCTGCAAATATAAAAGAAGGTGCTGCCAAAGTATCTGAAAATTATATACGATATTTTCAGTTAGGGTATTCTATTATAACTCCTTCTGTCTGTGCCGTGGAAGTGATTGATTCAACAAAGGGATTTGAGATTACGGAAGTTTTGGCGAGTGCGGATAAGGGTTCTTGGATAGAAAAAGAAACGACAGATTTTATTAATGAAAAGTCTGTACTAAACCCGGTAATAGGTGAGGTGGAGAAATCCAATTCTATCATGCTGTATCTGACTCGTTTTATTAATAACAAAGAACAGCGGATCTTTGTTATTGGGGATGCCGATTGTATTAGTACCTTAGAATTATCTCAGAATCGAGCTGAATTTAGAAGTTCGAATTTTACTTTGATCACAGAAACTTTCCGTAATTTGTCTTATGAGGAATTCCCGGTAGAGGCTAATCGGGTGAGTCCTCCGGATAATCAGGTTTTAGTTTCTCAAGATTCGGTTACGATAATGAGAGTAATTATGATGTGGACAATTCCTTTATTACTAGTGATGGGATGTGTTATTTTATTATTTAAAAGAAAAAGAAAATAATACATCGTATCTTGAAAAAATCATAAGCCTTGAAAATATATTTGTTTTATCTTTTGTGATTGAATTAATAATTTTCAAGGCTTTTTTATTTAAAATCACTTCTTTTGGTCAAAAATATTATTCGTGGAAATTTCGAGATACACCCGTGGAAAATTGGGGGCAATTTCATACATCCTCGGTGTAAAGATGTCCATGGACGGATTGGTACCGGGAGTGTGTTGAAAATGAAATACTATTAAGATTTAGTTTTGGAATTGGTTTTAGTAAAATGGACAGGTCTAAGATAGATAATTTTTTTGTCTACGATCTAGTGAGATAAATTGATTTGTATTTGATGAACATTAACATTCTTTACATTTAAATAGTATTTGAATGTGAAATTAGTAATGTCAACAATTTTAAAAGAAAGAATTAACAAATAATTAATGTAGAATCATTTTGAATAACGAATTTCGTCGTATAAATTTGTTGATAGAAATGTGCGTGATCTTCAGAGGTCAAGAAATTAATGATTAAAACAATTAAAAATGAAAAAGTTAGGATTAATTATTGTTAGTTGTATCTTTTCGCTGTTATCGGTGCATACATTGTATGCGCAGGAACAAGATAAGTTATTGCAACTATTGAAACAAGAGTTGGCGGCTGATATGCAAGAGCTGCAGAAACAGGAGAATCCTCCCTATCACATGAACTTTAGGGTGATGGACGATCGGACAGTGAATATTTCGAGTTCTTTCGGAGCTACGATGATGTCCGTGGAGCAACATTCTCGTTCAATGGTTCCACAGATTCGGGTAGGAGATACTATCTTGGATAATTTTAAATATAATGCAATGGGGGCCCCAGCCGATCGACGTGGTAATGTACGGGTGGCTTATCTAGGTTTGGATGACGAAAAAGGTGCTGATGCTACCCGTCAAGCTATTTGGGCCGAGGTAATGAAACGTTATGATTTTGCGGTAGATGCTTACCAGAAGGCGAAAACTCAAAGTCAAGTAAGTGTTGCAGATGAGGATAAAGCTCCTTCTTTCTCTGCTGCTCCGGTGGAAAAGTATTACGAGGCTCCGCTTCCTGCTGAGAAATTAACTATTGACCGTGCCGCATGGGAGAAACGTTTGAATGAAGTTTCTGCCGTGTTTAAAGCATATCCATTGTTGCAATCAGGTGATGTTAGTTTAACATTCCGAGTTCTTCGTAATTATTTTGTGAATACAGAAGGGACTGAAGTGGTGCAGAATAGAACTTACGCTCGAATCATAATCAGTGCTTCTATGAAGGCTGATGACGGTATGGAATTACCGTTGAATATGTCATATTTTGCATATGATCCTAAAGATCTTCCTTCTAACGAGCAAATGATTGCAGATGCGAAAGATATGGTCAAAAGATTGACTGTTTTACGTGATGCCCCGGTAGTAGATCCTTATACGGGACCTGCGATTCTTTCAGGTCCTGCCAGTGGAGTATTTTTCCATGAGATTTTTGGACATCGTATTGAGGGACATCGTTTGAAGGGTGGTGGAGAAACATTTAAGAAGAAAGTTGGTGAGTTAGTTTTACCTGCGGATTTCCAAGTGTATTGCGATCCGACTTTGCGTAATTATGCTGGGGAAGAACTGAATGGATTTTATTTGTATGATGATCAGGGTGTGAAAGCTCGCCGAGTTGATGTTGTAAAAGACGGCATTTTGAAAGAATTCTTGATGAGTCGTGTTCCGTTGGATGGATTCCCGCATAGTAATGGGCATGGACGTACGGCCGGAGGTGGTGACCCTGTATCCCGTCAATCTAATTTGGTGGTGGAAACAACTGCACCTCACACGGAGGCTGAATTACGTTCAATGTTGATTGAGGAGGCTAAAAAACAAGGCAAGGAATATGGATATTATTTTAAAGAAGTAACTAGTGGTTTTACATATACTGGTGAAGGTGGTAGTTTGAATTCATTTAACGTGACACCCTTGGAAGTATACAGAATCTATGTAGATGGTCGTCCGGATGAATTGGTTCGTGGTGTGGACCTGATTGGAACTCCGTTGTCTATGTTTTCTAATATCGTATGTGGTGGTGATACGCCTAGTGTGTTCACGGGAGAATGTGGAGCAGAATCTGGTTGGGTACCTGTAACAGCTAGTTCTCCGATGATCTTGGTGAACAAAATCGAGACTCAACGTAGACAAAAATCAAGAGATTTACCTCCAATCCTGCCGGCTCCGGAGAACAATTTAAAAGAAGGAATTAATTAAAACAGATTGGACGTTGTAAAATCTTGAGATTCTTCGATCTTAAATTTAAAATGTAGAATTAAAATGAAATATATATTATCGATTTTATTGTTTTTCCTGCTGGCGGGACCGTTAACCGCACAGAATGAACAAGATCAGGTGATCTTTAAGGCAATGCAGGATGAAATGCAACGTAACAAAGAGCAATTGATGTTACCGGGTATGCAAAAACCATATTACTTGTCTTATACGTTAGGACGTACTCATCAATTTGAGATTGTGGCTTCATTGGGAGGTGTTACTAATTTTTATGAATCTCCTTGGAGTGCTGTTGGTGGGGTTCAAATGTTTTTAGGTGATTATGATCATAATAATGATATTAATTATGTGTGTGCTTCTGTACAGGCAGGAATGCCGGAAGAGGCTGATTATGATGTAATCCGAAGAAATTTCTGGTTAGGATCAGATGCCATGTATAAATGGTCACTACAAGCAGGGGCAATGAAGGATGCTTATTTAAAGGCAAACCCGAAAACTGCAGAGGAAGCAGCCGTGAAGGATCAACAAAAAGTAGATGCTGTTACCCGGATTCAGGAACCGAAAACTGCTTACACCATAGATCGTTCAAAATTGGAAAATATTGTAGAGGAATTATCTGCTATTTTCAAAGACTACAAAGATATTTACGATTCTTCTGTGGCAATAACCGGTCAGGAAATGGAAGTGTACAAGTCTACCACGGATGGAGTTGTATTGAAAGAACCGTTGCGTTATGTAAGTTTGGTAGCTTCTGCTTACGTGATGACTGAAGATGGGGTCCGGATTGACGATGCATATTCCGTGCTTGTTGCTCGTCCGGATGATTTGCCCTCTTTGGATGAATTGAAGAAAGGGGTTAAAGCTTTTGCCGATAACTTGATCAAGTTAAAGAATGCTCCTGCGATTACAGAATATTATGCAGGTCCTGTGCTGCTTGAGGATGGTGCTTGTTCTTCTGTTTTTATAACTAATTTCTTGAAACGCGGAGCTCTTTTTGCTTATCGTAAACCCGATACAGATCGGGCACAACCGATAAAAACATTGGATGCTCGTTTAGGTATGAAGATTGTAGACAATCGAGTGTCCATCAAAAACTATAGCTCTTTAGATAAGTATAATGGTGTTCCTTTGTTAGGTGCTTATAATATTGATGCAGAGGGTATCGTACCTGCAAAGGAAATGACATTGGTTGAAAATGGTATTTTCAAAAGTATGTTGAATGGGTGTATCCCGACTTTGTATGCTCCCCAATCAACGGGTAGTTCTCGTTTCTTATTATCCAGCAGAAACGGAATGTTTTCCACGGCTCCGGGTACCATTCATATTGAGGTGGAAAAAGGAACGAAACCGGAAAAGATGAAGAGTGCATTGATTAAGGCTGCCAAGGAAGAAGGTTTGAAATATGCCTATATCGTTCGGAGTTTAGCCGGAAAAGCCTCTCGTATCTATCGGGTAGATTTGGACGGCAAGGAGACTCAAGTTCGTTTCGGTGATGTAAGTGGTTTGACATTGATAAATCTGAAACGTATGCTGAATATTTCCAGTAAGGAGAATGTAAGCAATTATATTTTGAACGGTCAGTTATTATCTTCTTTGATTTATCCCTCTTCTATTCTGGTAGAGAATATTGAGATTAATAAATCTGACGTGAAGAAAGATAAAGAACAAGTATTGACTTTCCCGTTGCAGAGACAATAATGTAATTTGAACTTGAATGCAGAAACACATCAAAGTTTCTGCATATATAATAAAAATAAGGCGATCGAATTTTCGATCGCCTTATTCCTTGGTTACCTTGAATCTTATTTAATTTCGATAGTTCTTTCTGCTTTCTTGACCTCTTCTTGGGATAATTTTGGCAAATCAATGGTTAGAACGCCATGTTCAACCCCAGCAGAGATTTTTTCTTTATCAACATCATCCGGTAGGATCATAGTTTGTTGGAATTTAGAGTATGAAAATTCCCGACGTAAATAGCGATGTTCCTTTTGTTCCTCTTTCTTTTCACTCTTTTTCTCCATGGAAATCACTAAATTGTTGTCTTCGTCTATGCGAACGTTGAAATCTTCTTTCGTCATACCCGGCGCAGCAACTTCTACTTTATATTCCTTTTCGGATTCGATCACGTTAATCGCAGGTGCGGTAGCGTTTGCTTTTGTCATCCACTCGTTATCAAAGAAATCATTAAAGATACTTGGTAACCAATTTTGAGTTCTTCTTACAGGCATCATAATTTTAGTCTCCTATCTTTAAGTTCAACATTATCATTTAATTGGATCCAGATTCTTTGTGAACCTGCATTCGATTATATTTATTACAAAGCATGTGCCAATGGGATTTGAGGACTTTTTGACACCAATTTTATGTCAAATTTTCAGTGTTCCTGTCAATCAATGACGAGAAAAAGTAAGGTTAGATATTCGAATTTCTAATAATAATTGTAGCTTTATACTCGATTTTAGCAAGGGGATAGAATAACTGTTTTATAAATATACATTAATATGAAAAAGAACTACAATTGGGCTAAAGCAACACTTGTTATGGGGTGTATGCTTGGATTGGGGTGGTTGGCAACCCCGGTAATGGCACGAGATATAAACGTGCGGCTAATGGATGAAGATACGACAATTATGGTAGTTGCCGAGGTACAACCGGAATTTGACGGGAATTTAAATCAATGGATCGGGGAAAATGTACAGTATCCGGAAGAGGCGTATGCCAATCAGATTGATGGGCGGGTATTTGTTACTTTCGTCATTGAAAAAGACGGGACTGTAACCCATGCCCGTGTGGTTCGCTCTGCCCATCCTCTTTTGGATGCAGAAGCTCTACGAGTGATATCTGGTATGCCGAGATGGAAACCAGCTATGTTAGAAGGAAAAGCTGTGCGTTTTGAAAAGACATTACCAATCACGTTTAAGTATACTCCGCAAGAAGCAGTATTAACCTATGAACAATATTTGAAAAACTTAGAAGAGGAACAGGAAATACTAAAGAAAGGAGAAAAAATGAGTTTGGAAGATATGGCTCGCCGGGTGAATGCTTTCAAGGAACAGTTGGGAGATGATGCCACGTTACGTAAAATGTTGTTGGAGAAGAGTTTGTCGATCAAGGGTCAGATCGATAGTACGGTGAAAGCCCAAACAAAAGTGTTGAAGTTGAAAAAGAATGATGTGAAGGAGTTGACAAAAATTTACGAGGACGAAATCGATATGAAGATCAAATTGATCGAGAGTTTGGGAGAGGATCAGTTTATCAGTCATTTCGTGGAATCTGAGATTGAAATGAGAAAGATAGAGATGGACAAAATGTTAAAGATTAAAGATCTTTTGAAAGATCGGTTTAAATTGTATTTTGAGAATTACATTCTACAACATTGATATTATTTTTATCGTAAAGCCGAGGTAAAAGAATCTCGGCCTTTTTGTTGCCACATTGTCAGTTAGGTCGTAACAATGCGTCAGTTTAGAACGTATACCACAGGTTGGTACATAGTTTGTATTAACATATTACAAAATGTATAAATCATAACGGTATGGCCTATATAGATTACTATAAGATTTTAGGGATTGATAAAAGTGCTTCACAGGATGATATCAAGAAGGCTTTTAAAAAACTGGCCAGAAAGTATCATCCGGACTTGAATCCGGACGATCCGAATGCCAAGCAACGTTTTCAAGAGATTAACGAGGCGAACGAGGTATTGGGTGACCCGGAAAAACGGAAGAAATATGACCAATATGGAGAGAACTGGAAACACGCTGATGAATTCGAAGCTCAGAAGCAGCGTTATCAGCAACAAGGAGGTTTCGAGGGTGGAACCCATTGGTCATCGGAAGGCGGGTTCTCCGGTATGGGGGGCGATGGCGAGTTTTCGGACTTCTTCGAATCGTTATTCGGTTCTCGTCGAGGTAGAGGACGTTCTGCAGTATTCCGGGGACAGGACTATAATGCTGAATTGCACTTGTCCTTCCGTGATGCGGCACAGACTCACAAACAGGTGTTATCGGTGAATGGTAAAAATATACGGATCACGGTTCCGGCGGGCGTGGCTGATGGACAAACAATTAAATTAAAGGGGCAAGGCGGTCCCGGTGTTAACGGGGGCCCTGCTGGAGACTTGTATATTACGTTCGTGATAGCGGAAGATCCGGTATTTAAACGTTTGGGGAATGACTTATACGTAACTACTTCCTTAAATCTATACACGGCAGTTTTAGGTGGAGAACAGGTGATTGACACGATGAGCGGTAAGGTAAAACTAAAAGTAAAACCCGGAACGCAAAACGGGGCAAAAGTAAGATTGAAAGGAAAAGGTTTCCCTGTTTATAAAGAGGAAGGAAAATTTGGCGACTTGATTGTGACTTATTCAGTTGAAGTTCCGACACATTTGACGGAGAAACAGAAAGAGTTGTTCCAAGAATTACAAAAACTTAGTTAAATGGAAGAGATATGGAAACAGAGTTAATTATAGTCAGGGAGTATTGCCAGAAAAGTCATGTGGACCCGTCATTTATCGTATCTCTGGAGGAAGATGGACTAATTGATATTCAGGTTGTCGATGGGGAACGTTATCTGTTGGTTTCTCAGATGCAGGACTTAGAACGTTTTGTCCGGTGGCATGAAGATTTAGCCGTAAATATAGAAGGTATTGGCGTTATCCATGAGTTAATGGGGCGTATGCATGAAATGCAACAAGAAATAAATCAATTGCGTCGAGAAGTCCGGTTACTTCGAACGGATTATTTAGAAGAAATACTGTAAGATTGAATTGATTCTTACAAAAAAATTCATTGTTTTTACTGTATCTCATTGTCATTAAATATGGCAATGAGTTTTTTTGTTTAAACCTGTCCGGGTGTTACGTTAATATTTGTAGAGATTGAATTCTTGATTTTGAATAATTTACGGGAGCCCCCCTTTTTATTTTATTGTCCGTATTATGGTGTCGGAAAAAAAGAATTAAAAAAAGTGAGAATGTTTGTCATCGAAACAAAAAGTTACGGGTTTATATAGCGATGATATAAATATTTATAAAGAAGAGTTTGGAAAATTGGTTTTATGATATGAGAAAGGGGGAAAGTACCAATTACAGAAGGATCGTTAAATAAAAGTGATTTGATCAAGAAAGACATGAATATAAATATAAAAGCAATTTTATGAGAAAAGTAAATCAATTATTAAATGTGATGTTGTTAGCGGGGACTATGCTGTGTAGTTGCTCGGATGATGAACATGGCTATTCGGCTGATCGGCAGGTCCGTTTCTACGGAGAGGTTTATTCGCTGGGGACGGGGGCCATTTATCATGACAATAATCATACTGTGATTGCTGTTGAAGACTACGTGTTTGAGGATCGTTACGAGATTGATGGTACGGAGAAAGTAGATGTGGTCGAAGGAACTGCTGCAAAAGTTGGAGCTAGACAGACTGGTAATTTCCTATTGGGGCTTTACGAGGATTCATTTGTGGTAAGTGATTATACGCGGGATGCACGTGGAGAAGGTGCTTGTGTGTGTTTACGAATGGCTTCCTCAGAAACAGATCAGTTAATTCCAGGTAAATACACGTATTCGCCAAACCATGAAGAGAATACTTTTACGGGGTATTCTGCTGTGAGTTGGGACCCTTCGGCAGGTGAAAATTCAATAAACGAATTGACGGCAGGGGATGTAGAGATAACTCAAGAGGGTGATATTTATACGGTAACATTTAATTGTAAAACGAGCTTTGGAGGTACAATTGAAGGAAAATATGTTGGTAAGTTGAAGGAATTTGATATCCGGAAGGAATTTGGAGAAGCAAAGACTTTGGAAGAAGTAGAATTAGAGGCGTTATTTGATGAGGTGGTTTATACGGGAACTGATGGCGTGGAGCATTGTGAACCAGATTACTTACGGGCAAAATCATTCCTAAATACGTCAAGTGGGATGATATATACCGCCAATGAATATCGAAATTTATCCGTGGCGGAAAAGAAGGCTATCGATATAGCCCTTGCTTACGACAGAGAAAAGGAAGAGATTTATTTTTTGTCTCCAATAGCAGGACGGTCATTATTATGGCATAATATGTACGAGTCTGAAACGTTGTTCGATTATAGCTTTGATTTACCTTGTCATACGCGATATATGCCTGCTCCGGATAATTTTACAAATGAGGATTTTGAAGAGCTAGCGTTGCAAGAAGATTTTAATTTTGATTTTGAAGAGGCGATCTCTTCTTTCCCGGTAGCATCGCCTTCATTACCATGTTTTTTTGTAGTACAGACTGGAAATGGACAGGTAGGGGTTGTGCGTGTTCGGGAAGTAACACCGGAGAGTACGGAAATGATTAATGGGGTGACCTATCCCAAGAATCCTTTTATAGTAATGGATATTAAGTTTTCTAGTAATTCTTCGGAAGAAAAAATCAGGTAGTAGAATTTCAATTTATTAATGATATTATTATGAAGAAAACAGATTACGCTTATAACGTTAGTAAACGGAGGAACAGTTTTGGCTATTCTTTCCTGTTGGTAGCGTTGTTATCATTCTTTTCGATGGGAGCTGTAGCGGATGAAGTAAAGGTAAGCCTGTCTTTAAAGAATGTTGATTTGTCTGCTATTTTGAAAGAAATCAAGCGGCAGACGAGTTATGATTTTATGTATAATGCTAATGATATTGATCGGACAAAAAAAATATCGGTGGAGGTAAAGAACGTAACGTTGGATTCGGCATTACAGGTTTGTTTACCTCATTTTGGATTAACCTATACGATGAAAGGGCGGATTATTGTATTGAAGAAATTGGAGAAGAAGGTTAATACGGTTCCGCAGGAACAGGTGGTTGTGAGCGGTATTGTGAGGGATAAAGAAAAGATTCCGATTCCGGGTGTTGCTGTTATGTTGAGCGGTACGTCAATAGGGACTGTGACAGATACGGACGGGCATTTCAAAATGAATGTACCTGCTGGAAAATGTACGTTGAAATTTACATTTGTGGGTATGAAACCTGTGGAGAGAGTTGTTAGTGGGACTCAGACCATTAATGTGGTTATGGAGGACGATATAGAACAATTGGAAGAGGTAGTTGTTACGGGTATGGAAGTCATCAAAAAAGACCATATGACAGGTAGTGCTTCGGTTATTACTGCAAAGGATTTACGTTCACAAGGCATTACTTCCATAGACAAAGCATTGGAAGGCGTGATTGCGGGATTAAATAGTACAACTTTGTCGGGAGCTCCCGGTCGGCGTGCGCAAATTACAATTCGAGGAGAAAATAATTTAAGTGGTCGTACGGAACCGTTGTGGATAGTGGATGGATTACCATTATTGACAGGTGTACCGGAGAATAACACGGGAGATTATGCCGGAACGATCATGCAAGACGGAGTGGGTAATATTATGCCGGAAGATATAGAATCGATCACCATCTTAAAAGATGCTTCGGCTGCTGCTATTTATGGTGCGAAGGCTGCAAACGGTGTAATTGTTATCACGACAAAAAAAGGATTTCGCTCTAAAACACAATTTAATTACACGGGTAATTACAGTATCACGGAATTACCTTCAATGAACTTGGACTTCATGAATTCACGAGAGAAATTGCGTTATGAGAAAGATATTATTGATACGTTTGGAGTGAGTTATTCGGATTGGACGGGACGAGGTGGTAATCTTTATAAACAGTATTTGGAGGGGTATCTTACGCGAGACCAGTATGAGACAGAATTGAGCCGTTTGCAAAACACGAATACAAATTGGTTTAAACATATCTTTCGTACGGCCCATTCTCATTCTCACAATTTGAGTATCCGGGGAGGTTCGGAGGAAATGACTTATTACACCTCCGTGAATTATTCGGAACAAAACGGTATTCTCATTTCCAATAGATATTCCAATGCCGGAGTATTGATGAAATTGGATTATCGTCCCATTAAAAATTTGATTATCGCTCTTGACTTGTCATTAAATGTTCGTAAAAATAGGGATAATGCTTCTGCCGTAGACCCGTTTAATTATGCCGTTTTTGCTAATCCTTATGAACGTCCTTATGATGAAAATGGAGAATATGCAGCAGATTTAAGTTATTTAGGGTCAAATTATACGGAAACAACTTCTTCCGGTTATAAATATGATTCATTTAATATACTGAGGGAATTGAGAGAAACAAGAGCCTCGGAAGATGGTTTGGATGCTAGTTTGACTTTTAATGCTAGGTATGATATACTTTCCGGGCTCGCTATATCCTCGATCATTCGTAAGGGAATAAGTTATAACACGACAACCACGGAAATTGAGGCCGGGACTTATACGTCATACGTGCAGGAGGCATTTGCCCAGCAGGTCTATAATAATTTGGATGTATATCCTTCTGATTATAATAATGGAGAATTAACAGAGGGTTCCGGTAAGAACTTTAACTGGTCAATTCGTACGCAAATTGATTATTCATTCAATATTAAAGAAGATCACTTGTTTACTTTACTTTTTGCCAATGAGGTAACATCTAAAAAATTCAATAATTTCAGTTATACCTCACCAATATATTATGGGGATTACCGGATAACGGGAGTTCCAGATTTTAGTGAGGATGTGAGTTATGAAAATTTACGGACACAAGTGAGAAATATGTTTGCCACATCGGTAGGGCAGGATAGGACAGTGTCTTTTCTTGGATCGTTACGTTATGGTTACAAAGATCGTTACGTGGTGAACTTTAACTACCGGGCAGACGGTGCGGATGCCATCGGCGATGCAAATCGTTTTACCCCTTTATGGTCTGTCGGGTTAAGATATAACCTGCATCATGAGAAATTTTTTAAGAACAAGGTGGTTACAGAACTTGCTCTTCGTGGTTCTTATGGATATACGGGAAATATCGATCGTACGGCATATCCTTTCTCCACGTTGACTTTGGGGAGTGATATGTATCAAGGAAATCGTTTTGCCCAAGGTTTTACTTATCCGAATCCATCTGTGAAGTGGGAAAAGAAACGTGATCGGAATATCGGGATTGATGTCGGCTTCTTTGGAGGACGGATTAATTTTACAATGGATTATTATAACAATAGGACTAAAGACATTCTTGAAAATTTGACTATTCCTATTTCTACAGGGCGGTCCAGCGTAAGAGCAAACGGGGGTACAGTGGAAAATAGCGGCTTGGAATTGTATGTAAATCTCCGGTGGTTAGATCGTGAAGACTTGACATTCAGTACTTCTGTAAACTTTGCGAGAAACAAGAATAAGATTATCCGTTCTGAACACGATTATGAATCGTATTCGGAAGCAATTTCTTCTTCAGTTCTTAAAGGAGGAGTTGTTAATGTAATTGGAAAAGAGACAGGTTCTATATATGGTTGGAAGACTGCAGGAGTTGATCCTACGTCTGGAAATCCTCTTTACTATCTGACCTCAGAAGGGAAAAGAATGTATGCTAAATTGTTGGATGGTTGGGATAGTCTTACGGAATCACAACAACAATCTTATATGAATAGCGGAGTTGTTCCTTCTCTGGTGAGTGTACCGAATTATGTGTCTTTTGACCGGAATAACGAGAGTTTCCCGGAACATTTTAAATATTCCATGCAATACCTTGGACGTTCCAATCCCAAATATGTAGGTGGGTTCAATACGTATTTCCGTTATAAAAATATTGAATTTACCACGCAATGGAGTTTCAAAACGGGACATATTGTTCCTTCATTCAATGATTTACAAAATGCTCCGAATAACTGGAGCGATTCAGGACAGGCTGAGTTAGGCTATGCGAGTGATTTAAGCGTGTCAGGAACTAATCGTGAACGGCGTTACCTTTCTTTTTGGAAAACAAGAGGAGACGTAACTGATATTGCTCGTTTTGTTACATCGGGAAATGATTATTGGGCTGGTTATGCAACTTCTGATAAGTACGAAAAGGGGGACTATCTTCAACTTACCAATCTTGCAATAAGTTACCGTTTACCTGCGGAGGTTGCACAACGTTTTGGAATGAAAAATATGTCACTTTCCTTCAATGCGTACAATTTGTTAACCTTTACAAAATATAGAGGATTAGATGTAACGACAATGGGTGCATTTTCTTACCCTACCTCAAGGGAATATAATATTAAACTGTCTATTGGCTTCTAAAAATCGACAATATGAGAAAGAGATATAATAAATGGATTGCTTTATTTTCCCTCGTGAGTTTCTTCTCTCTTCAAGGGTGTGATAATTTTTTGGACTTGAAACCTAAAGATGTTCAAGTTGTCAGTACTATTGAGGATTACCGGGATCTGTTGGCAAGTTACATGCGGCTGCTGACAACTATAAATCCTGATCAGTTGCCTGTATTGGGAGGTTCCTACTTATACCCGGAATTTAATGTCGCCTTAACATTTGCTTTTCGTACGGGAGAATTGGAGTATGATAAGGATGTTGATATGTATTATGATGCATCCGTGGGAGAGTACAAAAAGAGTGCGGTGAATCAGCTGACATGGATGGGGACGGCAGATGAATCTTGGAACCGTTATTATTCTTTTCTTGGTCCTATTAATATGATTATTGACGGTATAACCTCTGCCAAGGGAAATGATGAGCGACTGAGAGACTATGTCAAAGGGGAAGCTCTTGTGTGGAGAGCCTATTCTTACTTCAAGTTATTACAATATTTTTCTCCTTATGATAAGAATGAATATGGAGTTCCTGTCTATTTGAAACCTTACGAAGATCCGGGAAATGCTATGCCAAAACGGGAAAAACAGACAGACGTATATGCCCGTATACTGGAAGATTGTGATGAAGTTTTGGAGTTATTAGCACGCACGCCGACTACCTCTTGGAATTGTGCTTATACTCCTCGTTTTGTTCACAGTATGTTAGCAAGTGTTTATTGTTATAAGGCTCTTTCCGGGGCAGGCGAAGAAAGTGACTGGCAAAATGCCCTTGAGCATGCGGAAGAAGCGATGGAAGGTATTTCTTTCGTACGGGATGAGGAAACATATGATGCAATGTTTAATGTGATAGACCAGCAAGCTTTCACGAATGATGAGTTCCATCTTCGTGTAGTGGATGGAGCTAATTCTCAAATTGCTGATTTTTCTAACATATATTGGCAAGCAACAATGAGTTCTACTTCTGGAATAGAAGCGACGCCGAGTGACGAAATTTATAATCTTTATCGAGATGACGATGTCAGAAAGAGTGTCTTTTTTAAAACTTCCATGTCTATTGGACTCGGAGGGATAACTACAACTATACAATATGATAAATATAGTATTTCGGAAGATATGCTTGCTAGTATGTTTGGTACGGCGGCGGGTGGCGTCATCATGTTTTTCCGTTCGGCAGAAGTACAATTGATTAAGGCCGAGGCTCTTTATCGTTTGGGGAATACTACTGAGGCGAAAATTGCACTCGATGAGTTTAAACAAGGCCGTTATCTTGATGTTGAGAATTCCTATACAGAATCAGACCTTTTGGATGAAATTTTGAAAGAACGTAAATTGGAATTTTACCAAGAGCTGGATATGTGGTGGCTTGATATGAAACGTACTGGTACTCGGGTAGAGCGTGTGGTAAACGGAACTCTTTATGTACTGGAACCTAATGATTATCGTTATTGTTTCCCCATACCGGAAAGTGAAATGTCTGTCAATAAAAATATGGTACAGAATCCAGGTTGGGATCAGGTAAATATTTAATTTATAAATAGGTAAAAAGATGAAAAAGACAATATACATCGTTTTGATAATTTTGGCATGGAGTGTTGTGTCTTGTACGCCAGACAAATACGATGTCAAGGAATTTGATATGGTTGATATGGACCGTGTGCAAGAAATCGCATTACGTTTGAGTCATTACGAAGTATTGGCAGATGGGAAGGCTTGTATCACTTTTAGTCCATTTCTTACCGCGGAGGAGGGATATGAGGTGCTGGACAGTAGGGTTGATCACTCTCAGATTGAATATTTGACTCCGGATGGACAAATACTCTCTGATACATTCTGTACGGCGGATAAGTCTCTTATCGGGGAAACTGTTCGTGTTTATGCCCGTATAAAGGGACGAGATTTGACCTCTAATGAAGTGTCTTTTAGAGTTGCCGATCCTTCAATTGCTGAAACTTTTCCGGAGATTACCATACCGGTAGTTTTCCACCTTTTGCAGTCTGAGTTTGATGTCACTGCATATGGAGGAGAAATCTCCGCGGAAAGAATTCAATTATTGTTGGATAAAATTAATAATACTTTTTCTGGCATAGTAAGTAATAGTGCTACCGGAGTGGATACTCGCATACGTTTTGAACCGGCACTTTATGATCCTTATGGGAATAAACTTTCAGAACCGGGCATTAACCGTGTTTACGCTGATAATGTTATTGACGAGGGACAAGATTCTTATAAGACTTTTATCGCGAATCAAAAAGCTTTATGGCCTTATGATAAGTATCTCAATATTTGGTTGGTTTCTGATTTGTTAGGTACTTATGAAACGTTTTATCGTACGTTATCAACTACTTGTATCCCTCGTTATGTGGCGGCAAACGATGTTCTTGCTGATGCTCCTCAAGGTCTTGCTCTTACGGAACTTCCTGCTGACTGGAATCCGGTTCCTAATGAAGTTGGAATACTTTATAAACTTCAATCTATTTTCAAAACAACTTGTACTTTTGGCGAAGAAAGTGAGAATGAACTGGTGAATTGTATTGGATACTATTTCGGTTTGCTTCCCACGTGGGGTGTTAGTGATGGTGGAATTCCAGATGATTATTGCTCTGATACCCATGCTTATTATGGCGATGAGAATAGTGGTTATAATATTTCTGTCAATAAAACGGTTGACGATTATTATTTCCTTTCGGAAAATATCATGGATGACCCTACTGGCGTACATCGTTCAATTACATTACAACAGGCTCAACGTATTCATTGGGTGTTGAATAATTGTCCTGAACGTTCTGCGTGGAAATCTGATTTTGCCTTTACTGGCAAAGAAAGTATGAATAACAATTAAATTTGATATGAAAAGAATTATATTGGCAATTATCTGTGCCTTTGTTATTAATATTACAGTTACTGCCCAAGGTGTGAAATTTCAAGAGGGAACGTGGCAGGAGATATTAACAAAAGCCAAAGCTGAAGATAAACCTATATTTGTAGATGTTTATACGCAGTGGTGTGGCCCGTGTAAGTACGTATCAACCAATATATTCCCTCAAAAAGAGTTAGGTGATTATTATAACACCCATTTTATCGCTTATAAAATAGATGCGGAAAGTTCGGCAGGGATTGAATTTGTAAAACAGTATCCTGTTACCGCCTATCCTACATTCTTTTTTATAGATAAAACGGGAGAAGTCCTCCATAAGGTGGTGGGAGCTAAGAATGTTGATGGTTTTCTTAAAGAAGCGGAAGCCGTTGCTTTATACGGTCGTTACGGTGGTCTTTCTAAAATGTTAGAAGCTATAAATAGTGGGAAGGCAAGTAAGGAAATGTTGTTTGATTATTATCGTTTTGCTGATGAGAAAACTAAACCTGAGGCTCTTAATCTTTATCTTAAGTCTTTGCCGACAGCAGAGTTGATAGCTGAAGATAACCAATTGCTTGATGAAATTACCTTATATGATAAAGAATTGGAGCAACGTTTAGTATCTGAAATCGTGAAAGCTAGTAATGATGGTCGATTTACTACGGGAGAGAATACCAGAGAGTTTACTTTCAATGTTGTTTTTCCGGTACAGTATGATCTTTCGTGTTTTATGGAACAAAGTATCCAAGAAGGTAATTTGGAATGGCTTGATGAACTACTACAACTCAAGGAAGATTTTTCTAATTATGGAGGAAAGGATGTTGAAGGAGAGGAGTTGTTGGATGGAGACTTGAATATTGTAGAAGGACGAGGACTTTTCTTTGCAACCCCAATCTATATTCGTCTTTGTTTCTGGACAGCGAACCGGGTAAATGAAGAGGAATTCAAAAAATGTCTTGTCGATTACATGGAAAATTTAATGAAAAATAATCCGGAAGGTTCCCTATTCTCTAATGATTATAAGGCATTCTTGACTTATGTGAAACAAAATGGGAGTAGTCCGGAATTCGAGTCTGTAATACGACAAGTTTGTGAAATAGGACGTGTTACTACGCTGCGTATAATCGAATGGACTGATTATTTTTGGAAAGTTTCCCCCTCGGATGATCAAACAAGGGAATTATGTAGCCGATGGATAGATTATGCTTTTCGTGTGAATCCGTATAATACGGAAACGGCATTTGCTGCTGCCGATTTATTTGCAAGGATTGGAAATTTCTCTGCTGCAACTCTTGTCATGGAGAAAGCTATTGAGTATCAGAAAGAGGTGGGATGCAAGGATTTGAAACTTCTGCGACGCTTGGAACTTAAATTGACAGATATGAAAAACTGCAAAATATAATTAGCTTGTATTGATATAAATTCTCGGTCATTATTTGGGTAAACAAAAATGGCCGAGAATTTTTTTGTCTGTATGTGTTGGATAATTCGTAAACACAAGTTCTTTTAATTAATTGTCAGAGGAAACAATCAATGTTCTGCCATTTATTTTGAAATGTATACCACCTGCAATTTCCATGGCTTCTAATAATGTGTTGATATCATTGTATTTTGTAATATCCCCGCTGAAGATGACTGATTTTGCAGCTTCATTACTAAAAAATACTTCAATGTTGTACCACCGGGAAAGTTGTTTTAATATATTTTCTACACTTTCATCTACAAATATATACTGCCCGTGTCTCCATGCCGTGTATAATTCCGTATTAACTGTTGCCATTTGAATCGGTTCGTTCGGATGACAGGTTGCTTTGTTGCCGGGGGCTAGAATAGCGGCATCCTTCCCTTGGCTCATTTTTACTACTCCTTCTTCCAGGACTGTTTCAACAGAATTTTCATCATTGTAACTTCTAACGTTAAATGAGGTCCCGAGAACTTCAATACATACATTATTCTTAGTATTTACACGGAAAGGATGTAGGGTATCTTTCGAAACCTTAAAATAAGCTTCCCCTTCCAGATAAACCTCGCGGGTGGTATCGTTGAATAGTACAGGATATTTGATTTTACTTTGTGAATTGAGCCATATTTGAGTTCCGTCGGATAATGTCAAAGTAAACTCTCCTCCCGTGGGAATGATCAATTCATTGTATTCATTTGTTGATTTTTCCTTTACATTTTCGGTTACGGAATAACTGACCTGAGTACCGTCAGTTTGAATTGAGAGTTGCTGATTGGCAATAATTTTGTTTTTTTCTTTGGAGAGATCGATAATATTCCCGTTATCCAAAACCAGCATAGCTTTCGAACAACCGGGAGTAATTATATCGGATTTTGAGGGGATTTCTTTTTCTTGGTAGAAATGTAATATTGAAACACTAATAATAAGTATTACGGCAGCGGCAACCCAATACCATCGGGAATGAATGGATTGGTGTTTGGGAACATAACGTTTACGGTATCTGTCCAACCCTTCCAAAGGATTTATTGTTTTATATTTGGCAAGGTCACTACTAAGGTCTTTTGAGTGTAAATACGTGTATAATTCTCTATGTTCGGGAGATTCTTCTAGCCATGACGCCAATTCCTTTTTTTCAGATTCATTGAGTTCGCTTATTCTTTCTTTCAGAATAAGAGAAGCAATATATTGTTTTTTTATAATAGAGCTCATGATAATTGTTTATGTTATAAACCCGTAACTTTTTATTTGGATGACAAAATGAAAAATGTTTTTTAATATTTAGTTTGTTATGTATTGGTTATCAGTATTATTAAAATTAAGAATGGAGGGTCCTTTAATAGAGAGCGTAACGTTTGGATAGCTCTTAATTTATATGTTTTTGCTGAGTTGATTGAAATTTGCATTTCATCTGCGATTTGTTGCAATACTTTGCCCCGAAGTAATCCAATAATAACCTGTTCACATTGTTTGGGAAGTTTATTAATTGCTTGATCCAGCAGGCGGCTCATCTCTTCTTCCATAATATAATCCCGTGTTTCTTCCTCTTCTTCCAACGTAATATAGTTTTTGATTATGTTTTGCCTATTTTTTTTATTGCGGGACACGTTTAGAGTTCTATTTCTCGTGGCAGTAAAAAGTAGAGTATGAAGTGCTGCCGGTGATTTTAATTTTTTACGAATTTGCCAAATACGATGAAAGATTTCAAGTACGATATCTTCTGCTTCCATGAATTCTAAATCGTAGCGCATGACATAAGATACCAATGTTTTGTAGTATTGGCAGAAAATAACTTCAAAGGATTTCTCATCCCCCTCGACAAATTGTCGAAAATGTTTTTCGCTAATAATCATTATAATACAACTAATCTTATCGCAAATTTAAAAATAAATGACTTAACTTAAAAATGAAAACTATCATTATCTGGAGGGGTGAAAAATGTGATAATGATTCTTTTATGTTAATAAATAATGAATCCTTAAGTCCTTCGATATGTGCTAGTTGATTAACAATTGTACCTGAAATAGTACAAAAAAGCAGGATTAATAAATCTTTTTTATTAATTTTCTCGTTCAAAGAAAATAGGGTACCGTCTGAAAGGCGGGAATCCCGACTGACAGATGTGGGAACGTGAGGCCTGCAAAATCAATTTGTTACGGATAAAGATTTGGTGATGAGAAGGTTTGTGGTATGTTATTTATCTTTTGTAATGGGCTCGTGTATCTTATTGGTCATATGAGTGTAATTTGTTTTTTATATAAATAGATGGGCGTATGAAAAAAAAGAAGATAGGCTTATTGCCAAAGATCGTGATAGCGATTGCTTTAGGTATTGGGTGTGGACTTTTCTTTCCCGATGGGTTGGTAAGAATTTTCTTAACGATAAATGGATTGTTTAGTAATTTCCTTGGTTTTATTATTCCATTACTGATCCTTGGGTTGGTGGCTCCGGGTATAGCCGATTTGGGTAAAGGGGCGGGGAGACTGTTATTGATAACTGCTTTGTTGGCGTATGGGTTTACCCTGTTTTCGGGGTTCTTTACTTATTTTGCCAGTGATTTGAGTTATCCGTGGTTATTGAAAGATGCCGAGTTGCAGCCGTTGGAAACGGCGGTGGAACCTTTGGCTCCTTATTTCACGGTGACGATGCCGCCTTTGATGGACGTAATGACCTCTTTGATCTTGGCTTTCACGTTAGGTTTGGGGATGTCGGTGATCAACGGGGCTGCGTTGAAAGGAGTGATGGAGGATTTTAAGGATATTATCAACAAGGTGATCACGGGCGTGATTATTCCTTTGTTACCGCTTTATATTTTCGGTATTTTCTTGAATATTTCGAATTCCGGACAAGTGTCCGGTGTATTGGGCGTGTTCGTGAAGATTATCATGATGATATTTTTCCTGACGATCGTTCTGTTGTTTATTCAATTCTTCATTGCCGGGATCGTGTCGAAAAAAAATCCGTTACGGTTGTTTAGGAATATGTTGCCGGCTTACATGATAGCTTTGGGAACGCAATCTTCCGCTGCGACAATTCCCGTGACATTGGAACAAACGATAAAAAATGGTGTCAACCGGGAGCTAGCAGCTTTCGTGATCCCGCTTTGTGCCACGATACACTTGTCAGGCAGCACGATGAAGATCGTGGCTTGTGCCATGGCGATCATGTTGATGTCTGGAATATCGGTTTCTTTTGGGGTAATGGCCGGGTTTATTTTTATGCTGGGAATTGCCATGGTAGCTGCACCGGGGGTTCCGGGTGGTGCGATCATGGCAGCTTTGGGGTTATTGCAGTCTATGCTGGGATTTGACGAGACGGCCCAAGGGTTGATGATCGCTTTGTATATTGCAATGGATAGTTTCGGTACGGCTTGTAACGTAACTGGAGATGGTGCGATTGCCGTGATTGTGGACCAGATAAATAAGAAAAGTCACCATGCGGGGACTCGGGAGGAACTAGAAGAGGTGGTCGTGGTGGAGTAATCTGGTATTCAATCTGATATGATACACGAAATAAAGATTAAAACATGATTACTTCCGGATCACTACCGTGTAAAACGCTATTAGAACGCTATTAGAACCCTATTAAAACGCTATATTTAGAATAGCGTTTTAATAAGATTTTATAAGCTTATAAAAAACTTTATATACGGAAATGATCCACTAGTGATAATGATTTGTAACTCTATTGTTTTATTAATAGGAAGTGATATCATAATAACGATTTATAAAAAATGATTATTTCCCGTATTAACGTGAATCTAAATGTTAAATTAAAGATGTTCAATTTTTATCCCTATCTTTGCGTGATATAATAAAAATTTCTATGACGGAGCTTCGGGAAGAAATAGTAAAAAAAGCGTTTCTACAATTCTTAAACAGGGGGTATAAGGCCTGTTCTCTGAAAACATTGGAACAAGCCACGGGCTTGACCAAAGGGGCTTTTTATTATTATTTCAAGGACAAGAAGGAAATTCTAGAGGTGGGAATGGAACGGTATTTTAGTGTGATGAAGGAGGAGAGTGAGGAAGATGTGGAGCGTGTGACCTCTTTACGGGAGTATATTGATCTCGTGATCAAGAATAAAGAAGCGAGTGCTGATGCTTCCCAGAGAATTTTCGGATGTTTTATACTAGAAGTCTTATTTTTCCAGTTGGTATTGGAAGTGGCTCCGATCTTTCCGGATTTTCGGGAGCGGATATACACGATTTCCAAGAAGCGGTTGGCTAATTGGGAACATATTATTTTGAAAGCGAAGCAAAGCGGGGAGATTCGGGAGACACTGGATACCTCGGTGTTGGCCCGTAATTTGATGTCCGTGTCAAGCAGTATGTTGAATATCGAGTTGGAACAGGCGAATTTCCAGTATATGTTTTCAGATATGCGGATGCAGTTTGAACAATATTATATGTTGATAAAGAAATGAGTGGAACGAGAGATACGATTATCGAGACAGCTTTTTTGTTGTTCCTTAAAAAAGGATTCAAGGCAGTAACGCTTACCGACTTGGAGAAGGCTGTGGGGATGACTAAGGGGACGTTTTATTATCATTTCTTGAATAAGGAAGAAGTTTTGAAAGAGGGAGTGACGAGGTACTACCGTATGTTGAATAGTCGGCGGGCCGAGGAAATGAACCGGGTACATTCCTTACGGGAGTTTATTGACTTGACGATTCATAATCTGGAAAGTATCGGTCATTACGGGGCAAAGCGCTTGGATAGTGATATTCCCGAAATTTTGTGTCTTTCGTTGATGGTAGAGGTGATTTCTTTGTATCCGGAGTTTAAACAGATGGTGAGCGACACGAAGATCTCGTGGATGTCGAAGTTAGAAGGTGTTATCTTAGAGGCAAAGCGGGCGAAAGAGATAAGGGATGATGTAGATACTTCTATTTTGGCAAAGAATTTGCTGAATATAAGTATTGGGTTGATAAATTATATTGTCATGCATCAGGATATTTCTTATGCTTTATCATCGGTACGTTACCAGTATGAGCAACTTTATTCGTTAGTAAAAGCTCTATAAAATTTTTACGGGAGTACATACCGAAAAGTATAAATTTGAAGAGAATTGAAGTTAGAATATTAAAAACGAGAAAGTGATGAAGAGGATTGCGAAATGTAGATCTGGATTAAGTTTAATTCTTGTATTACTGTGTTTTATATTACAGTCAAATGCACAGGAAGTGTTAAGTTTGGAGGATTTTCGGCGGTTGGCGATAGAGAATAATAAGAAACTGAAAATTGCAGACGAGGAAGTTAAAGCGAGTGAGGCGCAAAAAGCGGAGGCTTTCACAAAGTATTTACCTGGCATTGACGCTATGGGTGTGTATCTGCGTAATCAAAAAGAGATTAATTTGTTGGCCGATGATGCTCATTTGCCTGTTGGGTCGATGGGTGCGGATGGGAAGTTTACGTTTCGTCCTGATCAGTTGATGATTGGTGCGGATGGGAAACCCGTGATGGTAAACGGGCAGTATGTTCCGAAAGATTACGCCCTGTTGCCGAAGGATGCGATGACCGTGGACGAACGGAATTTGGGAATCGTACAGGTTGGGTTGACGCAGCCGATTTACATGGGAGGGAAGATCAGGGCTTATAACCAGATAGCCGGGTTGTCGGAGCAGTTGGCTAAAAGCAAGCGGTCGCAGGAGTTACAGAACGTGATTCTTTCGACAGACGAAGCTTATTGGCAGATTATTTCTCTGGTGAACCGGAAAAAATTGGCGGATAAGTACGTGGAAACGTTGAAGAAGTTCGTGCATGATGTCGAGTTGATGCACACGACGGGGGTGGCTACTAAAGCGGATGTACTTTCCGTGAGGGTGAAGCTGAATGAAGGGGAGATGGTGCAAACAAAGGTGGATAACGGGTTGAGTTTGTCCCGGATGGTGTTGAACCAGATTTGTGGTTTGCCGACAGACACGATCGTGATGTTGAAAGAGGAAGTGGTAGATTCGGACGTGGAGGAGGTACCGACTGAAAATCTAGAACAAGTGTATAGCCGACGCCCGGAGGTAGCGAGTTTGCAGTTGGCCACGGATATATATAAGAAGAAAGAGAAGATTGCTTTATCGGAGTATTTACCGACAATTGCTCTGACGGCAAATTATTTGAGCAGTACGCCTTCTTTCTTTGATGGGGTGAGTACGAAATTTGACGGTATGTGGAGTGTGGGAGTGGGGATTAAGGCTCCAATATTTCATTGGGGTGCATCCCGTAAAAGTTTACGTAGTGCAAAAGCACAGACAAATGCGATGAATTATAAGTTACAGGAAGCAAAGGAGCAGATTGAGTTGCAGGTGAACCAGTCGGAATTCAAGATGAAGGAGGTGGGGAAGAAGTTGGCGATGGCCCGTAAGAATCTGGAACGGGCAGAGGAAAATCTGAAGTTTGCGAATTTGGGCTTTAAAGAGGGGACGATTCCCGTGCTAAATGTGTTGGAAGCACAAACAGCTTGGTTGACGGCGAATTCGGAATTGATTGATACGCAGATAGAGGCTCGGTTGTGTAAGGTTTATTTGGAGAAAGCTTATGGAATTTTAGATTTTAAATTTTAAATTAGATATTATGACGAATGAAAAGGGTGTTAGCGGGAAAGTATTGATGTTTACAGGAATTGTAATCATTATATTTTTGATTGCTGTGTTTGGATTTATTTTTTGGGAGCCGGTTCCGGAGATGATTCAAGGTGAGGCGGAGGCCACGGAAGTTCGGATTTCAGGAAAGGTACCGGGGAGAATTGAGCGTTTTTTGGTAGATGAGGGAGAGCAGGTGATGAAAGGGGATACAGTGGCGATTTTAGATAGCCCGGAGGTAATGGCGAAGTTTAATCAAGCACAGGCAGCGGAAGAGGCAGCCCAAGCGTTGAGTGATAAGGCTCAGAAAGGTGCCCGTGAAGAGCAGAAAGCAATGGCTTTCCAAGCGTGGAAAAAAGCACAGGCGGCTCTTGAGGTGGCAAAGAAGTCTTTTGATCGAGTACAGAAGTTGTTTGAGAATGACGTGGTTTCTGCGCAGAAACGTGATGAGGCCGAGGCAAATTATAAGGCGATGTTAGCCACGGAACAGGCCGCGAAGGCCCAGTATGAAATGGCAAAGAACGGTGCAGAGAAAGAGGATAAACAGGCTGCTGAAGCTCAAGTGAATCGGGCGAGAGGGGCCGTGGAAGAAGTGAGTTCTTATATCAAAGAGACATTTTTGATTTCACCGATTTCGGGTGAGATTTCCGAGCGTTACCCGAAGGTGGGTGAATTGGTGGGAACGGGGTCTCCCGTGATGAATGTATTGGATTTGGAAGATATGTGGGTAGTATTTAACGTGCGTGAAGATTTGTTGGGAGACTTGAAGATGGGAGCCGTGTTCACGGGATATATCCCGGCTTTGGGCAATAAGGAGGTACAGTTGAAAGTGACTTATATGAAGAATATGGGAACTTATGCTGCTTGGAGAGCCACAAAAACAACGGGGCAGTATGATGCGAAAACGTTCGAGGTGAAGGCTGTACCCTTGGAAAAGGTGGAGGGGTTGAGGCCGGGGATGAGCGTGTTGAAGAGGGTTAAAAACTAAAAGTTTAAAGTTTAGAATTTAGAGTTTAAAGTGAAATTAGGAGCGTTGATTTGTGTGGTTGAAATCTAAAATTAAATTATGCGTGAGAATATAAAGGCTTTGGGAGTGTTGATGAAACGGGAGATCCGGATGTTGGCAGGGCGTCGGATTTACTGGTTCGTGATGATTTTTGCGCCTTTGTTTTGTTTTCTGTTTTTCATGGATTTGTTGAAAGACGGATTGCCGGAGAAGTTGCCTGTGGCCGTGGTGGATGAGGATAATACTACGACTTCCCGTTCTCTGGTACGTTCGTTGAATACGTTTGCCCAGACGGATGTGGTGATGCGTACGGCAAATTTCAGTGAGGCGCGGGAGGCTTTACAGCGGGGCGATGTTTACGGGATCTTTTATGTTCCGGCAGACTTTCGGCGGGATGCTTCAACAGGGGGAGAGCCCGTGTTGTCGTTTTACACGAACGATTCTTATTTCCTAGCGGGCTCTTTGTTGTATAAAGATATGCGGATGCAATCAAATTTGGCTAACGGGGCGGTTCAACAGACGTTGTTGTTGGCGAAAGGGGAGGGAGGGCCGTTACTTGCGGCAAAGTTGATGCCGATCGTGTTGGACACTCACCCGTTGAATAACCCGTGGTTGAGTTATGCCGTTTATTTGGCAAATTTTCTTTTACCGGCGTTTTTGTGTATGTTCGTGATGTTTACCACGGTGTACAGTATCAGCGAGGAGATTAAGCGGAGGACTTCAAGAGAGTGGTTGGAGAAGGGGAATGGTTCTATTATCTTGGCATTGATGGGGAAACTTATCCCGCAGGCTTTGGTTTTCACCGCGATGGGAATGCTTGCTCTTTCTATGTTGTATGGTTATGCTCATTTCCCGTTAAATAGCGGATTTTTCCCGATGTTTTTGGCGATGGTTCTGATGATCCTGGCTTCTCAATGTTTTGCCCTGTTTGTAACGGGAATGACTCGCCGGAGCAGGATTGCATTGAGTGCATGTGCTTTGTGGGGTGTGTTGTCATTTTCAATATGTGGGTTTACCTATCCGGTGCGTTCTATGCCGGAATTGGCACAGATCGGGTCGAATTTGTTCCAGATGCGTCACTATTTTTTGATATACGTGGATCAAGCTTTGAATGGTATTCCGATGGTATTTTCTTGGCAGAGTTATGCGGCATTAATGGTATATCTGTTCTTACCGATTTTTATCTTGCCGAAGCTGAAATCGGATTTGTTGGAGTTTAAGTATTTGCCATAGTAATCTAAAATCATTAAATCAAAAATTGATATGGTTTTCTGGACGGATATATATTATGTTTTTAAACGAGAGTTTTACGCGGTGTTCCGGGATCATGCCGTGTTGACTTTTTTTGTGGCGTTGATGTTGGGATATCCGGTGGTTTACACGTTTATATATAGTAATGAGGTGGCGAGGGAGGTGCCTGTGGCGGTGGTTGATCATTCGAAGTCAGCGTTAAGCCGGGAGTTTATCCGGAATTGGAATGCTACGGCGAGCGTGGATGTAGTGGCTCGTTGTGAGGATATGGAGTCGGCGAGGTTATTGATGTATAAAAAAGATATTTACGGGATTCTTGAGATTCCCGCTGATTTTAGTAAGAATGTGGTCCGGGGGGAACAGGCTCATGTGTCTCTTTATTGTGATATGGGAGCTTTACTGAATTACAAGGCTTTGTTGACAGCAGGGACTGATGTTTCTTTAGCAATGGGAAAAGATATTCAGGTGCGGGGGATGGAATATGCCACGGAGATAGCGGAACAGATGGTGTCTTCTCCGGTACGGATTCAAGACGTGAAATTGTTTAATCCACAGGGAGGGTTTACTTCTTTTTTGATCCCGGCGGTATTGATTTTGGTGGTACAGCAGTCGTTGTTGCTGGGCGTGGGAACGATTACAGGGACAGAACGGGATCGACGTCGGCGAGGAGTGTTGTTGCCTGATAATAGGCATTTTCGTCGTCCGGCACGGGTAGTTCTAGGGAAAGCCTTTGCTTATTTGCCTATTTATTTCGTGATGAGTTACTGGGTGTTTTTCATCGTGCCTCGTTTGTTCGGGATGACCCAAGTGGGAGGACGGGGTGAGTTGATGCTGTTTTTGTTCCCATTTTTGTTGGCATGTACCTTTTTTGCTATTGCCATGTCGTTTTTTAGCCGTGAACGGGAAATGCCTTTCTTGATATTTGTTTTTACGTCAGTGCCATTGATGTTTATTTCCGGAATTTCTTGGCCGAAGTCGGCAATCCCGGAATATTGGGTGTGGTTTGGAAAGTTGTTTCCTTCTTCGTTCGGGATTGATGGTTTTGTGAAAATTAATAATACGGGGGCTACATTGTCAGAAGTGTTGCCTGAATTTTGGGGGTTGTGTATATTGATGGTGTTTTATTTTATTGTGGCATGTTTGTTGTATAAAAGAGAATATAAAAAGTTAAAAATTAACAAGGGTTAATGATAAAATTAAAATATGATGAAAGGTGTTGTATTTTCTTTGCTTGGGGTGATTTTATTGATGTGTGCTTGTGGAAGTTCTCAGACAAAGCAGGAGCGCGGTAAGGCTACGGTGCAGGCCGATACTGTGAAAAGTTACCAAGGGGAGTTGTCGATTATTTATCCGGGAAAGATCAAGGCGGCTTCGGAGGTAAAGTTGTCATTTCGAGTAGCCGGACCCATCCGGGCTGTGTTGCCGGAGGTGGGGGCATTCGTGAAGAAGGGTGAGCTAATTGCTGAGATTGATCCGAGGGATTACGAGATTCAACTTTCAGCAACGGAAGCGGAGTATAATCAAGTGAAGGAGGAAGCTGGAAGGGTTATTGAATTATATAACCGGGGGAGTGTTCCGGTGAATGATTACGATAAGGCCGTGGCCGGGATCAAGCAAATTACGGCAAAGTATAATGCCCATAAAAATGCATTGGCCGATACTCGCCTGACAGCACCTTTCGACGGGTATATTCAGAAAAAATATTATGATTCTCACGAGACGGTTGCTGCTGGTTACCCCGTGGTGTCTATGATTAATAGTAATTATTTTGACGTGGATATTAATATCCCATCTAGTGATTTTGTGCGACAAGATTTGTTTAAGTCGTTTTCTTGTACGATTGACGTATTCCCGGGACGAGTTTTTCCGTTGGAGTTAATCGAAATTACCCGGAAAGCGAACTTGAATCAGTTGTATCGGATGCGTTTGCGTTTGAAACCTGTGCCGGGAGTGGATATTGCGGCAGGGATGAGTGTGAATGTGACGATCGAGTATAACCCGAATGAGGAGGCGCTAACGGTGGTGCCATTATCTGCCATGTTTGAAGAAAACGGGGTGTCCGCCGTGTGGGTATATAACCCGAAAACTCAGTGTGTGACTAAGCGTGTTATCCAACTGAAAAGGTTGTTGAAAACAGGTGAGTTGATTGTTTCTGAAGGATTGGCAGCCGGGGAGATTGTTGTATCTGCCGGAGTACATAGCTTGAAAGAAGGAATGTCCGTGGAGTTATTAAAACCGGTTTCCCGAACAAACATAGGGGGACTACTTTGATTTTAAGATTTAAAATTTTAGATTCCAATAGCATAAAGCTATGTTGAGGGGATTTAGGATTTGTAACCTGTAACATTACGAAGTAATTGATATGATTAATTTAACGGATTATGCATTAAATAATAGGGCGCTGGTAAAGTTTTTTATTGCGGTGCTGGTGATTGGGGGTATTTTTGCCTTTAATTCGATGAGTAAGTTGGAGGATCCGGAAATCAAGGTAAAGCAAGCGATGGTGGTTACGGTATATCCCGGAGCCTCTGCTCATCAGGTAGAGTTGGAGGTGACGGATGTGTTGGAGAAGTCAATTCGTTCGATGGGGGCAATCGGTAGTATTGAATCTAAATCTATGGCAGATATGTCGTTGATCACAGTGGAATTGGAGAGTACGGTGAGTCCGGATGAACTGGAGCAGAAATGGGATATCTTGCGTCGGAAGGTGACGAATGCACAAGCGCAAATGCCCGATGGGGTGCGTCCTTCCGTGGTGATGGATGATTTTGGGGATGTGTATGGAATGTTTTATGCCATAACGACCGATGGGGTGGGAGATGAGCAGTTGTTGGATTATGCACAGTTGGTGAAACGGGAGTTACAAGATATTGAGGGGGTACGTCGGGTTGAAATCTATGGTAACCGGACTCCGTGTATCAATATCGAGATGATGCAGGATAAGATGGCGAATCTGGGAGTTCACCCGATGGAGGTGTTGTCCACGTTGAACAGTCAGAATAAGACCGTGTATCCCGGTTATTTTAATAGCGGGGACCAGCGTTTGCGGGTAGCTATTAATGATAGCTATAAGTCAATAGAGGATATTAAGAATTTGATTATACAGGGACATGAGGATGATCAATTGCGTTTGAGGGACATCGCTTCTATCACGGAAGGGTATGAGGACCCTGCTCGTAACGGGATGAAGTATGATGGTAAGCAAGCTTTCGGGTTGGCAATTTCTATGGAAAAAGGGGGGAATATCATTTCTTTGGGGAAGAAGGTGGATCAGGAGTTAGAGCAATTGAAAGAGTCCCGGATTCCGGTAGGTGTGGATTTTCAAAAGGTTTTTTTCCAGCCGGACCGAGTGAAGGATGCTATTAATGTTTTCATGGTTAATTTGTTGGAATCAGTGGTAATCGTGATTCTTGTATTGATGCTTACTATGGGATTCCGGAGTGGAGTGATTATCGGTACGGGACTGGTGATTATCGTGTTGGGGTCATTCGTGGTACTTTATCTTTTTGATGGTACATTGCAACGGGTTTCGTTAGGGTCATTGATTGTTGCCATGGGAATGCTGGTGGATAATGCGATCGTGATTGTGGACGGGATTTTAGTAGATTTGGAACGGGGTGTGAAACGTCCGGCTGCGCTGACAAATATAGCGAAAAAGACGGCCATGCCTTTGTTGGGAGCCACGTTGATTGCCATATTGGCTTTCTTTCCCATCTTTCTTTCCCCGGATACGACGGGAGAGTACGTGCGGGATTTGTTTATCGTGTTGGCTGTATCCTTATTGTTGAGTTGGGTATTGGCGTTGACGCATATCCCGATTCATGCGGATCACTCGTTGAGGGTGAAGCCGAAGAAGGCGAATGAGAATTTATATGACAGTAAGATATACCGGGTGTTCCGGCAATTTCTCTCCTTTATGCTATGGCATAAGTCTATGGCGATTGGAGTGGTGGTGGTTTTATTGGCGATAACCGCATTTTTGTACCGTTATATCCCGCAAGGTTTCTTCCCAGATTTGAGTTACACGCAGTTATATATTGAATTTAAAATGCCGGAGGGTAGCCGGGTGGAGCGGGTAGAGTCGGATTTGGCAAAAATAGAGGATTATTTGTTGAGTCGACCGGAGGTTACTCATGTTACAACGAGTGTAGGAGGGACTCCGGCCCGTTATAATCTGGTGCGTTCTATTGCGGAGCCTACGATGAGTTACGGGGAGTTGATCGTGGATTACACTACCCCGGAAGAGTTAAAAGCATCGATGACCGAGATTCAGGATTATCTGACGGCTCATTACCCGGATGCTTATGTGCGGATGAAACGTTATAATTTGATGTACGAGAAGTATCCGATCGAGTTGATGTTTACAGGGCCGGACCCGGCTGTATTGAGAGAGTTGACGGCAAAGGCGGAGCAGATTATGCGTGACGAGCCGGCAATCACTTTGGTGACGAATGATTGGGAACCGATGGCTCCCACGTTGATGGTGGATTATTACCAGCCGATAGCCCGTTCCGTGGGACTTTCCCGTTCGGATGTCGGTTTGTCAATGCTTGCGGCCACGGATGGTATGCCCGTGGGATCTTTTTACGAGGGTGTCCATGCAAAGCCTTTGTACATGAAGAGTGTGAATAGTGAAGGGGAGAAAGTGGAAGCGCTGGATAATATTCCCGTGTGGAGCGTGTTGCCTTCAACGGCGGCTTTGAACGAGGAGTCGTTGAAAGGATTGTTGATGGGAACAATGTCCGGAGAGGATTTACTGGCTCAAAGTATAGGTTCTATTCCGTTGAATCAAGCTACGAAAGGTATTTCTTTGAAATGGGAAGATCCTGTTGTGCGACGTTACAACGGACAGCGGGCTATGCGGGCACAATGTAATAATGCTTTGGGGTATACGGCAGAGAGCGCCCGTTCATTAATTGCGGAGAAAGTAGATACAATTACTTTGCCCGAGGGGTATTCTAAACAGTGGCTGGGAGAGCATAAGGCGAGCGAGGAGTCTATGAAGTATTTGTTTGGAAATATTCCGTTAGCAGTTATTTTGATGATTGCTATATTGATTATGTTGTTTAAGGATTTTCGTAAACCGATTATAATTTTTTGTTGTTTGCCTTTGGCAGCAATCGGGATCGTGTTGGGAATGTTGATCAGTGGTAAGGAGTTTGGTTTCGTGGCGATTGTCGGTGCGTTGGGGCTGATCGGGATGATGATAAAGAACGGGGTGGTTCTATTGGATGAGATCGGGTTGCAGATTGCTTCCGGAAAAGATCAAATGCAGGCGCTGCTGGATTCTTCTTCCTCTCGTTTCCGTCCGGTGATGATGGCGTCTTTGACGACGATATTGGGGATGATTCCGTTATTGGGTGACGATATGTTCGGGTCGATGGCCGTGACGATTATGGGAGGCTTGTTGGTGGGTACGGTGATCACGTTGGTATTTATTCCCGTGTTGTATGCGATATTTTTTAAAGAGAAGAAAGAATAATTTTGTTAGTAATTATGGACTTGTAGCGCCTTTGGCGTAACCTATAATTTGTAACGTGGCGTAGCCACAAAATGTCTTGATATGAAAGGTTTGTTGATAATATTATTCGTTTTAGGTATTTCTCCGGTGGGGGCACAAATTGTTCTGAACTTGGAGACGTGCCGGGAAATGGCTTTAGAGAGTAGCAAAAAGATGTCGATTGCCACGAAACAGGGGGAGAAGGCGGAATTTGAGCGAAAAGCTTATCGTGCAAATTTTTTACCTAAACTTTCGGCTACCGGGTTGTATGCTTATATGCAGAAAAAGAGTTCATTTACGCTTGACGGGGGATATTTGCCAACGTTCGTACCGGATGCCAATGGGGAGTTGGTTTACAATCTATATATTGATCCGGCGACGAAGCTTCCGGTGATGGGAAAGGATGGGCTACCTTTGGCAAAAACATACGCATTTATGCCGGATATTGAGTTGGAGTTAGGTTTGCGAGGGGTTTATTCGGCAGGAGCGATGTTAGAGCAACCGATTTATATGGGTGGTAAGATCCGTTCTGCCTATCGTATGGCCACTATTGGAACGGAGATGTCCGAGTTGAATAAGCAATATACCCGTGCGGAAGTGATTACCGAAGCGGACGAGGCTTATTGGCAATACTTGCGTGTAGTGGAATTAGTGATTTCTGCCCAAAAGTATAAGGCGGTGATCAATGAGTTAATGTGGAACTTGACGGATGCCTATGAAGCGGGGATGGCTTCCCGAAATGATTTGTTGAAGGCACAGGTAAAGTTGAATGAGGCTGAGTTGATGTTACAGAAGGCAGAGAACGGAAAGGCTTTGGCAGGGATGAATCTTTGCCGGGTGATCGGGATAGACCTTCATGCAACGATACAGGTAAGTGATTCTTTGTGTGAAGAGGTGACTCCGGGGGTCTTGGATGCCGAGGAGGGATTGCAACAGCGCCCTGAATATAATTTGTTGGAGAAAGATGTGGAATTGAAGGAGAAACAGGTGGCATTGACCCGTTCCAATTTCTTGCCGGAAGTGGGAGTTTCCGCTTCTTATGGATTTTCAGGGGGGATTTCTCTGAACGGACAGACAGAGGATGTGGCATCTTTCACGGCGATGGCTTCCGTGAAGATCCCGATTTATCATTGGGGAGAAGGCCGGGGAAAGATTAAAGCGATGAAGGCAGAACAGGAGATGAGCCGATTGAAGAAAGAAGAGATGTCTCAAATGATGCTTTTGGAGATTGCAAGGGCTCGCTATAATATAGAGGATTGTCACACAAGGGTTATGCTGACCCGTAAGTCGTTGAGGCAAGCGGAAGAGAATCTGGGAGTAAGTAAAAATCAGTACGAGGTGGGTATGGAGACGTTAACGAACTATATGGAGGCTCAGGCCCAATGGCAAAAGGCATGGAGTGATTGGATTGATGCAAAGGCAGAGCTACGGTTGAGCGAAACAAGGTACTTGAAGGCGACGGGACGGTTATAATTAATGAGGCTTGCTTTTGGGCAAGCCTCATTTTTTTCTAAGGGGAAGAGTAATGTTCGGGATATGGGTTTGGGTAATAAATGAGATTTTATGAAGTGATACTTGTTTTTAATAAAAATTTATGTATGTTTGTAATGCTCTTCATATCCTAAGGCAGGGGGAACCTGCCAATTCATGACAGGCATTTTTTATGTCTGTTATCTTCATACGGCGGTTTCGTACCTCCGTGTTGGAACGTTAATGCGTCCACTGCCTTAGGGTGAAGAGCAACGGGAAAGGCGAAACCGTTTTTTTCGTCCTAATCTTGAAACCAAAAGACTTATGGGGGGAAATCGTGATCATATATCCGGTACAAGCGTTGGGACGTAGTCGTTTAATTTTGATGTGGCCTAATACCACGGATAGCGCCATTCCGGTGACTTCGGAATGGTTACGTTTACTTGTGATGGAATCTTCTTTCTAAAGGAACTTTTTTAATTCCTTATTTACTAATTTAGCTTGTATTTGAATCTTATTATTCGTATCATTGTATATTCATGTGTGGTCTTATTACTAACAAATTAATATACAATGCTATGAACATTCATAACTTAAAAACCGTTGCTTGTTATAATTCGAGGTTGTTGTTGAGAAGTTGGATGTTCCGGCTATTTTTGTTGTTGCTTTTTCTGATTGTTATACTTTATCAAGTTTTGGCACAGACCAACATTGTGGGGGGAATAAATAGTGGGTTGGTGACTTTATCCTCTTATTTCCCTCATGAAAATGCTTATCTATTCACAATCTTGCAAATTGTACCCTTGATTTTTTTAGCCGGGTCTTTTCTTGGGAGAGAGAGGAAAATAGATTCGATGGATACGGTTTACTATCGTCCGGAGAGTAATGCGGATTATGTGGTGGGAATGATGTTGGGATTCACGAAGACTTTTATGACGATGGCAGGGATTTCTCTTGTTGTCGGGATGTCGTTGCATATTTTCGCAAGTGAGTCTCCTTTTAATTTCTGGCTCTATCCTTTTTACTGGTTTACAATGATTTTTCCGGCTTTGGTGTTTGCCTTGGGATTCTCTTTCTTCATTTATACGTGGGTTCGTCATCGAGGACTTAGTATATTGATTCTTTTGGTTGTATTTGGGGTATTTCTGTTTCAGTTGGGCAAGGTACGGGAAGGTTTTTTTGATCCGTTCGGGTTGTCTTTACCGAATGCTTTTTCTGAGGTGACAGGACATCCAGGACTGGCTCTCTATCTCATGCAGCGGGTTTGTTGGTTGTTTGTGGGGATGGGATTTGCGGGGTTAGCTGTGTTGATGTTTCAACGTTTGCCGAATCGTCCGGTGAACCGAAAACGGGTGATGATGGTGGCGGTTGGTTGTTTCGTGTTGGGGGGACTATTCGGGGGAGTTGTTTACATGGCACGAGAGAACGTGGAGAATGTTCGCGAACTTTATGCCGCAACTTATAATAAATATCAGAGGTTTCCGAAAGGAAACGTGATTTCGAATAATTTGGAAGTGGAGCAGAAGGGAAATGTACTGTCCGGGAAGAGTACTCTTCTTGTCAAAAATGAGGGGAATCAGGAATTACCGGAAATTATTCTTTATTTGAACCCGGCTTTGGCGGTGTCTGCGATAAAAGAAAATGGGACAGACGTGACGTTTGAGCGGGAAAATCAAGTGATTCGAGTTGCACGGAGGGTATTATCCGGGGAAGAAGTGGAGCTTGTTGTGGAGTATTGTGGAGGGATTGATGAACGGGTATGTTATCTTGATGTGGATTTTGATAAATTGTTTCAATTACAGTCTCTTCCCGGGCATAGTTCAATTGCGGGAAAGAGGTTCGCTTTTGTAGGAGATAATTTCACGGTGCTTACCCCGGAGTGCCTTTGGTATCCGGTCGCCCGCCCTTCGGTGAATCCCGCATCCCCGTATGATGTTTTGCCTGATTTTACTTCTTACTCGTTACAAGTGGCAGCGACAGATGGGCGCATGGTTATCGCTCCCGGAAAACGGAAGACGAAAGAAGGGAGCGTCTGTTTTACAGGGGAAATTCCTTTACCCGGGATAGGGCTTTGTATTGGAAATTTTGAAAAGTATGATGTTTTGGTTGACTCTACTTTGTATGAGCTTTATCTTTTTGAGGGGCATGGTAAGCTTTTACAGGGATTTGAAGAGATTCGCGATTCAATTCCTGCTATCATTCGTGATGCCCGTTATAACGTGGAAGAGCGGATGGGAATTACGTATCCTTATTCTCAACTGACATTAGTGGAAACTCCGGTTTCTTTTTCCGGTTTTGCCCGTCCTAATAAAGGGGGAAGCGAGATGGCCCAGCCCGGTATGTTGTTTTTGCCGGAACGGGGGATCGGGATGTGGAATGATCATAAGGCGATGGCTGCTTTTAGGAAGCAAATGATGCCTGAGATGTCATCTTTTTATAATTCTCAGGAGGATATGCTTAGTGCAGATTTGGTTAGTTCGCTGTCTTCGATGTTTTTGAATGAATACCGTTATCAGGTAAATCAGGCAAAATTGTTGTTATATTCGGTGATCTCCCCCTCTCTTTTATGGAGTGGCGAGACAACAAGTGTAGGTAATTTATACACGATTAGCCCTATGTTTTATGAACAGACTATGGCATTACATTCTGCAGAATATCCGGCAATTAATACGATACTGACGGATGCGTTAAAAAAATCGAATACGTTTTTTGTCTCTTATACTGGTGAGGATCAGGTAAAACGGTTTGCCGGGCGTAGTGTGGGTGATCTTTTTCGTGATCGGTTGGATAACCCTTACGAGGCAGCGACCCTTCTACATGATAAAACTAGGGAATTGTTACGTTTGTTGAGCGTGAGAAATATACCCATGGAACAAATTACAGAGTTTTTGACAACGTTTATTCGAAAGAATCGTTTTCGACAGGTTGAATTTGACGAGATGAACCGGGAGTTTGTCGGAAAGTTTGGTGTTGATTGGATGGATGTTTTGCCCCAATGGTATGAGAACCGTAAGATTCCCGTTTTCTTTGTCAAAGATCTTAAGGTGGAGGATATTACATCTCAGGAGAATGAAGGTGACGGTCTTGCTGTTGTTACGTCTTCGGGGAATTTCGTGATGCATGATTGGAGTAATAGGCGTTCCCGGGTGTTGGTGAGTGTTTTTAATGACGGTGATGTTGATGGTATTGTTTCTTTCGAGGCTCGGGAAATGATGTCTTCAGGGGGAGTAAATAGGCGTAGGCAGGGTAGTGGTGATGAGAATGTGTTTACTAGGAATTTTTTGATTAAAGCGGGAACCGGTAAGCAGATTGCCGTGGTGATGGAAGGTATGTCATTCATGTTTAATACAAATATATCGAATAATCTTCCGACGAATTTCTTCGTGTCGGGGATGATGGGGAGATCGAAAACTACGGATACGACGGAGTTTGTAAAAGATTTGGACCGTTCTTATTTTATGCCGGTTTCCGGGGAAATTATTGTGGATAACGAGGATGAAAATTTCAAATTAATTTCTCCTTCTTCCCGGAAATGGTTAAAAAATCTGATTTTTCCTTTGAAAGAATCGAAATATGAAATGGGGACAAATCTTACGATAAGAGAAGGGGTTGAAGTTGTTCCGAAACATATGATTAATTCTCAGTCTTATGGATTGAATAAGTTGACCCATGCTTTTATGTTGCAGGGAAGTAAGGCAACGATGGAATGGACTACCCGGATTGAACGTGAAGGGGAGTACGAAATATTGGCGTATATTCCCCCGAAAGTTTTTGCACATCGAATTGAGGAACAAGAGAGAGGTGTTAGGGGAAGCGGTTTCTTTTCTATATCATATTCTTCTGTAACAGAAATGGAGCCGGAAGAGAGAAAACAGTATTACGTCGTGGAGTTTGGAGGGGAAAAACAGGAGGTTACTGCCGATATTAATGAACAGGTGGGATGGGTTTCCTTGGGGCTTTTTCAGTTGCCTGCCGGTGAATGTAAAATCGTGTTAACGGACCAAGGAGACAAGGATCAGGTGATTCTTGGTGATGCGATTAAATGGATCTATAGGGAGGATAAATGATTTTATAGAAACTTTAACACGGTCTTTTGAGTATATATACTCGATTAAAAAGTTTATATATATGAATAAGACAGTGTTTTCGGTATTGAAGTGGGCTTCTGTTTCGGGAGTTTTGCTTGTTACGATGTCTTGTCGGAGGGTTACTCCGGGTTTGGAGATTTCGCAATTGGTGAAGACGGCAGAGGTGCAGAAGTATGATGGAGAGAGTAGTACGACCTATCCCGGGAAGATCAAGGCAGCTTCTGATGTACAGTTGGCATTCCGGGTAGCGGGGCCTATTCTACGTTTCAACGCTGAAGTGGGGGAATTCGTGAAGAAAGGGGATGTGTTGGCGGAGATTGATCCGAGGGATTATAAATTGCAGTACGAGGCAACAAAAGCGGAGTACACGCAGGTGATAGAGGAGTCGGATCGGGTGATCGAGTTGTATCACCGAAAAAGTGTTCCCGTGAATGATTACGACAAGGCCGTGGCGGCAAAACAACGGATTGCTTCTTTGTATCATGCGAATTTGAATGCGTTGAATGATACGAAGTTGAAAGCTCCTTTTGACGGGTATGTCCAGAAAAAGTTTTTTGATGCTCACGAGATTGTGAATATCGGGACTCCCGTGTTGTCGATGATTAATAATGATTATTACGAGGTAAATATTGATATCCCTTCCAGTGATTTTATTCGCCGGAAGAGCTTTAAGGAATTCTATTGCGAGGCGGATGTATTTCCGGGTATAAAGATTCCTTTGAAATTATTGGATATAACACAACAAGCAAATTATAATCAACTTTTCCGGGTACGTTTCCGGATGGAACCGGAGGAGAAATTGAATTTGGCGGCAGGTATGAGTGTCAGCGTGACTATTCGTTTCGAGCCGGGAGAGGAGGGGTTGTCGATCATACCGATTTCTTCATTATTTCAAAAAGAGGATAAGTCTTATGTATGGGTGTACGATACGGCCAAAACGACCGTGAATATGAATCCTGTGAAAGTTGTCGAACTGGATAAAGACGGACAAGTGATCGTGGAATCAGATTTGGCTTCGGGGACAAGAATCGTCTCTGCCGGAGTGAACGGTTTGAAGGAAGGACAAAAAGTCCGGTTACTGCCCCCTGTGTCCTCTTCCAATGTCGGCAAACTACTTTAATTTTAAATTTTAAACTTTAGATTCTAGCCGCACGTGACTGTGCCGAGAGAATTTAAAACTTGTAACATTGCGAAGCAATTAAAATATGATGAATTTTACGGAATATGCTTTAAAGAATAGGGCTTTTGTCTACTTCTTTGTTTTCGTTTTGATTGTTGGGGGAATATACTCGTTTTTTACGATGAGTAAGTTGGAGGACCCGGCAATAACCGTGAAGCAGGCTATGGTGGTGACGGCCTATCCGGGAGCTTCTGCCTATCAGGTGGAGCTGGAAGTGACGGATGTATTGGAGAAGGCGATTCGTTCGATGGGAGACTTGGATCATGTTTCTTCTCGTTCGATGGATGACGTGTCGGAGATTATGGTAGAATTGAGTAGTACGGTTCCCTTGGCAGAGTTGCAGCAGAAGTGGGATATTTTGCGCCGGAAAGTCATGGGAGCGCAAGCTCAGCTACCGGATGGAGCCCAACCATCCATCGTGATGGATGATTTCGGGGACGTGTACGGGATGTTTTATGCCATGACGTCCGATGGGTTTGATTATCAAGAAATGTCGGATTATGCTGAATTGGTTCGTCGTTCTGTATTGGATATTGACGGGGTGAGTAGTGTGGATGTATATGGAGAACGTCAATCTTGTATAAACGTGGAATTTTTGGAGGATAGAATGGCTAACGTGGGGGTACATCCGGCAGAAATAATCATGACGCTAAACGGGCAGAATAAAACGGTTTATTCCGGTTATTTCGATAGCGGGGAAAAACGGGTTCGGGTGAATGTGGACGGAGCTTACAAGGAGATTGAGGATATTCGTAATTTGTTGATCAAAGGGCATGAACAAGATCAAATTCGGTTGTCGGATGTGGCCCGTATCACCAAAGGTTACGTGAAACCGGAACGGGAGGGTTTGCTGTATGACACTTTGCCGGCGATTGCTATCTCAATTGCTATGGAAGAAGGGGGAAATATTCTTCAATTGGGGAAAAAAGTGGATGCGAAGCTGGCCGAATTGAAAGAAAATATTATTCCGGCAGGGATTGATTTTCAAAAAGTATTCTTTCAACCGGCACGGGTGAAAAGTGCCATTAATGTGTTCATGGTGAACTTGATCGAATCGGTAGTTATCGTGATTTTGGTTGTCATGCTTTTCATGGGATTCCGAAGCGGGTATATTATCGGGGCCGGTTTGGTGATTGTCGTGTTGGGATCGTTACTCGTACTGTACATGATGCACGGAACATTGCAACGAGTTTCGCTGGCCTCGTTTATCGTGGCGATGGGAATGCTGGTGGATAATGCGATCGTGATCACGGATGGGATTCTCGTGGACTTGAAGAAGGGGATACCTAAACCTGCGGCCTTGGTGAATATTACGAAAAAGACTGCTTGGCCTTTGCTGGGTGCGACCACGATTGGGATTCTTACTTTTTTGCCAATATTTTTATCTCCAGATACGACGGGAGAGTATGTTCGGGATTTATTTATCGTTTTGGCTGTATCCTTGTGGTTGAGCTGGATTCTTGCCTTGGCGTATGTCCCGATTCAAGCAGATCGGGGATTAAGGGTAAAACCGGGAGAGGTGGAAGATGAGACGAAAATGTACGATACCCGTGTGTACAAGGCTTTCCGGAATACATTGCAGTTTTCCGTGCGTCACCGGGTATGGGTGATTGGTGGAATTGTTCTGTTGCTGGTTATCAGTATGTATTTGTTCCGGTTCGTGCAACAGGGATTCTTCCCGGACTTGAGCTATAATCAGTTGTATATAGAATATAAGATGCCTTACGGAACGAATCCTCAAACGGTGAAACGTGATCTGGCTTCTATCGAGGGATATTTGACCAGCCGTCCGGAAGTTACGGCTGTTACGACTAGTTTGGGAGGAACGCCTTCCCGGTATAATTTGGTACGAACGGTGGCGGAACCTGCTTTGAGTTACGGTGAGTTAATCGTGGATTTCTCCTCTCCCGAAGCATTGAAGACAAATATTGATTCGTTACAAGTTTATCTTTCAGAGCATTACCCGGAGGCGTACGTTCGGATGAAGCAGTATAATTTGATGTATATGGATTATCCGGTACAATTTATGATTTCCGGCCCGGACCCAGCTGTGTTGAAACGTTTATGCGGAGAGGTGGAGAAATTGATGAACGAGGATTCCACGACGATGTTGGTAACGAATGACTGGGGACCGATGACACCCGTGTTGAATGTGGATTATTACCAACCGATCGCCCGGGTGGCAAACCTTTCCCGGGAGGATGTCGGGTTAGCTTTACTGGCCACCACGGACGGGTTGCCTGTCGGGTCATATTACGAGGGGGAGCATGATTTGCCAATTTATATTAAAAGTATGGGTAAAGACGGGTTACGTCCGGGGCGATTGAATAATGTTCCGGTATGGAGTCTCGTGCCTTCAACGAATATGTTGAGTTTGGAAACCGTGAAAGAGCTGATGATGGGAATGATTTCAACAGATGAGGTGATGACGGCCGTGATGGGCTCGACTCCTTTGAATCAAGCAACAAATGGAATCACCGTATCGTGGGAGGTTCCGGTGGTTAGACGCTATAACGGGCAACGGTCTATATCGGCTCAATGTAATAACGCACCCGGCTATACGGCAAATGACGTGCGGAATAGTTTACTGCCCAAGATTGAAAAATTGAATATTCCGCCCGGTTATTCCACGGAATGGCAAGGGGAGTATTTAGCAAGCACGCAATCCAAGCAGTATCTGTTTAAGAATGTTCCGTTGGGAATTGTTTTAGTATTAGCTATTCTGATCGCTTTGTTTAAAGATTTCAAGAAGCCGTTGATGATTATTCTTTGTTTACCCTTGGCGATTATCGGGGTCGTTTTGGGAATGTTGTTGGCGGGTAAGGAATTCGGGTTCGTGGCCATTGTGGGTGCTTTAGGTTTGGTTGGCATGATGATTAAAAACGGGGTGGTATTGGTAGACGAAGTGGATATACAGATCCGATCGGGGAAAGATCGTTTCTTGGCTCTTCTGGATGCTTCTTCTTCTCGTTTGCGTCCGGTTTTTCTGGCTTCAATGACTACAATTCTAGGAATGATTCCCTTGATTAATGATGATATGTTTGGGGCTTTGGCGGTGACAATTATGGGTGGATTGTTTATCGGTACGGTAATTACTTTGGTGATTTTACCAGTGTTCTATTCGCTGTTCTTTAACATCAAAGCTGATTAATTTATGATTTTAGATTTTAAATATTACACTATGCGCTTTATTATATTATCAATCGGGTTGTTATTGGTTTTCGCTTCTTCGCATGCCCAGCGGCAGTTGGATTTAAAGCAATGCAGGGAAATGGCACTTGAGTATAGCAAACAGTTGGCTATTGCAGAAAAGCAGAAAGAGAAGGCCGTGTGGATCAAGAAAGAGTATGGAGCAAATTATTTGCCGAAACTTTCCGCATCAGGTTTTTACTTGTACCATCAGAAAAAGCAGGAATATAAGTTAAGTGGAGGTTATCTGCCAACTTATGTTCCCGGTTCTGACGGGAAATTGCAACCCAATGTTGTCATCGGTACTGACGGGAAACCCGTAATGGGGGCAGATGGAAAGCCGGTCTTTCATGAATATGCTTTTCTACCGGATATTCCGTTGTCGCTTTCTTTGAGAGGGGTGTATATGGCATCGGTTCAATTACAACAGCCTTTGTTTATGGGAGGTAAAGTTCGGGCGGCACATCAGGCAGCAAAATTTGGAGAAGAACTTGCCGAGGAGAATATACGGTTGAATCGTTCGGAGGTTCTTGTTGAATTGGAACAAGCTTACTGGCAATGCGTCCGGGTACAGGAATTGGTAGTGGTTGCCCGGAAATATAAGTCGGTAGTGAATGAGTTGGTGAAGAATTTGGAGGCTGCCCAACAGGCGGGAATGGCTCCGTTGAATGATGTATTGAAGGCTCAGGTAAAGTGTAATGATGCTTTGTTGCAATTACAACAAGCGGAACATGGAAAGCAATTGGCCCAAATGAATCTTTGTCGTTTGGTGGGATTGGATTTGAATACCGAGTTAGTGCTGACGGATTCTTTGGCAGCCACGATAACGCCCGGGGTACTGGCTTTACCGGATGGGTTGGAACAAAGGCCGGATTATAATATGTTAGAGAAACAGGCGGAGATGAAACGGAAAGAAATAAACGTGACTCGTGCCGATTTCTTACCTCAAGTAGGCGTTTCCGCGGGCTACGGTTATGGCGGGGGAGTGAAATTAAATGGTGATGATTCTAATTCCGGTTCTTTTAGTGCTATGGCATCCGTGGCGATACCTATTTTCAACTGGGGAGAAGGACGGAATAAAGTTCGTGTTGCGAAGGCAGAGGAAGAAATGAGTCGCTTGAATAAAGAACGATTGGGGGAGATGATGCAGTTGGAAATAGCCGGAAGTCGCTTTAAACTGAATGACGCCCAGACTCGAATCCATTTGACGCAATCTGCTTTGGAACAGGCAAAGGAAAATCTGAGAGTGTCAGAGGATCAGTATGAGGTAGGAATGGAGAATCTGACAAACTTGCTGGAGGCTCAGGCTCAATGGCAACGGGCCTGGAGCGAATGGGTGGATGCAAAGGCCGCTTTGAAATTATGTGAGTCGGAATATTTGAAAGCGATAGGGAAACTGGAGTAATTTTAGATTTAAAATTTTAGATTTTAACTTGCGAAGTCCACGCTTTTTAATCATAAATCATAATTCGTAAATCATAAATAATGAAAAAGGTTGGTTTGATTTTATTGGGAGTATTGATGGCAGGAGTTGTTTCTGCAGAGGTAAAGAAAATCAAGGGAACGGGGTATCTTGTAGTACATGATCGGCAGGCTGATCAGCCGTTTACCCGGGTTTCCGTTCAACAGTCGATCACTTTATATATATCACAAGGAAAAACGGAAGGGATTACCGTGGAGGCGGATGATAATATTATTCCTTATATAAAGACGGAAATAAAGAACGGTCAATTGAATATCTTCCTTGATCCAGAAGTGATTGTTCGGGGGTATACGGCAATGAATGTTTCCGTGTCCATGCCTGTTATTACAGATGTAAACGTGGCGGCTGCCGGGCGTTTGAAAGGGAGTTCGCCTTTTATAGTGAATAAACTAGAGATCGTGGCTTCCGGGGCGGGGAATGTAACGTTGGAGGTGAAAGGAAGTAAAGTTGACGTGGAGGCCTCCGGGGCTGCGAGACTAGAACTTAAGGGCGAAGTTGAACATTTTGATTTGGAAATGTCTTCCGCTTCCATCCTGAAGGCTTGGGATCTTCATGTAAAGGATTGTGATGCAGAGATTAGCGGGGCCGCTAAAGCAGAGGTCTCCATTTCCGGTCAGTTGGAAGCAGAAATTTCTTCAGCTGGTATTTTAATCTATGATGGGAATCCGCAGATTATGAAACAAAACGTGACCGGTAGGGGAACTTTGGTAAAAAGGAAATAGACTATTTTTCTATCCCTAGTAATAACCTTGATTTTGCTTGCACGAATTTTGGAATAATTCGACGAGGAGGAGCTGCGTTGTAGCTTCTGCTGCTTCGACTATTCATGACCGGAGTGGCAATTGCATCCTGAGTGATGAGTTGAAGGGTTGCGGCTAGCAGGGGTTCTTCTTTATCTCCCAGTTGGTGTTGATGATGGAATTGCTCCAATATGGGGAACATAGGGGGAATACCACCTTTGACGGATTCTCCCCGACTATTTCTGTATTCCGTGGAGATTAACATGATATTCCAATTTTGCAGGTCTTTGTCATTGGGTGTGTAGATGATTCCACCCATATTTTTCCCCATGGTAATGTCTCCAACCACGTTTACTTCCATGTACGGGGACAAGGCGCTGATTAACATTTCGGCGGCAGATGCAGTCACGTTACTTGTGATTATCCATAGGCGTTTTAGGTTTAGGCGAGCGTCAATGGGTACGGTTTTGTCAAAATGCTCTTCTAATTGGGCAGGATTATCTGCATATTTTTCTTGGTATTCTTTGTTCCAGTTTTTGTAAATAAGTAGTTCTTCGTTTTCTACAACTTCTTCCGGAGCGAGAAGTGAACATAGTTGTTTCACTGCAAAAATATATCCGCCTTGATTGTAGCGTAAATCTAGGATGAATTCGTCAATATTTGCTGCTTTTAACGTTTGGAACACGTGGTTCAGTTGTTCTAACGATGTGTTACCGCGGAACACGAAATCCGTGTAGATCATGTACCCGATTGTTTGATTTTCCAAGGGGATCAATCCGTAATCAAGTACTGGGTCGATCGTGTATATTTGGGCTGTTAGCTTTTTCGTTTCGTACGGTTCTGATGTTTCATCGCTTGAAAGTCCGAGAGAAAGCTGGGAAGCGTAGTACAAGTCCGTGTAATTATCTGTTGTAATCCTTTCTCCGTTCATGTGAGTGATCAAGTCTCCCCGTTTAAGTCCTGCTTTTGCCGCAGGAGAATTTGGGTAAACGAAATTGACATCAGCGAATATGTAGCCTTCTTTTTCCCAAAAAGTCAAGTTGTAGCCGAAGCCTTCGTCATATCCGGAAGCGTCGGCAATTTCTCCTAGACCTTTGGAGTTTGTAATATGTGACCAATGGTCATCGGGATATTTCATGGTAGCGAAATATTCTGCTGGGTTACTATCTGGATCAATGTTTTTATCCTTGACTTCGTCCGCCCAAAAGTATTGGTCGGTCATTTTATCTTTTGTGAACGTGTTAATCCGGACATACGAGTAAGGCCCCGGAGTCGGGGGTACTCTGCGAGAATCCTCACAACTTGATAGGAATCCTACTAAAATAGAAAAGAAGAATAATCTATACATAAGTTTATGTCTGATAGTAAACCACAATATTACGAATTTTTGATGGATTTCCGTATGTGATTTTGTGTAAAAAGTTTGTATAGTATTGCATATTTATTCAGTGTAATTGTTTCTATCTTTTCCTGTTGTGTTTCTAGATTTGGAAATAGTATTTTCTCTTGAAATGATTGTAGTGGTTCAAATATAGAGCGTTTTGCCTGTTGTTTTGCTTTTGTGTAACGTGTTGTTTGATTACTTGTTGGTAAATGGATATGAAGTTGTTTTCTTTTCTTTAGGTGAAAAAATGAGAAAATATTTGTTTTTGATGCATAATAATGCATATATTTGCAATGTGAATAAATAAATATGCACAATGAGTACTCAAAAAAATTTAAATGATTTAGATTAAATTGTAAAAAGATGAAGATTGAAGTTGTAGTTGCATCTGAGAAACACCTGCCATACGTGACAGCGATAAACGATGCGATTGATCATGCTGCAAAAGCAAGAGGTACCGGTATAGCTAGAAGAACGAACGAGTATATTGCCGATAAAATCCGAAACGGGAAGGCAATTATTGCTCTGAACCGAGAGGAATTCGTGGGTTTCTGCTATATTGAATCATGGGGGCACCAGAAATTCGTGGCGAACTCCGGATTAATCGTAGTACCGGCGTACCGGGGATTGGGAGTGGCAAAACAGATAAAGGAGGCTGCTTTCCATCTGTCGCGAAGGCGATTCCCACAAGCAAAGCTTTTCGGCTTGACAACTGGTGAGCAGGTGATGCGAATCAATACTTCATTGGGTTATGTACCCGTTACTTTTGCCAAACTCACGGATGACGAGGAGTTTTGGGCCGGATGTAAGTCTTGTGTTAATTATGATATATTGCAGCGTACGAATATGACCAAGTGCCTTTGTACCGGGATGATTTATGATCCAGAGGTTGTGGCTAGACAACAGGCGACGGTTAAGAAGACGGCCAAGAGGGAGTCATTGCCTTTGTTCAAGTGTTTATGTCATGTTGTGGGTTCTGCTTTGGCGGTTTGCGGGTTCCCGGTTGTTCGTTCTGCCATGAAACATACGGCAAATTTGTAACTTGTAATTTGTATTTATGAAAAAAGTGGTTTTAGCATATAGCGGGGGATTAGATACTTCTTACTGTGTCAAGTATCTGAGCGAGGAAATGGGGCTTGAGGTTTACACTGCATTGGCGAATACTGGGGGATTTACCGCCGGTGAGCTGGCTGGCATTGAAGAAAAGGCATACGCCTTGGGGGCTAAGAAGCACGTGATGTTGGATGTGACGGAAGAATATTACGAGAAATGTATTAAATACATGATTTTCGGGAATGTTTTGCGTAACAAGACTTACCCGGTGTCAGTTAGTTCTGAACGTACTTTTCAGGCGTTAACGATCGTGAGGTATGCAAAGGAGATCGGGGCGGATGCTTTGGCTCACGGAAGTACGGGAGCCGGGAATGATCAGGTTCGTTTCGATCTTTGTTTTTCCGTATTTGCCCCGGAAATGAAAATTATAACTCCGACTCGTGATTTGAAATTGAGCCGGGAAGAGGAGATTGCTTATTTGAAATCGAAAGGAGTAGAACGGGACTGGTCCAAAATGACTTACTCCATCAACAAAGGACTTTGGGGAACCTCGGTGGGAGGGAAAGAGACATTGAATTCTTGGGAATATCTTCCGGAGAGTGCTTATCCTTCTTCTTTAGAGAAGGAGGGCGAGGAGGAATTGACGTTGTCGTTTGAACGGGGAGAGTTGTGTCGGGTAAATGATGAGTGTTATCCGGATAAAATTGAGGCTATTCGTCAGGTTGAGGTTTTGGTGTCAGCTTGGGCTATCGGGCGTGATACTCACGTGGGTGATACGATTGTGGGGGTTAAAGGACGTGTCGGTTTCGAGGCAGCTGCTCCGTTGATGATTATTAAGGCTCATGAATTACTGGAAAAACATACGCTCACGAAATGGCAGATGTACTGGAAGGAACAATTGGCCAACTGGTACGGGATGTTTTTACACGAGGCCATGTACGGGGAGCCTGTTATGCGAAATATTGAAAGTTTCCTTTTGGATTCACAACGTTATGTTTCGGGTGACGTGCGGATTCGGATGCGTCCTTATTGTTTCGAATTGTTGGGAGTTCGGTCGGGCCATGATCTGATGGATGATACGTTTGCTTGTTATGGGGAAGAGAACAAGGCTTGGACGGCAGAGGATGTGAAGGGATTTACTCGGATGTTGTCGATACCCTTGCGGGTTTATTATGCAGTGAATGAGAAGAGTGAGGAGGGTGTATGATCAGAGTGGGAATTGTCGGTGCTGCCGGATATACTGCAGGGGAACTGATTCGTATATTAGTTTCCCATCCGTGCGTGGAATTACGTTATTTACAGAGCGGGTCTCACCGGGGGGAACCTGTTGGCTGGGTTCATCGGGATTTGATTTATACGGATCTGAGATTTTCAGATTTGGACGTGATGGATATTGATGTTCTTTTCCTGTGTATGGGACACGGGTTGTCTGCTCAATTTTTGGAACAGCATAGGGTTCCGGTATCCGTGAAAATCATTGATTTGAGTCATGATTTTCGGTTAAAGTCAAATGCCGGGGATTTTGTTTACGGTTTACCGGAGTTGAACCGGGAACAAATACGAGGGGCTTGGCACGTGGCGAATCCGGGATGTTTTGCGACGGCGATAGAATTGGGTCTGTTACCGTTAGCGAAGAACGGTTTGCTACCTGCTCATGTGTCGGTCTTCGGGATTACAGGGGCGACGGGAGCGGGACAGAAACTAACGGAAGAGACGCATTATAGCCATCGGGTGCAAAATCTTTCGGCTTATAAAGTTTTTTCTCACCAGCATCTGGCAGAAATACGAGAAACGTTGTCCGGGCAGGATGGAAATTTGCCAACGGATATTGCTTTTGTTCCCGTGCGCGGATGTCATGCCCGTGGGATCATGGTGAATGCAGTTTTCACGAGTGAAGAGGATTTGTCGGAATTACAACATATATATGCAACTTGTTACGAGGGAAATCCTTTCACGGTGGTGAGTGACGTGCCTGTTTATTTGAAGCAGGTGGTGAACACGAATTATTGTTTTATTCATATAGAACAGCAGGATCGTAACGTGTTAGTGACTTCCGTGATTGATAATCTGTTAAAGGGGGCATCCGGGCAAGCCGTACAGAATATGAATCTGATGTTCGGACTGGAAGAAACAATGGGTTTGGGGTTGAAGGCCAGTTATTTTTAATTTATTCGAGTATGTTTGATGTTTACAATTTATTGAATATAGAACCGGTTAAGGCTGAGAAAGCCTATTTCTGGGATCGTGATGGAAATAAATACCTTGATTTTTATGGGGGGCATGCCGTTATTTCAATCGGACATTCGCATCCTCATTACGTGGAATTGGTGGCGGGACAATTAAATCGTATCGGGTTTTATTCCAATGCCGTGAAGAATCATTTGCAAGAGGTGTTGGAGCAAAAGTTACGAGAGCTTTCCGGTTGTACGGATTATAATTTATTTCTTTGTAACAGTGGAGCAGAAGCTAACGAAAATGCTTTAAAACTATCTTCTTTTGTCACGGGGCGTTCGAAAGTACTAGCCATGCACGCAGCCTTTCACGGGCGTACGAGTGGGGCCGTTGCTATTACAGATAACATGACAATACAAGCTCCTTGGAACCGGGGACATCAAGTGACATTTATCGATTTGAATGACGTGGTAGCTTTGAAACGAGAGTTGTCCGGGAAAGAATATGCGGCTGTTATCATGGAGGGAATTCAAGGCGTGGGGGGAATTCGGATACCGACAAGGGAGTTTTTGCGAGTGGCTCGTGAAGTTTGTGACCGAACAGGTACGTTATTGATTTTGGATGAAATCCAATCGGGGTACGGGCGGAGTGGGAAATTTTTTGCTTATCAATATGCAGGGATAGAACCGGATGTAGTCACTATGGCTAAAGGAATGGGCAATGGTTTTCCGGTGGCGGGAGTACTAATTAACAAGTCAATCAAGGCGGAGAAGGGAATGTTGGGGACAACGTTTGGAGGAAATCATCTGGCTTGTGCGGCTGCGATTGCCGTGTTGGATATTATCAAAGACGAGCGATTAATGGAAAATGCCGATCGTGTTGGTGGGTATCTGATGGAGCAGTTAAAAGTCCTGAACGGGGTGATTGAAGTTCGGGGGAAGGGGTTGATGGTTGGGGTGGATATTGATATCCCTCATGCTATTTTTTGTCGTCGTTTGCTGGCGGATCAACGTGTGATCACGGGGACTAGTGGGAAAAATACTTTGCGTTTATTGCCCCCGTTGTGTATTACCCGGGAGGAAGTTGACGAGTTTGTCGTTCGGTTTAAACAAGTAATGAATTAACAAATGGAATGTAAAGTCATAAAAATCGGAGGAGTCTTGATCGAGGATGGGGAGCTACTGAACCGGTTGTGTCGGAAGTTCGCATCGATGAATTTCCCCTTTGTCATCGTGCATGGTGGCGGTACTTTTGCCGGTCAGCTTTCGGAGCAGTTGGGGATTCCTTGCAAGATGATTGATGGAAGACGGGTAACTGATCGGGAGACTTTGGAGGTCTCTGTGATGGTTTATTCCGGGTGGATCAACAAAACTCTGGTTACTTGTTTGCAGGCTTTAGGAGTGAATGCCTGTGGACTTTCCGGGTGTGACTTGAATCTGGTACAAGCCGATCGACGGAAAGGACGGGATATAGACTGGGGGTACGTGGGAGATGTCCGGTTGGTACGTGTGGGGGCTCTCGAATTATTGTTACAGGCAGGAGTAGTACCTGTTATTTCACCGATCACACACGACGGAAAAGGTGTGTTGTTGAATTCGAATGCAGATGGGATTGCGGCGGCGGTGGCGGAGACATTGGGGATGTGTTATGAGGTGGAGTTGATCTATTGTTTTGATAAAAAGGGTGTATTAACGGATGTTGGGGATGAAAGTTCCGTAATTTCTTGTCTTACCCCATTTTTGTATGAAAAATATAAGCAAAATGGTGTGATTCATTCTGGTATGATTCCCAAACTGGATAATGCTTTTAAATCTGTTTATAATGGGGTAGGAGCTGTTCGTTTGATTCATCCGGATGATTTGGATCAACCGAATGCGGGCACTAGGATAATATTGGAAAAGTAATGGATGCGAATGGAGCAATAGAGCTTTTAAAGCAAATTATATCCATCCCCTCTTTCAGTAAGCAAGAGGATGAGGTAGCTGATTTGATTGTTGATGTATTGAAAAGATATAGGTTCGACGTGCATCGTAAAGGTAATAACGTGTGGAGTCGTTCAAAGGATTTCGATGGTGCGAAGCCCACGTTATTACTCGATGCACACTTGGATACGGTACGTCCTAATGGGATTTGGGATACCGATCCTTTTACTCCGATTGTGAAGGAGGGAAAGTTATTTGGCTTGGGAAGTAATGATACGGGAGGAAGTCTTGTCTCGATGCTGGCTGTTTTTATTGAATTGGCATCTTGGAGTTTGCCATGTAATCTAGTATTCTTGGCATCCGCAGAAGAGGAGAACACGGGAGGTAACGGGATTCAAAGCGTGTTTCCGGAACTTGGACGGATTGATTTTGCTTTTGTAGGAGAACCCACGGGAATGTGTCCGGCGATAGCGGAGAAGGGGTTGATGGTGTTGGATTGTTATGCTCGGGGAAAAGCAGGACATGCCGCAAGAGAGGAAGGAGTGAATGCGATTTATGAGGCTATAGAAGATATACATTGGTTTCGTACTTACCAGTTCGAAAAGATATCGGAATTATTGGGTCCGGTAAAAATGAGCGTAACAGGGATTGAAGCGGGAATTTTACATAACGTGGTTCCTGCAATTTGTCATTTTATGGTAGATATACGGGTAAATGAACTTTACACAAACCAAGAAATATTTGATACGATCCGTGATCACGTGAGATGCGATATCATCCCTCGCTCTTTTTCACTGAACCCGTCTTTCGTTCCGTCTTCTCATCCAGTGGTGAAACGGTGTATGGAGTTAGGGTTATCTCCTTACGGTTCTCCAACGACATCGAATCAGGCGGTAATTTCATGTCCTTCACTGAAGATTGGACCTGGAGATAGTGCTCGTTCACATACAGCGAATGAGTACATCCGTTTGGATGAGATAAGGGAGGGAATTGAGTTATTTAAATCTATAATTCAATATGTTGAATTATAGATTTAAACGAGCTAAAATTGAGAACTAAAAACTAAAAATTTGAATGGAAATTAGAGTTTAAAGTAAAATTAGGAGCGTTGGTTTGTAGGGTTGGAGTCTAAAATTTGAATTTAAATGAAGCTTTGGGATAAAGGATATGATATAGATGGTTTTATGGAATCATTTACGATAGGAAAAGACCGGGAATTGGATGTTATGTTGGCTGGGGTTGATGTTATTGGGAGTTTGGCTCACTTGAAAATGTTACATGCTGTGGGTTTGGTGAGTGAGGACGAGTATAAATCTTTGCAGCGAGTATTGGTTGATATTCACGGAATAGTGGAAAGGGGCGAGTTTGTGATAGAAGAGGGAGTTGAGGATGTTCATTCTCAAATTGAATTGCTATTGGTGCGGGAATGCGGGGATGCGGGGAAAAAGATTCACACGGGGCGTTCCCGGAATGATCAGATTTTACTTGACTTGAAGTTATTTACCCGGGAGGCAATATTTGAAACATTGGAATATGTAGAACGTTTGTTTGACCTGTTGGTACAAAGGGCAGAAGAGAATAAAGACGTATTGATTCCCGGTTATACTCATTTACAAGTGGCTATGCCTTCTTCTTTCGGTTTGTGGTTCAGTGCTTATGCCGAGTCGTTGGCCGACGATTTGTTGGTGTTGAAAGCGGCTTACGATATGGTGAACACAAATCCTCTTGGTTCCGGGGCAGGTTATGGCTCGTCGCTCGCCTTGGATCGACAGATGACGACTGATTTACTTGGATTTGCAAGTTTGGCTTATAATGTGGTTTATGCCCAAATACAAAGAGGAAAGATGGAAAAGAATGTGCTATTGGGGTTGGCTGCCGTGGCAACGACTTTAGGGCGTTTGGCTGCCGATGTTTGTCTGTTCGCTTGTAGTAATTTCGGGTTTGTACGTTTACCGAATAAGTATACGACGGGGTCCAGCATTATGCCACACAAAAAGAATCCGGATATATTCGAGTTGATTCGGGCGAAATGTAATTATTTGCAATCGCTTCCCATGCAAACGGCTATGATTTGTACGAACTTGACTTCCGGGTATTTTCGGGATATGCAATTAACTAAGGAGTTATTTTTACCCGCTTTTCGTGAGTTGAACGATTCCCTTTTTATGGCTCATCTGGTGTTGCAGGAGATGGAGGTGAAACAGGATGTTTTACGAGATTCCCGCTATGCTTATATTTTTTCCGTAGAGGACGTGAATGAACGAGTGATGGCCGGGATTCCGTTTCGGGAGGCTTACCGGGAAATAGGCTTACAAATTCAAGAGGGATATTATCGGGATAGAGATCGGGTGATTCATCATACACACGAAGGAAGTATGGGTAATCTTTGTCTGACGGAAATTAGAGATAAATTTGAGCAAAGAGTATCTGCTTGGGACATAGTTACAGTTCGTGAGGCGGTAAAAGATCTGTTGGAGAACAGGTAATCTACATTTAGGGGACAAGTTATAGGGATTTTTTCCACACTTGTTCCACATCTTTCTACAGGCTTATTTTCCAAAATTGACGTGTAATTTGTTGATTATCTTGGTGGTCTGGTTTTTTGTTTAGCAATGGCATACAATTCTCTATACTATAAGCAAATAGTTGAATGATTAAAATTGATTGGTTATGGGAATTTGTATATTTTTTATCGTAATAGCTATTTCGGGACTTTTGTTACCGCATTTTTTACCCGAGCCCGAAATGAAGTAGAGTGAACCTAATCATCTTGATGATAGACAATTATTAATATAAACACGATGGACATGAACACATGTCTATTGATAAAGACGGGAGTTTTATTTGTGTAGTTGGAGATTTGAGAAGATTTATTACACTTGTTTTGAGCAGGTAGCTCTTTTCTAGAGAGTTACCTGCTTTCTTTTCCTAAATTCCGTTAAAAACTTTTTTGTTTAGTCGATTAAGGCTATTTTCGTGTAGAAATAAATCGACTTATGGCAAAGATTTTAATCGTGGATGATGATACAACATTTTGTATCATGCTGAGAAAATGGTTGGAAAAGCGTGGATTTGAGGTAGATACTGCTTTTTCCTACAAGGAAGCTGTAAAACAATTAGATAAAACAGGATTTGATCTTGTGTTGACGGATTTACGTTTGCCGGATAAAGACGGGATTGATTTGCTTCGGGTGATCAAGGAAAAAACGCCGGAGACACAGGTGCTTCTGATGACAGGCTATGCCGATATACAGACTGCGGTCACGGCGATTAAATTGGGTGCTTTTGATTACGTGGCCAAACCTGTTATCCCGGATGAGATTCTAAAAAAATTGCAGGAAGCTTTAAAGTTGGAGGCAGGGCCTGTTGCCAAGTCTGTTCCAGCAAAAGCAAAGATGACGAGTTTTTCTTATATAAAAGGAGTGAGTGAAGGTGCCGATCGGCAATATGAATATATTCATCTGGTAGGACCTACTATGATGACGGTTTTGATTAACGGAGAGAGTGGTACGGGTAAGGAGTATATCGCTCGTTTGATACACTCGATGAGTAACCGAAAAGACGGACCTTTCGTGGCGGTTGATTGTGGTGCGATTCCGAAAGATCTTGCCGCAAGCGAATTCTTTGGGCATATTAAAGGTTCTTTCACGGGTGCTGTTACCGATAAGCAGGGCTATTTCGTGACCGCATCGGGAGGTACTATTTTCTTGGATGAGATCGGTAATTTACCTTATGATGTGCAAGTTCAGCTATTGCGTGCGCTTGAAGAGCGTAAGGTACATCCCGTGGGCGGGAATGTTGATATTCCTTTTGATGTGCGTATTATCTCGGCCACGAATGAAAATCTAAAAGAGGCCGTTGCAAGTGGTCGTTTCCGGGAGGATTTGTATCATCGTTTGAATGAATTTTCCATCCAAGCGTTGCCGCTTCGGGAGAGAAAAGAGGATATTTTGATTTTTGCCAATCATTTCTTAGATAAAGCGAACGAGGAGTTAGGAAAACAAGTGGCTGGGTTCGATGAGGAGGTTATGCGTATTTTTAGAGCTTACTCGTGGCCGGGTAATTTGCGGGAAATGCGTAATATCGTGAAACGAGCGACGTTGTTATGTATGGATAGTTTGATTTCTAAGGCCTGTTTGCCTCCGGAATTGGAGCAAAAGCCAGTGGAACCTGAAAAGATATCCACTACACGGCGGGAGATGGAAATCGAACTGATCAAGGATGCCATGCGGAAATGCCGGAACAACAAGAGCGAGGCTGCCCGTATGCTTCAGATAGACAGGAAGACATTGTATAATAAATTAAAAAGTTTCGGCCTAGAGGACCTATAGATATTTTTAATTTTATATGGAGAGATTATTGGTATGTTTCTTCTTCCAGTAATTGGAGAACATCGTTCCCTTCTTGCAGAATCTTTTCAATATTCTCTCTTATTTTATTTTCTTCTGTATCCAATGGCATTTTTTCCAGAAAAAGTAGAGAAGGAATTATATCGTTGATCGAGAGTTGTTTGAACATGGGTAGCATTTTGTGTGCTAACTTGGCAATCTGTTCCGTTTCATGTGCTTCCAGATGCTTAGCCAATAACTGGAAATTGGTTTTGCAATCCGATATAAAAGACCCGATAATTTGGTTGGCAGCATCTTTGTCATTGTCAGCAAAGACCATGATCATTTCTAAATTATACGGGAGGTTTTTATCAGTAACTTGTGTTACCAGTTGCTTGGTTTTTATGTCACATCCTAACAGGTCGTTTACCCTGCTGTAAAGTTGTTCCGGGGTGTACGGTTTGTTTAGATAAGCGGAAAAACCTGCTTCTTGATACTCTTTTTCGTGCATATCGTCACGAGCAGATAGAGCTATTACCGGAATGTTTCTTATTTGTTGTTTTTGGGATTTACGGATTTGTTGCACAAGTTCAAATCCGTCCATTTCCGGCATCTGAATGTCGGATAAAACGATGTTGTAGTTCCCTTTTTCCAACTGGGATAACGCTTCTTGAGGATGTGTACAAGTGTCGCACTGAATACCCACTTTTTGGAGTAATTCTGTTGTGACGGTTAATTGAAGAATGTCATCATCAACGATAAAGGCTTTCATGCCTTCATGTATAATCGGGGTTAAAGCGGGTGTTTCTGTAGGTTGAAATTCTTGTGCCGTGGCCTTTATCAATGGTAATTTAACCGTGAAGGTACTTCCCTCTCCTTTTTTACTTTCGAGGGTTAATTCCCCGTTGAGTAGATGCACGAGTTGTAGCGTGATGGTTAAGCCAAGGCCTGTTCCTTCCGCTCCATTGTTGTGTTGTGGGTTTAGACGGGTAAATTCTTTGAATATCAGTTCTTGTTCTTCTTCTGTCATTCCCGGACCGGAGTCTTTGATTACAATAATGAACTGGTTGTCTTTTGTACCGGAAATAAAAGCGGATAAAGAAACCCTTCCTTCTCGTGTGTATTTTATGGCGTTCGATAGGATATTTACTACAATTTGCCGAACTTTCATGGAATCTCCAAGATAAAGTCCATTTAAGGCATTGCTGACATTGCTTTTCAATTCTAGATTCTTTTGTGCCGCTAAAGGAAGGAAACTATCTGCGGTTTCCTGCAATAGGCGTCCCGGGTTGTATGGAACTGTATTGATTTCCATTTTGTTAGATTCTAATTTGGAGAAATCAAGCATATTGTTAGCAAGATGTAGGATATGTTCGGCAGAACCTTTCATGTTTTTGAGAAAATAATGCTGTCGCTCTTCTAGTTGGGTGTTATTTAACAGTTCGATGTACCCGATAATGGAGCTCAAGGGGGATTTTATATCGTGAGTGACGGTCAGCATTAATTTCTCCCGGTTATGTAGTAAACGTTCCGTGTATGTTTTTGCTGCTTCTAGTTCCCGTCTGTATCGTTGACTTTGCGTGATGTCGTTGATAATGAGAACGACGAAAAAGACCACCAGTACACAAGCGATGATTGCGATCCAAGATATAGTTCGAGTGAGATGATGTGTTGTGATTTGTTGTTGCTCCAAACGGGTCATCGTGTTTTTAAGTTCTTCTTTTTCAAGCTCTTTCAATACCCGTTTGAGACGCTCCGTGATGTGTTGGCCACTCTGGATAACAATACCTTCTCGCCGGGAAACTTCTGCATCGATTTCTTCTTTTTGCTGCTGATACTGGCTCCAGGAATCTCGAATCACGTTCATTAATGTATCCGTATTGTTGTTCGTCGTAACCATGTTGAGTGTGTCAACGATGCGATGGAGGGTTGTGTCGACTTTTAAAATGGAATCTCTTTTCGTTCTGAATAATCCTTTTCTTTCCCGAATGATGTAGCTACTGTCAATGACAGTGATAATTTTTTCCCGGAGATCGGGAATGACATCTGTCGAGTCCTTGATGGTTCCTATTTTTTCGATGGTCTTGTTGTAAAAATCCTCGGGTATATAGTACTTTTTGACGTAATATAGATCCTTTAAATTATCGATACGTTTACTTAAAAGTGTATTTATCGTGTCTATTCGTAAATTTTGTTCCGAGCTTATAGATAGATTTTTTAGGGTATCCATATTATCCCTGATTTCTTCTATCAATTTCATATAAGTGTCAAAATTCTTTTGAGTCCCCGTTTGGGAGAAAGCTATTCCGGTATTTTCTGCTTCGTATAGTTTAGTGAGTGTGTTACTTATGATGAATAATTTTTGTTGCATGACAATTTCGTCACTCCCTTTCTGGGTTAATGCAATAGTCTGTTTGTAGATAAAAATAATTGCAATGGCTCCTAGCAAGAGAATTAGGATATATCCTGTGATTAGTTTGAACTTGGTAAATTTGAAAGGTCTTTGCATAACGAACAGATTTGTAGCAAATGTATAAAAAAAATGTCAACCGATTAATAAGGCTGACGATTTTAGAAACGTTTAGATACTATTCGTTAAAAGTTCATTTTTATAAAATGAATAGGTTTCTTCTATAATTTCTGGTGTTGCGGCATCTAATTGGTATAGAATCTCACGACAAAATTCCAAAGGAGCATTACCGTTAGCAGTAATGATGTTATTGTCCCTTACGGCTTGATCATTTATGTAATTTGCTTCACCCGTATATTGGTTGCCCGCATTTTGCTTAAGGTAATCCAATGTGTTGCTTGTATTGTTTTCTACAAATATAGGAAAAATGAAAATAGCTTGTTGGTTGGGCTTATATATTGGGTTATAAAAAAAACAACCCGCTATAATATTTTGTATATTAGCGGGTTGTAGAATTGAGAGGTGATCCCCACGGGACTCGAACCCATATCAAAGGAACCGGAATCCTTCATTCTATCCATTGAACTAGGGGACCATATTATCCGAGTGCAAAGCTAATCAAATTTTTAAAAAAGGGAGCAATTTGCTCCCTTTTTTAATGTATAATAGATAAACTATTTTACTTTTTTACGAGTAGCGTAGCTTATACGTAAAGAATTTGCTTTACGTAATTCTTGTTTTACGTCGGTTACGATACCCATTTTCGTAAACTGATCCACTTTTAAATTGTTCGTGATCATGTTCCGTTCTTCCTCTTTACGAGATTCTTGTTCAGCGACAACGAAACTACTGATTTCGCTTACGTTTGCCAGTTTATCGTTCAATTGAATACGAGGTTCACTTCCGTAAGTAGCCACATACTGATCTTTCGGTTTTCCGATAAAGATGTTACTCACTAAAGATTTTTTCTCTAGTTTGCTGATCTCTTTTGCTTCGGGCATACCGTTATCAACCATCACGAGAACTTCTCGCATCGTGGTACTAACCATGAAGAAGAATAATAGCATGAACACGATGTCCGGTAAAGACGCTGTTGAAATAGCAGGAGTCTCCTTTCCTCCTTCTTTTCTGAATTTAGCCATTATTTCTTTCCTCCTTTCCCGATGTTTTTAGGTTCTGCCTCGGATATTGCGGTCGGAACTAGTTTCCTTACAGCATCCATTTGTTCTTCTGTAAGTTCACTATATTTCTTTCCCCATTTTTCCATGGCTTTCATATCTCTAATTTCATTATATGCTGCTGTCAGTTCGTCTTGAACGGCAATATACATTTTGTATGAGGTTCCCCGGTCACTTTGTAGAGAAATAATTCCTCTTGAAACTTCAGCTTGTCCGAAGAAAGGAATTTCCTTAACAACTTTACTCGGTAGATCTTCTCTATTTTGCGGGTTCAAAATAAACTCTTTAGCCTTTTCCTTTAGGTTCTCAATTTGCATCAGTTCCCCGTTCACGGCCAACAAATCGTTCTTGTTTACCAAAACTTGTAAGATATTACGTTTGGCAACAGGAGGTGCGATGACCTGATCTGGTGGCGGCATGGGCGGTAACCGTCTGAATAATCCCGAATCCACATCCATTGTTGTTGTCATCAAAAAGAATGTCAACAGCAAAAAGGCGATATCTGCGGTGGAAGAGGCATTAATCTCTGGTGTTTTTTTTCTTGCCATAATTTCTTTTTTATTCTTCAGGAAAATTATCTAACGCGTCTAATAATTTCTGTTACAACAATGGCACCAATAGCTCCTATCCCTAAGAAGTAGGTTGTGATTAGGATGGTATCAGTGAATTTTAAAGTTCCCGGAACGTTATCTGAACCGCTGTATCCCGGAATATTCATGATTGTTCCATCAGACATAGAATAAGCGATTAACACAAGGAGTACGATCCCTGCAAGGGCAATAAAGCTCTTCATTGCTTCCTTGGGTCTGGTGAATAATCTAACAATCGGGAATACTAACGCCGCAACAATAGCAACGCCAAATAATAGATATGACCACCATAGTAGTTGTTCCGTGTATACCGGGGTAGCGTATTGTGAGTTTGGAAGTTCTCCTCCAAAATAAAATAACCCCAATAACACGATCGTAACGACAAACATTACGATGGTCATGATGTTTAATATTTTGTTTATTTTCTGCATGGTTTAGTGTTTTTGATTGTATTTGACAAGAATGTCTAATAAAGTTACGGAAGCATCTTCCATGTCATTAACAATACTTTCAATCTTAGCAATACAGTAGTTGTAGAATACTTGAAGAATCATGGCAACGATCAAACCACCTACGGTCGTGATCAATGCAACCTTGATACCTCCGGCAACCAATGACGGTTGAATATCACCTGCTGCTTGAATCTTATCGAAGGCGTCGATCATACCGATCACAGTTCCCAAGAATCCCAACATCGGTGCTAAGGCGATAAACAAGCTAATCCAAGACATTCCTTTTTCCAAAAGTCCCATTTGAACAGAACCATAAGATACAACAGATTTTTCAACCATATCGACACCTTGGTCATAACGGCACAGTCCTTGATAGAAAATACTTGCGATAGGACCTCTGGTGTTACGGCAAACTTCTTTAGCAGCCTCAATTCCACCGTTATTTAACGCATCCTCTACGCTTGTGATCAATTTTTTAGAATTGGTTGATGCCAAGTTCAAATAGATAACTCTTTCGATAGCGATAGCCAAACCGAAGATCAAACATAAGATAACGAAACTCATGAAGGCAGCACCTCCCTCGATGAATTTTTGTTTTAAAGCAGCGTGGAAAGAGGTACTTTCGATTTGTGACTCATCTTCTAGTACGGTAGGATCTGTAGTTTCCTCTTCTTCTTGGTAAGTTTCAGTGGTCTCTGTTAGAGTCGTGTCATTCTCTTGAGCCATTAGCATAGATGATGCTCCAATAGTAAGCATTCCTAAAACTGCTATTAGTGCAAATAATTTTCTCATGATCAATTTAACTGATTTTTAGTTTATTAATAATTAAAATTTAACTCTATAATATCTATTTAAGCTGTTTTATTCTTGTTTTATACCGTATGTCGGTTAAAATCGGGCACCAAGGTATAAAAAAAATGTTAAAATCCAATATATTTGGGAGATATTTCTCCTTTCAAGCCGTTATTTAAATATTTTTTTATTTCGTTAGTGTCTTTATATTTGCCTAGAACGTACATCATTTTGCAGACGGCAGCTTCTGTGGTAATGTCGTGACCACTGATAACTCCGGCGGTAAGTAGCTCTCTGCTTGTTTCATACTTACCCATCTCGACGCTTCCGCCTTGGCATTGGGTAACGTTGTATACGAAAATGCCCTTTCCTAATACCTCCTTCACTTTGTTAAGAAAAACTTTATTTGTAGGGGCATTGCCTGAACCATAAGTTTCCAAGATGATACCCTTTAGCCCGGGAATACTTGTTATAGCATCAATTACCTCAGGTTTCATGCCCGGGAATATTTTCAATATCGCAATATTCGTGTCCACGTCACAGAATGCGCTCACAGGTTCTGTTCGTGGGGTGTAATCGATTGCACTATAATCGTAATGAATATGTATTCCAATATTTGCTAACGCTGGGTAGTTAAATGACTGGAAAGCATCGAAACTTTCCGCATTTATTTTTGTTGTCCGGTTACCCCGGAATAATTTATCCCCGAACAGAATACAAACCTCCGGAACGATAGCCTTACCTTGATCGTAAGCAGCTGCTATTTCAATGGCTGCAATCAAGTTTTCTTTTCCATCAGTCCTGATTTTCCCAATAGGGAGTTGGGAACCAGTAAAGATCACGGGTTTGGCCAAGTTATTTAGCATGAAACTTAAGGCCGCCGCCGAGTAAGCCATCGTGTCTGTTCCATGTAGGATGACAAATCCTCGGTAATTGTCGTAATTTTTCAAAATAATCGAACAAAGATCTTTCCATAATTGTGGTTGTAGATCTGAGGAGTCTATGATTTTCGGTAAGGTGTAACTATCTATTGTGAATCCGAATTCTTTAATTTCCGGGACCTCACAAGCGATCTGGTCAAAATTGAAAGGACATAATGCCCCAGTTTCGGGATCGTTTACCATTCCGATTGTTCCTCCGGTATATATTATTAACACGGGTTTTGTCATATGTACTAATTTAAAAACTAAAATATTACAAGCTTTAAGCTCCTTCTGCACTTTTCGCCAGTTAATTACCCTTCTGCACCTTTTCTATGAACGGTTCGCACGACTGACATGCAAATTAAATAAATTCATTGCATTATTTGTTGTTATTTCCTCTACTTTTTTCGTGTCGACCCCTAGAATTTCAGCAATTTTAGTGGCTATACACGGAATATAACTACTTTCATTGCGTTTACCCCGGTATGGGACGGGGGCAAGATAGGGCGAGTCCGTTTCTAATACAAGATATTCTACTCCGACTTTTTTCACGACTTCTGCCATGGATGATTTTTTGAAGGTAACTACACCCCCAATCCCCAATAGAAATCCCAAGTCTATTGCTCTGCGGGCATCTTCTTCCGTGCCGGGAAAACAGTGGAGTATGCCTTTCATGTTATAGTGTTGTCTTTTTAATATTGTAAATATTTCTACTAGAGAGTCTCTCGAATGGATGATGATAGGTAAATCCATTTCTCTGGCAATATTTAATTGCCATTCGAAAACTATAATTTGTTCTTTGTAAAATGTTTTGTCCCAGTAAAGATCAATTCCACATTCTCCGATTCCGTATATTGTTTCTTGGTCCAGTCGTTTTTCGAGAAGTTGTATTTCTGTTTTGTAGGATTCGTTTATAGAAGTTGGGTGTATTCCCAGCGTGGGATACATTATGTCAGGATGGGTTTGTGCCAATGATAACATCGCTTGTCGGGTTGTACTGTCAATATCCGGCAATATAATTTGTCGAACGTTGGCTGTTAATGCCCCTTGAATAACTTCTTGTCTGTCATTGTCGAACTCTTCGGCATAGATGTGTGAGTGAGTATCTATAAACATATGTACAATATAAATTTGTTGCATTTTTCCTATCTGCAAAAATAGTGAATTATATTCTTAATATTTGCCTTAGGTTTGTTTTAGGCTTATACCTATTCGTTATTATATAAATGTGCGTTCGTTATCTATTCGTTCCTAGAAACGGAAATATAACGAATAGATGTAAGTTTATGAGTTGATTATCAGTGGATCTGTTGAAAGGTTTTGTTCTTTTGAATAATGAGTAAAAAGACCGACAAAAATCGAGAAATAAACAAACAGGGGAATAAGTAAGAACGAGAGAAATCATGTAAGAATAGATTTATTGCAAGAATAAAAGTTTGTTCGTTATCATATTTTTCAGTAGGTTTGTCTTTATAATGACGGTATTGTATGAACGTGGTAAACGATAATTCGTTGCAGATAAACGAGCAGGCATTTAAAAATTTGTTTGATGAATTTTATCAAGCGTTGTGTGTTTTTGCGTCCACCTATTTGAAAGATGATGCCTTGGCTGCAGACATTGTTCAGGAGGGATTCGTGAAATTTTGGAGTAAGCGAGAAGGGTTTGATAATTATTTTAAGGTGAAATCTTTCCTTTATACAATGGTTCGGAATGATTGTCTGAACTATATACGTGATCATAAGTTAAGGCGGGAAGATCTTTCTGTGCTGGAATCCCTTGAATTTTATACAGAGACGTTGGTAGAAGAAGAGTCTTATCGAATGTTTTATAATGCCGTGGAATCCCTGCCTCATCAAACCCGTCAAGTGATTTTATTGTCATTGGATGGCTTGAAAAATAGTGAGATTGCTGGGCAATTGGGAATTGCTGAAAGTTCCGTACATACTTTAAAGAAAATAGCGTATAAGAAATTGCGCGAGATATTAAGGGAATATTATTATTTGATTTTTATTTTTCTATTGAACAAGTAGTTGATTTTTAGTATTATTTGTTTTTCTTTCAAAAAAAAGTGAATTTTTCTTTCCCCATAAATTCTGTTTTTCGTGTTATAATGATAAATATGATGAGTAGATCGTAAAAGTTTGGAATGCGATTTTGTTAGATATTGATTATACACGAAAATTGTGTAGTGAATAAAAATTATGGAACGGATAGACAGAAATAATAAGGAATTGGAAAATGACCCATTTTTGCTAGCTTCTTGGATTGCGAAATCGATGGCTGGGGAGTTGTCTGATGAAGAATTGCAATTACTGAATGAATGGCGAATGACTTCGGAGCGAAATCATCGATTGTATGATCGAATCGTTAGTCGGGAAGGAAGAGAATCAAAACAAAAACATTTCATGGCTTTTGATAAAGTTTTCGGTTGGCAGGGATACTCGGAAAAATTAAAGAAAACAGAGAAGAAAGTGATATCTTGGCGTGTGTTTTTACGTTATGTGGCAATTTTATTGATACCGTTGGGAGCTGTTGTCTTCGGGATATTTCATTCCGAACGGGAATCCGTTTCTTTGATTGATTTGAATGTTATTAAACCTGGGGGAACCCGTGCTGAATTAATTTTATCGTCAGGAAAGATAGTCGATTTGGTTACGGAATCTGGGGTTATCTCTCATGGTGAGAATATGATTATTCGTAACGAGGGAAAGACTCTTTCTTATAAAAGTACGGGAAGTCAAGCTGAGGTTGATTCTTTAAGCTATAATGAAGTTGTCGTGCCCAAGGGTGGGGAATATCAATTAGTGTTGAGCGACGGTACGCTTGTTTATCTGAATTCTATGACAAGGATTCGATTCCCGGAACGTTTTGCCGGAGAATGTCGGGAAGTGGAAGTGGTCGGGGAGGCCTTTTTCGAAGTAGCGAAGGATAAACATAGCCCTTTTGTGGTGAAAACCGAGACCTATGATATTACCGTGTTGGGAACGAAATTTAATGTTACGGCGTATGTTGACGATGATGTTTCCACGACGACATTGGTAGATGGGGCGATTACTATTTCGGGAAAGAGTATTGGGGAGACAAGAACGTTGTATCCCAATGAACAGTTAGTTGTACATAAAAAGTCCGGCGAGGTAGATGTTAAAAACGTGGATGTGAGTTATTACACGGCTTGGAAAGACGGAATGTTCCGGTTTAGGGATGTTCGTCTGGAAGAGATTATGAGGGTTGTGGAACGCTGGTATGATATGACGGTGGTGTATGAGGATGAAAGTGTTAAGAGTCTACATTTCGGTTTTAACATGAGCCGTCATGAAACGATAGAACCTTTGTTGAACATTTTTGAATTAAATGGTAAAATAAAAATAACAAAAGAAGGAAAAGTACTGAAAATTAAACGAGGACGATAAAAGCAGGAAATGGTACCAACATTTCCTGCGAGTATTACTTCGTTAACATTGAGATAATTATTAACTAATAATTGAGAGAACAAATTTATGGAAAATTTTCTAATGTTTCTCAGGCGTATACGTGAGAAATTACAAAAATTATGGTTTATGTCAAAATGGACTTTTTTATTTGTTTTTCTAGGGATATTAAACACGCACGGGACGGTTTATGCCCAGAACGAGCAACAAGTTACAATTTCTATGAAGAATGCCTATTTAAAGGATATTTTATGGGCGATTCAACGGCAAACTTCGTTTGTTTTTATGTATCATGAAGAGGATCTGGATAAGGTAGGAAAAGTGAATGTTGAAGCAAAAGCTTCATCAGTGGAAAAGATTCTGGATGCTTGTTTAAAAGGAACAGGATTGACGTATGTTTTTCAGAATGAGGTGATTGTATTGAAACCTTTGGTTGAAGAGAAGAAAAAAGAAATCAGAATTGTTGGTAAGGTGGTTGATGAGGGGAAGGCTCCTTTGCCGGGAGTTACGGTGATTGTAAAAGGAACAAATTTAGGAACGGCAACGGATCGTGGAGGTTTGTTCGGAATGACCTTACCTGCCATGCGTGATACTAATTTTGTACTAGTGTTCTCGTTTGTGGGAATGCAAACACGGGAAATTAAGTATGTCGGGCAGGATACGATTAATGTGATCATGAAAGAAGATCAAAAAAAGATGGATGAAGTGGTAGTGACGGGGTATTCCAATATTCGTAAAGAGAGTTTTACCGGTAAGGCTACGACCGTGACAAAGGAACAGTTGATGAAAGTAAACTCGAAGAATGTGATTGCAGCGTTACAGACGTTTGATCCTTCTTTTCGAATCAAGGATAATAAATTATGGGGGTCAGACCCCAATGCTTTACCGGAGTTTAATATCCGGGGGGAAACTTCAATCGGACAGACGAAAGGGTTGGATGTAGAGCAGCAGAAAAGAACCCAGCGAACGACCTTGGAGAATAACCCTAATTTGCCGGTGTTTATTTTGGATGGATTCGAGGTGGATGTTCAGAAAATTTATGATTTGGATGTAAATCGCATAGAGTCGATTACAATTTTGAAGGATGCTGCAGCAACAGCCATGTATGGTTCTCAAGCTGCTAATGGAGTTGTTGTCGTTACGACGGTTGCTCCCAAAGCAGGAGAGATGCAGATTTATTATAATTTTTCCAGTAATGTAGATTTCCCGGATCTGTCTGATTATAATCTTTGTGATGCGGCTGAAAAATTGGAAGTTGAACGCTTAAGTGGTTTATATTCATCTGATGATCCGGAAAAACAAATTGAACTTACGGCTCAATATTATCAAAAACAAAATGCTATTTTGCGCGGGGTGAACACTGATTGGATGTCTCAACCTTTGCGGAATGCCTTTGGCCATATGCATAGTTTGAACGTGTCTGGTGGAGAGGAGAGTATCAGGTATGGTATAGATTTGAATTATAATGCGAGTAAAAATGGTGTGATGAAAGGTTCTTTCCGTCATATTTATGGAGGAGGATTAACGTTGGATTATCGTGCGGGAAGTTGGTTGCAATTATTGAATAATATTTCTTATACGGTTACAGAGTCTGAGGATTCTCCTTATGGACAATATGTTCAATATGCTGAAGCTCAGCCTTATGCTGAGATATATGATGAAAACGGACGTTTGTTGAAAGAAGTGGCTGGAACTACTGTTTCTATGATAAATCCCTTGTGGAAAGTGGCTAATTTGTCAACTTTCTACGGCAAGATGAAAAACCGGGATTTAACCAATAATTTCCAATTGAATGTTCATATTATGGAAGGATTAATGCTTAAAGGACAATTAGGTCTTCGCAGAACAGATGGACGTACGGATAATTTTAAGGATCCCGCAGATCCTATATATGATGTAACTCCCGCCGATCAGAAAGGAGAATTGAGTCGGCAGGAAAATGATAATTGGAGTTGGAATGGAAAAATGATGTTTTATTATAATCATGTTTTCGGTAATCATTTTATTAATGCAACAGCCGGAGGGGAGATCTCTGAAAGCAAAACGGAGTCATTATCGTATGTGTTAAATGGTTTCCAATTGGGGAATATGCATGAACCTCAATTTGCAGCCACCCAGGCTAGACCGGTTAATGTGTCGGAATCTAAAACTCGTAAGATAGGTTTTTTAGCTTCCGTGAATTACGCCTATAATGATATTTACTTGTTCGACGGCTCTTTCCGTTTGGATGGAAGTTCCGATTTCGGTTCGGATAAGCAATTTGCTCCGTTTTGGTCAGTAGGAGTTGGGTTGAATGTTCATAATTATGATTTCTTAAAAGGGCACTGGTTGATCAGTCGTTTAAAATTGAGGGCTTCTTACGGTTCTACTGGAAATGTGGGATTTGCTCCTTATTCGGCCATAACAACTTTCCAGACAGCAACAGATGCATGGTTCTTCACGGGGCCTGCAGCTTCTTTGATGGCTTTGGGGAATTCACGGCTGACTTGGCAAACGACATATAAGTTGGATGCAGGTTTCAATATAGGTTTACTGAATGATAAAATTACCTTGGAGGGATCGTATTATCGGAATGAAACAGAAGATTTGATCGATGACGTGAAAATTCCGGCTTATTCCGGTTTTACTTCTTACAAGGAGAATTCCGGAGCAACGTTGAATGAAGGATTTGAAGTTGCCTTGACTTCTACTCTTTTCCAGAATAAAGATTGGATGGTGACGTTTATGGCAAATTTATCTTCTAACAGGAGTAAAATTACTGAATTGAGTGAAGAGATGAATGCTTATAATGAAACGATTCTTGCCGAATATGAGAAAGAAGATTCTAAGTATAAAGATGTGTTAAGCAGGCCGTTGATATTGTATTATGAAGGAAAGTCCTTGTCTGCGATCTATGCGGTTCGTTCCGAGGGAATAGATCCGGCTAATGGACGTGAACGTTTTGTAAAGAAAAACGGGATGTCGACTTACACGTGGGATGCTAATGATCAAGTTGTTGTCGGGGATACGGAACCGGATGCCAAAGGGTCTTTCGGTATTAATGTGGCATGGAAAGGTATCACATTGAATGCTTATTTCAATTATCAGTGGGGAGGACAGAGTTATAATTCAACATTAGCGGAGAAAGTCGAGAATGCTCAGATTAGCACGCAGAATGTGGATAAACGGGTGTTATCTGCAAGGTGGAAAAATGCGGGAGACGTGGTTCCTTATTATGATTTGAGTAAAAATCCGACACAAAATCCGACTTCCAGATTCGTGCAAGATGATAATCGTTTGGATTTTACAAGTCTTTCCATAGGTTATGATTTTAGCCGTCAGTTGATTTCTAAGTGGAAACTCAAAAGCTTGAGCGCGCAGTTTAGTGTGAATGATTTGTGTAAATGGAGAAGTGTGAAAGAGGAGAGAGCTATAAATTATCCGTTTGCGAGAAGTTTTAATTTTTCATTAAATGTTGGATTCTAAATGGTATATGGCATGGGAAATTATATTAAAATATTAGCAGTTGCCATTGTTTTGGTATTTGCGGGATGTAAGGATTGGTTGGATGTTACACCAGCAGGACAAGCAACTGAAAGTGATTTATTTAGTACGGGTGACGGTTATCGGTCTGTTCTGAATGGTTTATATAAATCCATGGGTAAGCCGGAACTTTATGGCCGGAATTGGTCTTATGGAATGTTGGATTGTATGGCCCAGTTATATAATTTGGAGTCTGGCTCATTCAATGACGAGATGTGTAAAGCTGCGGCTAAATATGAATACACAAACACGCAAGTATCTTCAAGCATAGAGAGCGCATGGGGAATTGCTTATAATATTATAGCTAATGCAAATGACTTATTGCAGAATATCGAAAATGCTTCTAATGATATTTTTGCGAAAGGAGAAATGGAAAAGAAGATGATCATGGGAGAGGCATATGCTTGTCGGGCTTTGATTCATTTTGAATTGTTACGTTTGTTTGCTCCGGCTCCAATAAATGATGATGGACGTGCGTATATCCCTTATATAGAATCTTATCCGGTGTTGTCAGCCACAAAACTTGGCGTGAAACCAGTGTTAGGAAAAGTGATTACAGATTTGGAAAAGGCTAGAGGGTTAGTTGCTGTTTACGATACAACAATAAATGGACAAGGAATTAATTTATCCGGCACAGGGCGTTTTAATAACGATTTTACCTATAATTATCAGACTATATCTGGGCAACAGCTAGAGGATTTTGATGTTGTATTAATAGATGATTTCTTTAAAGGACGGGGGTATAGAATGAGTTATAATGCCGTTACTGCTTTATTGGCGAGGGTTTGCCAGTATGCGGGGCGGGAGCAGGATGCTTTTAATTATGCTGATGAAGTGGTAAAAGCCCATGTGGTCTTTAGAGATGGTTCGAAAAATTTGATGTATAAAGATGATTATAGCGGCTTGACACAAGGTTGGGGTAATAATGAAGCAGATTTTAATAATCGGAAAGATTATAAAACGATGTCTAATTTAATTTTTGCAGCCTATAACAGTTTGTCTTATCAAGGGACAGGTAGTTGGTTGAGTGCGGATTGGAAAGGTGGAGTTTCTCCGAATTGGTTTCAAATTTCGGAAAGTTATTTTTCACATGGAGGTGTCGATGAGAAAAGTTTGGATCATCGATGGAATCACATGATTTTTTTAGGTAGCGGCGTCTATCCTGTTTCTGCTAAATATTTTATTCCCACTAATTTGGATACGAGAGATAAAACTGTGAATTTGTTTCCTGTAATTCGTCTTACCGAGATGAAATATATTATGGCTGAGTATTATGCACGTAACGGGAATGTTGGTGATGCCTATCAAATTTTGAATGAAATCCGGGAAAATAGAGGAATTTATGGAAGTTCACTTGGAGGATCAACTTGGAATGAATTTGAGCAAGAATTACTCCATGATGCGCGTCGCGAGTGGATTTCTGAAGGTCAATTGTTTTTCTTGTATAAACGTTTGAATGCGGCGATTGTGAATGATAAAGGAACATTGCGTCCTATGACTCTTCAAGAAAGTATGTTCCCTGTGCCAGCAGATATTAAATAATGACATAAACTTTGAATCATGATGAAAAGATATTTATATTTTATGATAATGTTGTTGTTTTTGTCCTTCTTTTCTTGTAATGAAGATGATATAAAAGTTTTTGATGGGCAGGCTCAGCTTTATTTTGATAAATTTTATATGAATGCCCTTCAACCGGGAACGGAGGGGGCAGACTCGACTGTGATGTCGTTCTTCTTTTATCCTGATGATACGAAAACAATAGAAGCAGAGGTGGTTGTGAACTATTCCGGATTACCGTTAACAGCAGATATTCCTTTTAGTTTAAAAGTGATAGGAGAGGGAACTACGGCTAATGAAGATGAGTATGATTTGGATGACCAGTATGTGTTTCACGCCAAACCTCTGTTGGAAGGGCAATTGGATATTCAAGATACGATAAAGATTCGGTTGAATCTGTCCGAGCGGTTAAAAGAAATGGAGAAGGGCGTACGGTTGTTTGTTGAGTTAGTACCAAGTGAAGGAATTGGCTTGGGGCAGTATGAACGTCGTCGTGCCGTGATAATTTCTTCTTATGTGGCAGAAAGACCGGATTGGTGGAAAGAGAATGGTGAAGTTGAACTTACGCTTTTGGGGAAGTTTTCCAATACAAAATATAAGCTTTTCGTTGAACATGCTGATCCCGGTATGACAATGGACGAAAAGATGATAGAGGAACGTCCGGATTTGGCTATCGGGTTGGTTTTAAAATTTAAAGAGTGGCTGATTGCCAATCCCGGCCAAAAAGATGAGTATGGTAACGATATAACAGTTGTGATTTAATGATTAAAAGTTGCTATTATGAGAAAGATTCATATATTATTTTATTTGTCGTTTTTCTTGATATTTGGTTGTTTAGAGGATGAGGGAAATTATGATTATGACGATATTAAGGAGCCTAAATGGCATACAAATCAGCCAATAAGCGTGTATGCGACAGAGCATAACGTGATGAAACTACGTGGACATGATGCTTTTAGATGGGATACGGATTCTGTTGAGAGGGAACGGGAGGTGCGCTATGAGTGGAAGTTAAACGATGTGGTTATAGCTACAGAAGCGAATATTGATATTCCGGTGGATAGCGTGATTAAATGGACAAAGATGGAAGAACTTTGTGCTACAGACAAATGGGTAAGAGGTTCATTTACTATTATCGATAAGGAGTTTGAAACTCGTTTCATGAAAGTGGTTTCTTTTTTTATAACACCGTATCGTAGTGATGGTGACTGGTTCGTTTTAACAGAAAAAGAAGGTGAAGGAGAATGCTATTTTGTAAAAAGAACATATAATCGGGAGGAATTGAAAGACGAATTTGAGTTGCAGGATTCTTTTAGTGAAATAAATGCGTTGTCAATTTCCGGTAAACCTGTCTTCTTGGGATATACTAGAACGGCTAAGAATGTAGGACCGATGGGGTCGGTTACGATTATGACTGACGAGGTAGCTTATGAAGTGGATGCCGCTACGTTCGAATTACATTCCGAACTGAAAGATTTGTTCGGAGGAGGAGTTCCGTCCGGATTTTCTCCGGTTGCGAGGGTTGATGCGTGGGAAGCTGATAAGGGAACTGGGTTATGTACTTTTTTAGCTAATAAAGACGGTAAACTTTACAGACGACAATTGTCAAAAAATAATTTGGGAGGGATGTTTATCAATACTCCTTACGAATTGGATGAAAAAGGGTATAAAATTACTGAATTCGGTACCCGTTTGTATGGATTTACCTCGATCCCTTGTTGGGATGAAAAGAATAATCGGGTGGTTATGATTGCTTTCGCATCGAAACAGGCTGGAAGTGGCTGGGGAGATCCCTCCTATTTGGCAACTAGTTTGATCCCTTTAAAAAATAATGGTTCGTTAACGGATTGTCCTCCGGTTTGGGGATTTGAAAGTGGAACGAAAGTATTGCATATGGGATATATGAAGAGTGCAATGTTGAATTTTACGACAAATCTTAATGTGTATTCTGTAATTTATAATGATGTATCAGGAAAGACTTGGTGTGGGGAGTTTATAATAGATCCGTCTGACGGTTCAGTAAAGCAGTCTGTTGCTCCGTTGCTTCCTTTTTATCCTGAGGGTGCGGATTCTCGTGTAATAGAATGCCCTGTCAGGATTTCTGATGATGCTTTAATATTAGTTACTTGTTCGTCATCTAATGCAAAAGCTAAGAATCAAGTGGTATATACGGATGGCAATCATGTGAATTATTTACTTATTGCTAGCGAGTATGCGAATAAGCCGATGATTACGGATTTTCCGGAAAAAGTGACTTATATCGGATATGGAACTTCTGATGTCGGTGTGATAGGTAAGTATGACTTGTTAGTTGTCGGAGGTGAAAACGGTACGTTGAAGTTTTATGACATCTCGGATAGAGATCGACCGAAGTGTGTGGAAACAATGACATTTGACGGAAAGATAACCATGGCGAAAGAGATGGCTACGGGAGTGACGGGAGTAGATGAATATTAACAAAAGTTTGTATAAAATCATATTGTATGGAAGAATCAATTGTAAAGGTGGAACATTTGTCCCATCGCTATAGCGTGCAGTGGGCGATTCGGGATATTAATTTTGAGATAACGAAAAATGGTATTTATGGATTACTCGGCTCTAATGGGGCCGGGAAATCCACAACCATGAATATTATGTGTGGGGTATTGAAACAAACGGAAGGGGATGTTTATATAAAAGGGATTAGTATTAGTAAAAATCCTGTTGAGGCGAAACGACATATCGGTTTCTTGCCGCAAGTGCCGCCGTTACACCCGGATTTGACCGTGGAGGAGTATCTGGAATTTTGTGCGGAGTTGAGACATATCCCGGATCGGGAGGTAAAAAAAGCGGTGCGAGAAGTTATGGGACGTTGTGGTATTTCTCATTTTGCGAAACGGGTTATTCATAATTTATCCGGAGGGTATCAGCAACGGGTAGGGATAGCCCAAGCTATTATTCATAACCCGGAACTGGTTATCTTTGATGAGCCGACGAATGGTTTGGACCCGAATCAGATTGTCGAGATTCGTCATTTGATTAAAGAGATAGCGGAAGAACGGACTGTGATTCTTTCTACTCATATCTTGCCGGAAGTGCAAGCAACTTGTGATTATATCCGGATGATCGAACAGGGAAATATGGTTTTTTCTGGAACGGTGGAAGAATTTGATAATTATATACAACCGAACACCTTAGTCGTTTCGTTGGGCGCACTTCCTTTGGTGGCTGATATACAGGCTCTTCCTGGAGTTGTTCGTGTAGAGGAGTTAGGTGGTCCGAGGTTCCGTATTCAATTTTCAGATGTCAAGGAGGCAATAAATAGTATTGTGGAGGCTAGTTATACGCACGATTGGCAATTAATGGAATTACAACAGGAGAAAAGTTCTTTGGATACTATTTTTGCCGAGTTGTCTAAGAAATAGTGTTAAATTTTATTTGCAGTAAAGATGAGAATTATATTTAAGATAGCGAAAACAGAGTTGCGGGATTTGTTTTATTCCCCGATTGCTTGGTTGATTTTAATTATATTCACGTTTCAAACGGGGATGTTATTTTCTGGTATGATTTCGGAGATTGTGCGATCCCAAAGTATGGGGGGAATAGGATCTAATTTGACTCTCGGTATTTTTGGTGGGCAAAGAGGTTTGTTTGTTGGTGTACAGTCTTATTTGTATTTGTATATTCCTTTGTTGACAATGGGGTTGATGAGTCGGGAATTAGGAAGTGGTTCGATTAAATTGCTTTATTCTTCCCCGATTACGAATGCCCAAATTATTTTGGGTAAATATTGCGCCATGCTAATTTATGGACTGATCTTGGTCGGTGTTTTATTGGTTTATGGAATCTATGGTGTATGTACGATTGAGAATATGGACATTCCTGTTTTCTTGACGGGACTTTTAGGTGTTTATCTGTTGTTGTGTGCTTATGTAGCTATTGGTTTGTTCATGTCTAGTTTGACATCTTATCAAATTGTTGCTGCAGTGGGAACTTTGGCGGTACTTGCCGTGTTGACGTATGTAAAAGGAATGTGGCAGGCTGTTCCGTTTGTTCGGGAAGTCACTTATTGGTTTGGGATGACAGGGCGTTCTGATAATTTTATGTTCGGGATGATTTGTAGTGAGGATGTGCTTTATTTTATCGTGGTTGTGGTGTTATTTTTGTTGATGACTATTATCCGTATGCAGGGACGGCGACAAAAGGTCAGTTGGTTAACTTCTTTAGGTAAATATGCGGGAGTATGGGGGATAGCTGTCGTGTTGGCATTTGTTTCTTCTCGTCCAGTTTTTAAATGTTATTATGATGCCACTCATACGAAAGCAAATACATTGACACCTAATAGTCAAGAAATCATAAACAAGTTGAAAGGAGGTTTGACAATTACTACTTACGTGAATATCTTGGATAAGTATAATTGGGTGGGTTATCCGAAAGAGTATAACAATGATATTCGTCGTTTTGAACAATATACGCGTTTTAAACCGGAAATAAAAATGAAGTATGTACTTTATTACGATACAATAAAAAATGATTATCTAGAACGGGCATTTCCGGGAATGAGTTATGAAGAGAAAGCGAAAAAGGTGATCGAGATGGAAAAATTGAATCCAAAGAAGATTTTAACTCCGGAACAAATTCGGGCGAAGATTGATTTGAGAACTACGGAAGGGAATCGGACTGTACGTTTGTTGGAACGAGAATCTGGAGAGAAAACTTTTTTGAGATTATATGATGACCGTGAAATATTCCCTTCGGAATCGGAAATTTCAGCTGCTTTAAAACGGATGGTCATGATCTTACCCACGATTGGTTTCTTATCTGGTCACGGAGAACGGGAAACGGATCGTCCCGGAGATCGTAATTATTGTATGTTTACCCACTTGCCGATGTTGAGGCAGGCTTTGGTAAATCAGGGATTTAATTACAAAGATGTTACATTGGATCAAGAGGTTCCTGAAGATATCAATATCTTGGTTATTGCTGAAATGCGTGAAACAATGACGGAAGCGGAGAAAGTAAATTTTGATAAATATGTTGCTCGAGGAGGTAATTTGGTAATCATTGGGGAACCCGGCCGGCAAGATGCAATGAGTGCCGTGATGGAACCATTTGGCGTGAAGCTTGTGGATGGTTTTTTGATTCAGCCAGAGAAACCGAAAGATCCTGAAGAGGAAAAGAAGGATAATAAGGATCTCGGTCCATTTGCTGGATTTGTTGCGCAGAAACAACCAATAGATTTAATTGTTTCGCAACCAACAAAGGAAGCTGTGGAGTTATCATATGCTTTCGGTTTTATGCGGCCTTATTACGTGGTGGCAATGCCTACGGCTGCCGGTTTAGAATATACAACAGATAAAGGATTTGATGTTGTTCCGTTGTTTATGTCTGATTCAATTTGTTGGAACGAGTTGGAGAATACGGAAATTGTTGATCAAGAGGTTGTGTATAATCCGGCTGCAGGAGAGGTACAAAAATCTTACCCGTTAGCTTTGGCATTATCTCGTAAAATGGGAGAACGAGAACAAAAGATCGTTATTTTGGGTGATGCGGATTGCTTGAGTGATGGAGAACTTACTCGTGGTCGAAGTCCTTTGTGGACAGCAAATTCCGTGATCATTCAAGCTAGCTTTTTTTGGTTGTCGGATGGAGAGGTGCCTATTGATGTGAGACGTCCGTATGCGATTGATCGGAAATTATTTGTGGGAGAGACAGGTGCTGAGATTCTTAATTACACTTTATTTGGTGTTTTCCCCGGATTACTGCTTTTCTTGGCTTTGTTTATTTGGTTGAGGAGAAGGGGGCGATAGGAAATACATTGTTTCGTGGGATCCGATCGGAAGATTTTTCGGTCGGATTTTTTTATTTATTCCCGAAATCCTATCTTTGTCAAAAATCCTATGGGAGTGAGAATGAATGATACAGAGAAAGATTTTGTTCATCGTATAAATGTAAAGGAGGAGGCTGCTTTTCATGATTTGTTCACGAGATTCCGAAATTATCTCGTGTTATTTGCCATGCGGAGGATTGAGCAATTAGATGTGGCGGAGGATATTGTACAGGAAACTTTTATTACCATTTGGGAAAATGAAAGAATGTTCAATTCGTATCAAGGGTTAAAAGCTTATTTGTATGAACTGGTGCAGAATAAATGTACTAATTATTTGAAACATAGACAAGTTGAAGATAAATATGCTTCTTACGTGAAGACGACAAGAGAGGAGACTGAAGGAGATTATAACCTGATGCAGGAAGAAATCTATCGGGAATTATATATGGCGATCCGGGAGTTACCGGAAAAGTGTCAGAGAGTTTTTGAATTGCATTTGGAAGGAAAAAAGAATGCTGAGATAGCTGAAATATTGGGAATTTCCGTGTTGACGGTGAAATCTCACAAGCAAAATGCGATTCATGTCCTAAAAGAGAAAATGGGAAATCTCTTCCTTTTATACGTCTACATTTACGAGACGTAATTTTTTTGAAAAATAATTGGTTTTTATTTGCTACTTTTTACTCCTTTTCTTGTATATGATGTAAAATAAAGAATACATCATGGATCAATACGATGAAAATATTACCCGGTTAATACGACATTCTTTGATAGGAGAATTCTCCGAACAGGAACGGGGAGAACTGGAGGCATGGTTACATGATTCGAAAGAGCATCAATTACTTTTTGAGAAAATCAAAAAAGAAATTCGCATCTCTTCTGAAAGCTCTCTTTTCCGTTCGTTGAATGAGGAGGTGGCTTGGTTGAAATTTAAAAGTATTACACGGGAAAGGAAAAGACGTGCCTATGTCAGGCAAATTTTGACGTATGCAGCGATAATTGTGTTGCCTTTGGCAGTTGTTGCTGGCTTTTGGTTTTTGAATCAAGAAAAGAACACGTATCCGATGGCTTCAGAACGTATAGTTAGAATTACACCTGGAAGCCCACGGGCTGTATTGATCACGGCCGATCAAACTGTTCACGAGTTGAATGGCGTGCAGGAATTGCGAGAAATAGAAGTGGAAAAAGGAGTGGTGGTTAAACAAGGAGGAGGTAATCTGGAATATGATTCTTTAGTAACTCTGGGGCAGGAGGTGACATTAGCTATGAATACATTAAAGATTCCTCGCGGGGGAGAATTTCGGTTAAAATTGTCGGATGGGACAAATGTCTACTTGAATTCTGCTTCGGAGTTGAAATATCCGGTGTGTTTTAATGAAAAGGAACGGACGGTTTATTTGTCGGGAGAGGCTTATTTTGAGGTGACCGAGGATTTGAATCGGCCATTCTACGTGGTGACGGAAGAGGTTCAGATTCGTGTGTACGGGACAGAGTTTAACGTGAACACGCATCAACCGGGGAAAGTTTATACCGTGTTGGTTGACGGCAAGGTCGGAATTAAAAAACGGGGAGTAGTAGAAGAGGTTACTATGAAACCGGGACAATTAGCCAGTTTCGATCGTAAAGAAGGTACAATTGAGGTGAGGGATGTGGATGTGCGGCAATACGTGGTTTGGAAAGACGGATATTTTACCTTTGAGAACGAAAGTTTGGAACAGATTCTAAACACGCTTTCACTTTGGTATGATGTTGACGTGTTTTTTCAAACGGAATCGACAAAACACTTAGTATTTACTGGATATATGAAACGGTATAATGATATATCTGAAATTCTGGATGCGATTACGGATGTTGTAGGGGTAAACTTTACGATAAACGGAAAAACTATAATAGTATCTAAATAAAAAAACGGAAAGGGTTGGAGCCTTCCCGTTGAACTTTAATGAGATCAATAGGTCGCTGTTGGAGAGTGACGTATTGAAAGTTTAACTGTTCTAATTTACAAATGTATGGAAAAAAAACAATTATGCCATCGATTTTATCGAAGGTATGTGAAAAAACTTTTGATGCTTATGAAATTGTGTCTCTTGTTTATTTGTGTTTTTACGTTGACACTTTCGGCTAGCTCGTTTGCCCAACAAGAGCGGGTTAGTTTTGATTTGAAGAACGTGTCGGTGAAAGTTTTGTTGGATGAAATTCAAAAACAGACGAATTGGTGTTTCCTTTTTAATCCGGAGCAAACGAAACAATTGGGTAAGCTGTCATTACGGGTGGAGAATGAAACCGTGGAAGAGGTGTTGAAGCGTATTTTGAAAGATACAGATTTAACTTTTAAGTTTAAAAATGATCTTATTATGATTGTACCTAAAGATAAGGTGGAAGATGATAAGAGTAAGAAAAATATTCGGATTGTCGGTCAGGTGACAGATAATAAGAAACTTCCATTGCCGGGAGTAACCGTGATTGTTAAAGGTTTAACTGTCGGTACGGCGACTGACGGGAACGGACGATACGCCTTGACTCTTCCCAAGGCGGAAAAGTTATCCTTGCTTTTTTCCTTTGTCGGGATGAAAACTCGGGAGGTAGCATATACTGGAAAAGATACGATTAACGTGGTTATGCAAGAAGATTTGGAAACTTTGGACGATGTAATCGTTACCGGTTATGCCACGATTGATCGCGGTAGTTATGTTGGGGCTGTGACACAAATACGAGCAGAGGACATACAGGTGGCCGGAGAAGCTACTATCGATCAGATGTTGCAAGGGTGGGTTCCTGGTATGTCTGTTATAAACAGAACCGGCAAAGTGGGAGGTTCTCCAAAAATTCGTATCCGTGGTACCTCTACTTTATTGGGAAATCAGGAGCCGCTTTGGGTTGTAGATGGTGTAATTCAATCTGATCCTCTTCCCATTCCGGATGATGCAAGTCCTCTTTCTTCTGAAATGGATGGATTGCGGGAAACTGCCAGTAATGCGATTTCATGGCTTAACCCTGCCGATATCGAGACAATTACCGTGTTAAAGGATGCTTCGGCCACGGCAATTTACGGGACGAAAGCGACCAACGGGGTTATCGTGATTACAACAAAGAAAGCGAAAGGAGACGGTTTGAATATTTCGTACAGTGGTAATTTTAGCGTGGGCATGAAACCTGCTTATCGTATGTACGATATGATGAATTCTCAGGAACACATGAGGTTTTCCCAACAGTTGTGGGAAGATCGGGATAGTTATAATCAGAATATTCTGCCGATCGGATATGCCGGTTTAATCCAGAAATTACAAAAGAAAGAGATTACCCGGCAGCAATTTGAACAAGAGTACCGGAAAATGGAGAGGATGAATACAGATTGGTTTGATATTTTGTTCCGGAATACTTTTAGTCATGCCCATAATGTCAGTATCTCTGCTCAAGGGGAAAAAGTTTCAAGTCGTTTCTCTGTGGGAATTAATAGTACCCGGGGCGAAGCAAAAGGAAATGGTATGACTACTTTGACGGCTAGTTCCAATACGACTTTTCGGTTAGATAAGCGGTTGATCATTGATTTGCAATTAAATGGCAGTTACCGGGAAACAGAAGATTTTGCGTTTGGAGTAAGTCCTTACGAATATGCGATGAATACAGCCCGAGACATTCCTGCTTATAATGAAGATGGAACCCTGTATTATCACGAAAAAGTCGGGGCGACAAGTTTTTCTATTCCGAATAAGTTTTCATATAATTATAATATATTGAATGAACGGGATAATTCCGGTACGGAAACGGATGGAACGAACTTGCAGGCAGCTTTGAATTTACGATTGAATTTGTTGAAAGATTTGGAGTTTCAGACAACAGCATCTTATGCCCTTGCAACAAATAAAATTAAATCATGGGCAACGGAAAATACGCATTACATAGCCCAAATTCGCGGTTACGAAGTGGGAGAGATTCTACCTAATTCGGCGGAACAGTATGCCAGTGTTTTACCATTCGGAGGTTTATTACAATCGGAGTATGCCCAAACGAAAAACTATTCTTTTAGAAGTAGTTTAGTGTACAATAAAATGTTTAATGAAGATCATCGTCTTACGTTGAATTTGGGATTTCAAATCAATTCTGTGAGTCAGGAGGGGAATGCGAGTCTGCGGTATGGTTATCTTTATTATCGGGGAGAGAAATTTGCCACGGTTCCGACAGAAATAACGGCGGCGAACGGGTTACACAAGAATTCAAGAGATCTTCACGATGAAATGCGGGCAGGAACCACGATTACGACGACGAAAAATAACACGGTCAGTGAATACTTTACTGCCGTGTATGGTTATAAAGAACGTTATATTATGAATTTTAATGCTCGTTTAGATGCTTCCAACCGTTTTGGGCAGGATGAAAATAAAAAATTTAATCCCAGTTTGTCAATCGGGGTGAAATGGCGGATTGGTAATGAACCGTTTATGGCTTGGGCTTCTTCGTGGTATGATATGTTTGATATTTCGTTTTCTTACGGTTGGCGAGGAAATGCAGTGGAGGCGGTTTCTCCTTATTTGATTGCAAAAGATGGGGGATTGAATAAATATTTCCAACAATACACCTTGAAGATGGTATCATTGCCTTATCCTGATCTTGGTTGGGAGAAGACTGAAGATTGGAATCTGGGGATTGATTTTTCTTTTTTCCAAGGAAGAATGAGTGCCGGGTTTAGCTGGTATAATAAAATTAGTCACGTGTTGGCTTCCCGGGAAGTTCCTATTGAAAATGGTGTCGCTAATGCTTATGTTGATGGAACGACGATGAAAAACAGCGGTTATGAATTGGCTGTCAGTGTGACTCCAGTTAGAATGAAAGACTTCACTTGGTCTCTTTCTTTCAACACGAGTAAGGTGAAAAATACGGTTCGGAATAATCAACGGGAAAATACCCGGGATGACTATCTTAACGGAACTGCGATTGTTAGTGGAGAAAAGTATGGAACTTTTTACGGGTTTGCATTTAACGGATTGGATCCGACTAATGGAAGACCGACATTCAAGAATATGGATATAGATGTTACGGAGAATGATTTGGATTATTTGGTGAAAATTGGCTGTATGGAGCCGGACATCTCCGGTGGTCTCAATACTTCTTTACGGTATAAGAGATTGGTATTGCGTGCTAGTTTTGCCATGTCATTCGGGGCTCAGGCCCTTCTTCCGGATTTCTTTGCCACGGCGGGAGCTCCAAGGCCGGAACAAAATGCTCCTCGTTATTTGTTTAAACGTTGGCGTAAACCGGGGGACGAGAAAATCACAAATATTCCTTCTATCCCAGCCGGAAATTCGAATGAAATAAACATTCAATTACCCGTTGAAGGGTATGTTGCTATGAGTCCTTATGCGATGTATAACCAATCAGACTTGAGGGTGGCGGATACCGATTTTATCCGATGCAGGCAAATTTCCTTGCAATATGATTTACCTGATGCTTGGGTAAATAAGATTGGGGTTAGACGGGCATCCGTGAACGCCAGTCTTGCCAATCCTTTCTTTATTGCTTTTGACAAAGCATGGGAAGGACGTGATCCTGAGACAGCGAATTGGCCTGCACGTCGGACAGTTTCTTGCTCGTTGACTCTTAATTTTTAGTTGAACGGATAATTGTTAGAATGATGAAAAACAAGATATTTATTTTAGGAGCTATCATGGGATTATTTATGCTAGGTTCTTGTGGAGATTTTTTGGAAGAAGAGTCCCAAAGTGAGGTAATACCGAAGACGACATCTGATTTTTCGGAATTATTACTGGGTACGGGGTATCCTGATGAGTCGTCTCCGAATTTTTCTTTTTTATCCTTGATGGATGATGATTGTGCTCATTTTTTGACTTATGCAAGTCCATGGGATCCGGAAGGAACCGTGGAAACTGCAAATGCTATAACTCAATTCCCGATCTATTCATGGCAACCGACTCTTGCCGATTATGATGGTTACGATAGTGAAATCAATGAAACAGCAAGTTCTACCACGTATGCCCAGTTCTATTCAAAAATATTGGGATGTAACGCAGTGTTGGATTATATTGATGAGGCTATAGGAACACAGGATGATCGGGATCGGGTGAAGGCAGAAGCTCTTGCTGTAAGAGCGTTACTGTATTTCCAGCTGGTTAATATTTATGGGGAACCCTATAACCATAACAAGGATGCTTTAGGGGTTCCGGTTCGGTTGATCTCCGATTTGACAGAAAAGAACATTGAGCGTTCCACCGTGGGCTATATTTATGAAGAGGTGATTCTAAAAGATTTGTTGGAGGCTGCTCGTTTGTTGGATCCTCTTCCGATTATGCGTAAGAATTTCCGGATCAATCAGCCGGCTATTCATATTCTGCTTTCCCGGGTTTATTTGTATATGGAGAATTATAAAGAGTGTATTGCCGAAGTGGAGAAAGCAGAAAAACAAGGAATTGGGTTATTGAATATGGTAAATAATTTGGATGTTATCTTGACAGATAACGGTTATGCCCCGATTTCATATAATAATCCCGAAGTTGAATGGTTTTTCGGGCCGAGTGCGGTTGCGAATCATTGGGAATATCAACCGGGAACGGCACCTGCTTTCCGGGCCTTATGGGATCAGGTGAATGATCAACGTTTTTTGGCCTATGCGCTTAAAGCTGTAGATGAGTCAAATACTGTATACCTGAAAAAACCAATGGGAAGCTTGGAGTTAGGGCAATCTATCCGTTCGGCAGAAGCCTTTTTAAATCGGATGGAAGCTTATGCTCTTTCCGGCGAGGAGGGGTTGGCTTTGGCCGAATTGAATGCATTCCGGAAGACCCGCGTGATCGGTTACATGGATGTAAATCTGAGCGGTCAGGTCCTTTTGGATGAAATCCGGTTGGAACGTCGGAAAGAACTTTGTTTTGAAGGCCATCGCTGGTTTGATTTACGTCGTCAAGGGATGCCGGAAATTAAACACACTTATAAGGCTGAAAAAGGGGGAGCAGTATATGAATATATACTACGACAGGGTGATCCCATGTATACATTACCGTTTCCTAACAGCGTCGTATTACAAAATAGGGCTCTTGTCCAAAATCCGTCCCGGGAGATGGGTGCGAGACAAGGTGAGATTCAGTAAACGTAAAATAGAAAATCATGAAAAAAATATTATTAGCTATAACTTGCCTGTGGGCAGCATGCATTTCTTGTAGCGATGATACCAAAATCGGTGCGCCAGACGAAATTTTGCCGGATTACATACTACCGCAGGGGGATGCTTCGGATGAAGCGAACGATCGGATTCAACGAATATTTGATACTTATGCGTCTTACGTACTTTATAATTATACGGAAAAAGATGCTTTCTGGACACAAACGGCTGCAGGTGGTGGAGTTCAAATTTATCGGGTAATTATGGGAGAACCCCGCTATGTGGACGCCATGCTTGATTATATTCAAGATATTTGGCTTCAGTTTTTTCCGGAAGAATTTTTGAAAAAAGGAGGAATACCTTACCGGGTCTTTTTGGCCGACTCAATTTATTGGGATCGCGGTTGGGGCAAAACTTTTTATAATTACCGCATAAATGGTAATGCGCTCATTATTGGAGGAATGAATAAAGATTTGACCGTTATGGACGCCGTAACTAAAAAGGCAAGGAAAAACGAACTATTGGGGGCGATGTGGGATTATTACATTGCTCAAGGGTTATTGAATGTTCCGGATGAGTTTTATAAAGATACGGATTACGAGAATGCACCTGCTCTTCCATTAAATGGAGAGAATTTGGAGGCTTATCGGAAGAGAGGATTTTTACCGACATTTAATAGTTATTCTGGAGCCCAGGAAGAGTGGTATTGGGGAGATTACCCGTGGACTCAAGCGAGAGAAAACGACTTGAAATCTTTTATGTTACACTTGCGGGACAAGACAGATGAAGAGGTGGCTTGGTTTTTGAATAACCCGGAATACACGTTAATTCAAAAGAAGTGGAATATTTTAATTGATTATTATAAAGAAGAATTTGGTATTGATCTTCGTAAGATGGGTAATACCACCTTTGAATAGATCACTGTAAAGATAATTGTTTGTAGAGTATGAAAAAGAAATTTGTTTATGTTCTTTTTGCTTGCCTAGCCATGGTTAACATGGCTTTGGGCCAGCAGAACGAGTCCCGTTTAGCTTTAAACCCGAAAGTACCCGTGGCCGGTCGGAGTTTAGAATTGACGTATAATTCGAAAGGAGGGCCGTTAGAAGGTAGATCCGATTTGGTCGGGATTATTTATATGTATAATTTTTATCACTGGGAGATGGGTGATGTGCAATTAAAACAGGAGGGAGAGCTTTGGAAAGGAACTTTTGAGATACCGGAAAATTGTGCTTTTATCGCTTTTAAATTCCAGTCCACGTTCACCCTACAACCGGATTCAACGGATAACAATAACGATAATGGGTTTATATTTATCCCCAAAAATAATGCGGGTGATTATTTACCGGGTAGATACCTTGCTTGGGGTGTATTCCGGAAGCCTTCGCTGGGATCGGAGATTGGGAATTATTTTTCCGGGAACTACAAGGAAATTTCTAACGAGGCTGCGATGATGTGGACAGATCAGGAGACAAAACATTATCCTCAATATGGTCGCCACTTTTTCGAAACAATGAAATCTGTTTTGAAAAAAATGTATGGTGATAACAGCCGTCCCGGAATAGCGCACTTATTGAAAGTCATGGAAAGCCAACCGGATTTGACCGAGAATGAATACGAGGAAATCAGTAACACTTACCGGATTGATTTGAATAATAAAGCTAAGGCGGATAGTATGGATCAGGTGATACTTAAGTTATTCCCTTATGGCGGATTGGCCCGTTTTAATCGTTCGTTTGAGTTGAATAGGTTATCTGGGGAGGAATATTTTGCGGCTGCGGATCAATTTAGAAAGGATTTCCCGATCGAGGCATGGAGAAAGAATCCGAATCCTCGGGGATTCGTGTATAACAATTTTTACCGGGAATTGGCCACAAAGTATTATAAATCGGGGAATTACGGGAAATTGGAAGAAATTTTGCCAGAAATGGATATGGTGATGATTAATGATGTTTACCGGAAATGCGTGGAGTTTGCTATTCGGAAAACACCTACGCCACCAGAGACTTATGTCGAGATTGCCAGAAAATTCATCGACCAGATGATTGTTAAAGTGGGAGATGGTTCCTATAGCCAAACGATAATAGCCTCTCCTCGTCAAGTGGAAGGACTCGCTCGTCAGTGGTTAAATTATTATATTTGTGTGTATGCCCAAGTGGCAGAGAAGTGTGGTCGTTATCAAGAAGTCGTGGATGTGATGAATTTGATAGACGAGGATCAGCGTTATGTTTCTTACCCTGCGGGTAATGAAGCATATATAGAGAGTCTGGAAAGGTTGGGACGTGATGATGAGGCTTTCGAGGCGATGAAAGGTGTTGCCAGTGCAGGGCAGATGACTCCGGTGGTTTATGAAAAATTGCGAGAACAGTATGACGTATTAAAAGATAAGCCAGCCACTTTTGAAGCATGGATTGCCTCCCTAAAACCTAAACATGTAATTGAAAAAATAAAAAAACGGCTCCGGGCTGAAGTGGTTGATGTACCTTTTGAACCTTTTGTTTTGGAGTCACATTTAGGGGGTAAGGTAAAATCTATGAGTTTTAAGAAAGATGAAATTGTGGTTATTGATTTTTGGGCGTTGTGGTGTGCGCCTTGTATTGCAGCATTGGATGGGATGCAAATGGCCGTGGATCTTTATGCGAATGATCCGACAGTGAAATTCTATTTTGTAATTACGCAAGATGAACCCCAAAAAGAAAAAATTGATGCGTTATGGAAAAAGAATGGTTTCCGAAATATGGAGGTGCTGTACGATGCGAACCCCAAAGGGAAAAATTCCCGGAATGTCGTGTATAAATCCATGTTCCCGGGAACATCGGGAATTCCTCAAAAGGCCATCCTTAAAAATGGACGTATCCGCTATCGTGCGGAAGGATACGGAGGAAGCCCTAGTGGTTTGATGGATGAGATTTCTTATGTTATTGAGATTCTTAAAGAGGAGGAAAATCATGTTGAGAAATAATCTGATCGTCCTGTTGCTTGCAGCAGCAGGACTTTTTTCTTCCTGTGGGAACGGAAATCACTATTCACTTATCGGGAATTTACCGGCTCGTTATGATGGATGTTTGGTTAAGCTCACGCCTGCCACGTTCTATTTTTCTGAAGAAAAAATTCGTCCGGTGGATAGCATCAAAATAAAAGATGGCCAATTTCGATTTAATGGAATGGTACAAGAACCGGCAGTCTACATGGTGACAATTGATAGCGTTGATTATAAAATTCCGGATATGGCTTCAACGGTTGTGGTTATTGAACCAGGAGATATTACGATGGTTTACGATACACTGGGAATCATGGTGTCCGGAACCCCTGTAAATGAACGTTACATGGCGACGATAGGAGAGGCAAAACGAGAAACCGTGCGTCAACGTCAGCTTTTATGGCATGAACGGGATAGCGTGAAACGTTTACCGGGGAGCATAGAAAATGAGGTGGATACTTACTATAATTTGAAAAGTAGTACGATTTTCAAAGAAAATATCATTCCGGCATCAGAAAGCTTTATTCGAGAATATGCAGGTACTGAAATCGGGGAGTTCTTTTTCTTTCATTGTTGTGGGAAAGAGGTGTATAGTCGGGCCTTTGTAGACGAGATTTACCCGACGATTCGCCCGGAAATACGGGAGCAATACGAGACTTTAATCCGGGCTCGTCAAGAGAAACAGGATTATTTTATGCATTCGCAGAAAGCTACGGATGTAGGAATGCCCTATCGGGAGATAGTGGCTCAAACATTGGACGGAGAAGAGGTTCATTTGTCAGATTATGTTGGTAAAAAACAACTTATTTTACTGGATTTTTGGGCATCTTGGTGTATCCCTTGTATTCAAGAGATTCCTTTGTTGAAGAATTTACAAAAAAAATATAAACATCGGGGATTACAAATTGTGGGAGTATCCGTTGATTCTGACCGGAAAAAATGGAAAGAAGCTTTGGACAAGCATCAGCCAGCAGGTATTCAAATTTCTGAATTGAAAGGCTGGGAAAGTACTTCCCGTGTTGATTACGGGGTACAAGCGATACCATTTACGGTTTTAATCGACGCTTCTGGTAAAATCCTTGCTCGCAACCCGCATGGTTCGCTTTTGGAAAAGATTATCGAGAAGTATTTTTCTAAAAAGTAGAAGTTATTTTTAAACAATTTAAAGTTGTACCCCGAAAAACTTTTCAAGGAAATACTCTTTTTCGGGGTATATCCTATTGCACTTGAAGCATTCTTTCATTTTTAGACTCCCTACTCCCTTCGTTTATTGGAGGATTGGAGATAAAGATGTAGGCTTGAATAGCTTTTTCTGTACCACGTGGTATGCAACTAGAACGGCAGCACCGGTTACGATCCATGAAATAGGATAAATGACCATCAATGCATCGAAACTGGGCAACAAGGGACAAGCAAGGTATATCCATAGCAATCGTAAAATACAGGTTCCGAACACGGTGAGAATAGCCGGTAGCATGGAGTAACCAAGTCCTCGAAGAGCAGCTCCAGCAATTTCATAAGAGCAGGCAAGGCATTGTGTCAGTAAGACAATATTCATGCGGAGTGCGGCATAATGGAATACTTCTGGGCTGGATGTGAAGAAACTGATTGCAATGTGTTTTTGCCAGACGAATAGTACGTTCAGTAGCCCACAACAAGCAACACTTAATAACATGGTCAGGCGGAAAATTCTTTTACAACGCTCTGTCTGGCCGGCTCCGTAATTTTGGCTGATGAAAGTTACTGCGGCTTGACTGAAAGCGCTAACCACAAAATAACAATAATACTCGTATGTGAGGGCGGCAGCAGAACCGGCGATGGCAGCAGAACCGAATCGGTTGACGGCTGCCTGTATGAAAATGTTGGCTATCGAGAACACCATTCCCTGTATCCCTGCGGGAACTCCGATTTGGAGAACTTTCCGTAATTCAGGACGGGTGATTTGGAGGTGTTTAATGTCTAACTTGAAAGGGCCCTTTTCGTGCCGAAGAATGTATATGATTACTCCTGCACTGAACATGTTAGCAACGACCGTACCAATGGCAACACCCGCAACACTCATTTTGAAGACGATGACTAGTAATAAGTTTAGTGCTGTGTTGATAATCCCCGCTGCAACAAGACAGTAGAGTGGACGTTTCGTGTCACCCATACTACGGAGAATGCTTGCCCCGAAATTATATATCATGAAAAAGGGCATTCCGAGGAAGTAAATGCGGAGATACAAAACCGCTAAGTCTATGACGTCATCGGGGGTGTCCATGGCTTCCAGAATTGGTCTGGCAATGAGTAAGCCTACCACGAGTAACAGACATCCGCTTGCTAAGGCGATGACGGAAACTGTGTGTATGGCATTTTTGATTCCTCGTTCATCTTTTTGCCCGATATAGTTGGCGATCACGACATTCGCCCCGACCGATATTCCCACGAATAGGTTAATCATTAAACTGATCACCGAACTGTTACTGCCCACTGCAGCCAAGGCTTGATCGCTGGCAAATTTTCCCACGACGGCAACATCTACCGAGTTGAACAACTGTTGCAGGATACTACTTGCTGCCAATGGCAGGGAAAACAACAGAATCTTGTTTAGCAGACTGCCGTGCAACATATCCATCCGGACAACACCTTGTGATGGTTTGTTTTGCTTGTTCATGATTTAGAAATTCATAGTTTCACGGTGCAAAAATACGGGAAACAATCTAATAATGATCTGTACGGATTACTTTTTGTTGTATCAATTTTACAGTTCCGGAGAATAAAAAAAATCCGCTCCCGAAGAAGCGGATTCTTTATGTAGACTTGCAATATTATTAGCAGTGTCCTTGAGCGCACATAGCCTCAGCAACTTTGATAAAGCCACCGATGTTAGCACCCTTAACGTAGTTGATCTTGTTACCCTCTTTACCGTATTTAACACAAGTATCGTGGATATCTTTCATGATCTGAGACAATTTAGCGTCTACTTCTTCAGCAGTCCAGCTATATCTCATTGAGTTTTGGCTCATTTCAAGACCAGAAACGGCAACACCACCGGCGTTAGCTGCTTTACCAGGAGCGAAAGTAATATGCTCGTTCAAGTAGTTAACAGCCTCGGCAGTACAACCCATGTTAGAAGTTTCAACTACCATTTGGCAACCGTTAGCAACCAATTGTTTTGCATCTTCTTCGTTCAACTCGTTTTGGATTGCGCAAGGGAATGCGATATCACATTTTACTTCCCATGGTTTACGTTTCGGGAAGAATTTAGCACCGAATTTCTCTGCGTAAGGAGCTACAACGTCGTTGTTGCTAGCACGCAATTCCAACATGTAGTCTACACCCTCTTGAGTTAAACCTTTCTCGTCATAGATATATCCGTCAGGACCAGAGATGGTAACTAATTTAGCTCCTAATTGAACTAATTTCTGAGCGGCACCCCAAGCTACGTTACCGAAACCAGAGATAGCTACAGTCTTACCGGCGATTTTCTCACCTTTCTCTGCCAACATATGTTGAGCAAAGTATACGGTACCGTAACCGGTAGCTTCCGGACGTACTCTTGAACCACCGAATTCGCGGTTCTTTCCGGTTAATACACCGGTGAATTCGTTACGGATTCTCTTGTATTGTCCGAACAAGAAGCCGATTTCACGAGCTCCAACACCAATATCTCCAGCAGGAACGTCAGTGTTTGGTCCGATATGTTTGCAAAGCTCAGTCATGAAGCTTTGGCAGAAACGCATAACTTCATTGTCTGATTTTCCTTTCGGGTTGAAGTCAGAACCTCCTTTACCACCGCCCATCGGAAGAGTAGTTAAAGAGTTTTTGAAAGTTTGTTCGAAACCTAAGAATTTCAAACCGCCAAGGGTTACTGACGGGTGGAAACGCAAACCTCCTTTGTACGGTCCAATAGCACTGTTAAATTGTACTCTATAACCGCGGTTGATTTGTACTTCACCTTTATCATCGATCCAAGGCACTCTGAACATGATCACTCTTTCAGGTTCTACCATTTTTTCAAGGATCTTGTTAGCCTTGTATTTCGGGTTTGCCTGATAGGTATCCCATACAGTTTCGATCACTTCTTGAACTGCCTGGTGGAATTCTGATTCACCTACGGTTCTAGCCTTTAAGGCATCCATGAATTCTTTAATCTCTGCTTTCATTTGAATATTGTTTAAGTAAAAACTTTAAAAAAACATTTTCATTCACTTGAATTATCAAAATTCGGTTCAAAGGTATGCTTTTGTTTATGATTCCAAAAATTTTTCGAGTTATTTTTTGGTAGGTGCAAACGTTATAATAGTTTAAAATTTCAATCACGTTTCATGAAGTGCTATGAATCTGTAATGAAACCTGTTAAGTAAGTGTGTAACAATTACCGGGGAGTTGCATAACTCGGCCTTCTAGTTCAAGTTTTAATAAGGATACGGAAAGATCATGCACGGGTATTCGTGTAAATTGATGTAATTGATCAATATTTTGTTCTCCCGTTTTTTCCAAAGTTTCCAAGAGTAATACCTCATTATTTGATACTGGAAATAAATCCAATGACGTTTGGTAAGGTCCGGTTGGGAGGAGAGGCCAGTTAAGAATTCGGAGTATGTCCTTGATGTTTTCTACTAAGGCTGCAATATTTTGTTTGATCAATAGATTGCACCCGGTGAAGGTTGGGTCCTCAGGTCTTCCGGGAATGGCCATTACGTCCCGGTTATACGACAAGGCCTGCCGGGCAGTAGACATAGCACCTCCTTTGATAGGTGATTCGGCAACGAGAATCGCCTCACTCATGCCTGCCACGATTCGATTGCGTTGAAGAAAGTTTGTTGGTAAAATCTGTGCGCAAGTCGGGAATTCTGAAATTAAAGCACCTCCTTGTTCCAGAATCTTTTCGGCCATGTTTTTGTGTGCGGCGGGATAAATCATGTGCAGACCGTGTCCTAGAACGGCCTGTGCTTTTAATCCGTAATGTACGCATGCTGTATGGGCAGTAATATCGATCCCGTAAGCCAATCCGCTGATGATGTTCGGTTGATAACCTGTTTTGGATAGCTCATAGAGTAACATATCTACTCGTTTCTTCCCCATTTCAGTCGCTTTACGGGTTCCCACGATAGCAATATTCTTCGTGTCGCTGTTTTCGAGAGTGCCTTTATAAAATAGTACGAGCGGGGCATCCGCACAATGTTTCAGAAGACGGGGATAATTTGAATCCTCGATACCGCATACTTGGATGTGATGTTTTTTCATGACATCTAATTCTTGTTCTGCCATTTGTAGCCAGCGGGAGCGTTCAGGTTGAATGTTTGTTAAATTGTTTTTCCGAAAAAGTACTTCTATATTTTTGTCTGTTTCTTTGAAAAATCCGGAAATTCCGCCACATTGTTGGAACAGGGGGGCAAAGAGAGCATTGTTAAGTCGGGGAGCCATAGTGATAGCGACCATTGTCAGGATTGAGTTTTCATGATTCATACGCCGATAGTTAAAATAATTTATGACAAAAGTACACCTTAATAGTGTAAAAAGCGAATGAAATGGGAGAATAAGTTTATAAACTTTACGGACCTTTCTCGCCTCGTTTGGGCATCTGATTAAAATAGTTTAATTTTGTACAGAAATATAGGATGAATGAGAAATATCATTTTTACCACGGATGCCAGCATTGTTCTTGCAGAATTGTTGGGTAGAATTGGGCACGAGAATTTATTTATCGTGGCGGATAAGCATACGGTCGGTTTTTGTGATCGTTTGTTCGAGAAGGTGGATTGGATCCCTTCTCACGTGACAGTTTTGGATTGCGGGGAAGAGAACAAGTCATTGGAAAGCGTGGCTCGGATTTGGACGATGTTAAGTAAACGGGGGGCTAGGCGGTCTTCCATTCTCGTGTGTGTGGGAGGTGGTTTAGTAACAGATTTGGGAGGTTTTGCAGCTTCTACCTTTAAACGGGGAATGCGTTGCATTAATGTTCCCACGACGCTACTGGCGCAGGTAGATGCATCTTTGGGCGGTAAAACCGGGTTTAATTTCAACGGTTTGAAAAACGAGATTGGCACGTTCTCCATCCCTGAAAAAGTGATTATCGATGTCCATTTTTTAAGTCATTTACCCGTGCGGGAAAGAATGTCCGGCTTTGCGGAGATGATCAAACATGGTTTATTGTCAGACCGGGAGTATTTGACCCGGTTGTTGTATTTGGAATATCAAGAAACGAGCCCGGAAGACTTTCTGGAATTGATTCGAAGTTCCGTGGCTATAAAAGATGAAATTGTCTCTCAGGATCCACGGGAACAGGGACTGCGTAAAGTGTTGAATTTTGGACACACGGTCGGGCATGCCATCGAAAGTTTGTCTATTATGCGGGGGACGACTCTTTTGCATGGAGAAGCGGTGGCTTTGGGATTGGTGGCTGAATTGTACCTGTCCGTCAAGGAGAAAGGTTTTCCGGAAGAAATTTATAAGGAAGTTCGGGATTTTATCAGGCGATATTATCCGAACTATCCATTGATGGATCATATTGATACCTTGTATGGATTAATGTTGCATGATAAGAAAAACGAACGGTTGGGAGTGAATTTCACGTTACTCCCGGATATCGGGAAGTTTTCATTGGATAATTATTGTTCGAAAGATTTAGTGGTTGAGGCCTTGAGCCAAGTGTAAATTACGAGTAAAATATGGATCGAGTTATTGCGTGGAATAAGACGAAGATTGAAGGAGTGGCTGTTTTACCGGCTTCTAAGAGTATCTCGAACAGGGCGCTCGTATTATGTGCCTTGGTTGGATGCTCGGTTCCCGAGAATTTGTCGGATAGTGATGATACACGGGTATTGCGAGAAGCCTTGTCTACTTCCGACAGGCTGGTCAACGTGGGGCATGCTGGAACTGCTATGCGTTTTTTGACGGCTTATTTCGCCTTGAAAGGCGGGGTTCGGGAATTAACCGGTTCGGAGCGCATGAAACAGCGTCCCGTGCAGGTATTGGTGGATGCTTTGAGGGAATTGGGTGCGAGTATCGCCTACATGGGTAAAGAGGGCTTTCCTCCTTTATGGATTACTTCTGCGCCGTTACAAGGTGGACGTACCTTGGCCTTAGATGCTTCGGTGAGTAGCCAGTACGTATCAGCCTTGATGATGATTGCCCCTTTACTGCCGGGAGGCTTGACTCTCGATCTGGAAGAAAGAATTGTTTCTGCTGCTTACATTCGAATGACTGTCAGTATGATGCGCTTGTTTGGGGTAGACGTGTGTTTGGAAGGAGAAAAAATTATTGTTCCTGAGAAAGAATACATTCCGGTAAATTTGCGTGTAGAATCCGACTGGACGTCAGCATCTTATTTCTACGAAATGCTTTCTATTGTCGGGCAGGGTGAAATCTTCATTTCGGACTTGAAAAAAGATAGTTTGCAAGGGGATGTCCAGCAATATAGATTGTGGGAGCAATTAGGGGTGCAAACAGAATGGCGTGAATCGGGTATTCTTTTGCGGGTTGTTGGTGGAAGTACGGGTTTATTCGAGGCAGATTTCACGGAAATGCCCGACTTAGCCCTTACTTTTATCGTGACCTGTTGTTTAAAAGATATTCCGTTTCATATTCGCGGGCTAGAAACCTTGTATGTTAAAGAGTGTGACCGTGTGGCTGCCTCGATCTGCGAGTTGCGTAAACTGGGGTATGAATTGAAAGTCCCCGTACATGGAGAGTTGTGTTGGAACAGAGAACGTAACACGTTGATTTCATTGGAAATCGATACATATCAGGACCACCGTATGGCGATGGCTTTTGCTCCTGCCGGATTAAAATTGGCCGGATTAGTAATTCGCAATGCCGGGGTGGTATCGAAATCCTTCCCTACCTTTTGGGAACAACTGGGTAAATTGTTGATTTGATATTTTAGATTGAGTGATCTATTCATTCTAAATTTCACATTTTAAATCTTACATTTTTTCGATGGAATCATTATTACAATCTTCTTATTTTGCATTGTTTTTAATTGTTGCTCTGGGTTTTATTCTGGGGCGAATTAATTTTAAAGGAATATCGCTAGACGTGTCAGCGGTCATTTTTATCGCCCTGCTTTTTGGCCATTTTGGGGTGATTATCCCGAAAGAACTGGGAAATTTCGGGTTAGTACTATTTATTTTCACGATCGGGATGCAGGCAGGGCCGGGATTTTTTACTTCTTTTAAAGCGAAAGGAAAGGTTTTGGCAATTATCACATTATTAATTGTGGCGACGGCAGCAATGACTGGGGTCGTTTCTAAATACTTGTTTGATATTGATACGCCGAGTGTCGTGGGGTTGATTGCGGGAGCGCTGACGAGTACACCGGGGTTAGCTGCCGCTATTGATGCCACAGGTTCTTCTTCCTCTTCCATCGCTTACGGTATTGCCTATCCTTTTGGGGTGATTGGGGTGATCCTGTTCGTGAAACTTTTACCTAAAATATTACGGGTGGATATCTATGCGGAAGAGAAACGCTTGGAAACTTTGCAACAACAACAATACCCGGAGATCCAGACGGCTGTTTTCCGAGTGAGTAATCCAAACGCTTTTAACAAGAGCTTGGCTGATCTGCAAATCCGGACCATGACGGGGGCCGTGGTTTCTCGTTTGGTTCACGGTAATTTGACTGAGATCCCGACCCCTCTATCCGTGTTGAGAGAGGGAGATTTGATCAAAGCGGTAGGTTCCTTGAATGCTTTACGGCAGTTAGAAATTTTGGTCGGGGAGAAAATGAATCAGGATTTGCCTTTGGGAGACAGTATTGATATGCAGTATGTGCTGTTGACGAATAAAGAGGTTGCCGGGAAGAGCTTGGGAAGTTTGAACCTGCATCAGAATTACCACTGTACTGTGACTCGCGTGCGTCGTTCCGGTATTGACGTGGCGCCGAGTCCCGATTTAGTTCTGCGTTTTGGTGATAAACTGACGGTTATCGCCCGGAAGGAGAGTATGAAGGACGTGTTAAATCTTTTGGGAAATGACAAAAAACGTTTGTCGGATACCGATTTTTTCCCGATAGCGATGGGTATCGTGTTGGGTGTGCTTTTCGGAAAAGTGAATATCTCTTTTTCCGATAGTTTCACTTTTTCTCCGGGGTTGACGGGAGGAATTCTGATTGTGGCTCTGATTTTGGGTTATCTTGGCAAGACTGGGCCTATCGTGTGGTCCATGTCCGGTCCGGCTAACCAACTGCTACGTCAATTGGGATTGTTGCTATTCTTGGCAGAAGTTGGTACCTCGGCAGGTGTGAATCTGGTACAAACCTTCATGGATAGTGGGTTAACCCTGTTTGGGGTGGGTTTTGCTATTACCTTGTTGCCGATGATCGTGGCTTTGTTAGTGGGGTACTACGGTTTCCGGATCAATATTTTGGATCTGATGGGAACGATCACGGGAGGAATGACAAGTACTCCGGGGTTGGCTGCTGCTGATTCCATGACTGACAGTAACATCCCGAGCGTGGCCTATGCAACGGTTTATCCGATAGCGATGGTTTTTCTAATAATCTGTATTCAACTATTAAGTATGTTAATTTGAACATAAATTACGAGGAATACTTTTTATAAGTGGAAAATAAAAAATATTTTTGTCTCGCTATGAATCAAAATAAGTGCAAAATTGGATGAATCAGTATTAATAGATAGATTGCGACAGAATGATCGAAAAGCCTATTCAGATTTGTTTGAAGGGTATTTCGATAAGTTGTTCACGTTTGCTTTGAACATGGTTTTCCGGGAAGACGTGGCCAATGATATTGTGCAGGAGGTTTTTATTGCGATCTATGAAAAATCGGTTCTGAAAAATTATCAAGGGGCTCTTAAAGCCTATCTTTACACGAGCGTGCGTAATCGTTGCTACAATTACCTGCGGGATGCGAAAGTCGAGGATCGTAACATGGCGTTGTACGCTGAGGCGGCAGTCTATTCGGACAATGTGGACATGATCGATCGGGAGGAGATTTTGGAGAAAATCCGAGAGGTGCTGGATGAGTTACCGGAAAAATGCCGGGAAGTGTGCCTTTTGCGTTTCGTGCATGGATACAAGTATAGCGAGATTTCCGAACAGTTGGGGATGAATGAGAATACGGTGAAGGTACAGTTGCATCGCGGGATGGAGAAATTGAAACGTTATTTCTCGGATTATGATTTTACGCTGGTGCTTTTCGTGTTAGCGGCTAGTCTTGAATATATGTAGATTGATTCCGGGTGAATGAATTCACGTGTGGAGAGGGTGTGTCTTAGGATATGCCCTCTTGCTCTTGATGTTTATAATAAATTGATGATCAGTAGTTGATTACTAACGGATTATTACTTTAGTGAATCTATTAGTTAGATTATATAAATACTTTATGAACCTTATTATATATAAGGTTCATATAAGGTTTATATAAGGTATCTATAAGGTTTATAACGGTAATAATCTGGCATTATTCAATAATTAATCACAAAATAGGTATGCAATAGAGGTGGATACGGGGAGGAATGGAGACCGAACTATTTTTTTATTTTTTTGTAAACATTTTTCAAAGTTTCGTGTTATAGGGACGAAATTTTTAGAAAAATACTATGAAAATGGATTGGAGGTTGATAAAACGGAGTTTTACTTCTTCATTGAACGAGGAAGATAGGCGGGTTTTGGAGGCTTGGTTGGGTGAATCGGAAAGACATCGGCAGCTCTACGAGGAGATGAAACGTTTCGTGGCAAGGCGGGAGAATTTCCAGTTAAGCGTGGAAGTGAAGAAACAATTTAAGCAGGAATTCGATTCAAGAATTGACGAAGCTTACCGGAGACGGAGACGATGGGTGTGTCTGAAAGTGGTGAGTTACGCGGCGATGCTGGCGTTACCGATTATTGCGGGAATGTTGCTTTGGACGAGGCAACCCGTGGAGGAAGTCGTGGATTACGGTATCGGCCCGATCGAGCATGGCGTGAGAAAAGCGACGTTGGTGTTGAATGATGGAAAGGTCTTGGCTCTTGATACTTCTAGGATGACGCTGAAAGAGAGCGATGGGGTGACGATTCACACGAATGATCAAGCATTGGTTTACGTGGATTCTTTGGATAATAGGGGGAAAAATTTACAAAATCGGTTGATCACTCCTAAGGGAGGCGAGTACACGATCATGATGGCCGACGGGACAAAGGTGTGGGTGAATGCGGCGACAGAGATTCGTTACCCGGTGAAATTCGTGGGGCAGGAACGACGGGTACGGTTGGAAGGAGAGGCTTATTTCGAGGTGACGGAGGATGCTGACAGGCCATTTATTGTGGAGGCGAACGGGATGGAGGTGAAGGTGTATGGGACGCAGTTTAACGTGAACACTCGTCGGGATGACCAGATTCAAACGACGTTGGTGGAAGGTTCCGTGTCCGTGAGGCCGAAAGGATTGGAGGAAGTGATGCTGAAACCCAATCAGCAAGTGGTGTTTAACAAGCTCACGGGACGGGTTACGGTTCGGGATGTGGATGTATTGTCTTATGTGGCGTGGCAGCGTGGAAATTATTATTTCGAGAACAAAAGTATAGGCGAGATACTGGATGAATTATCGTTGTGGTATGATATTCAAGTGTTCTTTATGAATAATGAGGTAAGAAACGAACGGTTTAGCGGGTATTTGCCCCGTTACGAGGAAATTGATAGGTTGTTATCTCTGATCGAGAAGACGTCCCATGTTCAGTTTGAGATAAAAGGTAGAGTGATAATCGTGCGAAAATAAAATTCCGGACAAGCGGCTACTTATCCGGAGTTTGACGTCATTCGGGTAAACAAATGCGACAATGTTTACCCAAGTAGTTTTTTAATTCAAAAATCAAATGTATGAAAAAAAAACAAAGTTTTTACTATTTCTATGGTAAAAAGAATTTATTGAAAATCATGAGGTTATTATTTATTTTGATGACGATGACCGGCATGACGATTTCTGCCAATGGTTTCTCGCAAGAACAGCGGGTTACGTTGGATATGAAGAATGTCGGTGCGATGGAATTGTTTAAACAAATTCAGAAGGAGACGAATTTGTTCTTCGTGTATAATGATGCGGATTTGATCTCGTTCAATAATATATCTGTCTCGGCCAAGGATGAAGCCGTGGATGGTTTGTTGAACCGGGTTTTCACGGGCTTGGATTTTTTGTTCGAGGGAAACGTGATTATCGTGAAACCGATGATCACGAAAGATGACGAGAAAAAGGAGGTTAAAAAATATGTCATAAAAGGGAAGGTTATTGACGAAAAGAAACAGCCCTTGCCAGGAGTGACAGTCCGCTTGGATAGCACTACGGTAGGGTGTGCGACGGATGAAAGGGGCATGTTCGAATTGATTCTGCCTGTAGAAAAAGGCCAGTTGATATTTTCATTTGTGGGTTTTAAACAAGAAAAAAGATCATTCAAAGCAGGAGATGAGATTGTCGTAAAACTGAAGGAGGAAACTTCCGATTTGGATGAGGTGACGGTTATCGCTTATGGAGAACGTAATAAAAGGGAGTTAATTGGTTCGGTTTCTTCCGTAAAGGCGAAAGATTTGGAAGAAGTGCCTTCTGCTAGTTTAGCAAATTTATTACAAGGACATATGGCGGGGGTCGAGGTGAGCAATATTTCAGGAGCCCCCGGTGGCGGTGGTACACGTGTTGTTGTTCGTGGATATAATTCATTGATGAATGGAACGACGAGCGGGGAACCGTTGTACGTGGTAGATGGTGTACCTATTCATTCGTTTACTTCTCCGGTGACAGGAACGAATACTTTAGCGGAGATTGACCCCTCGACGATAGAGTCGGTTGAAGTATTGAAAGATGCTGCTTCTGCTGCCATTTACGGGTCGAGGGCATCCAATGGAGTAATTCTGATTACCACGAAAAAAGGTAAGGTGGGACGGGGTGATTTTCAAGCAAACGTGTCTTATTCCTATTCAGTTTTACCTAAAACACCAGAACAGATAATCGGAAACGGGGAACGCAGGTGGTGGATAGCCACGGCCAGAAATGAGAGGATAGCCGGGAATTACGGGAATCCGATGACAGGGGATGATTGGCAGTTACCAACGTCTTATTATGAGGCTTATGCCCATCGGGCTGGAACGTATGATTATTTCTGGGGTAACGGATATTCGTTGCAAAGTGATGGGTATGGATATCATCCTCAATTACAGGATAGTTTAAATCCTTTCTATAATAATGCCACGAATTGGTGGAAACAGGTTTTCAGGCATGGAAAAATTATTAATGCCAACTTGCAATCTTCCGGAGGAAATGAGCGAGTGACTTATTTGGTTGGTGGTGGTTGGTACCAGGAAAAAGGAATTATGTACGGGAGTGAATTCAAACGGGCTAATTTGATCACGAATATAAATATGAAACCGAGAAAAAACTTGAGTTTGGATGCCCGTTTGTATTTGTCGTATTCGGATCGTAGCCGTGGGTCTGGAAGTTCGGGGTTCGGAGATGGAAAAGCCATTGAACGTTTGACGGCTGACCCGAAACAAACGTCTTCTCTTTTACCAGCGGAGGGAGAGGTGAAAGATCGCTTGTTACAATTGTTGAATTCAAAAGTAGATAAGGCTTACTCCTATAATATTCGTAGTAGTTTGAACTTGGGATATGAATTTATACGGGGCTTGAGACTTACGGCAAGTATATCGGCTAATTATACGGAAGCACGGGCAAATACGTTCAGTCCGAGTTATTTGGACCAACAGAATAATTTAAGTAAATCTATCGGGCAGATGGAAGGGAATATGATTCTTCAAAATGAGGAGTTGTTGAGTTATAAATTTAATATCAAAGAGCAACATAATTTTGACCTGCTATTTGGGTTTTCTTATATCCGGACAAGTAAAAATTCAATGTATGGTTCCGGGGAAGGTTCTCCAAGCGACAAAATACATTATGTGTTATCCGGTTTTAATACCACGTACACGAAGGCGGGAGGGATAGTTTCTTTACAAAAGTACAATTCGAATTTTGAAGAGAAAATACAGGTTAGCGGATTCGGGCGTATCGCCTATAATTTCCGGCAAAAATATTTGACAGAAGTAACTTTACGTCGGGATGGTTCTTCGGTGTTCGGGGAAGATGTGCGTTGGGCTACGTTCCCATCTGTTGCCGTGGGATGGGCTTTTTCAGAAGAAAAGTTTATGGATCGTTTGTGGTGGTTGAGTTACGGTAAGATTCGCGCTTCTTGGGGAACTTCAGGGCAGGAATTTGCAGAGCCCTATCTGGCGCACGGAACTTACGTGATCGGTGATAAGTTTTTAGGAGGGGTTGGAATGGATCCCGCTACTATTTTCAACAAATCATTGACTTGGGAAGAGTCGGATCAGTATGATATAGGTTTGGATGTGGATTTGTTTGACTACCGTTTGAAGTTTAAATTGGATTATTATTATAAATATTCGAAATCGGTTTTGTGGAATGCTCCGTTACCGGGAAGTGTTTATTATTTCAGTTCGGCTTGGCAGAATGCTTTGGAGGTATCCAATGAGGGGTTGGAACTGGAAATGGTTGCGGATATTCTTCGAGAAACGGCAGTGAGTTGGAGGGCCCGATTCAATATTAGTCGTAATTGGAACCGTTTTGAGAAATCGTACTCCGGGTTGGATGTTCCGGGGGATAGTAATCCTTATGTGATCGGACGTTCATTGTTTGGTTTTTATGTCTATAAGAATTTGGGGATGATTCAAAATGCAGAAGATGTTCCTTCCTATTTTGATCAGAATATGTATGAGAATAACTTGTATGCCAACCATTATTCAACTCCTTATCGGGAAGGTATGTATCAGTTAGCGGACTTGAATGGAGACGGGCGGATCGATGCGGATAATGATAGGTATTATGCCGCAAGTACTCTTCCTTTGGCGAGTGGTGGTTTTGCCAACGAAATCACATGGAAGAATTTTGATTTAAATGTATTATTTACTTTCACTTTCGGGCGTAAGATGATCAATGGATTAAAGAAAGGAGGGTTGGCTTCAGATCATCAATTTGGACCGGTTTTTCGGGATTATCGAGAGTTGACTTTTTGGCAACAATCGGGGGATCAAACGGATTATCCAAGAATTGAAGCAGCTTATTCCGGTTATACGGGGCAATTTGATGGTTATACGGATAAAGATATTGAGACTGTAGGATTTGTGCGTTTGAAGCAATTGACATTAGGGTATAATGTACCCCAAAATATCATGAAAAAGATCGGTTTGGAGTCCGGACGTGTTTTCTTTACAGGGGAAAATCTTTTTTTGATAACAAATTATTCGGGGGTAGACCCAGAATCCGTAGATCCGACAAGTGGGATTGATAACTTTAATAATTACCCCTTGGCCCGTAAGTTGACATTAGGATTAACATTAAAATTTTAAGTATGAATAGGTTATTACAAATATTGTCCATTTTGTTTTTATTTTCATCTTGCGATAGCTGGATTGATGTACTACCGGAAAACCAGGTTACTTATACGAATTATTTTGAGACAGAAAAAGATGTGGAAGGGGCTGCTTTTCAAATGTTTGCTGCAGAATGTGCTTATGTCGGATGTGAGGGAGATTATTTGAAATGGTTAGGGATTTTAGCGGATGAATGGACGGACACTTATAACGCACCCCGATTAGGGCGTGCTTCTGATTTAGCCAATGGTTGGGGTGAGTCGGGTTGGAAAAGTTCATACGACATTGTTTTTTTGGCTAATACGATTTTGGAGAATGCTTATCGGGCTGATATGCCGAAAGACCGATTGAATTTTTGGATGGGGCAGGCTTCTTTCACGAAAGGGTTGGCTTATTTTGAACTTGCTCGTACTTTCGGGGATGCCGTGATAACGAGAAATAGTACTAGTTTGGAAAAATATGGGAGAAAGCCGATGCTGGAGGTGATAGATACGGCTATTGTGAATGCGATGAAGGCTTATAATTTGTTACCCCTGTTTGAGAATTTGAAAGATCTTTCCGGAGCCGCAATTACCAGCAAACAGTATGCTTGCAAGGGTGCTGCTGCTGCATTACTGGCTCATCTTTATGCTTGGCGGGGTAGTGTGATTGAATTGTACGGTTTGGAAGGGGATGCGTCTACTGATTATCAAAAATCGATAGATTATTGTACGTTAATTCTTGACAAAAAGGTGGGTTTTTATGAGATGCAACCCGATCCGGAAACTTTATGTGTGGCCATGTCAAAAATGGGGGAATACAATAAGGAAAGTATATTCGAGCTAGAGTTAAATCCTAGTGAAACATATGCACAGACGGTGCGTGTTTTAGGGGCTTTTCTTACCGGTTATCCGGTAGATGTAAATGCTACTCTGGCTACTCAAAAAACGAAGGCTTTCCGGTTGAAATGGTCTACTGTTCAGCAAATGTACGAGACAAAGGATAAACGGGTTGATGCTTATTTCTACACGAATGACGAGATATTGAATGACCTGCAAACCTATCCTTATATTTACTTGAAAAAGTGGCGTGAGGGAATTTATTTTATAAGCAGTACCGGTTCAGCTGCAACTAGAATGACCGGTTTGAGGGCTAATCAAGTGCAATGGAGGGTAGCCGATGTTTATTTGTTACGGGCGGAATGTCGAGCAAAATTAGGAGTTGCTGAGGCAAAAGATGATTTGAACGAGGTGCGTCGTCGGGCTAATGCTACACTTTATCCAGCAGCCGGAGAAAGTGATTTGAAGTTAGCTATTTTTGAAGAACGGGAGAGGGAATTACTTTACGAGCATCACCGTTTTGCAGATGTGGTGCGGAATGGTAAAGTTTACATTCAAAAATATTTTGGTCTTTCGTTGTCAACGAATGCCGGATTGGAAGAGAATTCGATTAAATATGCGACAGATCAGGACCTGAAGGATGGAATCCTTTTCCAACCCGTTCCGAAGTCTGCATTTCTGATGAATGGTTTGATGCGTCAGACTGCTTATTGGTTGAGGTATGTAAAATATTAAACAGATTAAATGAGATATCATGATAAAGTACGTTATAATTATAATAGTGTTGTTTACGCTTGGTAGCTGCGAAACAAATTACGGAATCATCAATACCGGTTTGGCAAACGGGAAGTTTGATGGAAGTATGTACGAGTATTTTCAGGCAAATCATTACGATTGGGACAGTTTGGTTTTAATGATCGATCGAGCCGGGTTAAAGGATGTATTTACCGGAGAGCGTGCCGGATATGAAGAAATAACCTTTTTCGGGCCGACCAATCATACTATTCGTTTGTGGATGTATAAAAGTGAACAGCGTTGGGATTCGGAATTACAGCAGATGGTTGTGATTAAGAAAGCTTACAATCGGGTGGATGAAATTCCGGTTGAGGATTGCCGTCGGTTAGTAATGGAACACGTTGTAAAGGGTGTTTATATGCGGGATGACATTTCTGAAGGGACCCTTGCGGAATCCGGGGATAGAGAAGGGGGAATGACTTTAACAGGTGTTGAAGGAAATTCATTTTGGATTTTTTCATTCCGGGGGATGTATCAAGGTATTGCCGGACAAGGTGCTGTGTCTCTGAAATTGGTTTCGGAGATTGGGCAGGAGATCAAAGTGGCATCTTCTAATTTGGAATCGGATAATGGAGTGGTACATTCTTTACACTACGATTATCCGTTTGGGACGTTGTAATTGAAAAATAGTAAATGCATGAAGATATGAAATATATATACATTATTTTTTTCACGTTGGCCGTTTGGGGATGCCAAGACATAAAGGTCGGTTGTTTGGATGTAAATAACGCAGAATATATGCCGGACACGATGCTTGTCAGGAAAGAACTGGGATTTATTACAGATGATTGGAATATTGTTCGGAATGATAACATGAGGAAAAAAGTACAGGCTCCTTGGGTTACTAGTCAAATTCAGGGGGTGGTGGGAACGGCCCCTATTCAATACTCATTGTATGATGTGAAAGCTTTGGATGGTGGTGATGCGGAAATATTTAAAACAGAACTGAAAATTCGTGGAGGAGGGGTTATGGAAGTTCCTTTTGTTCCGGAATCTCCTAATGGACGGTATACGGTTTCGTTGAAAGTTGAGGCGGAGGAATATAGCGCAATAATTGAAGATGCATTTACATTTATAATACGGCAGAAATAGAAGAACTTCGTCCCGGTGTATTTGCGATGGGACGATTTTAATAAATGAATTTAATATGAAGAATGGAATAATATACTACTTGATAGGTTTTATTTTGTCATGTACTTCCGTGAAAGGTTATGCTCAAGGGATAGATTTTTTTAAAGGTACTTTTGAGGAGGCTTTAGTAAAAGCCAAAGAATCCGATAAATTGGTTTTTGTTGATTTTTATGCGGTATGGTGTGGTCCTTGCAAGCAAATGGCGGAAAAAGTTTTCCCGGATGAAGAGGTCGGGAAATATATGAACGAAAAGTTTGTGTGTTTGCAGGTTGATGTAGAAAAGGATGGATGGCAGAAAGAAGTGTCCGAAAAATATAATGTAAGTCTTCTACCCACTTTGATTTTCTTTAAAACGGACGGTACGGTGATTCAACGTTTGGCGGGAGCTCGCGAGAAAGGAGACTTGTTGAATGCGGGAAAAGTGGCTTGTGGGGAGGAGCTGAGTTTCGAAAAATTATATAGCCGTTGTAAATCTAAAAAAGATCTTGCCGATATACAATTGCTTTTACAGCGGGCGCCTGAATATGTGGGAGGTTTAGAAGGAATGGAAGCGCAGAAATGGATTGTACGGATAGACAAGTTGTATGCGGATTACGTAAAAGTAAAAATGGGACCGGATTTTATTAATAAGACCGATTTCCAGATTGTAAACCGATTCAACAAGAAAAACGTAAAAGATGATGCCGTGATGGAATTTATGGCTAAAAATTTAAGTTCTTATTTGAATAATTTAGGAGAAATTCCCGGGGTTTTGTTAGTTGAATATAATAATAATATTATCGGAGACTTGGCAAAAGCCGGTAAAAACGAGTATAAAACATATCTTGACAGGATTAAAGGTGATTTGAAAATGGCTTACGATATTATGCCGACTAGTAATAGTAAATTAACGCCTTACGAAAAGTTTAAGTACTATTACGATGGTATGTATTTGTTGTCTTATAAAAAAGATATTCCTTCTTACATCAAGTTAATGAAAAAGTATATAGAAACGATGGGTGACCAGATCGGGGCGAATGATTATGGCGAGATGGCTCAAAATATGTACCAAATGACTAAGGGGAAATTGAATAACGAGCAGTTGATGCAAGCGAAAGAATGGTTGGTGAAAGCGGTACAGTATGAAAACGTAGCTTTGTTGGATCGAGTTAATTTTGTGACAATGTTAGGGGATACATACAAAGCCTTGAAACAACTTGAAGAGGCAAAAGAGGCTTATAATCAAGCATACATGGAATCATTGAAATTGGAAGATAAACGTCAGGGCATGATGGTGCAGATGATGGTAAAGCGGAAATTGCAAGCGTTGGAGTTGGAAAAATAAGAGTGCGGGGAGTGATTGATATTTTTGGATATTATCAGAACCTTTATACATAGCCTTCCGTATATATCACGGAATTTGAAACAGAAAAGGAAGATGGTAAGGAATTGTACTTTTGTAGTGGTATTATTGGCATTGCTTTTTACTGGATGTGAAGAGACAATAGTAAAAATAGGAAAGGATTTTTTATCCTACAAGACCAATGAGTTTGATATTACGATAACTTATCCGGTGTTTACGTCTCAGAAAGCTGAGGTGGAGCAAGGATGTAAGGCGGTAAATGGGGAGATCTCCCGGTTGATTGACAGTTTGCAAAATGATTTAAAAGCACGGTTAAACGAGTATTTACAAAGAGTACAAGAGATAAAAGAAGAACCGATGATCCCGTTTGAACTGAATGTTGCAGACAGCGTGTTTATGGCGGATCGTCATTATATCAGTGTCCGTTTTTCGGTTTATACGTTGACAGGAGGAGCTAATGGGTTGACCGAGTTTTATGCGGTTAATTATAGCTTGAAAGATAAAAAGTTTCTGACTACGGCTAAGATTTTGAATACGGATAAACATGTGGAGATTAATGAGCAGATTCAACGAAATTTCAAAAATCCGGAGAACTGTTTTTCGGAAATCCCTACGCTGGCCAATGTAACTGCGGTGAACTTTTCAGAAAGTGATATTTGCTTTACTTATAACCCGCTGGTTTTAGGTGCTCATTATTGTGGTGCGGCGGAAATATCTGTACCTCGTATGTTATTGAAAGGTGATTTATTGTTGAAATAGATAGGGAGAATAGTAGGGAGGACGAGGGCGATCCGAAAGGATCGCTCTTTTATTGAAAAAATAGTAAATCGTTTGTACACGGTGATGTTTAAATTTTATACATTTGTATAATACACACAAAAAAACAAAACACACTATGAAAAGTACACTAATTATGGCAATTTTTATGGCATTTGCTTTTATTGGATGCCAGCCGAAGGTTCAGGATTTGGACGTGAAAAATGAAAAGATTACGGCAAATGCTGAGAATTGGGACATTACGGTAAATCGTTCCATGTTCTCGTCTGCTGATGCGGACGTGAATAAAAGTTGCGAAGTACTGAATAAGAAGATTGAGAAGTTCGTGAATGATTTGCAGGATAGTTTGAAGGCTGATGCGAACGATTTTTTCCAGTCATGGCAAGGAAGTGGGGAAGAGCGCCCGGCATGGATATACGAGTTGCAAGTAAAAGATAGCGTGTTTATGGCGAACGACCAGTACGTGAGTGTTCGTTTAATGGTTTACACGTTTACGGGTGGGGCACATGGAATAACGAATTTCTACACGTTCAATTATGACGTGCAGAATCAGAAATTCTTAACCAATCAAGAGGTGTTGAATTATATGAATGAAGCGCAGATTAATGCTCAATTGAAAGCGAATTTCAAGAATCTGGAAGGTTGTTTTACAACAGATCCCACGTTGAAAGACGTGACCACTGTAAACTTCAACAAGAAGTCTGTTTGCTTTACCTATGGTCAATATGTGTTGGGAGCTTATGCGTGTGGGGTGGCAGAAGTGACTGTGCCCCGGACAGCATTGAAAAACGATTTGTTGATAAAATAAAGTGATCTTGTTTTATAGAAATTGGCCGGAAAACTTTCCGGTCAATTTTATTTTGTTCATTTTAACAAAGCGGCACTTTCAACCAACCGGATAAACTCTTTTCTATACCCTTCCGGATCGTAATTTGTGGCTTGTTTGGCAAGGTTTATAACATCGTCGAATGTAAAATCATTACGGTGGTAGTCCGAATTTTGTAATAACATTCCGAATCCGGCAACGGCGGCGGAGAAGCGGAAATTTTCAGAGCTCTTTTTAAGTGGGGTATTACTGTCAATAACAGTTACTTCCATTTTAGAACTTTTATGTGAATCCGGTTGTTTGTAGCGAAGTTTCACGGTTAATAGTTCCGGACTATCCGTTAATATTTTCTTTTCAGTTTTCTGGTATTTCAAGGGGTCGATATTGGGAGCAAAATTACTTTTAACTCCAACCGGAATGATCTCGTATAAAGCGGTAACACTATGTCCGGCACCCATTTCTCCGGCATCTTTCGTGTCATCATTGAAATCTTTTGCTTCCAACAGACGGCTTTCGTAGCCGATCAAGCGATAGGCTTGCACTTTGGCGGGATTGAATTCCACTTGAATCTTCACGTCTTTGGCAACCGTGAAAAGGGTTCCGCCGAATTCATTCACTAATACTTTCTTCGCTTCTGTTAAGTTATCAATATAAGCGTGATTCCCGTTTCCTTTCTCGGCAAGAACCTGCATTCGGTTATCTTTATAATTTCCCATCCCGAAGCCTAAAACTGTCAAGTATATACCGGTAGCTCGTTTCATTTCAATCATCTTTTCCAGTTCTTGGGGTGAAGAAATTCCGATATTGAAATCCCCGTCGGTAGCTAGAATGATACGATTATTACCTCCTTTTACGAAATTGCTCTCGGCAACCCGGTAGGCTCTTTGTATGCCATCTCCACCGGCAGTACCACCACTGGCATATAATCCGTCGATTGCATCTAGAATTTTAGCTTTATCACCTCCCGGAGTAGAGGAAAGTACCTCTTTCGTGTGGTTTGCGTAAGTAACAATTGCTACCCGGTCTTGCGGGCGAAGCTGTTTCACGAGTAATTTCAAAGATGATTTCAACAACGGGAGTTTATTTGCGTCACTCATGGAGCCGGACACGTCAATTAAGAATACAAAATTGGAAACAGGAAGATTATCCGTGGAAACCTCTTTTGCCTTGATCCCGATGTGTATCAGCTTGTGTCGCATATCCCATGGGGCGTTGGATACTTCGGTGATAACACTTATCGGGGCTTTTCTCTGTGGAGCAGGATAGTCATAGGTGAAATAATTCAGGAACTCTTCCGTGCGTATGGCATCAACTGGGGGAAGAAATCCTTGATTAATAAAGCGTCGTACATTAGAATAAGCTGCATTGTCCACGTCGATCGAGAACGTGGAAAGGGGTTCATCTAATGCCGGTAAGAAACGATTTGCGGCAAATTCACTATATTCTTCCGTGTTTTGTTGGTGAGTGAACGCTATTGGTCTTTCTCGGATACGTATCCCGGGATGAAGTTTTAGTGTGGCATTTTCATGATGAGTGACTCCGTATCCGGTGACAATACTTTTTTCTTCCATAACCATTTCGTCCTCTTTTAGATAGACGTTTAATATCCTTTCTTTTACTGGGATATATTGAATTTCTAACCCGATAAAACTGAAACGTAAGGTGTCACCCGTGTTTGCCTGTATCGTGTAATTTCCCTGTGAATTGGAGACTACACCTATATTCGTGTTTTTAATGAGAATGGAGACTCCGGGTAATGCCGAACTGTCTGCGGCAAGCATTACTTTACCGCTTACTTGGATTTTTTGGGCTAAAACGGTAGGGGATAATCCGATGAATATAACTAATCCCCATGCTAATTTCTTTAGAATACCATTTGTTTTCATAAGTTGTTATTTTCAGATTCGTTTTATCCTAAGATGACAGGCTAAAAGAAATTCCATAAATTTTTAGAGAGAATTTTTTTAATTCTTATATTTGTAAAAATCAACACATAAATATGTGAAGCAGGGTCAGGAGAACATAACGGATGAAGAACTGCTGAAAAAGTATTGTGACAGTGGTGACTTGGCGTATTTCGTGGAAGCTTATAAAAGATACATGCCTTTGGTGTACGGGGTAGCATTAAAATATCTGAAGCGACCGGAAGATGCGCAAGATGCCGTTATGCAATTATTTGAAGAATTGATTGTGAAGGTAAAAGAAGTGGAGATACAATCATTTAAAGCTTGGCTATACACCTGTATTCGCAATAATTGTTTGATGGAAATCCGGAAAAGAAGTAAAAATTTATCTATTTCTTTAGACGATTCTTTTATGGAATTCTGCGATGATTTTCATCTTACTGTTGTGGATGAGAGGGAGAATCGGGAGAAATCGTTACGAGAATGTGTTGAAGGTTTACCTGAAAGACAACGTGTCAGTGTGAAATATTTCTTCTTAGATGAACTTTCGTACAAGGAAGTGGAAGAGCGTACGGGTTTTTCCTCGAAAATGGTAAAGAGCTTTATACAGAATGGGAAACGGAATTTGAAATTGTGTTTGGAACGTAAAGGGATAACATCAAATGAAACGGATTGACGACATAAAAGAATACCTGCATGGCAACCGGAAGGGAAAGGCTGCTAACCGTATGGAGCGGGAGGCTTTATCCGATCCGTTTTTGTACGAGGCGTTGGAAGGGTTGACTTCAACGCCAAGCGATCCTCTTGAGGGCTTGATTCGCTTAGAACGTCAATTGAACGAGCGAGCCCGTTTTTCCCGTAAACACAAACGGACATGGATATATGTTGCGGCTTCGTTAACGGTTTTATTGGCTTGCGGGACATGGTGGTTTATCCGGCAGGAGAAAACTTTTGAGGTACCCGTAACGGTAGCCCAATTATTAGATTCGGTGAAGACGCAAGAGAGAATGATACCTAGAAGTGAGAGAGTGATAGATTTATCCGGTAGAACGGATTCTTTAGCGGTACGCCCAAATGGTAAAAGACAGTTGCTACTCTCGGATAACAAAATGGTAAGAAGAAAGGATTCTGTACGGGAAATGGTGATGGAAGAACTTGCTGATCAGGAAATTTGTTTGGCAAATGTTCAAATGAAAGATACTTCCCGACTAATGACTCGGAAAATGAAGGTAGCCAGTAATCACGTATCGGGTACGATAACGGATGAAAAGGGTAATCCTTTAGCGGGAGTGACTGTAATTTTTCCCGGTTCCACGATAGGAGTAGCCTCGGATATTAATGGGCACTTTAGTTTGGAACTCCCTTCATCGGAAAGTTTACTTACCTTTTCTTTTGTCGGGATGAAATCTCAGCATATTTTGGTTAAGGCGGGAGATAAATTGCACGTGAAGATGGAAGAAGATGCGGAAAGTATGAACGAAACTGTTGTTACCGGTTATGGTATTGCGAAAAAACGGGAGGTCGAAATGTCTAATGTAGAAATACGGGGAGCCTCTGCTGTCTCCGGTAGGCAAAATGCCGTGCTTGATACATTGGTGTCTGAAAATGATGTTCTCCATTTCAATCAATATATGGAAAAAGCGTTACGCTATCCGAAGGTAGACTTGGATTCGAATAAAATGGGGGCGGTTATACTCTCGTTCGAGTTGAATAGGAAGAAAGTTCCCAGCCGGATCAGGGTAGAAAGTGGGTTCTCGAAAGAGAGTAATAAAGAAGTTATCCGATTGTTGGCCGAGGGACCTAAATGGAAAAATACGCCATCCGGTAAGCGAATACGAGTTTGTATTCATTTTACGATCGGAAAGAATGGTGAAGCTCATAAAGCCATCTTAACCGTATTACCTTCCAGAAGTAAGCAAAACCCCTAGAATAAAAGGTGAATATCTTCTTCTATCTTGCGAATGGCAGGATAAGCTCCGAAATGTAAATTCTTTTTTAATTGATCGTCAATACTATTTCGATAACCGAAAAGGTTTACATGGGGCGGTTGTTCTGAATTGGAATATGAATTTTTTGCAATCCGTAGTACCTTCTTACAAACTTCCCGATTCAATATGTAAACCATGTCGTAAATATTATGCCCCCGTATAAAGAGATACGTGGTGTCCGGGGTTAGTCCCAGTTTTTGGTACTTTTCCTCTAGTATGGAAAGGTTTGCTTTAGGATAATTCTTCCGGAGTTGGGCAAGTTTTTGTCCGATTCGTTCTTTAAGCTTGTTTAACTCGTGGCGTCCGTTTTGGCGGATGTCCGGTCGACGTTGCCATTGAAATGAAATTAGCTCGTTGAAATCAGCGATCGAGAATCGTTTGGGATCTGCCACTAAGAAATAAAGGTGCCACAGGAATAATTTATACACAATATTCGAATACTCTTTCATAAACTGGTGAAAGTCGAACACGTTGTTAGGCAGAGTCGTGATTCGGTAGCATAGCTCGTTCAAACCCTTGTCATAACAATGATGGTTCTCGAAAGAGTAGGTATAGGTCTGGAAAATGTAATGCTTGACATCAATTCCTTGTTCTTGCAGCAAATAGCGATAATCACTGTCGATGCAGATAAAAAATTTCGGGTTTAAATATTTAACATATTTCAAACATTGCGTTACGCCTTTGGTTTCATGTCCCCGTTCATTTCGGGAACCTGCGATGAAATGAAACCGATCATTCGGGCGGAAATGTTTGAAGATATTACTCCAGAAAACAATATCGTCTTTATCTTCCACGTGAATAGCTGCCCTACAACGTAAGAGCTGGGCGTCCATCATAAAACGTTTAGCTGCGTGGTAGTAATATTTTTCTTTGGAAACGGGAGGACGATACATAGAAAATAAGAATTAAAAGCTAAAAGTTAAATAGGTTCCTAAAATTGATAAAGTTACTGAATTAACAAATCTTCGATGAATACCAACTTGTCACCCCAGCCATCGCCAAACAAACTTGGGGAGTGGGTGGAAGTAATGATTTGACAATGGGGATTCAGTTTTTGAATTTCTTCAAAAAGACGGTACTGCCACTCGATATGTAACGAAATTTCCGGTTCATCCATGAGCAGTATATAGGGTTGCTCGTCCATCAAGAACACGCGGAGCAGAATAATCAATAACTGCTTTTCACCCGATGATAGCTTGTAGAGATGTATAATTTCATCCCCATCCCGAAAAACCAGTTGATTGGTCATCGGGTCAATCTCGATGGTTTTTCCTGTTCCAGCAAACAGATGGTTCACCGTGTCATAGAATTTGCGAATCCTGCGGTTGATCTTTTCTGCCTGATCCGGGAAATTTGTGGCCCGAAGGCGGTAATCGGAAAATGAATTGTTATTTTCGCCCACACTGTATACGATTTCCTTCAATTCACTAAGCAAAGGGCTATCCTCTTTACCCATTTTTCGACGGTCACGGATAGGTACATCAAATGTACTTATTTTTAAATAATTTACCCCGGCTAACTTTTGCTTTACAGAGGCAAGGGTACTATTTTTCCGGAAGCTGATCAAGATGTTATCAATCGTGATCTCTGCTTCGATATTATATAATTTCAAGCGTTTAATATCTGCTGAAAGTAAGGCGTCAATAATATTGAAGAACGTGGTTTTTCCGCTACCGTTAATACCAGTCAAAATATTCACATCGGGATTGAGATTTTCCCACCGGAAATTATATTTTCCCCATATATTGCGGATTTCTATTTTCTGAATCTTATTTGCTTTCATGATACTACACGTTAATGGTAAAATTTATCCGTTATTTGACAAAGATAATGTTTGCAGACCGAAATTTCTTCAATTTCTTGTTTTTTATATGGAGGATTTCCGTTCTTGAGATTGTTTCTTGCTTTTTAACTTCCCAGTTTTCAATGACAATGGTATATTCAGTAAACACCTCGAATACAGCTTTGTTACCTTTTACATATTATTTATCCTAGTAATAGCGTGCATACATATCTTGATTGAAAGAGATGCATAATTTATTACGAGATATTGATGATCTCTCAAATGAATTTCTTTTGAAATTTGTACTTTTGTAATATTTTATAGGAAATTGTAAATAACTGGAAAATATGCAGGGATTTTATGCGATATTATTATTGATCGTTTCAAACGTGTTCATGACCTTTGCTTGGTATGGCCATCTGAAGTTACAGGAAATGAAATGGATAGATAACTGGCCTCTTTTCGGGGTAATTCTGTTTTCGTGGAGTATCGCTTTATTTGAATATTGTGCTCAGGTACCGGCTAATCGTTTGGGATTCATTGGGAACGGGGGACCTTTTTCTCTGATGCAGTTAAAAGTGGTTCAGGAGGTGATAACTTTGACCATCTTCATCATATTCTCCATGCTTTTTTTCAAAGGTGTAACTTTCCAATGGAATCACTTGGCTGCTTGTATTTGTTTGGTACTGGCTGTGTATTTTGTATTTATGAAATAATTGTGATGGGAATCAGGATTTGGTAAAAGTATTACCTATCGGATATATAATTGTTGACAATTTGTGAAACCTGAAATCATCACTTAACGTTATTTATTAAAAAAGTTGGTGTTATGTTTTCAGTGGAATTCCGTTATCGGGCGAGAAAGATTTATAAGTCTGTAAAACGAATTGTCGAGCTAGTGAGTAACGTGTTGTTATTCTTGGCTTCTTTTCTTGCGATTATTTTAGTCATTTATCGTTTTGGCTTTGATATGCCGGCTGATTATTCTCATGAGATATATTATACCTATCGGACTATCATACGCCTTTTCGTGGTTCTTGGTTTATTGCGGTTCTTGTTTAATTTCAGGTTACTGCGGGCGGAAAAAGGATTTTGGATAGAAGTATTGGTGTTGCTTTTTTTGTTTGCTTTAACCTTGTTTTCCAAACATTTTGACCGACCGGATTTCGAGGTGATCAATCCTTTCCTTTTCAAAGTTGAGCGGATTCTGACATATGGTGTGGTATTACTATTGAGTATTATACAACTTTCGAAACAGGTATTTGTTGTCCTGCGAAGTCGGGTAAAAGCGGAAGTCCTATTTGCCGTGAGTTTTTTATTTATCATCCTGTTTGGAGCAGTCCTATTAGGATTACCTAATGCGACGTACGAGGGGATCAGTTTCTTGGATGCCTTATTTACCTCGACAAGTGCCGTGTGTGTGACCGGGTTGACTGTCGTTGATACGGGAACCACCTTCACGTTAACCGGGCAGGTCGTGCTGCTTATGCTGATTCAAGTCGGGGGAATCGGGGTGATGACCTTTACTAGCTTTTTTGCCATGTCATTTTTGAGCGGGACATCTTTTCATGATCAGTTTATGATGAAAAACCTGTTAAATGAAGCTTCTTTGAGTGATATTTTCAAGACGGTCGTGTATATTATCTTGACCACGTTTATCATTGAAGGTATAGGCGTTTACCTTGTCTACGTGCAAATACAGGATGTGGCGGGAATTGACAATAAATTCTTCTTTGCTTTGTTTCATGGTATTTCGGCTTTCTGCAATGCAGGATTTTCCACGTTACCGGGTAACCTCTATGATCCTTTGATCAGGCATTTGTATGGTTTACAGGTCATTCTGGCTTTTTTGATTATATTTGGGGGTATCGGATTTCCAATCTTGTTCAATTACGGGCGGCTTCTGCATTACGGTATTCGGAATAAGATCAAATGCCTATTGGGAATGAATTACAAGGTGGTTTACGAACCCCGTATCGTGAGTACGACAACGCGTATCGTGCTACCGACCACTTTAATCCTGCTTGTTGTGGGTACGGCTTTGTTCTGGATATTTGAAAATCATAACGTGTTGGACGGAATGTCGCTCACGGGAAAATTTGCCACTTCGTTTATGGGAGCCGTCACTCCTCGTACGGCAGGTTTTAACAACGTGGATATGTCCATGCTGCACGTTCCGACAATCCTTCTCACGATTGTCCTGATGTGGATCGGAGCGGCTCCGATGTCCACGGGAGGTGGTATCAAAGTGACTACTTTCGTAATTGCCTTAAAAAATATATGGGCGAATCTTGCGGGAAACGATCGGGTTGTCATCGCACACCGTCAATTAACTCGGGAAAACGTGAATCGTGCGCATTCGATCATCATGCTTTCTATCTTGTGGATTATTTTTGCTGTTTTTGTCATTGTTATCTTAGAGCCGGAAGCAACACTAACTCAAGCCGTTTTTGAGATCGTTTCTGCCTTGGGAACAGTGGGGCTGACTTTGGATTTGACACCTCATTTATGCGTGGCAAGTAAAATGGTTGTTGCTCTCACTATGTTTGTCGGTCGTGTAGGCTTAATCACTCTTTTGGCTTGTTTCATTCGTCGTCAGGAGGTAAAACTTTACACGTATCCTGATGAAACCGTAATCGTTTAATCAATTTCAATTTTCAATTATTATGAAGTGTATCGTATTTGGATTAGGTAATTTCGGACTTGCACTGTCGCAGCGTCTGACCAAACGGGGGAACGAAGTGTTGGGAGTGGATTCCGATATCAGTAAGATTAACTTATACAAGGATTCCATTACAAATACTGTGGCATTGGATGTGAAAAATGAGCAGGCGTTACAAACATTGCCTTTGACAGAAGTGGATGTGGTATTCGTGGTGTTTGGGAAAGATTTTGGAACATCACTGTTTGTCATTGCATTATTGAAACAGTTTGGCGTGAAACGTATCGTGGCTCGGGCTATTTCACCGGTGCATAAGGTGATTCTAAAGTCTATGGGAATCACGGAGACCATTAATCCGGAATGGGAGTATGCTGATTTTTTCGCAACGAAAGTAGAATTGGGGACAACCATAGATTCTTACGTTGTTGATGATGACCATTTAATCATCGAGTGGGAAATACCGCCCCGTTTTATCGGACGGAAATTAGGTGATGCGAAATTCGAGGAAGAATTCGGTTTAAAATTGATTGCTTTAAAACGCTATGATGCTAAAATCGATAAATCATTGGTGATGAATAACCCGTCTGATGAAACCGTTTTTGTCGAAAAGGATGTGTTTGTACTTTTCGGCCACCCGAAAAACTTCCGGAAACTTGGAATTCAGGTTTCTTGATTTTTTGTATGATTATCGATAATGAATGAAAAGTTTAATGCCTACTGTTAAGGGGCCTTTCTCTGGACTCGGATACGCAATTCTTTCGGATCGAACGTGATGGTTTCGTTACGGAACAGGCATTCGATATGACCGCTGTTAATCATTTGTTGCGTGGGTTGGTAGTGCAAATGCGGGCGATCAATCAGGGCGATGTAGTCACAGAGAGTGAGAGCGATGTCGAGTTCGTGGGTTGAAAAAAGGATACATTTATTTTGTTCATGGGCCAGTTTCTGTAATAGAACACCAAGCTCGTAACGGTTTGGCAGATCTAGGAAAGAGGTGGGTTCATCAAGCAGGATGATGGGGGTATCTTGAGCAAGGGCCCGGGCAATCATGATTCGCTGGCATTCCCCGTCCGACATCTGATCCATTGTTCGTTCTGCATAGGAGGCCATATCGAGTAATGCGAGGGATTTATCAATGATCTCTCGATCTTGCGGTTGCAGGTGTCCAACCCAGTTCGTGTAAGGCGCTCGTCCGAGGGCAACTACATCCCGGCATTTCAGGTTAGGAATCCGTACCTTTTCAGTGGTCACGAAGCTGACTATACGGGCCCGTTTTTCCGGTTGTAACTCGGCAAGGTCTCTCCCTGCCAGTAATATTCGTCCGGACCTGATTGTTCCTAGTCCGGCTATTGCCCGCAGTAAGGAACTTTTCCCGCTGCCGTTACGTCCCAACAGGGCGATTAGTCCGCCTTTATCCAAGTTGGCAGACGCTTGGTCTAACAGAATTTGTTGTCCGTATCCTAATGTTAATGCTTCTAATTGTATCATGCCGGTCTAAGATTTTTATATACTACCCATATGATCACCGGAATTCCTAGTAGGGCAGTAATGCAGTTGACAGGTAGTACGAGTGTTTTAGCAATAATATCACATAGCAGCATGGCCATGATACCTAGTAATATACTTCCCGGTAAAAGCGTCCGGTGATCGGCATCATTGAATAACATGCGGGCCACGTGAGGTACGGCAAGCCCGAGGAAGCCTACCGGACCGCAAAAAGCGGTCACGGTTCCGGTGAGCAATGTTGTCGATATGAAAATAAGTGTCCGGGCCCGTCGAATATTTAATCCCATAGTTTGGGCATAATTTTCCCCCAACAACAGAAGATTCAATACTTTGATACAATAGATTGCGAGAATAATTCCCATGCAAATTACGGGAATCATGATGAAGAGTTTCGTGGTTGTAACATGTCCCAAGGAACCCATTGACCATAGGAAAAACATTTTCAGTTGTTCCGCTGAACTTAAGTATTGTAAAATCTGTATAATAGCTCCCGCGATGTAGCCGATCATTACCCCCATGATCAGCACTCCGAGAATATTCTTCACGTAACGGCTGATGATTGCTATCAATAGCAACACCATAACAGCGCCCCCCCATCCAGCCCCGACAATTCCCACGGACTGCCAGAATCCGGAATGTGCCAATCCGAATAGGGGTGCACCCAAAATAAAAAAGGCAACGCCCAATCCTGATCCGGAACTTACTCCCAGTAAATAGGGATCTGCCAGAGGATTTCGGAAAACGGTTTGCATCTGTAAACCGCTTATCGAAAGAGCCACGCCGATCAGAATAGCCACGACCACCCTTACCAGCCGGATGGACAGTACGATATTCCGGGTTGTTTCATCGGTAACGTTACCCGTGAACACATTCCATACTTGTCCCGCGGAAAGTGTTGAATCTCCCGATAGCAGGTCAAGTACGAACAAGATAATTGCTAGGGGTATCAGAAATGTGAATATGATCGTCTTGCGGTTCATGTGTAGCATTACTGGTTTCGGGTTCTTTTGTTTCTTAAACTTTAAATTCTAAGCTATTCTAAGTGCCTATAATAATATAGTTCTTCCGAAATTAATTCCGGGTGTAGAATCTTTATTAAATCCCGGAGTACGATATCCGGGTGAACCGATCCCGACTCCCAATAATCATTTCCTCCTCCGGGGTTTAGGCGTAAATTGTTATTATAGACTTTCTTTTCCCGGATTGCTTTCGCGTCCTTGAATTTCGGATTCATGGTTTTCAGTTCGTCCATCGTGGTTGCCATGCCGACATTCAACCAAATATCTGCTTCCCGGATCAGCCCGTAGGCCGTCTCTAGGCCAATTGATTCAGCCCCGTGGGAGGTGTTTTTCTTGTAAATATATTCTCCCCCCGCATCCGAAATTAATTGTGCCACGTAACTTTTCACGGAAGGCATTGACCAACTGTCGTTCCAAGGCGTATTCAGCATGACGGTCGGGCGTTCTGTTACGTTTGACGTTAATTGTTTCAACTTATTATACCGTTCGGGGATTGCCTGAAATGCTTTGATCCCGTCTAGGCGATTGTCTGTCAGTTCGGAAATGGCAACCAACCATTCGGCTTTCCCTAATGGCGATTCTTCCAAATATTCGGCCACGTACATATAAGGAATGTTCAATTCTTTCAGTTTATCAGTAACCGTGGATTGAGCGTCTCCAATCCCGTAGAGAAGCACAAGGTCCGGGTTTAACCCCACGAGCAATTCGTAGTTGATTTCTGCCCCCATATCCTTGATCGTCTTTTTATGCTCGTTAATATACGGGTTTGTGATAAAATGAATGCCGGAAACACCCACGACTCGTTCCACTTGGTTTATGGCATCCAACATGGCAATATAGGATGATGACATACACACGATCCGTTTTGCCCCGGCGGGAATGACTACTCCATCAAAGTCTTTCGGGGCTTGTTCCCCGTTTCGCGATACGAAGTAGGACATCTCAACGTCTTTTGCTCCCTGCCAAGGATTTCGTACATGAATAATAGTACTTTCCGTATCATCCGCACCCATAATGTCAAATCCTTTGGCGTACTCCGGCGTGTAGACCTGCTTGGTAAAAGTGGTCGCGGATTTCGACCGGCAACCGAGTAGAGTCAAAAGACAGGCGATTGTAAATAGAAATAATATTTGTTTCATATCTTATTAATAATAGTATTCTGATAAATCATCCGACCCCCGCGAATGTAAATCTTTGTAAATCATAGCAGGTCTTCTGACTTATCCCGTTTATTGCGCCTTCCCGGTTTAAACCAGTGGCAAGAAAGAGTACAATAAACAAATATCCTCCAAAGAGGGGAAAATACAGCAACGGGTATTGTTCCGGATTCTCACCGGATTCCCTTTTCATCCTCAATATAAGTATAATATTGTATTAGAACTATGATGGCACGAAAGTAATATATATTTTCAAAATTGCAAAAGGCACTTGAAAATAGTCTTTCCCATGTGATTTATATCATATTTAAGGACGATGAAAATAAAATGTATCTGAGATTTCAGATCATGTTTATTTTTTCTATTTTTGCAACGATTTTGGTGTCACATGATTGTTTAGTCATGTGGTGAAAAGGGAATCCGGTGAGAATCCGGAACAGGCCCGCTGCTGTAAGCTTCATCAGTGTCTTTGGCAAGACTCGTATCCACTGTTTCGAATGAAAATGGGAAGGATGTCCAAAGACGAAGTAAGTCAGAAAACCTGCCAGAATTGTAATAGTATTCAAAGTTTCGGGGAGTAAACGATGAATCAATTGGTTTAAGATCGGAGTGCACACGTTCAAAAACTTTTTGTTCACTGTTTTCATCCTTATTTTAAATGTTTATTTGTAAAAAGATGATGAAAAAGCTTTTGTTTTTATGGTTATTTTTTGCCGTATTGTTTGTGGCATGTACAGATGATGATGGTAATGATGGAGAGATTCCGACACCGGAAGTCAATAAAGTAAAGATGATTGTTGTTAACGAAGGGTTATTCGGAACGGGTACCGCAGATATTTCTGTCGTGTATGAGGATGGGACCGTTATTTGGGATGCTTTTGAAAGAGCCAACGGAGTGCCTATGGGAGATGTTGCCCAATCTATTACTTATTTTAATGGTAAATATTTTGTTGTGTTAAATGGTTCTGCCAAAATTGAAGTAGTAGAGCCAGAGACTTTTAAATCTATAGGTACGATACTTTACACGCAAAAAGGAAGTCCTCGTTTTATGGTACCTATTAATGATACAGAGGCAATTGTGACTGATTTACAGGGACAATTGGTGCGGGTTAATACATCCGATTATAGTGTTGTTGAATACATACCTCTTGCGGCTAATTGGGGAATTGAAAAGATTGTGAAAATTGGTGATAAACTCTTTGGTGCCAATCCAATGGGTAAAGGGATTGCGGTGTTTGATATAAATAATATTTCAGAATCGGGAAAACGTATTATTCCGGTGTCGGTGAAAGATAATGTGAAAACCAGTAAGATGCATTTGGATAAGAATAATAAATTGTGGGTACTTACAACAGGTACGAATACACAAAAAGAAAGTTGTGTGTTTTGGAATTGTATAGATCCTAATACGGAAGAGGTAGTGGATGTAATTGAAATTCCTCTTTTAAAGAAAGGCAATCCAAATTTGGAAATTGATTCTCCCATGAGTGGTAGTCTCTATTATAGATCTGATATCAGTGGAGATAAGGGGACTATCTATTTTAGTATGAATGCTTGTACTGACGTGAAAAGTGGGACTTATCAGCTTGCTGTTTTTGAGTTAAATGTTGATACCAAGGATTATAAATTGTATCGAAAAACCATGGGTGTCACTCAAATGTATGGAATGGGTGTTTCTCCAGATGGAGAAGTATATGTTTGCGATGCAATTGATTATACGGCACAACGAGGATATTTGCGTCATTTTCAAGAAAATGGTTCGGAGACAGCCGTTAAAGTCGGAGTCTATCCCCGAATGATTTGGTTTACAGAAAACGAAACAGCTTCTGTTGAATAAGAATAAAATAAAAAAATACGTCATTGATTTTAAATGAAATTAGGCTATGAAAAAAATATTATATTTAGGGATACTCTGTACCCTTTTATTATCAGCTTGTAATGATGATGACAAGGAGGGAATTACCCCTTCTCGCGACATACAAATGCTTGTCGTGAATGAGGGTGTAAATAGAGAGGGAGGCCTGTCTGTCGTTTATGGAGATGGAACGATAGAAGTGAATGCTTATGAAAAAGCCAATGAGAAAATATTGCAAGGCGCTCCCTATGCTATTAATTCAATCAATAATAAGTATTTCCTTACGGTAAGTACTCCCGCTAGGATAGAGGTCCTTGATCCGACAACCTTTGTTGTTTTGGAAACGATTGATTATGAAAAAATAGGAATGCCTCGGGATATTATTCCAATTAGTGAATCGGAAGCGATAGTGGCAGATTCTATTCATCAACTTACTAAAATCAATACGGTTACGAATACGATTGTTGAACATATAACTCTTGCAGAAGAATGGGGTATGGAAGAGATTGCGATTGTTGATAATAAACTTTTCGGAACCCATCTTGATGCTTCGGGAATAGCTGTATTTGATGTTAATAATATTACTGGAAGCCCTCAAAGTATTATTCCGGTAAGTATAAGTAAAAGTGTCAAGACTTGTAAAATGCATGTGGATAAAAACAATAAGTTATGGATATTCTCTACTGGAAAGAATGCGGAAAACCGAAACTGTGCGTATTGGATCAAAATAGATCCGGTAACACAAAAGATTGATTCTGTTGAAATACCGTTCTTTAAACGTGGGGAAGAAAAATTGGAAATAGGTGTACCTGTCGGAGCTACGTATAACAAATCTTATCTGTCTTCTGATAAGGGAACCATTTATTTTACATTACAGGCTTGTGCACGCCTTTCTTCAGGACAAGGTCGGTTAGCAATATTTGCTTTAGATGTTAATGATAATAGCTATAAATTATATCGGGAAACACCAGGTGTTGAAGCGAGATTGAATGGAATGGGAATTTCTCCGGAGGGAGAGGTCTACCTTTGTGATGCCAATGGAATTCTTACTGGTTTTGTACGTAAATTTCCGGCTGACGAAACGATTTCTGCTATTCAGGTAGGGGTAAAACCACGAATGATATGGTTTCCCCGGTAAATGAAACAGGGTTCCTCGATCGGATTTACTTGAGAATATCCTTTTAATGATGTTTTGAAAGAAAACTGTCTGATTTCGATAAGTCAGACAGTTACTTTTCTTTTAAAAAACTCTATTGTTTAAAACAAGTCTTGTTTTTTCTGTTTATGAAAATAATAAATCTTTTCTTGATCTATATATTGTTTTTTCCCGTAGCCGTATTCGCACAAAAACGAGATAATATCGCTATGCATGGTGTAATTGATACGGTTGATGTGATCGAAAACAAAGCGTATAATACACAAGATGCAAATGCTGGTTCTCGAGTAAGTCGTATTTCAGTAGAAGTCATACAGGCTAACAAGTCAAGATCATTGGCTGAATTATTATCCGACAATTCGGCGATCTATATTAAAAGTTTAGGGCAAGGGGCACTTGCCACGGCTTCTTTCCGAGGGAGTAGTCCGTCCCAGACTAGAGTTAATTGGAATGGAATTAATATTACTCCTCCTATGGCCGGAACATTTGATTTTTCACAAATTCCTGTATTTTTTATTGATAACGTGGAGCTCATACACGGTAGTGGGCATGTGAAAAGTGGTACTGGGGCGATCGGGGGAAGTGTCAATTTGTTTAATCAACCTAGATGGAATCAGAAAAATAAGTATAAGATTTTTGGGGAATACGGTTCATGTAATACTTATACTGCTGGAGGAAATCTTTTGATCGGAAAAACGAAAAGTTCCTATCAAACTCGATTTTATCATCAACATTCTGACAATGATTATACTTATCTTAATAAAATACTCGTTCCGACAAAACCTTTCCGGGAACGGAGAAAAGAAGCTCAATACGATCAATTTGGAGCGATGCAGGAAGCTTATTTCAAATTATCATCAAATTTGACGTTATCAACGATAGGCTGGTTGCAATGGGGAAAAAGAAAACTACCTCAACCCCTCACTGTTAATGTATTAGATCATGAACAACAAAAAGAAACAAATTTGAGGGGATATATTGGTGTAGACTACGTTAAGGGGAAACATCAATTTTTCGCAAAAGCCGCTTATTTATATTATCGATTGCGTTATGATAAATGGAATGATGGTGAGAATAGTGTGTTTCCATCTGAAGGTAATACAAATAAATCTGAAACATATACAATTAGTGGAGATTACCATTATAATCCATTACCCGGATTGTATTTGAATACTACGTTAACCTATGCATATGATCGGATTGATGCGGAAAGTTATATGGAAATTGATTCTTCAAAATATTATATTGATGGACTTGATTCTGCTCATTATGAAATCCCGACGGTAGCAAGCCCTTCCATAAAAAATCGGGAGGTGGTTTCATGGCAAGCCAATGCTCGTTGGAGTGTGTTACCGTGGTTGTTGATCAACGGGCAATTTATGACGGAATGGAATGACGGGAGAAATGTATCTACTTATTCCATGGGCTTTCTTTCTCAAATTCAGCAAGACATTTTGACAATCCGTGGAAATGTGTCATATAATTATCGTTTTCCTAGTATGAACGATTTGTATTGGAGGCCGGGAGGAAATCCTAGACTGAACCCGGAAAAGGGCTATTCTTACGATATTACTTTTACTTATGCTCCCCGGTTAAGACATGGTTTTCATTTAAATACAGTAGTCTCTTCTTACTTGATGACTATTGACGATTGGATTATTTGGCTCCCCGAAGATGGAAAACAATGGTTCTGGACGCCTCAAAACGTACGGGATGTACTTTCATACGGATGTGAGTTTTTCATGCGGGGAGAGTACAAGATGAAAGATTTTAATCTGAGTGTTACAACGAATTACACGGTGTCCGTGTCTAAAACTCGTAAGAAAAATCATAAAGATGACGGTTCCTATATGCGACAAATTCCTTATGTCCCTAAATACAAATGGAATACCCGTCTTTCTGTGAAATACAAAAAACATTTCTTTGCTTATCAAATTGCTTACTTTGACAAAAGATTTTTAACTACAGATGAATCGTACAGTACACCTGCATATACGGTTCATAATTTACTTGTTGGTTCTTCTTTCTATATCGGAAATATCCGAGTTTCTCCGCAAATTCGAATAGACAATCTTTTTGATACTTATTATGAATCAACTAAGTATTATCCGATGCCTTTGCGAAATTGTTTGATATCGGTTGTATTTGAATTTTAGTTTACGTGAATTCTTAATTGATATTTTTCAATTTAGTATTTTTTATGCCGGTTTTCGCAAGCATACCGAGTCGGAAACATCTTTGCCATCGGCATTTTTGGCAAAAACGTAAATAATGAGTTTATCGGCAGTGGCATCCCGGGGAAAATCCACGGTCGTGTTTAATGTTTCACCCCGTTTACCCAATTCTTTGACAAGACAACGGTGTTTCGGTTCGTAAAGAAGGGCGGCGTAAATCCTGTCATCCATGAAACAGTCGACAGATTCGAACAAGATTCCGGGGGAGGTGAAAGATACCTTTTTGTTTTCGGCATCAATTTCCGCGTTGACTGCCGGAATAACCAATTGACCTGCAGCAACCCGTAGCTTCCCGTAATCAATCGTGCCTTGAAATTCCTGAGTGGCTTTTTTTCGACGGCTCACGGGGATTTCCGGATGTATTTTCTCGACCGTGACGGCATGTGTTACGTTGGCACTTGTAAACCCGTAGAAGCCTTGGGGGTAGCCATTGCCGCCGGGAAATCCCAGCCGGATGACCGAAGTGAGCCATCTTTTTCGGCTTGCAGTCGTCCCGAATGCCACGGATTGCCGTTTCTGGCCTTCTCCTCCGGCTTTACGTTCTAATGATGTTGACCGACAATAGTTCTTACCGTTTTTTCCCACGTATGGGATCACGTTCCCGAATTTTCCTCGTATTTTTCCAATGGGATTTATAAATTCTGCCATGTTTCCTGTATTACGGTTTGTGGTGGTGAAGGTACGGTTTTAAAACCGTATTCTCGTGGATTTCAATGATTATTTTAGGTATAATTCATGATTATATCTGTATCACTTCCTTATAAAACGCTATTAAAACGCTATTAGAACCCTATTAAAACGCTATCATATATAGCGTTTTAATAAGGTTTTAATTGGATAGTAAAAGTTTTTTATCTACTTTTACTCCGGAATTAATAAGGTATTAATTCTTAAATATTTATTGATATGGAGAATACATTGTCGATTCCTGTTGCTCTTTTGGCACAGGGGCCTTTGCGGATAGATGGAGTTACGTATTATCGCCACGGTAATAAAGTTCGGGCTTGTAAATCTCAACGGGGGCCGAGAAAAGTGAGACGGCAAGGGGAGGAAGAATCCTCTAACCGCTTCACCGAGGTTCGGAAGATGTGGCGGATCTATCGTCGTGCTATCGGGGATTTACCGATATGGAGGGTTATGGCCAAAGAAACGGGGGTTAATAAAAGTGATTCTCTGTTTCATTCTCGAAACGGGGGATGTTTTCGGCCGGGAGTAGGAGTTTGGGCTTTTCCGACGTTCTGTTTTTCAGTAGGAACATTGGATGCTCCCGTGATTACAGAAGCCGTGAGAGAGGGATGGTCCGTGACGTTAAATTGGGAAAATGATATTGATCGCCCGAAGGCGGGAAATTCGGATCGGGTGTATGTGGGTTATTTTTACGACACGCAGCCTCGGGCCCCGCAAATGTTATCTTGTCTTGGAGCCTGTCGGGGAGATGGCAGGGTGGCTGTCGATATCCCATCCGCGGGGCAGCCTGACGGAACACGTCTACATCTTTATTTGTTCTTTGGCAACGAGATGTCGAATCGGTTTTCTCCGAGCGTGTATATTGAGGTTTAAATTTCTTGCCCCCGATATTTCTTGAAACTTTGTATGAAATCGAATATGTAGTGCAAAAAAAGTGTTTGATGCCCAATAATATGCAAATCAATAACAAGGAATATCGGGAAATGGGAGAGAATAGGTGTTTGGCCGAGAAGAAGATTTCAATCAGTTTATATCTTACAAGTTATGGCAGGATAATGTTGTTTTTCCAGCAAAAGGTATAATTGCTGAATATCACTTACGAATGATTGGTTAACAGGAGTTCGAAATAATAATAATTTATTTCTCGTACTTTTTTTTCGTTTCGAAGGATTTGGATGATATTTTATTGATGTTAGAGGCTCCTGAAGAGTGGAGGGAGAGGACGATCGGATCTCCGGAGTATGTGACTTTTGAAATACCGGAAGTATGTAGACGGATTTTTTCCTTAACTTGAAATTGAGCTTTTGCTGCACCTGATACTTCTGCCTTTAGTTCGTTTATCGGAAAATCATTAAGAGCTGCTTTCGAGGTGCCCGATACTTCTATTTTGCAACGGGCGGTGTTACCTTTCAAGGTTAGATTGGAAGCTCCGCTGATGTCAACACTAGACTCGGGACTGGTTATTTGGCCTTTGAGCTTGGAGGCTCCGCTTAGTTCTATCTCAAGTTTTTCTTTTACTAAAAAATCTCCGTTAATAAGCATTTTACTAACCCCGGAAAGGTTCACTTTTAATTTGTTTGTTATGAAATCCCCGATTGTTTCTATTTTACAGACCCCGGTCAACTCGATGTTATTGAGGGAGGACACAATGACTTCTGCCATGAAATGGTCATCGTCATTGTTTTTTCTATCTTTATTTGTGGTTTTCCCTTCGATATAGATTTGTAGTTTTCCATCGGGATTCAATCTCAAGACAAGTTGCTTTTCAAGTCGGGCGGGGATGTTTACCGTAACTCCGGTGGAAGTACCTTGTTTGGCAATAATATTAAAAATCCCGTGCGCTTCGATCCCGGTGATCTTTTGGCCTTGGAATCGGGATAGTGTGATTTGTTCTTGTGCGAAAACTTCAATTATCGTGAAGCAGAGCATGAAAATGGCGAACGATATTTTTTTCATAGTAATTTGTTTTATGTTGGGACGGCTGAAGATGGCGAAAAGTTACAGGGAGGTATCAAAAAAGAAATATATTATCTCAGAGATTCGAGTAATGTATTCAAATTGGACGTGAAGATTTTTACAGACATGGCAAGCAGGATAATTCCGAAGAATTTTCGCAAGATGTAGACACCGCCTTTTCCTAATACCCGTTCTACGAGGTAAACATTTTTCAAAACGATATATACCACAATCATGTTGAAGATGATGGCAATAATGATGCTGAGAACACTACATTCAGCCTTGAGGGTCAGAGTCGTGGCCAAGGCTCCGGCTCCGGCAATAAGAGGGAATATAACGGGTATGATTGTGGCAGAACCTTCAGGGCCGTCATTACGGAAAATTTCAATGTTAAATGTCATTTCTACAGCAAGTACGAAAAGTACAAGAGCTCCCGCTAGTGCGAATGAAGAAATATCGATATTGAATAATTTTAATAATCCGTCTCCGGCAAAAAGAAACATGATAAATATAATAAGTGATATTCCCGCCGCTTTTTCTGCACTGACCTTTTTCCCGGAGCTATTAAGGCCGATGATAATAGGTGTCGAGCCGGTGATATCAATCACGGCAAAAAGTACCATAAAGGCGGTGAATATTTCTTTAATGTTTAAGTCCATGGTTATATTTTGATGCAAAGATAAATATAAAAAACGAAATTAGGCGGAAATAACGGTTCTTGAAAAAAGTCTTATATTTGTAACTCCTAGATATTGGATTTTATGGGATATTAATGGAAAATTTGGATAGCATATTTGTTCGTCGGATTAATGAGAAGCAGGAGGAGGCTTTTCATGAGTTATTCAAGCGTTTTTTTAATTATTTAGTTGTTTATGCTATGCGGAGGGTGCAACGGCGTGATGTTGCGGAAGATGTTGTGCAGGAGGTGTTTGTGAACGTGTGGGAAATGAATAAGGAATTTAATTCGTACGTGGGGTTTAGGGCTTTTCTCTATAGTGCGGTGAACAATCGATGTTTGGATTATTTAAAGCATTTGGCTGTAGAAAATCACTATGCGGAAGTCTTTATAAAAAAGGGGAAAGAGTGTGATGAGTTGGAGATTGCGGAAGAGGAAATGTATAGGGAATTGCATTTAGCGGTATCGGAATTACCAGAGCGGAGTCGAGCGGTGTTTGAGTTGCATTTGAAAGGTAAAAAGAATGAAGAAATAGCCCAATTACTTGATTTATCTATACTTACTGTGAAATCTTATAAAAAAAATGCTATGCAATACTTAAGGAAAAGACTAGGCGGTGTATATTTTTTATTATTAGTCAGTAAATTTTTTTAAATGAATACCCTCTTTTTCATTCTATAGTCGTATTAGGTGTAAAATAACACAATTAATATGAACTATAAGGATGAAATAGGCCATTTACTTCGAGAGTATTTTTTGGGGACGATAACAGAGGAAGAACAATATTTCTTGGATTGTTGGTTAGAAGAGAGTGAGGAGCATAGACTGTTATTCGAAAGGTTACGGAAAGATACTCGTTTTGCCGAAGAGTACGGGGTATTTCGAGAGACGGATGCAGAACGGGCTTGGGAAACATTTTGTGTGAAAAATAGGATAGGTAGGAAACGACGGGTGTTGTTTACATGGAGAGAATATGTGGCAGCAGTGATCGTATTACCTCTGGTTATTGCAGGTGCGTGGTTGTTACTTTCTCCTAAAGAAATGAAAAAGGAAATGCCGGTTGTTCAGCGTCTAGAACCTATGGGGCGGGGTGTGATTTTGGAAGTTGTTGGTGGTGAAAGTATGGTTTTGGCGAAAGAACAAGAAAAGATGATTAAGGTTGGGAATGGTGTCGCTGTGTTGCAAAATGCCAGGGGATTGATTTATTCGGATACCGTTCAACGGCAGAAAGTGGATACGAACGTTTTGCGTATACCTAGAGGTGGTGAGTTTACTTTGCAGTTGGCAGATGGAACAAAAGTTTATTTGAACTCAGCAACGGAATTAAGGTATCCTGTGGCTTTTGTCGGACAAGATCGGCGAGTGTATTTGCGGGGAGAGGCATATTTTGAAGTTGCTAAAGATGCTGAACATCCTTTCATTGTGATTGCTGATGACGTGCAGGTGAAAGTATATGGGACGTCATTTAACGTGAACACGCACTCCCATGATGGGATTCGGACTGTTCTGGTAGAGGGGAAGGTGGGAATTAAAGGGCGTGTGTCGGATGAAGAGTATATGATGAAGCCGAACGAAATGGCTTTTTATAATCGGGCTTCTTGTGAGATGGAAGTAAAGGAGGTTAATCCGGATTTGTACACGCTTTGGCGGAAGGGGGTTTTAGTGTTTGAACGCGAGTCATTGGAGAATATCATGAACACGCTTTCTTTGTGGTATGACATGGAGATTTTCTTTCAATCGGAATCCGTGAAAAGTTTACATTTTTCTGGGCATATGAAGCGGTACGAACAAATAGAAGATATTTTGCATGCGATTACGGATGCAACGGGCGTGGTCTTTACGATAAACGGGAGAACCGTTTGTGTTTCAAGATAAAAACGGAAGGTCGGCAAACCCTCCGTCTATATTTCAAAGAAGCAATAAACCTCGCATTGGAACCGTGAGGGTTTATTGGATGTTGAATTTATTAGTACAAATGTATGAAAAAAAAACGATTATGTTTTCGATTGCCTTGTGGTATGAGAAAAAAAATTGAGAGAGTGATGAAACTTTTCTGGATTTTGATGTGTGCTCTTACGTTTTCTGTTTCGGCAAACACGTTTGCCCAGCAGGAAAGGGTTAGTCTGGATCTAAAAGATGTGGCTATACGGGTATTGTTTGATGAGATTCAGCGACAGACAAGTTTGTATTTCGTTTTTAACACGGAGTTGACGGATCGTTTAGGGCAGTTGTCTGTGAGCGTGGAAGATGAAACGGTGGAGAATGTGTTAAAACAGGTGTTAAAAGGAACGGGATTGACGTTTAAGTTTAGGGATGATTTGATTGTTATTCAACAGGAGGCTCAAGACAACGTGAAGAAAGGAAAACGGATTGTCGGAATTGTTTTGGATAGAAATACAAAGGAACCATTACCGGGTGTTACTGTAAAGTTGTGTTCGGAAGCTTCGGTAACTATGGGTACGGCAACGAATTTCCAAGGGCGATTTGAATTGACATTACCTGTGGCAAAAGGAGTTTTGGAGTTCTCGTTTATCGGTTTTGAGAGTCAAAAAGTGAATTTTACAGAGAAAACAGACAGTTTACATGTGATGATGTCGGAAAAAATGAATGAGCTGGAAGATGTTATTGTTACCGGTTATCAACAAATTGACCGACGGCATTTGACGGCGGCAGTAACCTCTCTGAAAATGGATGATATTGATGTACCGGGAGTGAATCGTATTGACCAGATGCTAGAAGGACGTATTCCTGGGATGACTTTTATACAGAATAGCGGTCAGGTTGGGGCAACCCCAAAATTGAGGATTCGGGGAACTTCTTCTATTTTGGGTAATCAGGAACCGTTATGGGTTGTAGATGGGATCATACAACAGGATCCGGTAAACATTGACCCGCAACAGTTGAATGATCTCGATTTCGTGAATTTGTTAGGAAATGCTATTGCTGGATTGAATCCAGATGATGTGGAACAAATTGATGTGTTGAAGGATGCTGCGGCAACAGCTTTATACGGAGTGAGGGCGGCTAACGGGGTTATCGTTATTACTACAAAAAAAGGGAAAGTGGGGCCTCCTACGGTATCTTACTCGTTTACAGGTAGTTTTTCTACTCGTCCTAGGTATACGGATCGAGGAATAAATTTGATGAATTCTAAGGAAAGAGTTGATGTTTCTCGTGAGTTGATGGAACGGGGAGTCCGTTATACGGGGACTTATAACAGTTTTACAGATTGGATCGGTTACGAGAAAGCTTATTTGGATTATTTTAAATCCGGTTCTATCAGTTTTAATGAGTTTCAGGAACGTTCTGCTTACTATGAAACGTTGAATACAGATTGGTTGGATATTTTATGTCGAGATGTATTTTCACATAACCACTCGTTGAGTATCAGTGGGGGAAGTGCAAACGCAAAATATTATGCTTCTTTTGGTTATGCAGATGAAAAAGGAGAAATTCGTGGAGAAAAGAATGAGCGTTACACGGCAAGTGTACGGGTAACGGTACAACATAATAAATTTCAAATGCAATTTGGGATGTCTGGTAATGTACAGGATAAAGTGTATAATCCTAGTGGGTTGGGAATTATGAATTATGCTTATAATATGACCCGGGCGATTCCTTTGCGTTTGGAAAATGGAGAATTATACACATATGAGAAGAACCGTTATCCATTTAATATTATTCGGGAAATGGAGGAATCTGAGTATACAATTGCTCAAAAGACGGCGAGTGTAAATGCTCAAGTACAATATCGGGTATCAGAGGCTTGGAAACTAATAGGTACGGCATCTTATTCTATGGGAATTTCTGATGATGATACTTGGTATGGAGAGAATTCTAATTATATTCTTCAATTGAAAGATGAGAATAATTCAACAACAAAGAGTATGTGTCCTTACGGAGGAGAGTTGACGAAAAATTCTACTCGTAATAGTTCTTATATGCTTCGTTTACAAACGGATTATAGTCGGTATTGGGATAAGAATAAAGATCATTTCACGAATGCTTCTGTTGGTTATGAATTGTCTTCTTCGACTTATAAGGGAACGTCTAACACGGAACGGGGATATTATAAAGATCGCGGGATGACTTTTGCTGAGTTCGCCGAAGGGGATTATTCTGAATATTCGAGTTTCTATGATTGGCTTGCTTCTAATCATCCGACATATACGAAATCGTTGACAAATACGATGTCGGCTTATCTTACGTTGACATATAGTTATAAAGATCGTTATATTTTTAATGTGAACACCCGTGCGGATTGGTCTAATGCTTTTGGTAGTCGTAGTAACGAGAAATTACTTCCCGTGTGGTCGTTTTCAGGACGTTGGAATATGACAAACGATATTGTAAAAAATGTAAGTTGGATTAATAATTTGGCGTTACGTGTGTCATATGGTATTCAGGGAAATATGTCAAATGATCAACCGACACGTTTGATAATTGATAAAGGAGGGTATAGTACTTCGAAAGGAGGGTATACCTCAACTATCAGTAAGTTCCCTAATCCTGATTTGAAATGGGAAAAGACGCATTCTTTTAATGTGGGACTTGATTTTAGTTTGTTGAAAGATAAAATTCAAGGTTCTATTTCTGGATTTTACAAAAAGACAATTGATGCGTTCTTGTCAAAAACTGTATGTAATGTGAATGGTGTAAATGCTTACGTGGTGAATTCTGGTAATGTTGAGAATAAGGGCATCGAATTGACGTTGAACTTTATGCCATTCAATCAAGCCGTATCATCCAATGGTAAAAGGGGGTTTGTATGGAGGTTTGACCCACAGATTGGGCAGACGTTGAACAAATTAATTAATGATCAGCTAAGGAAAAATGACAAAACTTTGCAAGATGAATTGCAATTGTCTCAATTTTTAGATGGTTCGGTTCAACTGGCAGGAACGCCTCTGAATACCTTCTTTTCTTTTAAATATGCGGGGTTAGATAACAATGGAAAACCTACATTTAAAGGTTTGGAGGTCGAACGGGCAGAGGAATTGCATGAAAAGTACAAGGATATGGATAAAAAAGATATTTGGTTGGCAGTGTTAGATGAATCCGGAACGAGAGTTCCTGTTATTCAGGGAGGATTTAGTAACTATTTTGCTTACCGGAGTTTTAGTTTGTCTGTTAATTTTGCTTATAGTATTGGGAACAAGATACGTTTATTACGTATTGCTTCCGGAGAATATAGTGCGGTATCACCTAAGCCGATGCAAAATTTACGACGGGAGTTCGTAAATCGTTGGAGGAATCCGGGTGACGAGAAGATAACGGATATTCCTGCCCTGTCCATTGACGGCGGACAAGATAAGGGTTGGTGGTATGATACTAAGTACCGAAATTATTGGGAACCAAGTGGGGGAGCTACTATATATTCCATGTATGATGATTCGGATTTAAGAGTAGCGAGTGGTAATTATTTACGTTTACAATCCCTTAATTTGCGGTATGTGTTACCTAAGGAATTTCTTAAAAAACTAGGGATGTCTTCCGGATATTTATCTCTGTCGGGGACAAATCTATTTACTTGGTGTAGTAAGGAGTTGAAAGGTCAAACCCCGGAACAATCAGGGACAACCAGCGTGGTTAATATTTCAATTCGACCGAAGTATTCATTTAGTTTAAACGTTGTTTTTTAAATTAGTATATGATGAAGAGATACAGTATATTGTGGTTAACGGTACTGCTTTGCTGGATAAGTGGGGCTTGTAAAGATTTTTTAAACGAGTATTCACAGAATCTTTCTTATATAGAGACGGCAACCGATTTGCAGGAATTATTGTTGGGAAGTGGATATCAAGACCCGGCTACAATTCTTGTACCAGGGGCGGAGCTGGCTGCTCAGGGATGGAATGATACACAGATGAAGGATTTTATGACCTATATTCATTTGATGGATGACGATCTTAAAGAGGCTCCTGCCCCAAAAGAAAAGGATAGTTATAATAGGCCTTGGCAAATCATGTCGGGGTATTATCGTTGGGCTGACGATCCAAGTATAAATATATTAGGGATATCGCATCCCGATCCAGTATGGGAGGATTTTTATAAACGTATAGCTGTTTTAAATTCTATTATTGCGGAAATCCCTAAACAGAGAGAAAAAAATAAACAGGGGGAAGAAGAAATATTGAATCAAGTGGGAGGAGAGACTTATTTTTTGAGGGCTTGGTATTATTTTATGCTGACTAATATATACGGGGCTCCTTATGAGAAAAATAATCCGGATGCCGTATGGGGGGTGCCTTTAAAATTGTCAGAAGAGATTATTGATATACATTATTCTCGAAATACAGTTGGGGAAGTTTATGAAACAGTGGTTTCCGATTTGAAAACAGCAATTAAATTTTTTGAACAGATGGATTCTCCGCGTAAGTCTAAACAAGTTGCTAGTGCCGCTGCTTGTTACGCTTTACTTAGTCGAGTTTATTTGTATATGGAGAGATATGAGGATTGTATTGCGGCTGCCGATAAAGTAGAGGGCTATGGGGTAAAGGGACTTGGTTCATTACCTGTTACCGAGTCTTTTGCAACATTAGAGTCTGTAGAGACAATATTTTCTCATGGGCCGTATGTTATGTATTGGGTTTGTGGAGATGATGCGGAGATGGAGGTGATAAATAAGATAGATATTGACCATTTGTTAGCAACTGGGGAAGTCGTGATGGTTACAACAAAAGAAGTAAAACAAAACGCTTGGTCGTGGGCTTGTTCTACCGAGTTTGAGAGTTTATTCGACGAGAATGATTATCGTTTGAACCGATTCTTTGGTCGGACTCGTTATGCAAAGAATTTAGTTCCGAGAAAATATAAGGATAAATTGACCTATTCTGAATATGATCCCGTGGGTATGGATACGATTGTATATACGAGCGTAGGAACTCCGGCAGCTTCTGCAGGGTGGTTACGTTACAGCGAGGTCCTTTTGAATAAGGCGGAGGCTCAAGCATGTTTAGGGCAAGGAGATGCTGCTAATACACTGAAAAGTTTGCTTCAGAATCGTTATAAGGTAATGCCGGAGATTCCTGGGAATGGAAAAGAATTAGTTGATTTTGTACGTTTGGAGCGGCGGAAAGAGTTGTGTTTTGAAGGACATCGCTGGTTTGACCTTCGTCGTTATGCTGTCAACACTACTTATCCGGATAAAAAGTCGATAGAGCATATTTGTTACCAGATCACGACAAATGATGTTACGGGGAATGCAGAGGCGGAAAAAGTCGGGACAACGACTCTTGAAGCATATAGTGAGAACAGTATGGGATCATGGATGATACCGATACCGCAAAGTGTGATCACGTTTTGCGATGGTAATATGGAGAATCCGGTCCGTAGTGGTGTGTCTGCAGATTTTGTAATTGAAGAAGAAAAGGAGGAATCTTTATGAAAAAATTAATTTATATTCTGTTATTGGGTGTGTTTCTCTCATGTTCCAAGGAAGATACGTTGACCCCCTCGAAGGTAAAAAATTGGTATGTGATTACTCCAACGGAAAATATGGATGAGGTGGATGAAATGATCTATAATTTATACGTGAAATATGATAAGGCAGTATTTTATAGAGATACAATTGGTTCCGAGGATCGAGGATGGAAAGATGAAAACGGAGAACCGAAACTTTATTACGAAGTACTTCGGTTAGACTATGATATGACCGAGAGTTCAAATATTCAAACTCAAATTACGTATGATCTTGTAGATGTAGCGACTCCCGAGAGTAAGAAAGCCATGCTGCCTTTATTGGAGTTAATGGATGAAAAGTTGTTGACTTGGATTGATGGGGTTAATGTGTTTATACCGGCTATTCTGATTGTACAGGATATGGAAAGAGCGAAAAAAAATCTGTACGTACATCGAGGATTTGGAGTTTTGGGTTTTGCTCTGAACGGATATAATCAGCCGAATGCGGATTCGCTTTTCCAGCGGACTTTTTTACACGAAGTCTGTTATGAAGCTTTGCAAGAATCGTTATCTGCTTTCCAAACTATTGTTACTGATGCTTTTGAGAGTGGTACTTCAGTATCCCCTGCGATAGCAAAGGAATGTTGGGGGATAAATTATGAAACATTTGTTCCTTCCTATGCTACTTGGGTGTCTAGTATGAATAATATGCAGTCGGCCATGGAGACGAAGTTAATATATCAGGCAAAAAAAGAAGAAGCGTTAGAATGGTTGGAGCGTGATGATTTAACGGAGGGAGAGCGGAAAAAATGGGAAAATCAAGTGACTCTTGCCGATAATGTGATAGTAGCAATGGATAAATTATTAAGTAATTACGATGAATATAAGATTAATTTAGAACAGTATTGTCCGGAAAACTTTGGGTTGTTGGGACTAACCACTGCTAAAGTTGGTGATAAGATGTCTTATTATGTCCCGACGGAGGAGGAGGATTTTGCTGCTTACTTGGATGCTGTGCTGGACTATGAAGAAGAAGAGTTTAAAGCAAAATACGAGAACTATCCTAATGTACAGGCTCGCTATGTTCTCATGAAATATGTGTTGGAAGAGGCTGGTTTTGATGTTGAGCGTATTAAATCGGAGATTAAATGAAGATAATGATATGTTTGTTTGTAGTTTTGTTATGTACATTAAAAATAGAGGCACAAGATTATGCTGTTATTAGTGGTATAGTGGAAGAAAAAGGGTTGAATCGCATTTGTCTCTATAGAGTCGTGGATGGGACTACTGTAGAGTGTGATAAATATCCGGTTCAGGGGAACCAGACTTTTGGGATCGAGTATGTGCCCGAATATGAAGGTTTTTATGCCATTGGTTATGCCAAGAAAAAGAATATGTTTTACTTAAAAAAAGGTGATCGGGTTAATTTGCGAGTACCTGAAAGAACGAATATTGTCTTGGAAGGTAAAAGCAGTTCGGAGAATGAAGTCCTGTTTAAATGGTTCGCTTACGTTGATTTTGAATGCTCAAAATTGGATGAAGAGTCCTTTTATTACGTATGTTGAGTTTTTCCTGAATTTGAGCGCTTGGAAAGAGGGTTGCCTGCTTTTCGTAAAACATTGAAAAGCGGAATAAACAATTCGACCAATTATTGGATCGAGTTATTGATTATGAAATGGATTATTGAGCTATGCGTTTTAATTCGAAAAATGAGACAATTGAGGAGGCTTATGATAAAATGATGACTTTTATCCAAGATGACCGATGCCGGGAAATTTTTTTGGTTAATGATGTATTGGAGAGATACAGGGGATATATAGAATTTTTGACGTATAAAAGTCGATATAAGAAGTACCTGAAATCAGAAGATATGGTTGTTCGGGTTAATCAAATGGAAAAGACATTGAAAAAGAAAGATTCTGAGATTACACCAAACTTCACCTATCCCGATATGGATGGGAAACTAGTTTCGTTGTCGGATTTTAAAGGTAAAATTGTTATTAAAGGATTCTGGAATTGTTTTTTAAGAGTGTCCTTGGATAAGGTTTCAGATCGTGAAAAATGGTTACAGATGATTAAAGAGAAAAGTTTGAAGGGGATTCAAGTGTTTGCTAACGGATGGAGCTAGATTACGAAAGATTACGAGATTAAGGGAATACCCCGTTTTTTGTGATCGGTAAGGATAGAAAACTTGTTGCCCGTCAAGTTCCAGTGCCTTCAGATCCCGCTTTAAAACAAATGTTATTGGAATTATTAAAGAAATAAACACTTTGAAAATATGAAAAGAATATTTGTATTGATACTTGTACTTTGTTTTGCCCGTATGCTTGTAGCTCAGGAATTTACAGCTATAAAGGGAAAGATCAAAGACCAATGGTTGTCTCAAGTTAAATTGTATGAAACGATTGATGGTACTCCTGTTGTTTGTGCCGTTGCCAAAGTAGAGCCCGATGGTAGTTTTGGTTTCTTGGTAAAACCTAAAAAACCGGGTTTTTACGTGTTGGGAGAGGATGAAAGAATGAATTTCCCCGTGTATGTAAAGGGAGGGGAGGAGATAAATATTGAGTTGCAGGAGAATAAAGCAACTTTGGTAGATAAGAATACGAAAGAGAACGTACAATTATATAAATGGCAGGAATATGCTTATAATATTTGGTTAAAAAGTGTGTTCTTCGACAAGATAATTTCTACCTATGAAGATTTTTTTCCCGAGTACGAGAAATTTATTGAGGAATTACCGGCATTCAAGGCTGGTCTGAAGAGTGGAGACAAAATGTTTGATACTCTTCTAAAGGAGTGGATTGACTATGCAGCTGATTATTATGGTATAGTTTTCCTTTATACACCTCGTTCGAAACATCCTAAAACATCCGATTACCCGGCGTCTTATAACCGAATTGTAAATTCAGATAAATTTGCAGATGAAAACGTACTGGCGTTTCCAAACGGAATTACTATGTTACGATTGTACACAATTTTTGCTGTTAATCAGAAAAATATTAGCCCTGCTGATAAAGCTGCGTACGAGCAGGCTTGCTTGGAAGTTATTCCTAACGACCGATTGAGAGGCGAATTCATTGTAGATCGTTTCTTTTCACAATACCGAACATACGAAGAGTATTTAGATGGAATAAGTAGATTCGGGAAATATTGGCTATCTCCTTCTTTAAAAGCTAGGGCTGAAGCGGTTGGTACGAAATTGTACAAAACTCGGGCTGGGGGGATCGCTGCTGATTTCACCTATCCCGATGTGAAAGGTCATGATGTGTCCTTGTCTGATTTTAGAGGGAAAGTGGTGTTGATTGACGTATGGGCAACTTGGTGTGGTCCTTGTAAACAGGAAATACCCTATCTGAAGAAAATGGAAGAAGAGATGAAAGAGACCGATGTCGTTTTTCTTGGTGTATCGGTAGATGAAGCTAGAAATAGACAGAAATGGCTTGATTTTATTGAAAAAGAAAAATTGGGAGGAATTCAAGTTTTTGCTAGCGGTTGGAGTAAAATTACTAAAGATTACCGGATTACTGGTATCCCTCGATTTATCGTAATTGATCGTAAGGGGAACGTAGTTTCTTTTGATGCACCCCGTCCTTCGAATCCGGCTTTAAAGAAAATGTTGGAAATGGAATTGAAGAAATAAAATTTTATCATAGCTAAAGTTTTGTTAAGAGCTTGTTGGGATTTATTTGTTGTTTTTGCTGTACAGAGAGCTGGGGAAGCAACAAGTAATATCAAAAATCAATGAGTAGCAAAGATCAGTGTTTCAGATTAGAAGAAGTAAATATATTTACAGATATGAAAAGTTGGGTGAGTCAGGATGAAATACAGGGAGTCGGCTTGTATGAGCGGTTAATAGAAATGAAACATTGATTAGCAAAGCCTAGGTAGGTAAAAATGGTTGGTACGGCTTTGTCGTGGATGTTTCTGCTCTCGGTTTTTGTACGGGAGGGAGGGGTGAAAACGAGCGAGCGTATTCACTTTTATTTAAAAGCGGGGATCGCATTGCTTCATGCTGGGTAGTTTAGGAAATATGAGAAATATAATGAGATTCTACATAGGTGAGAAATTTGTGCTGTTAATGTTAAGAGAACATAATGGTGAAGTATATTATACGATAACTATCGTTTCTAGAGTATAGCCGTACCGCTTATGTCTTAGCATAGAAGGATGTGATAAAATGTTGCTTTTTAGGAGAGGAATGACTAGGGAAAGTGGAAGTCATTGCGAAAATTAGAGGAAATGTACGAGAAATTGTGTATGTCAAAAAAGTGAAAGAATGATTAACTCGAAAAATTATGAAAAGGATAGCTATATTATTATGTTGCATTGTCTTGAGCTGTATTCAACTGAGTGCGCAAGAAGGAGTTCTGTTTCAAGAATTAACTTTCCAACAGGCTTTAGATAAAGCAAAGGCGGAAAATAAGTTGGTTTTTATGGATTGTTACACCAGTTGGTGTGGGCCTTGTAAGTATATGTTGAATACCGTTTTCGTCCTTCCGGAAATGGGGGAGTTTTTTAATGATCAATTCGTGAATGTGAAGTATGATATGGAAAAAGGGGAAGGACCTCGGTTACGGGGGAAATTTCGTATTACTTCCTATCCTACTTTTTTAATTATTCGTCCTGATGGAACATTGCAACATCGGATTGTAGGTTCCCGCCCGGCGGAAGATTTCTTAGAATGCGTGAAACGGGGTGCGAACGAGGAAACTTCTCAATTTTATTTGGATCAACTTTATCGACAAGGAAAATTAGCAAAACAACAACTTGTTTCTTATCGTGCCGCTTTGAAGGATGCGAAAAGAAGTGCAGAATTAAAGCATATTACCGGGGAAGAATTTAAGCAACTCACGGATGCGGAGCGGTGTTTATTGCGTTACTGGTATCTTTACGATCAAGACGAGATCGCTATTGAGGATGAGAGATTTGCTTACCTGATTACCCACAAGGTGGAGTTCGATAATCAGGTGGGGAAGGCCATTGTGGATAAAAGAATTTATGATACTTATTTTCAGAGACTCGCAACTCTTAAGGCTAACGTCCCAGTTGCAGAGCTGGTTACCCTGATAAAAAAGCAGATTGCTTCCGTTGATTTCGAGAAAAAGGAGGAGATAGCTCTATCGTTACGCTACGTGGAAGCACGTAATGGTTCGGATATCAATGCTTTGCTAGATATCATGGAAAAAAAACTACAGGACTTGCCTCGCCCTTTTTTGTGGCAGACTCCTTTCTTTGATTTCATAGTTAAAGAAGGAAACCGAAAACAGGTAGACCGCTACTTCACTTTGGAAAGTAAAATGGTTGAGGCAATGGACAACGAGACGATGAAGAAAGCGGTAAAAGAGACATTTATAAAATACCGCTCTGGACGAAGCGATAATTGATATTTATACAGTAAGATGTAAAATAGAATTGATATGAAAAAAATATTAATGCTATTATTTTTTTCTTTCACTTGTTGGAGCCTTGTGTGGGCACAAGATACTTTGGTCGTCGTGTCGGGGCGAGTGGAAGGAAAAAATCCGGTAATGCTTGTTATCCAGCGTCAATTGTCGCTGTCCCAACGCTTGACAGAAGCTAAGGTACAGGGAGATTATCGTGTATCTCTAACGGTTAAGGAGCCGATGATTGTTTCTCTTTCCTTGGGCAGACAAACTGTTTCCAATACCGTTTTTGTGACACCGGGTGCAAAGATTGAGGTAGATCTCTCCCGTGAGGATAAATTTGGCGGGACGCATGCCGGAATTAATAACTTGTTGTCACGTTTGTTTACTAGCGAGTATCAACCGAAGACCTCTGGTTTGAAGGAGTACTCTCGGGCATATGCGGAGGCGTTGCTTTACGTTTATCAGGAGCGTGTGGAACAAATTGAAACTTCCGGGCTTTTGCCGGAAGAACAGAACGTCGTAAAAGGGGTTGCCCAGTTCCAGTTGCTACGGGATATGTACATGATGATAGACCTCTCGAAAGCTTTTGGGAAGGCTTTTACCACTCCGGAAGTTGATGCTGATTACAGCGATCCTCTTTTACATCTTGATTGGCTTCCGGAATTAATGCTTGCTGGGGATTGGTTTCCCGTATTTCAAGAATGGTTGTTTGCCCAAGTGCAAACTGGGAAGATTAAAATAGGTTCCCGTGTGACTTACTTGAACGATATGGCAGCAGTTATAAAGAACGAGAAGTTGCGGGAAGCCTATTTACTAGGAGCACTCTGGAGAGAAGTGCTGCGGGGAAACGTCAAAGATCTTGGGAAACGTTTGAAAAAAGCAACCCCAATAGTGAAGTCTAAACAGGGGAGGGAGCAATTAAAAGCTTACGCCGATCAGTTGGCTGAAAGTATTTATCCTGCTATGGAAGGTGTGGATTTGAGTGGTTATGGATTCCCCAACGAAAAGGGGGATACGGTCTATTTATCGGACTTCAAAGGCAAGTACGTTTTTATCGACCTTTGGTCTACCGGTTGTAATCCTTGCGTGGCGGAAATTCCCTATGTCAAGCGTTTGGAGCAGCGTTTGTCTTCGCTCCCTTTGGGTTGGGTATCTATTTCTTTGGATTCCAATGCAGATACATGGCGGACTTTCATGGAACAAAAAAAGATGACCGGGATACAATTATTATGTGCCCGCTCTCGTAAGCATCCTTTCATGCAGCGTATGGCCGTCAACGGCATTCCTCGTTTCATCATCTTGGATCCGGAAGGTAAAGTTTGGGATGCCTCTTCCCGCCGTCCCTCTGATCCAGTGTTGGGGGAGTTGTTATCGCAAGAGCTACAATAGAAGGTTGTTTAATAGAAGAGATATTGAATAAGGTGAATTATATCTTGATGTGAATAAATTATTGTATGCTTAAAATGCCCCTAAAAGTTTTCACCTACCTTTTAGGGGCATTTATTTGAACTTTCCTCTTGATATTATTTCCCACGGATTGCCGTGATTCCCGGTAATTCTTTACCTTCGATATATTCAAGTAAGGCTCCGCCTCCGGTGGATACATAACTGACTTTGTCGGCCAAACCGAATTGGTTGATGGCGGCAACCGAGTCTCCTCCCCCGATTAGAGAGAAGGCTCCGTTTGCTGTCGCTTTCACGATAGCATCAGCGATGGCTTTGGTTCCCACGGCGAATTTAGGCATTTCGAATACTCCTACAGGACCGTTCCACAGGATCGTTTTGGATTGTTCGATGATTTTAGTGAAAGAGGCAATACTTTCTGGACCTACATCTAAGCCTTTCCATCCATTAGGAATCTCCATTGAAGGAACGATTTGGGTATTAGCATTGTTGTCGAAAGTATCGGCGGCGACAGTATCACTAGCCAGTACGAGATTTACTCCTTTTTCTTTGGCCAGTTTCATGATTTCAAGAGCCAAGTCTAGTTTGTCTTCTTCGCAGATGGAATCTCCGATATGCCCGCCCAGTGCTTTTTTGAACGTGTAAGTCATTCCACCGCCTAGGATGAGATTATCCACCTTGTCCATGAGGTTCATGATAATGTCGATTTTAGATGAGACTTTGGAACCTCCCATGATAGCCGTGAACGGACGGGTGGGGTTGTGCATTACCTTGTCCACGCTTTCCAATTCTCCCTGCATGACGTAGCCGAATAGCTTGTCATTCGGGAAGAATTTGGCAATGACAGCGGTGGATGCATGAGCTCGGTGAGCTGTTCCGAAAGCGTCGTTGATCCAAACGTTGGCTAAAGAGGCTAATTTTTGAGCGAAGTTTTCGTCTCCCTTTTCTTCTTCTTTGTAAAAACGAAGATTTTCCAATAGGAGAACTTCTCCCGGTTTCAGGTCTGCTGCTGCTTTTACTGCACTTTCTCCGATGCAGTCATCGGCGAATTTCACGGGTACACCCAGCAGTTCTTCCAGATGTTTCTGGATATGTTTTAATGAAAATTTGTCTTCCGGTCCGTTTTTCGGGCGTCCGAGGTGAGACATCAATATTACGGACCCTCCTCCAGCCAGCACTTTCTTGATCGTGGGGACGGCTGCCCGCATACGGGTGTCGTCAGTGATCTCGAACTTTTCATTTAAAGGTACATTGAAGTCTACGCGGATAAGTGCCTTCTTGTTTTTAAAGTTGTAATTATCAATTGTCTGCATAGCAATTGTTATTTTAATGAGTAAATTACTTAATCGAAAGCTAAAGGTAAGGATAAAATTATTCAAACCCAAAAATATGCAAGAAGGAATTTCATGGGTGGAGCAACTGGCAAATCGGGATTGTCGTTGAGTAGGTGGGAAGAAAAAATGTAGGAGAAAATTTGTAGCCTTCACAGAAAATTTGGATTTTTACCCTCTATAAAAATGTGCATGGTAAAGAATAGATAGAGAGAGGATTTAGGTGATACTTGGGTTTCGTGGGGAAAAGAGAGAGAGTATAATAAGAGAAAATAGTATTTTTATGGATAAACATGAGATGTTCATGCGGAAAGCATTAGAGGAAGCTCGCTTGGCAGAAGAAGAAGGGGAAATCCCGGTTGGGGCGGTAGTCGTTTGTAAAGGTCGGGTGATTGCCCGAGCCCATAATCAAACTGAGCGACTGAATGATGTGACCGCGCATGCGGAGATGCTTGCCATCACGTCGGCAACCTCTTTTTTAGGAGGAAAATATTTGAATGACTGTACCTTGTATGTTACTTTGGAACCGTGTGTCATGTGTGGCGGTGCGCTTGCTTGGGCTCAATTGGGAGAACTGGTTTATGGGGCTGCAGATCCGCATCGGGGATATGCCCGGCTTTCACCGTCCGTGTTACATCCGAAGACAAATGTAGTTACCGGGGTTTTAGAAGATGAGTGTGGGGAATTGGTAAAAAGCTTCTTTACCAAAAAGAGATAATTAATTTGTTGGTTTATGGTTTTAGATTTATGATTTCATTCTGCCGATCTATGTTTATTTGTTCGTAAATCAGAATTCGTAAATTGTAAATTAATTAATTCTCCATTTTCAATTTTCAATTGTTTTGTTGTACATTTACGAATTGAATAGATTGTTATAAATAAAAAGTACATGGGTGATTTTGATATAAGGACCGGGAATGTGCCAGATAGTGAAAAAGAGTTGGAGAAGGCTCTGCGTCCTTTGAGTTTTAGTGATTTTCAGGGACAAAAAAAGATTGTGGATAATCTAGAGGTCTTTGTGAAGGCTGCAAAGATGCGGGGTGAATCTCTGGATCACGTTCTATTGCACGGCCCTCCAGGATTAGGGAAGACGACTTTATCGGCTATTATTGCTAACGAGTTGGGTGTTGGGATTAAGATTACTTCCGGTCCGGTGTTGGATAAGCCGGGTGATTTAGCGGGGTTATTGACTAATCTGGAGCCGAATGATGTGTTGTTTATTGATGAAATTCATCGGTTAAGTCCGATCGTGGAAGAGTATCTTTACTCGGCAATGGAGGATTTCAAGATTGATATTATGATAGATAAAGGGCCGGCAGCTCGATCTGTGCAGATCCAATTGAGTCCTTTCACGTTGATTGGGGCAACCACTCGTAGTGGGTTGTTGACGGCTCCGTTAAGGGCGCGTTTTGGAATTAATAGCCATTTGGAGTATTACGATCTTGACGTGTTGACGGGAATTGTGGAGCGCTCGGCGGCTATTCTAAGAACAAAGATTACGAGTCAGGCCTCGAAGGAAATTGCGTCCAGAAGTCGCGGTACGCCTCGTATCGCTAATGCTTTATTGCGTCGGGTACGGGATTTTGCCATGGTGAAAGGAAACGGGGTGGTTGATTTTGAAATTACGACCTTTGCGCTGGAAGCATTGAATATTGATAAGTTCGGGTTAGATAATATGGATAATAAAATATTATTGACAATTATTGATAAGTTTAAGGGAGGACCTGTCGGTTTGACTACGATTGCGACTGCGGTCAGTGAGGATCCGGGAACCTTGGAAGAAGTTTACGAACCTTTTTTGATCAAGGAAGGTTTTCTGAAAAGAACTCCCCGGGGACGAGAAGTAACGGATTTGGCCTACAAGCATTTGCGGAAGAATCGGCGTACGGATGATTGGCAAGCCACGTTGTTCTAGGTGATTCCGATAGGTTGTGGATGTGTAGGATAAAATGATAAATCCCTAAGTTTTATTAACGTTAAAAGTAAATGAATGCGAAGTTTTGATTTGTTTGGTTTGAGGATTGAATAAAATTTTAAAGAGGATCAATGAGTTGTATTTCTGTTAAATAGTATTAAGCCTGTTAATTGTTAAAATAGATTTGTTAAATTTGCGTGTATGAGAAAGCAACAAATAATCATATTAGGGATTGTGTTTGGTATATCCTTGCTGGGATTGATTATTCTCCAGACCAGTTATTTCCAAACGGCTTACGAGGTGAAGAAGGAGCAATTCTTTTACACGGCTAACCGGGCTATGGATGATATGGTCGATTATATCCGCAAGCAGGAAGAGGCGGGTAGGCTTTCTGAAAACAGGAATCTGTCTGAAGTCAAAAGTCGGGGAGTGGAGATTGATGCCCCGATCTATATTGATCCGAAACGTCCGATTGCCGTGAAGAATGACCCGTCAGCGGTTGCCAATTCAATGCTTAATTTGATTGATGATGATTCGGAGGTGAGGGATGTCAGTGAATTCGTGGGAAGTAAGTTTAAGGAAGATAATTTGGCTACTTCTATTTCCAAGTTGCAACAAGCCATGAAAGAGCGAACGGGGGAAAACTATAGGTTTGTACCGGAAGGGAAAGAGGATAAACACGTGATCGAAGGACGGGTAGATTTGAATAATCTATACGGTTTTATTGGTAATACGCTGACTGATGCGGGTATTCGTTCCCGTTTCGAATTTGGTATCAAGGAAAATGGCAAATTTATTTTGACATCCAAGAATTTTTTAAGTCATGTGTCCGATGATGTGACACTTAGTCGGAAGATATTCCCGGGTGAAAGTTCTTCTGCAATCTTGTACTTGAAATTCCCGGATGCTTCGTCTGATACGGCGGGTTCCGTGTGGATGGTTTTGCCCGGGGTGTTGATCACGATTGCTATTGTGTTCTGTGCAGTGTTCTGTCTAATTGTTATTGTCCGGCAGAAAAAGTTGTCGGTTATCAAGAATGACTTTATTAATAATATGACGCACGAGTTTAAGACTCCGATTGCGACAATTTCTTTGGCATCGCAGATGTTGAAAGACGGGGCAGTGACGAATACTCCGGAAACCATTGACCGAGTGGCTACTATTATACGAGACGAGAGTAAACGTCTGACGTTTCAAGTGGAGCGAGTGTTACAAACGGCATTGTTTACGGAAACCCGGATGAAATTAAAGCTAAAGAATATAAATATTAATCAGTTGATTGAAGATTTATTACCTAAATTTAGCTTGCGTGTAGAGGATAAGGGGGGCAAATTTTCTGCTTATCTTGAGGCGGATCAAGATGAAGTGCTTGCGGATGAGGTGCATGTGACAAATGTGATTTCTAATCTCGTGGATAATGCAATAAAATATTGTGTAAAACCACCAGAAATTACCATTTATACTCGTAATAAAGATAAAGAAATTGTAATAAGTGTCATTGATAATGGCATAGGAATTGCTAAGAAAGATCAGAAATTAATCTTTGAAAGATTCTACCGTGTGTCCACGGGGAATTTGCATGATGTGAAGGGATTTGGCTTAGGGCTGTCATATGTGAAGAAAATTGTTGAGGCTCATGGAGGAAGAATAGATGTGGAAAGTTCTCTTGAGAAAGGGAGCTGTTTTGACATCATTTTACCTTTAACCGTAAAAAAGCAAAAAATAAAGAGAACTTTATTTTTCTAAATTCGTATATTTTTACAGAGAATTAAAAAATGAGAATTATTTAAAACAACATAGCTATGGATGAGAAAATTAAAATTTTATTGGCAGAGGATGATACCAACTTGGGTATGCTTCTTAAAGAATATTTGAGAGCTAAAGGTTTTGAGACCGTTTTATGTGAGGATGGAGAGATTGCATATGAAAGGTTTTTAAATGAACCGTTCGATATTTGCATTTTCGATGTGATGATGCCTAAAAAAGATGGTTTTACGCTAGCGAAAGAAGTTAGACAGATCAATAGCGAAATTCCAATTATTTTCTTGACGGCTAAGTCGATGAAAGAAGATGTGTTGGAAGGATTCAAGTTGGGAGCCGATGATTATATGAGTAAACCTTTCAGTATGGAAGAGTTATTGCTTCGTATTGAGGCTGTACTGAGAAGATCGACCGGGTTGAAGCCGGAAGATGAGCAAGAGATTTTTAAGATTGGTAAATTAACTTTCAACTCTAAGAAACAGACTTTGTTTGATGGGGAAGAAGAGCAGAAATTGACCACAAAAGAGTCTGAGTTACTTCGTTTGTTGTGCTTGAATGTTAACAAAGTGTTGGAGAGAAATTATGCGTTGAAGAATATCTGGGCTGATGACAATTATTTTAATGCCAGAAGCATGGATGTTTATATTACGAAACTACGTAAACATTTGAAGAAAGATCCGTCAGTGGAAATTATCAATGTTCACGGCAAAGGATATAAATTGATTCTTTGAGAATAAAAAGGGGATTCGGGAGAGTCCCTTTTTTGTTAGAAGTTGACAGGTTACCAGTTGCAAGTTAAAAAGTTTCTATGTAAACTTGCAAACTATAACAAGTCAACTTTTATTTTATAATTAAGGATAATAATTTTAAAGAAATGAAAATAGCGATAGCATGTGACCATGCCGGTTATGAGTATAAGGAACGATTGGTAAAATATCTTCGGGAAAAAGGTCATGAAGTAAAGGATTTCGGTGCTTATTCTGCCGAGAGCATGGATTATCCGGATACGGCTCACCCGATGGCTGAGGCTGTTGAGGCAGGTGAGTATGAAAGAGGAATTGCTATTTGCGGAAGTGGTAATGGAATTTCTATGACTGCCAATAAACATCAAGGTATTCGTTGTGCCTTGTGTTGGAATATGGAGTTAGCTGCTTTAGCTCGGCAGCATAATGATGCGAACGTGGTGGGATTGCCTGCTCGTTTCATCGCTTATGAAGAAGCTCAGAATGTGGTAGACGTTTTTTTGTCAACGAATTTTGAAGGCGGTCGTCATCAAAGAAGAGTAGAAAAGATACCGGTAAAATAAAGGGGGAAACTTCATAAAGTTATAAGGTCTATAAAGTTCATGGTCTCCTGCGGGACGTTTGGTCTACAGTAGCTTGAGCTGTCTTAAACTATTGTCCGAAGGACACCTGTTACTTTATGAACCTTATAACTTTATAAATTCCGAATCGTCAGATTCGGCACATATCTACCGGCATCTCTTTTTGGGCGTCCGTCACAGCCAAAGTGGTCATGTAAACAATATCTCTTACGCTACATCCCATTTGTAAAATGTGTACAGGTTTATTTAAACCGAGCAGAACTGGACCAATGATTTCGTTGTTTCCTAATTCTTGTAGTACACCCAAAGCTATGCTTCCGGAACTGAGATTGGGGAAAATAATTGTATTCACGTCTTTGTTTGCCAGTGGAGAGAATGGGAAACGTGCTTGTCGCAATTCGGTGTTGAATGCGATTGCTGCAGACATCTCTCCGTCAACGAGGATTTCGGGGTATTTGTGATGAAGCGTGTCAACCGCTTCCTGTATCTGTGCTGGGCTTCCTAGGCGGTATTCTCCGAAATTGGAGTATGAGGTGAGTGCAACAACCGGTTCCACGTTGAATTGTTTTACTGCCTCATATGTTAGGACTGTTACGCATTCTAGCGTGTCGGCAGACGGATGGCTGTTGACTGTTGTGTCGGCTAGGAAATAGGTTCCTTTTTTATTGGTCACAATGTGCATACCCACGGCGTATTTGCAGCAAGCTCTTAGACCGATGATGTCTTTAGCTGCCCGGAGTACATCATGATAATTAGAGTGAATGCCGGAAATGAAACCATCTGCTTCTCCCGATTCGACCATCATTAAACCGATAAAATTCGGGTTCTTCATCAATTCTTTGGCTTGTTCTAGGATAATTCCCTTTCTTTGTCTTTTTTCGTAATAAGTTTGGGTGTATTGATCTATTTTGTCGATCTCTTTTGTCGGGTCAAAAATGACCAGCTCGGGTAACTCTAATTTATATTGTTTTTGGAGGATTTCGATTTCGTTTTTGTTACCAATGAGTATGGGATGAGCAATCTTTTCGGAAAGAATCTCCTGTACGGCCATTAGGGTTTTGATGTCGGCTCCTTCTGCAAACACGATCCGTTTGGGGTTGGTTTTAGCTTTACGGGTCATTCGGCGCATGAGACGTTCATCTTGGCCCATACGTTTTTCCAGTTGATCCCGGTAAGCATCCCAATCTTTGATTTCCGTACGGGCAACTCCCGATTCGATAGCGGCTTTTGCCACGGCGGGGGCGATGCGACTAATCAAGCGGGTGTCCAAAGGTTTGGGAATGATGTAATTCCGACCGAAAGCAATAGACGGGTCGTTGTATGCCATTTTCACGTTTTCGGGGACAGGTTCTTTGGTCAATTCAGCCAGCGCATAAGTGGCAGCAAGTTTCATCTCTTCGTTAATACTGCGAGCTTGTACATCCAATGCTCCCCGGAAAATGTACGGGAAACCCAGTACATTGTTGATCTGGTTCGGATAATCTGAGCGTCCCGTGGCAAAAATGATGTCCGGTCGGCTGTGGATAGCTTTTTCATAGTTGATTTCCGGATTCGGGTTAGCAAGGGCAAATACGATCGGATCTTTAGCCATACTGCGAATCATCTCTTCGCTCAAGATGTCGGCAACGGAAAGACCTAAAAACATATCTGCCCCGACGAGAGCTTCGGTTAACGTGCGGGCGGTGGTTTCAACGGCAAATTCTTCTTTCTCCGCATTGAGGCCGGCTCTCCCGGTGTAGATGACTCCTTTGCTGTCGCACATGATCATGTTCTCTTTCTTCACACCTAGAGCTTTATAAAGGCGGGCGCAGGAAATAGCTGCCGCCCCGGCCCCGTTGACCACGACACGGATGGTATCAATTTTTTTCCCGTTGAGTTCGAGGGCATTTAATAATCCGGCAGCCGAAATAATGGCAGTCCCGTGTTGGTCGTCGTGCATCACGGGAATGTCCAGTTCCTCTTTGAGCCGGCGTTCGATTTTGAAGCATTCGGGAGCTTTAATATCTTCTAAGTTTATTCCCCCGAAGGTTGGGGAGATCATTTTAACGGTTTCGATGAATTTATCCACGTTTTTTGTGTCGAGTTCGATGTCAAACACGTCGATATCTGCGAATATTTTAAATAGTAATCCTTTCCCTTCCATGACGGGCTTACCAGATAAGGCTCCAATATCTCCTAGCCCGAGTACGGCTGTTCCGTTTGAAATAACTGCTACCAGATTGCTTTTGGCTGTATATTTGTAGGCATCAATCGGGTTCTTCTGAATTTCTAGACAGGGTTCTGCTACCCCCGGAGAATAAGCCAGTGAAAGATCATATTGTGTACTATGTGGTTTTGTCGGAATGATTTCAATCTTTCCGGGACGTCCCATCGCATGATAATGCAGGGCTTGTTTTTTATCCGTGTTGTTCATATTTTTAATCATTTTAAGCGTGTGTAAAACTATTTAGACTTGATTTAAATAACAAGGTATAATACGTTAATAAAAAGTTAAAGTCTTGAAATTAACTTGGGTTAAAAGAATTTATAATTAATTTAGCAAATTGTAACATTGGTGCGTTAGATAATGGGAAAATTTGGAGGCATAATATTGATCTTGATATTATTGATGTGGTGTTGTAATACCCAGAAAACAGTTGTGGAGTTTAATCTTATCGGGTCTTCGGGGATACAGCCTGAGCTAGCAATTGATGAGGAAGAACGGGAAATCGAAGTGGATGATTCCGGGTATGCCAAATTGATACTGGCAGAAGACGAATATGGATATGCAACGTTAAAATATGGAAGGGATCGTCTTCCTTTGTTTATTGAAAAGGGAACAACATTGCGGATATATATTTACGGGGACCATGCTAAAGGAAATATCCGTTTTGAAGGAGACGGAGCTCCCAAGAATTGCTATTTGAATAGCCAGATCATGAAGAATTTATCTTTCGATTATGAATTGGATGGTCCGGAATTTTTAGGTCAGTTGAAAGATTTGATTCAAGAGCGATTTCATTATCTGGACACCATGGGATTCGATACTGCTTTTACTGAAATGGAACGGAATAGAATCAAGTTCTCCACATATAAAGCGTTGGAAAATTATCCCTTATACCATGCTTGGAGTACAGGAAATATGGATTATCAACCAGATACTGCTTACCTTTCTTGTATCAAGAAATTGATTAAAGAAGATGAGAAGTTATTAGTCCTCAAGGAATACAAGGAAGGAATGGCATCCTTGGTTTCGTTGATCAGTACTTATCATATGAAAGAATTGGATGCCTACAAGCAAGTGATGGCGCAGTTTGATTATGTGATTCACCACCTGAAAAACGAAACGTTGGTGGAGTTCCTGATTGATCATTATGCTTATGCTTATTTGCTCGGCGTGGGAATTGACGGAAATATCAATGATGTGTTGCGGGTGTATGATTCTTACGTGAAGGATCCCGTATTACGGAAGCGCTTTCAAGAGATTTATGATCGTTGTGCGAAAATTGTCCCCGGTAGTCCCGCCTTTGATTTTATGTTTACGGATATTACCGGGCAGGCTGTCGAATTGGAAGATTTTAGAGGAAAATACCTGTTTATCAACGTGTGGACTACTTGGGGTGTTCCTTGTCGCTATGAAAATTTGGCATGGGAGAAACTAGAGAAAGAGTTTGAAGATGATCATATTGCATTCGTGGCTGTTTCTTGCGATAATGATCGGGCTGTCTGGGAAAAGCGGGTACGGGAGAATCCCAAGGGAGAGATACAATTATACATGGGAAATGATCGTTCTTTCATGGATTTTTACATGATCCGCGGAATCCCTCGTTTCATTTTGATCGCTCCGGATGGACGTATTATTAACTCGGATATGTCACGACCTTCTGATCCCGAAACAGCTAAAATATTACGGGCTTATCTGAAAGAAAAATAAAATTTTTTATTTAAACCATAGGGTCACATCCTCGTTTTTAAGGATGTGGATGATTGTTTTGCCGTCAGCTGTGTAATTGGGATGCCGGCAAGCAAACAGATTGTCAAACAGGTTGCTCATTTCCTGCTTGTCCAGTGGGGTGTTGTAATCCAGTGATGCAGCCTTTGCGAGAGAGAGGGCTAGGCGTTCCCTCATTTTATCCCGGATTGAACCTTGCGTGTTCTTGTAGTGTTCAAGTAAGCTGATAAGTACTTCTTTCCCGCGAGAAGTGGATAGATCGGATGGGGTGGCGTAGATGGCGTAGCAATTCTTTCCGAATTCCTCAAGTTCAAAACCTAACATGACAAGATCCTCCATAATTTCTTTCACGAGTAGGAAATCTTCAGCCGAAAGTTCCAATGTTTCGGGGAATAGGCTTTTTTGTCCGCAGGTTTGTTGGTGTGACAAGGTTTCTAAATAGCGCTCGTATAACACTCGTTCGTGTGCTCGTTTTTGATCGATGAACATCAAACCGGAATGGACAGGTGTGACAATAAATCTGCCTTTCATTTGGACGAAAGAGATCATTCCTTCGTGATTTTCTTGTTTCTCTGCCATTTCGGGAATTTCTGTTTGGATTTCTTCTGTTTTATCTTCCAATCCGGCAAAGAGAACATCCCAGTTTGCGGGAACTTGTTCTTTATGGCGAAGTTCGAAGTTGTGGCGGGAATTGTTACGGTCAGGCTGCTCGAAGTCTGAATCTTCTTTAGAGATTGAGGTGGAGTAGTTAAACGGGTTGTAATGGGGATTATAACTAACCTTGGGAACCTTTGGGAGAATTGGTGAGTCGGGAATGGTAAAATCGACCTTATCTTCCGTGTCAAAGTCGATTGTAGGGGTTACGTTGAATTTTCCCAACGCTTCTTTCACGCTAGCCAGTATAATTTGAAATATAGCACTCTCATCTTGAAATTTGATCTCCGTTTTTGTCGGATGGATGTTTACATCGATGATGGAAGGGTCCACCGTAAAATAGAGGAAATACGAGGGGATTGTATCTCCGCTAATCAATCCGGCATAGGCTTCCGTGATTGCTTTGTGGAAAAAGTTATGCTTCATGAACCGGTTGTTCACGAAAAAATATTGTTCTCCATAAGTTTTCCGGGCATGCTGGGGGATACACACGAAACCGTTAATGGTGACGATTCCCGTTTCACAATTTACCGGAAGTAACTTGGTATTAATCGTTTTTCCAAAAGCGTTTACGATTCGCTGTCGTAATCCGGATACCGGCAAGTTATATATTTCATTCCCATTGTTGACAAGAGTGAATGCAATGTTCGGGGTAGTGAGGGCTACTCGTAAGAATTCCGTGGTAATATTACGAAGTTCCGTGGTATCCGATTTCAGAAATTTTCGCCGGGCGGGAATCGTGTAGAACAAGTTTTTAACCAGCATGTTTGTCCCCCGGGAACAATTAATATTTTCCTGTTTTTTCAGTTCTGAATCAGCGACGAAGAGATAGGTGCCCAGTTCGTCCTCTTCCCGTTTGGTGCGTAATTCTACCTCTGCCACGGAAGCTATCGAAGCAAGGGCCTCTCCGCGAAATCCCATCGTGCGGATGTTGAATAAATCCTGTGCACAGGATATTTTGGATGTGGCATGACGTTCGAAAGCCATGCGGGAGTCTCTCGGGGACATTCCTTTTCCATCGTCAATGACTTGGATAAATCCTTTTCCCGCATTTTTCAAGATAACCTGTACTTTTGTGGCCCCGGCGTCAATGGCATTTTCCATCAATTCTTTCACCACGGATGCTGGACGTTGTACAACCTCTCCTGCCGCAATCTGGTTCGCTACCGAGTCGGGTAATAATTGAATCACGTCTGCCATACCGGAATCCTTAGAATAATTTCATGATAAGATCAATTTTGTATGTAGCCAGATAGAAGATGCCGATCAGAATGATAATAAGGATCATAAAAAGTCGGGTTGAATAACCGAGACGCAAGCCGGCACGTTCGCTTTTACGTTTGGCATATTCTTTTTGTAAACTTGCTCTAACATCGGGAATGTATTCATTTCCGTCTTCTGCTAGACCTAATTCTGCACGGATACGTTTTTCCCGTTCTTTTCGGGCCTCGGCTTCTGGATCCCAGTAACGGGGCTTTAAGTTGAAACGGCGATATTCAGGTTGTTTAAATAGTCCCATGATTTCTATTCCTTAACGCATTAAATCTTTAATTGTTCGTTTTCGTTAGCTTCGATGTCTTGCCAAAACTACGGGCAATCCATTTCGGTACGATAAATGCCCCGATAAACAGGTAAGGGTAATAGCTGATGAGTCTCCATAAAATAGCCATCGCTATGGCAACCCCGGCGTTCGGAAGAAATTCCCCGAGATATTTGGAGAATACGAATTCCGCAAAACCGCTACCACCTGGTGTCGGGCTTACCAGCATCATGATCCACATGACGAGTTGTCGTGCAAAGATAAGAAAATGTTGCGCCCAATCATAACGCCCGAACCAAAAAGCCACGAGAATGGCATTTACCACCCAGTAACGTGCTGTCCACGAGAAAAAGGTGGCCCCGAATGTTTTTAGCCAAAAGGAGAATGGCATGCTTTTTAATTCATGAGAATTGCGGATAATATCGGTACCAGCTTCATTAGCATCATGCCGCCATTTTCTGAGAATGCGCCATTTGAATAGTTTCATGATTAACCATTTTAATCCTCGCGGATTCATGAATAACCCGTAACTTAATACAAGCAGATAGGCGAGTTTCACGCAATATCCGATGACAGCCACGAGAATCAACCCGTCGGCTACGGCTTTCGTGGTATCCGGCATTTCCCATAGCGCTTGGTGGTTGACGAACAGTAGTATGAGTGGAAACATGATGATGAAATATAACTCATCAAGAAAAGAGGTTGCCATGACCATAGCGGAACTTTTTCCGACTCCAATTCCCTCTTTATGTACGAAGAGGATAGCTAGGCTGGTTCCCCCGATGGCGGAAGGGGTCACTGCCGAAGTGAATTCCCAGAGGAATATGATCCGGATAGACTGAATCCAGTTTAGTTTTCCGCCCGATAATATTTTGATTCGAATGACATACCCGAAATCCCGGATGGCCATGCATATAACAGCAACGAATAACCAAAATACGGTACTCCAGGTAAAGGAGATTAGATCAAATGCTTTTGGGTCGAATTCTTTATATAGCATGTAAGAGACCACGGCCAACCCGATAATGATAGGATATATGATTTTGTACGGGCTGATCTTTTTTGTCAGTTTCTGGTTCTCTTCTTGTCGCTCCTGTTCCATAAAGTCCGTTTTTTATTTGTGGCTAATTTACGAAAAAAAGGATAACGAGTTTAATACGCTGTCCTTTTTTTCGGAAAAGAGTTGTGTATATAACTTGGCTTGTTTGATGAATGTTCTTTGTCAGAGATGTTTGCTTGGTAAAAATTGGGATGAAATAAAACTTGATCTTATTGATGTAATGGGATCGATTTATTATTATAAAAAAGAGATAAAATAGAAGAAGATGTCGCAAAAGTACTCATCTGCCGCATTCTTGCTTCCCAAAGATTCGGCCACGTACTTTACGCTTCCTTGTTTTTGTAAATCAGAGCCTTGTATTTAAACATTTTTTAACAACCTTCTAAAATGAAGAAAAAAGGCTGTCTATTTTCTTTTTAGACAGCCCATTGTTGCTCGTGGAGAATATCGGAATCGAACCGACGACCTTTTGAATGCCATTCAAACGCTCTAGCCAACTGAGCTAATTCCCCATTTGTGGCTGCAAATATAGATAAATATTTGAAAATAGAAAATGGTTGGGGTTTGATTTTGTTGATTATTCTCATATTTGTCGTATAATATTGTTGATAATTTGAATGTATTCTGTAAACGCAACAGGGATTGGCGGGCGTTTGAATATCTTTTTCAGCACATATCCGGGTGTGTTGGACACTAATGCTTTAGGATGTGGGATACGGATACATTCGATATATGGCAATGTCGGATGTAGATGTTATGCTAAGTTCTAAGAGATGTTTTTTTAAAAACGGATGTCGCTTTGCACGGGGTAGTGATCGGAATATTTTACAGTGTCCCGCATGTAAGAGACCGAATGAAGTGTTGGTGTATGTAGGATGTGGTCAATGCGGAATGAGGGGAATTCTCCGATGTATGTGTTCCCGAGACCACGTCCTTTTTCTATGAAACAGTCCTTCATGCCTTCGGATAATGTGTGATAAGCAAACGAGATCGGGGTATCATTGAAGTCACCGCAAATAATAACAGGGTAGGGGGATTGTTGCATATGTTTTTTTATTATTTGTGCCTGTTTTGCCCGGTTCCGATTGGCGGTAACCAAGCGAGAGGATATGGTTTTAACGCCTTGGGTTGCATTTTGTGTGTTGCCGCTGGTGAGTTCTTTGTATATTTGCTGTTCGTTTTTGCCTAGTCGGTAGGATTCAAGGTGTGTGGAATATACTCGAACGGTGTCTTTCCCGATAGCGATGTCTCCATAAATACAGGCAGCTGAATGTCCCTTATCGAAATTAATCACGCCTTTGTTGATGATCGGATAGCGGGAGATGAGTGCTACATCCCGATTGCGGTGATGGTATCGGTAGGACGGGAACTTTTGGAAAGAGGCTTCCCGTTGAGGAAATTCTTGTATACAGATAATATCATTACCACTATTGTTAATATAATCCACGATCTTTGCAGATGCAGCCTTTTCACCAGCCCTTAGCATTTGGATGTTGTAAGTCATGATGGAAAGGTCGTGGGAAGCATCGGGTATGTTTTTCGAATTTAATCCATAGTAGGTGGTAATTAATGGATACCCGGCGGCAATGATTAGTATGGATAAAATGGCTATCTTTTGCCAGCGGGCAATCCAGTAAAGCAGTAGAATAATATTTACAATCAATAAATAATGATAGGTATAACCCAACAAGGACGAAAAATAAAACACATTAGGGTTAACGTAGGGAGCGGTGTAGCTTCCAAGTAATCCGATCATAGCCGCGATCGTGATGATTCTCATGATAATATTGAATAACCGACCCAAGGAATTTTAGATTTTAGATTCTGTCCGTACAAAACCGATGTTTCTACTACACCCTCTAATTCCCTCTTGCATAGGAAAAGAATACATTGCATTGTTTGCACGAAGGGTATTCTTGCATTTGTTTTCTTTCTTATGTAAGGAGGATTTAGAGAAGGTAGTCTTTTCATTTTTCAATTGTTTTTTGATTTGAACAATATCTCCTTTTCTTCTCTTGTTAGACTTTCATAACCGTGTTTGGAGATTTTATCCAAGATACTGTTGATACGGTCATCTTTTCGTTTTTTGTACTCGTTATATTCCATATCATTCATCTCTGATACATTCTTTTTGTATTTGACTTTCATGGTTTTCTTCCGGAACAGGCGATTGTTGCTTAACTTGGTAAAGAGCGATGAAAGTCCTTTGGTCAAGTCTAGATTGTGACGGAAAGACAGGGTGAAAAGATAACCGAATAGGGCTCCTCCGAGGTGGGCAATATGTCCTCCTGCATTACCGTTGGGGATACTTAGAAGGTCTATCACTGCCGTGAAGATTGCCAAATGAATAAGTTTCACTGGCCCGATCAAAAACACATATATCTTGTAGTTCGGGTGGTAAGTACATACGGCGAACACGATGGCCATAACGGATGCCGAGGCTCCAATAGCCCACGATTGATAACGTTCTAGCTCGAAAGCGGGAAACAATGCATAGGCTGCGATGTAAATGATTGCTCCGGTAATTCCCCCGAGGATGTACACTCCCGTGAGCTTTTGGCTAGAAAACGTGTTTTGAAAGAGAGAACCGAACCAGTATAGCCAAAGCATGTTGAACAATAGGTGTAGAAATCCGAACTGGGTGAACATGTAGGTGATTATCGTCCAAGGCGTGTAAAGCAAACGTTCTGGTAGTGCGGGAACCCCCACATAAGGTAACAGGAGTTGTTCGAATCCCCGTTGTCCTGCCAACACGAAGAATACTTCCAATATCTTGATTGCGAGAAATACACCGATATTGATATAGATCAAGCGGGTAAGTGCCGTTCCTTGTTTGAACGAACTTTTTATTCCATTCCAGATACCACCTGAAAAATTCAATCCATATGTCCTGTTGTACATAACCTATCTTTTTCTAGTAAAACTTCTTGCTGTGTTTTCGCCAGTAAAGGATTAGGAAGAAACCAAAAAGCATACCACCCAAATGGGCAAAATGGGCCACGTTGTCACCTACTGAATTCTGTAAACCGAAGAACAATTCGGCGGCACCGTACAAAAGCACGAAATATTTCGCCTTGATGGGGATCGGGATGAACATCAGGTATAACTCCGTATTCGGGAACAACATTCCGAATGCCAGCAATACGCCGAAAACGGCACCGGAAGCCCCGATGGTTGGAACATTCGTGTATGCCTGAATGATACTTTGCATATAATATTCTGCCTGTCCGGCAAACTGAATACCGGAGGGAGCGGCGTTCCAAGCATCAACGAATTGCATCAACTGCGAGAGCAACCTAGGGTTACTCACGTGAGAACGGACAAATTCCGCAAAAACTCCCGCATCGGGAGTACTCTGGAAAGCGTAGAATTGTTCCTGCATATTGTGCAGACCATACCAGCTTACCAGCGAGTGGAGAACTGCAGCACCTAATCCGGTAATGAAATAGTAAATAATGAAACGTTTGGTTCCCCATACTGATTCTAGTATCCGACCGAACATGAACACGGCGAACATATTGAAAAAAAGGTGAGTGAGACCTTCTTGCGTGAACATATGCGTGATATACTGGTATATATGGAAATACTGGGATTGCGGCAAATGTAAACCAAGTATATTGACAAGATCAACGTTCGACCTCTGACCAATCATGTTAACGGCCAGAAAAACGAGTACATTGATAATGATGATGATCTTTACAGCCGGGGTAATCCCGGCGAAGGGTCTATAATTGTTCATTGTTCTGCAGGTTTAGTATTTTCCTTATTGTCCGGTTTATTGTTTTTGTCTTGTTTCCGCAATATTTTCGGTCCATCCGGGCGATTGGTCGGTTTCTCGTTGGAACGATTGCCTTGTTGGTTGTTATTCCGGTTTTCGGATTTGTGCTTGGATTTGTTACCTTGCTTGTTTTCGTTTTTATTTTCAGGCTTGTTCCCCGTATTGTTTCCCGGATTCTCTTTGGGTTTATTCTCGTTATTCGTATTGTTGTTTTCTTTCTGGTTATTTTTTCGATTATTACGATTTCTAGAGTGGCTTCGTTTGCCTTGATTTTGTTTTTTCTCGTCAAAACGATTCAAGCTTTCCTCACCTACTCCATCCGTGTAACCAATATTCACTTGTTCTTCTTTTTCGGTATCGATGGCTTTTGCTGGAATTTGTCCCCGTTTATTCATGGCGATGATCTCTTTTACGCGGGTAACGGGTAATTTAATTAATGTACCGCGTCCTTCTTTGTCGAAAGAGTAGGACATATTGCGACCAAAAATATCTGTTTTTTGGTGATAAAGCATACCTTCACCCGTGTTCAGCCAGATGTTGGTGGACGGGAAATCTTTTTGCTCGTCGATATAAGCATCTACCTCGTAGTTTAGACAACATTTCAGCTTGCCACATTGGCCTGCCAGCTTTTGCGGGTTCAAAGAGATGTCTTGATAACGGGCGGCAGAGGTGGAAACGGAAATAAAGTTCGTGATGAACGTGGAGCAGCATAATTTACGTCCGCATGATCCGATCCCTCCGATTCGTCCTGCTTCCTGACGGGCTCCGATCTGTTTCATTTCAATCCGGATGTGGAAAGTTTCAGCCAGAATCTTGATCAGTTTCCGGAAATCCACGCGGTCATTGGCGATATAGTAGAAAATGGCTTTTGTTTTGTCCCCTTGGTACTCCACGTCCCCGATCTTCATGTCTAGTCCGAGATCGGCAGCGATGACACGTGACCGGATCATCGTGTCGTGTTCCAAGGCAATGGCTTGTTGCCATTTTTCGATATCATGAGGTTTTGCCTTGCGGTATATTTTTTTCAGAGGATTACGTTCCAAATCAACTTTTTTCAGTCTCATCTGTTCTCGCACGAGTTCTCCCGTGAGGGATACGATTCCGATGTCATGACCTAGGGCGGCTTCTACGGCCACAATGTCCCCGATATTCAATTTCAGGTTGTTGTTATTTAAATAAAACCCTTTTCTTGTATTCTTGAACCGGACTTCCACGATTTCAGAAGGAGTACATCCCTCCGGGGTATCTTCCATCCAGTTATAAACCGTAAGTTTTCCTGCCAACAAACGGTGGTCAATTACGGGGACAACCGATGCTTGTTGCTTTATATTTTTGTTTTCAAGGTTATTCTGTACTTCTTCTTCGTTTATCTCGCTCATACTTTATTAATTGAAAAATTGAAAATTGAAAATGGTGTGATGTTTATATTGGGTTTCAATTATTCAATTTTTAGTTTATATCTTTTCATTTTTCATATTCCTCACGGTCTGATGTTTTGCATCACCTTGATACAAAGATCCGTGAAAATTATTCTTCCGTTCCCGTTTCGGATGATGTCGTTATGTGCACGTTCGAATTCATCGAAAAGGGGAATGATATTGCCTTCGTGAACGTAGGGAGAGAATTTCGTGGAGAAAGTTTTCTCCCGTTCAGTCATGTATACTATTTTTTCAATACCAAAGTTTCTAACAAAATTTTCCCGTAACATACGGATACAGTGTGCTAGGAAACTTTTTTGCTTTTCTCTTCCGAGAGAAGCAAGTTCATTAACAAATTCGTTGACGGGAAGTATCTTCCGCTCCCAGCAAAGACGCATCATCTGCACGAATTTTTCTTGGTTGTAAATAGATTCGTCTGTCTCGTCCAGCGTACGGAGAGCTTTCAACCAGCTACCGGATGCCACGTGGGCGACTTGATCAGCCGAGTCTTGGACTAGGTGTTTTTGCCGGATCAGTTGTTCCGCTATATTTTCTTGGGGCAGAGGGGGCACTTTGATCCGCTGGGTACGCGAGAGAATCGTGGTGATAATTTCCTCTGCGTGTTCGGTAACTAGCAGGAATACCGTGTTGGGATAGGGTTCTTCCAATATCTTTAAAAGTTTATTGGAACATTCCGTTTTCATCTTTTCGGGTAGCCAGATGATCATGGCTTTGTAGTCCGATTCGAAGGATTTCAAGTTGAGTTTTCGGAGAATATTCCCGCTTTCTTCCGTGTATATCAAGGCTTGGGCGTTTTCGTCAGCCCCCATGGCTTTTAGCCATTCTTCCATGTCTATGTATGGACTTTTGAGTAAAAGATTGCGCCATTCGTTGATATACTCATCACTGATCGGTGTTTTTATTTTGGCCGATTTTACCACGGGAAAGACAAAGTGTAAATCCGGGTGGATCAGTTTCTGCATCTTTTTGCACTCGGGGCAGACCCCACAGGCATCTTCATGTTTGTCTCCCGTGCAGAAAAGGTATTGCGTGAAAGCTAACGCCAGAGCTAGTGATCCCGCTCCTGTATCACCGGAAAAGAGTTGTGCATGACTGATTCTTCCCGTTTGTAGGGAAGTAATCAGTCTTTGCTTTATCTCTTCGTGTCCTATGACGTCTTTAAAAAACACCTTATTAATTTTAGATTTAAAGATTTATGATTTTAGATTTCTCGTCCACAAGCCAACGCTTTTGTAATCGTAAATCGTAATTCATAAACCGTAAATTAATTTGTTTTCAATTGAATTCCCAGTTCTTTGAATTGCTCCGGAGAGATTTCAGAAGGGGAATCGATCATCATGTCGCGCCCGGAATTGTTCTTCGGGAAAGCTATCACGTCGCGGATAGAATCCAAGCCAGCGAACATGGAGGCTAGCCGGTCGAAACCGAATGCGATACCGCCATGAGGGGGTGCTCCGAATTTGAATGCTCCCATTAGGAATCCAAACTGAGCTTGTGCGGCCTCGTGAGTGAAACCTAGGCAATCGAACATCTTGGACTGCAATGCCGAATCGTGAATACGAATAGAACCACCACCGACTTCCACGCCGTTAATGACCATGTCGTAAGCATTGGCTCGTACTTTACCCGGGTCGGTATCCATTAATGGAATATCTTCCGGTTTCGGAGACGTGAACGGATGGTGCATGGCGTAGAAGCGTTGGGTTTCCTCGTCCCATTCCAACAAGGGGAAATCTACTACCCACAAGGGTTTGAAGACATCCTTATCCCGTAATCCCAAACGATTCCCCATTTCCAAGCGTAACTCGCAAAGTTGAGGAAGGGTTTTGAATTTCGGACCTACTAGAATCAGGATTAGGTCACCCGGTTCTGCTTTACAAGTTTCAGCCCATACTTTCAATTCGGCTTCCGTGTAAAATTTGTCAACAGAAGATTTGAATGTTCCGTCCTCGTTGTATTTCACGTAAACCAAACCTTTGGCCCCGATTTGTGAGCGTTTTACGAATTCAGTCAATTCATCTAGCTGTTTACGAGTGTATCCGGCGCATTTAGGTGCGCAGATGGCCCCGATATATTCGGCATCGTTGAACACGGCGAAATCCTTTCCTTTGGCAACTAGGGTTAAATCCACGATTTTCATCCCGAAACGAAGGTCCGGTTTATCACATCCGTATTGCTCCATGGCATCCATCCAGGTCATTTTCTCCAGTTTGGGAATATCAACACCGCGAATTTCTTTGAACAGGTGACGGATCAATCCTTCGAAAATCTCCAACACGTCTTCTTGTTCCACGAATGACATCTCACAGTCGATTTGAGTGAACTCGGGTTGACGATCAGCCCGTAAGTCCTCATCCCGGAAACATTTTACGATTTGGAAATAGCGATCGAAGCCGGAAACCATCAATAATTGCTTGAACGTCTGCGGACTTTGCGGCAGGGCGTAAAATTGACCTTGGTTCATGCGGGAAGGTACCACGAAATCGCGGGCTCCCTCGGGAGTACTTTTGATTAATACCGGGGTCTCTACCTCGATAAAGTTCAAGTTACTCAAGTAGTTTCGGGTCAGTTGTGCCATGTGATGGCGTAATTCTAGGTTCTTGCGAACGCAAGAGCGACGTAAATCCAAGTAACGATATTTCATTCGGATTTCATCTCCCCCGTCGGTTTGGTCCTCAATCGTGAAAGGTGGAACTTCCGATTCACTTAGAACATTCAATTCTTTCACGATAATTTCGATGTCACCTGTCGGTATTTTATTGTTTTTGCTGGCTCTTTCGATCACCGTACCTTTTACTTGGATCACGAATTCACGTCCGAGCTTTGCCACGTTAGCTTTAATTTCTTCAGGAGCCGATTCCTCGACTACCAATTGGGTAATTCCGTAACGGTCACGAAGATCCACGAAGGTCATGGCTCCAAGTTTCCGTACTTTTTGTACCCATCCGCTAAGACAAACGCTTTCGTTTACGTTCTCCATCCTTAGCTGCCCACAAGTATGTGTTCTATACATAAATTTTCAATTTTAATTCTGGCATAAACATTGTGCGAAAATAGTAAGAATTTGTCAGTTTAAGGCATAAATAATTGAAAATTGACGTGTGGATACTGAAAATGAAGTGATCCGTGGAAGTTAAAAAGAAGATGAGTTCTCACGGGAAGTAAATGGAGGTTTTCTTGAGGTGTTAAAGACGATCTATTTCGTCTGTTTTATTATGAGGATAAGCAGTCTTGTCTTGTTTACGATGATGGCCGCATGATTAATTCTTGTAAAATGTTTATTCTGCATCGTAAATATATCAATGTACGATATGAATCATCTATTTATAATAGAATGAATATAAATTAGAGCTATGATAAAAAGCTTGTAAACCTTGTGGGGGTTGACTTTTTGATTTTAGTTCATGAAATAGGAAGATGTTTTTTATGATGATTTTGTCAAAATAACTGCTATTTTCGTTAATTTTGTTCTGAATGGCAATTTATTCAATAAAAGCGTTTGTAAGAAAGGAGGTAAAAACATTACGTGAATACTTTGTTGTAACAAAATTTATTTCATTTTAAAATTGTAACAATGAAGACAAATATTACTGACGTTAGTGTATCTAGGGTGTATATTTACCACCACTGTTGTGTTTACATGGAATCAAGGAATACTGTTCCTTTCGAGTATTATTTTCAACCTTATCAAGGTAATGGTGAAGGTGGTAAAAGTGGATATTGGTTGAACGAGATAATACCGGATTAATCTGTTTTTATGATGAAATGTAAATTTGTAATAGGTTTTCTATTTTTGATTGCAAGTCTATTTTCTTGTAGCGACAATGATGTAGAAACAACATTGGCAGGAGAGTGGCGAAATGAGGGCGAGTCTGTTTTCTTGGGAAATGTACTGCCTGAATACCTAGAATATATTAATGATGGTGTTTCTTTTAAAATTGGGGGAGAGGTGTATGTTGGTGTTGGCAATATGTTTAGTCGAGTGGATAATGGAGAGGGGGATTTTCATGTTGACCGATTTCCCGGTGCAGCTCGGAAAGGAGCAGTGGCTTTCGTGATAGGAACGAAAGCTTATGTCGGGCTTGGATATTCAAGTGCAGGAGGTAAAGAGGTATATTATGATGATTTTTGGGTGTATGATGGTGAAAAACGTTGTTGGGAACCTGAGCTTTTGTCTTTTCCTTTTCCGGGAGGAGCTCGAAGTAATGCAGTTGCTTTTTGTTTGGGGAATACGGCATATGTCGGGACGGGAAGGTACGAGCGTGAGAGTTTGAGTGATTTTTATACTTTTGAGCCGGAAAAGGGATGGAAAAAGTTTACAAGTATTGCCGAACGTCATGTTGTTTACGGGGCGGTAGCTTTTGTTGCCGATGGATGTGCTTACATGTGTACAGGAGGGCGTTTGTTGGAACCTCTAGAGGGTGATAAGATGAATTATTATTTGTTTGTAGGTATGTTAAAATTATCGCCCGGTTCAGATCAATGGGAACCTTTGGGACCGTTTGATGGTGAGGAGGGAATGTCCGATATTCGTCGAATTCACGCTTCTTGTTTCGTGTTGAATCGGGGAGGAAAAGACTATGCATATATTGTGTCCGGGGCGAATAAGTATAATCGACCGTTGGCATCTGTTATGGAATTCAATCCAAGAAAGGAGAAATGGCAAGAAGTAGCTTATTTACCGGAACCGACAGTAAAGGGGGTGGGTTTTACTCTTGACGGAAAGGAAGGGTTCGTGACCGTTGATCGTGACCTCGGGAAGTATTGGACTCTTTGGAAATTCAAGCGATAAGTTGAGTATGTAAAAGTTAGTAAAGATTTTGTTCACGCCGGAAAATCCCTGGCGTGAGTTTTTTATATTTTGTTTTGAATTTGTACAAAAACGCGGACAATTGCTTATCTTTGAAATCTGAATAAAGTGATTAATGAATTAGCGGTGAATTATATTGATGTGATTATATTGCTGCCGTTGGTATACGGAGCTTATAAAGGGTTTACTCAGGGGTTGATTGTTGAGATGTCAACCTTGTTTGCGTTGGTATTAGGAGTTTTTATCTCGTTAAGGTATGCCGTGAATGTGGAGGTTTTTTTGAAAGATTTCGTGGCTCTGCCGGAATCGTATGCCTATTACGTCGCTTTTGCCGTGACATTTCTATTGGTTATTATCGTGATGCATCTGCTTGGGAAATTGTTGACCAAGTTGATTGATATGGTTTCATTGGGGCTGTTTAACAAGTTATTTGGAATTGTGCTGGGCGTGTTGAAAGCTGCTATCGTGGTATGCGTGGTGCTTTTTATCGTGAATGCTTTGGACGTTCGTTATGATTTTATTTCGGCAAAAACGAAAGGCGATAGCTTGTTGTACAAACCTTTTGTTAACTTTGCAAATGGCGTTTACGAAAGTGTGATAAAATGAAAGTTAAAAACGAGAAGATAAGAGTTGAAAAACTCGTAACTTATTAACCTATAACTCGCCAAAGGCGAATTAAAAAATTAAGAATCGATGAATTTTGTTGAAGAACTAAGATGGAGAGGGATGATCCATAATATCATGCCGGGAACCGAAGAACAATTAGCAAAAGAGCAAACGACAGCTTATGTTGGAATTGATCCGACGGCTGATTCATTGCATATCGGTCATCTCGTGTCGGTTATGATGATGAAACATTTGCAGATGGCGGGACATAAGCCGATTTTCGTGATTGGAGGAGCAACGGGTATGATTGGAGATCCCAGCGGTAAATCCTTAGAACGGAATTTGTTGGACGAGGATACCATTCAGAAGAACATGGCGGGGATTAAAGCCCAGTTGTCCAAGTTTATTGATTTCAATTCGAGCGAGTCGAATGCGGCGATCATGGTGAATAATTATGACTGGATGAAAAATTTCTCTTTTCTTGATTTTATTCGAGAAGTAGGAAAACATATTACAGTAAATTACATGATGTCGAAAGATTCTGTGAAAAAACGGTTGAGTGCCGATTCTACTAACGGGATGTCGTTCACGGAGTTTACTTATCAGTTGGTGCAAGGTTATGATTTCTTGTATTTACGTCGTAATTATAACTGCCTGTTGCAAATGGGAGGGTCAGATCAATGGGGAAATATCACCACGGGAGGAGAGCTGATTCGCCGGAAAGATGGCGGAGAAGCTTATGGTTTGACTTGGCCCTTGATGACTAAGAGTGACGGTAAAAAATTTGGGAAAACAGAGTCGGGTAACGTGTGGTTAGACCCGCAGCGAACTTCTCCATATAAGTTCTACCAATTCTGGTTGAACAGTACAGATGAAGATGCAGCTCGGTATATCAAGATTTTCACGATACTGCCACCGGCAGAGATTGATACCTTGATTGCAGAACATCAAGAAGCTCCGCATTTGAGAAAATTGCAGAAAGTATTGGCGAAAGAAGTGACTTGTTTGATTCACGGGGAAGAAGCTTATAATTCTGCTTTGGAAGCTTCACAGATTCTTTTCGGTAATGCGACATCCGATGTGCTGAAGCGTTTGGATGAAGATACGTTATTATCTGTTTTTGAAGGGGTGCCTCAATTTGACATTGCACGAACTGATTTAGAGACCGGAATCCATATCGTGGATTTGATGGCTGAGAAAACTTCTATGATGTCTTCAAAAGGAGAGGCACGACGTGCGTTGAAAGGAAATGCGATCAGTATAAATAAAGAGAAAGTACAGGATCAAGATTTGATAGTGACTTCAGAATATTTGATTGACGGTAAGTTTATTCTTTTACAAAGCGGGAAAAAGAATTATTTCTTGATTACGGTGAAATGAATCGGTTTGTAAGGTTTATAAACCTTGTAAACTTTATGAATAAAGGTGTGCGAAAGCACACCTTTTATTGTAATTGAAAATTAATAGGAACCGTGAAAGACACTCTCACCGGTTTTTGTCTTTGCTTTCCGGGAATCCATTTCGGCATGGATTGAATGACACGAATGGCTTCCTTATCTAGGGAAGGATCAACGGATCTGGTAACTTTTACGTTTGAAACGCTACCGTCTTTCTCGATGACGAATTGTATAAAAACTTTCCCTTGGATGTTGTTTTCCTGAGCGATCATCGGGTATCTGATGTGCTTGGAAATCCATTTCTGTACATTGCCACCTGGAAATTTGGGCATCTCTTCAACAACTGCAAATACTTCGGATTCTCCAGAGTATTCATCTCCATATCCGTATTCACCTTCGTACCCGTTACCCGTGCCGCTAAAATCGTAAACACCGTGGTTCGCAACGTTGGCTTCTGCGTCTATGATATCCAAGTTGTCATCCAAATTTATTTCTTCATCTACGATCTCTATTAGGTCGGTTAACCGGGGTGCGGGAGGTGGTGGTGGAAGAGCTTGTTGCATTCGTTGGGTGATAGGTATGATCTCTTCATCCAATTGTTCTTCCATGTTTATTACTATGAAGCCTTCTTCCATCTTCACGTCGACTTTCCACTCGAAAGCAAGGAATATGCAGGCTAATGCTGTGATTAGTCCGATCTCGAAGAAGATTCCTTTTTTGTTTTCGAGGTTTGCCTTTGATGATTTCTTTACTTCCATAATGGTTATTTATGATGGTTAAGCTTATACCTCTAATATACAAAAAAATAGCCAGAAATCAAAATAAACGAATGGTTTTGTTTGAAAATAATTGAAAGATGTTTGATTATATATATATGATTTTCAATATAAAAAAGGAGCGACATTCGAATGCCGCTCCTGAAAGGAAAAAGCTCTATTTTTCCTATTTCTTTGTCTTGATAGGGCTTTACTTTGTTTCTTCGTCTACCTCGTAATCCTGGTATAAGAAATCGTTGAACGGGAAACGTGCCGAATGAATGTCTTTGGCGATATTGTATATCTTTTCTTTTAATTCTTCGATATTTTCTTTGGATTTAGCCGAAATGTACACGGTTTCTCCTTCCTGTTTAGACATCCACATTTGTTTTAAGTCTTCTAAGCTATAGTTTTTCCGTTCGATGGGAGTGAGGTCGTCTTCTTCCTTTTTCGTGTACGTGAAGGCGTCTATTTTATTAAATACAGTAATCGTAGGTTTGGAATTATTCATTAACTCGCTCAGAGTTTCGTTCACGACCCGGATTTGATCCTCGAACTGAGGGTGGGAAATATCCACTACATGCAAAATGACATCTGCTTCTCTCACTTCATCCAATGTAGATTTGAATGATTCTACTAAGTGGTGGGGAAGTTTACGGATAAAACCGACCGTGTCTGCCAGTAATAGCGGTACATTCTTAATGGCAATTTTGCGTACCGTGGTGTCCAATGTTGCGAAAAGTTTGTTCTCTGCGAATACTTCCGATTTGCTCAGAAGATTCATGAGCGTGGATTTGCCCACGTTCGTGTAGCCCACCAAGGCTACTCGTACGAGTTTTCCACGGTTTTTCCGTTGAGTGATCATTTGTTTGTCAATCTTGGCTAACTGCTCTTTCAAGCGGGTAATTTTGTCCCGGATGATACGTCTGTCGGTTTCGATTTCACTTTCTCCCGGACCGCGAAGTCCGATACCTCCTTTTTGTCTTTCCAAGTGGGTCCACATACCCGTCAGGCGAGGAAGTAGGTATTGATATTGTGCCAGTTCAACTTGAGCTTTTGCTTCTGCCGTACGGGCTCTTTTGGCGAAAATATCTAGAATAAGATTGGTGCGGTCAAGAACTTTTCTTCCTTTTAGTTCTCTTTCTAGATTTCTGATTTGTGTCGGACTTAGTTCATCATCAAAAATGATCAAATCAATATCGTTATCTTCGACGTATGTTTTGATTTCTTCTAATTTTCCTTTACCGATAAAGGTAGCCGTTACCGGTTTATCTAAGTTTTGTGTGAATATTTTCACGGTTTCCGCTCCTGCAGTTTCTGCTAGGAATGCAAGTTCGTCCAAGTATTCACACATCATGTCGTAGCTGATGTTTTCTGATTGTAGCGCTACGCCTACAAGAATGGCTTTTTCTGCTTCTTTTTTCGTGTAAAAATATTCGCTCATAAATAGGAAAAGAAGGGACTGACGATGATCGACAGCCCCTTGTTATAATTTAACATGTCTTTTTACTGTAACTGGAAGTTGATAGGTACAGTGTAAGATACTCGAACCGGTTTACCTCTCTGTTTTCCAGGTTTCCATTTCGGCATGGCTTTTACCACGCGAATGGCCTCTTTATCCAAAGATGGGTCAACGGATCTAGCAACTTTCACATCGCTAACACTACCGTCTTTTTCGATCACGAATTGTACGAAAACTTTACCCTGAATGTTATTCTCTTGTGCAATCATCGGGTATTTTACATTCTTCGCGATCCATTTTTGTACACTACCTCCGGGGAACTGCGGCATATCTTCTACTACTTGGAAAATATCAGCTTCTCCGTCGCTCTCTTCTTCACCCCAACTGTCTCCGTCGTAATCGAAGTTATAATTATTCTTGTTCTCAACGTCAGCTTCAACATCCTCGATTTCAAGTTCCTCGTCAATGCTTAATTCATCTTCCACGATCTCAATCAAGTCCGTCAATTTGGGGGCTGGAGGAGGTGGTGGTGGTGGCTTCATCATTTGTTGAGTAATAGGAATAATTTCCTCCTCAACCTGCTCTTCTTGGGTAATAACAAACCCTTCTTCTACTTTCGTGTTGGTCTTCCAGTTGAAAGCACTTAGTAGAATCCCTAGAGCAATAACAAAACCGATCTCAAGGAAAATGGTCTTTTTCCCTTCAAGATCTGCTTTAGGTGATTTTTTTACTTCCATGTTATTAGTTTAATATTATAGTTTTGTTTTTCTCATAATTTGCGTGGGTAAAAATAGTCAAATTCATAATAAACCACAATATTTCTCCCTTTTTTTTTGAAGAAAATGTTAAAATGATCACTAAACTTCATTAAAATCTTCTTAAAGGTTTTGATTATTGTTTTTTTAGAGTAATATCTATTTTACCTTAAGGATGTTTTTTTCGAGGGGAAAGTAAAAAAGGACAACCTTTGCAGGCTGTCCTTTTTCGGGATGTTCGTATTGTATGTAAATCACTGTATGTTTCTTATCTTAATTGAAAAGTAATCGGAATTGTAAACCGAACTCTTACGGCTTTATCCCGTTGCATTCCCGGTATCCATTTGGGCATAGCTTTTACAACTCGAATGGCTTCCTGTGATAAATCCGGATCAGCAGAACGTACAATGTTAATGGAACTGATGCTGCCATCTTTTTCTACCACGAATTCAACAAATACTTTTCCTCCGATGCCCATTTCTGCACATCTTGGCGGGTATTTTAAGTTTTTCTGAAGCCACTTATTTAAATCTCCGTTAAAACGAGGCATTTTTTCAACTGCAATAAACGGTATATCCCCATCTCCTTCTCCCGTTTCTCCCATATTATCATATCCGTTTTGCCAATCGGTAGCTTTGCCTGTCAAAGAGCCTTTTGCATTCTCGTTATCATCAATAACGTCCATTTCACTTTCAAGATCTATCTCGTTCTCGATGACTTCAATGAAATCCAATGGTTTTACAGAAACTTTAGGAAGCGGTTGGGAAGCTTTTTGAGGAATAAAAACCGGGAGAACTTCTTCTATATCACTCGTCTCTACAGGGAAAGTGATTTCTTTGGTTTCTTCTTGGTAATATTTTGTCTCAAAGGCAAAAAACACCATAGCCAAAGCTACAATGAAACCAATCTCGCGAAAAATGAATCGCTTGTTCTCAAGATTGGAACGGGATGTTTTCTTTACTTCCATGACATTTACCTTATAAATGTTATTTAAACGTTAATTTGATGTTTCAAAAATAAGAGATAAAAATGATATAAACAAGTTTTTTATAGAGAAATGTGAATATTTTCTTAAAATTTTTAGGTGATAATTTTAAAATAACGTTAAGGTGCCCATGTTTATTAGGTTTTCTGGATTATTTGTATTAAGAAAGAAATTAATTGTTTCTAACTTTTTTACCTTTGTGTCATGATAGAAGTATTATTTATTCAAATTCCAGTGGAGAGTAACCGGAATACGATATTTGCTAGATTACAATCTGTTGTGTCTAAAGAATGTTATGCAGAAGCCCTTGGGTATAGAAACAAGGAAGTTGCTCTTCGCAGATTGTTGGGAGAGGCGTTAGTCCGTTTTGCCTTGAAGATGTATTGGCATTTGCCTCCAGAAGACTATCGGATTGTTCGGGGAGAGAAGGGAAAACCTTTTATAGAGGGAAGGGAAAATGTATTTTTTAATATTTCGCATTCGGGTGATTACGTTGTTTGTTCCGTGTCTGATCGGGAGATCGGAATTGATATTGAAAAGCGAGCAAAAGCTCGAATGGAAGTGGCGGGACGTTTTTTTCACGGAGAAGAGATGGCTCAATTGAAAATATTGGAAGGGGATACACAAGATCAATTATTTTTTAATTATTGGTCTGTGAAGGAATGTTTTTTGAAATATATCGGGACCGGATTGACTCGGTCGTTAAATAGTTTTATCGTAAAGTTTACCGGAGAGAATGTTTATTTGTATGAAGGCATGAATAAATTGCCTTTATACGTGAAAGCCTGTCCGATTGATCCCGGTTATGCCTGTTATGTTTGTAGTGAATACAATGAACTACCGAAAATTCGAAAAATTATTTTAGAAGAGATCACCCGAGTAGGATGATCTCTGCTTGTTTCTTATAATAAGTTGTATTTGTACAGATATTCTGCAATTTGTATGGCATTCGTGGCGGCACCTTTGCGTAGGTTGTCGGAAACAACCCATAGGTTAAGGCTGTTGGGTTGGGAGAAATCCCGACGAATGCGACCCACGAAAACCTCGTCTTTCTCATTTGCAGTGATAGCCATCGGGTAGAGATTCTGGGCAGGATCGTCTTGTACGATAATGCCTTCCGAGTGGGCTAAAAGTTCCCGGAGTTCGTTTAGGTCGTAGTCCTGTTTGAGTTCGATGTTTACACTTTCGGAGTGTCCGCCCATGACGGGGACCCGTACGGCTGTGGCGGTTACTTTTATCGTGTCATCTCCTAATATTTTGCATGTTTCGTTAACCAGCTTCATTTCTTCTTTTGTGTACCCGTTGTCGGTGAAAGAATCGCAATGGGGCAGGCAATTCCGGTCAATCTGGTGGGCATACGCTTTTTTTACTTCCCGACCTTCCCGTTCGCCTTCAAGCTGGTTAATACCTTTTAGCCCGCTTCCGGTCACGGATTGATAGGTGGATACAACAACCCGTTTGATCCCGTATTTTTTATGAAGGGGAGCTAAGGCTATCAGTAACTGTATGGTGGAACAGTTTGGGTTAGCGATAATTTTGTCTTCTTTGGTTAATACATTTGCATTGATTTCGGGGATCACCAATTTTTTGGTCGGGTCCATTCGCCAAGCGGACGAGTTGTCTACTACGGTGATACCGGCTGTGGCGAATTGAGGGGCCCATTCCAGTGAGGTGTCTCCTCCGGCAGAGAAAATAGCAAGTTGAGGTTTCATGTTGATTGCGTCCCGCATACCCATGACTTTGTAGTTTTTCCCCTTGAAGGAGATTTCTTTACCTACCGAACGCTCGCTGGCTACCGGTATTAACTCTGTTACCGGGAAGTTTCTTTCTTCCAAAACCTGCAACATTTTTCTTCCGACTAATCCTGTTGCTCCTACTACTGCTACTTTCATTGTGTGTAATTTGATTTAATGATCAGATACCTTTTCTTGGTATCTTTTTATGAGTTAGGTTATATTAACGCTTCAAAAGTAGTGAATAAGCCTTGCTTGAGCAATAGAGATTTGTTATTTTTTCAACAAGTATGTGGGATGTTAAATCTTCAACAAAAACGGGTGTGATTGAAATTTAAAATCATTAAATCGAATGATCCATCCCTCTCTTGAGAATCATCTCCTTGTCTTGTTTCTTTAGGCCGACCTCGTAGTAGTTCACGGGTTGATCGTGGTCGCCTAGGTACATACGCGGTCTTCTGACGAATTCCGGGTTGACAAGTGAATAGGAGGCATCAAAATACGGTGTATTGATTTCCGCCATCTCCAACAGGGTATGGAAGATAGAAGCATTTGATGAAATTGGGGCGTTACTGTTATAACGGGCGACCTCATATTTCTCTGGCCTTGCCTCAATGTAATTATCTGAGAACCACATCAAGAATGGAATATGTATTTGGTAGTAGGTTGGGATTGGAGAGGCGTGTAAGAATCTCCTCCGATCGTCATCCAACAGATCTTCCCCGTGGTCGGGAGAGTAAATCATGGTGGCATCAGCCCCCGAATTCTTTAATATCCCGATGAGGCTATGCAGGAAATAATCCGTGTACAAAATACTGTTATCATAAGCATTGATCAGTTGATCTTTGTTTTTGTACTCTACTTCCGTGGCATTTGCTGGTTGGAACTTGGCAAATTCTTCCGGATAACGTTCTTTATAGTTAAAATGCGAGCCATAGGAGTGGAATACGATAAAGAGGTTATCTTGCAATGAATCCACGTATTGTTGTAATAGGGGGAGCATTTCCCCGTCAAATTTGTTGACCGTGATCAATCCTCCCTCGGCCTGTGGACGCACGTTTACATGAATATCTGCTTCTTCAGCGAAATAGTCTGTGAACGACCGGTTGGGAGTTTGGTTCGACAGGAATATGGTTTTAAATCCGGCCTCTTTGAATGCCGTCACAATACTTTTATGCGTGTACAGATACTCGTAGTGACATGCATCAGCGGCAGATAAAATAAGGGGTACGCTTTTGTGCGTGGTATTGGATTGGGTCAGGGCATCTTTATATAATACTAGGTTTTCTTCTGTCTTCAACAACGGATTGGTTTCTCGGTGATACCCCCATAGATTCCAATTTTCAGCTCTTCCGGCTTCTCCGATAACCAACACGTATATCTCCCGACGTTGGTGAGCAGAGTCTCTGAAGGCTTCGTACGTGAAATCCTTGGAAGTAATCGGGTAATTCATACTGCGGTTCCATTTCACGCAGGCATAATATAAATTATACATCACGTTTGCCGGGTATATATCTGTTTTTACTTCGTAAGAATTGTCCCTGTGTTTTTCAAAGGCAACAAGTCCGGAACCGATAATAAAGAAGATGACACCCCATGTAATCATGTGTTTACGGAATACAGCGCTACGTCTTACTTTATGGTGTACGGCGATGGATGCCAGTACGATAACTGGAATATACAAAACGCATACGATAATGATGGAAGGCCATATGTTTCCCAGTAACTCTCCTGCTTCGGAAGCGTTCGTGGTCGGTAGGTTTAAGAACATATCGACAGCGATCACTGACTCTCCGAAAAGATAGAATAGTACAAGCTGAAAGGCGTGTAGAATAAGTACTGGGATAAGTATTAATTGCATGATACCTGCTCGCCTGAATAGGGAAAAGACAATCATGTAGATGCTTAGCGGTACTAAAATTAGGATAAACTTGCCTAATCCGGAAAGAGGTTCTGTGAACAATAAACAAAAGTTCGGGACTAAATTTAATGCAATAAAGAGCCAGAATAGTAGTTTTGGCTTTTTCACGAAATTCACAATCCCTTTAGAAAGCTTCGTTAATACCGAAGTAGAATGCGCTGACACCTTTACCGAATCCATAATCTAATCTTACGTTTACTCTGTTTTTAAATTCCCAACGATAACCTATCCCGTATGTGGGCAGGGTTTGGTCCCATTTAAATTTGTCCATATCCGGAAACACGTTTCCCGCACCTCCCCATACCACGATACCGTGTCGGTTATATATTTTTTGGCGGTATTCCACTTGAAATTGAATCAAGTCATTATCCCGATAGCGTCCCTCGTAGTATCCTCTCATGCTATATGAACCTCCCATGAGGGCGACCATACTCCACGGGGTATTTCCGTAATTGAATATTCCTTGGATTTGGGAGGCCAAGATGGCTCCTTTCCACATTTTTTGGTAATATCTGAAATCTATGCTTGTGCGTTTAAAATCATTGTCATTTCCTAAAAATTCAGGAAAAAATTGTTGCTCAAATTGGGCGAAAAAACCTTTTGACGGGTTAGGAATGAAATCTCTCGAATCGTAGGAAATCACCAAACCCGGACCGAATGAGGCAACATCTTTTTTCTCCCCGTTAAGAAATGAAATGTCATCAAAATCTTTCACGGAAACATTTCGGAACATGAGATTCGCTCCGGCGTACAAGTTTTTGGCGAGCCTATACAGAAACTCCACTTTTATTTGTTGTTCAAGTCTTTTGTAATCCGTACTGTGGTCCTCGTCTTTCGCGTTGTCATAACCGATACCCCAATATTGGCTGGGGAATGAGAAAAAATACATGTTAATGTTTGCTCGGAACCGATCTTTGGGGAAAATGGTGTTTCCCCGGATGCCTAAAAGATAAAATCCTGTGGTTGTGATATCTCCGTAAAGAGAAATATTTGATGGAGAAATAGACTTATCGTTGCGGTCAATACGATATAGACCGGAAGCAACTAGGCCGATACCTAGTTTTGTATCACTTGAGAAATGTGGCCCCCCGATGATAGAGAAGTCAAACTTCTTTTCTTCTTTCACTTTATTGGATTGTTGGAAATAACGATAAAAACGGTGAAAAAAACCGTTTTTTAATGTATCGGTAGTATTGTTCAACGAATCTCTCGTTACGAGATTCTCCGCCATAATGTCATGAAACGGGATAAACAATAGAAAACATAACGACAAAACACGTGTTATCCGTTGAATCATATAATTAATCTATATAAACGTTTATAATCATTCATCTTGCGTCTTTTTGTACGCAATATCTATGCCAATTGTTTGCCGGGACGAATAATCATTAGGGAGAAATAAGGATAATCTTTTTGTATAATGTCTTTGTAATTTGTTGAATGTAATTCGTTTATTGTCCCCACGTTTTCATAGTAATGGAACTCGTGTCGGGGATTTGCCTGCATGAAGCGATGTATTTCATCCGTGCATTGCGACAGTTTCATAATCACGGCGACATGTCCGTTAGTGAGGAGCGAAGTCAGTTCCTCTGCTGTTACAATTCCCGGCAGGACAACAAGTTTTTCTTCCTGTTTCACGATATGAAGCCCGGAAATAGCTCCTGCCGCGATAAATGCCGGAACTCCTGCGACAGTGGTAATAGGGAGGCCCATGGAAGCTAGTTTGTCGAACATATAATTCACGGAAGAATAGAATCCGGAGTCTCCCTCAGCCGTGATTGCGACGTTTTTATCCATGGCAACAAGGGAAGCTATTTCTGTGCAGATGGTATCATACGTTTGGTTGGCCAACGTACGATCCTTGGACATGGGTACATGAAAAAGCCGCACCCGTTCCATCTTGATCGGTAGTGCTTGCAGAATATCTCGTGATCGGGATTTTGTCTGTGTTCCCGGACAATATATAATATCCGCTTCCTGTAAAGCTTTTAGTGCTTTCAACGTGATTAATTCCGGCTCTCCCGGCCCTAACGATACACTTACGATTTTTCCTTTCATGTTTAGATTAGTTTAACTTTACAGACTCATTCCCGTTGCAAAAGTCGTTAAAAAAGGAATAGCCTCAAAATAATATTTATATATTTGCAGGCGTCTTGGTGCTTCCATGTTGGAAGAAAAAGGGAATCCGGTGAAATTCCGGGGCTGTCCCCGCAGCTGTAAAGTCATTTCCCGTCTGTATGGGCGGATCTTTTCGTAGAACCACTGGTGAAACCGGGAAGGGGAAAAGATGACAAGCCAGAAAACCTGCCAAATGATGCGATTAATTAATACTTTCGGAGGAAAAGAGATGAATGTAGTACGTTTTTTTTGTCTTTTATGTGTTTGTAGCGTTCTCTTTTGTTGTAAATCGGTTTCACGTAAGCAATCATCGGGAGAACAAAAGGCGAAAGGGGGAATTGATACTGTTTCCCGGATTCCTATTAAATATGCTAAAGGTTTTTGGCTGGAAGAGCGTGACGGATACATGGTATTGAATATCAAAGACCCGCAGGAAAACAGTCATACTCATTATCAATATGCTTTGGTTCCTAGGGGAGTGAAAGCACAGACTCCGGAGAATATGCCGGTGGTACAATTGCCCGTGCGGAGTGCTATTTGTATGACCTCGTTGCAATTGTCTAATTTTATTAAGTTGGGGGCTATGGACCGTGTTGTGGGAATTACGAGTACCCGGTTCCTGTTTAACCCGGTGATGCAGAAAAGGGTAGAGGATGGAAAGACGCTCCGTATCGGTATTGAAGGGAATTTTGATAATGAACTTATCATGAGTATTAATCCCGACTTAATGTTGATTTCTCCGTTTAAGCGCGGAGGATATGATGCCGTAAAAGATATAGGTATTCCGTTGGTTCCCCACTTGGGGTACAAAGAGATGACCCCGTTAGGACAGGCGGAGTGGATCAAATTTGTGGGATTATTGTTGGGTATGGAAGAAGTGGCTAACCGGGAATTCGACCGTATTGAACAACGCTATAACTCTTTGAAAGCGATGGTGGGAGAGGTGAAACGTCGTCCAGTGGTGTTTAGTGGGGAATTAAGGGGGGGAGTATGGTATGCTGTGGGTGGTAAAAGTTTTTTGGCACAATTATTTCATGATGCAGGAGCAGATTATTTCTTGAAAGACGATCCCCGCTCCGGTGGTGTGACTCTTGATTTTGAGACCGTGTATAGTCAGGCGGAAAGTGCTGACTATTGGCGTATTGCGAATAGCTTTGCCGGGGAATATTGCTATGATGCTTTGAAAGCCCAAGATGAACGTTATGCAGATTTCAAGGCATTCAAGGAGAAACACGTGATTTATTGTAACATGAGGCAAAAACCATTTTACGAGAGTATGCCTGCTGAACCTGAGATTGTTTTGGCAGATATGATTAAGGTGTTTCACCCGGAAATCCTTCCCGATCATGAGCCGATATATTACGATATTTTAAAGAAGTGAGCTGATGAATAGAGGTAAATACACGATACTCATTTTGGTGATCACGGTATCCATTATCGTATTCTTATTATTGAATCTATTGTTGGGATCGGTGTCTATCCCGTTCGGTTCCGTTTGGAATATTTTGACGGGAGGAGAGGATGATCCGGTTGCTTGGCAGAATATTATATTGAAATCCCGTTTACCACAAGCATTGACGGCTTTGGTAGCGGGGGCCGGATTGTCGATTAGCGGTTTGCAGATGCAGACTATTTTTCGTAACCCGTTGGCTGGCCCCTCTGTGTTGGGAATCAGTTCGGGGGCGAGCCTTGGCGTGGCCTTCGTGGTGTTACTTTCTGGACAGTTGGGTGGCGTGGCGTTGAGTCGGCTCGGTTTTATCGGGGAAGTTGCCTTGTCGATTGCGGCTGTAGTGGGGGCATTATCTGTGATGGGATTGATTGTTCTTGCCTCCCGGAAGGTAGCAGGTAGCGTGACTTTGCTGATTATCGGGGTAATGATCGGGTATATTGCCAACGCGGTGATTGGAGTATTGAAGTTTTTTAGCGTGGAAGAAGATATTAAGGCGTACGTGATCTGGGGATTGGGAAGTTTTGCTAGAGTATCGGGAAACCAGATGATGTTATTCGTGACGATTATGGCAGTCATCATACCGTTATCGTTTTTGTTGATCAAGCCGTTGAATTTATTGATGTTGGGAGATGGTTACGCTCGAAACTTGGGATTGAATATCAACCGGGCTCGAATGTGGGTGATCACTAGTGCCGGGGTATTGACTGCGATTGTGACTGCGTATTGCGGACCGATCATTTTTCTGGGTTTAGCGGTACCTCATTTGTGTCGTGCTATTTTTCAAACATCTGATCACCGGGTTTTGATGCCAACGGCCATGCTTGTCGGTGCTTCGCTGGCGTTACTCTGTAACTTGATTGCCCGGCTGCCGGGATTTGAGGGGGCATTACCTGTGAATTCGGTAACGGCACTGGTGGGGGCTCCCGTCGTGGCTTCGGTGTTGTTTAAAAAAAGGAAACGAAAAGATGCTATTGAGTTTTAGATTTGGGATTCCGGTTGCCTGAGGCTACCGCTTTTTAATCATAAATCGTAAATCATAATGGAGGATAAGAAACAGGCGACAATTCGATTAAAGAATTTGGCTATTGGTTACAAGGCAAAAAACAATACAAAAGTGGTGGCAAGTGGCCTTTGTACTGAGATCAATAGCAAGGAACTGACTTGTTTACTGGGGGCGAACGGTGTTGGTAAGTCCACCTTATTGCGTACCTTATCTGCGTTTCAGCCGAAAATAGAAGGGGAAATCGACATTATGAACCGGGAAATCGGGACGTATTCCGATAAAGAATTGTCTCGCACGATTGGGGTGGTGCTGACGGAAAAATGTGATGTCCGGAACATGACGGCCCGAGAATTAATTGAGATGGGGCGTAGTCCCTACACGGGTTTTTGGGGTACGTTGCATGGGGAAGACCGAAAAATTGTTGAACAGTCAATTGCTCTCGTGAAAATAGAGAATTTGGCCGATCGTATGGTCCACACGCTGAGTGATGGGGAACGCCAAAAAGTGATGATTGCTAAAGCATTGGCCCAGCAGACGCCCGTGATCTTTCTCGATGAACCGACGGCATTTTTGGATTTCCCGAGTAAAGTGGAGATCATGCAATTGCTTCATCAATTGACTCGCGAAACAGGTAAGACTATTTTTCTTTCTACTCATGATTTGGAATTAGCTTTACAGATTGCTGATAAAATTTGGCTTATGGATCGCCAGCATGGTATTACGATTGGTACCCCGGAGGATTTGGCTTTGGAGGGACATTTAAGCGGTTTTTTTGCCCGTAAAGGGATTGTTTTTGATATGGAGACAGGATTGTTTCGCGTGGAAAATCAATATTCATCCCAAGTACGGCTTGTAGGACATGGTCAAAAGTATGCTATGGTTCGGAAAGCGTTGCAGCGTAATGGTATTTTGGCAAATCGTAACGTGGTATCGGATATATACGTGGAAACGGGTGATTTAACGACTTCAGGATTCAAAATATGTCGTGAGGAAGAGGTTATCGCTGAGGCAAAAACTATTGAAGAACTTCTGGGACAGTTAAAGGAAAATTCTTGAAATAAACGGGATTTTGTATAAAAAAATAAGGCAGATCCTTATTCAGATCCGCCTTACTTCTTTTGCGGTTATACACTTTCCGGGATATGTGTACCCGGTTTATATTTACTGGATGGAGATGTTCCCGTATCTCCTCTTCCCGCCGGGCTTTTCTCATGGCTTTGAGGTAGTCTGCCCGTGTAATCTTAAATTTGTTTTTCATATCTTTTGTTTTAACGTGTTTCAAACCACGTGTTTTAATTTTATTACAAAGATAGTATTTTAGAATTAAAGACCCTCTTCTATCATGAAGACTGTTCCGGAATTAGAATGATATCGAGTGTGGCATGGGAAAGTATCGGGCGGCAAACGGCCAGACAACGATCGACTAGGAGTTCAAAGAATGCCGGAGTATTGGCAAATAATTCCCAAAGTTCACGGGCTAGAGTGATTTCGGCAACCCGGGAAATGCTTGTTGGGGAACAATGGCTTTCGATGGCAAGGGCGGTGATAAAATCCCGGTTCATGACAACATTCCGGCTATGGGTGTCAAGGTGTCCCTCGGCAAGTTTGACGGCTTTGCCAATCATGATTCCCATGGTGATATGGGTGATGCCTTCCTCGTCTGCAAGGCGAAGAGTATCCCCGATATAGTTACCGTAGTGAATGAACGCTTGTGCCGGGAGATCGGGAAAGCGGGAACGGAGATAATTTTCACTTTTTGCCCCGGAATTGATTACGATGCTGGTGCATCCGAGAGCCCGTGCGACTTGGATTTCTTTACGGATAGAGTTGACAAAAGCCTCGGAAGAGAAAGGTCGGACAATGCCGGAAGTACCGATGATGGAAATTCCCCCGACAATACCTAGTTTGGGGTTGAATGTTTTTTGTGCCAATTCGCTACCTCCCGGTACGGATATGCGGACAGAAACGCCGGAATGGAGCCCATGCGTGTGAAGCAGTTGCTCTATCTCGTTAGTAATCATGCGGCGGGGGGTCTGGTTAATGGCAGGTTCCCCGATGGGGATACCGATACCGGGAAGGGTGACTGTACCGACACCTTCGCCGGGCAGGAATTGTATCCCGGGTTGGGCGGTCAGGGAAACGGAGGAAAGGATCGTGTAGCCATTCGTGACATCGGGATCATCTCCTGCATCTTTGATAACTCCGCAGGTACAGTCTGTGTCGGTGAAAACACATGAGTTGACGGGTAGCGTGACCGTTTCGCTATCAGGTAACGTGATCGTGGCAGAGTGTTGTGTTTCTTGCGTGAGGAGTCCCTGTAATGCCGCACGGGTGGCAGCCGTGGCGCATGACCCGGTGGTAAAACCGCTGCGGAGAGGGTAAAAGCCGGGAAGGAGACGTTCCACGCGGTAACGCAGGCCATGTTCACCGTTCACGATGTAGAAATTATCGGGGAGCGGCGGGCGGCGAATGACGATGACCGGGATGCCTAGTTGTCGGGCAGCGGTGATTTTTTCTTTATAGTATCCGGATTCACCGCTTTCTTTGGTAAGGATAGCCCCGGGATGCAGTTGACGGAACAGGGCCAGTTCATCCTGTCCTTCGTGCCAGAAAAGGAGATCTTTTTCGGGAAATCCGGTTTGCTTGGCAATGGTACGGGAATCTTCCCGGTCCAGAACCCGAAAATGGCAGGAATGTTTTTCCCAGTAACGTCGTAGTTTCCCGATCGTTTGGACTCCACTCAAGGCTAATAAATGGTTTATTTCATGTGATTCGAGATAGTCGATTGCAGCATCGAAAGAGTCGCACCACACGAGCGATTCGTCTCGTGGCGGGTAACGGCGTTCAAGACGGATGACGGGTATATCCAGTTGTTCGGAGACAGAAGCTACGGTGGAGTGAAGCAAGGAGGCAAAAGGATGGGCAGCATCGATGATGAGACGAATGTCATGTGTCGTGCAGAATTCGAGCATGGCGTTACAATCCATGCCTCCGGTCATGCGGATCCCGTGCCTGCATTCGACTTGTTGGGCGTTGCCACGGGTAGAGTAGTAGTAGGGACTGCCTGCCTCGTCAAGCACTTTTACGGCGATTCTGCCTTCTGTTGTTCCTCCGAAAATGATAATCATGGCTTTGGATTTTCAATTTCTAAAGAGGTGTTTGAACTGGTGCGAATAGAGTTTCGACAGCCCTTGACGGTTATCAATCGCGTCACCCACGACAATCATGGTCGTGAGGGTGAGGTTGTTTTCTTTCACGATCTTTGCTAGGTTTTGCAGTTCTCCCCGGTAAATCCGTTCGTCTTTCCATGTAAGGTGGTAACAGGCAGCTACGGGAGTTGTCGGGGGATAGTGTTGCATCAATTCGGATTGAACCTGATCGACGATAGAGGCACTGAGGAAGATACACATGGTGCTTTGTGAACGGGCGAGCAGGTGTAACTTCTCTTTTTCCGGCATGGGGGTACGGCCTTCTCCGCGGGTGAGAATAATGGTCTGTACTTTTTCCGGAATAGTAAACTGGGATTGCAAGGCGGCAGCGGCAGCAAGGAAAGAAGAGATGCCCGGGGTAATATGGTAATCCATCCCATATTCGTCAAAAAATGCCATTTGCTCTTGTATTGCCCCGTATATACAAGGATCTCCGGTGTGGAGACGGACGATAAAAAGTCCCTTGTCGTAAAATTCTTTCATCAAAGCGAATTGCTCTTCCAAGGTCATGGAGGCGGAACTGCGAACCGTTGCGCCGGGCTTGGCATAATACGTGAGTTCCACGGGTACGAGACTACCGGCATAAAGGATGAGGTCGGCTTGTTCCAAGAAGTTTTTACCTTTGACAGAAATCAGTTCCGGGTCTCCGGGACCGGCTCCGACAATCTCTATGAATCCCCGGCGTTCGGCGGCATGATCGAGGGCGACGGCGAAAGTAAAGTCATTGCCTTCACTGAGTTTCCCTTTTTGTTTTTCAAGGGCAAGTCGGGCGTTGTCAGACGTTTTCAATGCACAGGCTTCAGCTACCCCGGGTACGGTGGTCACGTCAAGTACTTTTTCGGAAGGGTTGGGGACCTCGATTCCCTGCAATTCCTCGGCGGTGTAAATATGGAGTTCAGTGTTGCTATCCCTTGCTAACTCTTGGATAAGCGGTTCATCTTTTTTAAGATCAATAGTCGACACGCTTTTCAGGGATAAAGGGGATAAGCCCGTGTCCTCAAGGGTGCGGAAGATATATTCCCGAATGCCCCGTGGGGAACACTCTTTGCGGCAACCAACACCGAGATGGAGTACGGCGGGACGGTAATACAACGTGGGAATAGAAGTTTGATAGATGTATGGCGTGACAGCGATAAGAGCTTCGAATTGCTGTTGGTCGATGTCATCAAAATGGTAAAATATTTTCACGTGTTCCGGGGCGGTACGTTCCATGAAACGGGTTCCTTCATCTTTTATGTCCAACAATAACGCCACGGGACGAGTATTGACGAACGTTGCAATGATGGTATTCAAAGGAGACGTGGAATTTGTTTTCCAGTCATATGCTTGTCCCAACGTGTCCAGTGCCCAAAGGCCATTGTTATCGCTTTGCGTGGTGATTACTGGATCGGCTCCCAAGATGGCGGCTAGGCGAAGAGTCATTTGATTGGCTCCTCCGACGTGACCGGAGAGAACAGAAATCACGTGATTCCCGGAAGAATCAATGTTAATAACGGCAGGGTCTGTGTATTTGGATTGTATACAGGGAGCGATTGCCCGTACGCAGATTCCTAATGCCCCGATAAAAACAAGGGCATCATAATGGGTAAACTGTTCGGTGACGAACGTCTGGATAGAAGTGATCAGGGTGCAATGTTCCCGTTCCACCGTGGAATAGAGTTCGGCACGGGGGAGTTCCTGTCGTATGGTGAGAGCTAGTTTTGCTCCTTGATCGGATGCTATGATGATGGCAATTTTATCCATAAATTATCTTTTTTGTGCTTTCATGATTAATATAGGGTTGTGCCCGTCAATGGCCACGTGTTGCGTTCCGGTAAGGATAATCCCGTGGTGCTTAACGGCATTGGTGAAAAGCTCCCGACTTTGATCGGAGACGGAATTGAAGACGGAATTGAAGACAATAACGCCTCTAGGAAGCAAGTGTTCGCTAACTTTTCGAATGATTTCGTCCATCTGTCCCCCGTGTCCCCCGATGAACACGGCATCGGGAGCCGGGAGAGAGTTGAGTTCTGTTTCTAAGAAATTACCGATCCGGGTGATAATACCGGGTGTTCCGAAACGCATGCTATTTAATTTCATCAGCCGTTCTCCTTCGGGACGTTGCTCGAAAGCCACGATCTCTAAATGCGGGAACTGAAGTTTCGCCTCGATGGAAACGGAACCGGTGCAGAACCCGATGTCCCACAGGGTATGACGGGAACGAAGGTCTAATTGAGCTAACGAGAGCAGGCGAATGGGTGCTTTCGTAATCATCTTGACCCGGCCATCGAGCAATTCAAACTCGGATTCGGGAATTCCGAAAGGACGGGGACGCTCGTGCGTGCGTTCGAGAATAAGGCAGTTAGGATGTTGGAAACTGGAGGCCTGTGCCTCTGCGAGAGATAATGTACGAACGGTTTCCGTGGAACTGCCAAGTTCTTCGCCCGTGTGTATAATGTAATTATCGTAACCGTAATCGAGCATACGTCCGGCAATACTGGCCGGGGTGTGTTCCCGGTCTGTAAGTACGCCAATCTTCCCGTACCCTTCAATCAGTGCCCGATCGAACTCATGCCACGGTCTCCCGGTGAGAGAAACAACGTGCATATCATGGTAGGGAAGCAAAAGGCGATGGGCCAATATTTGCAGCGAGTTAAACGTGGGAATCACCGAGACAACCGCATCAGGAAGGCGTTTGCGCACCGTGTTGGCAAAACCGAAAAACAGCGGATCCCCGGAGGCAAAAACGACAATGTCGGAATATTCTTTGTATTGGTGGAAAACACGATCCAACGGTACGGTAATATCAATCCACAGGTGTTTGTCCGGTAAATATTTACGCATGATTTCATGATGCCTTTTTCCCCCGGAAAACACGAGGCCTCCGGCAATCGCTTTGCGTGCTTGTTCGGAGAGTTCCTGTTGGTCATTATCGTCAATACCGATGATGGTGAACGTTATCTTCGGTGGAATATCGGGGTGCTGATTGTGGGTTACGGGTTTATCCATTTTAAATTATAAATCATAAATCGTAAATCAAAGATCTCTTCCCGGTCTTAACTGGGCGGCGTCGTCAAAACATAGAATGGCATTGACGAGGGTGGCAGCCAAGTTACTACCTCCTTTGCGTCCCTCGATAACGAGTTTGGGCAAATGGGTGAAAGATTTCAACATATGCTTGGATTCCCGTACATTGACAAAACCGACAGGGGCTCCGATAACTCCGACGGGGTGAGCTTTATCTTGGCGCATGAGTTTACACAGTTCCATAAGTGCCGTGGGAGCATTCCCGAAAACGTATAAAGCTTCCGGATGTTCCTCTGCCGCGAGGCGGATACCTGCCTGCGTGCGGGTAATTTTCAAACGGGATGCCATTTCGACTACACGAGGATCATCGAGGTAGCACTTCACTTCGATCCCGAGGCGTTCTATGGCTCCCTTGCGAATACCGGATGCCGCCATGGTGACATCGGTGATGATCATGCGGACCTTACCGTCGTGTAAAGCGGCATGGAGGGTTTCCACGGCATTATTGTCGGTATAGAGGATATTCTCCATGTCGAAATCTGCGGTAGTATGGATGGCGTGTAACAAAGCCCACTTGCGACCAAGGGGGATATTCTTGTCCCGAAGCTCGGATTCGATAGTGCGAAAACTACGCATCATGATTTCTTGACCGATGCCAACGTTTTCCGAAGATTGTTCCCGGTAGTAGCCGCGGGGGGTAATGATTTTATCATCCCATGTGTATGATTGGGAATTCCCGATGATAACGATGGTGAACATATCGATCTCCTCCGGGTTAAAGTCAAGAAGTGTCGTGACGTTGATTTCCTGTTCCTCTCGTCCGGCTTGACGGACGTACCCGACGGGAGTTCCCGGTTGACGGTGTTTGAGGAATAGTTCTTTTAATCTGTACAACTGCCAGTAGCGCCCTTCACTTTTAGGATTATAAACAGCGGTAACAAAATCTGCGGCTGCGGCAGCCTCGATCCGGCGTTCAATCTTTTCCCACGGGGTCATCAAGTCCGATAGAGAGATAATACAGAAGTCATGGCCGATAGGTGCTCCCAGTAAGGCGGCTCCTTTTTGGAAAGCACTGATTCCGGGAAGGATTTCTACCTCTATGTCACTTCTTTTTTCCCGTTTCATTTCGAGAACAAGGGGGGCCATACCGTATATTCCGGCATCTCCGGAACTGACAACACAAACAGTATGTCCCTGTTCCGCGTATTCAAAGGCAAGGGCTGCCCGGTCTTTCTCTTTTTTCATGCCGGTATCGATGCATTCCGTTTCGGGGCGAACGATGGACCGGATGAAGTTAAAGTAATATTTATAACCGACCACTACATCCGATTGCATGATAGCCGTGCGGACGGCAGGGGTGATATCTGCTTCGTTGCCCGGTCCTATGCCGGCGACGTATATTTTTCCGTGTTTCATAATATGTGGCTTTATTTTAGGCAAAGTTACTATTTAGTTTGTAAAGTTGGAATTTATATGGGAGTTTACGGTAAAACTTGTGTTCATATTAAAGTTCCTCCACCCGAAGGACGGAGGAACTTTAAACACGATAATTCTAACTTCTAAATTTTACCAGTCGAATGATGTATTTCACCGAAAGCACGATTCCCGTAAAGGAGACAACAGCACCGCCAAGGAGAAGGGTCCAAATGACCACGGTCCATAGTACCGGGCGTTCGACAAGAAATTTGATGTCAAGAGTGTGAAGGCCGCGGTAGAGCCAGCGTTTCCAACGTCCGTTGGTATCATAGTGGACAGGGCGAAAGGATTCGAGATTGTAATAATAACAATCCTTCGCCTCGTTGTCGAGAGTAACCTTGTAGACGGGAAGTGGCAGGGGACGACGACGGGATATGTAGTAATTGTCGTACTCGTTCATCTTGGTGATGGTGTAGGTGGTCGAGTCTCCGGCGAGGCGTTTGGCGGCGGCGAGAATCATCTCTTCCGTGATGCGGAAAGGGCGGATCGTGTCGGTAGAGGCATCCAAGGTTACTTCTCTGCTGGCCGTGCGGAGACGATAGAGAGGAACGCCTTGGTAATGGGTCCACTCGATGGCCTTGACAGGATCACCCGGTGTGGCTGTAAGGGCTATGGCTTTCCGGTAATCGAGAGCGTAGTCGGTAGGTGACGGGGCTTGTCTTTCGGCTGGATTTGGTTGAAACCCGCGGGCTTCCTGTGAGCCAAAGAGCCACGAGGGAAGTGGGGCCATAGACATATAGCCGCTCAGTATCCACGTGAAGACAAATATGCCGAAAAAGAACCCGGTGATGTGGTGCCACTTAAACCACCGTTTTTTGTACGGGGAACGAAGAAAGCCTTTCCGGCGGGAGAGCCAATAGGAGCGTATGCCGAGAACAAATCCGGTGAAACACATGAACATTCCGAGATAGCATGCCCAGTACATGAATTGTGTCCACAAATTTTGGTTGCTCCGGATAACGGTAAAGTACACCCAGTGGGGGATAGCCCCGAACCATGCCCAAAAACGGTTGTCGGAGTTCGTGAACTGCAGGATATCGGCAGTCCGGGACGAGACGTAAAGTTGGAACTTTTCCGGACCGTTGAAATAGAACTTGTAGATAGGGAACTCCCGCTTGTAGCGAGAGAGGGGAATCCATTGGTCGAGAGTGCGTAGGGTATCTACCCGGGTAATCCTTCGCTCGGCACACCAGCGAATGGCCCGGCTTTCGCAGAGTGCGTAGTTAATAACGGGAGCCACGACACTTGTGTCGGTATACAGTTCGATACTTTGGCGTCCCCTGCCTGTACTGAATACGGGATTTCCGTAAGGGTTGTTCAGAGAGAGCCCTCGGGGTGGTGTTTTGGCAGGGAGACGAAGTAACACGTCTTGGATAGCAGGCAAGCCATTGGTATCAAGGATTTCCGCGCGAGTGAACCGATCTTCTTGGCTTACACGGGGAAAGGAATGGTAGATCATTACGATCCCGGATATGAACCATGAAAAGCACAGGATACAGAGAATTAATCCCAGTATCCGGTGGATATGGACGAATAATTTGGTTAACATGGCCGTTTTAGTCAATGTCGTCCGTTTTCTCGTATTTCTTTTTCTTCACGGTAATGTCTTCCCGTTGGTGTTTGGTGGCAAATTTTACGTGTTGGATGAAAAGTTCCTGTATGGCGGGATACTCTCCTAGGCCTTTGAGAAGAACATTTACTTTATAGCCTTTCTTTTCCAGTTCGTCTTTCCACTCTCCGGCAATATCATTTTTGGCATGATCCCCGGCCACGAACATGAATGGGATCAAAGTGACCTCTTTTGCCTTGTTGTTTTCCAACTCCCGGATTACGTCGTCCATGGTGGGATACCCCTCGATTGTGCCCACGTGGTAATTCTTATGTCCTTGAGCTTTCATCACATAGTCGAGCATCCCGTAGGTGGAGTTTGCGGGGTGGTAGGTACCGTGGCAAACAAATATGCAATCTCCTTTTTCCTTTCCCTGAAGGGAAGCTGCAATTGCTTTTACGGTTGCCTGATAGTCCTCCGGTGAATGGAGGAGGGCGGTTCCTAAACGGATATCTTTAAACTTTTTCCGATACAAATCAACTTCTTTTTGCAGAGCTTCCATTTCAACTCCTTCAATGATATTTGTGGGTTGGAGAATGAGGTGAGTATAACCGTCGGCAATCAGTTTATCCATAGCCTCGGTCGGGTTCAGTTTTACCACGCCTTTCTCTTTAAGGCGGCGCATAATCATGCGGGAAGTATAGGCTTCACGGACTTCCACTCCGGGAAACACCTGAGCTACTTTTTTATTAATGGCGTCAATCGTCAATGCCCTTGTATCATCGTGTGTCGTTCCGAAATGGACCATGAGGATCGCTATTTTGTCATTGGGGCCAAGAGTCTTGAATATGTCGGAATGTTTGAAACCGCCACCACCGTGGGCTAACACGTTAAGACTGGTAAAAAGGGATAATATGATGATAATTGTTTTCATTATTTTTTAAATCTAATCGTTAAACTTGCAAAGAATGTTCTACCCGGGCTCAATGTTCCGAGATTGGAGCCGTAAGGTAGGTTTTGTGTGTAGTCAAACAGGTTCTCAATCCCGGCGTTGACCTCGAAAAGGAACATACCCACGGGAGAGAAAGAGTGATTGGTCGTCAGATTCCAAATTTGGTACTTGGGAGCATCGATTTCATTGGCTTTTACGAATTTTTTGCCTTGAATTCGGCCATTTAAGTTCACGTTAAGACGATAGTTTGTCCATTCGTGCATGTAGTTGGCTTTCACGGTTGCCGAGTGACGGATACTTTCTTCCAAGCGGATTTTGGTTTTCCGATCCCGGGCATCCACGTAGCTATATCCACCTCCCAGAGAGAAACCTGCTCCTAAGTAACTGTTAACGGTAACGTCAACACCTTGCGTACGGGCTTTGTCAAGATTTTCATAGGTGGTCCGGGAGTTTATGCCGTTGGCTCTATCCTCATCCGTGGTTAAGTCTTTTGTTGCAATGACATCCCGTAAATCATTAATATATCCGTTGACCGAGATATTGCAGTATTTACCGGCGTACTCCGTGTTAAAGGAGTAATAGTTCGATTTTTCCGGCTTAAGGTTGGGGTTCCCGATCGTGATAGTGTTTTTCCCTTTCTTACTGGCCTCTTTGTAGTAATAAAGATCGGTTAGTAAAGGGGCTTTAAACCCGGCGGCGTATGACAACCGGAAGTTGAATTCCCCGAGGCTATACATGGCCGCTATCTTGGGTGTGAATTTGTTCTTGAATTTTTCGTGGTAGATGTAACGGAATCCGGGTACTAACTGGAGTTTTTTCAAAATACGAATCTCGTCTTGCGCGTAGAGTGCCAATGTGTACACGCTTTTACTCTCGGCAAGGTCCGTGGGGTTTTTAAGATAGTCTTTAACGTATTCGGTACCTATTGAAATTTTGTTGTATTTGCCGATTTCGAAAACTCCTTTCAGATTTGCGGACAGATAGCGTTGACGTTTGGTCAGGATTTCTTCTCCGGCGTGGGTTGTCGTGTCACCCTTGGAAATAATATCCCGGGTGTATACTTTATAATATTCATAATTATTAGCGTTGACATCTAGGCTGATATAGGCGGAATTCCCGAACAAGTATTTTCCTCCCAGTCCGATGGCATAGTTTTCGTATGACATATCATAGTCAAACCCGGAAAGGTCTTTGGAGTCTTTGTTTACAGGGCGTTCAATTTCTTTGGTAAAATAACTTCCTTCCACGTATAGGTTCAGATTTTTCGAAGGATCGAAGGCAAAACGTTGATTTACGATATCCGAGTGGAATTTGTCGGAAACCTTGCGACGGGTAGGTACGCTGTCTTCCGTGATATTACTGAGTTGCCAGCCATCCGATTGACGTCTTTGATAAGAGGTTGAGGACGTGAATTTGCCGGTATTGATATCCGCGTTGATATTTTCGATAAAGCTGCCTTTACCTCCGACGCGGGTTGTAGACATGATATTCAGTGCATCATGCGGCTGCTCCGTGATGATGTTAATCACGCCAGCGATTGCATCAGAACCGTAAAGGGAGGATGCGGCTCCTTTGAGTATCTCTATACGTTTTACCTTCCCCATGTCAATTCGGGAAAGATCGACATACCCGGAGATATCCCCGGTCATTTTCTTCCCGTTCACGAGAACGAGAATGTAATCTCCCCTCATCCCGTTGAGTGTCATGTTTGTACTCATGGCTGTTGGCCGAAAGCTGAACGAGGGATTGAGCATTACGAGGGCATCCTCAATGGTGGAGATTCCGCTTTTTTTGATGTCCGAAGCAGTCATGACCTCGACGGGTACTGGCGAATCCTTTAATTTTCTGTGAGTTCCTGTCCCGGATACGACAACTTGATTCAAATTGATCAACGAGGGTTGCAGTTTGAACAGGATGTCGCTTTTACTGCTACTGATGTTTATGGAACCGACCTCGTAACCGGAGTAACTGGCCCGAAGAGTATACGTGCCTTCCGGTACTTTTTCAAGGGTAAATTCCCCTTTGTTGTTGGTTGCGATTCCTATGCTCGTTCCGATTAACCGGACATTTGCACCGATAAGTGCTTTTCCGCTTTTGGCGTCAATAACTCGTCCTTTTAGTGTGATTTGTCCTAACGAGGTACTTACTAAGGCTAACATGAATAATGTGGTTAGCACTGCAATTTTTTTCATTATAATAATAATGTTTTAAAAGTTTATAATAGTATTCCTGGCCCCGAGAATACGCTATTACCTGTGTTTGTCTTGGCAGGTCTCCTGACTACGCCTAAGAAAGATACCTTCCCGTCCTTACGGACAGTGGTGTAAGAACCTTTCTTTGAATCTCCTCATCAAAGAGAAACAGGCATCACAGTAGCGGGCACTGTGCCGGATTCTAACCGGCTTCCCTCTTGTATGTTAATTGAGCATTAACACAGCACCTAAGACGCCGCAAATGTATATATTTTTCTTTAAAAGATGATTGCTGGAGGGGAAAATGATTATGGCGTCGTGCTAATTTAATAGATTTGCCCTTAAGCTCCCTTTTCTTTATGGTTGGGCTACCCTTTCCTTGGAGCATAAACATAGCATAGACATAGCAAGTACATAACATGTACATTGGTGTGTGTATATGTTGTGTTTATATAGAGTCAGAATTGTGTTTGTGGTTTAGCGAAGGGATTGGGAAGGGGTAGGCAATGGGAGGGGAAGGGAATGCGTGTATGGATAATGGTATTTGCTGATTATCAGGTGATAATTGTTTTGTTGTGGATGAATGAAAAATATTGTGTAGAAAAATTGTAATACAAAAAAATGTATTACATTTGCGCCATGTTTTGGTGCAGAACCTTCGGTCATGGAGGTAATGCTTAATAGGGAACCCGGTGTGAATCCGGGACTGTACCCGCAGCTGTAAGTTCCTTTAAAAGGGATTTTGTACTTCAAATGTCACTGGTATAAACCGGGAAGGCAACAAAATCTGGAACAAGTCAGAAGACCTGCCGAACACGAAAAACCATAGCTTTCGGGAAAAAAAGCGAGAGGAAAAAGATATTTTACCTTAAACTTATGTTGCCCCCAAGACTATGTTAATAATGCTTTATTCATTATTAATATATAGTTGTATGAAAAAAGTTGTAGTATTAGCGTTATTGCTGTTTGTGTGTATCGGTTTGCTTTCCGCTCAGGAAAACGACAAACGGCAGAAAAAGAGTATCACGGACTCTTTGTTCAGTATCGAGCAAGTGGATGTGTTACAGAAAAAGAATCATGCTGACGTTATGGGACTAAACGTTCCTCTTCGTTTTATCCCGATTGATTTAATCAAATTGCCTGCGGAACTTCTGGATCGTAAAGGAATTACAGAGTGGACGGATGCCGTGCGTTTTTTACCCGGGGTCCGGATGGCGGATCAAGGCGGATTATGGAAACGTTTTTATGTGGGTGGTTCTAATATGCCTGCCGTCTTGATGATTGATGGGATAAGGGATGATCGTCAGAGTATAAATACTTTCCCATTGGGAGATCTTGCTTCGGCGGAGTCAATAGAGGTGTTACGTGGGCCTGCAGCAATCCTTGCTGGTTATGGGGCTATGGGGGGTGTGATTAATATTGTACGTAAGAAACTTTCCCCCGAATTTTCTGCTAATGCTCGTTTTAGCTATGGGCGTTGGGATGTGAAAAAAGTTACTCTTGGTTTCGGAGGAACACTCGTGGGACCGGTGGAGTTTTTGGCTAATTTACATTATGCGACTAATGGAGGATGGCGTCGTATGTCTCCTGAACGTTTATCCGGTATGGCTGCCTTAGGTGCTACACTGGGGAAAAATCGGATTGATTTAACTTTTGGTTTCCAAAACGATCATTATACTGTGGAGTTAGGAGCAGCTCCCTATATGCCGGGAGATATGTTGGATATAGAAACAGATAAATTGGTGTTGAAAAAGGGGGATAAGCATCCAACGGCAGATATGGAACAAACGTATAATGATTTTGCTAATGATTCACATAGTCGTAAAGGGTATAATTTTAAGTTTAATTATGAGTTTACCTTATCGAAAAGTTTGAAATTAAAAGAAGTTTTCGCTTTTGACCATAGTTATCATCGTACATCCGGTGCGGGAAGTATTGCTTACAAGACTTCCACGTCTCCGTTTGATGGTGCTGATTATAAATATTATACTACGAAAAATGGAGAGCAGATTGCCACGTATGTGGATATAGATACTCTGCGTCGTTACGGGGCAAGTGGTTTTTTCCCGAAACATGACACCTATAATAACACGGTGGAATTAACGGGTGATGCAGAATTTGCTTCCATGATACATCATTATTCTATTGGGTGGAATTGGACTTATTTTAAACATTTCCAATATAATGGTTGGAATTCGGGAGACACGTATGGTCCCGGTACGGATGTTATGTTGTCGGTGAAAGATCCTGAATTGAATCAAGGATGGTGGAAACAAAATGTTTCTGATATATATATACGTAAATTTTGGACACAAGGTATTTATTTCCGTGATGTGTTTGAATTAAATGATAAATGGAAATTTATGGCTTCTGGCCGTATGGATTTTTACAAAAGAAAATATTCAGGATACTTCCCCACGATTGACGGGAAGTCATTCGATTATCGTAAATCAGATATTGGTGAATGGCAAAATTTTCATACATCGGCATTTACTTGGCACGTGGGAGCTGTTTATTTTCCGATTCCGGAGTTATCAATACATTTGGCACACGGTTCTGCTTTTACACCCAATACGACGACTTATGCGGTGAATAATATATATCTTGACAAGAACGGTAATGAAATTAATCCCGATACAGATGGGGATCGTATTTTTGATCCGGAACGTGATTATTCCTTTGAAACGGGGGCTCGTTATACTCCTCGTGATTGGTTAGATGTAAACATTAATTATTCTTATATTCGTCGTAATAATATGGTTACGACAATCGGTACGCGTGAGGTGGATGTGGAGCAGGGAGATGGAACTATGCAACCGACAAAAATGACTGTACGGGCACAAGTCGGACGTGCTGATATGAGTACTATTGATATGGATGTAACAGTTCGTCCGCTTCCTTCTTTGTCCTTACATGGAGCATTATGTTTTTCTGATTATAGAGTCCGTTCAATTCGCGAAAGTGAGGCTTTCCCGGAATATAAGCAGACGGGGAAAAATATGCGTACGACGGGAGTCCCTCGTACAACATATTATTTAATGGCAGATTATACCATCCTTTCCGGGATGTTTAAAAACCTTTCTTTCCATTTGAGTGGTAATTTCCGGGACAAAGTTTATCAGGATGTGGCCTCTAATTTGTATTATCCGTCTTTGTGGCTAATGGATGCAGGTGTTTTTTACACGATTAAGAATCATGTGACTTTATCATGTAATATAAATAACTTGCTTAATAAAAAATATTTTGAAACAGTTAGTAATCCTGTTCAAGGAGCACCAATTAATTACCAATTTTCACTTTCGTACAAGTTTTGAAAGGTAGAAATACGAGTACTATCCGTCTCCCTTCCTTTAAAAAAGGGAGATGGGATAGTATTTAATTACTTATAAATAATATTCCTGTCATGGTGAAATTTTTTATTCATGTCCATCGTATATTGGGTGTTTTTTTGTGTCTATTGTGTTTTTCATGGTGTATTTCGGGGATTGTGTTGATGTATCACGGATACCCGCGTGTCGGAATAAATGAGCGTTTATCTCGTCAGGAGATTTTGGATAGTGCAAAGTTGGAATCGATGCAACTTATGTGGGGGCGTTTGCCTAAGGATGTGCTTGATAAGAATTTATCTCTCAATAATCCTTACGGTAAACCGGTTTTCCATTATGGGAGGTGGAGAGATGTGGAAAATGTATATATGGATAGTACTTATGTTTTGCCATCGAATACTTACTTACTTTGTGAGGAACATGCTCGTTTATGGTGTCCCAATCATCGTATCGTAAAGGTGGATACAATGCGTGAACTGGATGTTTGGATTCCTTTCGGGCAATTGAAGAGGGATTTACCCGTTTATGCTTTTTATTATGACGGGCCGGAGCATTATCGTCTGTATGTTTCTTCTCGGACAGGTGATATCCTTCACTTTTCTTCTCGCGAACAACGTTTCTGGGCGTGGATAGGTGCGATACCCCATTGGTTATATATTACTTCGATTAGGCAGAATATGCAGTCATGGGATGCTTTACTTTATTGGAGTACATTGATTTGTATGATCATGTGTTTCACGGGTTTTATTCTTGGGATTCGTTCTTATTGGCTTGCTCGAAGAAAAGGTTTTCTACATTCTCCCTATAAAAAGCCGTGGTTCAAGTGGCATCATATCACGGGGTTCTTTTTCGGAATATTTTTGTTTACTTGGCTTTTCAGTGCATGGGCGCCAATGTCCCCTATTTTTTCAGGATTGTTTCGAGGGGAAAAAGTTAAAGGTATTGTTCAAGAATCTATTTCTCCGGCTGCTTATCAGTTAGATTATCGCGCTGCTATTGCTGCCGTAAGCCGTGAACAGGGGGGTGTGAAAGAAATTTCATGGGGACGTTTTCAAAATATCCCATTATATAAAGTACGGACTGAAAATGGTATATATACAATTGATGCTTCCTCAGATACGGTACGTCCTTTTTATGTAACAGAAGAGATGATATATTCGGCTGTCAAAAAACTTGCTGGGGATACAATCCGTTATACAATTACAAAAATGGATGAGTATGATAATTATTATATTTCCCGAAAAAAAGGACGTTTACCTCTTCCTGTTTATAAGGTTGTGATGGATACAGAGAATAATGATGTATATTATTATAATCTGGAATCGGATGTACCTCAACACTATGATGATAATGGGCGGTGGAGAAGGTGGGCTTTCCGGGGACTTCACCGTTTGGATTTTAAATTCTTGTTGGATCGGCCGATTTTGTGGACCACGGTAATGTGGGTATTGCTATTAGGATGTACTTTTGTTTCTTTATCCGGGATCGTCCTGTCCGTGAAGTATATTATTCGTCTGTTGAGAAAGAGAAATAAAAAGTATAAGATTAATTGAATTAGTCAAGACTTAATCTGATAGTTACGTATAATAAAGAATACTTATTCCTATACCGTGACTTACGAATAGTCGTGATGGTTAAATTAAAAATAAAAACGAGGCTTTTTCATCCGGGGATGCCTCGTTTTTTAGGTTTATTCTAGAAGTTTACGACTGCTATTGTCTCCATTCTCCAATATATTCATCTGACGAATGGCAATCTGATTGAGTTTAATCAATCGCTCTCCCTGTGGAATACCTTGGTCTATGAACACGGCGTTTAAGTTTTCCATGTTCGAGAGGCAAATAAGTTCGTTTATGGTGGCATAATCACGGATATTCCCTTTCAGTTCAGGGTGTTGTTTACGCCACATTTTGGCGGTCAGGCCAAACATTGCTACATTTAGTATATCAGCTTCGTCTGCATAGATAGTTGATGGTTTACTCTGACGGGAGGGTGATAAGTCGTACTGTTGATTGTTACGTTGTAATCCTATGGTATATACGGGGAAGAGAGGGATTAACTTCGGTGCACCTTCGGTGCGCTTTGGGTACATCTTCGGTCAGGGAGCGAAGATGTACCGAGGGAGAACCTTAAGTGGAAGGGGCGTGTTTCCCCTGTTCTTCCTTGTTATTACGGGACTTCTTGCGGTTTGATACTTTTCCTGTTTTTAACCGGGAGGTATGAGTGTTTTACGCTTCTTTTTATACTTTTGCAGCAGACAATGAAATCATTAAATATAAAGAGATGAGAAAAACAGTATGTATTTTGTGTGCCCTTCTTTTTATGGGGGCGGTAATGTCCTATGGACAACAGGACACGATAAAACCGGAAGGATATAAATTCACGGATGTTAAAAGATTGCCTGCCACTTCCGTGAAGGATCAGTATCGTGCAGGGACTTGCTGGTCATGGGCAACGACCTCATTCCTTGAGTCGGAGATGATGCGAATGGGCAAAGATTCTGTGAATTTGTCAGCGATGTATTTCGTGAAGCATGCTTACTCGGATAAGGCCGATAAATATGTTCGCTTACACGGGGTGTTGAATTTTGCAGTGGGAGGAGCTTCTTCGGATGTTACCAATATGGCAAAAAAATACGGGATAGTGCCTCTTGAGGTATTTCAAGGATTGAACTACGGGGAGCCGAGCCACGTGTTCGGGGAGATCGATGCTGTGTTGAAAGCTTACGTGCAGGCTGTGGTGGAGAATAATAACAAACGGTTGAGTACGGCTTGGAAACGGGGATTTGATGCTATTCTGGATACTTATCTCGGTCCGGAGCCGGAAAAATTTGAATACCAAGGGAAAGAGTATACACCCCAGACTTTTGCCAAGGAAGTTGTGGGGTTGAATATGGATGATTACGTGAACCTGACATCTTTCACGCACCATCCATTCTACACGGAATTTGCCATCGAGGTTGAGGATAACTGGTCTTGGGATAAGTCATACAATCTTCCATTAGAGGAATTGATGCAAGTGATGGATTATGCTATTGATAACGGTTATACTTTTGTGTGGGGTGCTGACGTGAGCGAGAAAGGATTTGCCACGAAAGATGCAGGGGTTGCCGTGATTCCGGTAATGGACACGAAGGAAATGAGCGGAGCGGAAATAGCCAAATGGGAAAAGTTGCCGAAAGGACAACAGATGATGGATGCTTTCAAACAAGGTCCGGCTCCAGAAAAGACGATCACGCAAGAGATGAGACAGGAAGAGTTTGACCGTTACTTAACAACGGATGACCACGGGATGCACATTATTGGTAAAGCGAAAGATCAGAACGGTACCCCTTATTTTATAGTGAAGAATTCTTGGAATAAGTATAACAAATTCGGAGGGTATTTCTATGCTTCTTATCCTTACATGGCTTTGAAAACGATGGATATTATGGTTCATAAGAACGCGATTCCGAAGGCGATAAGGAAGAAGTTGGGAATGGATTGATTTTGGATTTCAGATTTTAGATTCCAGTCGCATAAGGCCAAGGCTTTTTGATTTTCTATTTTTAGTTTACCAACTATCCCCTCTAACTCCTCTTACACGGAGGAGGATGCGCCGCACATTAAAACATTGATATGATTTCTTGCGTTCGTCTCTCCCCCTGTGTAAGGGGGAGTCGGTGGGGGTAGTTAAAGCGTCAGCCTTGTGTGGCAGGAATCTAAAATCCAAAATCTAAAATTAGTTAGTTGGTTCGTGTGTGGCATACACTCTGTCCAGTAGCTTTTGACCTAGGCAGGGGCGATAATGCGAACCGTCGTAATAATTCCGTATGTCATTTGTATATTGGTTGATTCCTGAAAAGTCATACACGTTTTTAGCTCCGAATATATTTTTCAATTGTTCCACGTCTGCCGGGTTCATGCGTATCTGTTTGTATTCCGGGCTGACGATGATTTTACAGTTCGTGTGGTGGGCTTGGAATACCTTTGCTATTTCTGATAACAGTTTTACTTGTGGTTTCATGAGTACCGGGGGATAAGTTTGATTTTGACCGGAGCGGGGACGGAATCTTTTTTTGTATTTTTCCCAATAATAGTCGCCCAATGTTGCTATTTCCTCTTCTCGCGGGTTCCATAAATCGTTTGTTACTGTGTTACGGATGTTTTTATCCGGGTTTACAATGCCTTTCATGTAGGGACGATAGTGGCGGCATATCCGGTAATCTATATAAGGAATTATGAATTTGGGATTAAAGAATTCTTGAACGAATTGGGACTGGAATTTGAATTTGTTCATTCCGCTTATTTCTGGGGGTAAGAGGTGCATGTATCCGTTTGATAACTGATGTTCCCGTAAAAGGGTGGGATCAACGATCAGAAGCACGTTTGCAATTTCATTTTGTTCTTTGTCAAGGGCTATGATTTTTCGGTGTACTGCGGCCAGACGTTGTGCGGTCCCATATAGTCGGATGGCCTTTTTCCCGTTGAGGTATTTTTCCCAGTCGGAGGTCAGGAATGCCATCGTGCAGGAATTTCCTAAAATGAAGGAATCAAAATGCAGGGAGTCCCGATAATTCTTGTATGTCTTCCAACCGATGTAATCCTCGTTCAGAAAGATCGGGTCATTGTCATATTTTTTATATTCTCTCACTACCTTGAAGGGATCATCGTAGAAATAGAACCCTGCAAGAATAAAAAAGGGAATAAGAAAAAGCACGCATTTTAATATAAATCCTTTGAAAGTTCTCATGGCTAAAACTGTAAATAGATGAAATCTTCAGAACCGAATTGTCCGAATAGGAACATGAGTAATACAAACAGGTAATAGACACTCCAACGTATAATTCCATGACGTCGGCTCAAGGCTTGTAACAGGTCCCGTTTCGACATAAAGTATTCGTACAGGAAAAGCAGTACGACGGCAACCCCGACAATGATACATTCTTGATCGGTCATCCCTAGTCGCAGCTCCTTGATGGAGGTGTGCAGGTTGAAGGAGAGGTGACTGATCATGTATCCGGTATCAGATAGCGATGGTAAGCGAAAAAATAACAAGGAAAATGCGAAAAGTAGGTAGGTCCGGAGGATAGAGTAAACTCCGAACACATGTTTTCCCACGTCTGTTGCCACCTTATTTCTATACGCTACGGTTATCATTTCGTAACTGATGATAAGTCCTTGGATTAACCCGTAGATCACGTAGTTCCAGCCGGACCCGTGCCACACGCCGAGCAACACGAAGGTGACCACGAGGGCGTAGATAATCCCCCATTGTCCCCAGTACCGTTTACTTGCCGCGATGGGTTGGTAGAGGTAATCTCTGACCCAGAAGGAGAGGGACATATGCCAGCGTCGCCAGAAGTCGGTGATTGTCTTCGCCACGAATGGGCGATTAAAGTTGGGAGACAGGCGATAGCCGAACATCATCGCTCCACCGATGGCCATGTCCGTATAGCCGGAGAAGTCGGCATAAAGTTCGATCGGGTACAATAACCCGGCGAGTAATAGCTGTGCTCCCGAAGCATCTTGTACGGAGGTAAATATACTATCCAAATGCGGGGCTAGGCGATCGGCGATCAAGACTTTTTTCATCAAACCGATCAGCATGAGTTTCAGGCCGTAGGTAACGGTGTCGTAGTCGAAACGTTTCTCGATTTTCAATTGCGGGAGCATGTCGAAAGCCCGTTCGATCGGTCCGGAAAGAAACTTCATGAAGAACAGCATGTAAAGCATAAAGTCCGGCAGAGAGTGTTCGGGTTCTTCCTCTTCCCAGTAAACATCAATAAGATAGCCGATGGCTTGGAAGGTGTAAAACGAAATACCCAATGGGAAGAAGATAGAGGTAATGGCTCCTTTCCAGTCCACGCCAAACCAACCCAGTAGTACGGCAATGTTTTCCCCGATGAAGTTGAGGTATTTGAACGCCACGAGGAATAGAACGAGAAAGGCAATACCCCCGATGAATACTCTCCGGCGTTTATTCTCCTGTTCCTGCATCCCGATCCAGCGTCCCCAGTAAAAAGTTATTGCCGCGATGAGGACGGCTATCAGCAGGTACGCGATGTTGAAATAACCAATAAAAATGCAACTGGCGAGTAGCAGTATTGGTTTCTGGTAGTTGCCTTTTACCGTGTAGTAAAGAATCAGGCAACAGGTAAACAGGATAACAAACGGTAGAGAGAGAAACATCATAGGCTACTTCTTTTTAGCTTGAATAGAGGCACACAGGTCTCCCACGTGTTTGAATTTCAGTATCTCGCGTAGGCCAAAACGAATGTTATAATGTTTTTCGATGGCCGTGATAAGACGCATATTCGTCAGAGAATCCCAGCCTTCCACATCTTTTGCCGTGGTCTCAGGGGTTAACGTGATGTTTTCGTTTTTCAAGATGTCGCGAAAGATCGTATCCAGTTCACGTAAGATTTCTTCGATTTCCATAGTTTTTTATATTAATGTTGTTAATGTTTTCCGGTCTATTTTTCCACTGGTGTTTAGCGGGAATTCTTCTAAGAAGTGGATGTCAGTCGGTAACATATAAACGGGTAAATGTTCCTTCAGGTAGCATAGTAGTGCATCCCGTTCGTGGGGAGCAGTTTCAACAAACAAGTGCAGTTGGCATCCCCCATCGTCCTCTTTCTTTGGAACGACAACGGCGTTAGTTTCGTTCGAGAAGAATTCCTTTGTCCGGTATTCGATTTCGCTGAGTTCAACTCGGAAGCCTTGTATTTTAACTTGGTAGTCTTTACGTCCTTGATAGATGATATCCCCGTCTGAATCGGCAGAACAGAGATCGCCTGTTTTATAGTATTTTTTCCCGTTGAACCGGGCGAATACTTGTCGGGATCTATCTTTATCCTGCCAGTAGCCTTGCATGATTTGTTCTCCGCTTACCCATAATTCGCCTTGTTCTCCTGCCGGTACGGGCATCCCCTTTTCGTCCATGATCATGGCATTGATCCCGGCGAAGGGGCGGCCAATGGCGACCATCCCATTGTGTTGTTTGCAACCTCCGGGTGGAATCCGGTAAGCCGTGCAATAAATTGTGGCTTCTGTGGGACCATACAGATTTATGAAATCAGCATTGGGAGCACAAGACCTGAAACGTTGAAGAAGATTGGCATTGGCCGCTTCTGCCGTCACGACGAGATATTTTAGTTTTGGGACATGGATTTCGTCAAAGTAGGGTGATAGGAATTGTAACAGGGAGGGGGGCATGGCCGCGAAAGTCAGTTCCTTGTCTTCCATCAATTCGTATACCCTCATGTATTTCAACTTGTTTGTTCCTACCGTGTAAATGCTGGCTCCGAGGGTTAGCGGGTAGAGGGAGGATACGACCGAAACATCAAACGTCAGTTCGAACATTTGCAACATCCGGTCTGTCGGTCCTAATTGCCAGCCTAGTTGGTGGTAGGCTGCATAGAATGTGTTCAAGTTTTTCCGGCTGATCGGGACTCCTTTGGGTATTCCGGTACTTCCGGAAGTGAAAATGATGTAAGCATTCTTGTTTTCATCTTGCACTTGCTCCCATAACGAATGTTCCCTGTTGTCATCTCGTAGCTCTAGTGTTGAAATGCATTTAATTTTACCGGGGAGGCTTTGGCATATGCCGGATTCATGGCCGTACAATACTTGTTTCATTCCGGTAGCTTCGGCAATACTCCTGTTTCGGCTGTCCGGATAGTTGGGATGGAGGATCACGTAAGTTTTCCCGGATAACAGTACGGCTAGAATAGAGGCATACGTTTCGATGCAATCTTCCGCCATGATTCCGATAATGTCTTCCGGGCAATCCCGGACGGAAGGCATAATTCCCCGTACTCGGGCAAATACCTCTTGGTAGGTATAAGAGGTGTCATCAATTACAAAAGCTACATGATCCGGGTAATTTCTGTAAGCCCGGACAATGTCTTTAATCATGTCCATTTCCTTCATAAAATCATTCCTTTATACTTGAGTTTTGCTTTTGTGTTTGTTTCAAAAACTTAACAATATTGCAGTGATCTCAAATATCGTAATGCTACAAAAATAGGTTTTTATTAGAAACATCCAATGTTATTATACTTTTATTATTTCGAGAAGTTTTATCTTCGCGTGTAAATGCTGAAAGAAATGAAACAGAAACCACTCATCATGATCGGGGCGGCAAGTTCTGGTAGCGGGAAGACGACGTTCACGTTAGGACTGTTGCGACTGTTGAGGAACCGGGGAATGAAGGTACAACCTTTTAAGTGCGGGCCGGATTATATCGACACGAAACATCATGCCATAGCTGCAGGGGAGGAATCCGTGAATTTGGATACTTATATGGCATCGGCGGCACATGTGTGGGAGTTGTACGTCCGGTACGGGGTAGCGAGTGATGTTTGCGTGACGGAAGGGGTGATGGGCTTATTTGATGGATACGACGGGATGAAGGGAAGCAGTGCGGAGATTGCCGAGTTAATCGGGATTCCCGTTGTGTTGGTGCTTAACGCGAAGTCTTCGGCTTATACCGTGGCCCCCGTGTTGTATGGTTTTAAACACTTCTATCCGGGCATCCGTGTTGTCGGGGTTGTGTTTAATTTCGTGGCGTCGGTGGCGCATTATGCTTATTTACAACAGGCTTGTGCGGATGCGGGGGTGGAGGCATTGGGGTACATCCCGAAGGATGAAAGTATTGTTATCCCGTCCCGTCATTTGGGATTGTCGATTGATGAGACGTTTTGTTTTGATGCGTTTGCGGACCGGGTGGCCGGGGTGATTGACAAAACCGTGAATGTTGATCGCTTATTGGAACTTTGCACGGTGGAATTTTCCGGAAAGCGGACGGAAGATTTCATTTGTTCCGGAAACAGGAAGATTGCCGTTGCCCGGGATGAGGCTTTTAATTTCATGTACCGGGAGAATGTAGAAGCCTTGAGGCGAGCCGGAGATGTAATGTTTTTTAGTCCGTTGCGTGATAAAAACCTTCCGGATGCAGACCTAGTCTATTTTCCCGGTGGATATCCGGAACTGCATTTGCCGGAGTTGACAGCTAACGAGGATATGCGGCAGTCCGTCAAGAAGTATTGCGAGGCAGGAGGACGGGTGCTGGCAGAATGTGGTGGGATGATGTATTTGTGTGATACGATCACAGGTTGCGATGGGAAGGTTTATCCCATGGTAGGCGTGTTGAAACAAGGGGCGACGATGGAACAGATGAAATTGAAATTGGGCTACCGGGAAGTTCGTGTGAATGGTCAACGTATTCGGGGACATGAATTTCATTATTCCAAGGTATTGTCCGGGAATGAGAAAATTCCTGTAATTGGCACGATATATAATGCCAAGAATATGGTGGTCGATACTCCGGTATATACTTATAAAAATGTGTTGGCAAGTTATATTCATTTTTACTGGGGCGAGTGTGGAATTGATCGTTTTTTAATGTTAATGAGTCAAAAATGACAAAATGTCCTAAGCTTTGTTTTTAATGACATAATTTTGAAATGGCATGTAATTTGTTCTTTCCTTAAACGATTTGAAAGAATAAATTACGATTTAAAAATAAATAATTATGTTGAGCGAAAATTTAGTAAAGGCTTTTAATGCTCAGATTAATGCTGAGATGTGGTCATCCAATTTGTATTTGTCAATGTCCGTGTATTTTGCACAGAATGGTTACGATGGAATGGCATCATGGATGAGAGCACAATCAAAAGAGGAGTTGGAACATGCTTACGAAATGATTGATTTCGTGATTAAACGGAACGGGAATGTAGAGATCGGCCAGATTAACGTGGTTCCGACAGCGTGGGGTTCTGTTTTGGAAGTATTCGAGCATGTTTATCAACACGAGTGCCATGTTTCTAAATTGATCGATGATTTATTGGATGTGGCTATCAAGGAGAATGACAAGGCTGCCCAGAATTTCATCAATGAATTTGTGAACGAACAAGTTGAAGAAGAGTCTACCGCACAGACGATTGTTGACAGAATCAAGATGATGAACGGACATAACTTGATTTATCTGGATGATAAGTTAGGAGAACGGAAATAAGTTAGTTTGAAGAATAGAAAAGAGACTGGCAGAGAATTAATTTTCGGCCAGTCTTTTATTTACCCCATAAGTCATAAATGACACAGATTACCATAACCACGATTAAGCATACTGTTTGGTTGATGCGAGTGGCACGGGTATAATCCTTGACTGATAATTCTCTGTCATTCGTCCCGATGTAAGGTTTTTCCACGAGAATTCCATGATAAATGTTTGGTCCCCCGAAACGGCAATCCAATATTCCGGCCATGGCGGATTCCGGGTAGCCGGAGTTCGGACTGGCGTGTTGGCGGGCGTATTTTCGGATGAAAGATAAGATTCCTTTCCGATAACCTGACAGAGCGATCAGAAGGGCTGTTAGCCGGGCCGGGATATAATTCAACACATCATCCAAATGAGCCGAACAATAACCGAAATCTTTGTAGCGGGCATCCTTATACCCGATCATAGAATCGAGCGTGTTGACCATTTTATAGGCCATCATGGCAGGAAATCCGCCCAAAGCATAAAAGAATAGCGGGGCAACTACCCCGTCACTTAAATTCTCTGCCATAGTTTCCAGTACGGCGGTATATATTTTTTTGGGGGAAAGTTGGCTGGTGTCTCTGCCGACGATCCATGACAGGCGTTTTCGTCCGGCTTCCAATCCTTGTTCTTCAAGGGTTTGAATGACTTCTCCTCCTTCTTGTATGAGGCTGTGGTTTGCCAATCCATAGAAAACAAATACAGATGCAACACTGTAATACACGAGGGGATGGAGTATCCAGCTTCCCCACGCGAGAAGTCCTCCTAGCAGGAGGGTGGAAAGGGGTAGGATAATGGCAATGAGGCACCCATTCCGTTTTTTGTGTTTCCCTTTGTTAAAATGGCGTTCACACCATCCGATAATGTTCCCGAAGGCTACGATCGGATGAGGTAATTTCCGGGGGTCTCCAAAGATGAGATCGAGAAGATACCCGATAACAAGGGGAACAATGACAATTGAAAACATAGTAACTAATTATAAATTAGTGATGGATAACATTCTTAATGCCCGGAGTAGCATTTGATTCTTTTCATCCGAGAGTGTATTTACCCGGAAATAATGTTCGTCTAAGCCTCTGAAATTCGAGGCATCCCGGATCAGAATCCCGAATTGTTTCAGGAGTTCCTGTTTCAGTACGTGGGATTTATGTATCGTGTGAATCAGGAAAAATGAGGTTCCCGAGGGAACGGGTGAGTACCCGGGAAGTTCATCGAAGGCACGTACAAAATTCTCTTTACGCTTGAGTAGCCGACCCGTGTCGGGCAGAAGATATTTGCCGTTTTGTAACAGAAATTTTCCAATCTCTATGGCTAGTGCGTTCACGTTCCAAGGATGAGTGTATTGTTTGATTCGGTCTATCAGTTTCTCGCTACCTAACATATAGCCTAAGCGTAACCCCGGAATGGCATAACTTTTTGTCATGGAATGAATGACCAATAGATTGGGATAGCGGGCCAGCAACGGTTCACATGATTGTGCCGTAGGGGCGAAGTCAATGAACGATTCGTCCACGACAAGTGTCATTTGAGGATATTGGTGTAAAATATTTTCAATCTCTTCCAGTTTCCACACGTGTCCGTCGGGATTGTTGGGGTTACAAATGAACATTAGGTCTGCAGGGCCTGCTTGGAAGTCTTTTATAGGTACGAATATCTGTTGATGCCTGTAAAGGGTACAAGCATCTTCGTATTCCGAAAAGGAGGGGATGGGAAGGATTGTTTTACACCCTTCGAAAGCATGTGCGATCAGGTAAAACAATTCAGTAGCACCGTTTCCGGCGATCACGTTTTGCGGTTGCAGATTGTGGTACCGGGCAACTTCCTGCACGAATGATTCGGCAGCAGGCTCCGGGTAGTGGAAGATTTTGTCGATCTGGGTGATCAACATGGAACGGAGAATGTCCGTGTCCGCATCATACCATACGTTGGTGGAGAAATTGGCTTTTATTTCCGTGTTTGATTTGTATATGTCGTCTCCGTGTCCGTTTAGCATAATTAATTGATTTTAAGGGTAGAATAAATGTATGGCAGGTCGACATGCGTACGTACATGGTCGGCCAGTTTGTCATATTGTTGGTCTTTGAAATCAGTATAATTAAAGGTCGTAGGGGTAGCTTGGGTTAGTCCTTCCGCCAACTCATTGAGAACAACGTCATTGTCTAGGATTCCGTGGAGGTAACTGCCCCAGCATTTGTTATTCAGGATATAACCGTCCGTCCGCCCGTCATGTAGTCGATTTAGGGGGGATTCTGGAGCCCCGTCCAGTAAGGTCGTCCGTCCCATGTGAATCTCGTATCCCTTGCAAGTTTCCGGGTGATTGCGGAACGAGAATTGGTCTTGGCGGGTGACTTTTTCGGGTTCCATGATTGTGACAAGAGGGAGTATTCCCAGTCCGGGAATGGCGGTGATGTCACCTTCGATTTGGTCCGGGTCTTCTATCCGAGCCCCCATCATCTGGTAGCCCCCGCAGATACCGATCACTTTTTTACCTTCCTTGTGCGCCCGGATGACGGCTTCTGCAATGCCGTTTTCCCGGATATTCCGTAAATCGGAGATCGTGTTTTTTGTTCCCGGTAGGATGATGATATCGGCTTTGCCAATCTCAGCCACGTTATTCGTGTAGTAGGTATGGAAACGTTCGTCTCGTTCCAGCACACTGAAATCCGTGAAATTGGAAAGGCGTTTCAGGAGTATGATAGCCACGTTAATCTTGCCATTTCCGGCTTTAGTGTTTTTAGTTTCCAGTGAGACGGAATCTTCTTCTTCTATGTAAATGTCCTTGAAGTAAGGAATTACGCCGATAACGGGTATTCCCGTGAGATCATGGATAATCTTTCTTCCTTCGTCAAACAGGGATATATCTCCTCTAAATTTGTTGATGATAATTCCTTTGATCAGTTTTCTTTCTTCCTCCGAAAGTAAGGTAATGGAACCGTAGACGGAAGCAAATACTCCTCCCCGATCGATGTCTGCTACCAGATACGTGGCTGCATTCGTCCGTAATGCCATCCGCATGTTGGTGATATCTCTTTCCCTCAGATTGATTTCCGAGATACTCCCCGCACCTTCCAGCACGATAGGGGAATAACGGGCCCGCAGGCGTTCGTAAGCGGCAAAGGCTTGGTTGAATAATTCGGCTTTGTTGTTCGACATGAAATATTCTTTGGCTGACATATTGCCGACCGGTTTCCCGTTTAATACCACTTGTGAACATTGCTCGTTCGTGGGTTTCAATAGAACGGGATTCATATCGCTTTCCGGGAGAATTCCACATGCTTCTGCCTGCACGGCTTGGGCTCGTCCAATTTCCAGCCCGTCGGGGGTAGAATAGGAATTTAACGACATGTTTTGTGCCTTGAACGGTGCCGGATGATACCCGTCCTGTTTGAAGATACGACAAAATGCCGTGTTGATAATACTTTTCCCGGCATCAGAGCAGGTCCCGACAAACATGATTGAACGAAGTAAAGACATGTGTATTTTAGATTAATGATTTTAGATACTATATAATTTCTTGATTAATGATTTTGGTTAGGTGATTTATATCCGTTTGCCAACGTTTTAATCGTAAATTATTTATTGTTTTTCTTTTTGTAAAGAAACGCTTTCCATCTTTCTTCTTCTGTACCTTGTTGATCCATTTCCCAGCGAGCCATGGTAAACAATAGGTCCGAAAGGCGATTCACGAATCGTAGGATAAGTGGGGGTACCTCATCCGCCTTGTTTAGGGTACAGAGTCTTCTTTCTGCCCGACGGGCGATTGTACGGGCCACGTGGCATTGAGCTGAAATCAGCGTTCCACCTGGTAAGATGAAATGAGTGGACGGGTGTTGCATTTCGTTGTTCATGCGGTCGATTTGTTGTTCACAATATCGGTCAATATCTTCCGGGAGTTTATTCTCGTTCTGTTCCCGGATACCCGAAGGAGTTGCGACTTGTGACATAACTATCATCAGCGTGCGTTGTATATATGCCAGTATCTCCTGTCGTCCATCCTGTTCGTCCATCAGGGCCCGGATTACTCCCAAAGTAGCGTTTAGTTCATCAAGGGTTCCGTTCGCCTCAATGCGAATATCATCTTTATCCACCCGGTTTCCACCGAATATTCCCGTTGTTCCTTTGTCCCCGCCTTTCGTGTATATTCTCATGCTAGTTGAAAAATTGAATATCCTTATTTCTAATTGGGTTATGGTGTCAGTTTAATTGTCATTTAATGTAAAACGTATGCAACTGGTATTCTCCATGATCGGAAGATTTGTCATATCTGCGGGCTTCTTCCCGTTGAGGTATGTGATAATTGCCCGATTAAATGCTCCGTGCCCGATAGCGAGAACCCGTTGCCCGGAGAAATTCTTTTTCAGGTAAGCGATAAAATGAGTTGCTCGCTGAAAAAGGGCTTCCAAGGACTCCACACTGGGCGGTAAATTCCTCCAATCCACGTCATCCAGTCGTTTCCCCGTGTAAATACCCCAGTCCATTTCCCGCAACAGGGGCGTTTGATGCGGCGTTAGCCCGTGTCTTTTGGCAACAGCGAGAGCTGTGTTGTAACTTCGTGCCAAATCACTGGAAACGATGTTGTCAATTACTTCATTTTGAAGCATATCAGCTAATTTCTCCGCTTGAGCAATTCCTAAAGGAGATAAAGTCCCTGGGAGTTGACCCTGGAGTATATGTTGTTGGTTTTCTAATGTTTCCCCATGTCGGGATAATATGAGTTCCATCATCACTTCTTTAGACTTCTAACTGACAAAGTTAGTAAACAATTTTGAATCTTTAGAGTATTTGTCCGTGGAGCTTGATGGTTTTAACGTATGATGAATACGGAAGAGTACCTTTTTAAGTTTATTGTTAAAAAGGATAAAATAGAATGTGAGGGAAAAAAGAAGAAATAATGTCATAATAAATTAAATGGCCTGAATCATTATCCATTCAGGCCTTCCATTTATTTTAAGGAAACAACAACTAATTTTTTGTTATGAGAGATGGATGCTGCATATAAATCATCTGAACGGTAATATCGGTTTTCTCCTTTATAAGTTCCATCTGCATATTTAAGATCTAATCCCCAAGGATCATGTATTTCAAAGTAATTTTTGCCATCAACAACTTTGTATCCTTTGATGACGAGGAAATGTCCGTTTGTGCTATTGTAATAAAGATTTACACGACATTCAGGGTCGTTGGAATTGTCTTGTGTGATTTTTGCTAGAGAAAGGCAGATAACAACAATTTGGTTATTATCAATTTTATCTTTAATTAATTCATAAAATTGTTGTTGAGCTCCTGAAGTAGAAATATCCATGGTTTTAATTTCCGAAGGAATACCGTTTTGTTGTAAATAATTATACACGTCTTCTGGATGCCAACTAGCCTCTCCTCCGACGCTACTGGTTGGAATTGCATTCCGGGCATCTTCTACGGATTTGAAAAAAGTGGCATCTGACCACATGGCTGCCATGGTCGCTGCAGCAGGACCACAATTTTGGTTTTCATATTCTCCCGTGTGCTGTTGTTGTAAGTACCAACCATCAGGTCGGGTACCTTCGTTACTTCGGGAGTCAGAGAGGAATAATCCGAGTTTCCAGTTATTGGTGTATTCATTATTGGTGACGGTTACATTCCATGTGGACTGATCTTGTCGGTTTCCAGCCGTTATGTTGTATTTTATAACGGAGGTAAAATTTATTGTCGTTTCTCCACTGATTTGTTCGACTCCATTTACAGTTGCTTTAGCTCCTTCTGAAAGGGAAAATTGGGGACATAAATTTATTCCGTTTTTTTGAGATTCAGGTAGTTGTAAGTAAATATTTCTATTAGTTGCGTCAATATCAGCTTCTTTGGAAAAACCGGATATTGAATAACTTAATATTTCAGTCTTGGAAGAACTAGACGGAATATCTTCATCGTTTCCACCACTTTGACAAGAAAATAAGGAACCGATAAATAAAAATGGAATGAGAAATTTAAAAGTAAAGATGTGTTTCATGGCAATAATTTTTGAAAGTTAAAAGCCAGGAAGGTATCCTTCCTGGTTATAATTTATTCTCTTGCGTATCCGGGATTTTGTTCCATGTCGGGTCTTAACTTGAACTGCGCAACTGGTATTGGAAGAACACATCTCTCATAATTCCAATCGATTTCTTCTGGTGCGTTGGGAAGGTGGAGACCTCCTTTTCTCACGATTGTTTTTCCGTTACGTAACAGGTCAAAGAAACGATGTCCTTCTCCGACAAGTTCTTTTCGACGTTCCAGTAAAACCCGATCGAGGTTGAACTCTGATGTACTGACAGATTTAGCCGGATTGGCACGACTAACGATGTCATTTAAATACTCAAGTCCTTGGGTCGTGTAAGTCCCTCCTAATTTTGTTGCAGCTTCTGCGGCAATTAAGTAAACTTCCGATAAACGCAGTACAATGTAATTGTTTTCGTAGGAAGGTACATTATTTGCAGTTCCCGGGTATTTACGTAACCACCATTTATCTGTATTATTCTGTGTACGTTTTTGCAGTAAATCGCAACGTACATCATCAGGGTCGGAAAGTAATTCATTGACAAATGAAGTTGTTGCGATGAATTCAGCGTAGCCCCACCAATGATAATAATATGCTAAGCTGTTCTTACCTTCGTTGTCGTCAGATAGATTAGCTATTTCAAATAAAGATTCATTGTTGAATTTATGTTCAAGGTCCCAACTACTGATATACTCGCTGTTGGTGTGTAAACGGTATTGACCGTTATTTTTAATTTCTTCGATTAATTCTTGGGCAGTTTCAAATGCTTCTTTGTTTTTGCCACAATATAGATAAGCTCTAGCCAATAAAGCTCTGGCTGCATAACGATTTATCCGTCCGTTGTTTTTTTCCGTAGAAATTAAAGGGATGGCGGTTTCTAACTTTTTTGTGATGAACTCATAACATTGTGCGACAGTACTCCGGTTTGGATTCTCGTCTAGTTTTAAAACATGGTCGACAATAGGGACGCCTAATGAAGCACCATTATCTTTGGCATAAGGATAACCGAAGTATTTTACGAGGTCAAAATGAACCATCGCTCTTATGGCAATAGCTTGCCCTTTATAATCATTTATTTGAGTTTCTGTTCCGTCTTTTATTTTTTCGTTGTCAATAGCTTCAATGATATTACATGCCTGTCGGATTGTATACCAAGGTCGTCCCCAGAGGTAACCAGCTCCCATATTGTTGGCAGCATGGCTGTACATGTAACATTTATATGAATCTCGTCCGGTTTGGGCTCGAGATTGAATGTCATCTCCTTTTACGTCACCGTAATAAAAAGCTGTTCCTCCATAATATCCGTAAGAAGAAAGAAGGTCATACATTCCATTCACGGCATTTTTTAGATCATTGGTATTTGAGATTGCAATTTCAGAAGATATTGCATTACTAGGAAAAGTTTCCAAAAAGTTTTCTCCGCAAGAAGTAAAAAGAAAAACTATTGTAATGAGTGATAATATTTGTCGTTTCATAATCGTCTTGTATTTATAATTAGAAACTTAATTCAAGTCCAAATGAGTAATATTTTAAAGGAGGAGTATCAAATGATACCATTCCATTGAGTTCCGGATCATATTGATCGTACACGGCGAGGGTTAATAAGTTTGTCCCGGAAAAATATAATCTTGCAGAAGATAGGCGGAGAGGAGTTAACCATTTTTCCGGAGCAGATACTCCCAGTGTTAGTGACTTCAGACGAATATGGTCTGTACTATGGACAGCTCTTGTGGAATGCCAGTGGCCTCCGAATTCTTGACCTGCAACGTAACGGGGAACATTTGTTTTATCTCCCGGTTTCTTCCAACGTTTTCGTAATTCAACACTTTTGTTGTTTACGGATGAATATCCGTCATCTTGTATGGCCCACATACCGTTATCGTATGACCAACCGCCTAAAGAGAAGGTTAAGTTAAAAGATAGATCAATAAACTTGTAAGAAAAATTATTGGTAAAACCTCCTGTTAATTTAGGATACATGTCTTTAGATAGGATCGGAGTTGCTTCATTGGGATCGTTTACAATATCTCGGGAAATGATATTCCCATCTTCATCTTTTTCATTTTTGTAGTACATGGGTAATCCATTTTCCGGGTCTACTCCCGCCCATTCCCTGAGGTGGAATGTTCCGAATGAATATCCCTCTTTACGGATAAAAATATCTTCTCCGTATTCAGGTAAGTCTGCTAAGGCGATAATTTTATTTTTGTTGTGTGACAAATTTAAGGCACTGCTCCACATGAAGTTGTCATTTTGTATATTGACCGTTTTGATATCAAATTCGAATCCTTTGTTTTCCATTTCTCCAATATTTGCGGTGACAGAACCGAAGCCACTGACGTTATTTAATTGTTTACTCATTAACAAATCTTTCGTTTTTCTCGTGTAATAGTCAAATACGATATTGAAGCGGTTGAATAAAGTGAGGTCTACACCGAAATCGAAGGCGTAATTTTTTTCCCAAGTCAACTCTCTATTGGGGATAGAGTTTTCAACAATAGCAGATTCCCCATTATATGAGTTTGAGGTACTGTATGTTCCGTGATAGGCATATACCCCAGAAGGAAGATTCCCATTAACTCCGTATGAAGCCCGAACCTTTACATCCGTGAGCCAGTCCGGCCGTTTGGTTAAAAATGATTCCCCTGTAATTCTCCAAGAACCGGATAAAGACCAGAAGTTTCCCCAACGGGTTTTGGCTGCTAATCGGGAAGAACCATCTCGACGGAAACTGAAACTAAGATAATATTTGTTGTTGTAGTCATAATTTAGACGACCGACATAAGAGAGCAGGGCATCTTCATTAATAATTTGTGACGTGTAGACAGGTGTACTTGCATTAGCTAGTGAGGTGTTGACAAGTTGACCGTAGTTTTTGGCTTGTGCATGTAGGTCATCGTGGTCCAGCTTCTGGATTTCATAAGCAACAAGGGCATCAAAATTATGATTACCTAGAGAGAAATTGTAATTTAATCTTGTTTGTGAGTTGTATCTAAGGTTTTCATTCATTTTCATATTTCCGAAACCTTTATTAGCTTTTCCATCGCTACTTTCTGGAGAAAAGTATTTGAAATCTTTCGTAAGATAATAATCGACACTAAATACTGTTGATAATTTTAGTCCCTTGATGATAGTGTAACCTGCTGAGAAGGTATTGAAAGAACGTATAATACGTACGAACGATTGGTTTTGCTCGTTTTCATACAGTGGGTTATAATTTCCATTATTGGAGATGTCCCTGTTGTAAGTTCCGTCCTCGTTATAAATAGGAATAGAGGGGGTAATTTTAACTCTGGAAGTATAAATAGCACTGGCGTAATATTGGTCTTCCAAAGTCTGTGTGTTACGTGTATGTGAGAACATGGAACTCATAGATATTTCGAAGCCTTTATTTTTATGATTATAGGCTAATCGTCCGGACATACGTTCAAAACCTGAGTGAATAGAAATTCCTTCTTCTTTCACATAACCGAGGCTACCGATGAAATTATTTTTAGAGTTTCCGCCTGTTGCCGTGAAATCATAACTTTGAGTGGTTCCTTGCCGGAATAAGGCATCTTCCCAATCCGCATAGCCATTAGCGGGAATTGGAGCATAAATTTCAGTTTGAGTATCAGCGTATTCTTCTGCTTGTTCCTGTGTTTTACCTTCATCTAATTGTGCATTGACGAAACCTTCGTGAATTAATTCCCGACGTTCTTCTCCTCCCATGATCTCCCGGTAAGTATAAGCTAGGTCTGAAATACCGAAACTTGCATTGAATTTATAAGATGATTTTCCTGCTTTTCCTTGTTTTGTTGTGATAAGTATAACCCCGTTAGCACCTCTTGCTCCGTACAAAGATGCTGAAGCCGCATCTTTTAAGACCGTGATACTTTCAATATCTTTAGGGTTTAAAGTTGCAAGCATACCTGTTCCTCCTGCGGAAGTTCCAAAAGAACTAACGTCACTGGATGAAACTGGAATTCCATCAATAACGTACAAAGGCTCTGTGGAAGCATTGAGCGATGCCCGCCCGCGGACACGTAAGTTTACTTTTGATCCGGCTTGTCCGGATGAGGAAGAAAATGATACACCAGGTATAACTCCCTCCATCATTTGTGTCATGGAGGTAACGGGTAGATTTCTGAGTTTATCTGTGTTCATAACAGAAGCAGATCCGGTATAACTTGATTTTTTAAAGTTTCCGTAACCGGTGACAATGACTTCATCGATTGACTTTGTGTCTTCTTCCATTGTGATGTTCAGGATACGGGAAGGAGGGATTACAGCCTCAATATCTTTCATTCCCATGAACTTGAACAATAGTGTATTGCTGGTTGCATCAATGTTCAATTGATATTCTCCTTCTAAGTTAGTGGTAACCCCTGTGCTACTGCCTTTTATAATAACAGCAACTCCAATAAGCGGTTCTCCTTTTTTATCTGTTACTTTCCCTTTGACGATTGTCTGTTCTTGGGATTTCTTTTCTAAAATGACAATTTGTTTTTCTACGATAGAATAGGTGAGGTTACTTCCCTTGAATATTAAATCCAACACCTTGGATATAGGTTCATTTGTAACGTTGATGGTTATTCTATTCAAATCTTTTACTTGGTTTGCCCGGTAAAAAAATTTGTAACTCGTTTGTTTTTCAACAGCTTTAAAGATGACTGAAGCTTCAACATTTTTTACGTTAATAGTTACTTTCTCCTCAGACGATTGTGCGAATACTTTTGAAGAACAGATGGTTAAAGTGATACATATTATAAGTAAAACACATAACCATTGTTTAAACTCTTCGGCGAGTTGTGGGACAATTGATTTTTCTTTCATACCTTTGTACTTAATCTTGTTAATAATTGAAATTATTAGCTATGGGGAGTCCTTATGTTGGAAGCAGGGGGACTCCTTTTTGTTTCAGTGTATTATTATGGTGTCATTTTTTATCGAGTATTGAATGTTTATACTAAGAGCCAAGGTTTCCATGACGGTGTCAATATCTTCTTGGTCAAATTTTCCATTAAATAATTCGTTGTCGGAAATGGTGGTTTTGTTTATGAAAGTGTAGCCGTACCAACGTTGTAGTTTTTGCAATACTTGTTCGAACGGTAAGTCTTTTAAGGAAAGAATACCATCTTTCCATAAGACTTCGGATAGGGCATTCACTTTTTGGCTTCCGGTTTTATAGGTATTTGTATTATAATAAATTTGGTCATTGGGTGAAGCTATAATTTGTTTATAGGGGGTTGTTACTTTGACTTTTCCGGTTACCAATGTCATTGTATTTAACTCGGAATCCGGATAACTATTTACGTCAAAAGATGTTCCGATAACTTCGATATTCATGTTTTGGGTGATAACAATGAATGGGTGTTCTTCGTCTTTTGATACTTCGAAATATGCTTGTCCGGTTAGTGTAACAATTCTTTTTTCTGTGGTGAAATTAACTGGATAGCGAAGAGAGCTTTCACCGTTCAACCATATTTTGGTTCCGTCAGAAAGGGTTAAATAGAAACGTTCTCCAGCAGGGATTGAAATCGTGTTGTAAATGATGTTTTCTGTCTTCTGTTTTTTATTGTTTATATATTGAATAGCTTTATCTTGTTGCTTGTGTAAAATAGTTCCGTCTATTTCTTGTAATTGAAGAGAAGTATCTTTTAGGTTAATAATGTTACCGTCAGCTTTTTTAAGAAGAATATCTTTACTTTTTGTTAGAGAGGGATCATTATAAGCGTATTCGATGTTCTTATGTATTGTTATTTGTGTATCTAAGAGAAAGTAACTGATAGAGATAATAATAACGAATATTGCAGCATATTTTATTAGTAAAATAATACGTTTGGATTTTAGACTTTTAACTGGATGAGTTTCGATGTATCGCTTGTATTGAGAAAATGCAATGTTTATTTCTTCTGGAGTTACTTGTAGACCATGGGTCACATTCCAAAATTGTTTATATTTATTGAAATATATTTGGTTATCCGGTTTTTGTAACCATTGTTTGAAAATTTTCACTTCAGTTTCTGTGGCTTCTCCAGATAGAAAGTGATCTATAAATAAATCATTTATATCGATTTGTGTTTCTATATGGTTTTGATTTTTTTTCATAAATTCAATTATCATTAAAGATATTATTAACCTGATTTATTATGGGTTTATATCTTTATGACGGATAAGGAGAGGGTATTCCCCCAAAGAAAATCTATTTTTATGTGAAAATGATAATAATTTGTAATACCCATTCGAGTTCTTTACGGAGACGACTCATGGCAATCGTAATCTGATTCTCGACGGTTTTAGGTGAAATACCGAGTTCTTGGGCGGTTTCATTATAGGTTTTCCCTTCAAGTTTGTGTAGGATGAAAATTTTTTTACATTTTTCTGGTAACGAATCTAAAGAGGAAAGGATTAAATTCCGAATATCATCATTTAAGAGTTTGATTTCAGCTTCAGGAGTTTGTAGGATTTGGTTGAAATAGTAATCTTGTAATGTTTTATCTATAAACAGATTCTCTGTTTTTTTATGTCGGATAACATCAATGCAACTTGTATATGTCATTTTGAAAAGGTAAGCTTTTAGAGATATTTTAATGTTAAGATTGGTATGAGTATCCCATAAACGACAGAATATATCTTGTACGAGGTCTTTAGCTATTTCGTGATCAAATAAAATTCGACTGGCGTAGTTAACCAGCAAGGGATAATAATCTTTGAAAATGGTTTCAAAGGCATATTCATCCCCCGTTCGTAAATCATTGAGGATTTCGGTGTCCGTGGTATGTTGTATATTATTTGTCAAAAGCTATATTTTAGAAACAAATGTAAAAAATGAAAGATAATGATGCAAGTGATATACGTTATTTTATATTGTTGATTTTCTGAAAGAGAATGGCTGACAGAAAAATAGATCATAGAGAATAAAGTTGTAGATTTTTCGGGAGATTACTTTGTAATTCTTGAAAAAACAGAGAAATTTGTCGTCATGATGAAAAGAAAAATAATTTTAGTTACGGGAGGACAAAGATCTGGGAAAAGTCGTTATGCTCAAGAGTTTGCGCTAAAGTTGGCAGAGAATCCCGTTTATCTGGCTACTTCGAGGGTGTGGGATGATGAATTCCGGGAACGGGTGAGACGTCATCAACAGGACCGGGGACCGCAATGGACCAATTTGGAAGAAGAAAAAGCGATTAGTCAATGTGACGTGTCGGGGCGGGTCGTGGTCATTGATTGCGTGACCTTGTGGAGTACCAATTTCTTTTTTGACAATGATTCCGACGTGGATAAGTCTTTGCGAGAGATAAAGGAAGAGTTTGACCGGTTTACCGGGCAGGAGGCGACGTTTATTTTTGTCACGAACGAAATCGGAATGGGGGGAGTTTCTGTTGACCCTGTTCAGCGACGATTCACAGATTTGCAGGGATGGGTGAATCAATATATAGGAAGTCGAGCGGACGAAGTTGTCTTGATGATTTCCGGAATAGCTATGCGAGTAAAATAAAATGGTAATTTAATTTTCAATTATATGAGAAGTTTTGCAATAAAAGAGACTGACAAGGCTTTGTCGGAGGCTTTGATAGATAAGATTAATAATTTGACCAAGCCCAAAGGGTCTTTGGGATTACTCGAAAAAACAGCACACCAGATCGGGTTGATACAGCAAACGCTTTCCCCGGAGTTGAGGAACCCCCAGAATATTATTTTTGCTGCCGATCACGGGATTGTGAAAGAAGGGGTTAGTTTTTCGGCACCCGAGGTGACCGCTCAGATGATTTTTAATTTTATCAAAGGAGGTGCCGGGGTGAATATGTTTTCTCGTCAGCACCATTTCGAGATTAAATTGGTAGATTGTGGGATAAATGCGGATTTCGAACCTATGGAGGGGCTGATTGATCGTAAAATCCGTAAGGGAACTTCAAATTATTTGTACGAGGCTGCCATGACCCCGGAAGAATTTGATCGGGCAATCGAGATCGGTGTGGAGATTGTGGATATGGTATATGATGAGGGTTCAAACGTGGTGAGTTTTGGGGAAATGGGAATAGCCAATACTTCTTCTTCTTCCATGTGGATGACTTACCTAACGGGTATTCCGTTGAGTGATTGCGTGGGTGCGGGGAGTGGATTATCTCGGGAAGGCGTTGAACACAAATATAACGTGTTGAAGCATTGTATGGAAAATTACAAGGGGGATGGAACTCCGAAAGATATTATCCGTTATTTTGGAGGTTTCGAAATGGTGGCTGCCGTGGGAGGTATGTTGCGTGCTGCCGAGTTGGGTATGGTAATTATCGTGGATGGTTTTATCATGACGAATTGTGTACTTGCTGGGAAAGCTTTGTATCCAGCCTTAACGGATTATTGCATCTACGGTCACCAAGGGGATGAATGCGGGCATAAATTGGTGTTGGATTATTTGGGTGCCGAACCTTTGTTAAATCTTGGTTTACGTTTGGGAGAAGGAACGGGAGCTATTTGCGCTTACCCCTTGCTCGTTTCAGCCGTGAATATGATTAACGAAATGGCCTCTTTCAAGGCAGCGGCGGTAACGAAATACTTTAAGTAATTGAAAGTTGAAAATGAAAAGCCCTCCCTCTAACTCTCCTTGCACAGGAGGGGGTAGTTATGTGTCTGTCTTGTGCGGTCGAAATTTAAAATTTGAAATCATTAAATCTAAAATTAGTATGCGTTCTCTTTTGGCGGCGATTATGATGTTTACCCGACTGCCCTTGTGGCGGATCGTGAACGTGGACAAGCGTTATTTCACGGATGTTATTAAATACTGGCCTTTAGTTGGTTTCCTAACGGGAGCCGCAACGGGAGGTGTTTTATGGGTAGCTGCTCAAGTCGTTCCTTTAGAAGTGGCGTGTATTTTAGCTATTATTACCCGAGTTTTATTGACAGGAGCATTGCATGAAGATGGATTGGCAGATTTCTTTGATGGATTTGGAGGAGGAACTTCTAAAGATAAGATTTTAGCCATTATGAAAGATTCGCATATCGGGTGTTACGGGACGATAGGGCTGGTTCTTTATTTTATATTATATTATACTCTGTTGTCTAGTTTCGATCCGGCCATGATCTTCCCGATCGTGATTGCTGCGGATTGTTTTTCCAAACTTTGTGCAGCCGTGATGATAAACACTTTACCTTATGTTCGGAAAGAGGAAGAAAGTAAAATAAAACTTGTTTACAGCAAGGTACGCACGTTCATATTCGTGATCGTGGGATTAATCACGTTGATTCCCTTTTTCTTTTTGAAGGATGCGAGTTTCTGTTTTGCGATGATTCCTGCTATACTGACAGCAATCGGATTGCGTTTCTTTTTGAAAATCAAGATAGGGGGGTACACGGGAGATTGTTGCGGTGCATCCGTGTTGATTATTGAACAGGTCTTCTATTTGAGCGTGTTGGTTATTTGGTGTCGCTATCAATTGTTATGAAAATTTGATTTTAGTGTAATTAATTCAATGTCGTTCATCTCTTTAAATTCAACAATATAGTGTAATTTCTGTTGGATGTAAAGTTGAAAAAGATATTGAAAAATGAAAAAGTATTTATATATTTGCAGATATGATACGAATAGGCAGGAGAGCCTGCCTTTAAATATTGTGAGTTTATGCTAATCTTTATCTGAAAATCGCCAATTTGAAGTAGTAAGATTAGACTGTGAGTTCACGCTGGTTAGGCGTGGATCGTTGTCTATTTACTACAAGGCGTTTGGCGATGCCTCAGATAAGATAGAGTTGTTGACGATCCTCGCTTTTTTTATTGTATCATTTTTGGGGATCGGCTTATAAAAGAAATTTTCGGTAGATAAAGGATATTAAGGTTGCAACTTAACTAAAATGAATGGAATGAATAAAGACCCAAAATTTATAAATCATGGAAAATTAAAGAGATATTTTTAAGGGAAAGATGAAAAAAGAGGGTGAATCTTAAACTTTGCACGTTGAATATCACCCCCTTGCATCATTAGTTTTATAAACCAATTAATAATCAAAGTTATGAAAAAAACTTATGACAGGAAATTTTTTCGGCAAAAATTGCTATCGGAAAGAAAGACAGTCACTGCGGTTACCCAATTACTTATCGTTTTATTGCTTGGGTTTCCGTTGCTGTTACAAGCCGAGACGGGAGTCTCTTCCCGGCTAAAGGATATTTCTGATATATTACCGAATGTTTCCGTTCGTCAGGATTCAACGGAGTCAAGAAAAACGGGTACGCAGAAACAGACGTTTTACGAGGGGGAAGTCATGGACACGGAAGGAAATCCGTTACCCGGGGTGACCGTTTTACTGAAAGGTACCACGACGGGAACGTCCACGAATGCGAATGGAGAATTCCGTTTTCCGGCAACCCAAACGGGCAAATCCGTGCTGGTTTTCTCGTTTATCGGGATGAAGTCAGTGGAAAAGGACGTGACACCGGGTAAGCGAATCGTTGTCAGAATGGAAGAAGATGTGACAGGAATCGAAGAAGTGGTTATCACCGGTATCTATTCGCGGGATAAGAACAGTTACACGGGGTCGGCTACCACGTATTCGGCACAGGAATTGAAAATGGTGGGTGCACAAAATGTTATCCAGAGTTTAAAGACCCTTGATCCCGCTATGCTGGTAGTGGAAAGTAAACAATGGGGATCAGACCCGAACCGGATGCCCAAAATTGAAATTCGTGGGAAAACGAGTGTCGTGGGATTGCAGGCAGAATTTGAAAATGATCCCAACCAACCTTTGTTCATATTGGATGGGGTGGAGACCACGCTGGAAACCATTATTAACTTGAATATCGACCGGGTGGCAAGCGTTACCCTTTTGAAAGACGCGGCCTCCACGGCGATATACGGATCGAAAGCGGCTAACGGTGTAATTGTCGTGGAAACCAAATCTCCGGAGGCGGGACAGTTGCGTTTGTCGTATAACGGGAATTACGGGATCTCGTTTGCCGACCTGTCCGATTATAATCTGATGAACGCTTCCGAGAAACTGGAGTTTGAATTACTGGCCGGACGTTATTCTCCGTTAGAGGGATATGAGGGTTTTGTTGATAAACTTCAAAAGATGTCAGACTATTATGCCCGGTTGAAAGGGGTGTTGAGGGGGGTGGACACTTATTGGTTGAGTGAACCCTTGCGGACGGTGTTCAACCATTCTCACAATGTGTATATAGACGGGGGAGACCAAGCTATGCGCTACGGTTTGGGCATCAGTTACAATAACCGTGACGGGGTGATGAAAAAATCGAACCGTGATGGTATAGGTGTGAACATAGACCTGATTTATCGTAAGAAAGGCCTTCTGTTCTCGAACAAAGCGAGTTTGGATATCAGTAATTCGGAGCGGGAGCCGGTTGCCTTCTCCGAGTTCTCAAGGGCTAACCCCTATTATCAGAAGAGGCTGGATAACGGAACGATTCCTATGTATCTGGAGAGGGTGACGGGAATCTACGGGGAGGATATGTTTAACCCGTTGTACGTATGGAATATTGAAAACACGAATACCTCCAAAGATTTGGCGTTACGGGATAATTTCACGATGGAATGGACCGTGTTCGACGCTTTGCGGACACGTGCCCGGTTGGGATTTTCTAAAAGTATTACGAAATCAGAGGCTTTCAAATCCCCGAATCACGTTGATTTTCTGGAGACTGAAAAGTTGAAGAAAGGTTCCTTTTCTTTTAGTCAGAATGAGAGTTTCTCGTATAATGGAGATTTGAACATCACGTTCGGGAAAATATTTAAAAACGTTCATCAGGTTAATTTCGTCGGGGGATGGTCGTTCAACGAGTCGCGGTCGGAATCTTCCGGATACAATGTGGTCGGTTTTAACGATGATTTTCACAAGAATCCCGCTTACTCCACGGGTTTCAGGGAAAACCAGAAACCGACCTATTCGAAAAACCGTAGGCGTTCCACCAGTTTTTTCATGAATTTGAATTATGCGTATAACAATCGCTACTTGATGGACTTCAACCTCCGTGCGGACGGGACATCCGTGTTCGGTAGCAATAAGCTTTTCTCCACGACTTGGTCTGTCGGCTTGGCTTGGAACGTTCATAACGAAGAGTTCGTGAAACAATTGGGATGGGTGAATAATCTGAAGATCCGGGGGTCGATCGGTAATCCCGGGAACGAGAATTTTGATGCCTATATTTCCCAAAAGACTTACGTGTATAACGTGGAATTGCAAAATATGTTCGGGGCCAGTGCATTGATCGAGAAATACGGGAATAAAGACTTGAAATGGCAGCGGACACAGGATAAAAATATCGGGGTTGATCTATCCGTACTCAACAATAGCATACGTTTTTCTTTTGATTATTATTTCAAGGATACAGATCCGTTGTTGATTTCCATCGGAATGCCGCCTTCTGCCGCCGCCACGAATTTGTATACCAATCTGGGTAGACAGGTATCGCGAGGATGGACGGCAGCGTTGAATTACGTCTTTCTTCGCAAACAGGATGTGTCTTGTAGCATTAATATGAATGCCCGGGCAAATCATTCAGAGTTTCGTGATGTCGGGGATAAATTGGAGTACATGAACAAGGTCGGTAGTTCCACCGTGTTGAATCGTTATTACGAGGGCGGAAGTCCTGATGATTTGTGGGCAGTTCCCTCCTTGGGTATTGACCCGTCAACCGGGCGAGAAGTGTTCTTGAAAAAAGACGGTACGCAGACCTTTTCGTATTCCGCTTCTGACGAGGTCGTTGTGGGATCATCGGTGCCGGATGTGGAAGGTATTATCGGGATGTCGTTGTATTACAAGAAATTGTCGGCATCTGTTAATTTCCGTTATCGGCTGGGAGGAGAGACAAAGGCTTCCGCGCTACATGAAAAGGTAGAGAATATTAATGAAGATAATATTTCAAAAAATCAGGATAGGCGGGCTTTGTACGACCGTTGGAAGAATCCGGGGGACAAAGCGAAATTTAAGGCCATTGATGATTATTCATCCACGCCGCTCTCTTCCCGTTTTGTGGTGACGGAGAACACTTTTTCCGGAGAATCGATCTCCATCGGTTATGATTTGGATGCATCGTGGTTGCGGGGAGCGGGAATCGAAGGGATGAACGTACGTTTTTACATGAACGATATTTTTCGGATCTCTTCTTTTAAAGAGGAGCGGGGATTGGATTACCCTTTTGCCCGTTCCCTCAGTTTTTCTCTAGGTGTAAGATTTTAAAACAAGTGTGGATATGATACGAAGATTGAAATTATTATTTTGTGCGGCGCTCTTCACCTTGATGGTGTCTTGTTCCGATTGGTTGAAAGTCAGTTCGGAAGACCGGATTATGGAGAATGATCTTTTTCGCACTTCTCATGGGTTTATGACGGCGTTGAACGGTATTTATATAGACTTGTTGAACACTAGCCTTTACGGGAAGACGCTAACGTGGGGTATGACAGATATCTTGGCACAATATTACACTTGCCGGGAGAAGGATCACATATACTCCTCTTTGGCAACCTTTAACAACGTGTCGAAAAACAGTACTGTGAACGGCACTTGGAGCCGGTCTCATGCCCTGTTGAATAATATCAATACGCTGTTGGAACATTGCGAGTCGGACCGGGGTGTGCTGAATGACACGTATTATCACCTGATAAAAGGTGAAGCTCTTGCATTACGGGCGTTGTTGAACTTCGAGTTGTATCGGATATTCGGCCCGAATTATAACGGGGATAAGGACAGCGAGTGTTTGCCTTATGCTTTGACTTCCGAGACGAAAATTAACCCGTTGCTTTCTGCGAAAGAGGTAACCCGGTTGATCGTGGAGGATTTGAAAAACGCGGAGGGGTTGTTGACCGGGTATGATCCTGTGATAGAAGAGGGTGTCGTGTGGGCGGATGATCCGGATGGTGGTGTGAACGATATGCGTTATCGTTCCATGCGTTTGAATTACTATGCTGTTCAGGCATTAATGGCCCGGGTGGCTCTGTATTGCGGAGACAAAGAGATGGCTTGGGAGTATGCCAGTAAAATGATCCGCGGAATACACGAGGAGCATAAATGGTTCCCGTTCGTGACTCAAGAAGAGGTTGCCGCTACCGATAAGGAAGACCGTATCTTTCAAAACGAGATTTTGTTCGGGTTATATAATTTGAAACGAAAAGAGACGGTGTACTCGGTAGGTTTCGGGCCGAATTTGAGACAGTCGAGTGTGTTGCGGGTTGATAAGGATATCATGAATGAGATGTACGAGGGGGATGAAAATGATTTCAGGCTTGCTTATTGGTTCTCTGAAATGGTTGATCCGGATAATAATTCATATACCCATATGATTAAGTACATGGATGTGGATGATATAGATGAGAAAACCAAAGTCAGTAGAGGATATACTTATATTATACCCGTGCTTCGGATGTCGGAGGTGTATCTAATTGCGGCAGAATGTTGTCCGGACCCGAAAGTGGGACGGGATTATTTGAATGTCGTGAGATCGGCACGTAACGTGAAGAACGTGGAGGATGAGGTTGACCTGATGACAGCTATCGAACAGGAATTCAGAAGAGAATTTTTGGGAGAAGGACAATTGTTTTGGCTCTACAAACGGAAAGGAAAAGCGGAAATTATTTCCGGGGAGAAACAGGGGAAAATGGTGTCCATGGAAGAACGTTTCTATTTGTTCGATTTACCACAGTCGGAACAGTATTATAGAGAGGAAAACGGTATTGGTAATTAGTTAAAATTTCGTCACATGAAAAAATATATATTTTTATTATCAGTCATTCTGTCATTTCTTGGGTGCGAGAAAGAGATGATGGATTACGAGGGGAAAGACGGAGTCTATTTTTGTGTTCAAGAAGTGCCCCCTAGTCTGTCTGGGAATCCGGAAATCTGGGCGCATATAGACACGACATTGTTGCCTTTTTCTATGCTCTTGGAGAACGATACTACGGTGTGGTTGAAAGTTCGGGTGATGGGGCCGGTTGTGGGAAGTGACCGTTATTTTACTGTGACCGTGATCGATTCGCTAACGACTGCAACCGTGGGTGAAGATTATGCTCCTTTGGAAAAACGGTATGTGATACCTGCCGGTGAGCGTGACGGATACGTGGAATTCACGGGGTTCCGGCAGGAAAAGATGCTGGATTCCGTCTATTATGTGACCCTTCAGCTGGAAGAAAATGAATATTTTTCGTTGCCGATGAGTATTTGGCGTCCCTTGGAGCATGAAGACTACACGGATGAAAACCAGAATGCGATCCGTCACGTGGTGGGACTCACGGATGACGTTTTCCTGCCAAAAGCGTGGACAACAAATTATCTAGGCCCCTACTCCAAGAAAAAGATCAAGTTATTGTGTGAGATGTTCGGGTTGCAAATGGCTGATTTCGATAACGTGGTAGACATGGATATGGAGAGACAACGGGTTTATGCCCAAGGGTTGGATAAATACCTGAAAGAGATGGAGGCGAAAGGGGAAACCGTTTACGAGGATAAATTGGATAAGGACGGAAATCCGGTGAAGATGGCCGTAGGACCTTTGGTTTAATAATATTGAAGAATGAAGGATATGAAAAATAAAATAGGTTTGCTCGTGTTGCTGGCAGTAGGCTTGTGCATGGGATGTTATGATGATAAGGGGAATTACGATTATCATGATTTTAACGAAATAACAATCAACAACCGGGGTTTTGACACCACTTATCTTCTCACTTCGTACGTGGATACTCTCCGAATTTCTCCCGAATTGAAATTCAAACTGGGAGAAAGTGAACATCTGACATTCGAGTGGGTGGCTCGCTTTAACGGCATTGAGTTTACGGAATATCCTATCGGTAAAGAGCGTGATTTGGTGTATCCGATGAGTCTGCCATCAGGAACATACACGTTGTTTTTTAAAGTGAAAGATACATTGAACACGATGGAGTATTGGAATGTTACCGCTTTTCAGGTGCAGGATTTATTGACTAGCGGTTGGGTCGTTCTTGGGGAAAACAGTAACGGGGAAGCATGTTTGGATATGGTCACGTATTCCGTGGATACGCTCGTTTTGAAAGACCTTTTGAAAGAGAGTGGTCTTCCCGTTTTGAGGAATCCCGTGAAAGTGTGGGTGGTCGATAATTACAGGGATAACATGATACACGTGTCCACAGGAGACGGTACGTATCGTTTGACCCGCGAGGATTTCAAGGGAGGAGATCACACGCATCTGAAGTATAATTTCTTTGATCCGGGGAGTTTGGAACATTTCACGCTTCAGGATGTGGGGCAGATGCGTAATTGGAACCGGGCGGCTATTATTGATGATCTGTTGTTTCACAATAGTTCCATGATTCAAAGTTCTATCTTCCAGAATCCGGCGAATCATTATCAGGGAACTTACGATCTTTTTGATATCGGGGATAAGATCGCTTATAATCCCAAGGCGATGACGTATTACTATATTCTGTATAACAAGACCGAACAGCGTTTCGTTTATGCTGGGGGAAGGGCTTACGGGTCTCCTGCCGGGTATTGCGATACGTTGAAGGATACACGGGATGATGTGGAAATTTTTTCTTGGAAACCGGGGCTGGATTATGTCACTAGCATTAACAGTCGTTTCCTTGATGGGTATTGCTACACGATATTGAAAGATAACGGGGGACAGCATTATTTGTACTCTTATGCGCTTAGGTATCAATGGGGGTGGGAGAGTATCGTGAAAAATAAAAAATATTCGTTGGATAAAGCCACGGATTTGGATAAGGCTAAATTCTTCGGTGCCAGTGCGCAACGGACGTATTTGTTTTACGCTGTTGGGTCGAAGTTGTATGCCTATGATTACGTGGCCGAAACGGTGAAAGTGCTGGAGGATTTCGGAGATCAGGAGATCACGTTGTTACATTATGATATTCTGGTTGACGTGGGGACCAATGATGATTTCTTCTACGTGGGTACTTACGATCCCTCGTTACCGGAAGAAACAGGGGGAACTCTGACGAGGTATCGGGTTATTAATGATCCTAACAATATTATCGTGGAAAAAGTACCCGGCTTTAGCTGGTCCGGATTGTGTAAAATTAAGAGTATTGATTTCAAGAAAAATTAGAGTACTTGTCTGATGTGTGAGTGAAGCACCATTTGAACGCAATTTGAGCGGGAGAATGGTGCTTTTTATATTTGACAAAAGTAACGTATTTACAGATATTTGTGATAAATTTGTGGAATACCAAAACGACTTATGAAAATGAAATCAATTATTATCTGTTTTTGCTTTTGTTGTTTGGGATCTTGGGGGCATATGCTTTCAGCCCAGGAACAGGTGCGGGCGTTACGTCCGTTGGAACAATGTACTTTGGTTACCGATCTGGCTGATCGGATCGAGGAAATACAAGTGATCCCGATTAAACAGAGGTTTGATGCCGGATTGCAAGAATGGATGCAGAAAAAATTGTTGATTGGACCTAATGGGGATTTGTTTCTAATGTACGGGCGGGAGGTGATGTGTTTTGATGCTACCGGAGAGTATCAGTTTACGATGAAATATGATTTAGGAAAAGAATGTCCTTATCATCAGGATGCCTGTATCAGTTTGGATCAGAGAAAATTGCTGTTTGCACATGGGGATCGAAAAATTGTATTTTTTGACTTGAATGATGGGCGTGAAATTGAACGGCTTTTGATGGATAAGTCTTTACAGCAGTTCGATGGGATTGCTCCAGCCACGGATGGTGGGTTTTATTATTATTCGATTTCAGCTCCTTGTTCTAATAATTTTGAACCGGGACATCTGCTAATGACCCGGTTCGACAAGAACGGGGAAAAGTTGGAGAGTTCGATTCCGCAGGTTGGGTTTACGGTGAATATTTTTATCGTGTCGCAGGCTGTTGGCAATACTTATTTGGTCCGTACGCAAGGAGGTGATAATGCGTGTTGCCGGGTGAATACTAAAGGAGAGTTGGAAAAGGCCTATACTTTTGATTTTGGGAAACGGGGAATGCCGAATTCTCAAGGTGATTTGACGTTACCGGATTACATGAGGGCAGATTATTACAAGATGCCGATTTATTTGTGCGAAAGCGGGAAGTTCTTTTATTTCACCAGTTGTGGACCTCAGGCGGTGGCGTACAACTTTCTTTATGCCCGGGATAAAGATTCAGGGATTTATTGGGAAGCGGATCATAATTTGGAAATCCATTTTCTCTCTGCTGATGAAGACTATTTTTATGCACTTATAGAACCCGTGCCGGAAGAGGTGATACGAGAGACGCAAGACCCGTTATTGCGTCAGATTTTTAAACAATTTGCGTTGTCGTTGGGAGAAGAGACGTCTGCCCGGTTGGTGAAGGTTAAGTTTAAATAGCTGGTGAATACTAAAATTTATAGCTAAATTTTCATGGCGTATCGAAAAAATGGCGAATTTTACGGGATAAAAGGTTTTTATATGGAAGTATTTTTGATCAGACATACGAAAACGGCGGTTATTCCGGGAACGTGTTATGGGAATTCGGATGTAGATGTGGCTGCTTCTTTCCCGGAAGAAGCAGAGAAGGTGAGGGAGAAGCTAAAAGGAGAGAGATTTGATGCAGTGTATTCCAGCCCATTACAGCGTTGCAGGAAGTTGGCCGTTTATTGTGGTTATGAGAATCCGATACTGGATAGTCGGTTGAAGGAATTGAATTTCGGAAGTTGGGAAGGGCAACGTTGGGATGAGATTCAAGACCCTCGTTTGCAGGAATGGTATGATAATTGGTTAAGTATGCCTGCCGGGGGAGCAGAGAGTTTTTTGGACCAATACAATCGGGTTTCGGCTTTTCTGGATGATTTGAGAGAAACGGGATACGGAAAAGTGTGTGTATTCGCTCATGGGGGAACGATCCGGGCCGCATTGATTTATGCTGGAAAATATAATTTTAATCAAGCCTTTACGGATGACGTGGATTATGGTTCCCAAGTGAAAATGACGATATAGGGATTACTCTTCTTTTTTCAATTTTTTTCGAATACCCTTTTCGATGGCTAAAACAAGGATGATGACCAGCACGATGATGATCACGCTGATCCAAGATTGATATGATAATTCGGTAAAGTCGGTCATGGCCAGTTTCGTGATGGCTGCCAGTATCAAAATGTATAAACACGTGCGCACGTTCCGCAACTTTTTCTCAGTGCTAAGCTCGGTGTTCTTTTCGGTAGCTTTTTTTCTTGTTTCCATAATCCGGTATTTTGATGGCACGTACTGTCTTGTAAAGATATGAAATAATATCCGGATTTATCCGAGATCGGGAAATAAATCAAATGGGGATTTGAATTTTGGATGCGAGTTACACGGGAGTTTGTCTTGCAATCATAAATTTTATGCCTTTGTGATAAATAAAAAACCACCCGAAGGTGGTTTTGAATTATTCGATTGTTTTGCTTCGTCTTTTTCTTTCGTTCTCATCAAGGTAAATCTTACGAAGTCTCATTGCCTTGGGGGTCACCTCTACGTATTCATCTTCTTTGATGTATTCAAGAGCTTCTTCTAAGCTGAAAAGTATGGGAGGTGCGATGTTCATTTTTTCATCGGAACCACTGGCTCGCATATTTGTTAGTTTTTTAGATTTGCAGACATTGATTACGATATCATCTTGACGAGTGCTCTCCCCGATTACCTGTCCGGCGTATACTTCGTCTCCCGGGGTGATAAAGAATTTACCTCTGTCTTGTAACTTGTTGATGGCATAGGCAAATGAATCTCCGGTTTCCATGGCAATCAGTGAACCGTTAGTACGCATCTCGATTTCTCCTGCATAAGGCTCAAAGCCTTTCAGACGGTGAGCCATGACTGCTTCTCCGGCGGTGGCAGTGAGCAGGCTGCTTCTTAAACCGATGATACCCCGCGAGGGAATATCAAAGGTCAAGTGTACCCGTTCGTTGCGGTGCTCCATGTTTGTCATGATTCCTTTCCGGCGGTTTACCATTTCGATGGCTTTACCGGATACTTCTTCCGGAAGGTCGATCGTTAATTCCTCAACAGGTTCACATTTTACCCCGTTAATTTCTTTGATGATCACTTTCGGCTGGCCGACCTGAAGTTCATACCCTTCTCGGCGCATGGTTTCGATAAGCACGCTTAAGTGAAGTACACCCCGTCCGAAAACGATAAATGAATCGGCTGTTTGTCCGGGTTCTACCCGTAAGGCAAGGTTCTTTTCCAGTTCACGATCCAGACGTTCCTTTATATGACGGGAAGTCACATATTTACCATCACGTCCGAAGAAGGGAGAGTCATTGATAGTGAACAACATACTCATGGTCGGTTCGTCGATCGCGATGGGAGCCAGTGCTTCCGGGTTTTCGAAGTCTGCAACGGTGTCACCGATTTCGAATCCTTCAATTCCCACAAGTGCGCAGATTTCTCCACATTGTACCTCGTCAACTTTTTGTTTTCCCATGCCTTCGAAGGTCATTAAATCTTTAATGCGGGTTTTAATCAGTGTCACTCCGTCTCTTTTGCAGAGGGTGACAGGCATTCCGGATTTTAATGTCCCGCGAGTCAGTTTCCCAATGGCAATACGTCCGACGTAAGAAGAATATTCCAAAGACGTGATTAACATCTGCGGGGTTCCTTCCTGAACTTTCGGAGCGGGAATATCTTTGATGATTGCATCCAACAATGGGGTAATGTCGGTCGTGGGTTTATGCCAATCGGTGGACATCCATCCTTGTTTGGCACTACCGTAAACAACGGTAAAGTCCAATTGTTCTTCCGTGGCGTCCAAAGAGAACATCAGGTCGAACACTTGTTCGTACACGAAGTCCGGACGGCAGTTCGGTTTGTCTACTTTGTTTACGACAACAATCGGCTTTTTACCTAACGCAAGTGCCTTTTGAAGTACGAAACGAGTTTGAGGCATCGTACCTTCAAAAGCGTCAACCAATAATAATACTCCGTCCGCCATGTTCAACACGCGTTCCACCTCTCCTCCGAAGTCGGCGTGGCCCGGGGTATCAATAATATTAATCTTGTAATCTTTATAATGAACGGATACGTTCTTGGCTAGGATGGTGATCCCTCTTTCTCTCTCCAAATCGTTGTTATCCAGCAATAGATCACCCGTATTTTCTGTTTCTCTGAATAAGTTTCCTTGAAAAATCATTTTGTCGACCAATGTGGTTTTCCCGTGGTCAACGTGTGCGATAATCGCAATGTTTCTAATTTTCTGCATTTTGCTCCTATGGTATTAAATCCAAATAGGGTGCAAAGTTAGTATTTTTTTTAAAGAAAAGGGGCTTAATTAGCCCCTTTTTTTATTCTACCCTGTTGGCACTTCCTAAAACGTGTACCGTTTTATGTTTGTATAATTCTTTTAAAGCTTCTCTGGCAGGACCCAAATATTTACGTGGGTCAAATTCTGCCGGTTTGGTTGCAAAGACTTCACGAACGGCTGCGGTCATTGCCAAACGACCATCCGAATCGATATTGATTTTACATACGGCAGAGGTGGCTGCCCGGCGTAATTGCTCTTCCGGGATGCCCACGGCGTCTTTTAATGCACCGCCATATTTATTGATAATAGCAACTTTGTCTTGTGGTACGGAGGATGATCCGTGGAGAACGATCGGGAATCCGGGGATACGTCTTTCGATTTCTTCCAAGATATCGAAACGTAATGGAGGAGGAACGAGGATTCCATCCGCATTACGGGTACATTGTTCCGGTTTGAATTTATTTGCCCCGTGGGAAGTTCCGATGGAGATTGCCAATGAATCCACTCCGGTTTTCTTCACGAAGTCTTCTACTAGATCCGGGCTGGTGTAAACGTTGGCTGCGGCAACCACGTCATCTTCAATTCCGGCTAGCACACCGAGTTCTCCTTCTACTGTTACATCGTATTGATGAGCATAATCAACCACTTTTTTGGTTAATGCCACGTTCTCGTCATAAGGAAGGGCTGATCCGTCAATCATGACAGAAGAAAATCCCATTTCGATACAAGATACACATAATTCGTACGTGTCGCCATGGTCTAGGTGAAGACAAATTGGAATATTGCATCCAAGTTCTTTGGCATATTCAACCGCACCTTGTGCCATATAACGTAAAATGGTTTGATTGGCATATTTACGGGCACCGCTGGATACTTGTAAGATAACAGGAGATTTTGTTTCCACACAAGCTGCAACAATAGCCTGCATTTGCTCCATGTTATTGAAATTGAAAGCCGGAATAGCATATTTACCCTCCATAGCTTTCTTGAACATTTCTCTGGAATTAACCAGTCCTAAGTCTTTGTAATTAACCATAGCTGCTATATTTTATATTCGTGCATCAAAGTTAAGCATTAAAAATAGAGATTTGCAAGGAAACAATAGAAAAATTTCAAACGTTTGCGTAATTGTTGATAAACTTTATGTGAGAACGAAATTAGAGCTATTTATTGAATTAATTTTTTGTCAATTGTAATCTATTTCTCCATTTCTTCGTAAAAAGCAATAAAAAAAATATGGGGAAAAGTATTTTTTTAGCCTTGCTAACGGTAGAGTCGTTAGCGGTTCGGGAAGGAGAGCTTCCGACAGTAAGCAATTTGGATTTGAATCGTTATATGGGATTGTGGTACGAAATTGCCCGTTTTAACCATTCTTTCGAGCGGAACTTGACAGGGGTTACGGCAGAATATCGTTTACAGGAGAATGGTAAGATTCAAGTGATTAATTCAGGGCATAAGGATTCTTTGAACGGGGAATTGAAGCGTGCTAAGGGAAAGGCAAAACAACCGAACCCTGCCGAGCCGGGTAAGCTGAAAGTGTCATTCTTTCTTTTTTTCTATGCCGATTATTACATCTTGGAGTTGGATCAGGAGTATCGTTGGGTGTTGATCGGTAGTTCATCCCAGAAATACCTTTGGATACTGAGCCGTACCCCTCATTTGCCTCAAGAGGTTTTGGATGGGATACTGAAATTAGCCCGGAAGCATGGATATGACACGAGTAAATTGATTTTTGTGGAACAACCTATTTCGGATTAGCCCGTACGGGCTAATCCGAAATTACCATTCGATTTCAGTTAGCCCGTGGGCTTTCAGATAATTGTTCGCTTGGCTGAATTGATGGTTCCCGAACCAGCCGCCCCGGTTTGCGGATAACGGGGAAGGATGTACGGATTTTAATACCAAGTGACGCCGGGTGTCAATAAAGGCGCCTTTGCGTTGGGCATAAACTCCCCAAAGGAAGAAGACAAGATTTTCTTTCTTTTCTGAAATAACCTTGATGACGGCATCGGTGAACGTTTCCCAGCCTTTGTTCTGGTGGGAACCGGCCTGATGGGCCCTCACTGTCAACGTGGCGTTGAGCAGTAATACTCCCTGTTCCGCCCAGCGTTCGAGATTACCGGAAGAGGGAATCGGTTTACCCAGATCATTATTTATTTCTTTGAAAATGTTTTGTAGAGAAGGTGGTTGTTCAATACCTTCCGGGACGGAAAAACAAAGTCCGTGTGCCTGACCGGGACCGTGGTACGGGTCTTGCCCTAAAATAATTACTTTGGTTTTGCTTGCGGGACAATGTTCAAAGGCATTGAAAATGAGTTTTCCCGGAGGGTAAATCCTGGTTGTCTTGTATTCGCTTTTCACAAACTGGATAAGTTCGGAAAAGTAGGGTTTTTCAAATTCATCTTTTAAGAGTTCTTTCCAAGAAGGCTCGATTTTTACGTCAACCATAGAATTTTAATTTTAGATAGAGTGGTTTTGGATTTATGATTTTTAGCCTACGAATCTGACACTAATTGTTCTCGTAAATTATAAATCGCAAATCATAAATTACTTCGTTTTTATCTCAAACAGTTTCGGCCAGTGTTTTCCGGTAACGTAGATCGTGCCCTTCTTTTCGTTGTATGCGATACCGTTTAGAACATCGTCGTTTGGATCCAATTTGGCTCTTTCTGAGGCGGTGAGCAGGTTCGGGAGTTGTAAGTCCTGTACCACTTCGCCTGATTCCGGATCGATGATGACAATTCGGTCAGTAAGCCATTCGTTTGCCCAGATATAACCGTTTATGTATTCCAGTTCGTTTAAGTTGGTTACCGGCCCTTTGTTATCGAAGACTTCCACGGTTTTAATCACGCTGAAAAGATTTGGATCTAGATGGTATAGGTTGTGAGAACCGTCACTCATAACTAATTTATCTCCCATCGTGGTAAGTCCCCAACCCTGTTCCATGGAGTAATCGAATGTCGTTAACAGGGTGAAGGAGGCCAAATCGTACACGAATGCTTTCTGGGAAGTCCAAGTAAGCTGGTATATTTTGTCCTTGTAAACCGTGATCCCCTCTCCGAAATATTGGCTGTCCAATCCTAACATGGCGAGTGTCTTGTTGTTTTCCAAGTCGATCTTGCGCAGGGTGGATTGACCTTTGATTCCGGTGCCCTCGTAGATAATACCGTCTATATATACTAGTCCCTGTGTGGAGGCATCCGTGGCATGGGAATAGGTTTTCACCAGTTGGTATTGAAGCGGTTGGGGGGCCTTAGCCGGTTTCACGATAAAAGATTGGGTGGCTACCCCGCATTTGTTGTTGGGGTGAAATGCAATTACTTTTAACGTGTTGGTCCCACATTTCTCCTTGGGAATTTTGAATATAAATTCCCTGGTACTACTGTCAAGCGTGGCAATTTGCCTTTGGTTGAAAAACAGATGTGCCGAGTCAATGGTATAGCGCTTATTATTTGCGTATACAATCTTGATTTCTTCATTGAATTGGCAGGTATCGAATTTCATGGGATACACGAATTGTACGCTTTTCACGTATTTAGGTCCCGTCGTTTTGCGGCTTTGGGCATTGTCTACCGTAACTTGTTTTTGGTCCCCTTTACTCTTTTTTTCGCCTTGGCAGGCAGAGAAAAACAGGAGTGAAAGTAGTATGTAGTAGAGATAAGGCATAATGTATAATATTTTAAATTTTAAATTGTAGATTTTAAATTATAAAATTCTCGTCTACAATTTAAAGTTTTAAATTTAAAATCTAAAATTATTCAAGGCTCCATTCGTAGCCATCTTTCGTGTCCTTTATCTGGATACCTGCGTTTTTCAACTCGTCACGAATGCTGTCGGAGGTGGCCCAGTCTTTATTTGCCCGAGCGGTCTTCCGTATGTTCATCATGGCATCGATCACTTTGCCTAAAGCTTGGTTGCTGGCGCTGGAGTCCTCTTCTCCTTTGAGGCCGAGAATGTCGAACACGAAGTTATGGAATAACTTCTTCAACATATCCAGATTTTCAGCGTTGATCTTTTCCGTGCCTGCTGCAATGGAGTTGATGATGCGAACGCCTTCAAACAAATGGGCGATTAATATCGGCGTGTTCAAATCGTCATTGATGGCCTCAAAACAGTTCTCCTGCAAGGCGGCGATGTCTACCGTATTCTCGTTGGACACTTTCAGCCTGTTGAGTTGTGACACGGCTGCCATCATTCGCTCGTAGCCTTTCTCTGCGGCCTTTAATGCCTCGTTCGAAAAGTCAAGCGGGCTGCGGTAGTGAGCTTGCAGGATAAAGAAGCGCACGGTCATGGGAGAGTAAGCCTGTTCCAGTACGTTGTTGTCGCCCGTGAAGAGCTGATCCAAGGTGATGAAGTTACCTAGGGATTTACCCATCTTTTGTCCGTTGATGGTCACCATGTTGTTGTGCATCCAGTATTTTACAGCCTCATGGCCTTGTGCGGCCACGTTTTGGGCAATCTCACATTCGTGGTGCGGGAACTGCAAGTCCAAACCGCCACCGTGGATGTCAAATGTTTCTCCCAAGTATTTCTGGCTCATGCAGGAGCATTCCAAGTGCCATCCCGGGAAACCTACTCCCCAAGGGGAGGGCCAACGCATGATGTGTTCTGGGGATGCCTTTTTCCACAAGGCGAAGTCAAACGGGTTCCTTTTTTCCTGTTGTCCGCTCAGTTCTCTCGTGTTGGCAAACAATTCATCGATTTTACGACCGGATAGTTTACCGTAGTGATATTTTTGGTTATAGCGTTCCACGTCGAAATAGATATTTCCCTCGCTCTCGTAGGCAAAGCCGTTTTCGATGATTTGTTTGATTAATTCTTGTTGTTCGATAATGTGACCGGATGCGTGTGGTTCGATACTAGGAGGCAACGTGTTCAGTTGCTCCATGTTTTTGTGGTAGCGGTTTGAGTAGAATTGTACCACTTCCATCGGTTCCAGTTGTTCCAGTTTGGCTTTCTTGGCGATCTTGTCTTCTCCTTCATCCGCATCATTCACAAGGTGACCCACGTCTGTAATGTTGCGGACGTATCTTACCCGGTATCCCATGAATTTAAGATAACGGAATAACAAGTCAAAGGTGATTGCCGGACGGGCGTGACCGAGGTGAGCATCCCCGTATACAGTCGGTCCACAAACATATAATCCTACGAAAGGCGGGTTAATGGGTTCAAATAATTCTTTCTTTCGACTTAGCGTGTTGTATATCGTTAGCTTGTTTTCCATGATACTATAATACTTTATTGATATGATTCAACAAAAGTAGAAATTTTCTCCTTGAAAATGACGAGAAAGGGTAAATTAATGCCTTATTCTTGTCATTCATGGTTTGTTTTGTAATTGTTTTAGTTTTTCTTGTATTTCAATGCCTCCGGGATGGCCGCTTTTAGTTTGGCAATCCGTTTTTCGTCAGCAGGATGGGTCGACAAGAATTCGAGTTGCTTGCCTGCTGAAGCATTTGACATACGGGTCCAGAAAGCAACAGCCTCGTTTGGGTCGTAACCGGCCATAGCCATGAAAATCAGGCCTAAATGATCTGCTTCGTACTCGTGTTTACGGGAGAAGGGGAGTGTGATTCCCACATTGGTTCCCATACCTATTGCAGCAGCCAAGATGGCTTTTCTGGAATCACTTTGGTCGTGTCCTAAAATCTCGGTAGCAGCAGCTTGTCCGTATTGAATAAGTGCTTGCTGGCTCATGCGTTCGTTACTGTGGTGAGCCACGGCGTGAGCAATTTCGTGTCCCATTACGACAGCAATTCCTGCATCATTCTGACAATAAGGAAGTATACCCTCGTAAAATACAACTTTTCCTCCCGGCATACACCATGCATTGGGTTCATCGCTCACAACCAGATTGAATTCCCACTTGAAATTAGCAATCTCACTTTGTAACCCGTTAGCAGCCAAGTATTGTTCTACGGCTTTCGAGATTCTTGTCCCGACATTTTTGATCCGTTGTTTATTGACGATGTCGGAGGATAGCTTGTTTTCTTTCAAAAAGCTACTATATGAAGTTAAACTCATGGAGACCATCTGATCTTCCGGGAACAGAATCAATTGATGTCTTCCCGTGAGTGGAACTGTGGCACACCGGAAGAAAAACAGAACGATACCTACAATGAATGTAAGGCGTAAAATTGTTCTTTTCATAAGCTGAATAATTGAATGATTATATTTTTAAGGCTAAAATATAGTACGGATTCGAGATTTGCAATGTTTGTGTTATACTTACTTCATAAAAAAGTTAGGTACAATTCGTCTCATTCATTCAACGTAAAAATAGGATTGTTTTTTGTCAAGTTTTAAATAAAGAGTTTTGGTATTTTCAATTTGCTGATAATATTCTCCGACTTCGTGACAGAAATTCCAGCATACTTTTTGGGGATTAAACGTGATGGTGCAGTCTTCCGGACGGTTTTCGTACCATGTTTTTAGGGCTTCCTCGTATTGTTTGCCTTGGAATAGAGAGACAATCCCGTTTTCATTCATGAAGATGAACTGGGTAAACGTGATCGGGAGAAAATTGTTTGAAAGGAGGTAATAGCTCTGACCGTTCTTGTCTAGTTTGAATATCTTTTCAATTTTCACGTTTCCAACCGTATCTATGGGGGTAACATTCCAACCGCCTTTACCGTTTTCGTAAAGGAGAAATGAATATAGCGGGTTGATCGACCACTCTTGAAAATTAATTACCCCGACCTTGTGATCCGCGGAGGTTACATCTGCCAGCAGATACAAATCCGGGCATAGGCGGGCGGCCTGTTCGAGAAAGCGAAAAAAGAATCCGTTATCTTCTGCGGTTAAATCATCGCCTCGGTGACTGTTTATATATCCCAGTTCGTTACGCATAAGTTCAAGGGCAGTTTGAACTTCTTTTGCCGGGTAAAATTTACGCTTTCCTGTTTGGTAGTCTTGTAGAAGCTTAACGGTATGCATGACTTTTTCTCGGTCGGTTGAATCGGAGTGATAGGGGATATAGAATCCGTGGTGTTGTAAGGAGTCGAAATATGCCGTGAGATTCTTGGGAGCTGAAATACTAGTTTTATTTTCAGTATCCTTTCGGCAGGAATTGCAAGAGATTAACAAGAACAGGCAGATGATGGATAGTAATTTTATCCATGTATTGGTTTGGAGGTATGTGATCATAAATGGGATGTTTTTTTATTATTTATAAGAAACAACAAGATGTATAGATTACGTGAGCCGAGACTTTCACGTAAAAATTTGTATGCATTTTTCTTTAGGGTTTTAACTGTGTTGACAGAAATATCAAGAGTTTCTGCAATTTCGTTATTGTTTTTACCATCTAGGCTGACAAGGATGACCTCCCGGGTTTGAGGGGGCAACTGGTCAATGGCGGTCCGTAAAATGCGGAGGGTCTCCTGATAGGTGACTTCTTCTAAGTAAAATTGTTCTTCCGCTTCCTCGTCTTCGATTTTTATCGATTGAAAATACTGATATTCGATTTTTTTATGTTTTAAATAATTTAGGCAAAGATTACGGGTGGTTGTATAGAGGAAAGATTTTGCTTTTTCAATGACATCGAAATCTTTGCGTCTCTCGTATAATTTGATAAATGCATCCTGTGTGAAATCCCGGGCAATGGCATCATTCTCCGTGTATTTTCGGGCAAATTGAAATACAGGTTCAAAATATTCTTGAAAGAAGAATTTAAAATTGTTGTTGTTTATCAACATTTTATCCATCACACGTGTTTTTGTATGCACAAATGTATAATTTTTTTGTGATTTTATTCACCCACTTTAAAAAGTCGGTTGTTATAGGGGCAAAATGAAGCGATAGTTTATGAATCGATTAACAGAACGGTATAAAATAGCCCGGTTGATAGCCCGGAAAGTATCCGGAACGCTTTCGAACGAAGAGGCCGATGAGTTGGATGCGTGGGTGAAATTGTCCGCTAAACATCGGGAAGAAGTGCCCCGTATTGAAAGGAGGTTAAGGGAAGATATTCGACAGGGGCGTAAGTTAAATATGACGAGGGAATGGGATGTGTTTCAGCAAAAATTGGCTCGTAAACGTTTTATACGTTGGTGGAGGTATTCTGCTGCGATTGTGGTGGTTGGAGTGTGTGCAATATTCGGAGTTTTACAACTTCGGGAAACAAAAGTTCCCGTGCAGATTGCTCGGTCCGTGGAGAATAACGTGAAGGAATATAAGGCTAAACTGATTCTGGATGATGGAAGTTCAGTGAATATAACAGATACGACACGTCACGTGGTTGTTGCACGGGAGGGGACAAGTATTATGGCCTCGGAGAGTGGGTTAAGGTACGAGTTGGGGGATTCACTACCTGTTTCTTCGCGTGTGAAATATAATACGTTGATCGTTCCCCGGGGAGGGGAATACGAATTGTTACTGGCAGATGGCACACGGGTATGGATGAATTCTGAATCCAAGCTGGTTTATCCGGTGCAGTTTACCGGCGAACGTCGGGAGGTGGAGATGGAAGGGGAGGTATGTTTCTTAGTGGCGAAAAATGAACGACAACCTTTTATTGTGAAAACGAAAGGAGTATCCGTTGAAGTGCTGGGGACGTTTTTTAATGTAGAGGCCTACCCGGAGGTGCAAACAATCACGACAACTTTGGTGGAGGGGCGTGTAAATGTATCGGATGGGCAACGTCATTATGTCCTGTCTCCAAATCAGCAAGTGGTTGCGGGAAACGGAGAATTTGTCGTTCGTGATGTTGATGCGACTGAGGTGGTGTGTTGGATTGAGGGAGTATGCTATTTTTCGGAGGCTTCGTTGGAGAACATTATGGATAAATTGGCACGATGGTATGATGTAGAGGTGTTCTTTGCCAGTGAGTCTGCTAAAAATGCCCATTTTTCGTTGGAGATTGAACGCTATGATAATATAGCAGCGGTGTTGTCTAAAATAGAGAAAACGGGGCGGGTGAAATTTAAAATTAATGGTAGAACCATAACTGTGGAAGAATAAAAAAGCAGAAAGTACGGACATACCTTCCGCTTTTTATTAAATATCAACCTCCAAGGCAATGGAGGACATTGTTTAATGTTATCAACAAAATTATGAAAAAAAAATGGAGAAACAGTGATTTCTGTCGAAGGAAATTACTAAGAATGTTTATTATTATGAAGACGTGGTTTGTATTACTGTTTGTTTGTACGGTGCATCTGAATGCATCAAACCTCTATTCTCAGCAGAAAAAAATGGATATTTCCATGAAAAATGCTTCTCTCGTGGATGTGTTCCGCTATATTCGGCAAAACAGTGACTACACGTTCGTGTATGATAGCGATGCCGTAAAACAGATGAAGACGATTTCGCTGGACATGAAGAATGTAGCGATAGAAGAGATATTGGAGCAATGTTTTAAGGGAAGCCCGTTTGTTTATTTGATAGAAGGGAATTTGGTGATTATCAAGGAACAAAAGGAGGAACAGAAACAAGTGAAAGGTATCCGGGTGAAAGGATTTGTGTTTGATACAAAAAAACAACCGATGCCGGGTGTAACAGTAAAAGTTGTCGGTTTGCCTGTAGGTACAGCAACCAATGAAAAAGGATGGTTTGCAATAGATCTGCCGATGCAGAAGGGGGCATTGGAATTTTCTTTTGTTGGATTCAAGAAAAAACAGATAGAATTTACGGAAAAAGTTGATACATTGAGAATTATATTGGAAGAGGACGTGTCAGATTTGGATGAAGTTCAAGTGATTGCATACGGAGAACGTAAGAAACGAGATGTGGTCAGTGCGATTTCTTCAGTTACCTCTAAAGATATTAAAGAGATTCCTGCAGCTAGTTTTACCAGTTTGTTACAAGGACGTATGGCGGGAGTACAAATTGTAAATCGTTCTGGTTCTCCTGGCGGTGGTGGTACAAAAATGTATGTGCGAGGGTACAATTCATTAATGGTTTCTGGTGCTAGTGATGGACAACCGTTATTTGTGATTGATGGAGTTCCTATGCATTCATTTACCTCTCCTATCACGGGAGCGAATACTTTGGCAGAATTGGATCCTAATTCGATAGAATCCATTGAGGTGCTGAAGGATGCCGCATCTGCAGCTTTGTACGGTTCTCGGGCAGGAAATGGTGTTGTTTTGATTACAACAAAAAAAGGTAAGGTGGGGCAGGCACAATTCCAAGCGAATCTTTCTTACACAGCTTCCATCATGCCTAAATTTCCACTACAATTAGGAGGTCGGGAAGAGCGAAGATTACATGATATCATGATGCGTCATACTCAAAGGGCTGCGTATGATTTTAAGACGTCCCAATCGATTTATCCCACGGATTACACCAGTGCTTATCAGATAGGTTTGGATGCTATTTACGATAAATGGTGGGGGAATGGTCAAAAAAAATCAGCTCAATCTATACCTCTTTTACAAGATAGTTTGAATCCTTTTTATAATAATCAATCGAACTGGTGGAAACAATTTTTTCGCACGGGAAAAGTAATAAATGCTAATATTCAGGCAAGTGGAGGTTCAGAACGAATGCGTTATATGGTCGGGATGGGATATTATACGGAAAATGGAATAAATTACGGTAGTGATTTCAAACGTGCAACTTTCGTGGCAAACCTTGCCCTACGTCCGGCAAAACGGATTACTTTCGATACGCGTTTGAATTTAGGTTATGCAAATAAAAGTCGGAATACGAAAAACAATACCTTTGCTGATTCTCCGAATATAGAACAAATGACAGCTGATCCACGTTTAACTTCTTCTTTGTTACCTTTGGGAGGAGCAGTGGAAGATGAAGTATTAAAACAGTTGAACGGGACTGTTGATAAAAATGATAGTTATCGCTTGATGTTTAACGGTGTTTTGGGTGTGGATTTAGTGAAAGGATTAAAATTTACGACCTCTTTGGGTTTGGATCTTGCTCAAACCAATAGCAACGTGTTTGAACCCTCCTACTTGGATTATCAGGGGAGTAATAAATCTACCGGACAGATAGAACGAAATATATCCATTACACAGGAGAATATATTGCGCTATACTCGTAGTTTCAACGAGATACATAATCTGGAAGTGTTAGTTGGAACGTCTTTTACCGAAATGCAAAGTCATCGTATACAAGGGTATGGAAAACGCATCGGGAGTGATGGTATTTATTACGTAGGAGTTGATGCTCCGGAATTGTATGATTTTGGGGCAGGTATAGGACCGGAAGCCTTGCAAAAATTTCTTTCTAATTACACACAACAAAGGATGATGAGTTATTTGGGGCGGGTTGCTTATAATTATAAATCGAAATACTTGCTGGAGGCAACTTATCGTCGGGATGGTTCTTCTACTTTCGGGGAGAATGTGCGTTGGGCGAATTTCCCTTCTGTTGCTGTAGGATGGACTTTCTCGGAGGAGCCTTTTATGGCAGCTTTCCCTTGGTTGAGTATGGGTAAGATACGTGCAAGTTGGGGAACTTCTGGGAGGATATTGATAGATCCTTATATAGCTCATGGTGTCATGAAACCGGGAGACTCTTTCAACGGGAATCAAGGAATGTCTGCTGATATTATTAACTTGGATATCAGCTGGGAACAGTCAGACCAATATGATATTGGTTTGGATATTGATTTGTTTAACTATCGCTTGAAATTTAAGATGGATTATTATTACAAGTTAACGAAAGACCTATTGTACGAGGTGGAATTACCGGGTAATATGTTTAATAATGATAAAATGTGGCAAAATGCCATGGAAGTGTCGAATGAAGGATTGGAGTTGGAATTGATTGCTGATATTTTTAGGGAATCGGCCGTAAGTTGGCGGACAAAATTCAATATTTCTCGTAATTGGAATTTTTTTCGTAAGAGTTATTCGGGAACAGATGTTGATGATCTGGTTATAGGACGTCCGTTACAGGGATTGTATTTGTTTAAAGAAGACGGATTTGTGCAAAATCAGGATGAAGTGCCTGCTTATAGTTTGCCGGATGGGTCAAAACAATATTTGCAAACAGAGGATTTTGGGCAATATTATTTGCCAGGTATGCGAAAATATATAGATATTGATGGTGATGGGGTTATTTATAGTACTGATGATCAATATTATGCCTTCTCAACTTTTCCTAAAGTTTACGGAGGATGGACTCATGAATTGATGTGGAAAGGTTTCACATTAAATGTACATTTTTCATACGAATTGGGACGTAGAATGATCAATCGATATGCGAAGTCCTCATTGTATGACAGGGCGGAGGCACCATTGTTCATTGATTATCGTAAATTGACATTTTGGGAGAAAGAGGGGGACGATACGGATATGCCGCGTTTGGGATTTGAGGATGACTTGTTTAGTATGGTTCATGTGGAAAATGTATCATATTTGCGCTTGAATACTTTGAATCTAGGTTATGATTTACCTCAACATTTTTGCAAAAAGGTAGGAATGCAAAATATTCGTTTATTTTTCACGGGAGAGAATCTCTTTTTGTGGACAAATTATTCTGGAATGGATCCAGAGTTAGTTGATGATGATGGTATTGATGATTTGAGATCTTATCCTTTACCTCGAAAATTTACGTTAGGTTTTACTTTAAATTTTTAGTCCATGTTAAAAAGATTATGTATCGGTTTGTGGGTTGTATCACATCTGTTTGCTTGTGGTAACATATTGGATATAGAACCCGAAACATTAGTGACTTATACCAATTATTTCAAAGGCGAAGAAGATGCGGCTGCATTGTTATATAATATTATGGGACGTGTTCAACCGACTTTTACAGGTTATGATGAACAAGAAGTTGTGGGAATGAAAGTAGATATTATAAATGAGTCTTCCAAGTATGGTAATATAATGAATTGGGTACCCTCTTATTATTTACAAAGAGGTCGTAATTGGGAAAACCATTATCGTGTCATATATGATTGTAATTTATTAATCGATAATGTACATCGTTTTGAAGAAATTGATAAAGAGCGATTGGATTTCTATGTGCAGGAGGCATATTTTTTCAGGGCATTTGCTTATTTTGATCTTGTTCGTCGTTGGGGAGATGTACCAGTGATACCCAATAGTACGACCACTGAAAGATATGGGAAAACAGATAAAATGAAAGTGTTAGAAGAGGAAGTGATCAAGGTGGCTGAGTCGTTAAATCTTCCTTTGTATGATGAACTTGTGGGTGTAGGTGGGGCGAAATTGACCTCGAAACAGTATGGTTGTAAAGGGACTGTTGTAGCTTTATTGGCTAACGCTTACGCTTGGAAGGCAGGTTTGACTGGAGATGTGGCAGATTGGGAAAAGGCAGAACACTACTGTACGGAACTTATTTCTGGGAATGCTGGTAATTATCCTTTGGCGGCGAGTCCTCAAGAGTTATGTGACAAGGTATTGCAACGAGGTGGTGATGAAACTATATTCGAGATAGAATATTATATTACAGATGATATATTTTTTCTTTATGAGTTCTATGCAGCAACGAGTTCAATGATCGGCTATCCAGTGAATAAAACAATGTTACCTTCTGATCAAACGGCTTTACAGGTTTCTCGTAAGCTAGTGGAAGAATTATATGGTGATATGGAAAATGATCGACGTGTACGGGCTTATTTTGCTTTTGTGGAAGGTAATCCTGTCGCTTTCTTGAAAAAGTGGAATTTCCCGGTGTATGTATATGATGAATTCGCAGATAAAGATGTGTATAAAATACAGAATATCAATAGAATTATTTGGCGCATGGCAGATATCAAATTGTTACGGGCTGAATGTCGTGCACGTCAGGGGAAAGCAAATGCGGCAGAGGATATGAACGATATCCGGGAACGGGCCTATGGAGATAGAAGTCATGACTATACTGCTGCTGAAGGTGATATTCAGATGGCGATTTTCCGAGAACGAGAGCGAGAATTACTTTACGAAGGACATCGGTTCTTTGATGTGATGCGTAATGGGTATTGGAAAACAGAGTTAACCCAAGCTTTTTCGTTAATGACGGAGCGAGATATAAAAATGGGAGCACAATATTATGCCGTCCCGGATGATGCTTTTTACTTGAACGATTTAATGGTTCAGAACGAATATTGGCAAACTAAAAAATAGAATAAATGAAAACAATAATATTGCGATTATCTATTATGTTGCTGTTGTTTTGCAATGTAGTAGGGTGTACAAATAACGAATTTATAAAAACGGGAATAAGTAATGGTAAGCATCCGGGGACAATATTGGAGTATTTGGAATCGGATTCTTATAATTGGGACTCGACCTTGATTATGATTCATGTTGCGGGTTTGGAAAATTTGTTTGATGGGGAAGAGAAAATTACTTTTTTGGGACCAACCAATCATTCGATTCGCCGTTATATGTTAGAAAATAATGTCCATAGAGTGGAGGATTTGGGTTCGGAATTTTGTCGTACCACTTTATTACGACATATAATGAAAGGGAAGGTTATGCGGGAGGAATTTCCTCGTGGTGTAGATAATCGGGTTGGCGAAGAATTAATTGGTACCGGGGGAGAGATATATACTATGATGGGTGGAAATAAAATTTGGGCCTATACCTTTCGAGGAGCTTATCAGGATGTATCGGATGTGGGAGCTGTTACGTTGTATGTTACATCAATAGATGGAAAGATTGATATTCCGATTGCTTCAACGGATATTGAGCCAATAAACGGTGTGGTTCATTCTTTAGGTTACAGTTTTACGTTAGGAGAGATGTAAAAAACAGTTGAATATAAAAAACAGGGATATGATGAAAAGCAGAATATTATTAGTATTTATATTTCTTCTTGGTTTATATAGTTGTCACGATATAACCGTGGGTTATTTAGAAACGGATGATGCTCTTTATTCACCGGATTCTATGGTTGTTCGAAGGGAATTGGATCCGATACAAGATTATATGATGCTCCAATCGGGGGCAGATTGGGCGTCTGTAAAAATTAGTGGTGTGATCGGGACTTCTCCAATGCAATATGAAATTACAAATGTTACAGCTACAGATGGCGGGGATGTCGATTTGTTTATGGAACAGATTCGCATAATAGGTGGAGGTCGCTTCTATTTCCCGAGCAAGGATATTAAGGCTCCTAACGGGAAGTATAAACTCTCAATCAGGATAACAAACCCTGGGTATAGTTCCGAATTGAAAGATATATTCACAGTCATTATAAAATGATGGGTGTATTTTTATTACGGTATTAGTAATATTTTGGGTAGTTAGAATGTGACTACCCAAAGTATATCTTTGCGGACGAAATGTACAATGAAGTATTGGTTCGTGTCATAAGAAATCAACTTTGTATGTAGCCAGACTTGAAGGAACTAACTAAAGATGGGAAAAGTGAAAGTATAAACAGACTCGATAGGAAGCATATAGTCATGGTTTATTAGCCTTGAAATTAGAGAATTAATCAGATTGTGAATACTTTTTTACGCTTGAAAATGTAAATGTTTTTATGGTTATAGGGTAGATATAATGAGAATATTGATTTGCTATCCCTATTGTATTTGAAATATAAAAAAATTCCAGTAAGCTAGTAACTTACTGGAGATTTTTGAACTATATAGGGAATGATTTTGGTTTTGTCAATTATTTCCCATTGTGTTTGTTCTGTTTATTTTATGCTCGTAACCCCGATTGAGACTGATCAGTGGGTGAATAAAAAGTGTTCATTCTAAATTAGTGTGAAATATTGTTATTAAAATCTTATCAAATTGTTATCATAATGCAAGCCTCTCCCATTCCCCTCCCATTCCTGTCCTATTCCTCTCCTATTAAAATAGGAAAAAATTATAAGAAAAATAGTAAATATATATGTTGGGATTAGTCTATGATAAGAATATTATAACTGGATGATAATGATATTTGGTATTAACTTTACTTGAATCGTGTTCTTGCAGGGGTAAAGTTTTGTTTAAATGGGGATTGCTTTTTCGGGAAAAGTGGGGGAGGGTAAAGGGCATAAAAAATCTCCGACAAATTATCATTGACCGGAGATTTTTTGGATTTGTTTTTTTGAGTTGATTTATTTTAACTCTGCCAATTGTTGTTCAATAGCTTTGATTTTTGCTTCAGCATCAGCTTGTTTCTTGCGTTCATTCTCAACCACTTGAGCGGGAGCTCCGTTAACGAATTTTTCGTTGTTGAGTTTTTTCATCACGGATGCCAAGAAACCTTGGGCATAAGCCAAATCAGCTTGCAATTTTGCCCTAACTTCTTCCGTGTTGACTTCCCCAACGGCAGGAATGAAATATTCGACCGTGTCACAGATAAAACTCCATGCCCCTTTGACCGTATCGCTCACCATTTCTACATTCTGAATATTTCCCATTTTACAGATAACGCTCTCGAATTGCAGTGGGTAACGGTCATTACTTTTTACTCTTAAAGAAATCGCATCCTTGAAGGCAATGTTATTTTGTTTGCGAATTGTTCGGATTCCAGCGATTACTTCTTTCGTGTTTTCAAAAGTATTCAAGAAGTTTTCGTCGTATTCTCCGGGGACGGGCATCACGGATACCATGATACTTTCTCCGTCTTTCCGTTCTCTCAAGTTCTGCCAGATCTCTTCGGTGATGAATGGCATGAACGGGTGGAGCAATTGTAACATTTCCTCGAAGAGGTAAATGGTCTTGTTATAAGTGATCCGGTCAATCGGTTGTTCGAAGCCCGGTTTGATGATTTCCAGTAACCAAGACGAGAACTCGTCGCGGAACCCGGTGTACACGGTCATCAGAGCCTCGGAAATCCGGTATTGCTCGAATTGGGTGTTCAAGGTTTCCTTGCACTTGTTCAAGTATTGTTCAAACCATTCAATCGCTAATTTAGAATGTAATGGTTGTTCCAAATCAGCGACTTTCCAGTTGCTGACTAAGCGGAAAGCATTCCATATTTTAGTCGTGAAATTACGTCCTTGTTCCGGAAGGCTTTCATCAAAGAGCAGGTCTCCTCCGGCGGGAGCGCATAATAACATTCCAACTCGAACGCCATCAGCGCCGTATTGGTTGATCAGGTCAATCGGGTCCGGAGAGTTACCGAGGGATTTGGACATTTTACGATGGAGCTTATCCCGAACGATTCCCGTGAGGTACAAATTAGAGAACGGTTTCTCGTGGCGATATTCATAACCGGCCATGATCATTCTTGCCATCCAGAAGAATAGAATATCCGGAGCGGATACCAAGTCGTTTGTCGGGTAGTAATAGTTGATTTCTTCATTGTCCGGTTCCAGTATCCCGTTGAATACGGAAATCGGCCACAGCCAAGATGAGAACCAAGTGTCAAGACAATCTTCATCCTGACGCAATTGCCCGGCTGGAATGTCTTTACCGAATTTTTCTTTTACCAATCGTACGGCTTCTGCAATGTTCTCGGCTACCACGTAATCATTGCTGTCAGGTAGGTAATAAACCGGAATTTGGTGGCCCCACCATAACTGGCGACTAATACACCAATCTTTTACGTTTTCCATCCAGTAGCGATAGGTGTTTTTGTATTTTGCCGGGGTCAAGAGAATATCATCGTTCATGACAGCATCCAAAGCAGGTTTGGCCAGTTCCTTCATTTTCAAGAACCATTGCATGGATAGCTTGGGTTCAATAACCACGTTGGTCCGTTCGGAATATCCAACTTTGTTATTGTAGTCTTCTATTTTTACCAGATTACCCGCTTTTTCCAGTTCGGGGATGATTTCTTGACGCACAACAAAACGATCTTTACCTACGAAAAGTTGGGCCTTTTCATTTAATGTTCCGTCGTCATTAAAAATGTCTATGGTTTCGAGATGGTGTTTATAACCGATTTCGTAGTCATTGATGTCATGTGCCGGGGTAATTTTTAATGCTCCGGTACCGAATTCCATATCTACATACTCATCTTGGATGATCGGGATCACCCGGTTTACCAAGGGGACGATACATTTTTTCCCGGCTAGATGATGGAATCGCTTGTCGTTGGGATTTACGCATACGGCACTATCGCCCAAAATGGTTTCCGGGCGAGTCGTCGCAATGGTAATATATTCGTCTTTTGTCCCGTCAATGCGGTAACGCAGGTAATATAACTTGCTGTGTTCTTCTTTGTAAACAACCTCTTCATCGGAAACGGCAGTTTTGGCCGATGGGTCCCAGTTGACCATCCGGACTCCTTTATATATAAGTCCCTTATTGTATAGGTCGACAAATACTTTTATCACGCTGGCTGAGCGAACCTCGTCCATTGTGAAACAAGTCCTGTCCCAATCGCAAGATGCTCCTAATCGTTTCAACTGTTCGAGAATGATCCCCCCGTGTTTTTCGGTCCATGCCCAAGCGTGTTTTAAAAACTCATCTCGGGAAAGGTCCCTTTTCTCGATACCTTCACTTTTAAGTTTGGCAACCACTTTGGCTTCCGTGGCAATGGAGGCATGGTCGGTTCCCGGAACCCAACAAGCGTTTTTGCCGAGTAAACGGGCGCGTCTGACGAGTACATCCTGTATCGTGTTGTTCAGCATGTGTCCCATATGAAGGACTCCCGTGACGTTAGGTGGCGGGATTACAATACAATACGGAGTTCTCTTTTTATCAACAGTGGAGTGGAAAAATCTGTGTTTCATCCAGTATTGATACCATTTCTCTTCGCTCGTTCGCGGATCGTAGTTTGTTGGGATCATTTTAATTCAAATTAAAATTATATATTCGTAAAAAGGCTGCCTTGTAGAGCAGCCTTGTTTTTATTCTTCTGATTTTCTAAGTCTTCTTCCTTTTTTCTTTTGTGCATCCAGGAGAGCTTCAAGGTCTGCTTTTTGTTGCGAACCGTCGTAGTCACAGATGTATTTATCGATGAGAATACGGCCACAGTACTCGCAGACGATGATTTTTTTCCGAGATCGGATATCTAATTGTCTCTGTGGCGGAATTTTGTTGAAACATCCACCACAAGCATCGCGGTCAACAGTTACAACGGCCAAACCATTGCGGGCGTTAGAGCGGATACGGCGATATGCTGTCAATAGACGTTCGTCGATGGTTGCAGCGAGTTCTTCCGATTTGGTTTGTAAAGACTCTTCATCCTTGTGAGTTTCATTGATAATGTCGTTTAATTCGCCTTTTTTAGCCTCTAAGTCTGATACTTTGTCTTCATAACGCTTTTTGGATTCTTCCATCAGCGCTTCCTTTTCTGCTTTTGCTTTCTGAGCTTCCCGAATTTTCTTTTCCTGTAACTCAATTTCTAGTTTCTGGAATTCGATTTCCTTGCTTAAAGCATCGTATTCGCGATTGTTGCGAACGTTATCCAATTGTTCACTATATTTTTTGATCGCTTCCTCAGCTTTCTTGATTTCCATTTTCCGGGTGGAAGAGGTTTTGTCAAGTTCACCTAATTCAACCTTCAAGTTTTCGATACGTGTTTCCAATCCCGCGATCTCGTCTTCAAGGTCTTGAACTTCTAACGGTAGTTCTCCCCGTAGAGTCTTGATTTTATCGATCTCGGTGTCAATTCTTTGTAATTCATACAGGTTCTGCAGTTTTTCTTCAACTGTCAGCTCTTGCATTTTCTCATTGTTATTCGTCACCATATATTATAAATACTTAATCGGATTTGTATTAATCTCAGAAAACTGAACCGCAAATTTAGATATTTTTTTTGTAAGTATCTCATAAAATATCTCTTTTGTGAATTGTTCGCTTTCGTAATGGCCAATATCGGCAATCATAATACGGTTTTCCGTGAGGAAAAAGTCATGATATTTGAAATCCCCGGAGATGTATATGTCGGCCTGTTCGGCCAGGGCCTGCCTGAAAAAAGAGGCTCCGGCTCCACCACAAACGGCTACCCGTTGTATGGAGGGTATGTGGGACGTCGTGTAACGTAACCGATCACACCGGAATATTTCTTTTACTTGCTGTAAAAAGGCCATGCTTTCAACGGGGTGTTGTAACTCGCCGATAATCCCGAATCCATTACCGGCCATCGGGTCCCCTTCCGGTTGGAGAATCCGTCGGTGGTGCAAATCGAGTTTATCTGCCATGCGTCCGCTTACACCGTTGGCAACCACATCCATGTTCGTGTGTGCGGCGTAAATAGTGATGTCGTGTTTGATGGCGTTAATCACGCAGCGCTCCACGTAAGTTGCCGGAGTAATATGTTTTAACCCACTGAAAATAAGTGGATGGTGGGAAATAATTAAATTGTGTCCCTTATCGATAGCTTCTTTTACAACCTCTTCTGTAATATCAATACATAGTAGTATGGATGTCAATTCCTGTTCTGGATTCCCGCAAAGTAATCCGGAATTGTCGAAACTTGCTTGAAGTTTTAACGGGGCATAATCCTCTATGAGTGAAATAATTTCTTTTATATACATACTTGGAATTTAAAATTTAGAATTTAAAATCTAAATTATTATTATGGTAGCTGGCTCTTAATGGACAACAATTCTTCCTTGATTTTTTTCAGGCGTTTTATTACCTCAAAGTGTGATTCCGTTTCATCTTTCCGGTTTTTGAGTTGCTGCTGGGCTCCTTTTAGTGTCATCCCTTTTTCCTTGACCAAATGGTAGATCAAATGAAAATTATCGACATCCGCTTTCGTGAATTGACGATTCCCCTTTTTGTTCTTGTGGGGTTTGATCACGTCGAATTCTTTTTCCCAGAACCGGATCAGGGAAGTGTTGACACCGAACATCTCGGCTACTTCTCCGATAGAATAATACAACTTTAATGATTCTTCAGCCACCATGATTTAATTGAAAATTAATCAGTCCATACTTTGCCCCGTGTTATTTGCGGTCTCAACTAACAATTCGAACTCGTCGGGGGTGAGATCGTTGAAATAGAAGTTTATGGGATCTATTGGTTTGTCATTTTTTCGTACTTCATAATGTAGGTGGGGACCCGTGGATAATCCTGTGTTGCCCAAATATCCGATAACATCTCCTCGTTTGACTTTTTGGCCTTTTTTAGCCAAGATTTTATCCATGTGGGCATACAGCGTTTTGTAACTGAATCCATGGTCTATTACCACATGACGGCCATATCCCTTATCAAATTTACTTACGATAACAACCCCGTTACCTGTTGCATAGATTGGAGTCCCGATGGTTCCCGTGAAGTCCATGCCAGCATGGAACTTCGGGGTTTTGTAAATAGGGTGCATCCGGTAGCCGAATGAAGAGGTTACTTGGTGCGTGTTTTTGTTTTTCAACGATACCGGGAGGATTGCCGGGATGGAGGCTAGCATATCGATTTTGTTTTTAGCCAATTCTTCAATCTTGTCAAAGGATTTACTTTGAATATAGATCGCTTTTGACAATTCATCAATCTTCTTGGCTGTCCCGATAATCAAATCCGCATTGTCAATTTGTCTCAAATGCTCGTATTGGTCGACACCTCCTGATCCGGCCCGGCGAATAGATGATGGGATAGGATCGGTTTCGAAGATGACCCGATAAATGTTGTCATCCCGAGATTCCATGTCTTTTAAGACGTTATCCAGATGTTCAACTTTGTTACTTAGTAAACTATATTGGGTGAGAACTTCTTCATATTTTCGTTTTAAAAGTTTTTCTTTGGGAGAATCAATGAAAGCATATACCAAGTACAGCATAACAATGGCCAAAGAGAAACTGGAAAAGAATTTCTTAAATAATCTCCAAAGCCTTTTTTTTAAAGATGATTCTATTTTATCAAAAGATAACGTGTCCGAATTAAAATGATACCCTGCTTTTCGCATAGTTTCTAATAAAAAATAGTGTTTGCGATGCAAAGTTAAAGAAATAATCTAAATTTGCAACTTGGTAAATAAAGCAGATCAAAGTGATAGCATGATAATCCCGGTTGAAAAGCGTTTGGTAAGAAAGATGTCGGAAAGGGATCAGAATTTCTTTCTAAGCGAGGATTAGGGCGATAAGCATGGAGTTGATAGAGAGTGAAAGACAGAATCTGCGTAGGTCATTTTTTAATTTAGAAGGTATGAAATCAGCAGAAATCAGACAGAGATTTTTAGATTTTTTTGAGAAGAAATCACATACAATAGTACCATCTGCACCGATGGTGATCAAGGGGGACCCTACTTTGATGTTCACGAATGCCGGAATGAATCAATTTAAAGATATAATTCTAGGAAATGTGCGTCCGAAAGCAACTCGGGTTGCGGATTCTCAGAAGTGTTTGCGTGTTTCCGGAAAGCACAATGATTTGGAGGAGGTGGGACATGATACCTACCACCACACGATGTTCGAGATGTTGGGTAACTGGTCGTTCGGCGATTATTTCAAGAAAGAGGCGATTGCTTACGCTTGGGAATTCCTTACGGGAGAGATGGGGTTGGATAAAAATCGATTGTATGCAACCGTTTTTGAGGGAAGTAAGGATGATCATCTGGAAGAAGATAAAGAGGCACTGGAATATTGGAAATTGTATTTACCTGAAGATCGGATTCTATACGGGAATAAAAAAGATAATTTCTGGGAAATGGGAGATATGGGGCCTTGCGGACCTTGTTCGGAGATTCACATAGACTTGCGCCCGGAGGCAGAACGGGCATTGAAACCGGGGCGAGAGCTGGTGAACAAGGATAATCCGTTAGTGATCGAGATTTGGAATTTGGTGTTTATGCAGTATAACCGTAAGGCTGATGGCAGCTTGGAGAATTTGCCCAGTCATCACGTGGACACGGGGATGGGTTTCGAGCGTTTGTGTATGGCCGTACAAGGAAAGACATCCAATTACGACACGGATGTGTTTACCCCGATCATCGGGGAGATTGCCCGATTAAGTGGAAAAGAATACGGAAAGGATGCAGCCGCGGATGTCGCTATGCGGGTGATTGCGGATCATTTGCGTACGATTGCGTTTTCAATTACAGACGGGCAATTGCCTTCGAACGTGAAAGCCGGTTACGTGATCCGGAGAATCTTACGTCGTGCTGTTCGTTATGCTTATACTTTCTTGGACCAGAAGGATGCATTCATGTATAAGTTGGTGCCGGTGTTAATTGAGGTTATGGGGCAACATTACCCGGAACTCTCTTCCCAGCGGGTATTGATTGAGCGGGTAATACAAGAAGAGGAAAATGCCTTCTTGCGTACATTAGATAAAGGTATAAAGTTACTGGATAAGATTATTGAGAAAACCAAGGCGGAAGATTTCTTGACAGTACCGGGGAATGTGGCCTTCGAGTTGTATGATACTTACGGTTTTCCGTTGGATTTGACCGAGTTAATTTTGAAGGAAAACGGATTGGTGGTAAATCGTCGGGAGTTTAAGGCTGAGATGGAAGCTCAAAAAGAACGTTCCCGTTCGGCTGCTGCTGTGAATACGGATGATTGGGTGGAGTTGATCGCAGATGATACTCAGGAGTTTGTAGGGTATGATTACACGGAAACAGAAGTACAGATTACCCGCTATCGCCGGGTGAGTACGAAAGGGAAAACGCTTTATCAACTGGTGTTTAATATAACTCCATTTTACGGAGAGAGTGGAGGACAGGTCGGAGATCGAGGTTGGTTGATTTCGGAAACGGAAAAGATAAATGTTTTAGATACTCACAAAGAAAACGGGCTGACCGTTCATATAACAGATCGTTTGCCTGAGGATTTAACTCAGGTGTTTACAGCGAAGGTAGATTTGGATAAACGGATTGCCACGGAAAATAATCACACGTCAACCCACTTGTTACATTATGCTTTGCGGAAAGTGTTGGGAACGCATGTGGAGCAGAAAGGATCATACGTAAGTGACGAATATTTACGTTTCGACTTTTCACATTTTCAAAAGGTGACAGACGAAGAGTTGGAGAAAGTGGCTGCTATCGTGAATCAGGAAATTCGTAAGAACTACCCATTGGAGGAGAGTCGGGCCATACCTATCGGGCAAGCCAAGAAAATGGGGGCAATGGCCATCTTCGGGGAGAAGTATGGAGATTTGGTTCGTGTGGTAAAATTTGGGGAATCTGTGGAATTGTGTGGAGGTACACATGCTCATGCCACAGGGCAGATCGGCTTCTTTAAAATTATTTCGGAAAGTTCTGTCTCTGCCGGTGTGCGTCGTATTGAAGCTATTACGGCAGCAAAGGCAGAAGAGTATATCTTGAACTATTTCAAGATGATGAAGGAAATTGATAGTATGTTCAAATCTAATCGCGGTATATTAGAGAATGTTAGAGAATTGTTGAACGAAAACGAGGGGTTAAAGAAGGATGTTGAGAAATTCACTCAGGAGAGTTTACGGATCATGAAAGAAGGGTGGAAGAACGAAAAGCGTGTAATCCGTGATATTAATATGATTGTGAAAACCGTTATGATATCCCCGGCCAACGTGAAAGATATTGCATTCCAGTTGAGAGGAGAGTTAAATAACCTTATCTTGGTGATAGGTGGTGTTTTTAACAATAAACCTCATCTGACCGTGATGTTCAGCGATTCCTTGGTGAAAGATTTTGAATTGCATGCCGGACAGATCGTCAAAGATGCTGCCCAGGAAATTAAAGGAGGAGGTGGTGGACAACCATTTTTTGCAACTGCCGGAGGGTCAAATCCGGAGGGAATTGGTAAAGCTCTTGAAAGGGCGGAAAAACTGATTTTGGATAAAATTCATTAGTTTTTGGTACAAAATTTGTGTAGTCTTTTATATATTAATAAAAATTTATACATTTGTTTTGTGAAAAGGAAGTGAACTAATTTGAGTATTACAATAAAAATTAAGACGAGTATGAAAAAAACATTAGGTTTTGTTGCCGTTGTTGCCTTATCTGGGTTAATAACTGTGTCCTGTTCTTCGTTAAATAAGATGAAGAAACGTGCAGGAGAAATCACGTATTCTGTTACTCCGGAGACATTGGTGGCTAAAGGAGGAATGGTTGATTTGAAAATAGACGTAACTTTCCCGGCTAAATATTTTAATAAAAAAGTGGCTATTGAAGCTACTCCCGTATTGCGTTTCAAAGGTGGGGAGAAAGCTTATGAAATGAAAGCTATTCAAGGAGAGAAAGTTCAGGGGAATGCTGAAGTGATTCCTTACGAGGCAGGTAAGACCATTTCTTACACGAGTCGTATTCCTTACGAGGATGCAATGAGACTTTCTGATTTGGAAATTGATATTACCGGATCAAAAGGAGAAAAAACTGTAAAATTCGATCCGAGAAAAATCGGTGATGGAGTGATCGCTACAGAAACTTTAGTTGTGAATGCTCCTGCAACTTCAGTTGGCGAGGATAAATTCCAACGGATTATTAAACAACAAGAAGAGGCTGCTATCTATTATTTGATTAACTCAGCAAACATTCGTTCTAAAGAAATGACTTCTGAGGAAATGAAAAAATTAGAAGCTTATATCAAAGAAGCTGCTACAAAAGAAAATATGAACCTGAATGGGATTGATATTAGATCATATGCTTCTCCCGATGGTGCTTATGACTTCAATGAGAAATTAGCTAATCAACGTGAAAAGAGTTCTTCTACTTTCTTGAAAAAGCAAATGAAGAAAGGTAAAGTTGAACAATATAAAGATGAGAATTTCTTTAAGAACTTTGTTGTTGCTGAAGACTGGGAAGGATTCAAAAAAGCTATGGAAGAATCAAATATCCAAGATAAAGAATTGATCCTTCGTGTGTTGTCTATGCATTCTGATCCAGAAGTGAGAGAAAGAGAAATCAGAAATATCGCTTCCGCTTTTGCTGTTGTTGCTGATCAGATCCTTCCGAAATTAAGAAGATCTTTATTTGTTGTAAATACTGAATTGATTGGCAAGTCAGATGATGAATTGAAAGCTTTGGCTAAATCAAATCCTGCTGATTTGAATGTAGAAGAGTTACTTTATGCTGCAACGTTATTCGATAACAATAATGATAAATTAGCTATCTATGAGGCTTGTATGAGACAATTCCCGAATGACTGGAGAGGTTTTAATGATGCAGGTATGATCCAATTCGAAATGGGTAACATCGCTGCTGCTCAATCTAACTTCAATAAGGCTAATTCTATGTCAGCTAATAATCCAATTGTTCAAAACAACTTGGGTGCTGTAGCATTGAAAAATGGTGATTTGAAACAAGCTGAGGTTTACTTCGGTGCTGCTACTGGTGCTGGTGACGAGGTTAACTATAACAAAGGTATCGTGGCTATCAAGAGCGGTGACTATGCTGCTGCTGTAAATTATTTCGGTCAATGTAATTGCGTGAATGCAGCTTTAGCTAACGTGCTTGCTGGAAATAATAACGAGGCCTTGAAGAAATTGAATGCTGAAGACAAAGAATGTCCGATGTCTTATTACTTGAAAGCTGTTATTGGTGCTAGAACCAATGATGCTACAGCAGTAATCGAGAACTTGAAAAAAGCATGTTCTTTAGATGGTTCATTCAAACAATTGGCTGCAACCGATATGGAATTTGCTAAATTCTTTGAAAACAACGATTTCATTGCAATAACAAAATAATTATCTGTTAAGATATGCAAAAAGGCAACCGTGTGGTTGCCTTTTTTATTTACCTTTTTTTTAACACATAGTTTTTTGTTGATTATATATCTTTGTACTCTAAAAATTAATGTGTTGATGCATGAGGAGTTTTGTAGGTATAATAATTATTATTCTTTTCGTTGCTTGTACTCGTAATAAAAGCGTACAGGTATCGGGCAGGGTTGAGACGGGTGATACTGTGGTTTATTTTCAAGTAAACGATAGTCTTCATAAGTTTCGGCTGGATGAGAAACATTATTTTTCCGGTAAGATAGAACTGGAAAAGGGTACCTATGCTCGTTTTATTCCTTATTCAATTCAAGTTTTTTTAACTCCTGGAGAAGATTTAGAAATCAGTATGAATAATGTAAGGAATGTGTCTAATTCCTTGCAATTTAAAGGTACATTGAGTGCAATTAATATTTATTTGAAGGAACAACAAAATCGATATTTTATTTATGATCCTAATTTATATAAACTGAGCGAGAAGGATTTTGTGAATAGAATGCGAGAAAATATTAATACCAGTATCGTTTTGTTGGAAGCAAAAAACTTAGGGGAAGAATTTACAAAACAAGAACAGGAACGTATCAGGTATCGCGTTGCAGAGCAGGCGATGCATTACCCTCGTAGCCATATGGCTTTTGATACATTATATAAGCCGGGAATGTTGTATGATAACTTTGTGTCCGAGTTTGACATTAACAACGAAGAGATGTTAGCTTTTGATAGCTATCAACGTTTTGTTTTGAATTATATTTATTACAAGGGACAAAATTTCAGTATGCGCCGCTTGGTCAATTATATCCGGTCAAATGTCAATAGTGTAAAGGTACGGGATTATTTATTATCAGAGGTCGTTTATAATTATTTTCAGGAAAACGGATTAAAAGACGCCGATTATTTATTGGGAGTATGTTGGAATGAAGTATCAGACACTAGTAAAATGGTGAAGATAAAACAACTGGTAGACCGTTGGCGTAAATTGTCACCAGGAGCTACCGCTCCGAATATTGCTTTGCTGGATAGTGACGGAAAAGCATTATATTTAAAAGATTTGAGAGGTAAATTCCTGTATATATCTGTTTGGGCTTCTGGCTATGGTGAGATGGATGAAGAGGTTCAGACCGAATGGAAAAAACTTGTTGAAGAGTATAAAGATAAGAATATTCTTTTTGCTACTTTTTGTATGGGACCATCCCAATGGCTGGGACAAGTGAAAAATCTCCCTGGAGAACATTATGTCGTAAACAACACATATGCCTTCTATTCTCGCTACATGCTTATCGTAATGCCCCGCTATATGCTGATTGATCCGGAGGGACGGATTGTTGATGTTGATGCCCCGAAACCATCAAGCTCTGCTAAATTACTTTTAAGAAGTGTGGGGTTATAAATTTTTTTGTATATTTGTCCATATTTACAGTGGGTAATATTGCTTGCTGTGATGTATGATTTAATATAAAAGCTTGATAAAATAACAGATGAAACTTACATTCATGGTAAAACATGGATGGGAGATAAAACTTAATTTGCTATGAAAAGATTTAGTTTATTTTTAGTACTTGCCACACTTTTGTTCTGTGCATGCGATAGTGATACTGTAAAAGTACGGGGAGAAGTAGAAGGACTGAACGGAACTGTAAAATTACTGGCAGAAATGCCAGGTGAACCGGGGTTGACGATTTTGGCTCAACAAGAGGTGAAAGATGGTAAAATAGATTTAAGAACGGATCAGTTTAAAATCCCGGGACGTGTATGGGTTGATATTGATGGGAAGGCTACCGTTGAGGCTATTCTGGATACAAAGGATATGATTTGGATTAAAGGCAAAATCAAATTCCCGGATCAAATTGAAGCTAATGGTTCTGGTTTGATGGACGAATACAAGGAAATCAAGAAAATGTACAAGGAAAGATTTGGTGAGGATATTGCCAAGATTGACAAGCGTATAGAAAAGATTAGTAAAAAAGAAAAACTTACCAAGGATGACGAAGTTATGCTGGGTATTCACCAATTGCAAAAACAACGTTTTCTGAAAAAACAAGCCAATTGGACAAGAGATTTGATAGTTGCTAATCCACGTAAAGAAATTTCTTTATTTTTGATTAAAGACCAGTTAGTAGATAGTTTGGACCTGCAAAAGAAACTGTTCAGCAAAATGGTTATTGAAAATAAAGAAAGTAATATCTACAAAGTATTAGAGAGCAAATTAAAATAAAGCATAAAACCATTAAGTGGTTTTAATTTTCCCGTTTTTATTACTTAGTTGTTTTTTAGAGGTACCTTACCCGGGTACCTCTTTTTCATGATATTTTCTTTTCAAGTCATTGCATGATGAAATAAAAATGCTATTTTCGCTGATTGTATATGGCAGCTTATGATTAAAAAAATAATAATCAGAATATTATCTATCATTATGCTTATCGCTTTTATTGCGGTGGTGAGCGTACAATGGATTTGGATGAAATATAGTATGCGGGAAGGTGAGGCCCGTTTCACTTCAAAGGTGTATGATGTTTTAGGAAAAGCTGTCAATCTGGTCGAGCAGACTAATAATATCCGTCTTTTTAATGATTTGAAAGAACGTTACACGCAGGTAGAAGAAGTTATTTCTACGATGAATCATGCTCAGGATTCTGTATTGGCGGATGAAGACCCGAGTAATAACGGAATCTCTCTTTTTTCGCTTGCCTTCTCGAAAGGTAGCGTTGGAGAAGGGCAAGGAGGAATTTCTAGTATGTTGAGGATATTCATGAATCCTGGAGGGCGAATGGGACCTGGTTATATCTTGGAAACGGACCGAGATAATAATATCCTTTATCAGGTGATGCGCTCCGCAACATCAGAAGCTGAAAGATTAGCCGATTCGTTGGAACGCCAGAGAATGATGGATTTGGTTCGGGAATTCGTGATTCGTTATTTGAGGGAAAAGGATCCGCAAATGGCCCAGGTGGAAAAACGTTTGGAGAACGTTGATTTGAATCCTTATCTGAAAGAGGAAATGATTAATACGGGCATTGACAACCCGTTCACGTGGAAAATCATGACCCGGGAGCAAATTGTACAATATATCAAGGAAAAGGGAACAAGAGGATTCTATTACGTGGAGTTGTTCCCCAATGACCAAACTACGAAAGATGCGAACCTGTGCGTGATGTTTGACACGAAAGATTCTCTTTTCTATAATAATATGGGATGGATGTTTATCGCTTCGGGTTTTTGCATTATCGGTTTGATGAGCGTGTTTATTATTACGATCGTGATTATCATGCGGCAACAGAAATTGTCCGTGATCAAGAATGATTTTATCAATAACATGACACACGAATTTAAAACCCCGTTAGCGACGATTTCTCTGGCTACATCTGCTATTGAGAAAGAAAAAGTGCTGAACGATCGAACCCAGATATTGAAGTTTAATTCAATGATCCGTAACGAGAACGAGCGGATGAATAAATACGTGGAAAGAATCTTGTTGCAGGCTAAGCTGGACCGGAGAGAAGTACATTTGAAAAAAGTCCCTGTAAACTTGAACGTGCTGGTAGATGAGGCCGTAGAACATTTTAGGCTGCAAGTAGAGGAGAAGGGGGGAGTTATTCGTGCCGAACTAGATCCGGAAGGTTATGTAATATCTGCGGATGAGGTACATATGCTGAATGTCGTGTGTAATTTGATTGATAATGCCATTAAATATTCCCATGATTCGTTGAATATATACATATACACGAAACAGGAGGGCAACCGTTTTATTATTGGTGTTCGGGATACCGGAATTGGAATTCCGAAAGAGGCGCAGGACAAGGTATTTAAGCGTTTCTATCGGGTGCCTAGCGGGAATGTGCATAACGTGAAAGGATTCGGATTGGGGTTGAGCTATGCGAAATCGATCGTGGAATTACACGGGGGAGAGATACAGTTAATCTCGAAGAAAAACAAGGGGACTCAGGTAGAAATTATTTTTAAAATGGAAAATTGAAAATAGTAAATATATAAATAAATAGATATGGGACATAAAATACTCTTGGTAGAAGACGACCCTTGTTTCGGGTCGGTTCTGAAATCTTATTTGGAGTTATCCGATTACGATGTGATACACTGCACGAACGGAGTCGATGGCTTTGAAGCATTTCGTAAGGAAAAGTTTGATTTGTGTCTATTGGATGTGATGATGCCCGAGATGGATGGTTTTACTTTAGGAAAGAAAATCCGGGAGCTGGACGTTACAGTGCCTTTCGTGTATATCACCGCTAAAAGTATGAAGGATGACATGAAGTTGGGGTACGAGATTGGGGCAGATGATTATATTGTTAAGCCGTTTGATTCCGAGTTGTTGATCTTTAAGATTAAGGCTATTCTCAGCCGTTGTGAACACGAGGAAACTGAGGTGAAACCTAAATTGATCGAGTTGGGAGCTTACTTGTTTAATACAGAGTTGCGTACAATCACGAAAGGGGATGAAGTCATTAAATTGACCCCGAAAGAGTCTCGTTTGTTGGAATTATTATATTACCATCGGGATGGTTTGTTACAACGTGATAAGGCATTGAACGAGATTTGGGGTGCTAGCGATTATTTCACGGCCCGTAGCATGGATGTTTACGTGACCAAGTTGAGGAAATATTTTAAAGATGATCCAGCAATCAAAATAGAGAATGTACATGGATCAGGTTTCCGTTTAATTTTGGAAGAGAAATAAATGTGAGACTATAAAAAGAAAAGTTGAGAATTTAATTCTCAACTTTTCTTTTTGTTTACTGAACGGTAATACTTCCGGCATCACTATTCGCTGAATATTGCGGTGCATAGATACATTGTAACGTGGTAATACCATCTTGATATGTCCCGCTTTGGGCAATCCATACCGTGTATTCGAACACGTGCGTGCCTTTTGGAAGAAAATCAAAGAAGAAATTTGTTGTAACATCCGTGGTTTCCTGATAGTAACCAAGATTTTCTTGCCAACGATTACCTGAAAGTTGTTCTGTGGGTTCGAAGCATCCGGCTCTCAAATCTTTCAGATGTACGAATTGCATATCTTGGTTATTGGTTACTGTGATACGGATACAAATTCGGTCTCCGACTTGTAAGTTCTGTCCAACTAGAGGTGTCAGAGTATTTCCATTATCGCTTTCTCTCTGGATGAAGAGATCTTTCTTCACGGAAATATCGCTTGAATGGCTGGTAACTTTATCTAGTTTTTCAAAGTATTGTAAATATAGCCCACCCCAACTTGCCTGTTGTTGCTTTTTTGAAAGAGTTACGTTCATCATTTTGGGGGTAATTTCTTTACCCGTGAAAGTTTGCTTGATATAACCGAGTGTTGTTTCTTCCGGGGAGACATTCAAATTCTTATTTCCGAGTTTAACGCTCAAATCCTCTGATGAAGCTAATTGATTATTACCCGTAAGTAACAAGGCGTAGATAGCGTCTACCGTGGTGGGGGTGGATCCCCAGCTCTGGGTTTGTTTCTGTCGCAATAACCATTGTTTCATCAATTCTGTGTCCGTGGAATTTCCTTCAATTTCCCGGAAGGCACTCATGATGGCCACGTGGGTTTGAATGGCAGAATTCGTGAACAGGCTAGAACGATTGTTTGCCCAATACATCCCCATTTCGGGAGTTGTCGTGGAATATTCTTTCAGAGAGCGAATGATTTGTTTTGCAATATCCGTTTTCCCGTAACGTTCCATGGCAATGGCTGTCAAAGCTTTTTCGTAAAGAGAAAGTTTTGTCCACGATGTCTCTAGTTGTCCAAGATAATACTTGTGGGCTTCTAGTGCATCTGTTAATGGGATATCCCGATATGCGCTACGCGTGTATAGATACAGGATCTGAGAATATCCCGCCGTCTTCACGTGTTTGTATGATTCCTGTATTTGTTTATCTAGGAATTGTAACGCCTTGATTTGCATTTTTTTCACCTGTTCCGGGTGACTTGTGACATTTAAAGAGACAAGCCTTGACATAGCTTCAAGCACATTCTCTGTTATGAAAGTACTGGAGTTGAATCCTTTAAACCAAGACCATCCGCCATCTTCATTTTGCAGTTCGGCAAGTTTATCAATAGCCTGTTGAGAGATATAGTTTTGGCGATTGACATCTAGAAGTTCTCCCAGTGAACGCATCTGTTGAGTTTCATTTTGAGCCTCGGTTACCCAAGGTGAAAGTTGTAATAGGATAGATTTCAATTCTTGGTTCTTCTCTAGCGGAGAGGTCAGTACTGCATCCGGTTTTTGCATCCATTGCCGGATTGTATTTGTGATTTGTGGATTTGCGTTGGCAATGGCCGTGGCAAGTGTGCTGACATAATAGGATGCCGTGATCTCTGTTACATTATCTGTTTGCGGAGTGTTTATTGTCGGTAGTGCTAATACTGCATACCATATCGGATTTGCCGTGAGTTCCAGAGTCAGACGATATGGAGTAATACCTTTGGGGGCTTTTAACTTGAATGCCTGCTGGCCTTGTCGATTCATGAATATAGGTAACGTTTGGGTAACTAAAGTCGCGTTAGACACGACGGGCAATACGTGCTGTTCTCCATCGCTGAATTCCGAGGAAGAGGCAACTATGCGACATCCGAGTAAATCTATATTCTCCGGGGCTGTAAACTCAAAGCTGACGGTTTGACTTTCCTGCGCCTTCACGTTAAAGGTCACCTGTTGTTTATTGATCACGGTATTTGTGGAGGGAACAAATAATTCAAGGTAAGCTTCTCCTTGTTGTGTTTCCGGCGTGAGATTATTGATCGTGGCCTGTAATACGACTTTATCGCCTGTGCGTACAAATCGTGGTAAGTTCGTGTTGACCATGAACTTCTTGCTTGTAACGATGAGTTTTTCAATTTGTCCGAATTGCATGGTCGGAGTATGTGCCAGAGCCATAAATTTCCACGTGGTAGTTGATTCCGGTGCCGTAAATTTAATGACCACGTTACCGGTAGAATCCGTCAGAAGCTGGGGAAAAAAGAATGCTGTTTCTTGGAAATTTTGTCTGATTTCCGGGGAGGCAAGTTCACCGGTAGCCGGAACTCCGTCTTTGGATTTTTTAAAAGAGGATAGCCCTCTAGTGTAGAATTTCGTATCCGAATTACTTAAACCGGGAACTCCTGCAACTTTTCCGGCAACGACAACATCCGCATCCATTAGTGCTTCCGGTGTAGCCTCCTCGTATCCTCTTACCATGATTTGAGCCCGATTAGAGAATCCGAACTGATTTAAGCCATATAGATTTAATACGTCATATTCAAATCCGGGGACATTTGTCCATTTGATACGTTCGCTTAGATAACCGTTTAGCGGATAGGCAGTATATCTCCATCTGGGAGTCATACTATAAGTGGAGTAGACAGGATTGAAATTCCAGTAATGTGGATGAATCTTATCCAACGAAGCGTCGTACATTCCCGCCATTATTTCTGCGATGACGGCTTTCCCTTGTTCTGTTTTGACAACAAATGCCCATTCTTCTTGCTGTCCGGGGATAAGGTGATCCCGGAATGTTTTCGTGATAATATCCAGTTGTTTGCTTGCTTCTTTACGAGTTAAAGTAATGTTTTCCAAGAAGAATTTGTTATCCTTTATATAACTGATAAAGACATCGGCAGTCGGTCCGTAAATTTCTTTGTAAGGAATAGATAGAATTGTATTGGAATTGTTTAGCATGAAGCGTTTGCGTTCCATGAATTTCTGGTTGGAATATACCTCATACAGTACATATACGTCTTTAGCGGACGAACCTACCAGAATTTTGGCGTCTTCACCGGGAGCGCATGTCGTTTTCTCTTGCACACACCAATAATAAGTAGGATAGGGAGGGCGTTTGTCTTGAGAGGAATAAAGATATATGACCTTTTGGTAAGTAATATCTTTATTGTTCCCCGTGCCCGCAAATTTCAATAAGTATGCGCCGGAAGGTAAGGATGAAAAATCCATTTCCAGTTTTTTGTTTTCTCCGGTTGTGAACATCCCTTCCCTAACTTTTTTGTCGATGGGCAGATTCCTTTCATCATATTGCTCTCCTAGCTTCTGTAACGGTTTAAGAGAGAATAATTCGTATGTGATATTTTCTGTCAAGGGATAACCGAGTTGATTTTGGGTTGTAACCGGAATTTCACTTGGAATATCTTTATTGATTTCAGGGATTATGAGAGAGGTTAATTGATAACGTTGATTTGTAATAATAATTGGGTATTGTGCCTCCTGAGTTTCCCCGTTGGAAGTTGTAATCGTGACGGAAACGGTGTATGTTTCGAAGCCTCTGTATATTGCAGGAGTATTGGGAGATTCTTTTGTTTTGAAAGAGATTTGGAATTCTCCTTTTGCATTGGTTTGTGTTTTCCCTGCAGCAATCGTATTTTCCTGAAGACCCCAGTCGAAAGTACGGGTTTGTATGGTATAGGTAACCTTACTATTTTCAATGTTGACACCGGAATAAGTTTTGGCAATACCGGAAACGGTAAGTTGGTCTCCTAATTTATAGGCATCTTTTAGTGGGTTAAACGTGATTTCGAACTTCGGACGTTTGTATTCTGCCACGGAAATCATTTGTCTTCCTCCATCAGTAGAGATCATAAACATTCCATTCAGAACTTCTTGCGGTAAGGTGAACTTTCCGGCAAAGGAACCAAATTTGTTTGTCTGGACTTCTTGTTTTGCGATAACCTGTTGATTCATGTCTTGTAACGTTATCGTGTATTTTTTTCCAGCGATTGCTTTTGAAACATCTTGAGTGGCTTCCCAGCTGATACCGCTGAAGTATACGGTCTGTCCGGGACGGTATACAGCCCTGTCCGTGAAAAGGTTTACTGAGGATAGTTTGGCATCAGTACGACCCATGTATTGGTAGGGAAGATGATTTATCATACCATGATTGTCCTCTCCCAAGGTTACTTGATAGTAATTGTCGGGATTGGACTCATTCAGCGAGGCAATCCCATTTTTATCGGAAGAAAATTCTCCTGCGAGACTATACTTTTGTCCGTTTCCTTTGTAGATTTTTACTTTTGCTCCTTCGATGGGTTTTCCGCTGACGAGATCACAAACGAGGACATTATAACTTGTTTCTCCTGTTTTACGAGCAATCGTGGATAGACGGCTGGAACTGAAATAGGATGAATCCGCTTTGGAGTTATTCGCATAAGACACGGTCAACTGGTAGAGTCCCGTGTTGGGTACCGGAAGCAGTAGAATCGTGTCTTGAGAAGCCAGTCGTTTGGGAAGACGGTACGTGTAAGTGGATATTTTTTCCCGCTTCAAGGCTCTTTTGTTTAAATTCAAATATGCCAATGTGGGTTCCGTGATTTTGTACAGCGAGATTGAAATCTCTGATAAGTTCTTGAAGGAAAGGTTCACCTTTTGTTTGTGTCCCGGATACACGTTAGGATTTATAGAATAGGATACGGTAGTTTGGGTAATTTCCTTGGCTAATTGTTTTAAGATGCCAATTCGGAAGTACTTGGGAAATTGGCGAATGCCACTATTGCATATATTCAAGGCTTTTTGATAATCTCTATTGTCTGAAAGATAATTTCCCTGGTAATAATATTGAGCGAGCTTATAGAGAATCTCAACTTTATAAGGATTTTTGCTATATTGCTGTGCCAACTGTTCCAAAGCTTGTATATATAAAGAATCGTACAGGCTTAAACCGATGTTATTATTTGCATACTCTAGACGGTCCAGATCAGAAATAAGAATGGCATCCGTACGTTGGGCTGCAATCTCCGATTGTAGCAACGATTGATAAAGTTTGAGCGTATTTGAATAAACATCCATCTTTTTTACCTCGATGGGCATTTGTACAAATTCTTTTACCGGGGCGAATAGTAATTGTTTGTTCGTGATGGGTTCTTGTTTATTGTAGCGGGAAATAGTACTTAGTATGTCAATACTGCGATACACGAGGAAATCGTACATCGTCGGACGAAGTGCGGGTGAGTTTTTCCCGAGTACGAGAATTTCTTTATAAGTGAGACAATTTACCTCGGATAACTGGAGTTGGGCTTTTACTGCATCCAGCGCATGTTGGAATATTTTTTCTCTATATATATTACTTGTCCATTCTGTCATATTGCGGGGTACATAACCCGTGATTGGCGTTCTCCGGTTGATTTTACTTTGTTGGGAATTGAAGTACATTTGGTAGAGTTCCGCCAATAGCGAGTGCAGAATACTTTTTTCAACAATATTTTGGTCTGTCTCTATGTATTCTTCCAAGTTTTGTAGCATGGGGGGAATACTGTCCATGTCAATCAAAGATTGGTATTTGATCTGGCGGATTAATGATTGAATCAGCAGTGGTGAGTTTTTTTCTTTTATTGCTTTCTGATAATCCTTTTGTGCCTCGATTAGGGCTGTTTTCGGTGCGGCCTCGTTTTCTTTATCGGAAACATTTTTTTGTCCGAAAGCGACAAGTATACTGAATAATAATACCGTGGCAATAAGTAATCTTTTCATCATATTGTAATCTGTTTAATATTATACTTTTCCTTTCCATGTTATTCGCAATTCCCGGAGGAAATGTTATTACATAGATGCAGGGAGAACAGAAATTCCATAAATGTACGAATAAAAATAATTGATATATGATGAATTTTAAAATAAACAAAAAAGAGAGGGAAGTCCCTCTCTCAAATCTTGAATTTTATGATTTTAGATTTTAAATCACCTAATTACTTAATTATTAAATCCTTCGAACTCCCCTTGTTTCAGAAATTCTACGGCAGCTTCAATGTCTTGATACATCACTCGGTCTTGGCTGTTGAAAGGTACAATCGTACGGAATTCAGCCAAGAAGTTTTCCAAGTATGCAGATGTTTTCAGCGGACGTTGCATATCGATGGCTTGTGCGGCATTCATCAATTCGATAGCCAGTACGCGTTCCACGTTCTCGACCACTTTTACTGTCTTGGTTGCAGCGTTGCCACCCATGCTGACATGGTCCTCCTGCTCGTTGGATGACGGGATAGAGTCCACGGAACACGGTGAACACAACTGCTTGTTCTTGCTAACGATAGCGGCAGCAGCGTATTGCGGGATCATGAAACCGGAATTCAAGCCGGAATTGGCTACGAGGAATTCAGGTGTTTTACGATCTCCGGCAATCAAACGGTATACTCTTCTTTCAGAGATACTACCCAATTCGGCAATAGCGATGCTCAAGAAATCTAATGCTAGAGCCAGCGGTTCTCCGTGAAAGTTACCACCGGAAATGATCAAATCGTCTTCCATGAAAATGGTTGGATTGTCGGTTACCGAGTTGATTTCCCGTTCAACGACAGAGGCCACGTAAGCCACGGTATCTTTCACCGCCCCGTGTACTTGAGGCATACAACGGAAAGAGTACGGGTCTTGCACGTGAGTTTTTTCTACTTTCTGGAATTCAGAACCTTCCAGTAAAGTGCGGATATTGCGGGCTGTTTCAATTTGTCCCGGATGAGGACGAGCCTCATGGATTTGCGGTAAGAACGGATCGATGCGTCCATCGTACGCTTCCAATGATAGCGCCCCGATAATATCAGCATATTTTACCACTTTGAAAGCATTCAATAAAGCGTAAACTGCGTGAGAACTCATGAATTGAGTACCGTTCAGCAAAGCCAATCCTTCTTTGGCTCCCAGTTGGATGGGCTCCCAGCCGAATTTGGCGTTGATTTCTTTTGCCGGATAAATTTTATCCTTGTAGAAAACCTCACCTTCACCGATCAACGGCAAAAATAAGTTTGCCAACGGGGCTAAGTCCCCGGATGCACCTAACGAACCTAATTCTTTTACCACGGGAAGAACGTCGTGGTTAAACATATCAATAATACGCTCTACTGTCACTTGTTGTACCCCGGATTTCCCCAAAGATAGAGCATGAGCTTTTAATAACAACATTAAACGGATGATATCTTTATGCACGGGTTCTCCCAAGCTACAAGCGTGAGACATAACCAAATTAGCCTGTAGCTGACTTAAATCTTCTTGCGATATGGAAATCTTACACAAAGAACCGAACCCGGTTGTGATTCCATACAATGGCTTGTCAGAAGTTGCTATTTTGTGATCCAAATAAGCTTTGCAATCATTGATCAGTTTCTTACTCTCGTCTGATAAAGCTAATTTATACTTTTTAGTTAAAATTTTTTCGATCTGTTCGAAAGTTAATTTCTCGGGGGTTATATAATGAGTCATTGGAATTTTAGATTTTAAATTTTAGATTTTAAATTGCACGCACACGAGCGAGGCTTTCGCCTGACGAGTTTATAAAGTTTGTAAAGTTCATGAAGTTGAACCTTCGGTTCTTAAAGTTTCGTACTTTATAAACTTTATAAATCTTACAAATTACTTCCCGATCACGGGAATCTGACATCAAATCCGTGGTTTTTCAGTGGGCGTTGTTCTTTGCGATAGAGTTGCATACTTTAATTCTCGCTTTTAAGTTTGTAAACTAGACTGGAAACGGCTACACTTTCTTGTTCTCCAGTGAGCATGTTTTTCAGCGTGACCACGTTATTGTTTATTTCGTTTTCACCGACTAGCGCTACATAAGGAATGCTCTTTTTGTCGGCGTAAGTCATTTGTTTCTTCATCTTGGCAGCTTCCGGGTATATCTCGGAATTGATTCCTGCATTCCGTAAGGTTTTCAGTATAGGAAGACAAAAAGCCTCTTCTTTTTCCCCGAAGTTAACGAAAAGTACACGGGTGGTTGCCGTGGAATCTTTTGGGAAAATATCCAATTGGTTCATCACGTCGAAGATGCGGTCAGCCCCGAAGGATATACCGACACCCGACATGTTTTTCATCCCGAAAATTCCGGTCAAGTCGTCATAACGCCCTCCCCCGGTGATACTCCCGATCTCCACGTCCTTGGCTTTTACCTCGAAAATGGCTCCGGTGTAGTAACTCAAACCTCGGGCAAGTGTCAAGTCGAGTTTTATTTCCGTTTGGATATCCAGCTGATTCAAATAACGGAATACAGTAGAAAGTTCTATAACTCCTTTTAATCCGGTTTCGCTGCCTTTCAGAACTTCCTGCAAGCGGGCCAGCTTCTCTTCGTTGGAACCTTCTAAGCGTAATATGGGTTGCAATTTTTCAATAGCCTCTTCTGATACACCTTTTTCCCGGAGTTCGGCATTCACGTTCTCGGCTCCGATTTTGTCCATCTTGTCAATGGCAACGGTGATGTCAACCAGCTTGTCGGGGTGACCGATCGTTTCGGCAATTCCGGCCAGTACTTTCCGGTTGTTGATCAACAAGCGTACATTTATTTTCAATCGTTTGTACACCTCATCCACGATTTGAATCAATTCCACCTCGTTCAGTAAAGAATCACTCCCCACGACATCCACGTCACACTGGTAGAACTCGCGGTAGCGTCCCTTCTGCGGACGATCGGCTCGCCACACGGGCTGAATCTGGTAGCGTTTGAACGGGAATGATATTTCATTTTGGTGTTGTACCACGAATCGGGCGAAAGGCACGGTTAAGTCATAACGTAGTCCCTTCTCGCAAATCTTATTGGTCAGCTGAGGAATATTGCGTTCCTCCACTTCACTATTGGTAACAGACGCTAGAAAATCTCCGGAGTTCAGAATCTTGAAAAGTAATTTATCCCCTTCCTCGCCGTATTTTCCCATAAGGGTGGAAAGATTTTCCATTGCCGGAGTTTCCAGCGGCAAATAGCCATAGAGTTTGAATACGGACTTAATCGTATCAAATATATAATTTCTTTTCACCATAACTTCCGGTGAATAATCTCTTGTTCCTTTAGGAATAGATGGTGTCTGTGCCATGTCTTCTTTTTTAGCTTTTATCTTAATAGTGATGCAAATATAAACGATTCTGATTTCTTTTGAAACTCTTCGGTGGAATAAATATTGATTGCTGGCGGGGTGTTGCTGAATTTTCAGGGTAAAGCCATTGAAATACTTGGGATATATATAGGTAATAATCTCCCGTAATTCTTGTTGGAGACTTTTCTTTCCTTTGCCCGTGTATGGGAAAAGGGTTATGGAAGGGGGATGAAAGGGTGTGGAATGGGACATGGGAGATAATTACCTTATGAAAGGGGTGGTATTGCTATGACATTAAGCTATCTTTGCCTGTAATTTCATAGAGATTCGATTATGAGTTCATTTTTGATACGGTTAAATTTGAAATATGGGTGTGTCGTGTAGTATATTTGTTATATGGAAAAATAGGTTCGGATGTCACGGGAGGTGGGAGAGAGCATAGTTGAAAACAGGCGGAAATGAAAGCAGGCGTGATTGAAATCTTGTATTTTTCCGACACGGGAGTATAAAATATAAAGAGAATCATTATTTTTGCTTTCAATAAGGAAATGTGGCCTATGCAGGATGAGTTGACTTTGTTCCGGAAAATGCAGGAAGGAGATTGGTGTGCGTTCAATTCTTTTTTCGAGTCTTACTCGGAACGGTTATACCTTTATGCGTTAGGTTTTGTCGGGAATCGGGCGGAGGCTGAAGATATCGTGCAAGACACGTTCATTTACTTGTGGGTGAATCGGGCGAAGATAACCCATTCCGGTTCTCTTTACGCTTATCTGAGTCGTTCGGTCAAGAACTCTTGTATTGATCGTAAACTTCATGCAGAGGTAGAGCAACGGTATCGGAGAGAAATGATGGTGTCAGGAGAAGAAGCAAATGAAGATTCCGAGGATTTTGAAGAATTGTATAGGCGGTTGCAAATCGTGATGGATAATTTGCCACCTAAGTGTAAGGAAATTTTTATTCTAGGATGTGTCGAGGGACTGAGTTACAAAGATGTGGCCGAACAGTTAGGGGTATCCGTGAATACAGTGAAGACTCAAGTTAAAGTGGCTTACAATAAAATCAGATCCGAGCTCGGTGATCGGAATAAGAATTTCATGTTGACCCTGTGTACTTCTTTTTTCAAAAAAGAGACGGGGAAATAGATTGTAACTTTTCTTCCCTGAAAACGGTAAAAACTAGAAAATCTGGTTTTTATGGAGTTAAACGTGAAGCGAATATTTCATCCAGTGAGTCCGTTGATGGCCATAGCTAAAGGAGTGGCCGTGCTTTTATCTTATTTGGTGGGGGCTTACCTCACGGGACATTTCCACGTGGAGTCTCGGTGGATGGGGTCGATGCTTGCGGTTATTTCTGCTATCGTCGTGTTACAGGAAGACGTGAAGACTTCCATTCGTCAAGGTGGGTTGCGGGTGTTCGGAACGTTTATCGGGGCCGTGATTGCCTACGTGTATCTACTTCTTTTTCCGTTCTCTCTTCTAGGAATGATCGCTGCCGTGTTTCTATTGGATATTTTATGTATGCTTTTGGGTATTCCCGATGATGGTAAGATGGCTACAATCACGTTAGTAATTATTCTGCTTATTTCCAAAATGTCTCCTTCGATTTCGCCTTTTGTGAATGGTGTTTTGCGCTTTAGCGAGGCTACGGTCGGGGCTTTAATCGGGATCGCTTTGGCATGGGGAGTGGAGCAGATCAGGAAAAAAATAAATCACTGATCATTCTCCGGGGAGTTACAGACCAATCGCACGTATCTTTCCACGTTTATAAACCGCACGTACGGGATGAATTTTAAGGCTTATATTAATGATTGTCGCCTTCGTGAGATGGAGGCATTATTGGCTGGTTCGACTTATGCGGGAGAGAGCATGACGGGATTGGCGATTCGTGCTGGTTTTGGTTGCTATCATAGTTATCGACGAGCAAAAAAAAGAAATATTACAAATTTCTAAAAAAATCACGATTTCTTTTCACCCTAATTGATCTGTTTCTCGCTTTACGTGTGGAAAGCCGGATGAAAAGGCTTTACTCTAAAAAACGAGATTATGAGTACAAAGGACGAAAAAGATTGGTTACGGGCGATATTGGAGGGTAGGGTCAAACCGGGAGATGCCGAGTGGGAGAGAATATGGCAGGACGAGAATTTTACCGGGGTGAGGCGTGTGTTGAGAGAGGTCGGGATGCGGAAAAAGGATGAGCTGGTGGCAGATCGTGAAAAGATGTGGCGGGCTATCAAGCAATACCGGGGAGAGGGGATAAACCGGAGGCGTGTGCCTGTATGGCGCTGGGTGGCAGCTGCGATGTTGCCTTTGTTATTGGGTGGAATTTTATGGATAAATTTACGGGAGAAAAAGGACCTTCTTGTGGCGGAAGTGATGTTGGAGATAGAAGCCGGAACACCTCGTGCCGTGTTGTTTATGGAACAGGGGGAAAGGATAGATTTGTCCTTGCTTGCTGGTGACACCATCCTAAATAAAGGAGATGTTCGCATCCGGCTCGATTCTTCTAAGAGCGTGACGTATGAACAGGTAAAAGGGACTCCCGCTAAGGTTGAGTACAATACGATTGTTGTTCCTCGTAAAGGTGAGTATCAATTGATTCTGGCTGATGGTTCAAAAGTGTACTTGAATTCGGAATCGAGACTTCGTTTCCCGACTCGTTTCGAGGGGAAGGAACGGCGGGTGTATCTGGAAGGAGAAGGGTATTTTGAGGTTGCGAGAGATTCTGCGAAGCCTTTTATCGTGGAGGCGAAAGAGGTGGATGTGCGAGTACTGGGAACAAGTTTCAACGTGAATACTTATGTTTCGGAACGGGCAATCCGAACAACACTTGTGAGTGGTAAAGTGCGGGTTGGAGATCGGTTGACCGGGAAAGGGGAGGTTATTTTACCGGGGCAACAAGTTGTGTGGAAAGATGGGGTTTTTGCAACAAAAGAAGTGGATACATCCATCTATACTGCGTGGATTGATGGGAAGTTCTATTTCGAGGGAGCTACATTGGAGGAAATTACAGCACAGTTGGAACGTTGGTATGACATTGATTTTTTCTTTACTTCCGATAACGTGAAACATTTTGCCTTTGCCGGGGTAATTAACAAGGAGTATTCGGCAAACAAAATATTCTCGATCATCGAGAAGACCACGCAGGTTCACTTTAGCGTGAACGGTCGGGTGGTGACGGTGAGTGAAATAAATAATAAACAGAAATAATTGAAACACACCGGGAATTGCAGCAACAACTCCCGGTGTGATAAACATCCCGCAAGGACTTGCGATCCCTGAAGGATAATTGTTTAACTCTTATTACAAAAGTATGAAAAAAAATCGAACGGGCACGAGGATTCTGTTAAGAAATCGATGTGCTAAAATTTTGATGATTATGAAATTGACTTTTTTGATGATGTGTGTCTTTGTTTTTTCCCTGTCGGCAAGGGTGCGGGCACAGGATCAGATGGTGACGCTGAAAGTGGCAGGGGCGCCTTTTACCAAGGTTATTTCCGAACTAAAACGTCAGACGCAACTGGACTTTTTTTACAGCTTTAACGAGGTAGACGTGAATCAAACGATTTCCTTGAACGTTAAAAATGTGAAGATTGACGAGGTCTTGAAACGGCTACTTGGTAGTAAATTTACATGGGAATATATTGATCGGATGGTGATAATCAAGCCTGCCTCTCTTGATAGTCCGGAAAAAAAATCATTGCGGGTAAAAGGATTCGTGTATGATATGCAGAGAATTCCTATTCCCGGGGTGACGGTAAAAGTGGCGGGTGTGTCTTTAGGTACGGCAACAGATGCCCGGGGATGGTTTGCCATGGATCTGCCTGTAACGAGTGGTACGTTAGAATTTTCTTTCGTGGGCTTTAAAAAGAAAATAGTAACCTTTAATGCTCAATCCGATACTTTGCGTGTAGTAATGGAAGAAGATGTTCAAGCGTTGGATGAAGCTGTCGTGGTAGCTTATGGAACGACAACCCGTCGTGAAATGACGGGAGCAATATCCACGGTAAAAGGAGAAGATTTAGAAGGAATTCCCTCCCCGAATATTGCAACTTTATTACAAGGAAGGGTTGCCGGGATGGATATTACGAATATTTCCGGGGCACCAGGAGGTGGTGGAGCGGCGATAACCATTCGAGGATACAATTCTTTGGACATCGAGTTGGAAAGACGTTTTTCTAATCCATTATGGGTTGTCGATGGGGTTCCATTAAACTCTTTTACTTCTCCGATCACGGGAACGAACTTGTTGTCAGACATTAATCCCGATATGATCGAATCCATTGAAGTTTTGAAAGATGCTTCTTCTGCAGCCATATACGGTTCTAGGGCAGCCAACGGGGTGATTATCGTGACGACGAAAAAGGGACGTCAGAACCAAAAAAGCTCTTTGTCGGTGAATGTTTCACAGAGCTGGAGCGTGTTGCCGGAATTACCGACGATCATGGTGGGGCGTTATGAAAGAGATTTTCGTTTAAAGGCACTGAGAAACGAATTGATCGCTTATTTGGATATGGAAAATTTGCGTTATAAATATCCTGAAACTTGGGAAGAGAATTACTTGCATCCGGGGGGAACGATGGATGCTTTGATGCACCCGGTTCCTTCTACTTCAAACGGACTTTTTTTCCAGGACAGTTTGAACGATTTTTATAACAATGCCACGAACTTTTTCCCGATGTATTATCACAAGGGGAAAGTGACGAATGCCAATATCCAGTCTTACGGTGGTTCAGAAAAAATAGCTTATAGTTTGGGATTAGGTTATTACGATGAATCGGGTATATTGAAGGGAAGCGGCTTTAATCGAATAGATTTGAACTCCAGTATGAACATTATTCCGGTAGATAAATTGACCGTAGATTTACGACTGAATGCTTCTTTGGCTAATCGGAAGCAAGGATACGGATCGTTTAGTTCCAGTTTCCAAAGTTCTCCGATGATCGGTGTTGTGCCGGGAGATCCTTATTACCTTAGTTCTCTGTATCCAGGAGAAGGTTCGGCCGTTTGGGATTATATTGTCGACCAGATGAAAAATATAAAAGAGAAAAATCGCTCTATCCGTTTGAGAACCAATTTTAAATTAGGATATGAGATTATCAAGGGTTTACAATTATCGACATCCTTGGCTGCCGATTACTCGTTAAATCGTCGTAACGGTTTTACTCCCTCTTACTTGATGTCTACCAACCGTTCGATGAGTGTGGGAGAAACTGGGATCAGCTTGATGGTATTGAATGAGAATTTACTGAGTTATAAGACTATAATAGATGAAAATCATAATGTAAGTGCGGTGGCAGGTCTGTCCTATCAGTATGATCAGACCGAGTATAATGGAGGAAGCGGGGAGAATTCTCCTAGTGATCAGATCTATTACGTGCGTCCGGGATTTCCAGATTTGGGGGATGAACAACTGACACCCTCGCTTAGCCGTAAAATAGCTTTACAGCACTATCTTTCGGATATGACAGAACAGGTCCTGATTTCTTATTTTGCGCGTTTAGAGTACAATTATAAAAAGAAATATTTGTTCTCTGCCAGTATTCGTCGGGATGGAAGCTCCACTTTCGGGGAACACAAGAAATGGGGAACTTTCCCTTCCGTTGCAGCAGCATGGACTTTTTCCGAAGAGGGTTTTATCCGGAATAATTTAGAGTGGTTTAATTTCGGTAAAATCCGGGCTAGCTGGGGACGTTCCGGAAAACACTTCGAGTCGGCTTATCTTGCATTGGGAATCATGCAGAATGGAGCTCCTTTTGAAGGGAATAGTACGTTGGAACCTTCGTGGTCTTTAGGTGCGTATAACCAAGATTTAACTTGGGAGGAGACAGATCAGTACGATTTCGGATTGGATTTGGATTTGTTGGATTATCGTTTGGGAATTACCTTGGATTATTATTATCGTTATACCGACAAGCTTCTGTTTCCGGTGTCTTTGCCGGGAGAACATAACGGTTTCGGTTCCCAGTGGCAAAATGCTGCTGCCATTTCAAATGAAGGAATCGAATTGTTAATTAAATATGATATATTCAGAACGCCCGATTTTTCATGGCGGGTATCGGTTAATGGTGCCAAAGTCTGGAATCGTTATGAGAAATCATATAATGGTAAAGATAATTCCCGGGGAATCATCGGCAAAGCACTGAATGGAATCTACGGTTATCGGACGGAGGGATACATTAACAGTCAGGATGAGGTACCTATTGTATACAATAATGTAGGTATGAGTGCTCCAATGGGGGGGATTCAGTACTACAAACCTGGGGATTTGAAATTTGTCGATGTAAACGGAGACGGTTCTATCGGGCGCGGAGATCAGGTGTATTTGGGTAGTGCTTTACCTGAAATTAGTGGCGGTATTGTCAGTGAGTTGAAATGGAAAGGGTTTGATTTGAATTTTTCATGGGCATACCAATTGGGACGTCATATGTATAATACTCTTCCCGGAAGTTCAATTATTCCTAATTACAACGGATTGGAACACCCTATCTTGATGGATATACGAAATGTCACTTTCTGGGAACAACCGGGAGATAATTCGGATTATGCCAAATTACAAGCCGATAGCCAGATGCAATTTTTCCCGAATGAGGTGAGCGTGATTGATCGCTATGTTGAAAAGGTGAATTGGTTGAAATTGAAGACTGTAACCTTGGGATATGACTTACCCAAGTCCTTGATCCGGAATTGGAAGATAGAACAGTTACGTTTCTTTGTGAGTGGGGAAAATTTGCTGACCTTCTCGAATTATTCGGGTATTGATCCGGAGATCGTGGATATTAGGACTGGTATTGATAGCGGAAGAAATTATCCTTTGGCTAGGAAGTTTACAATAGGTTTAACTTTGAAATTTTAAGTTATGAAGTTGATCGTTATTTTATTATGCGTGTTGTTCCTTGCGGGATGTACGGATCAGTTACGGGTTGAGCCGGAGAACAGCTTGACTTTTGGAAATATTACCAAAGAAAAGGATGTAGAAGCATTAGTATACGGTGTTGGTGCAGGGGTACGGGATATGGTATGTTGGAATGCTTTGCTGCAAGTGGAAAAAGGAGCTTATGCCGATGAGGCGGATGAATCTCGGAGGGGTGCCCGGATGTTGGAATTGGAAGCTGGGACAGCTGATTTGTGGGAAGCTTGGTATCAGGTGATTATGGGGGCAGAGACCGTGCTGTCGCATGTCGATGTTGTTGAGATGCCGAATGAACGGAGACAGTTTTATCGAGGACAGGCTTACTTTTTTAAAGCTTTGGCTTATTTTGATTTGATACGTCGTTGGGGTGACTGTATTTTGCAGAAAGGGGGAATTAACTGGGAACCTGTAGCTAAAACCCCTTGGCCGAAAGTGTGTGATTTCGCAATAGAGATGGCTGAAAAAGCTGCCGAAATTTTACCTCCTTTTGACAAACTGACGGATTGCAACGGGAATACGATGTTTTCAAAATCAACCCCTTGTCAGGGTGCGGCCTATGCTTTACTGGCTCATTTGTGTGCTTGGAAAGCCGGGGGTAAGTATTTTGCAGCTGAAGTTGATCGGAATTATGATGAGAAAGAATTGTGGGACATGGCTGAAAAAGCTTGTACCAAGGTGATTGAATCTCCTTTATATGATTTGGTGGCTACGCCGGAAGAGGTTTGTGCCTCGGTACTTGTTGGTAATAGCAAGGAAGGAGTTTATGAAACGGTAATGAAAGATTATTATAACGAGGTAGGAAAACGGGTATATTCGCTGGGTACGGATTATGTTGGTTATCCCGTACGTCCTGAATATGGCCCGGGTGTCGTGCAAGATTTCACATTACGTATATTCACGACTTCAGTTCGGAAAATGTATCCGGGTGCGGATACTAGAAAATATGCCTATTTCTATGATCTTGACGGGATGGATGCCATGGATAAGAGTATAACGGGAGGTTTTGCTTATCCCTATAAAGAGAGAAGTGTGAATATTACGGTCACGGGTACTAAAAAGAAATTCGCTTCTTTTAATTCCAATCGTATTTGGTGGCGTTTGGCTGATATCTACTTGTTGAGAGCGGAATGTCGGGTACATTTAGGAGGTGATAAAATCGAAGGGGCCATCGAAGATTTGAATACGATCCGGAAGAGGGCAGGTGCGGCACTCTATCACTCCTCGGAAGATAACGGTGATTTACAGATGACTGTATTCCGGGAACGTGAAAAAGAGTTGTTGGTAGAGGGGTATCGGTATTATGATATTATCCGGAACGGGTTGGATTACGTGCATTCTTTCTTGGAGGGTGGTTATCAGACCGTAACGCAACAGGATTGTATTGACGGGGCATTCTTCTTGATGAATAAAAGTATTGATTTCAAAGAAAATCCCTTGATGCGGCAGAATCTTTATTGGTTAAAAAGACAATAGTTATGAAGGATATGAAAAAGATATTGATAGGATTAAGTATGTGTATCGTTTGTTTCGCATGCACAACCAAGCAAGACGTCATTGATGGAGGAGTCTCTTCTCCTTATTACGATGGCACGATTATGGAGTACTTGCGTTCAAACACGGAACAATGGGGGTATACGGTACAAATGATAGAACGGGCCGGGTTAACGGATTTATTCGAAGGAAGAGTAGATACTGTACCCACAATGACTTTTTTTGCTCCGCCTTCTTTTGCCGTTTACCGTTATTTGATGGATTGTAAGTACAAAGGAGTTACGGAAGATAGGTATGAAAGTATAGAAGACATGCCAGTTGAATTATGTCGAGAACTGATATTGAAACATGTTGTTGTAGGAAAATATTTGAAAGAGAATATCGGTTTTCGGAATATGGACTATGCAATACATGCGAAGGAGCAAGATGGAGGAACAACTTTTACCTGTATAGGAAAGAATCAAGTTATTGCTTATCTGGAGCGGAATACTTATAAAGGAATTCCGGAAGCCGGGGCTATAGAGATGTTCCTGTATTCTGTAACGGTTGGGAAAATGATTCCTTTGGCGACTCCGAATATACAACCTAAAAACGGAGTGGTTCATGCCTTGAATTATGGTTATGATTTTGGAAAAATTTAAATGAATGATTATGAGAATAATATTGATATTAATAATAGGGGGATGTATATTGCTGGGAGCTTGTCAAGATATTACCCCCGGTTATTTACAGACGGAATATGCGGGTTATACCATGGATTCTATGGTTGTGAAAAAAGTACTGGATCTGACACCTCCCAAGCCTAACCCGACTTTCGAGATGTATGTGAATTATGGGTATACTCCGGAGTATTGTGTGCAAAATGGAATTTATCCAACAATAGGAGGGGATGAATATAAGCGTGATAAGTACGGGTGGCCTTGGACGAGTACGCCGATAGAAGGGGTGGAAGGAACCCGTCCTATTTTTGTCAGTATAAAAAGTATTACCACGGAATCCGGTGATGCTGAAAAAATGTGGGAAGTGTTGAATGTCAGTGGTGACGGGACTTTTTCTATGCCGGTATACAGTGATGTTCCTGTTGGACGTTACCAGATATCTCTGACTTTTACAAATGAAGGATATACTCAAGACGTGAATAATTGTTTCACGATTATCGTGAAATAAGTACACTAATAGTGTTGTTCAAGAGAGGTGATGCAACGATAAATCACCTCTCTTCTTTTATATAGTCCCCTTATTAGGGGATAGGGAATAAAACATGAAAATTTGCACTACATATTCCAATGTAGCCAGTCCTCCCTCCTGTGTAAGGGGGAGTTAGAGGGGGAGTTCGCTATTTTATAAATTCTGCCATGAGTTTACTCTGTTTTACAGTAAACTTTTTCAGGATACCCCCGTTGTTTACGGGTTGTATATTCGATGTATTCAGGTATCAAAGCCGTATCACTTTCGAATCAAAGCCGTATCAAAGGCGTTCGGGAGCGTCCTTGAACCGGGAGAGTCCCGGGGGAGAAGCGTCATTCCCTCGCCTCTTCCCTCCTCCCGTCCCGTTCCCGGTGCGGCATTCTTTCATGCAAGCGATTGGTTACCAGTTATGATGGGGAAATTTTGAAAAAAAGTTTATGAAAAATTTGGAAAAGGGATAAAGTTTGCCTTATCTTTGCACCCGCTAAAACGGAACGAGGGAGGCGAGACGAGGGGACGGCGAGTTCACGTGGTGGTGGCGTTCTGGCGATGTTGACGACGATCTTTCCCGGCGGACCCTTTAAACGGGGGCGCGAGAAAAAAAAGTTTGAAAAAACTTCGGAAAAGATTTGGAGGGAATGATAAAAACGCCTTATCTTTGCACCCGCTTTCGCTCCTGAAAAAGCGACGGCGATGAAGATGACAAGAAGAGTTCTTTAACAATATTGACGTGAAAATAACAACGTAGCGAGCGTGAATCGGAATCGACGGTAGTCGAGATTCATGAAACACATGACCCGGCCAGAGAAAATTTCTGTAAGATTATTTTAGTATGAAGAGTTTGATCCTGGCTCAGGATGAACGCTAGCGACAGGCTTAACACATGCAAGTCGAG